>NZ_VDCY01000008.1 GCF_006517395.1 Terrilactibacillus laevilacticus
CTAAAAACGTTAATTTTAAACAGCTAATTTTGAAACAACCCGTTTAGGACGCAAAATGATCTTAGATCTTTCGAGAAAATAGATAAATAAATCATGTTTGACTAGAATCATGTTTTTTGAAGAAGGTATGAATAATTCAGGGTCAATTATATAGATTCAAGCTGTTGAACTTGAAATAAATCATAATAACTTCCTCTTTTATTCATCAATTCGTGATGATTACCTATTTCCGTAATTTGTCCTGATTCTATCACAACAATACGGTCGGCATGCGTAATGGTAGATAATCGGTGAGCGACGATAAAAGTTGTTCGATTTTTTGCCAATGTATTAAGTGTTTCTTGAATATAGTGTTCACTTTCTAGATCCAATGCGCTTGTTGCTTCATCTAAGATTAAAAGTGGTGGGTTCTTTAAGAACACGCGTGAGATCGATATTCTCTGTTTCTGCCCTCCAGATAATTTAACCCCGCGTTCTCCAACTTGTGTATCATAACCTTGGGGAAGTTGCTTGATAAAATCATGCGCATTAGCAAGCTTAGCTGCATGAATAATTTCTTCATCCGATGCATCAGGATTGGCCATTTTTATGTTATTTTTAACAGTATCACTGAACAAAATCGTGTCTTGTAAAACCATGCCAATTTTGTCACGTAATGATCTAGCTTTAAAGGAACGAATATCCTTTCCGTCTAGCAGAATGGCTCCTTCTGATACATCATAAAAACGTGGAATAAGACTAACAATCGTCGACTTACCTCCACCACTCATCCCAACTAAAGCAATTGTTTCCCCCTTTTTAATATCTAAATTAATATTCGATAAAACAGGTGATTCTTTCTCGTCATATCTAAATGTGACGTTTTGAAATGAGATATTTCCATAAACATAATCGAGCATTTCCGCATTCTCTTTATCATCAATGTCATAGGGTTTATCCATAAGTTCAAAAACCCGATCCATTGAAGCAATAGATTGTGTCAACGTTGTTGATGAATTAACTAATCGTCTCAATGGCTCATACAATCGATCCATATAACCGAAGAAAGCGACAATGGTACCAATTTCAGTAATATCCCCCTGAATGACCATCAAGCCACCTATTCCAATAATCAATAATGGAGAAATATCCGTAATGGTGTTCACTACAGAGAATGTTTTTGCGTTCCATGCGGTATGCTTTAATGCTCGTTGCAAAAAGTTCATATTTCGTTCATCAAAACGTTCCTGTTCAACCGGTTCAATAGCAAAGCTTTTAATAACACTCATTCCTTGAACTCTTTCATGAAGATGACCTTGCATCTCGGCTAACGCTTGCGATCGTTTTTTTGTTAGTTTTCGTAAACGGGAAAAAAAGAATTTAATGGCTATTCCATAAAAGGGAAACATGATAATTGAAATAAGGGCGAGGACCCAATTTAATGAAAACATGATGATTAACGCTATCACAATTGTCGTCATATCTAACCAAATATTCATTAAACCAGTGATGACAAAGTCCTTTGTACTCTCTACATCATTGATGACTCGGGAAATGATTTCTCCACCTTTAGTGTTGGAATAAAACTTTAAACTTAATTTCTGTAAGTGAGAAAAAATTCGATCACGAATGTCATATAACACTTTATTTGCTGTTGATTGAGCCCAGTATTGTCTAAAATATTCAACTGGAGGGCGGATCACAACAAAAATAAAAAAGGCTCCTCCTATAACTAAAATGAGCTTATGTAACTTTTCTGTATCAGATATTGAAGCATTGATGACGTTATCAATCACATATTTAAGTATCAATGGTAACAAAAGAGGAATGCCGAATTTGACGATGCCAATT
Organism: Terrilactibacillus laevilacticus; assembly: GCF_006517395.1. GTDB lineage: Bacteria > Bacillota > Bacilli > Bacillales > Sporolactobacillaceae > Terrilactibacillus > Terrilactibacillus laevilacticus. The sequence goes on from NZ_VDCY01000008.1 coordinate 1,831, forward strand.
GAGATGGTTGCTATAATAGCTTTCTTATACGGTTTTACAAATTGCAAATATCTTTTAATACTACCCAGATTTAACACTCCGTTTCACATACTTTTATAAAAACGATACCAATTTTCAACAAAGGCAAGATTGAATGGACCACGTTCTTCTTTAATCCAAAGTATCAACTCTTTAACGTGATTTTTTAATATGTTGTCCAACTTTTCGGGATAATTCATCCTTTTTTTATGAAGAGAATACTCATCTTCATCCAGTAACTTGTAAGAGCGATTTGGAAAAACTTTAATATCCAAATCATAATCGATATATTTCAACGCCTCTTCGTCGAAGGTTGCTGGAGATCCCAGATTACAGTAATAGTACACACCATCTTGCCTGATCATACAAATGATATTAAACCATTCCGTCGTACTAAAATACGTAATGGCAGGCTCTTTAGTCCTCCATCTTCTTCCATCTGATTCAGTTACTATCGTTTGATCATTTGCGCCGATAATAACATTTGAGTCTGCTTTTAATACACGTGTCTGTTCCCAAACACGATGAAGTGTCCCATCATGTTTATAGCTTTGTATTTGTATGTTTTCTCCAACACGAGGAAAACGCATTGCCGTTCTCCTTTCCCATTCATATGTTTAATACATCTATTATAGCTTTTAGCTTAGGAATTATAAAACATATTGCTATATTTTTTATAATAAAAAGCATCTCCTTCTCTCGAATCGAGAGGGGAGATGCTTTTCATGTAAGGCGATGAACTTATTTTTGGTTTTGGCCTTTTTTCTGCAATGATTGTTGGTTTTGTTTACGTACTTGTTGTACGTCAGTTTCAGAACCAAATTCAGCTTCAAATTGACCAGCTGAGGCACCAGCAGCAGATTGTTGGTTTTGTTTTTTTACTTGTTGAGCATTAGTACCTGCTTGTGTTTTCTTACCCATTGTTTATCACCTCCACGACTGTTAATTTAACCAACCTACATTTTTTTATACAAAAAATTATGTAAGTGCACATGAAACGATAAGTCATTGAGTCAAGTCCATTTTTTTGTGTAAAAACTGTTACAATGATTTTCGCTCTTCTAAGGAGGCCGGAACGAGTGCCGGCCCGAGATTTCCCACCATTTTACATGGAGGGGCGAGCATGATAGCCTGGTTGGCGAGCCTGGTTGCCTGCCACCTGGCTCTCTGGCTTGGACTCATGATCGCCGGAGGCTCCATGTCAAATGACACGTTACGAGTCAGATTTCCCTTCCTTCAGGAACGTTCGGCCTCCTCTGTCCAGCGTCTCCCCATAGTCTTTAAGGACGGCGCCGATTAACCTGAAAGCGGACTGAGTGTTCGGGAAAATACGGATGACTCGCTCTCTCCGTCGAATTTCGGAATTCAATCGTTCAAGGTTATTCGTGGTGCGCAACTGAGCATGATAAGATGGGGGCTCATTCATAAACTGAATCGCATCTTCGAACCCTTCATCCAACTGTTTGAGAACTTTTTCGTAGCCTTTTTTCTCTTCGTACGCCTGAAAGATGTCGTCACGAACCGCTCTGGCTTTTTTGGGGCACTGGCAGTTAAACAGTTCCTTGATTAAGGATCGAAATTCTTCGGTTCCTTTTTTGGGCAGGCTGTCAAACAGATTCCGTTTAAAGTGCACCGTGCATCTTTGCCATCCTGAGCCGACAAAAGACTCTTGGATAGCGTTCTTCAAGCCTTCATGCGCATCTGAAATCACTAGTTTCGGAGACTGTAGGCCGCGTGATTGAAGGTCTTGAAAAAAGTTTTTCCACCCTTCTTTGGATTCGGCATGACTGATACTGAAGCCAATGATCTCCCGTTTGTTTTGTTCGTTAATGCCAATCGCCACGTAGACAGCTTTGGAGACGACTTTCTGGTACTCCCGCACTTTAATGTACATTGCATCCACATACACATACTTGTACTCATGACCAATTAACGATCGCTGCGCCCATTCGGTTACAACCGGGTCCAACTGTTTCGTTAGGGACGAGACAAAGGATTTGGACACCTTTTCGCCGCAGAGCTGTTCCACCGCTTTGGTGACTTTTCGAGTAGAGACCCCATTGACGACCATTTCCAGCATAGACAGGACCAAGGCTTGTTCGGCACGCTTATATTTTTCGAAGACCGAGGTAGAAAATTCGCCATTTCGGGTGCGTGGAACCTTGAGCTTGATACGGCCAAATGTCATCGTATAATCACGCTCATAGTAACCGTTTCTGTAGTCCACCCGCTCGGAATTCCGTTCATAGGCCGCTGCCTGTAAATAGTCATCCCGTTCTTGTTCCATGACTTGGTTTAGGATCAGGACAATCGATGATTTAACTACAGTGTTTAAGTTAGAATCCATTAATTCGTCTTTTAACTGGTCAAGATTTAAGGTAAGATTAAATTGGGTCATGTATCCCATTCCTCCTGTACAAATTTTTCTTGGTCGAAAACATTGTAACATGAGAATGGGTCTTGACCCTTTTCTTTTTACACAATTATACGGACTCTATCAGTCATTGGATGGATAACATGAATAGCAGCTTAGCTCTGGCGTCGAATTGAGCTACTTTTGGATTAATTGAGGAGCTCTGGCGTCGAATTGAGCTACTTTTGGATTAATTGAGGAGCTCTAGCGTCGAATTGAGCTACTTTTGAATAATTGAGGCGCTTTGGCGTCGAATTGAGCTACTTCTGGATTAATTGAGGAGCTCTGGCGTCGAATTGAGCTACTTTTGAATTAATTGAGGAGCTCTGGCGTCGAATTGAGCTACTTTTGAATTAATTGAGGAGCTCTAGCGTCGAATTGAGCTCCTTTTGGATTAATTGAGGCGCTTTGGCGTCGAATTGAGCTACTTCTGGATTAATTGAGGCGCTCTGGCGTCGAATTGAGCTACTTTTGGATTAATTGAGGAGCTCTAGCGTCGAATTGAGCTACTTTTGGATCAATTGAGGAGCTCTAGCGTCGAATTGAGCTACTTTTGGATTAATTGAGGCGCTTTGGCGTCGAATTGAGCTACTTCTGGATTAATTGAGGCGCTCTAGCGTCGAATTGAGCTACTTTTGGATTAATTGAGGAGCTCTAGCGTCGAATTGAGCTACTTTTGGATTAATTGAGGCGCTCTAGCGTCGAATTGAGCTACTTTTGGATTAATTGAGGCGCTTTGGCGTCGAATTGAGCTACTTCTGGATTAATTGAGGCGCTCTGGCGTCGAATTGAGCTACTTTTGAATTAATTGAGGAGCTCTGGCGTCGAATTGAGCTACTTTTGGATTAATTGAGGAGCTCTAGCGTCGAATTGAGCTACTTTTGGATTAATTGAGGCGCTCTAGCGTCGAATTGAGCTACTTTTGGATTAATTGAGGCGCTCTAGCGTCGAATTGAGCTCCTTTTGGATTAATTGAGGCGCTCTGGCGTCGAATTGAGCTACTTTTGAATTAATTGAGGAGCTCTAGCGTCGAATTGAGCTCCTTTTGGATTAATTGTTATATAAGCGTCTGAATGATTTTTTGGTGTGACACAGGAAAAGGATAAAGTTCAAGGTCACCACGGTCTACCCATTTTCCTCTTTCCCATGTTTCTTTTACTAACAAATTCGCACGAAATAGGTTTAAGCTCCATTTGAGGTGGGAAAATTGATGAAAGAATTGTTTCTTTGTATTTTCGATATCTGTCACGCCCTTGATGTTTTTCGTGATGATCTGCTCTCCATGAGTAATTTGATCATCATCTTCAATTTGAATCATTGGAAATTGCCATAAGTTGGCAAGCAAACCGTTTTCAGGGCGTTTTTCTATTAAAATTTGTTTTTTTGAATTATAAATGATTAATACTATATATGACATAGGTTTCGGCTTTGTTTTTTTCTTTTTTACAGGAAACTCATGTTGCACTCCTTCATCATAGGCTAAGCAATGTTTTTGGAGTGGACAAGTCAAACATTCGGGTTGCCTCGGTTTGCATACAAGTGCACCAAGCTCCATCAAACTTTGGTTAAAACCAGAAGGATCTGTATGAGGGATGAGTCGATAGACAATATCTTCAAAATGTTTCTTTGTTTTGACCTTTGTAATATCGTCATCAATCATAAAGACACGAGATAAAACACGCATCACGTTACCGTCAACGGCAGGCTCAGGTACATTATAAGCGATACTTAAAATAGCCCCTGATGTATAAGGTCCAACACCTTTTAAAGATAAAATTTCTTTTCGTGTTTCCGGAATTTTGGCGTCATATTCTTCAACAACCTCTCGAACACCTTGTTGAAGATTGCGTGCTCGTGAATAATAGCCTAATCCTTCCCAATTTTTTAAAACCGTTTCTTCATCAGCATAAGCTAAATCTTCCATTGTAGGGAAGGTTTTAATAAACCGTTCATAATAAGGAATCACGGTATCAACCTGTGTTTGTTGAAGCATAATCTCGGATATCCAGATATAATATGGATTTTGCGTTTTTCTCCACGGTAAGTCACGCTTGTTTTCATAAAACCAATGGAGTAAATCATGATTAAATTGATTGACGTCTACATGTTTAAATAAATTTGTTTTATTCAAGAAAATCCACTCCAACGTATATAACATAATGAGTTTAATACAATTTAATATAATAAACAGAGTTAAGAATACAGATATATTTTTTTACTAAAAAAGATGTTTCACACCTAAATTAAAGGTATAGTTAGAGTACATCGTTTTTTTCTAATATTAGAAGCGGTTTGTAAGGAATAGAGGAGGAAATTTGTTATGGATTCCGGTACGCATGTCGTCATGGGATTAGGAATAGCTGGACTTTCCACATTGGATCCTGTGATGAGTCAATCAACAGCGACATTTCATGCTGTCATGATTGGTACTCTGGTAGGATCTGTTATACCTGATATCGACACAGTTCTAAAATTAAAGAATAATGCTATTTATATCCGAAACCATCGAGGTATCACTCACTCTCTACCAGCTACACTTCTATGGCCATGCGTGATCACTATTATCTTAAATTACCTATTTCCATCCAGTTTTCTTCTACATGTCTTTCTATGGACATTGTTTTCCGTCTTTTTACATGTTTTTGTAGACATTTTTAACGCCTATGGAACACAAGCTATACGACCTATATCAAAAAAATGGGTGGCTCTCTGCATCATACCCATATTTGATCCTGTTATTTTTGGATTGCATTTTATTGGGCTCGCCTTTTGGTATTTTACTGATCACGCAGGCGTGATATTTCTCACGATTTACATGCTTTTAATTGTATACTATATTTTACGAACGTATCAATATCATCAAACAAAAAAAGCCCTAATGAAAGAACTACCTAATCTAATTGAAATTTATTTATCGCCAAACATCCGAATGTATTCTTATCACTTTGCAGCAAAATCAAAAGACCAATTTTATGTAGGGAAATTAGACGGTAAAGCTGTTTTCATCATCGACCAGTTTGACCGCCCTCCCGTGCCAAGTAGTGATTTAGTTCTTTCAGCAAAACAAGATAAAAATATACGTGCCTTTTTATCATTTTCTCCTATTTATAGATGGGAACTCAAATCATTTGACTATGGATACGAACTTAGATTTATTGATTTACGATATTATGTACCTGGCCATTATCCGTTCGTTGCAGTTGCCTTATTATCGAAAGATCTAACAATCGAAAGTTCATATACTGGTTGGGTTTTTAGTGAAAAGAAATTACGAAAAAAATTGATTGCGCAAACGCACATGAAATAACTCGATAAGTTTTCACAATCACTTAAAAAAGCCGCCTAACTAAGTCCTTAGTCAAGCGGCTTTTCAATACAAGACAAGAGTCAACTGCAACCCAAAATAAATCTTAATCCTTTATTTCATTAGAAAATGAATAGTGACCATAACCAGGTCCATATCCAATTTGATAATTGTGATTGTCGATCAGGCTCTTAAATTTTTCATACTCTTGATCACTTAACGGAAGCTTCTTTTTCTCTTGAACCTTCCTTTCCTTCATGGCTTGAACCGCACGTTGTTCCTCTTCAGAATGAAATACACCTACAATTTTAGTCGTCTCTAAAATATTAATAAAAGCCTGGGGATCTATGTGTTTGATTAACTTTTCCATTTCATACAATTCATAATGACTAACCACAATCATAATGGAAAATAATTTTTTCTTTGAATAACCTCCATATGACGGTGTTACAGTCGCTCCTCTATCAAAGCGAGTTTGGATGGCATCAACCATCGTATCTGCATATTCTGTAACAGCTATAATGGTTAATTTTTGATATTTTGTATGAATATTATCGATAACATAACTGTTAACATAGCGAGATATTAACGTATAGAGAGCGTATTGCCATTGATAAACAAATCCTGCAATTAAGATAATGATGCCATTTAAAGTCATAAAGTAACGACCAGTTGAGGATTTACGCCACTTTCTAGTCAGATAAATCGCAATAATATCCAAACCGCCAGTTGAAATACCAAATTTCAAGGCAACTCCTACCCCAACAGCCGAAATAATTCCTCCGAAGATAGCATTTAACAAGAGGTCATTTGAAAGCTCTGAAACAGGAATAACACCTAGGAAAAGCGATGTTAAGATAACCGTCACAAAACTATAAAACGTAAAAGTCTTTCCTACCTTGTACCAACCTAAAAAGGCAATTGGTAAGTTCAATAATAAAATCAGTAGGCTAATAGATACACGAAAGTGAAGACCACTATAAATTAAGTCAGCGGCCAACTGAGCTGCTCCATTAATACCAGATGCGTATACTTGGGCAGGTATTAAGAAAAGATTCATACTGAGAGCACATAGAAAAGCTGAGAAACAAGAAATCGCAACTTTTTTCCCATGTTCCAAGTAAATATCTTTTGTCATGACGTTTATCGTCCCCTTGAATATGTTTAAAATGATTAGCGTCGCGATTAATGACTGGTTAAATACTCTTCTTTAGTCAATGCGCGTTCACATTATATCATGGTAAAAAAATGATTCAAGGGAATGGTAGATATTTTAAAAAATCTTATTATTTCCATATTTTTGTTTTGTAAATTCTCTTTAAATGCGTGTTCAAAAAGGCGACAAACGAAAAGGGTTACTGGCTAAGTACGCTAGAATCCTGCAAGAAACGCCAGTACTAGCCCGTCCTGGGCGTCGGAAGATCAAGGCGGCGCTGTTTTGAAGACCGGCATTCCACACGATGTGGTAGCTTCAGGCGCCAGCGTGAGCGATTTTAGCCAGCGATCCCCTTTTATCCGCTACATGAGGACCGGAAAAACAAGAGGGCGCCGAGATTCGCAAGTTATCATTTGGTGACTTTTTAAACAACCTCTTAAAAAGATTGTAAAAACTAGCCTAAAAACAAACTTACTCTCCTATATAACTCTGAAGAAAAGCATTAATATCTTCTAAGGAAAAACCTTTTCTATACAGATAACTTTTTACTTTATATTCCCATTCTTTTCCTTCATAATTTCTATACTTTTTCATTGCTTTTTGTCCTTGGAAATAAATGGCTTCTTGTTCTAATTTATAATTTGAATAAATGACATCTTGTAGGACTTCTTTGATGATTGAATGTGAATAGCCTCTCTGCATTAACTTTTGAGTTAACTTATTTTTATATTCTTTAGCCGAATGTCGCTTAGACCCTTGATTCGCTTTTTTTTCAATATAGGATCTTGCATTTTTTATCTGATCAGATCTGGAATAGGCCTGAATACTTTGTTCGACAATCTCTTGAGAAATGCCCAGTTTATCGAGTTCTCTTTTAATCAACTCAGGACCTTTATTCGATAATTGGATTCGATTTTTGATGAACATATCGGCAAAGGCTTGATCATTAAGTACGTTTTCTTTTGTTAAACGTTTAATAGCGGACTCTATTTGGTGTGTTTCGAACATTTTCTTGTAAAGATAATCTCGAGTTTCTTGCGTTGATCTCATTCTAAACGACAAATAATAAATTGCTGCGTGATAGCATTTTATATCTTGCTGGGCGTGTTTTAATTGTTCTAACATTTGTAATGAAAGCTGCATCCCTTTTCTCAATGCAAAACGTACAAGAACATCTTCATGAACAAGAATAGTGTCTGATTCAGAATCGTTTTTTATGTCAACTTTATAAACGCCTTTTTCATTTTCTTCGTATTCGATTTTATTAACACTATACATAAGCATCACCTATTCTTTATGATACCATGTATTCAATTTTTATTTTATTAACAGGAAGTATTTTTTTCCTATTATAAATGACTTTAGGTTACGCACATACTAATCCTGTCTCCAAAATCTTGAGACCATATTAATCGAGAAAGCAGGGATCAGGAATGCCAAAAAGAGATCCAAAATCATTACCTACTTCAAGAGCCGAAGATGTGGAATTTTCTCAAGAGTTAGCAGATCGAGATGACATGGAAGCACAACGTCGTGCGAAAGAAGCGGATAGCCGTTCTGAAGGAAAATATCACGATTTCAACCGTTAATTTCAATTAGAAAAAATTGAAAACAAAACACAAAAGCAAACCTGAATATTTAAGGTCGTTAAGCTAAAAATAATACAGCGAGACTCCTCGCTCAATCTAAATAGAAAGAAGTGTTTCGTGATGGGTAATAAATATAAAACAAATAATAAAGCTTATAATCCAGGAGATCCAGCCAAGGGAAAACCTTTAGATACAGAATTTGCTAAGGGATTAGATGAACACACGGTTGAAGAACAAGAACGTTCTAAAGAAACTGGTAGCAGTGCTAAGGGTTCGTTTAAGTAAACATTAATCTTATTAAAGCAACACCAATACGGTGTTGCTTTACTTTTTCTCTCTAAAATTTCGACAGTATTTCCCGGAAAATAGGAAAATGTTAACTTAATGTGGATAATGTGAATAAATCGTGATCTTTCTTTGATTCAGGTGATTTTTATGTGAATAAAATAGTGGATAAGTTGCCCACAACCTGTGGATTATGTGCATAACTTAACAATAAAGGGTAAAACGTCACGTCAAAAGAATCTATACCAAAAAAGGTATAGATTCTAGTTGTAAGTTTTTTTATCTAAAATATTTTGGCAATGTTTTTTGAGCCATTAGGTCATCTAGACTCTTAAATTGATAACCCTGTTTTTTTAGAGAATCAATCACACGTCCAAGTGCCTCTGCATTGTCTTTGGAAACGGTATGCAGAAGTAAAATGGCTCCCGGGTGCATGCGTTTCATAATATGATCATAAGCATAATCTGCTCCTTTTTGATCATCTCTAACCCAGTCTTTATAGGCGGCAGACCAAAATACGGTTGTATAGCCTTCTTCTTTATCTAATTTAAGTGCACGTTCACTAAACGTTCCTCTTGGCGGTCTTACATAATTCATCATGGTGTCACCCGTAAGTTCCGTATAGGCCATTTTTAGTTTTTCTAATTCAATTTTGGCCTTCTCATCATTAATTTTTGACAAGTCGGGGTGACTCCATGAATGATTTCCAACAATATGTCCTTCTTTATACATTCTCTTAACAAGTTTCGGTTGGTCCATGATGTAATGGCCTGTAATAAAAAATGCAGCTGGGACGTGTTTTTGTTTTAATACATCAAGTATTTTCCCTGTATAACCCGCTTCATAACCGTTATCAAAGGTTAAGTAGATCACCTTTTTGTTTGTTTCACCAATAAAGATACCATCGTATTTATTCAATAAAGCAGCATATTCAGGTTCCGTTGTGGCAGGTTTGTGATTGGCACTTGGTTTGAAATACCAATCCTGTCCATGACTTATTGTTGGTGAAAACAATAAAAAGACCAGAACCATGAGTATAGTATATTTCTTCATCAATTCCTTTGGCCTCCCTTTTTACATAGGGTGACCCTTAAATCAGAGATTTATGTAAAGGTGAATTTTTATTTCCATTCATCTTGAAATGTGCTGACTTTTAGACTTAAATCATCTAACATTTGTTTAATATTTTTCAAATCCTGTTCACCCGCGTTCTCCATATCTAATGATTCAACTACAGACAATAACAGCTTAACTCTTGATACAATATAGGTATGTTGTTTAGTTTTATTGTGAGACGCTCTTCCCAACATAATCCCCTCCGTTTCTATTCAACCTTACCATGTTAAAAGAATGAAAATCTATATTTTTGTCCAGGATTAAGACGCCATGGAAAAATAAAGAAAGGACCAGCGCAGACAGAGGCCAAGCCCGCAAATTTTTATTCTTTCTTAAAGTAGCGTTTTAAAAAACGAGTACTCATTTGAGCACTCGTACCTACAATTAATTTGAAACGTACCTTAAAGATACATGATCTTGAATTGGAATCCAAGCACCTATGCCTTGTTGTTCAACATTTTTTACTTCGATCCATTTCTTGCCACCTTTTAGTACTAGAAAGACTTCTCCATAGAATATGGTCCCTTTTTCATTAACAGCTGGGACATATCCGTAAAGATGAGCCATTTTCTTAGGTTGGACATGATATAAACGATCAATCTTTGTTCCCTTTCCAACCACCGTTGAAAAGGCTAATGGAAGATCGGTTTTTTTAGCAGCATTTGTCATCATTAAGCCCTTTACCCCTTCTTGATTCGGAACTTTTGCAGTCAATCCTCCCGTTACTTTCACATTCGATTCCTGAGTATATTTAAATTCTTGCTGTCCTTCACTTCCTCTGGCGTCAAGCGACGAATCGTTTATTTTTTTATATTCCCAGTTAATCGACACCTTACTCGATTTATAGGACAAGGCCCATTTGCCTAAATAAATGTGAGCATGATAACCGATAGAGAATTTCGACGGATGAATTGTAGACTCATTTAAATACTTTATTAACATAGGGTTTTCAATTTTAACTTTGGAAGTTTTTAATAATCCTTTAGTTAATGGACTTGGCTGAAGTTCAGGTGCCGATTGGTCCGGATTTGGATACGTATTTTCTTTTGATATATCAACCGCGAAATTTGGTGTTTGAAAGTTTTGCTGCTTTGGATGATGTCCTTCTTTCGCAAGTGTAGCCGGTGTAAAAAGTAAACATAGCCCGAGCGCTAATATCAACTGTTTCAAGTTGTTGACCTCCTTTTTTCTTTATTTTTTTCTGATTAAAGTTAAATTATCCAAAAAACGATGAAGAGCTTACCGTCAGTCAATTGATTTCATAAATACAGAGCCTGAACAAAAATTGAAGACGATATTTAAAATAGTCAAAAAAAAACAGCAAAACGCATATAAATACGTGTTTGCTGCTTTATTGATATTGACGCCTACGTTATTTAACTGGTTTTTTAAAAAGATGAAGGGCACCGATCCGCTTAGCTGCTTCGACAAGACGGTCAGGTTCATTTAATAACCCGACACGAACATAACCTTCACCCATCTTTCCAAATCCAATACCTGGCGCTACCATGACGTGGGCTTTTTCAAGAAGTAAATCTGCAAAGGATTCTGAAGTAAACCCTTCTGGAACAGGAAGCCAAACAAAGAATGAACCTTTAGGTGCCTCTGCTTTCCAACCAATTTCATGTATGGCATCCATAAATGCATTCCGTCTTGTTTCATAACGTGCCACTAATTCATCGACACAGTCTTGTGGTCCAAGAAGAGCTTCAGCGCTGGCCTTTTGAATGGCGCCGAACAGACTTACGTAATAATGATCTTGTACTAAGTTAAGTGCTTTTATCACACTTTTATTTCCTAAAGCAAATCCAACACGCCATCCAGCCATATTGTATGTTTTGGATAAGGTATACATTTCAACCCCGACTTCTTTCGCACCTTTAGTTTGTAAAAAACTACGTGGTTTTTCTCCATCAAAACCAATTGCACCGTACGCAAAATCATGCACTACACAAATTTTTCTAGCTTTGGCTACTTCAATGGTTTGTTCAAAAAATTCATTAGATGCAGTAGCCGATGTCGGGTTATTTGGATAATTCAAAAACATTAATTTCGCTTTGTTAAGAATGTCATCTGATAGTTGACCGTAATCCGGAAGAAAAGCATTTTTTTCTAGAAGAGGCATGAACTCAATATTTACATTTGCCATCGCCATACCAGATAAATAATCTGGATAGCCTGGATCAGGCATCAATACTGTTTCTCCTGGGTTAAGTAAACATTGCGTAATTTCTACGAGCCCAGTTTTCGATCCAAATAATATTGCCACTTCAGATTTTGGATCAATATCAACATCATACTCTCTTTTGTAGAATGTGCTTATGGCTTGTTTAAGAAATGAAAAACCTTGAAAAGGAGAATATTTGTGGTATTCAGGGTTTCCAGCTGATCCTTTTAACGCTTCGACGATATGATCTGGTGTAGGTTGATCAGGGTTCCCTTGACCTAAATTTATGACATCGTGACCTTCAGCTATTACACGATTGACTTTTTGGACAAGCCCTGCAAAAAATTGCTTAGGTAACCGATTAAGAGCATCTGACTGAGGAAAATCCAAATTACATTCACCGCTTTCATAGAATAATGAAGAAGACAATAATTCCGATTGATTAAGTCCTATTTTATCGTATAAACTGTCAAAAATCATCCTATCTTTGTACAATTGAAAATATTATTAAGTAAGAATCATATATCTCGTTTCAAAAAAACATTATAATACCTTTATAAGTACAGTAAAAACTCAGTTTCTTAAAGGAGAGAGATATTTTTTATGAAATGTTCACTTATCCAGTATGATATTGTCTTTGGAGACCCGAAAGCAAATTTTAATAAAGTTCATTCTTTAATCGACAAGGCTATGGCTGATAAACCGGATGTGATCATTCTTCCTGAACTTTGGACAACAGCTTATGATCTAGAACGTTTAGATGAAATTGCAGATCCTGATGCTAAAGAGACAAGTGATTTCATAAGTTCCTTATCTAAAAAATACGATGTTAATATTATTGCAGGATCAATCGCTAAGAAAAATGATGATAATGTGACAAATACACAACTTGTTTTTAACCGACAAGGTGATTTAGTCAGCGATTATGATAAAGTCCATTTATTTCGTTTAATGGATGAAGAAAAATTCCTTGCCGCAGGTCAAAAAGAAGGCCATTTCAACCTTGATGGCACCCCATGTGCAGGCTTTATTTGCTATGACATTCGCTTCACGGAGTGGTTAAGAAAACATGTCATTAATGGAGCTAAAGTACTCTTTGTCTCTGCTGAATGGCCTAATCCTCGTTTAGATCATTGGCGTACACTGCTCATCTGTCGGGCTATTGAAAATCAGGCTTATGTTGTCGCATGCAACCGTACGGGAAAAGATCCAAATAATACTTTTTTTGGACACTCCCTCATCATTAATCCGTGGGGTGAAATTATTGCTGAAGGCGGCGAAGATGAATCAATTGTCACAGGCGATATTGACCTCAAAGAATTAGATCAAATTCGTACTCGTATTCCCGTATTTGAAGATAGAAGACCCGAACTTTATTAAAAGGATAATCAGGTAAGTACTTTATAAGTGTGTGTTCAAAAAGGTGACAAATTAGAAGCAAGAAGATCAAGGCGGCGCTGTTTTGAGGACCGGAATGTAGGTATTTACTACATGAGGACCGGAAAAACAAGCGGGCGCCGAGGATTCGTAGCTTATCATTTGGTGACTTTTTGAACAACCTCTATAAGTACTTTATATGAATTCATAATCATTAGATAAGCCTAGCAGGCATTGCTAGGCTTTCTTTTTCATGTATTTCATACAAGTTCATATGTTTCTACTACTTCAATTTGTTTTTCTACAGATTGAACCATCGAACAATATTTCCTTGTCAAGGCCAATATTCGGTCCATCTTGCCTTCTAAATTATCACCTTTAATGAGAAAATGAAGATGTACTTTTTCAATTTTCTTAGGTTCCTCTACTTCTCTCGTGACGTCTGCTTGAATCGTTATATCTTCTATCTTTAATTTCTTTTTCAAAAATATCTTTCGCATCACTGAGGCACTGCATCCTGCTAATGACGCAATCATGAGCTGATAAGGCCGAAAACCATATGATTCATCACCTGAAATAACCAATTCACCATATCCTGTCTCTGTCTTAATTCCATTTTCCGTTATTTTAAACTCCATCTATATCACCTTTCCAAGATAGACCTTCATCTTTACTAGCTGCTTTTCAATCATTTTATTTGTATAATAATATAGGAATTTAAATCAAGTTTTATGCTCATCATCTATTTCAAAACCAATTAAACAAGGAGAATCGTTGACAACAGACGCTTAAAATTGCATTCAAGTTGTCACGAAAATACAACATGACGCATACATCATCTTATCGATTATTTCGTTTTATTCTACTCATTGGATCAGTCTTTATCTCAGGCATGTCACAAGGCATGCTCATGACCACCCTTTCCATTTTATTGGAGAAGCAGGGCTTATCATCGGCATTAAATGGATTTAATGCGATGAGTTTATACATTGGTGTACTAATAGCGGCACCACTAATTGAAAAGCCTACAAATAAATATGGATATAAGCCAATGCTTCTTTTGGGACTTTTACTTACGCTTGTACCCATTTTTCTCTTTCCAATTTGGTCTTATTTTTGGTTCTGGTTTGCATTAAGACTGATTATTGGTCTTGGAGATAATATGTTGCATTTTGCAGCCCAAGTCTGGATTACTGTATCGAGCCCAAAGGAGAAAAAAGGACGAAATATTGCCTTCTACGGCTTAAGTTATGGACTTGGATTTGCAATTGGTCCACTGATAGCCAGTTCATTAGTTTTTGGTCTTTACTTACCATTCCTTATCGCTGGAATAAGCTGCCTACTCTTTTTCATACCGATGTTATTTATTGAAAACGACTTTCCCGAGAAATTTGTTCCGAATAAAAAGCATGAGAAAAATTACTTTTACAGGCACAAAAAGATCTTGTCACTCGCATGGTCTGGCTTAGTAGTCACTTTCACATATGGTTTTCTTGAAGCTTCGTTGAATAGCAATTTTCCTGTGTTTGCCTTACGTCAAGGATTGAATCTAAGCGATATTTCCATCATATTGCCAACTTTTGTGTTAGGTAGCTTGCTAACACAAGTGCCACTTGGAAGCATTGGGGATAAAATTGGGAGACGTATACTCATACTCATAGTTACTTCCCTTGGTGCTTGTATATTTATCATTAGTGCCATATTCTCCCACTCATTTCTCGCTTTACTTATCACGTTCTTTATTTCTGGAATGCTCGTGGGTTCATTATTCTCAATGGGAATGACTTATTTAAGCGATATCTTAAAACCTTCTTTCATTCCACTCGCAAACATATTAGCAGGAATTAGTTTTAGCTTAGGCAGTATGACTGGGCCGCTCGTTGGAGGTTTTCTTATTAAATATGTTCCAAATGGTAGCTTTCTGTATGGGATTGCTGGAATGATGATGATCATTTGCCTATCAATGGTCATATCTGGTAGAACAAAAAATATTGGGAATAATAATTACCTAGACCATATTGACTCAAATCTTTAAGTTTGTATCACATGTTTATATCATTTATTAAGGAGTGGTTAATGATGAAATTACGAGATGAAATGCCAGAGTTAACCGGTGCAACAAATTGGGTTAATGGTGAAGTATCCAAAAATGATTTAATTGGGACTAAACCAACGCTTATTCACTTTTGGTCCGTCAGCTGTCATTTATGCAAAGAAGCGATGCCAAAAGTGAACGAGTTTCGAGACAAATACAAAGATGAATTAAACATCGTAGCTGTTCATATGCCTCGTTCTGAGAATGATTTACCACTAGAACTAGTTAAAGAAAACGCTGAAAAATATGATATCACTCAGCCTATTTTTGTTGATAATGAACATAAATTAGCCGATGCCTTCGATAATCAATATGTACCCGCCTATTACGTTTTTGATGCTGAAGGAAATCTTCGCCATTTTCAAGCAGGTGGCAGTGGTATGAAGATGCTTGAAAAGAGGGTTAATCGAGTATTAGGAAAAACTATTTAATGGAATAAAATAGACACACAATGTCTCGTTCATTGTGTGTCTATTTTGGATTTAAAGACCAAATATAATTTTACCGATAAATAATAGAGGAACCAACCTATACAAGCCCCTATTGTATTTAATGCAATATCATCTACATCAAATATCCTCTCAGCGAAAAGATACTGACATATCTCGATGGATGAACTAAAAAAAATCGATAGAAACAAGCACATATATAATGTCCTTAGCTTATGATATAAAAAAGGAACCATGAAGCCAAAGGGAACAAACAGGCCAATATTGCCAACAACATTTTTTAATATAAGAACAACATTTCCTGTATCAAACATGAAATGAATGCTATTAAATAGAATTAAATTAACCGATTTGCCATAGGTGTAATGATTAAAGGTAAATAAGGTCACATAGAGTAAAATGGCAATATACGTGTCGAATAATAATTCGATAAAACGCATCCATCTCTCTTTTAGAATATGTATCAATGTTTACATCCTTTTCTAAAGCAATTTTTATATCTTTATGCTTGGATTAAGTGTTCTATTAATCTGTGACGTTTTTCCTTTACATTTTTTGTTGTTGTGTTATTATAAACTCATTCAAATTTAATAATGATTATAATTTATTTCACTTTTCCAATGCTGTCGCATCTTTGCGGCAGCATTTCGAGTTTTTCAAGGAATTGACGCTGATTATCTTTATCAATTAAAATGATTGGGTGATAAAAATGGAGCAAAAAAATGAACTCATAAAAAAGCCAACAACTTTTTATGGAATCAATCTCTCATTTCTTAAACGGCACGGTGAACTTATTGCTGCTCTTATTAGCGGTATATTGATTCTTATTGGGTATGTGATCAACCACATGTCTACACAAACTCCATGGTATATCTTTCTCTTCGCTTACCTTATTGGCGGTTTTGCAAAAGCTAAAGAAGGTATTGAAGAAACCTTAAAAGAAAAAACATTGAACGTTGAATTGCTTATGATTTTTGCTGCTCTTGGTGCAGCTTTTATCCACCACTGGTTTGAAGGCGCCATGTTAATTTTTATTTTTGCCTTAAGTGGAGCACTTGAAACCTATTCAACTGAAAAAAGTTCGAAAGCCTTGTCTTCCTTAATGAAATTGCAACCTGAAACAGCCACGCGATTAGACCATGGTCTAGTATCAACTGTTCCCGTCAATGAATTGAATCTTGGTGACCTTATTCAAATTAAACCGAGTGAACGCGTACCTGCAGATGGCGTCATTGTAAAAGGGGAAACCACGATTGATGCTTCTTCAATGACAGGGGAATCGATACCCATTTTTAAAAAAGTCAATGATGAAGTCATGGCCGGGACCGTAAATCTAGAAGGACACTTAATTGTTAAAGTGACCAAAAGAAGTCAAGATTCCATGTTTAGTAGAATCTTACATCTCGTACAATCTGCACAAAACGAAAAAGTTCCTGCACAAGCTTTTATTGAAAAATTTGAGAATCTATATGTTTCTTTTGTTCTTTTATTTGTTGCTCTCATGCTGATCCTTCCTCCATTTTTGTTTGGCTGGACGTGGAGTCATACGATCTATCGAAGTATGGTATTACTCGTTGTGGCGTCACCTTGTGCTCTTGTAGCATCAACCACTCCGGCTATTTTGTCCGCCATAGCGAATGGAGCCCGAAATGGTATTCTCATAAAAGGAGGCATACATCTGCAACAACTGGCATCAATCCAAGCTATTGCCTTTGATAAGACAGGAACTTTAACAACTGGTTTACCAAAAGTCACCCAATTTGTTAATGTAAGTCCTATAACAAACGATGATCTATTAGGTCATGTTGCTGCTATTGAATCTCATACAACACATCCACTCGGTCTGGCTATCGTTGATTATGCAAAAGAGCATATCAAAACGATTCCAAATCCAGATCAAGTGAAGATTGTTCCCGGATATGGTGTGTATGGGCAAATAGATCAATGTGACTATAAAATAGGTAAGGCAAATCCTGAATTTATTGATGAGGTATCTCTTCATCTGTTCCTAAAAGAGGTTCATATAAAGGAAAATCAATCTTTAGTTTTCATTGAAAGGAACGGTGAGGTCATCGGGTACATAGGCTTGAACGATGAAGTCAGAGAGACCTCAAAAGAAGCTATTACATCACTAAGACAATACGGGATAAAATCCGTTATGTTGACAGGGGATAACGAAAAAGTAGCCAAAACGATTATGGAGGAAACCGGTGTTGATTCCATGATTGCAGATTGTCTGCCTGACCAAAAAGCAACAGCCATTAAACAAATAAAGAAAGAATATGGATCGGTTGCGATGATTGGTGACGGAATTAATGACACACCAGCACTTGCTACAGCTGATCTAGGCATTGGAATGGGGGCTGGAACAGATGCAGCTTTAGAAACGGCGGATATTATCCTTATGAAAAATGACTTAATGAAAATAATTGATACCGTCAAACTCTCCAAAAAGATGAATCGTATCATTAAGCAAAATATTGCATTTGCCCTAATGGTCATTCTCGTTCTTGTTGTAAGTAATTTTATCGAGGTTTTAAATTTACCGTTGGGCGTTGTCGGTCACGAAGGAAGCACCATTCTTGTCATTTTAAATGGTCTAAGACTATTGAAAAATTCATAATCAAATGTTGTTTTTGGCAAATGGGCAACGCGAGTGACTTGCCTTGACGCTTGCGTGAAGCTCAAATACTAACCAAAACAACGATCTTTACTAAGACGAATTTTTTTACACTACCTATCTTTTTCAATAATAAAACGAAGTAGTTTACGACCAAACTACTTCGTTTTAATTATGTTTATATTTTATATATCGGTAAACCGCATTAATTTCTCCACCAACGATAATGGTTAATGCCGTTATATAAAACCATAACATTAGGATAATAATACCGCCTAGAGTTCCATACGTGGAGGCGTAATTCCCAAAATATTTAATGTAAAATGAAAAACCAAATGATACAACTTGCCAACTTACTGCAGCTACAACGGCCCCAACGATAACATCTTTTATGTGCAACTTTTTGTTTGGACAGAAATAATATAGTAAAGCAAAAATGATAATAACAATTACAAAAGTTATTAATAAACTTAGCAAATGCCAAATGGTGGCGAAACCATCTGAAAAGCCCAATTTGTGTAAGATACTGTTAAAAACAGCTCCTCCAATGACATTAATACCAAGAGAGATAATTATGACAAAAACCATTGAAACAGTAAAAAGAATTGCTAATAAACGTTGATAAATAAATGATCGTGTTTCCTCAACATCATAAGCATGGTTTAAAGCACGGATTAAAGCATTTAAGGCATTTGATGCCGGCCAAAGCGTTGCAATAACCCCAAATGATAATAAACCACCATTTTTATTAAATACATTGTTAACGTTGTCCTTGACAACATCATGTAAAGCTTCTGGTGCATAACTTTGCAAGAGATCTAAAAATTGAGACTGATCTATCCCTAAATATGGAATAATGGCAAATAAAAAAATAAGGAAAGGGAACAGCGACAACAAAAAGTAATAAGCTAAAGTTGCCGCTATGTCCAACGTCCCTTCCTTTGTAAATCTTCTAATGAAACGTTTTATAATCACCTTTATGTCTGTACGTTGACTTGGTTCCTCCATCATTAGTTTTCCTCTCCCATCTCATACCTTTTCATGGTATCATTTTCGGGTCATTGCTTATTGATTAATGAATAGTTGTTGAATTTTTTTGAGTACCGGTGCTATTCTTAATATCTTTTATTGCAGAATTAATTTTCTCTTTTTCTTTGCTTGGAAGATGATTTATATAATCTTCAGCATTTGTTGAACTCGTCATCTTAGTTTGATTTTTTGTCATGTTGGATGTTGCCGCGTTACTCTTTGGTGTCGTGAATGTAGTTGGCTGAGTTTGAGTAGCGCTTTGAACGGGCGTTGTTTTCCCCTGTGTTGAACTAGTTGGTGCATCTAGAACCGCTTGAGCAACACTTGATGTTAAATTGCCCGACTGCCCGCCAATAACAGATTGGCTCGAATTTTTTATTTTCGAAGCTATGTCTGTCAATTCACTTCCTGCTTCAATTGCATAATTAACCGCTTCTGAAGAACTTTTTCGGACTTGATCAACGTCACTGACCATTTTTGTAAAGTCGTCAGACACTTCTTGGGCCATTAAGCGTAAATTATTGCCGGTGTTTTTAATATATTGACTAACTTGGTTAGGGTTAGTCCACAGTGTATATATTAATTTCCCGCAATTGGAAGTGGCTGTTTTCATGGTCTGTTTTAATGAGCGTCTAGATTCTCTATTCATAAGAGAAACAGTGGCGCCTAATAGACCTCCGATTAGCGCATATCTTCTTATCGTGCTTTTATTATTCCCCATCGATTTCCCTCCTTTTTTATTCTGTGACAATAAAGGTCACTTTCCTATTTTGTTCAAAATACTTGCGAATATGAGGATAAAAGGCATTCAATCAATTACTAAATAGTGCTAAAATGCTATTAGGACAGAAAGGACGTGCGCGGGTGGCTTACATAGACGTTAATAACATTTCACTTAAAAAACGAAGCAGGCCTATTCTTCACCATATCTCTTTTTCCATTCACAAGGGGACAATAACGTGCATCTACGGTCCATCGGGTTCTGGAAAGTCATTGTTATTGAACACATTAGCTGGATATTGTCCTTTGCAAGAAGGAACAATATCTTGTAATGACCAACCTATTGAAAAACTATACTTAATACAAAAAATGGGATTCATGCCTCAAACAGGTGGCTTATATCCATTTTTAAATGCAAAAGAGCATATGACTTATTATTCTAGACTTTATCAATTACCGCATAAAACCACTCAAGTCCGAATTAAAGAGTTGCTTAGTCTAGTTGAACTATGGGGACATTCCCATACTTTGGTCTCTCAATATACAAATGATATGAAGCGATCCCTATCGCTCGCTATTTCATTGCTACACAGACCTTCTTTATTATTATTAGATGAACCGACCTATGGTATTAATCCTGTTTTAAATAAAAGGATTTGGAATTATTTAAAGGACCTTGCTTCTTCTTTTGGAACAACCATCGTGATGGCTACGTCACTTGAAGAAGAAGTAAGAATGAATAGCCATGTGCTCTTATTACAAAAAGGCTCATTGATTTATGATGGTACCGTGCCGGACCTCTTTAATTTAACCCATCAAACAACTATTAATGATGCTTATACTCATTTAAGTTAATTTTAATTAACCCTTGGGACAAACTAATGACTTATCATCAAAAGGTTGTCTCTTTTTTTGTCCCTTTTTATACATTTAGTTCCCTCTCTCTTTTATACATAAACCCAATTATATGAATAAATAAAGCAGGTGCAGTCTATAAATCAGTGAATGGAATCCACGGTCATTTTTATCTTTGATTAGATATTTAAATATATACTATTTAAAATTACAATTTTTATTCACACTCAATATCCAATATGATAAATTTATAAAGATTTTAACGATTCAGTCAATGTTAGGTGTGTGTGAAAGAAATCGAAAGGAGCCAGTATTTTGTCTAGGTTACATGAATTTTTAGGCGAAAATTTTGTTAAAGAACCCGCTTCAGACAAAGGACTACTAGAAAAGTTTTGGGACAATAATTGGGGCGTAACCAATTCTGTAGGTAAAATAAGAAAAATCCTTGTTCACCGCCCCGATAAAGAAGTTCATGCTCTTCAAAATGCAAAATTTGATCCCAAGGCTGAAGCTCTCATTCTTAGAGACGATGATGGTGAAATTGTAAGTTATTGTCTTCATGAAACAGCGCCAGATTTAGCTTTAATGCAAGCACAGCATGATAAGATGGTCAGCATATTAAAAGCAGAAGGGATTGAAGTGATTGAACTTGAAGATGATGGCAAATTAATCACAAACAAACTCTTTGCAAGAGATGTCGGCATGGTCGTTCCTGGTGGTTTAATTTTAACTCGTTTCGCTTTTAAATTTAGATACGGGGAAACACGGCTTGCCCTTAGAACAGCTGCAAGAATTGGTATGCCTGTCCTAGCATCTATTCAAGGCAATGGCTATGCAGAAGGCGGCAGTTTTGCTGTATTAGATGCAAAAACAGCCATTGTTGGACGATCCATTCGCGTGAACCAAGAAGGAATCAATCAATTAAGAGATATATTATCTTGGCAAGGCATGGAACTAATTGTTGTCGACCTGCCTGCTCATTTAATTCATCTAGATGAAACGTTTATGATGGTTGATCGAGATAAAGCCTTAGTCGACATAACAAATCTTCCTCATTGGTTTTTGGAATTATTGCAAGATCGTGGAATTAAACTCATTATCACGGACCCTAATGATCCCCCACTAACCAATAACTGTTTATGCTTGTCACCAGGAAAAGTGCTATTTTCTGAAAAAGGTCAATCGACCATGAAAAAGTTACAAGAAAACAATATTGAGGTTATTCCGATCAATATTAATGAGATTAATGCAATGGGTGGAGGGCTTCACTGTTCAACATTGGTGCTAGATAGAGACGATATATAAAGAGAAAAAGACACCTGCACATGTCTCTATACCACCTGAATGAAGGAGCGTATCAAGATGTATGAACATATTAAAGATCTTTCTTTCTCAAATAAAATTGAATTTCTAACTCGCTCGCTCGTTAATATTTCAAGTATCAATGGGACTTCTGGTGAAGTTGATTTAGCCAAAACGATTGAAAAAATATTACGCTCATTCCCTTACTTTAAAGAAAATCCAAGTAAAGTATGGACGCAGCAGCTTCAAGATGATCCACTCGGAAGACAAAATGTCTTTGCTTTATTAAGAAGCAAATCAAAAAATGATAAAACAGTTATATACCATGCGCATATGGATACTGTGGGCATAGACGATTTTGGAAGTTTAAAGACATCTGCTTTTCAATCAAATGAGCTGGAACAATATTTTAGGGTGTATGATCAAGACCCTGAAGTTAAACAAGACGCCTCGACTGGTGAATGGTTATTTGGTCGAGGGGCGCTCGACATGAAAAGCGGCATCGCTGTTCATCTTGTTAATTTGTTGTCTTATTCAGAAAGAAGAGAAGAGTTAAACGGAAATATTTTAGTCATGTTTAATCCGGTTGAAGAAAACCAACATACAGGTGTCATTGAAGCTACAAAAGAACTTAATCGTTTAAGAATTGAAGAAAAATTACATTACGCAATGGCTATTAACAGTGACTTTAATAGCCCTCTCTATCCAAATGATCCGAATCGCTATATTTACACAGGCAATGCAGGTAAATTACTCGGATGTTTTTATATCAAGGGCCGCGAAGCTCACGTTGGACAAACACTAACAGGTGTTGATCCAACATTAATTGCGAGTCGTATTAATGATCATCTTAACAATAATATGGACTTTGCCGAGTCGATACCGAATGAAACTGTCTTACCACCATCATGTCTCTTTCAACGAGATCAAAAAGAATTTTACAATGTCCAAACAGCCGGAAAGTCTCATCTGTATTTTAACTATTTTTTATATGAAGCTTCTCCAAGTGAGGTATTGGAAAAATTAATTCATGTGGCCAAGCAATCATGCGAAGAAGTTAAACTTTATCTTGGATCTCAATATAAACGATTTCTTGCAAATAGTGCTCTCATAGATGATCAAACGGATTGGAATATCAAGGTTTACGGATATGATCATTATATTAATCATATTAAATCTCAAGGCATTGACGTCGATTCAGTTGTTAAAGCGACTGTTAGTCAATATCCGGATGCAGACATTCGTGACGTTTGTTTTCATATTGTAGATGCACTTGAGCAACTTGATCATGATAAGCAGCCTAAAGTCATTGTCTTCTTTGGGCCTCCTTATTGCCCACATAATTATTTGGAAGATCATGTCGATGATCAAAGACAATGCAGACTGATTCTTGAACACGCCATTGACAAAATTGCAAATGAAACGAATGAATCTTTTGCCATCAAGAAGTTTTTCCCATATCTTTCAGACAGCAGCTATCTTTCCATGAATGGGACTGAAGATGATGCTGAAGATTTAAAAATGAATATTCCTGTTTGGGATCATTTATATCAACTTCCATTGGATCTGATTCATCATTTAAACATCCCATCTATTAATATTGGTGTTTATGGAAAAGACGCCCATCAGTGGACCGAGAGAGTCTATAAGCCTTACTCATTCCATGTTCTCCCAATGTTAATACAGGAAATCACAAATACAACATTGAAGGGTATTAACTCTTTAAGTTATAATACAAAAAAATAGAGGAGTGTTTCTTTTGAAAAAGCTTATTTTAATTTGTACTGCACTCATGTTAGTTTTATTATCCGCATGTGGATCATCTAGTGATGGTGATTCTAAAAAGAAAACGTTAACCATGGCAACAAGTGCGGACTATCCTCCATTCGAATTTGTTGACAGTAAAAGTAGCAACAACTCCATTTCTGGTTTCGATATTGATGTCGCTAAATACATCTCAAAACAACTTGGCTATGATCTAAAAATTAAAGACATGGAGTTCAGTGGTCTAATCGCTGCCTTAAATAGTAAACGTGCCGATTTTGTTATCGCAGGGATGCTTCCAACCCCTGAAAGAAAGAAAAGTGTTGATTTCTCAGATGGCTATCATCAAATTAAGCAAGTCGTTGTGACAAGTAAAGACAAAAACATTAAAACAATTGAAGATCTTAAAGGTAAGAAAGTAGGTCTCCAATTAGGATCTACTCAAGAAAAATTAGCTGAATCAGTCAATAAACAAAAGAAACTTGGCATGAAATTTGAAAAATTAAACAAGTTAAATGAATTAGTTGAAGAATTAAAAACGGGTCGTTTAGATGCCGTATTCTCTGTTGATACGGTTGCTCTTGGTTACCTCAAACAAAATAAAAATTTAACATCATTCTATGTACCTGATCAACCAGATTATCCAACAGCTATAGCCTTCCCTAAAGACAGCAAAATTAGAGAAGACTTCAACAAAGAAATCAAGAAAATGAAAGAAAACGGAAAAATGGACGAGCTCGTTAAAAAATGGTTCTCTAAATAATTAGTAGCATTATTTTAGGTTGAGTTTCACCCGTGAGAACGTAAAGATGAGGCAAAAACCCTGGGGGGACAATATAGTCCCCCCTAATATTTTATCTGGTTGATGTTTCACTTTCTTTATTTATCATAATTTGTTATTTCAAAAAAGGAGGTTCCAATTTGGATATTTTTAGTGGATTCTCATTAATTGCCCACTCAATCCCTTATATTGTTAACGGGGTATGGACGACTTTAGAAATAGCTCTCGTATCTGCTATTTCTGGTATGATCTTAGGCATTCTTTTATCCTTATGTAAAATAGGAAGGATTAAGATTTTAGCTTGGCTAGCTGATTTTTACACATCCATTTTTCGTGGTACCCCTTTAATTCTTCAACTTACGATTGTCTATTTCGCTACACCTCAGCTCATAGGCTATGATATATCTGCTTTTCTAGCTGCTGTTATTACATTCGGTTTTAACTCTGGAGCCTATATGTCTGAAATTATTCGTTCAGGTATTAACGCTGTGGACAAAGGACAGTTTGAAGCCGCTGGTGCTTTAGGGGTTCCTTATGGTGCTATGATGAAAGACATTATCTTGCCTCAAGCCATTAAAAAGATTTTACCAGCGATGATGAACGAGTTTATTACATTAACTAAAGAATCTGCGATTGTCTCAACGATCGGTGTCCTTGATCTCATGCGCCGGGCACAAGTCGTAGCAGCAGAAAACAGTTTGTATTTTCCGCCGTTAATCGTCTCTTTTGTCGTTTATTATATCTTGGTCATGATCTTAACGATTCTTGGACGTCTCTTTGAGAGGAGGATGAGCAGAAGTGATTAAAGTCGAACAGTTACACAAATCATTTGGGAATAACGAGGTACTTAAAGACATTTCATTAGAGATTAAAAAAGGTGACGTTGTTGCTATTATCGGTCCTTCTGGATCTGGTAAATCAACGTTATTGCGCTGCATCAATTTACTCGAAACGCCAACACAAGGTCATATCTTTATTGATGATCAAAATGTGACGACGATAAATAATCGTAACATGATCAAAATAAGGGAAAAAGTGGGCATGGTTTTTCAACATTTTCACTTATTCCCTCATAAAACCGTTCTAGAAAACTTGACTTACGCACCGGTTAAAGTCAAAAACAAAACGAAGCAAGAAGCTGTTCAAAAAGCTGAAGAGTTACTAAAGAGAGTCGGATTATCTGAAAAAGCAGAAGCCTATCCTAGCCGTCTTTCTGGAGGCCAAAAACAACGGGTAGCGATAGCAAGAGCTCTCGCTATGGAACCTGAATATCTCTTATTTGACGAGCCAACCTCTGCACTCGACCCTGAAATGGTGAAAGAAGTGCTTGATGTTATGATGGATTTGGCCAAGCAAGGGATGACAATGGCTGTTGTTACTCATGAAATGGGCTTTGCGAGAATGGTTGCCGATAAGGTGATTTTTATGGATCAAGGTCAGATTCTTGAAGTTGCATCACCGGAAGAATTTTTTAGTCATCCGAAAACAGATCGAGCAAAAGACTTTTTAGAGAAAGTGTTATAATTAGTTTTTAAAAAAAGAGGCGGATCATGAACAAGTAAATGTGTCATGATCCGCCTCTTTATTCAGTCGAAAGTTAAAATGTTGATGAGCCTGTTTTTTTATAACCAAAACAGAAAAAGAACCGAGTTAAAATTCAATATATCACAGTTGTTCTTCAAGACATTCCGAGAAAATGGTTATAGCCTTATTAATGTCTTCTTCTTTCACAATAAGCGGTGGAATAAATCGAATGACATTTTTATCAACACCGCAATTTAATAAGATAAGTCCTTTTTTCAAAGCTTTACTTATGATTTTTTTAACTAAATCCGCATTTGGTTCACCTGTTTTAGTGACGAACTCAACACCAATCATTAAGCCTAGTCCTCTAATTTCAAGGATTTCGTCATATTTTTCTTTTAACTGCGTCAGTTCTTGAACAAAGTATTCACCCATTTTTTTGGCGTTGTCAATGTATTTATCTTGCAATAACTCTAGCACCGCAAGGGCAGAGGCACATGCTACTGGGTTACCGCCGAAGGTTCCTCCATGAGTTCCCTGTGTCCACGCATCCATAAGTTCTCCTTTTGCAACAATGGCACTAAGCGGAAAGCCGTTAGCAATCCCTTTCGCTAAAGTAAGGATATCTGGTTTTACATCAAAATGTTCATAGGCAAATAATTTCCCCGTTCGACCAAATCCTGTTTGAACTTCATCAAAAATAAGAAGAATCCCATGTTCATCACAAACTTTACGCAAATGTTTAATGAAAGCCTTAGGAGCAACAACATAGCCCCCTTCACCTTGCATGGGTTCCACAATAATGCTTGAAACTTGCTCTGGTGCAATTAAACAATGGAAAATGTCATCTAGAACACCGATACATCTCTTAACTTCATCTTCCTCATTTAAACCTGAACGCGTAGCATATGGATAGTCTGCATAATAAACACTTGGGAGTAGTCCCTCATAGTTTTGTCTATAACCAGAGTTAGAGGCAGTAAGTGTCGTTGTTGCAAGGGTTCGACCATGAAAACTCCTTTTAAATGAAATGATTCCTGGTCGTTTCGTAACTTGCTTAGCCAATTTGATAGCTGCTTCGTTCGCTTCAGCCCCACTATTTGAGAAATAGACTTTATAATTTGGATCAACCGCTTCGATCAATTTCTCACCGAGTTCAACATAAGTCGGGTAATAAACCACATTATGTCCGCCATGAATCAAAGTTTGACACTGTTCTACGACTTTTTGAACGACATACGGATGATTGTGACCAACATTCGTTACAGCTACACCACTTGCAAAATCAAGATACTCTTTTCCTTCTTCGTCCCATAGATAAACCCCTTCTCCTTTTACAATGCCAAGAGAAGTTGCACGGTTAGCTACAGGAGGAAAGATTGCATTTGCTCTCTCGTAAAGTGAACGTTCTACCATTCTATTTCCTCCCTAAAATCCAGGCTATATGACCAAACTTCAAACTATAGATTTATTCCCATAAGAGAATCGATTGGGACATAGCCAACATGTTCTAATTCTGAATATTTTGTACGTTAATTTAACGTTATCATAGATATGAAAATAAGAAAAATTGACTCTTCTTATAACATGTATAGCTAAAATAAATAACTTAACCACCCTTGTGTAAAAAATTTATGAATATTATAATTATGTATAACTATAAGAGGTTGTTCAAAAAGTCACCAAATGATAAGCTACGAATCTCGGCGCCCGCTTGTTTTTCCGGTCCTCATGTAGTAAAAACCTACATTCCGGTCCTCAAAACAGCGCCGCCTTGATCTTCTTGCTTCTAATTTGTCATCTTTTTGAACACGCACTATAACGAATGAAGAGGTAAAAATGGAACTTCGAAATCTAAAAACCTTTCAAGTCGCAGCAAAGCACCTAAATTTTACAAAAGCAGCTAAAGAGTTGAATTTTACGCAACCAACCGTCACCTCCCAAATTCAATCTCTAGAAAACGAGCTAGGAAAATCTCTCTTCTTTCGAATTGGAAAACAAACTTTCTTGACCTCTTCAGGCAAAATTGTTCAAGATTATGCAGACCAAATTTTTCATTTAATTGAAGAAATGGATCAGGAACTCATTCAGAATGAGATGCATAAAGGTGGTAAAATTATTATCGCGGCATCAGAAACGTTCTGCACCCACTACTTCCCTTATATTATCAGAGAGTTTTTAAACGATTATCCTAAGGTCAATATTAGACTCGTATCATGTCATAGCAATAAAGTTATTGAGGGTATGGAAAGTAATTTGTATGATATAGGAATCATCTCAGGCCAATTAGATAAAGGTGGGATCTCTAATATCGTATTATCAGAATATGAGGATTTGGTTTTGATTGCCTCAAAAGAACTTGGGTCCGAGGAAGATCCTGAAACTCTATTAGCCAATTATCCTTTTATTAAATATGAAATCGATGGACCTTTTGATGATAGTATTCAAACCTTTATAAAAGAAGCCAATATCCCTACTGATAATATCATTGAATTTAGTAGTCTAGAAGCTGTGAAAAGTGCGGTTGTTAATAATATTGGAATTGGACTTATTAGTCGTAATTTAGTCAAGAAAGAATTACAATCCGGAATTTTATTTGAAATAAAGGTCAATCATGCACCTGTCAATATTCAAACCTCGCTCATCATTGCGGAAGAAAAATTGAGTTTCAAAAAAGTAAGACGTTTAATTGAGATTATCAAAAGTAACTGGGAAAGAATTCATAGTATATAACGTTCTATTCTACTTTTGATGTTTGTAAATCGCTTAGATCTACCAATTAAAATACAAAAAAAGAGAGCTCATGTTAAAGTGTAAACTCTCTTTTTTAGTCTATTATTTTAAATGTTCATCAATAATCATTTGAAGCAAGGCTTCGGTTCCTTTATTAACTAAATCATAAACTTCATCAAAATTACCTGTATAATACGGATCTGGCACACTTTTTGATGGCTTATCTTCAAGTAAGCTCATGAAACGTATCACTTTTGCTTGACCTGAATGATCCATTAAGTCTTCGATGTCACGTTGATTGCTTTCATCCATGGCAATAATGTAGTCAAAATCTATGAAATCCTGCAAACGAATTTGACGTCCTTTCATGCCTTCGTAGGAGATACCAATATCGTCTAATTTCTTCCGAGTTCCTTCATGTGGTGGATGACCAATGTGCCAATCTCCAGTCCCTGCTGAGTCAACTTCAATTTTCTGGTTTAGCCCAGCATGATGTACTTTATCTCGAAAAACAGCTTCTGCCATCGGTGAACGACAAATGTTTCCTAGGCATACAAATAAAACTTTTATCATAAAATTCTCACACCCATTCTTAGAGGTTGTTCAAAAAGTCACCAAATGATAGTGCGAATCTCGGCGCCCACTTGTTTTTCCGGTCCTCATGTAGTGGATACAAGAGGATCGCTGGCTAAAATCGCTCACGTCCTTTGGCTGGCGCCTGAAGCTACCACATCATGTGGAATGCTGGTCCTCGGGAACTGCCGCTCTTTGCCTCCGACGCCCAGGACGGGCTAGTACTGGCGTTTCTTGCAGGATGCCAGCGTACTTAGCCAGTAACCCCTTTCGTTTGTCACCTTTTTGAACATGTACTTAAAGTTAATTAAAATAAATTTCAATCAGCCTGAATAACAATACTTAAACGACCTTTTGACTCTTGTAGAAAGTTTATCACATTATCGGTGGTGTTTTCCATGCATTATTAAGATGAGTTTTGATACAATAGAAGATGGAAAAATATATGAAATATTTATACTACAAAGGGGATGAATGAATGATTAATGAAACGCTTGATCAAACATGGAATTTAGAGACCATCTTTGAAGGTGGCAGTCATTCAAAGGCTTTTGCTTCTTTTCTAAAACAATTAAATGAAGACCTAAATCAATTTCAAAACACATTAACAGAGACACATGCACCAAATACTGACGGTGAAACAACGCTATGGAAAGACATCATACATAAATACGAAGCTCTGTATAAACGACTAATTGAAGGTTATGCCTTTCTTGAATGTTTAACCGCTCAAAATATGAAAGATGATAAAGCAAGTCAGTTATTTGCTGCCATTCAAGCAACGGCTGCCCAATTTGAAGCTTGTTCAACACTTCTAGAAAGTAAATACAATGAATTTCCAAGTGATGTATGGAAAACGTTCATAAGTGACCCTGACATGCAATCAATCTCCTTCTATTTAAATGAAAGTCGTCAAAAAGCTAAAGAAAGACTTTCTGCCGATCAAGAAAAAATCATCAGTAGTCTTTCGATTGATGGATATCATGGCTGGGGAACTTTATATGACACCATCGTTAGTAATATATCCATACCATTCGATCATCCTGTTGACGGTAAAAAAGACCTCTCTGTAGG
The DNA here is from genome assembly GCF_006517395.1 of Terrilactibacillus laevilacticus. GTDB lineage: Bacteria > Bacillota > Bacilli > Bacillales > Sporolactobacillaceae > Terrilactibacillus > Terrilactibacillus laevilacticus. Next base: position 32,775 of record NZ_VDCY01000008.1, read on the forward strand.
TCAGCTGGCTAATTTAATTGATGATTCGAATCGAGACATTCGAAAAGCCGCTTTTGCTGCTTGGGAAAAAGCCTGGCACTCACAAGACGATTTTTGTTCAGCTTCTCTTAACCATCTTGCTGGCTTTAGACTTCAAACGTACAAAGAAAGAGGCTGGGAAAAAGTCTTAAAAGAGCCTCTTAGTTACAATCGTATGTCTGACAAAACGCTTGAAACCATGTGGCAAGTCATTACAGATAATAAATCACATTTTGTTAAGTATCTTGATCGAAAAGCCAAATTGCTTGGTTTAGAAAAATTAGCTTGGTTTGATGTCGATGCTCCAGTCGCCACATCAAGCAAAAAGGTTACTTATGAAGAATCGGCTAATTTTATCATTGAGCATTTCCATAAATTTAATCCTAATATGGCTAAATTTGCTGAACATGCCATCAAGAATCGCTGGATTGAAGCCGAAGACCGCAATGGAAAACGTCCCGGAGGTTTCTGTACAAGTTTTCCTTTATCTGAAGAATCACGGATATTTATGACGTTTAGTGGAACGGCATCGAACATATCAACACTCGCTCATGAGCTCGGTCATGCTTATCATCAATCTGTCATGAATGATTTGCCTTATCTAACGCAACATTATGCGATGAACGTGGCGGAAACAGCATCGACCTTCGCTGAAATGATTGTCAGTGATGCGGCACAAGCTGCTGCTAAAACCAAAGAAGAACAGATATCCTTCTTGGATGAAAAACTTGGTCGCAGTATAGCCTTCTTTATGAATATTCATGCCCGTTTCTTATTTGAAACTCGATTCTATGAAGAAAGAAAACAAGGTATCGTAGGTATTGATCGTTTAAATGAACTGATGTTAACAGCTCAAAAAGAAGCTTATTGTGATGCCCTATCTTCCTATCATCCAGCCTTCTGGCAATCTAAGTTACATTTTTATATTACAGATGTGCCTTTCTACAACTTCCCTTACACCTTTGGTTATCTCTTTAGCACCGGGATTTATGTAAAAGCATTAGAAGAAGGTGCAACATTTGCAGACAAATACGATGCCTTGCTAAGAGACACAGGACGGATGACCGTTGAAGAACTCGCTGAAAAACATTTAAAAGTAGACTTAACTAAGCCGGATTTTTGGCAATCTGCCGTTGATTATGCTATTAAAGATGTCAATGATTTCCTTGAATTGACAAAAGATTAATTGATTATGCTAACCAAGGAATCGTATTTTGTTCCTTGGTTTTTTATTTTGGCTCTTTTCTAAGAGATTGTGATTCGTTGTTTTTGGCTAGTAGTAAGGCGTTAGCGTGACACTTTTCTCGAATAAGAGACACTTTTCGGACAAATTTATTTGTCCTGCTCCGTCTCATGCTTCTTCAAAATACTAGCTAAACCAACAATATTTTGCGAAAATAGCTTTTACTTTTAAGCTATACTAAATCCTTTCTCTTTCATTGACTTTCCTGCTACTGTAAGCATATAATGATCAAAAATTATTATAATAGTCAGAATGGAATAAATTTAGGATTAGGGGAGTTGATACTTTTGACACAGAGCAAATCATCACTTAAAAATCAAATTGATGTAGCAAGTAAGAGAAAGAAAGCCGATATAGTCATTAAAAATGGCAAGATCGTTGACGTGTTTAGCGGGGAAATCATCGATGGTGATATTGCTATATGTGATGGATATATATCAGGTATTGGTTCTTTTGAAGGAAGAGAAACAATTGATGCTAAAGGCAAATTCATTTCGCCTGCTCTTATTGACGGACATGTACATATTGAATCATCTATGCTGACTCCAACAGAGTTTTCTAACGTTCTCATTCCTCACGGAGTAACAACAGTCATAACAGATCCTCACGAAATAGCCAATGTATTCGGGGAAAAAGGAATACAATTTATGCTTAACGACGCCGAGCATGTACCAATGGATATTTTTGTGATGCTGCCGTCTTCTGTTCCAGCAACGGCTTTTGAACATAACGGAGCAACTTTACAAGCAAAAAACCTTGAACCTTTCTTTGAGCATCCAAATGTTCTCGGTCTTGCTGAAGTCATGGATTATCCTGCTGTGTTAAACGCCGAAGATCAAATGACCGACAAATTACTTTTAACAAAAAATTATACAACATGCATTGATGGCCACGCAGCTGGGCTAGATGAACATGCGATAAATGTATATAAAGCAGCGGGTATCCGAACGGATCATGAATGTGTTAACCAAGATGAAGCAAAAGCTAGGCTATCACGCGGCATGCATGTCTTAATTAGAGAAGGATCTGTGGCTAAAGATCTAAAAGCTTTAATTGGACTTGTTAATGAACGGAATTCAAGGCGTTTTCTTTTCTGTACGGATGATAAACATACAGACGATTTAATTAATGAAGGCAGTGTTGATCATAATGTTCGTCTCGCTATTCAAGAAGGACTTGATCCGATTACAAGTATCCAACTAGCCTCAATTAATGCAGCAGAATGTTATGGTCTTCATCAAAAAGGGGCCATCGCTCCTGGATACGAGGCGAATCTCCTTATTCTTGACGATTTAGAAACATTTACGATTCAATCAGTCTTTCAAAAAGGTGAGCATATCGCAGAAAATGGAAAAATGATTAATAACAGTGTTCGGAAAATAAATGATGATAATGTGATTAGTCACCTAAAACTGCCCGAATTAGTCTCCTCCGACTTTGAAATTAAACTGACAGATCGTCTCGCGCATGTTATCGAAATCATCCCGAACAGTTTAGTGACCAAACACCTTCATATACCCGTTCCTACGATAGATGATCGTTTTTTCTTTTCCACGGATCTTGATCTATTAAAAATAGCTGTGATTGAACGACATCAAGGGACTGGAAATATCGGTCTTGGGATTGTAAAAGGATTTAAAATCAAATCTGGAGCTATTGCCACAACCATCGCTCATGACTCTCATAATCTCGTTATGGCGGGTACAAATGATGAAGATATGATTACCGCTGCAAATAGATTAAAAGACATTCACGGTGGCCTCGTCGTCGTGCAAAATGGTGAGGTCTTAGCCGAGCTCTCTCTTCCTATTGCCGGTCTCATTTCCGATAAGTCTGCTCTTGATGTTAATCACAAATTACAGGTGATTCATGAAGCTCTTCAATCGATTGGTGCATCTGATGAATTTAATCCTTTCTTGACCCTATCTTTCTTAAGTTTGCCGGTCATTCCAGATCTCAAATTGACAGATTGTGGATTATTTAATGTTAAAACCTTTCAACATATTAATCTATCAGATAATTAAAGCGACCTATACTAGTAGACTCCCGAACTCTTCCGGGAGTCTTTTTTACACTTTAATTGCGCGTTCAAAAAGGTGACAAATTAGAAGCATTAAGCATCGAGTTGTCGCGAAGGTGAAGCCGTAGTGACACATTCTAGGCCACTGTTTACGCCTTATAAGCCCCGCAATCGGCAAGTTTTCTTTAGTGATCTTTCAAAGTCATTCTCATTTCATTATAATAAGATGATGAAGTTAATCTAATTTGAGAGGAGATTTTCTTATTGTCGTTACCAAAATTGTTCATCGAACGCATCAGTCATATGCTAAACGATGAATCTAATGCTTTTTTCGCTACATATGAAAAACCAAGATTTCATGGATTACGCATTAATCCATTAAAAATAAATCATGAACTATTCGCTCAACTCGCCCCTTTTCATCTTAAACCTGTTCCATTTTGTGATACCGGATTCTACTATGAACCAGAGGATGAACCTGGCAAGCATCCCTACCATCAAGCAGGATTATATTATATACAAGAACCGAGTGCGATGGCGGTTGCTGACTGCCTTGATGCCAAGCCTTTCGAACGGATTTTAGATCTTTGTGCTGCCCCAGGAGGAAAAACAACCCAAATTGCAGGAGCTATGAAAAACCAAGGATTTCTCATGGCCAATGAGATTAATGCTAAACGTGCTAAAGCACTTTCTGAGAATATTGAACGTTGCGGGGTAACCAATGCTTTAGTTACAAATGAAAAACCTGAAAGATTGGCTAAACGTTTTGCCGGTTATTTCGATAAAATTTTGGTTGATGCGCCATGTTCTGGTGAAGGGATGTTTCGTAAAGATCCAGAAGCGATAAAATATTGGAGTGTTGAACATGTGAAGCACTGTGCTAGCATGCAAAAAGAGATTTTAGATCACGCTTATAAGATGCTAAAACCCGGTGGTATTCTTGTTTATTCGACTTGTACTTTTTCTGCAGAAGAAAATGAGCAGTCCATAGAACATTTTTTAGACCATCATCCTGATATAGAATTACTTCCTATCCAGAAGAAAGGCGGAATGACTGACGGAAATCCCGATTGGTCTCTATCACATCGAAAGGATCTCATAAAAACGGCAAGACTCTGGCCACACCATGTTCAAGGGGAAGGACATTTTATTGCTACATGTAAAAAAGCTCATACATCAACTCAATCTGAAAATAATAGTCAAACATTTACTCAAACAGCCAAAAAATATGAATTGAAAGATTTCTATTCATTTGAAAAGGAGTGTTTAACGACTTCAGTCCCAGGGACACTATTTTTTATGAAAAATCATTTGTTTTCGATTCCAAAAGATTTCCCTGATTTCACTGGATTAAGAGTTGTCAGAACAGGTTTGCATATTGGTGAGCAAAAAAAGCAGCGCTTTGAACCAAATCATGCTCTTGCTCTTGGCCTAGATCCATCTTATTTCAAACAGAAACTAAACCTCTCTTCAACTGATAAAGAGTGGGAATCTTATTTAAGAGGAGAAACATTACCATCTAATTTGGACAAAGGATGGACGATTGTGACAGTAGATCACTATCCGATTGGTTGGGGAAAAATTGCTAATGGAATACTGAAAAATTTCTATCCTAAAGGATTACGTAGACGCTCAAATTAAAACGAGACAGTTCATGATGAACTGCCTCATTTTTTTCAATATTGTTCAGATTTAATTTGTACTTCTAAGAGATGTCTAGCAGCCTGTTCACAGTCTTTTTGACTTAAGATCGCTGAAATAACAGCAATGCCGTCAATATTGAACGATTTTAAGTCTTTCACATTATCGATTGTGATTCCTCCAATGGCGACCATGGGTAAATCTACTCGTTCTCGAATCGCTTGAAACATCTCTGAGGTAATGACTGTCGCATCTGACTTCGAGGAAGTTGGAAATACAGCTCCAACCCCTATATAATCTGCCCCATCATGCTCAGCTTTTACTGCTTCATCTATCGTTGCAGCTGAAACACCTAAAATTTTATCGTGTCCGATCAATTCTCTAACAAAATCCGCAGGCAGATCATCTTGGCCAATATGTACACCGTCCGCATCAACAGCGAGAGCCACATCTACCCGATCATTCACTATAAAAGGAACTTGATAATGATGAGCGAGCTGTTTTAATCGCTTAGCAACATCATACAATATCTTAGATGAAGCTTTTTTCTCACGAAATTGAAGCAGTGTGACCCCGCCCTTAAGGGCAGACTCGACCTTACGAAAATACTCATCATCTTGATCTGGGTGATACGCTTCTGTAACCAAATACAAACGATAATCAACGTTTAAATTAGACATATTCGATCACACCTCTGGAAAAATCCTCTTCTGATAGCAATGAAAAAGCATCAAATAGTCTTACTTTAAAAGTCCCTATGCCTTCATTAACACCACGAGACCATTCGTTTGCTTTTTCTCCGCAAATACCCATGGTTTGAATACCTGAGATGGCTGATTCAAACGGGGTATTTCCAGCACCTGCATAGGTGGCTATAAGTGAATTTGTCATACATCCAGTACCTGTAACATCTGCTAGACGCTCGTGACCATTCTTCAATTTCACTGTTCTCTCTCCATCTGAAACGACATCAATAGGTCCTGTAATCGCAATGACCGTTTCATATTTCTTAGCAAGTTCTTTAGCGAGTTTATCAGCGTCATCCATCGAATCGCCAGAATCCACTCCACGACTTTTCGACTCAAGACCTGCGAGTGTTTTTATTTCTGACATATTACCGCATATGATAGAAGGATGAATAGTCTTTAGTATATCGAAACCAGTTTCCCTGCGAAAGGCAGTTGCTCCAATCCCTACTGGATCAAAAATGACCGGAACACCATGTTGATTGGCAGATTTCCCGGCTTCTTTCATCGCTAAAATGGTATCTTCCGTTAGGGTTCCAATATTTATAACCAAAGATGATGCAACTTTCGCCATCTCTGCGGTTTCTTTTGGGCTATCAGCCATAACTGGCCTACCTCCTAAAGCAAGTGTAGCATTAGCACAATCATTAATGGTTACGGTATTCGTAATGTGATGAACAAGTGGATGTGTTTCTTCAATTTTCGTATATTGTTCAAATAATGTTGTTGTCATAACTTCCATCCCCTATTTTAATTATTTCTCAAACCATTGAAAAAAGTGATTTGTTGGACCTGAGCCGCGACCAATCGCCAGGCTATGACGAATAGCTCCTTGAATATATTTCTTAGCTCCTTCTATTGCTTCTTGCAGTGTTTCTCCTTTTGCCAAATGACTCGCAATGGCCGAAGAAAGTGTACATCCTGTCCCGTGTGTATTCTTCGTTTCAATTCTTTCTTCTTCAAACGTTTCAAATTGCTTTCCGTCGTAAAAAACATCTATCGCATCTCCTTCTAAGTGTCCGCCTTTTATAAGAACGGCTTGTGGTCCTAATGCATAGATTTGTTTTGCTGCTTCTTTCATTCCCTCGATTGTTGTGATTTCTCTTTTATTGATCAAGCGTTCTGCCTCAAATAAATTGGGTGTAACAACAGTCGCAAGCGGCAACAATTTTTCAATTAGGCTATTTCTCGCTTCAGGTTTGAGTAAATCATATCCGCTTTTCGAAACCATGACAGGATCAAGAACGACAAACTTTGGTTTGTATTGAATCAGTTTTTCAGCAATGACTCCAATAGCTCCAGGGTTAGAAACCATACCAATTTTCACTGCATCTACCTTTATGTCAGAAAACACAGCATCCAATTGTGCTCCTATGATTTTTGGCGATAAATCCTCAACCTCGACGACTTTTTGTGTGTTTTGCGCGGTAATTGAAACAATCACACTCATTCCATAGACACCATGAGCGGAAAACGTTTTTAAATCAGCTTGAATACCTGCTCCACCGCTTGAGTCAGAACCTGCTATCGTTAGTGCTGTTTTCATTTTTCTTTCCTCCTATGATTCGTGTTAATGCTGGATTCGTTGATAAAAGTTTGATCATGACATAAGCTATGAGACTACCAATACTCGTACTAACTAAAAATGGCACAATGTAAAAGGTCGCGACAACTTGTTGACCATAGATGAATTTAGCGATTGGAAACGAAGCAAGCGCCCCTAAAATTCCGGTTCCAAATACCTCACCTACAGCACTTAGCCAATACTTTTTCGTTTTAAGATAAACCATACCAGCTATAAAAGCGCCAATCATGCTGCCAGGAAATGCAAACAATGTTCCGCCGCCAAAGATATTTCGGATAAGCGAAATACAAAAGGCATTAAGGACAGCATATCCAGGACCAAGAATAATTGCCGAAAGCACATTCACGATATGCTGAACTGGAAAAGCCTTCGCAAAACCGACTGGAACATAAATTAACTGACTCGTAATAACACCAAAAGCGATAAAAATCGCAGAATAACAAAATTTTTGTATCGTTGACATTGAACTTCTCCTCCACAATATGTATTTAAACAATGGCTGTTTTCGCAAAATTGTTGGTATCACTAGCCAAAAACAACGAGTCACTTAAAGTGCGAGTTCAAAAAGGTGACAAATTAGAAGCAAGAAGATCAAGGCGGCGCTGTTTTGAGGACCGGAATGTAGTTTTTTGCTACATGAGAACCGGAATAAACAAGCGGGCGCCGAGATTCGTAGCTTATCATTTGGTGACTTTTTAAAGCAACCTCTTAAAGCAATTAAAAAAGCGCATTCCAATGTAGGATTGCGCTTGGCGATTACATATGTAAAAAAACATCAACATATAAATCATCGAGTTGATCACAAGTTCCCTACGCTGGCATAATCCAGATCAGGTCAAGGGTCAAAGACTTGTGTCTTACTCTCAGCTGGGCACTACCAGCTCCCCTATTGCTAACATGATTAAATTTTACTATCAAACTAACACATAAATAACTAAATTTCAATATTATTTTTTTGACATTCAAAACGAAAGGAATAAACTAAAACTATATTGATAACTTCATAGCTATATAGCACTTTCTGAAAGGTCTTGATCATATGGCTATATTTAGTCAAAAGATTACCGTTTTAAATTTTGATGAATGCTATCAACAACAAAAAGAGTTGCTGCAAACCTTTCCCTATCGTTGGTTAAACCTAAATACCATAAAACAGACCAATCTGTACTGCGAACATGATTCTTTAATAAAAATTGAGAGAATACTTAAACAAAATGACCACCAGGGAATCACATTAATTGGTAGCGGTAATTATCATTACGTATCTCTAGCATTAATGGCTGATATTAAAGAACCTTTTACACTCATTCTGATGGACCATCATACAGACATCGAACCAGGTTTCGTGCCCGATCTCTTGTCTTGTGGATCTTGGGTTTATCATGCCTTGCGACTCATCCCAAATTTAAAACAAGTAATCATTGTAGGTTCACATACAGCCTTGCCGAAATATCTTTCTAAAACAATCAAACACAAAGTCAAGATATTCCCTAATTTCACATCAAATCAACTTCAAACCCTTGGGAAGTCAATTTTAACAGAGTATATCTATCTTAGCATTGATAAAGATATTTTTTCTCCTGACATTGTTCAAACAAATTGGGATCAAGGCACGTTACAATTACAAGAAGCTGAAAAATTAATTTCATATCTCCTTCATCATAAAACATGGCTAGGTGCAGATATTTGTGGTGAATGGAAAGATCTAGATGGGCAATCCTATCGATATTCCTCCCTATATGCTATCAAAAAAAATCAAGCGGCAAATCAAGAATTAATCCATACTTTGCTTTCTGTCTAATGACACAAAACTCCGAACTTGGGAGAACGTTCCCTTGTTCGGAGTTTGTTATTTTTACGCACTCAATAATTTAAGACTTTCTCGATTGAAAGCCGGAATATCGTCAGGTGTTCGGCTTGTGACAAGCTGATTTTTACATACAAATACTTCGGTATCATGGAAGTTAGCTCCAGCGTTTTTCAAGTCAACTTCAATTGATTTATAACCTGTAGCACCTCTGCCTTTAAGAGTTTCTGCTGTAATAAGTAATTGTGGACCATGACAAATGGCAAACACTGGTTTCATATCATCCATAAAAGCTTTTACAAAGGCAACAAAACGATCATCTGCCCTCAAAATGTCAGGTGAGAATCCGCCTGGTATAAATAAAGCATCGAAGTCTTCTGGCTTTGCTTCATCTATGGACAGATCAACTTGAACTTTTGTACCATGTTTACCAGTGATAGATGCTCCTTTTTGATTTTCAATAACAACAACTTCATGCCCTGCCTCTTTATATGCTTTAGCAGGTTCTGTAAATTCCGAGTCTTCAAATTCATTGGTTAAAGGAACTGCTATTCTTTTCCCCACGAATAAAACCCTCCTTTGATTTTGTCACAGGGATATTATACCCTTTTGAACAATAATAAAACCTAATTTAGGGATATAATTCCACAAAGAAAGGGTTTTCATTTTATAGAGGTTGTTCAAAAAGTCACCAAATGATAAGCTACAAATCTCGGCGCCCGCTTGCTTATTCCAGTCCTCATGTAGTAAAAACCTACATTCCGGTCTTCAAAACGGCGCCGCCTTGATCTTCTTGCTTCTAATTTGCTTCCTTTTTGAACACGCACTTATAGAACTATTTTTTTAAGCAAATTTATATTCATAAAAATAAAATAGAGTTATAATATGTAATAGAGCTAGGAAAAGTTTACTATATGAAGAGCATGAAAGTAAATTATAATCGGGCTGGGTTTTACAGACTTTTTATATGTAATACGTTTTTGTAAACGCTTACCGTATTTGTTCTTTATCATTACTTAAGACTTTCAACATTTTAAAAATGGTGTGGTTAGCGCTATACCACTTATGAGGGTGTAACAATTTGTGCCCTCCATGCAGTTAAGGATATCGGGAAATATCCATAACACTATTATATAACGTATTATGACCTGGCTTCTTTATAAAAGTGACAACTTTGTGAATTTGCTTTTTCATGTGTAAACTCGCTCTCAAAAACATAAAACATAATAGGAGTGATTAGGTATGAAAGCTGCAAGATGGCATAACCAAAAAGACATTCGAATCGAAGACATCGAAGAACCAAAAGTAGCACCAGGAAAAGTGAAAATTCAAATAAAATGGTGTGGTATATGTGGTAGTGATCTACACGAATATTTAGGCGGCCCAATTTTTATTCCTGTTGGTGAACCTCATCCCCTAACACATGAAGTAGCTCCTGTCACAATGGGACATGAGTTTTCAGGTGAAATCGTTGAGGTAGGCGAAGGTGTTAATAATTTTAAAATCGGCGATCGTGTGACTGTTGAACCTATATTTGCCACTCATGGTCATCAAGGTGCTTATAACCTTGATAAAGATATGGGCTTTCTTGGTTTAGCTGGTGGAGGCGGAGGTTTTTCAGAATACGTTTCCGTTGATGAAGAACTTGTCTTCAAATTGCCGGATCATGTTTCCTATGAACAAGGTGCTTTAGTAGAACCTTCCGCTGTTGCTTTGTATGCTGTTCGTTCTAGTAAAATCAAAGCAGGTGACAAAGCTGCCGTATTCGGTTGTGGACCAATCGGTCTTTTAGTCATTGAAGCACTTAGAGCAGCGGGTGCATCTACGATATATGCCGTCGAACTTTCACCAGAACGACAAGCGAAAGCAGAAGAATTAGGCGCAACGATTGTCGATCCAAGTAAGGTCGACGATACGGTCGCTGAGATTGCTAGACTTACAGATGGCGGAGTCGATGTAGCTTTTGAAGTTACGGGTGTACCTGTAGTTTTACGCCAAGCCATCCAATCGACTGGTATTTCTGGTGAAACAGTCATTGTCTCTATTTGGGAAAAAGGAGCAGAAATCCTTCCAAACGATATCGTTATTAAAGAACGTACAGTAAAAGGAATCATTGGTTATCGAAACGTCTTTCCTGCTGTCCTCTCTCTAATGGAACAAGGATATTTTTCAGCGGATAAATTGGTGACTAAAAAAATCGTACTTGATGACCTCATTGAAGAAGGTTTTGGCGCTCTTGTTAAAGAAAAAAGTCAAGTTAAAATTTTAGTTGAACCTAAACATTCTTAATCTCATTAAAAAGGCTCATGCTTTGAAGCATGAGCCTTTAGATTGTCGACAAAAGGTATCGAGAGCACGCTCTTCGGTGCCTTTTGTCAATTTTTGTATATGAATGGTAGGAGAAAAGGTTGATTTCCGCTTCAGGCGCTTGCTTTCCGGGGGGCGTTCGCCGAGCCTCCTCGTCGCAAGCTCCTGCGGGGTCTCGTCTGTAACGCTAATCCCCCAGGAGTCAAGCGCCTTCCGCTTCAATCAACTAGTACTCAAACAACTTGCCGTGTCCAAGTCGCTAGTTTTTCTTTAAATTTATGGCAGTAACTCCCGCGCAAAGCATCCACCCGCAGCGGAAATTCTTACCCGACTGATTCTTTTACTCTTTATTTTAAAATAAAAAAGACTGTAGGCTAATGTGCACCCCGAAAGTTAGACCTAAAAATTAACTTTTAGGGTGCAGTACAGGAAGTATGAGCCTTTTTGCATTTCAAAATAAAATTGGTTAACTAAACAATATTCCGCCATCTATCAGTACGGACTGCCGGTCATGTAATCAGAGTCATTAGACGTGAGATATGAAACGAAATTAACTACATCTTCTGGCTTTTCAACGTCCAAGTGTTATTTCTTCACTGTATTGCCTTAGTGTTTCACCACGTGGTACATTCATGTACCATCCCATTTTTTATCAATAACATCCCACATACTCGTCCCGAAAGTTCCAGGGCAATAAGAATTCACTGTAATTCCATACTGTGCAAGTTCTTGAGCAGCAACTTGCATTAGGCCTCTAACAGCATATTTTGTCATTGAATAAGTTCCAAGTACCTGAAAGCTTTATGTGATGCAATACTTGCTGCATTAATAATTTTACCACTTTTTTTTCATTTGTTCAGCTGCTGCTTGGAGTCCTTATAATGTACCAAATACATTTATTCTAAATATTTTTCTAAGTCTTCTTCTGTTACATTAAGAATGGGTTTTATTTGAGTAATTCCAGCATTAGAAACGTAAACATCTAACCTACCAAACTTATTAACCGTTTCATCTACATGATGGAAAACCTCATCACGGTTACTTACATCTGCTTTAACGGCTATACTCTCTCTACCTAACGAGGAAATTTCTTTGGAAACTGCCTCTGTCTTGTCCATGTTAACATCATTGATAACAACATTGAATCCGTCATTCGCTAATCTAAGGGCTATTGCTTTTCCTATTCCTTGCGCTGAACCTGTTACAATGGCTGTTTTTACATCGGTACTCATGTTAAATTCCTCCTTCTAGTTGGTAAAAAGACAATGGACTATAAGCTATTTTTAATACCTTTAGTTTATATTCTAGATAATCTAATTTCCCCTATGAAAAAAATTTCTCTGACAACTTCCCATATTTAACATTATTGATAACAACATTGAATCCGTCGTTCGCGAATCAAAGGATTATTGTTTCATATTTTTCTGCACTGAATCGACTCAGATTCTATACACTATTACAATTTATATGTTAATACTTTTGTGTCATTCATCAAAAAATCCCACGTATGTAGACTTTCATTTAGACGTTTTATATTAATTTTCAGTATCTTCTAATATAAATCTAAAAAAATAGAGGTTTTATAAGTATAAATGTCAAATATATATTCAACTAGAAGAAAAAGGAGAGAGAGAAATTATAGGAGTAAATTAAGTTTAATTATGATAGGATTCTTAATGTTATTGTCTATCCCATCTGTTTCTTTTGCAAGTGAGCAACCCCCACTAAATGGTGCTGGTGAATGGGATATTATTTATCAAGGTACAATTAATGCTAATGGAGGTAGAACACCAATTGCCTATTCAGGTGGTGGCGATGTAAGAGTATGTATTAATGGAGTTAATGCTTACAACTATGTGTCTCTACGGTTATATTCGGACAACGGTTCAGGAGATAGTGTTGATGATCCAGTTCTTCCTGAAATGAATTACTGGAATTCGAACAGTACACAAACAACAAGATTTTGTTTCAGTAAAATTGACGCTGACTTTTACAAAGATGGCTCGAATCATTTGGCTGAATTTTATGTTAAATCAACTGCAAGTTTTAATGACAACGTTGTAATAACCATCGAAGATTAATTATAAAAAAGGTAATCACACTAATCTGAACTTTATTGTTGATTAGTTAGTGATTGATTTTTAAATTTATACTAAAATTTAAACCAAGATTATTTCAATTGAACATATTGAGTTTTAACTATAAATGATCCTAATTTATTTTTTGATGCCACGTTATTTACTATATTGGATATATCTTCTTTTTTTTGACCGGTTATTTTTTGATTTTTATCTAGCAAAATAGTTATCGTTTTTTTATTAACGTCATATTCAAAGGTTGCAGCCCCTGTAGGTCGATAACCATTTGTTTTTAATTCTTCTGAAACTTTATTTAAAAAGTTTGATTTATACACTTTTCTTTCCATAGATGAAATATTTCGTTGATCTTGCTGTGTCACCACTTTTGGTTTATTGATTGTATTTTTAGCAGATGCAGGTATGTTGAATTGTAAATAGACGGCAATAGATAAACCAATTACACAGGATAGGATAATACTTCCTAAAACTATTTTATTTCTTATCATTTTATTTTCCCTCCTTTTTTACTGGTTATTTTATTAGTATTCAGGTAAGCAAGCATTTATACAATAGTAGTTCTCTCAAATATTAGTTTAACCTGAATTATTCATAGTTTAATTTTTTAAAGGAAATTCCCCATTAATTGAGTCTGAGGTTAAGTTCCCACCATCAAAATTAACCTTAATTCTTTTGTTGAAGTTAAGTGACTTTTCTATTACACTTTTCATTATGGAGTCCTCTTTGAATTGTGTTGGTGTGGTTACTTATACAATATCAAAGGAAGGGCTCCTTTTCACTTATTTAGTGAAAATCAAATATGAATTATTTGTTGATTTAATCGTGTTTTCCAAGGAATTGGATTCAGCTATGAATAATCTAGGGTTTAAATAAAAAAACTCACTAATCAAAAGTATTATGAGAGTTGTTGATTATAGAGTTATATTGATTTAGTATATCTGTTTAAGTTGTATAAAACAGCCCGTAATAGGACTGTTTTTTCTATTAATCAATATTTACGATAAGCATAAGGGTTTTTAGGTTTATCGACCTTTTGCCATTTTGTCACTTTTAAATAAGGAATCGTTTGTTTAAATGGTTGATAATAAATTGTTGAAAGTGTTCCTTCTGCTCTAATCCATTCATCGTCGTTATAGGATACGTTTTGTGGAAAATCCACCATCATGCCGAATACTCCTGCGTCAGCAATACAATGGATGATGCCAAAACGGAATAAGAATAATTGATTTTTTTTCAATGAATCCCCATGGTAAACGAAACCCTCAATCGACACTTGCTTATTCGAAAAATTACCTGGATAGTTATAAATGGTTTCTAATGCTCTTAGGAAATTATCATCATCTAAGTACAGATTATTTTTAGCACTATATTTTTTCAAATCAGACGCTAACATTTTTCGATACTCATCACTGCCATAGTATAGACTCGTGTTTGGACGCAAGATTTGATGATTTGCGTATTGGTCTTTATCATTATCAATTTCCGCAAAGTGAAATCCTTTAGCTTTGACAACATTTGAATCCAATGTCGCTATTGGTAGAAAAGTTCCCGTCACAAGCGGGAATAATAACAAACCATAGACAACAACTTTTTTATACCATGTATTTTCATCTTTTGAGTGATCATGACCACAATCTATATCATGATGATGCTCGTGCTTATGATTTCCTTCGTTATTCCACTTAATAATTTGATAAACCGTTAGAAAGCCCAGTACAAAAATCATGGTAAACGATAGATAGGAATATTTCATATTAATATATTTACTAATGTCTCCAGTTAAATGAAGATGTAAAAAAAGATACGTAAATCCAAATAAAATTATGATGCGAAACATATTCATCATCCTTTGAAAAATTATGCATGAAGTGAGAGTAAATTAACCGATAAACAGAGCGCCTACAAACACACTTAATGTTATTAGAAAGATTAACGTCACTACAAATCGTTTTTTGAATGTACTTAACATCATAATAAGATTTTTAATATCCACCATCGCGCCAAAAACCAGAAACGCTGTTAATGCACTTGGTCCAAAGGTTCCTCTAAATGATGAAGCAACAAATGCGTCAGCCTCAGAACAAAGTGACATAATAAATGCGAGTACGATCATGACAAGTATCGCCATGACTTTTGTGTCTCCGAATGTTAACAATGTACTTGTTTTAACATAGGTCTGCAAAGTAGATGCGATAAAGGCACCGAAAACAAGATACTTTCCCACTGAAAAAAACTCATCAATCGCATGATCAAATGTTCCTTTAATTTTTGCTAGAATAGTAGGTTTTGAATGTTCGTGGTGATGGTCATGATCATGATGATGACCATAATAGTCATGGTGATCACGATATTTCTTTAACTTTTGATCAATAAACTTTTTTAACTGATCCTCTTTAAATATAAAAGAAACCATTATCCCTACAAATATAGAAACTACAATGGCTAAACCACACCGATAAATAACCATCTGCCAACTATTCCCAAAGGCTACGTATGTAGCAAATATTACGACAGGATTAATAATTGGGCCAGCAAGCATAAAGGCGATAGCTGAATGAAGGGGTACACGCTTTTTAACTAAACGTTCTGTTATGGGAACAATACCACATTCACACGCCGGAAATAAAGCCCCCATGCACGTCCCCATCACGACCGAAGCATACCGATTTTTTGGAATAATTCTTGATAACATATTTTCACTGATAAACATTTGTATAAAAGCTGAAATAAAGACGCCAATCACAACAAAAGGGATTGCTTCTATCAGAATACTAATAAAAATCGTATTAAGTTGTAGAAAAGACTGACTGATCAATACATTTCTCCCCAATCATTTACAAACTTGTCCATAATCAAACAAGAAATCAAAGTAACCAAAATAAAAACAAGACTTATTTTAACATATTTATGATTGAAAAAAGATTATATGTAAATTTTTCAAAATGACATCATAACCCTTTAAGTGCGTGTTCAAAAAGGCGATAAACGAAAAGGGTTACTGGCTAAGTACGCTGGCATCCTGCAAGAAACGCCTGTACTAGCCCGTCCTGGGCGTCGGAAGATAAGAGCGGGCAGTTCCTGAGGACCGGCATTCCACATGATGTGGTAGCTTCAGGAGCCAACCACAGGACATGAGCGATTTTAGCCAGCGATCCTCTTATATTACACTACATGAGGACCGGAAAAACGAGTGGGCGCCAAGATTCGTAGCTTATCATTTGTTGACTTTTTGAACAACCTCTTTAAACAAAAATAAAAAGCCTCACCATACCATATGTGGGCTTTCTAAAATTGAATCATTATTTTTTATTTAAAGGTTTTTTGGCTGGTCCTTCCATAACCTCTCCATTTGGCAAAAATCGAGATCCGTGACACGGACAATCCCATGTTTGATCATGGTGATTCCATTGTACTTCACACCCTAGATGTGTACATGTTGTATCTACTATAAACATTTGACCATCTTTATCCTTATAGGCTCCGCATTTTTTCCCGTTTATGACAACATTTGCACCTTCTCCTGGTTGAAGCTCATCAACTGATTTCGTTTTCTTTGGAAGTTTGCCTTTGATTAATTCAGCCGCTACGTTAGCATTTTCTTGAATAAACTTTTTAATTGAAGGATCGGCATAAAAACGTTCTGGGCTATAAAGATCTTTATAAGGATTTTCTTTGCCTAAAATAAGATCACTAATTAGCTTAGATGCTACAGTAGACAAAGTCATACCCCATTTTCTGTATCCTGTTTCAATATATATGTTATGTTGTTTCGAATTTACCAATCCAATGTAAGGGATCTTATCCAATGTTTCATTGTCTTGAGCAGACCAGCTTTGATATTCTTCTTGAATATTAAATACAGATCTTCCGAAACTGAGAAGATTATCGTAATGCCGATTTTCTGCCTTATCTTGTCCCGCTTTATGACCGTCTCCTCCAAAAAACACAATAGTTTCTCCATCATGAGTTGTTGAACGTATTGACCTTGTTCCATCATCTGGAGTGTAATACATTCCACCTGGATACTCATCACTTACTCGAGTAGCCACTAAATAAGATCGATAAGGAAATAATTTGGCATAATATTGACCTTTCACGAAATATGGAACATGTGTGCAAAAAACCACATTATTTGTTGTCACTTCGAAACCAGACTGGGTTTTCACCTTTATCGAAGGTTCTGTATCGACACTATTGACGACCGTATTTTCAAAAATAAGCCCACCCAGCTTTGTCATTTCTTGAATCATATGGACAAGAAATTTGATTGGATGGAATTGCATTTGACCTTTCATACTTAGTGCTGAGATAACAGGAACACGAATAGGTAATGTGGTTAGCCACTCACTTTCAATCCCTAACTGTTGGTATGCCTTATACTCTTTCTTTAATAAATCATCTGTTTGCTTCGTTGTGGCATATATTATCGCATCCTGTTCTTGGTAATCACAATCAATGTGATCGGTTTTAATCATTTCTTTAATCCAATTTATTGCTTCAATATTAGAGTCAACATATTGCATTGTTTTTTCAACTCCAAAGTGTTGGATAAATTCATCATAGATCAGACCATGTTGAGCCGTAACCTTTGCTGTTGTGTGCCCTGTTGTACCATGAAGTAATTTATTGGCTTCTAGAAGAACAACCTTAACACCTTCTTTAGCTAATCTATACGCTGTTAAGACCCCGCTAATACCACCGCCCACAACTGTCACATCTGCTTGTATATCTTCTTTTAACGATGGAAAGCTCGGTATTTGACACGTTTCCAACCAATAGCTTGATAATTTTTCATCAAATGAATGCCCATCCTCAGACATCTAAAAACCTCCTTTTTTCTCTTTTACCCATTAATTCACTGTTTCTCACTTCAGTGTAGACAATCAAGAGGGGAATCTATTCATTTTATTTCATTTAAATGATAAACAAAAAAAGCAAACAAAGATTCGAGTCTTTGCTTGCTTTTTAATTTAATATTATTGTATGGCCTTATTTTATATAAAAATCCCCTGACGAGGTTCTTACATGAACAAGGTATTTCCCTCCACCTGTTTTTCCAATAATTCTATGTTCACTTTTTTCTTGGTAATTCATCTTTTGAATTGCTGACACTCCATCCCCTGAGGAACCTCTATAATTTAAAGCCAATGACTCTGGATTATGGAATATCATTGTCACATCACCACTTGAAGCTCGTGTGATTACATTGCCTGTTATCGTATGATTTTTAAGTGCTATATCTCCACTCGTACTTTCTGATTCGATACTGCCTTTCGTATTATTCATGACTACATCACCCGAGGATGAAATAACTCGAAAGTGTTTAGCTTGACTTTTACTTATCATAAGATCGCCACTAGATGCTTTTAAATATGCTTTTTCCAATATGTCTGATTGATTTATCAGACAATCACCACTAGATTCAATTAATTCAAGTTCTTGTGCCCTCATATTATCTAATTTTATATCACCCGAGGATGAATGCAAAGATAGCTTATTATATATTCTTTTTGGCACTTTAATATTTAATGTAGCATGATTAAAACCAAAATTAATAACAAAGAATTCTTTCTGCTTGATTAAAATCTTTGCTGTGTCGCCTTCTTTTTTCATTTCAAACACTACATTTTTTAAATAATTCTTATTCATCTTCCCACTTACAGTTGCGGTAATTTCATGCCCCGATGTGGGTAAAAGATGAACGTCTACTGAATTCGATTCGATACTGATTTGATTAATGGTCTGTCCATCTATTTTCTTTTGTTTGTAAATTGAATTTGCTCCTGATAATCCGAATACTTTAAAAGAAATTCCAAATCCTATCAGACCAATAACAATACAGACAATAGATATATAGATCAGTTTTTTCATCATTATTTATCACCTCGAATAACCCTTATATTAAATTTGAAATATTTCATTAAAATAAAATAGCCCCATTTTCCAATCTTTATCAATCCTATTCCAAACAATATTCCTATACCAAATAGAGCCATTGAACTAAATAACGTTAAAACAAACTGACTGATATCACCTTGAAAAAAAGTTAATATAATCGCCAACGGACTTAGAATAAAACCAAAAGCAGTCGCGCATAAGCCAAAATATACACCGATAATGGCACAAAGAGGACCTACAACAAAGATGAGATTAATAAATAGTAAGCCTATGGCAGATAGAATACTTCTCGTTCCCCAAGAAGCGGATCTTTTTTTCTCTTCTTTTATAAACCTTGTATCCTCTAAAAATTCCTTAGCAATTTCTATTGGGGTTCCTAATTCATCAATAATTTCTTCTTCCGTTTTTCCATTTTCTAATCCGATGGCAAAGTGCTCATTCATATCATCAAGAATATCTTGCCTCTCCACTTCAGGTATATGCCTCAAATTTAGACTAAGTTGTGTCATAAAATCATTTTTCTTCATTAGACGAGACTCCTTCCTCAATAAACTCATTCACAGCTTCAGCAAATTGATGCCATTCTGTAATTAAATCTTTCATATAGAGATTTCCTTTATCCGTTAATGAATAGTATTTTCTCGGTGGTCCTTCTGTTGATTCAGATAGATACGTTGTCAAATATTCTTCTTTGGTCAATCGGCGTAAGAGTGGATAAAGAGTTCCTTCAGCCACCTCGATACGGCTCGCTATGTTCTGAGCTAACTCATAGCCGTATTGATCTTTCTTCGAGATTAAGATCATGACACACAGTTCCAGAACACCTTTCTTAAACTGAACATTCAACTTTAACATCCTCTCTAGTATATTTTATCCGCTATTGAATTATATTCAGTACTTAATTAAACATACTTTAATGACTCATTTATTATATGATATGCTACTGATTAATGCAAGGTACTAATTAATATACATTATTTTTTAAACTTAAATGATTGATTTAGCTATCAAACAATCCATAATCCATGTAATTATTTCCCTTTTTTAATATTCTCTTAACATAACGCACTATTTTAATCGTTTTGTTACAAACGACAATTTTTTTGTAATGTAATTAGCAAATCTATGAAATGAACCTGTCATATTTTCTTGGTAAAGTAGAGTCACTGAGAAAAAGATAAAGGGAGACGGGAATTTGAAAAAATTTATATTATCATTAGGCACTGTCGTTGTCTTATCTCTTGGCGTTTCTACTGGTGCTTTTGCACATGCAAATACTTATACCGTTAAAAGTGGAGACAGTCTCTGGAAAATATCAAAAAAATATCATGTTTCTATTAGCCAATTAAAATCTTGGAACCACTTGAAATCAGATCGAATTAAAATACATCAAAAACTTAAAGTCTCAGGATCTAAACCAGCTGCTAAGAAGAAAACAACGAGCAAAAAGGTCAGCAGCAAAAAATACAGAACCATTAGAGTTAGCAGTACAGCCTATACAATTAAGAGTTCAGGCGGAAGTGGAATTACGGCAACTGGCATTAACTTAAGAAAACATCCAAATACAAAGGTTATCTCAGTTAACCCTAAGCTTATTCCTCTTGGTTCAAAAGTTTATGTTCCTGGTTATGGAAATGCAATTGCTGGTGATACTGGCGGTGCCATGCATCGTAATAAATATGTCATTGACCTCTATGTTCCTACATATAAAAAAGCGATTCAATGGGGTCGCAGAACAGTTACTATAAAGGTGTATTATTAATCAATACATATAGCTAAAACGTCCTATTCCTTTCGAATAGGACGTTTTTCATTTAATCTATTAAAATGTTTTGTGATCTGCTGGAAATATAATTTGGTTCTGTCTCCTTGATTCTTCCAATATACCTAATACAATCTCACTTAACCGTCTTAATTCCATGTATCTATTCCTGTCACTTTGATTGATGATATCTGTGAAGTTCTGAATTTCATATACTTTATCATTTTCATATTGATCAATGTGATAGTCTTCAATTTTGTTAGATTTTAGATCTGTATAGGTTAACGTTTTTAAACTTGAAGCATTATTAAAAGTCAAAATGCCCTTCTCACCATTAATTTCTGAAGGATTCGATGAGTGAGTGATTTTTGAGCAAATGACTTGGCAAACATAATCATGATATTTCAACACAAGTGTACCACTGCCATCGACTCCCGTCTCGAGCATCGTCGGATAATAATGAGATTCCATTGGTTTACCGAACAAACCTACAGCCAAATACAACGGGTATACACCCATATCCATCAATGCACCACCAGAAAATTGAGGTGAAAAAATATTTGTAACTTCACCTTTTAATAGCTTGTCATATCTCGATGAATATTGCTGGACTTGGATTGTTGCATTACGAACTGGCCCTACCTTATGTAAATTTTCCTTTAAACGTTTGAATATCGGTGTTTGAATATTTCTTATCGCTTCAAATAAGTAAACATGTTGTTCATCAGCTACTCGGTAGGCTTCATGAAATTCTCTTAGTGTTGAAAAAAAGGGTTTTTCACAAATAACATGCTTACCTTGTTTTAAGAATTGGATGGATTGTTCAAAATGTAAACTATTTGGTGAAGCGATATAGACGATATCAAATGTATCACTTCCGGCCATTTCACCTAAATCAGTAAAAACATGGGTAGCACCATGTCGATTAGCCATTTCTTTCGCTTTATCTAATGATCGTGAATAAACCCCTGTTAATGTTAATTGATGACTCATTTTTACAGCTTCAATAAATGAATCCGTAATTGTACTTGTACCAACTGTTGCAAGTCTCATCTTATTTCCCCCCTATTAGGATAAGCGCTATCATTATTATAAATGAATTTTTCTAAAAGTGCGCGTTCAAAAAGGCGATAAATGAAAAGGGTTACTGGCTAAGTCCGCACGCATCCTGCAAGAAACGCCAGTTACTTGCCCGTCCTGGGCGTCGGAAGGCTAAGAGCGGCGCAGTTCCTTAGGACTGGCATTCCTCGCGTTGTGGTAGCTTCGGGCGCCCGCCACAGGACGTGAGCGATTTTAGCCAGCGATCCTCTTGTTTTTACTACATGAGGACCGGAAAAACGAGTGGGCGCCGAGATTCGCAGCTTATGATTTGGTGACTTTTTCAAGCAACCTCTAAAAATACTTCAACATTGGTCAGAAATTTCCCAGACCATGTTTCTCGTTATTGCTTTTTGAGTAAGCCATTCTGTATACTTAATAACGGTGTTTGATATTAAAAGTAGTTCCAATAATGGTTTGTGAACTTTCCTAACGTAAAATGACGTTAAACTAAAAAAGTATGTAAGATTATCTAACATAAAACTTGCACCTTCTTCACTCACCCTTTAATATAATAATTGTAAAACTTCACACCTTCTGTTTCGTATAACCTTAAAGTTATGGTTTAAGGGTCTCTACTAAGGAACCGATAATTCCTGGCTACGAATATGCACGCCGCATATTTCGTAGCTTATTTTTTTATTTTAAATTTTCTACAGCTACTTTCATTTTTCTCACTTTTGACAGAATATACTATTCATTAATTACCTTACATCTTGAAATGGAGGAATTGTTAATGGGGAAAATATTAATTAAAAATGCTGAGATCATTACGATGAATCAAAATGATGACATATTTATTGGCGATATTCTAATCAACGAGGATCGAATTGAAGATATAGCTCCCAATCTAAGTTCAAATTCAGTTGATAAAGTCATAGATGCCACTCATCGTACCGTCATACCTGGCTTTGTTCAAACCCATATCCACCTTTGCCAAACGCTCTTTCGTGGAAAAGGTGATGACTTAGAATTACTTGATTGGTTAAAAAAACGTATTTGGCCACTTGAGGCTGCTCATAATGAAGAATCCATCTATTATTCTGCCATGCTAGGTTTAGGTGAGATGATTGAGAGCGGTACAACGACCATCGTTGATATGGAAACGGTTCATCACACGGACTTTGCTTTTCAAGCTATTAGTCAAAGTGGAATGAGAGCCATTTCAGGTAAGGTTATGATGGATAAAGGGGATGAAGTTCCTGTTGGTTTACAAGAGAACACGGCTGATTCCATTCAACAGAGTGTTGATCTTCTTGAAAAATGGCACGGACATGATCAGGGGCGGATTCAATATGCTTTCACTCCACGTTTTGTCATATCATGCACAGAAGAATTATTAAAAGAAGTCTCTTCCCTATCGGATCACTATCAAGTTAAGGTACATACTCATGCCTCAGAAAATAAGGGAGAAATCGAAATCGTTGAAGCTGAAACAGGCATGCGTAACGTTGTATATCTTGATCACATTGGACTGGCCAACGAACGACTCATTTTAGCCCATTGCATTTGGCTTAATGATGAGGAAAAGAAAATTATTCAAAAACGAGGAGTCAATGTAAGCCATTGTCCCGGGTCTAACCTAAAATTAGCGTCTGGAATCGCTGATATTCCACATATGCACCAAGATGGTATTACATTAAGTCTAGGAGCAGATGGAGCACCTTGTAATAACAACCTCAATATGTTTAATGAAATGCGCTTAGCCGCACTGATTCATAAGCCCCATCACGGTCCAACCGTCATGAATGCAAAAGAAGTTTTTCAAATGGCAACCATTGGGGGAGCTAAAGCCGTTGGAATGAGCCATGAAATAGGAAGTCTTGAAATCGGCAAGAAAGCCGACTTAGCCATTTTAGATCTTAACCAATTTCATACCTATCCATCGTTTGATGTGGATCCCATCTCACGCATCGTCTATTCTGCAACCAGAGCCGACGTGGAAACAACGATTATTGATGGAAAAATCGTCATGGAAAATCACATCATGAAAACAATTGATAAGTCCTTAACCTTAAGCGAATCAAATAAGACAATGAAAAGTCTACTAAAACGGGCAAACTTAAAATGATTCTATATAAAAAAGGTGGCATCCTATTTTATGTTTAGGAAACCACCTTTTTCTTTAGCTCTTTTCTAAGTAATTATGGCTAGTTGTTTTTTAGCAAGTAGATCGAATACAGCTGTTTCTTTTAAATGATGAACCTAAGTATTATACCTTAATAAAGTTCTATCTTAAACTTGAAGTTTCTCTTCAATTCGATCCTTCCAAGCTGAAAATTTAGCGATGAAATGACGGGCAGTCGCTGATAAGTATCTATTCCGAACCCAAATAAGCGCTACAGTTGTCTCTAAGCTTGGTTCATTAATTTCCTTATAAATCAAATGATCATTCGCCACCAGATGTATCGTTGATTTTGGAACAATAGCGATACCTAGACCTGCATCTGCCATCGTCAACATGGACCTAATGTCGTCACTAACACAAACCATATCGGGCTTAAATGTGTACTTCTTACATGCCTTAACTAATTTCTCTTCATATCTTCGATGAATAATAATCGGTTTATCTTTCATAGCAGAAAGTGAGATTACATCTGCATCTATTTTAGATAAAAAATTGTGATGATGATTTACCACGGCGATCATTGGATCATGATGGGCTTTGTGAGGCAGAACGAGTGAATCGTAGTGTTCCGTATTATAAGGTGTCCGAACAAATCCAAATTCAATGACACCATTATCCAATAATTCGGTTATCCGATAAGTATCCCCTTCCCAAATTTGAAAATTAACATTGGGGTACTTGTCATGAAAGGAACTTAAACGTTCGGGGATGACGGTAGAATAAGAAGAGGCGACGGTACCGATACTTAATGTGCCATGTATTCCTTCATTAACATCGTGTAATTCCTTGATGGTTAATTTAATGAGTTCAAGTATTTCCTCAGCACGGTGTCTTAAAATAGTTCCCGCTTCAGTCAGCTGCACATTTCGACTCCCTCTCTCAAATAATTGAACGTTTAACTCCTCTTCTAATAGCTTAATTTGATGACTTAATGGTGGTTGTGAAATGTGTAACTTTTTTGCTGCTGCTGTAATTTGTTGTTCTTCAGACACCGCTAAAAAATACTTTAATTGCCGAATATCCACACCTGACATCTCCTAGATCTTATTAAAGAGGTTGTTTAAATACAGATCGACTCTTTTAGTTAATCAATAACTCGGCTTTTATGTTTAATCATACTCACATATTCTTTTCGTATACGTCGATACTTTATAGATATTTTAAATATACTTCGTGAATCATTATACTAATACTATAAGAATGAATGCAACTAGTGTGAGGAAAAATTCTGATCATATCGAGGCAATTCATCATCATGGTACTTTGCTTTATGCATTTACATTCACAACTTTGGCGAAACATTTGGAGATGAATGAGGAAAATGAAAAAAGGTTTTATTTATATTTTTCTATCTGCGATTTTATTTAGCACGATGGAAATAGCTTTAAAACAAGCAGCACATGATTTTAACTCTATTCAGATTACATTTATGCGTTTTCTTATCGGATCTTTAATCTTAATGCCCCTTGCGATTAAACATTTACGCGTGAAAAACGTGTCCCTTGAAAGACGGCATTTTACTTTTTTTGCCTTAACCGGATTAATAATGGTTGTTGTCAGTATGAGTTTATTTCAGATTTCGATAATTTACGGAAAAGCGTCGATTGTCGCCATCCTGTTTAGTTGTAACCCTATCTTTGTTATTCCTTTGGCCCATTTTTTGTTAAACGAAAAAATAACCAAACAAGTCTTTTTATCACTAGTGATTAGTCTAGTAGGTATTATCTGTATCATTAATCCTTATCAGTTAAGTCATGCTTTAAGTATATTACTTGCTTTACTCTCTGCTTTTGCTTTTGCTATTTATGGTGTTATTGGTAGTAAAGGAAGTAAGAAAAATGGATTTGATGGTGTTGTCCTTAGCAGTTTCAGTTTTTTAATGGGTAGTCTCGAAATGTTCGTGCTCATGCTGATCTCAAGGGTGCCTTTGGTATCAGCATGGCTCACGAACCATGGGATGGAAACGTTTAGTAACATCCCTATTGTCCAAGGTATTAGTTGGCATAGTTTACTTAGCTTAATTTACGTGGGCGTCTTTGTCACCGGATTTGGATTCGCTTTTTATTTCTTAGCTATGGAAGCAACCAATGTGACAACAGCTTCAATGGTCTTCTTTATTAAACCTGCTTTGTCACCCATCTTTGCTTTAATCCTTATACATGAAGCTATAACTATTAATACTATTATCGGAATCATATTTATATTAGCAGGTTCAACCATAACCCTATTAACCAATAAAACTCCAAAACTTACAAAAAGGAAAACTCAACCAAGAAGACAACACCGTCCTATTCGACATGCGCATTAAATATAAGTTATAAAAGACATGTAGATTTGTTTTCTACATGTCTTTTTTGGATAAAGTTATCTATTTTGTGAAGATTGATTCATTTAAATAAAAAATTAATTTATAAATTTCGATATTTTTCGCTTCATTTGGTTTAACTTTTGGTACAATAGGGTTACACAATTTTCACTTTCGCAGAATAGCGAAATAAAGCTACTTTGGGAGGCCATACAATGAAACGCGCATTGAATTTTAACGCTGGACCCGCTGCACTACCTGAGTGGGTGCTAGAAGAAGCTAAGAAAACATGGATGGACTTTAACCATACAGGCATGTCCGTCATGGAATTAAGCCATCGCAGTAAAACGTATGATGATGTTCATAATGAAGCTATTATGCGTTTACGCAACTTATTATCGATCCCCGACAACTATGAAGTTCTTTTACTCCAAGGCGGAGCAAGTCTTCAATTTACAATGATTCCAATGAATATCCTGACAAAGGGAAAAGTTGGCGCTTATGTCTTGAGCGGATCGTGGTCCCAAAAGGCATTAAAAGAAGCTGAAAAAATCGGTGAAACGACCGTCCTTGCATCAAGTAAGGATTCTAACTATACATTCATTCCTGAATTAGATAAAAATACAATTCCTGAAAATGCAGCTTATGTTCACATCACAAGTAACAACACAATCTACGGTACGGAGTGGCAAGATTTTCCTGAAGGGCTTTCCGTTCCACTCGTAGCGGATATGTCAAGTGACATTCTTAGTCGCCCGATTAATATCGAACAATTTGATCTCATTTATGCTGGTGCACAAAAGAATTTAGGCCCATCTGGTGTAACAGTCGTTATTATTAAAAAAGATCTATTAGAACGTTCAAGCGACAGCCTACCAACGATGTTAAATTACAACACACACGCAAAGAGTAATTCTTTGTTTAATACACCGCCTACTCTAGGAATCTATCTATTATCACTCGTTCTTAAATGGGCAGAGAATATTGGCGGAGTTGAGTCCCTAGCTAAAGTAAATAGCGAAAAAGCAAAACTTTTGTATGACGTTATCGATGAAAGTGATGGTTTCTATAAAGGACATGCGGAAAAAGATAGCCGTTCGAAAATGAATGTGACTTTTACTCTTCCTACAGATGAACTATCCAAAGACTTCCTTAATCAAGCTAAAGAAGCCGGTTTTGTTGGATTAAATGGGCACCGTTCGGTTGGTGGCTGCCGTGCTTCTATTTACAATGCTGTTCCTGTTGAAAATGTCCGTCAACTTGCTGATTTCATGAAAAAATTCCAAGAACAAGTTAAATAAGTCATGAAGAGCCCGCCATTTGCGGGCCCTTTTTTTCTCAAATTATAATTTATTATATTATATTTTTCCCACTGGTATTTGTTGTTTTTATCTGGCCGTGGTAATAGCTCATTCCCATTCAAATATTTCTGCTATATTTCTTCAAACAACCCGTTCATCCCTAATATATGAATTTTCAGAGTTATTAACATAGAAATAGACAGTGAAAAGTTGTTTTTTCACTGTCTATTATCCCGCCTTAACGGCTAATAAAGACCCCCACTGATGGAAGTTTCACTTTATTTAATTACCGTTTGTTCGTTAACACTACGAGTGAGAACTTCGCCTAAACGCTTCATGCCTTCTTCGATACGATCTTCTGGCATGTTGGAATAATTTAAACGGAATGTATTTCTTTGAGCACTATTTGGGAAGAAAGGTTTTCCTGGTACAAAGGCAACGTTATTCTTAATACATTCATTAAAGATATCCTGTGTATCAATATCTCCAGGCAATTCAACCCAGATAAACAAACCACCTTCAGGAGCACTATGTTTGGCTTGTTTAGGAAAGTATTTGTCGATACATTGCATCATTTTTTCTCGTCTTGACAGGTAGACCTCTTTAATTTTAAGAATATGAGCCTCAATATCAAATAGCTCCATATATTTAGCTGTAATCATTTGAGCAAAACTATCTGTATGTAAATCAGCTGATTGCTTAAATGCCACATATTTTTCAATAAACTCTGCATCTGCACAAATCCAACCTAAACGTAATCCAGGAGTGAAGATTTTTGAAAAAGTACTTAAGTAAATGACCCGGCCCTCTGTATCAAAGTGTTTGACAGGTGGAAGGGATTCTCCAGCAAAACGAACCGCTCCATAAGGATTATCTTCAACAATGACGATATCATATTTATTGGCAAGTTCGACCATTTTCTTTCTTCTGTCTAACTTCATTGTTCGACCAGTCGGGTTTTGGAAATCTGGAATCGTGTAAATAAATTTAGCCTTTGGATTGGCTTTTAAGGCTTTTTCTAGTTCATCCATTTTCATTCCATCGTCATCCATAGCCACTTCAACAAAATGGGCATTATATACTTTAAAAGCATTGATGGCAGCTAAATAGGTAGGACTTTCACAGATGACGGTATCACCCTCATCAATAAAAAGCTTTCCCGTTAAATCTAACCCTTGTTGAGAACCACCTGTGATGATCACATTGTCAACAGAAGTTTCAATTTCAATATCTTTCATTCGTTTAACAATTTCTTGTCTTAAAGGAACATAGCCTTCTGTCGTGCTATACTGCAATGCAGATTCTCCAGATTCTGTAAGCACAGCCTCACATGCTACTTTAATATCTTCAATGGGAAAAAGTTCAGGAGCTGGAAGCCCACCCGCAAATGAAATAACTTCAGGTTTTGCGGTAACCTTTAATATTTCTCTTGTTTCTGAAGCCTGTACATGATTACATCGTTCTGAAAATTTACTACCCATTTTAATGCCTCCAATTTTGTATAGATCATGAGATAACTCATACTTTTCTAAATATGCCTATCGTTATGAGTTATAACACAAACACCTACTTTATTTCCTACATCTTATCACAATTTGGAACAATTTATTTTACTGATTATGAAATTTGTCGATTCTTTTAAGAAAAAATTTTCAGCATCCATTAGTGGAAATTTTTATATTTTTCACAAAGTTGGACTTAATGTGCGTGTTCAAAAAGGTGACAAATATAAAGGGTTACTGGCTAAGTACGCTGGATCCTGCCACAACGCCAGCACTAGACCGTCCTGGGCATCGGCGGCTAAGAGCTGGCCAGTGTTCCTTAGGACCGGCATTCCTCTCGTTGTAGTAGCTTCAGGCGCCAGCCACAGGAAGTGAGCGATTTTAGCTAGAGATCCACTTTTATACCCGCTACATGAGGACCGGAAAAAACAAGAGGGCGCAGAGATTCGTAGCTTATCATTTGGTGACTTTTTCAAGCAACCTTTTAAAGTATAAAAAGACAGCATGACAATAAGTATGTCACACCGCCTTATTATGATCCAATTTCAAGACTTAAATTTTATTACCTTTAATGTTTATTGAATTTTTTCTCAAAATCATCTCGTAAATCTTTCGCTTCGTTCACATTCTCTTGAACTTTGGCTTTTATCTTGTCTTTTTTTCCTTCCGCTTCAGTTTCAGCATTGTCTGTATAATATCCCGCTTTTTCTTTCACTTCACCTTTGACTTTCGTATAAGCAGCTTTGACTTTGTCTTTTGTTGACATATATTATACCTCCTGTCTTAGGTTAGTTTTTATATTCCCAACCGAGATATATCTAAACATAGCCTAGTGGAGAGTTAAAAAATGTCATCCAAATTATAGCGTGATTAATTTTTCTTCTTTTTTAAAGTAGTTTTAAAGGTTTGCAAATGTCTAAACTTCACTGTATCCCCCTTTATCAGATAAATCGATAGAACGTATCTTATCTATCTATTTTACTGAACCATAATTAAGATATACAATATAGCTAGTGATTTATCAACTGACATTTTTAAAACTTTTATGGCTAACAAGGTGGTGATAAAATGCTCATTATAGACGGAAATAGCCGGGATAATGGGAATACACAGACACTTCTACATCTCCTCTTAGATAATATTCCACATGAATATATCGCACTTAGAGATAAGGAAATCCATCCTATCATTGATGCAAGGCATACTGCTGAGGGCTTTCAGCCAGTAAAGGATGATTATCAACCCATTATTAAACAAGTATTGGAAAACGACATTATTATCCTATCGACTCCGATATATTGGTATGGGATGAGTGGCCTTATGAAAAATTTCATTGATCGTTGGTCACAAAGTATGCGAGATCCATCACTTAATTTTAAACAAGGCATGTATAAGAAAAAGATGTATGTGGTTACCGTTGGAGGAGATGAACCAAAGACAAAGGGACTACCCCTGATTATGCAATTTCAGTATATCTTTGATTTTGTAGGTGCTTCTTTTGAAGGGTATATTCTTGGTAAAGGGAATAAACCGGGTGATGTTTTAGAAGATCAAGAAACGATGAATCAAGTGAAGTTTTATCGTCAAGTATTTAATAGGTTATAAGAATGAAATATTATAGAAAAAGAGGCAAAGGAATGAATTCAGAAAACAGAAATCAAATCGGTATTTTTTGTGCTATCGGCGCTTATTTTATGTGGGGGATTTTCCCGCTTTATTGGAAACCATTAAATGAAGTCCCTGCTTTTGAAATATTGGCTCATCGAATCTTTTGGGCTTTCATCTTCATGATGGTTCTTTTAATTTGGAACAAGAGATTTCATGACTTTATGGTTAATTTTAAGGTACTATTCAAACCAATGAATTTTATACTCGTTTTTTTAGCGGCCATTCTTATCAGCATTAATTGGTGTGTGTACATATGGGCTGTTAATAATGGGCATGTCATTGAGACGAGTTTAGGTTATTATATTAACCCGCTCATTAGTATTTTACTGGCCATTATCTTTTTAAAAGAAAAACTTAATTTATGGCAAATTGTAGCGATTGGATTTGCGACAGTTGGTGTTTTAATTCTTACGATCGAATATGGTCAAATTCCATATGTGGCATTAACCTTAGCCTTATCTTTTGGGTTTTACGGTCTTGTTAAGAAATTTATTCATTTCGATTCCACCATTGGCTTAACCTATGAAACCCTTTTTGTCACACCAATTGCTGCTGGGTTTCTCATCTTTATTCAAGCAAAAGGCACGGCTGCTTTTGGGAATATTTCGGTCTTGACGACCATTTTATTAATTGGAACAGGGGTTGCAACCGCCTTGCCATTGCTTTGTTTTGCGGAAGCAGCGAAGAGGATACCTCTTTCAATGCTCGGGTTTTTTCAATATATCGCACCAACGATGACACTCATACTTGGTCTTACCGTTTTTAAAGAATCTTTCTCTCATGTTCAATTAATCTCCTTTATGTTCATTTGGGTCGCTCTCATTGTCTTCTCACTGTCAGGAACCAAATTTATGACAAGACTGCTTCCAAAAGGGCATTCTATTCGAGTTAAGTAACTTTATATAAAAAGAAAGGCCTGCTTCAAAAATAGAAGCAAGCCTTTCTTTCTGTCAATTTACTTTTCAATACTTGCCGTTAAATTCGCCATTTCAATGGCACTAACAGCAGCTTCCCAGCCTTTGTTTCCTGCTTTTGTTCCAGCACGTTCGATTGACTGTTCGATATTTTCGGTTGTCAATACACCAAAGACAATCGGAATTCCCGTTTGGAGATTGAGTGATGCAACCCCTTTTGACACTTCACTGCATACATAATCAAAATGAGGTGTTGCCCCGCGAATAACCGTTCCTAATGTGATAATGGCATCATATTTTTTAGTTTCTGCTAATTTTTTTGCAATCAATGGGATTTCAAAAGCCCCTGGCACCCATGCCACATCCACATTATCTTCTGCAACACCATGGCGCTTTAACGCATCAAGAGCACCAGATAGTAATTTATTTGTAATAAATTCGTTGAAACGGCCAACCACGATAC
This sequence comes from Terrilactibacillus laevilacticus, assembly GCF_006517395.1. Classification (GTDB taxonomy): domain Bacteria; phylum Bacillota; class Bacilli; order Bacillales; family Sporolactobacillaceae; genus Terrilactibacillus; species Terrilactibacillus laevilacticus. The sequence continues at coordinate 65,277 of NZ_VDCY01000008.1, forward strand.
CAACTTTTAAATCTGTACCAATTAAATGTCCTTCAAATACTGTATTCATCTTTTATTCTCTCCTTATGCTGTATTAAAGTGATTTGTTAATTCTCAATTTTTTAGCTTTTTTCTAGACTTTTTGAACTTCCTCTTAAAAATGTTCAAAAAGGAGGACAAAAAGAACCGAGAAGTTCAAGGAAGCGACGCTTTGAGTACCGGAACGTATGGTTTTAATACGTGAGGAACGGATAAGCAAGCTGACGCAGAAATTCGACAGTTATTTTTCCCGGACTTTTTGAACTTCCTCTTAAAAATGTTCAAAAAGGGGGACAAAAAGAACCCAGAAGTTCAAGGAAGCGACGCTTTGAGTACCGGAACGTATGGTTTTAATACGTGAGGAACGGATAAGCGAGCTGACGCAGAAATTCGACAGTTATTTTTCCCGGACTTTTTGAACTTCCTCTTATAAATGTTCAAAAAGGAGGACAAAAAGAACCCAGAAGTTCAAGGAAGCGACGCTTTGAGTACCGGAACGTATAGTTTTAATACGTGAGGAACGGATAAGCAAGCTGACGCAGAAATTCGACAGTTATTTTTCCCGGACTTTTTGAACTTCCTCTTATAAATGTAACAAATGCCCCATCTTCTCAACTTTAGTATGCATATAACGCTCATTCTCCTTTAAAACAGGCATTTCTAATGGAACCCGTTCAATGTCTTCGAAATCAAAAGCCTCAAGATCAGCTATTTTCATTGGATTGTTTGTTAGTAGTCTAATTTTCTTAACACCTAGGTCTTGAAGCATTTGGGCCGCAATATCAAAGGTTCTCATATCAGCTGGAAAACCTAATTGTTCATTGGCTTCAACTGTATCATAGCCTTGTTCTTGAAGGGCGTAGGCCCTTAATTTATTCATTAGCCCAATTCCTCTTCCTTCTTGGCGAAGATAGAGAAGGACGCCTTTACCTTCTTTTTCAATCGTCTGCAAAGCTGCATGCAATTGAGGGCCACAGTCACACCGGTGTGATCCAAAGACATCCCCTGTTAGACACTCTGAATGTATTCTGACGAGGGTCGGTTCACCGTCTGATACCTCCCCTTTTATTAAGGCAACATGCTCTTTATCATCAATCAGACTTGTATAACCAACGGCTTTAAAGTCGCCAAATGACGTCGGAAGATGAATCTCAACTTCTCGATTAATGATAGCCTCGTGACTTTTCCGATAGGCGATTAAATCTTTGACTGTTATGATGGAAAGTTTAAATTTCTGTGCCATTTGAACAAGCTCTGGATAACGCGCCATCGTACCATTGTCGTTCATGATTTCACAGATAACGGCTGCTGGTTTGGCACCGCACAATTTAGCTAGATCCACCGCTGCTTCCGTGTGACCTTGACGCCTCAAAACGCCCCCAGATTTTGCGATAAGCGGAAAGACATGCCCTGGACGGTTGAAATCACTGGCTGTTGCATGGTCATCGACTAAGGCTTGAATCGTTTTTGAACGTTCGAAGGCGCTAATCCCTGTTTTCGTCGTCTTATGGTCTATGCTAACGGTAAATGCCGTTCGATGGGCATCGGTATTATGGCTGACCATCGGAGCTAAACCAAGAGATTGCGCAAGTTCCTCTGATATAGGGGTACAAATGAGTCCTCTACCATGTGTCGCCATAAAGTTAATAACTTCAGGTGTTACCGTTTCAGCTAACGAAACTAAATCACCTTCATTTTCACGATTCTCATCATCGCAGACAATAATCGGTTTACCTTCTTTTAAATCACGAAGGGCTTCATCTATTGAATTTTTCATACGTATCATCCCTAACAACTAATTTGTAAAACCATGTTTTGCGAGAAAATCCATTGTAATTGAACTGGATGGTGTCGTCGTTGGTTCTTGATTAATATACTTTTGTAAGACATCACACTCGATATTGACATGATCTCCCACTCTTTTTTTGCCTAAAATGGTGAATTCGGCCGAATGTGGAATTAGTGAGATGGTAAACGACGTCGTAGTCACATCAAATAGTGTCAAACTTGTCCCATCCACAGCTACCGAACCCTTAAGAGCCAATCTATTTGTAATCTGCGCGCCCGCTTGTATCGTCATATAAATGGCGTTACCCTTTGTTAAAATATGTTTAATTTGTCCAACGCCATCAATATGACCTGTCATGAAATGACCACCAAATCTTCCATTAGCCGACATTGCCCTCTCTAGGTTTACTTCATGATGGGGTTTTAGCCATTTTAAAGTTGTCCCCTTAATGGTTTCCGGCATAACATCCGCATCAAATCCATTTTTTGAAAAAGAAGTAACGGTTAAACAGACGCCATTGATCGCAATGCTTTCTCCTAACTTCGTATCATTTAATATTTCAGATGCCTGTATTGACAACTGAATCGCATCAGTTTTTTTAGTTATACTTTGAACTTCTCCCACTTCTTCTACAATCCCAGTAAACAAGACATCACCTTCTTTCAGGCCTAGCTGTGACTTTAAAGTCTTGACCCATTCTTTCGATAGATTCAATATTCATATGAATAGCTTGCGATAGTTTTGAAATGCCTATTCCACCAAAAATGGAAGGTGCCTTTTCGCCACCAATAATCTTAGGGGCAAAATACATGATGAGTTCATCAAAGCAAGCTTCTTTTATAAAACTTTCATGAATGGTTGCTCCGCCTTCAACTAAAAGAGATGTGACCAGTTTCTCCCCAAGAAGATGGAGAACATCTTTTATCTTAATCTTATCGACTGGTAGCTCATAAATAGTGACTTGATCCTGTTTTATCAAACGACGTTTCTTTTCTTGATCAATTTGAGACCCTGTCATAATCCATGTTGGCGCCGCTTGATCTTTGATCACTTGACTCTCTTCTGGTGTTCTTAAATGCGTATCTAAAATAATACGAATCGGGTTTTTCCCACCATGAGGTAATCGAGTCGTTAAGCTCGGATTATCTGTTATGACCGTATTGACGCCAACAAGAATACTATCATGTTGATGACGAAGTTGATGAACATCCTGGCGAGACTCTTCCCCAGTTATCCACTGACTCTCACCCGTTACTGTGGCCGTTTTTCCATCTATACTGCTAGCAGTCTTCAATGTCACAAACGGAAGCTTCTTCTTCATATAATGATAGAAAAATTTATTGAGTTGATCAGCCTGTTCTTTCAAAACGCCTGTCTCTACCTGAATTCCTGCTTGTCTTATTCTTTCTAAACCTTGACCTGAAACAAGAGGATTCGGATCATTGGAAGCTACAACCACTCTTTTTAATTCCTTTTCAATAATTAAATCAGCACAAGGCGGTGTTTTACCAAAATGAGAACAAGGTTCTAATGTGACATAAATCGTAGCACCTATTGCTCGCTCGCCTGCCATTCGAAGAGCTTGGACTTCCGCATGTGCTTCTCCCGCTTTTAAATGAGCTCCCATGCCGACGATCTCACCATGATTCACAACTACTGCACCTACTGCAGGATTTGGACTTGTCTGACCTATCGTTGCTTTTGCTAAATCTATAGCGAGTTTCATATAATCTTGATCATTCAATGTAAACACCTACTCATTTTTATCCAAAGTTAAAAACCCTGAAGAAAACATCTTCAGGGTTGATGAGTCTATAATCATAGAATTCGTGTCAAATCAAGGGTGTGTTTTTTAAGTTTTACAAATTTGCTTATAATGGCAGAATAAATAAGCTGATTTGCTGCATCTCTATATTGAACAGAAATGAACACAAAAAATCACACGTTTATTTTACACTCATTTACGATCCTTCTCCCATCCAGACTGTACTGTCGGCTTCAGTTTCTCACTGAATCCACCGCTTATCTTAAAGAGATAACCGGGTCACGGGCTTAGATACACTAAAAATATCATCACCGCCGGTTGGGAATTTCACCCTACCCCGAAGGACTAAATTCGTTGATATGTTATTGTGGTCCTATTTTAACAGAAGTAAAAAAGAAATGCATCTTTTTTGTTTTAAACTTGACTTCGATCATCTTTGTAAAGTTTACTCAAACATATTGTAAATACACGTTTTCAAGTCATTTTTTATGATACTCTTATATTGCAAGTCAGCCGATGTTGGACAATTTTTCCCCTATATTGTGCAAATCGATTTGAGGTTATTTAACAGGGAACTTCTGACAGCTTATAAATATCAAATAAGGAGGTGATTACTTGGTAAGAATCCTTGATTCAGAAAATAATGAATCTATTCATCATGATGAGATTCTGATTACTAATGACAAAGTCATCCTCGTGATAAAAAAAGAATCAGCCGCTCAATTCCTCGCGTTTGGCTATAGAGTTCTTAATAACAAAAAGCTTAGCTAACGACTCTTCATCAAACCTTTTTAAAACACTCTCTTACTAACACCCCGTAATTCCTCTTACATACCATCATCTATCTAAACCAGCTACCTTGTATTTCATAAAAAAAAGGACAAATCCTCTAACAGGATTCATCCTCATATAAATTATTAGTTTTTAAATGAATGAATTGGGGCTGGAATGCGTCCACCTCGAGCAATAAAGTCATCAGCGGAAAATGGATTCACTTTCATAACGGGGGCATGTCCAAGTAATCCACCAAACTCAACTGTATCACCAATTTTTGTATTTGGAGCTGGAATGATTCGAACCGCTGTCGTTTTATTGTTGATTACACCGATGGCTGCTTCGTCGGCAATCATCGCTGATATTGTAGCTGCTGGTGTATCCCCAGGTATTGCGATCATATCAAGACCAACTGAACAAATGGCTGTCATTGCCTCAAGTTTTTCTAAATTGAGTGAGCCTTTATTTACGGCATCGATCATTCCTGCATCTTCTGAAACTGGAATGAACGCTCCACTTAATCCACCTACATGTCCACATGCCATAACGCCGCCTTTTTTAACAGCATCGTTCAATAAAGCAAGAGCTGCTGTTGTGCCATGTGTACCGACGACTTCAAGTCCCATTTCTTCTAAAATATGGGCTACAGAATCTCCAACAGCAGGTGTAGGAGCAAGCGACAAATCAACGATACCAAAAGGAACACCAAGTCGTTTAGAAGCTTCTTGACCTACCAGTTGGCCCATCCTTGTTATTTTGAAAGCAATTTTTTTTACTGTCTCTGCCACAACATCAAAAGGTTCACCTTTAACTTTTTCAAGCGCTCGTTTAACGACTCCTGGCCCGCTAACACCGACATTTATGACACAATCGGCTTCACCAACACCATGAAAAGCACCTGCCATGAACGGGTTATCTTCGACTGCATTCGCAAAAATAACTAGCTTCGCACAGCCTAATCCTTGAGTATCAGCCGTCAACTCAGCTGTTTTCTTCACAACCGTCCCAAGTTCTTTTACTGCATCCATATTAATCCCAGAGCGAGTGGAGCCAACATTGACAGATGAACAAACACGTTCAGTTACGCTAAGCGCCTCAGGAATGGATTGAATTAAGATCCGATCACCTTTACTGTATCCTTTTTGAACTAAAGCCGAAAAACCGCCAATAAAATTGACTCCAACTTCTTTTGCTGCTTTATCTAGGGTTTTGGCAAAAGCGACATAATCTTGATCATCTGTAGCTCCTGCAATGAGTGCAATTGGTGTTACAGAAATACGTTTATTAATGATCGGTATACCGAATTCAGATTCGATGTGTTCCCCAACTTCAACTAAATGTTTGGCTTTACTTGTTATTTTTTCATAAATACGTTGTCGCGCTTTTTCTCCATTGGAGTCTATGCAATCCAGTAATGAAATGCCCATGGTAATGGTACGAATATCTAACTTTTCCTCTTCGATCATACGTATGGTTTCGAGTATTTGTGTTGTTTCCATTATTTTATACCACCTCACAAACTGTGCATTGATTTGAATATTTCTTCGCGTTGAATTTTAATTTGCACGTGTAATTCTTCGCCTTTCGCGGCAAGCGACGATTTTATATCATCAAAGCTTTCTGTCACTTTTTCAAGGTCAAGGATCATCATCATCGTAAAATAACCATTCATAATCGTTTGACTGACATCTAATATATTAACATTGAGATCCGCTAATTTTTGGCTTACACCAGCAATGATCCCGACATTATCTTTTCCTATAACCGTCAATATGGCCCTCATTTAAAACAACAACTCCTTATATATACTAACTCTATTATACGTGAAAAAGAGGGCCGTACACGATTAGATTTCGACATAATTGAAAACTAAAGATCTTAGGAATTTAAAATATCCCGTAACCTAAACAGACATAGGTGCATATCTTGGTATGGCAAAGGAGGAGGTATGACGTATGTATCCAGAAAATGAACAAATTGGTCAGCAAGGTTTTGATATGAACTCTGATTTTCTTAGAGATCAGGAACAAAGTAATATTAAACAAATTTGCCAAAAGTATATGAATTATCATGTTGTTGGTCAAATGAAAGATGGTAAAAAAATAGAAGGTATTCTAACAGGTATGGACGATCAACATGTTATGTTATTGGTTCCTGAAGACGTAAGTGAAAGTGAAAGAGAATCATCCGATGAAAGATATTATGGCGGTGGTTATGGTGGTTATCCAAGATACCGTCGATTTAGACCTTATCGCTTTCCATATTTCCAATTCGTCTTTCCATTCTTCTATCCTTATCCTTATTACTATCCTTACTATCCATATCCTTACTAATGATAAAAAGATGGCCCTTGACCAAGAAAAAGACCAAGGGCTTTTCCATCGGCTTTAAAAAATAGTCGTTATTTTCTTTTTATTCTAGGAAAATGCGACTAATGTTAACCATTTAATAATCTTTCCATTTTCTCTGCCGTATGACCTTTCTCCAAAGGCCGATAAATCGTTAACTTAAGATCTGGAGAATCATAAACTTGTAATGTCATATGTTCCATAAATAATGTTCCTATGTAAGGATGTCTAATTTCTTTTTCCCCAATGGGTGTACCTAAAATTTCTTGATCCCCCCACCAATTGTTGAATTTTTCACTAGTGGTTCTTAATTCATCGATTAAATCTTTATACCATCTTTCACCAATAAATCGGTTGGTTGTTGCTCTAAATTGTGCAAGTAAGCGTTTCGCATGATCTTCCCAATTTACAAGGAGTTCTTTATAGTCTTTAGAGCAAAAACATCTCCAAAGAGCATTTTTCTCTTTTGAACTCATTTTAGTAAAATCCCCAAAAACTTTACAAGCCGCTTTATTCCAAGATATTACATCCCATTTTTCATTAGTCACATATATCGGACAATCTTTTTGATGGTTAATGAAATTTTGTACAACTGGATGTAAGGTATCGACTATATCAGAATTGTTGTCCAAAGGGATTTGATGGTTTGCTAACAGGTAAATATGTTTCCGTTCTTCATGATTTAATTTTAAAATTCTTGAGATACTATCTAACACTTGTGTTGAAACTTGAATATCACGTCCTTGTTCCAACCACGTGTACCAAGTTAAACCAATTCCTGCTAACTGAGATAGTTCTTCTCTTCTTAATCCTATTGCTTTTCTTCTTTTACCAATAGGTAAACCAAACTCTGTAGGTGATATTTTTCCTCTCTTTGATTTAAGAAATTTTCCTAGTTCTTTTTTTCTTTCTTTATCCATACTCACAGTTCATTCCTCCCGACTATTCTTTTTAGGAGTCTTTAACTTAGAATATCAAAAAATAAAGAGAGCGGGAATTTTCCCACTCTGAAAAGAAACTTTGTTTTAAATTCGACCATACGTTAATTTATATATTCTTTGCTTTTCTATCTTCAAAAACTTCTGTAGCTACTGTTAAAATTGTATTCAATCCACTCGGAAACCCTGAATAAATAATCATTTGCATCATAGCTTCAACAATCTCTTCTTCAGTCCATCCAACGTTTAGTGCTCCATTTATATAAAATTTCAGTTGCTCAATATTACCCATAGCTGTTAAGCCAGCAACAGTGGCCAGAAGGCGTGACTTCAAATCTAAGCCTGGCCTAGAAAAAATTTGTCCATAATTAAATGAAACAGCCAATGTCCCCAAATCCGGAGCAATTGAATCTTTAAAGCTATCTACAATACTTTCATAATTCTCACTGTCTATTTGTTTTAAAATATTTAAACCTTTTTCGAAGTTTTCATCTTTTTTTATCATTATTGTCCTCTCCTTTGTGACACTTTTGCTTCTGTATTTATTTTTTTCTTCAAACCAAAAGCTGAAGTAAATGCAACAATGATCATAATTAAACCAACAAAACATACTCCGCCCCATTTATAGTGACTCCAAGCGAGAGTACCTAAATAAGAGCCCAGTGCTCCTCCTAAAAAAGTAGATACCATATAAATGCCATTTAATCGACTTCGTATTTCCTCAGGAAGTAGGAAAATTTGGGCTTGACAAGCAACCTGGTTGGCTTGTGTTCCCATGGTAATAAAGAGGCTACCGATAACAATAGCTATTAAAGAGGTATTCCCTATAGTAAAGAGCATAAAAGAAATGAAACCAAGCAACATACATAAAATGTTTGCAAATGTTGCTCCTTTGTGGTCAATGATTCGTCCAATGATAGGGGTAGCAAAAGCTCCTCCTATCCCCACTAAACCAATTGTTCCTGCTACACTGCTTGAATAATGAAATGGGGAATGACTTAAACGGAAAACTAACGTTGTCCAAAACAAACTAAATGCCCCGAACATCATAGCTTGACTTACGCAGGCTCTCCTTAATATTTTTTCTCTAAGAAAAAGTGGCCAAAGTGATTGAAGTAACTCACCATATTTCATAGATTGAATCCCTTTACTTTTAGGTAAGTGCATTTTTATCAGTAAAATGATCACAAGTGTACATCCAAATGAGATCCAATACATCGATCGCCAACCCAAATAATTATTCACCACACCACTAATAAAACGGGCACCTAATATTCCACAAACTAATCCTATGGCGACATTACCTAATACCTTTCCACGCTCCTTATCGATAGAGAAACTAGCAGCTAATGGCACGATAATTTGCGGCACAATAGTAAAGAAACCTAAAAATAAGTTAGCCATGATCAACCAAATAAAATTTGGTGACAGCGCAGAAGCAACAAGACTTAGACAGACAAACATTAATAACGATAAAATCATTTTTCGTCTTTCAAATAGATCCCCTAACGGCACAAGAGTTAAATTACCTATCGCATAACCAACTTGTGATAGAGTCGCTACTATACCTATTTCTGTTGATGAAATACGAAAAGTTTCTGCCATGCTTAATAATAAATTTTGATTAAGATATACATTGGAAACAGTGAAGCCGCACGTGATGGCCATTAACAGCACGGTACGTCTTGATATTGATCTTTTTTGTTCCATTCCCTCACCTCACTTTCTGAATTAAGATTATAAAAAAAACGCCCCTATTCATAGGAGCGTAGTTATACTGGTACAAAAAGTACCCCTGTAATATTTAAATTAAACTAACTTACTTAATAGCTAGTACCGGAACTTAAATGACTGGAGAAAAAAATATACATTTTATATTTCATCATAACAAGATAAATAGGAAGTGTTTATAAAGATTGATTAATAGGTTGATATAACCTTTCAGTTCCCTTTTCATTAATTGGGAGCAACCTTCAAAATAGCGATAGGTTATGTAAGGGCTTGCCACGACTGTTTGAATCCAAAGTTTGTGGCGTGATATCAAACTTGAAATATTTTAGGCATCTAGTTGACTAACCGAAAACCTTATATTTTATAGTCAATCTGTAGTAAAGATAAAGCACCACATAGGCAAGTGAGTAGCTAACTAACGTCCAGCCGATGTTCCAATCATTTCGATAAATGACTTTTCCAAACAAAACACCGATTAATTCCATAATTGTGGTAATAACAATAAATAAAAAGAACATGACGGTTTTGTTGTATTTTCTATAATGTACAAAGAAAATAAAAAGACAGCCTAGAATAGGATATACCGACCACATAAGGGATAGCTGCTAATGAAATTTCTGTGAATCTCACATCCAGTCTCCAAAAGAAGTTAAAACCAAACTGGTTGATAAGTAAACTAATAGCCATTACAGCGGGAACAAAAGTCAATAGTAACTTTATTTTATTTCTGAAAATAAAGCCTGCAATAATCCATGGAATGACAAATCCAGCTAATATATGAAATAACAAGAGAATGTCCCTCATTTTTTCCTATTTCATTAATTAGTCATTTTTATCCATAACGAGGAAGTTTTATACAAGGTAAGTGAATAAGACTAAGTCATATGGCGTAATAAAAAAATTAGATAAGTAGGTTATCAAGGTACCAACCTATTGAATCAACAACCTACACTTCAAATCGAGAACTATGAATAAAGTTTCATATTTTTAATTTCATCGTCTTGAAATCTTCAATATATTTCTGAAATCTATCAGCATTGATAGGCTTACTCCAATAGAAACCTTGACCCTCATGACAATTCTGTTGCTTTAAATAGTCCAGTTGTTCCTTTGTTTCGATTCCTTCAGCAATAACCCTATGATTTAGATGTTCTCCCATGCTTATGATTGTATTTACGATCACTTTTCCATCTAAATCCAACTCTTTGATAAAAGATTTATCAATCTTTAGAGTATCTATTGGAAGTTGTTTTAAATAACTCAAAGATGAATATCCTGTTCCAAAATCATCAATGGAGATGCCTATTTTATGCGATTTTAAATCTCTTAGAATTTTTTCAGATTCCTTCATATCCAATATCGTTCCCTCAGTTATTTCAATTTCTAAATAAGCTGGATCAAGCCTGGCCTCATCAAGAATTTTTTCTAAATTTTTCACAAATGATGTGTCCTTAAACTGAATTGGAGAGACATTGACGCATATTCTCTTTAATTTAATTCCTTGAATGAGCCATGATTTCATTTGACAACACACTTTTTGTAATACCCAGTTGCCTATTTCCGTGATTAGATCAAATTCTTCTAACAAAGGAATAAACTCTGATGGCGGTACATGTCCCAAAATAGGACTTTCCCAACGTAGCAAGGCCTCAGCTGCACTAATTGTATTATGAGTTAAATTAATAATTGGTTGATAGACAATATGAAACTGATTATTCCTCAAAGCATTTCTAAGCTCATTTTCTATTTTGTAATAACGTTCTAATTCATTGTTTTGATTAGGAGTATTGAAACAATAAGAATTACCTATTTGTTTTTTTGCATGATACATAGCGATATCAGCTTGTTTTATTAAAGTGTCTACCAATCCATCGATATTTGTTTGTTCAGAGTCAATACGCCCCAAGCTTATGCCAATACTGACCGATACTCCAATTTGTTTTTTCTCAAAAACCAGAAAGGGAGCTGAAATATTGTCTATTAGTTTTTCAATGACTACGATGACATTTTCTTTGACCATCACGTTATCAAGAATGATGATAAACTCGTCACCACCTTGCCGTACAATGAGATCGTCTTCTCGAAGACACTTCTTAATACGATTCGCAAATTTCTCTAATAAGGAATCTCCAATGTTATGACCATATTTATCGTTAATTGATTTGAATCTATCAATATCTAGAAATAAAACAGCCATGTTTTTGGTTTTAACATTTTTAAGATTGCCAACCCACTTTTTTAGCATGTTTCGATTAGGTAAAGTGGTAAGCGGATCATAAAAAGCCATGACTTCAATGTTTTTCTCATAAACTTTAAGTGATGTTATATCGTGTCTTATTGCTATATATTGATACGGTTTGCCGTTATCTTTTAAAAATGGAACAATGGTTGTATCGACCCAATAGTAACTCCCATCTTTGGCCTTATTCTTAATCTCACCTTTCCAAACATGGCCAGTTCCAATGGTACGCCACATGTCTTTAAAAAAGGATTTATCATGGTAACCTGAATTTATAATACTATGTTTACTGCCTTCTAATTCTTCTTTACTGTACTTAGATATTTCACAAAACTTCTTGTTAGCAAATCGTATAACCCCTTTGTTATCTGTTATGGCAACAATGGACGATTCATTTAAGGCTATCTCAAGATCTCTCAACTTTTTTTGAGCTTCACCTAGTTGTTTTATATAATTCACTCATATCACCCTTGACATCCTGTTTTATATAATGAATACTGCATCCTATTATTGTGACTATAATCACACCTTGTTTTTAAAAACTAACATATTTTATATTTCAAGGATGTGATAGATGTCACCCATAATATATCTTATAAAATATTGTTCAAAAGATGATACAGCGAAGAAATTAATTCACAACTAATGCCCGTTTTCCCATGCCGTTGTATATTTGGATAAACTTACTTTTTGATACTTTTACATTCTTTCCACTTACTTTCGTTGATTCACTATCATTAAAATAAACATATTTACTATCTACACCAGTCACAACAACGCAATGTAATGGACGTGGAGCTAGGATTGTTTTTCCTTTAGGTGTTTTCCAAGTACGTTTTGTAGGTAATTCATGCGTAATGGTAAACCAAACAAGGGTTGGTTTTCGTTTTTTTACATAACCTTCGATCACACTGAAGTCTTTACCATATAAAGCCATTCCGCCTTTGCGATATTTATCAAGAACTTTTTTAAGGGGATTTGGATTAATTGTAAATCCAGTCCCGTATGGGTCTCCAACAAATCCAATTTCAGGATCTCCCCATATTTTAATTGAACCATCACGGTTCCTTTTCAGAGGAGTTCTATCTCGCGGCATTTGATTTGCCAATGTTGTTTTGCTCACATTTCTTCCATAATAACTTAATGCCATAGCCAGTGCAGTTACTTCACAACCAGAAGGTAATTGAGGTCGCTGTCTTATTAATGGTACATTTAATGGTTTGGTGGTTGATGTAGATGGAGAACTTTTTACCGTCGATACTTTGACATAACTTCCACTTACATAGCCTGTTTTTCCACTAAAATTTATTTTGTACCAACCATTGGACAATTTTTGCTTCACTGATAATGACTGTCCTTTTTTAATTCTTCCAATGACCGGGTATTTTGTACCTGCTCCTTTTCGTACGTTTAAGGATGTGGCAGAGACGGTATATTTTGTTATACTCGTTGTCGTAGCAATGGCCGAATTAACTCCTGTAAACCCAGTTATACTAACAGAAACAAGTACCATAGTAATAGCCCATTTTGCAAAAAACGATTTCGCGTGAAATAGCTTTTTCTCATTAATAGATATTATATTTTTTTCTTTTTTGTCCACTTTTTTGCTCCTTAAATGAGATAGATTGAACTATTTTATAATTTTAATAGTTTGACAATATATGTAAGCTCGTCATCATAGTTTATTAGATTTGTTGTTAAATGATTTAACAACTACAAATATTTGATTATAGTAATACTTAACTTCTGTGACTTCTAAATTAGACTGTTTCAATAACGCTAGAGTATCCCGATTCAAATGGCAACCATCACATAGTTTTTTCCATAGCGGTGTTAGTAAATCCTGCGTTTTTCTTAGAAAAGGTTGTTCGACTCTAACATGTTCGAAAAACAGCACTTTCGCTCCTGGTTTACTGACCCGTTCTATTTCCTGTATAGCCTTGACTGGATTTGGAATCGTACAAAATACCAACGTTGCTAATACCGTATCAAACGTATCATCAGCAAAGGGGAGAGATTCCGCACGGGCATTGGATAGCTGTATTGGAACCCTGGCTCTTTCTAGACGACGGAGGGACTTCTCTCTCATGATTGAATTTGGCTCGATTGCATCTACACGTATCGCATTTCTGTAGTAAGGAAAATTAATTCCTGTGCCTGAACCCACCTCTAGTACCCTACCATTCGCTTCTTTCCCCAGCTTCGTTCGAATTTTTTTAAACCCTGATCGTTCAATTGGCCTCATGGCTATATCATAGATTCTTGGGAACCACTTTCCCATGGACTTCACCTCTATTTAAAATCAAAACGATTAAGACTATAAGTTGAATTTTCTCAGCTTCTTCCATTTGATATAACTGGTTTAATTTTATTACAAACAGCCAGTTTATTAAAGTGCGTGTTCAAAGAGGTGGGAAATTAGAAGCAAGAAGGAGAAGAGCTGGCAGTTTTCTTTGGACCAGCATTCCATATGATGTGGTAGATTCAGGCGCCAACGTGAGAGATTTTAGCTAGAGATCTTTTTGTATCCATTCCATGAGGACCGAAAAAACAAGCGGGAGCCGAGGGTTCATTTGGCGACTTTTTGAACACGCACTTAAAATAATTTTTTCTTTTTTCTATACAAACAAAAACAGCTCTGTGCAATAGAAAAGTAAACAGAGCTGTTTTAGATAAAATATTAAGTAGATTCTGGTTAAGCATTTAGTGCCTTTTTGTAAAAGTCAATCGCTTCACTTGCAAAAACCCGTTTTATGTTGTTAGACACTTGCTTCATTCGATAAATTTCGCGTGGTGACAGTAGACTGCGCCAAACAAAATTCAGGCCAATACTATATTTAACGCAGAGGCTGCTTTAGGCCAGCCAACATAAAAGGCCATATGTGTTATCAAAGCGATAATTTCCTTTTCATTAATTCCATTCTTTTCAGCTAATCGTATATGGAATGATAGTTGTTCAGTATTGCCAATACTAATTAGAGCAGATAGTGTACTTAAACTCCTTTCTCTGGATGTTAAAGTAGGATCTCTCCATACTTTTTCGAACAATATGTTTTCACTGTAATCAACAAAATCGGGAGCCATTTCTCTCATTTTTTTTGGTATATTGGATTCGATACGATCATTCACTATTCTTTTCCCTCCATCATATTAACCATTTGTGCTACTCCTTGACCAAATGACCAGTTTTCAGCAGATGTCTCGTTTAGTGTAATAAAAATATCAGTTGTAGAGATGTTTAAATGGTTAGAAATAGCTTTTGATATGGATTGATACAAGTTCTTTTTCTGATTTACTGTCCTTCCTGGCCCACAAGTAATAGAAACATGCATCATGTTTTCTGTTCTCTTTTTATCTCTTTCTATTAGGTAATACGGATCATAAAAAAATTGATTAGATAGGTAGGGAAAAAACATTTGAAAGTAATCATTTTCAGGAACTTCAAAATGTTCAATCAACGAATGATGAATACTTTTGCTCACCTTCTCTAATTCTTCTTTATTCGATAGACCTTCAGGATAATAAACGTTAACAAACGGCATATACTCTCATTCCCTTTCTTGTTGTTCGTTTTTATGATTAATGGCTATTGTGAAACATGTAAAACCTCATATACTGTAAGGTGATCTACTGAGTCAATTTTTGGCTTTTCTTGATAAAAACTAAATTGGCTATAACCCCATTTATCTGGGTTATAAATTAATAAATTCCCCAAACATTTTTCTGTATTTTTTACATATTGATTAATGGAATTAAACGGCGTTTTAATTAATGATTTACTCTCAGGAATATTTCCTGCATATTCAACAACATATCTACTTTTGTTAAAATCTTTTTCTAAGTTAATAGATAAAGGAACACCGATATTAATTTGTTGCCATCCAAAGGATTCTAAAATATTGTCATAAAAACCATCAAAGATAAATTTGTTCATTCCTTGATAGTTATTCCAAAGATATAACGGTGCATAGGAATTATATAAATTTTCATATTTCTCTGCCTCAGTGATTAAATACGCTTTAAAATTAAGACCTGGAAAACCATCCGTTTTATGACCATTATCTTGCACCCTTTTTCTAATAATCCCCATATCATAATTTTTTGGCAAAATAACTTTATATTGCATTCCAACCATATTTATCACTCACTTTCAATATTATATAAATGATCATAATGCGGGATTTAAACAATGTAAAATAGGTATAAGTTATGAATGATATCATTTATAATGATATTCAATAAGGGGTTGAAATGAATGGAAATGAATGATCTTATCATATTTAAAACTGTAGTGAATGAAGGTTCAATCAGTAAAGCCGCAAAAGAACTAGGTTATGTGCAACCAAATATAACTGAAAGAATTAAAAAACTAGAACAAGAGTTAGAAACACCGCTATTGCATAGATATAACAAAGGTATTTCACTATTACCATCGGGTGATATTTTGTTAGATTATACTAATAAAATACTAAATCTAGTAGAAGAAGCAAAAAATGAAATTAAAATGAGTGGCAATACTTATCGAATAGGGACGTCACAATCTATTTTGTCAAATTATTTAAGTAACCGTATCAATGAAAATTTCAGGAATTACCAAATATATATGGAAAGTAGTAATCATCTGCAACAACTATTAAAGAAACAAAGAGTTGACATGGTCTTAACTTATAGTCATTATTCCGATCCAGCGTTTCAAAAAGTCTTTAGTACTACAATTTCTATGGGTTTACTAAAAGCAAAAGGAAAATCTAATATTGACTATTCAAAGGAGTTCTTTTTTGTTAGCCATGATAAACAATGTCCCTTTAGAAATTATACAATTGAATTCATGAAGGAAAATTCTCTCTCTAAAAAACAACTTCAGCAGCTAGATTCTTATTCACTTATTGAGGAATTCATTGCTCAGGGAAAGGGTTTAGCTTTTTTACCTATAAACAATGATAAATTAGAAAATATTGAGGAAGTACAAAAAGAAAAAATAACGATTAATTTTTTTACAATTCGTGAATCAGAAAAAAAGATTCCAAGCGAATTATTTGATTGATAATGTAATTTTTAAATTAAGTTGATTAAAATCTCATAAATCCTTATTCTACTGCTCATAAAACGAATCCATTTTGAAAAAAGATTGATCAAAATCGATTCATTTCTTTTTAAATTAAACCTATATGCATAGTTCTTTTTGGTTGGTGAATATGGAGTGATTTTTAAGGAAAAAGAACTTGTGAATTAAAGGATAAAATCAGAAAATCACTGACTAAGTGAACCATTCTTTAGCTAACGATCATTATTCTATTAATCTACTAAAAATAGGGAACGAGACTCTAGTCTCGTCCCTTTTTTAGGTTTATGGTAGAAAAGAGTTAGATTATTTGTTTTTTTCTGAATCAAGCTAATAATAATGGGGAGGGTACAACTTGAATAGACTGTTACAAAATATTATAGCCATTTCACTTTCAGCATTTTTGATTTTAACGCCAGTTCTATCTATTGCAGCCCATGCTAATGGACCAGGTTTTATGATTGAAGGTGATCATACGTATATTATTAGTACAGCGAATGATTTTTCTAAAGGAACCGGTCAGAATATTTCCATACATCAGAGACCGAGCGACGGAGCAATAACCTTGGAAAAGTTACGAGGTAAATATGCTACTGACGGCGTGTATGTATCTCCTGAAATTTCAACTAATAAATTTGATTATATGATTGCATCTTGGAACAGTGACACGCCAACGGGAACATATGTCGAGATTCAGGCACGTGCCTTAATCAGTCATTATAACGCTGATAACCAATGGGTACAGGATTGGTCAACTTGGCGATCGTGGGGAAAATGGGGCACCAATATAGCCCGCGCCAGCGTATCTGATATGTCTGATCCATTAGCCTATGTAGATGTCGACACGTTCACCGTTCGGGGTAGCCAGGGAGAAAATGCAAACAAATTCCAAATAAAAGCGATTTTGCACAGCGATAATCCGCGTGTTTCACCTAGTATACGTCTTCTTTCTGCATCCACTGAACTTGGTTGGAACACGACTAGTAAGCATCCGAGTAAAATCTTGTTAAATAAGGATATTGATACACCAGCCTATTCGCAAATGATTCGCGATCCAAAGATTGCTGATTCCATTTGCAGTCCGACAACAATAACCATGGCGATGAATCGTATGGGTGAAAACTTGTTATTGGAAGAAACAGCCTATCGAGATTATGACTACGAGTATGATGGATTTGGTAACTGGGCATTTAGTTCGGCACTCGCCGGCAGTTACGGATACAGATCATATTCCGTATTTACCGATATTGATGGATTGAAAAAAGAAATTGAGAAAGGATATCCTGTCGCAGTCAGCGTTAAGTACACAAATAATCCGTTGAACACAAAGCTACCTTATGTGGAGGGGGCTCCTGGCACAACAGGTGGTCATTTAATCTTAGTGAGAGGGTTTAAAACGATTGGTACCCAAGATTATGTGATCGTCAACGATTCATTTGCCCCATCGGATGATACTGCAGTTCGGCAGTATAAGATTGATCAATTCCAGAAAGCATGGGCGAACGGTGTTGCTTACATCGTGCATAGTAAAGAAAAAGGTGCTGGTTACGCCGCTGCAAAACGAGTTCAGGCTGCTTTGCTACCGACAGATCATGATAATGTATATGCGCTATACGTTGGCAATAAGAAAATCACCATTCCGACTCACTTTACTGCAAATATCAGTCCACTGACTGAACAATCTGGAACTTTAGCTTATACTATTTCGGATGGGGAGAAATATGATACAGATGCTCATAGGAAATTCTTTTATACTCATGAAACAGCGGATGGCAATATCGAGTTAAATGTGAGACAGTTGGAAAATGGCTTAAATGGAAAGCATGCGAAACTGACTCTTTATGTTCTTGGGACAGAAGGTCATAATTATGTTGCTACATTAGAATTGAATAAGAAAAACGATTGAATCATGGTCAATAATAACTTGACCTGCAGAGCTTCTCTCAACTATTAAGTTGGGAGAAGTTATTTTTTGGTACATTTTATTTAAAAACCTTTTTTACTTTATTCGATAAATTTCGAGTGGTTCGGGTGGTGACAGGCATTATATTGTGCCCATCGACTTCCATCATACACTCCTTTTCCCTCATATTTCTCATCTTCGTTTGTCACCTTTTTGAACACGCACTATAAGGGACTCAGTTCCCTTTTTATTTATCCTTGTTTCTTCTAATTTTATTGAATACGAACACTAAACAGATAAAAAGAAAAATAAAAATAATGAATTTCATTTTTCATTCACCTCTAAATTTAAATTATAGTGCGTGTTTAATTTGAATTGGTATCAAGACTCCAAAGAAAATGGAAATCATGGCCATAATGAATCATATAAAGGAGTGATTTCCATGTCTAAACAAAAACGAATACAACCAAAGAAATCAATTTACCACTAATGCTCTTTTTCCCATCGCATTATATATTTGAATAAATTCATTTTTAGGCACTCTTACGTTCTGTCCACTTACTTTCGTCGATTCACAATCATTAAAGTAAACATATTTGCGATCAACACCTGTTACAACAATGCAATGTAGCGGGCGTGGAGCGAAAATGATCTTTCCGTTAGGTGTTTCCCATGTCCGTTTTATAGGCATTTCATGCGTAATCGTAAACCAAATAAGTGTAGGTTTTTTGTTTTTTACATAACCTTCAATCACATTAAAGTCTTTGCCATACAAAGCTAGACCGCCTTGACGGTAATTATCCAGTACTTTTTTTAACGGATTGGGATTAATGGTGATGCCATTATCATATGGATCTCCAACAAATCCAACTTCTGGATCTCCCCATATTTTAATGGTTCCATCTTGGTTTCTCTTTACAGGTGTATTGTCTCGAGGCATTTGATTGG
Source organism: Terrilactibacillus laevilacticus (assembly GCF_006517395.1). Lineage (GTDB taxonomy): Bacteria > Bacillota > Bacilli > Bacillales > Sporolactobacillaceae > Terrilactibacillus > Terrilactibacillus laevilacticus. The sequence goes on from NZ_VDCY01000008.1 coordinate 84,792, forward strand.
CTAATGTCGTTTTGTTTACATCTATACCATAATATCTTAATGCCATGGCTAACGCTGTGACTTCACAACCTGATGGTAATTCAGGTCTCTGCTTGATTAATGGAACATTTAGTAGTTTAGTAGATGACAAACTTTTAACTCGACTTTTAACTGCTAAACAAATGAAAATTAAGGTCATTGCACTAGCAAATTTTGCAAAAATCGATTTCGTTTGGAATGGCTGTTTGATCATTCTTCGTTTAACTCCCATCTATAAGAAATTAACAAACTCTAGATATATTTATATAACAAAAATGACTCTGTATTGTAAAAGTACGACAACAAAGTCATTTTTGTAAAAATACTTATGTAAATCTAGTTGAAAAAGGGGTTATATAACACTTGAAATATAGAATAAATTATCCTTCTTGACCGTTTGTAAAAATCTGAAAGCTAACACCAAACTTATCTATTACACCACCATAAGCCGGGCTGAAAAACGTTTCTTGTAGCTCCATTGTTACTTCACCATCTTGCTTTAGTGTCTCAAAGATCTGTCTAGACTTTTCAGCGTCATCAGTGGATATACAAATCGTCACTTGGTTTCCGCTTGTAATAGGCTGACCAGGAAATGTATCAGAAAACATCAGTTCTGTTTCGCCGACTTTTATTGAAGCGTGAGAGATCCGGTTCTTCGCATCCTCAGGTATTGGATACTCTGGAATTTCAGGCATTTCTCCAAATGACTGGGTAAAAAGCACTTCGGCATTTAATGCTTTTTTGTAAAAGTCAATGGCTTCACTTGCATTTCCATTCATAACTAAATACGGAATCAATTTCAATGTCATACATCTCATCTCCTATTTATTAATTTGTTTAAGACTAAAAGTGTTACTACCAATTAATGTTTGTCTTATGATGTATAACTGTATTATTACCATAATTGAATAAAACCACAAGAAATATCGATCGTATTCATCAGTACATGATTAACCATCAAAATTCTACAGTAAGAAATAGTGGTCAACTTTATCAATAATATAAAAGATGGTTTCAAAGGAAATCCATTCCATAATTCTAGAGACCAATCTTAGTTTGACTAATTTATTTTCTCATCGAATATATTAATCATGTAATCCTTTCCCATCAAGAATTTGTTTCGTATATTTTTCAACCCTTGACTCTCGAGTTTTGGCTTGTTTAGCTTGAGAAAAATACAAAATGTATGCTCTTTGCCGTCCCGGTGTCAATGCTTCAAAAGCCGTTTTCAAGGCAGGGATTTCATCGAATTTATTTTGCAATTCTTCAGGAATGATGAATTCAGTGTGCTTTTTGAAATTCACTTCCAAACCGGCTTTTTCAACGCCAATCGCTTCATAAATATAGTCTTTTATGATCGTTTCCATCTCTACTATTTCTTGAACATGGGTGAACCGAATCTGACGCGCCGCCTGCACATTCTCCGTCTGTTGGATAAGAATCCTTTGGGTATCCTTTAACAAGGCACCTTTGTGAAACAGAAGCGCACAGTATTCTTTAAATCCATGTATTAATACGATATTTTTATTCTCATATGTATAACAAGGGTGCATCCACTTAAATTCTTCAGTCAGTTCGCAGTCAAGAATAATATGTCTTAACTTCTCGTATTCTTCCTTCCACTTGTTAGCTTTACTTAGAAATTCATCTACCTTAGGATTCAATTGACTCTTTGTCATCTAGGAGCACCCCTCTTTCAATTCGATCAGCTGAGAGTCAAGAATGAGCTAACTAATGTTTCATTTTAGCTTTATTATATCTGAGACTTACTTTACTCTTTGTCTTAATGACATTTTAACGGAATACACTAGTCCTGTAAAACGCTCATTTTTTTACTGAATTTGATAAAGATCACCTGAATAGATGAAAACATCTTGATCATTGGTTTTATTTTCATGTGTAGAGTTATACCAATTTTACAAAATTAACGTGCCACGCTATGAAACTATTGGGAAATTGCTCATAGCCTTCAAATGAAACTAGTTCATTGCCCTTTATTCCTATCTTATCAAGTAAGGGCTTCGTACATTGGATTAACATTCATTTCACCTTAGCATTCGCCATTTATTAATTACAATAAGCTACGTCCAAGTAAAAAACATTATATTTATAATCCTTCCTTTAAATCTTCAAGCCTCTCTTTTATGGCTTCAATATCCATTTGATCCTTGGCGATTGCTAAACCTTTTTCGTATAGTTCTTGCGCTTTATGATAATCCTTCTTATGTTCAAAAAAGAACAGATCTCCCCACCCGATATAGCCCCAAGGATTGTCCGGAAAATCTTGCACTAACTTCTCAAACCCAGACTCAGCTTTCCCATATTGATCTAACTTAGCGTAAGAATCCGCAATGGCACGCCGCATATTATGAATAATTAGCTCACTTTCTTTAGGAAAATAGTTACAAAACTCGCGACAATAATTTATTCTTTTTTCAAAATAAACAGGATCATTCAAACCCGCATTATGAAGTTCAGCTTCTAGGTCCTGGCAAAAATCCCGAATAAAAAAACTGCCCTTATAGTGCTTGTCAAGATAATCCAAGTTTTGGAATTTAGGTTCAATCCTATCCTTTATTGCCTTCCATACTTTCAACCATGTATCACATGCAGATATAGAATCATTTTGATCTGCATACTCAATACCACTATCAATCAAGTCATTCATTTGTTCCATAGATAGTTTTTTTGATGGAGCCAATCTCTCCCATAAAATCCAGGCCGCCAGCCAAGGGAAATCTTCATCTCTTCCCTTTGCAGTAACAGAATATTGATGGAACCAGTTTTCCGAAAGATCTTCAGCAGAGTAGAACTTTTCGACATCTTTTAAAAATGTTTCCTGTTTAAATGGAATACCAAATCTCCATAACTGGTGAATGATTTCGGCGGTACTCAGTTCGTTTACCCCTTCATATGTAAGCAAGTGATTAAAGGGATTTCTTAAAGTTTCTTTCACATTCAATTGTTTATCTTTGTCCATACAGCATTTTTTATATTTTTTACCACTTCCGCACGGGCACAAATCATTTCTTCCAATTTTAAGCATATTTTTTCTCCCCTTAATCTGTCACTAATTTAACTTTCATTTCATCAATCACAATCAGAATCACAAGAAGAGACTGCCATTTTACTTTGTAAATAATTATTTCCTTGCTTTTATCCTTTAGACATCATTAACTTGGTATTTCTTCATTAAAACCTTAGCTTCTATGATACCCGCTTCAGTTAAATAGACAGATTTAGATCTAATACTTCCACGAATAAAATCCTCGTCAGTAAGTTCATTTAAGACATCAAACGGATAGCCCTTCCAGCTTCTTCTCATTTCTTCATACAGTTCATCCTCTTTCCATGATGTTAAATATACCAATAACAAAGTATGTTCCTTAATCTTTTCCTCCATTTCCATCCACACCTTTTCTCCATAAGTGTTCCCTTAGCTTATTTGGATATGAGTAATTTACAATGTGTTAGGAAAAATCCCCTGAATATTTTCAAAAACATCGGTATTGATAGACACTAGTACGGTTTACTAGTTACTTACAAAAGTCCTGTTTTGCCGCTGGGCCAATTGCCTTTTAATTATTACTCTTGTTAAGTAAAAATAAAGTCCTGCTACGCCTCTTTTCTCAAAATTTTTCTGTATGAGGTTGTTCAAAAAGTCAACAAATGATAAGCTACGAATCTCGGCGCCCGCTCGTTTTTCCGGTCCTCATGTAGTAAAAACCTACATTCCGGTCCTCAAAACAGCGCCGCCTTGATCTTCTTGCTACTAATTTGTCACCTTTTTGAACATACACTGTATGAATTACTCATATTCACAAATTTTGACGCGTTTCTTCTGCCACAAATTTATTTATTATGATAATAAAGTCATGGCACAGGGAACAGGAATTAAGGTCAAGGGAACCCACTTTTTCCCTTCATTTTTCACACTTTCAACCTCCAACCTGTCCCCTTTTTATATTTCGGGTGGTGATTGGCACCACCCTCATTAGATTATGGGATAGGTTTGTACGTAACGAGGATTAGTATAATAGGGCGGTCTAGGTCCTATTAACGGCATTGACCAAGTGTAAGGGTTGTTATTATAGAGCATCTCTACTTTTTCATCAGAAAAATTCACTAGTAATAATTTGACTTCAGGACTATATTGAAACAAGCGAATAACCTCCTCTTAAATTTACCTAATACACCTTATTCAGCTACTTCTAATAAAGAGCAAGTACTTCTTTCATCCGCTTTAAACAATTTGGATTGGAACATGCACTAGGTGCGCCCATGTAACATAATCTAAAACGGTATTTTCTATTACTGCAAGGAGGTCTCCAATGCAACAGAATGAGCAAAAAAATCAGAAGAAAATCACCGATGGAAATTATCCATTATATCCAAATTACGGGGTAATAACTCGCTATGAGGAAATTCCGATAAATGTCCCTGAACAACGTCAACTTCGACAACCGGGCGTGGAAAAACAGATGGTTCCCCGGCCTATTATTGAAAATCCAGAGTACAGGGGAAGCGGCAAATTAACAGGGAAAGTCGCCCTCGTCACAGGTGGGGACAGCGGTATCGGAGCAGCTGTAGCGATTGCGTTTGCTAAAGAAGGCGCTAGTGTTGCTATCTCCTACTTGGATGAACATGAAGATGCAAACAGAACAAAAGCACGGATCGAACAACTCGGCCAGCGTTGCATTTTATTGCCAGGTGATGTCCGAGACAAAACTCAATGTATCTCCATTGTGGAACAAACGATCCAATCATTCGGACGATTGGATATCCTTGTTAACCATGTGGGTATCCAGTTCCAGCAACCAAGTTTACTCGATATCACTGACGAACAATTCGAAGACACCTTTAAAGTTAATATCTATTCTCATTTTTACACAACTAGAGCGGCGCTTCCCTATTTGAAACCAGGTAGCTCAATTATTAATACATCTTCGGTTGTGGCTTTTAAAGGTCCTGCACAATTGATTGATTATACATCAACGAAGGCAGCGATTATTGGCTTTACTCGTGCTTTAAGCAATAATCTTATAGATAAGGGAATTCGGGTCAATGCTGTAGCACCAGGATCAACCTGGACTCCGCTTCAGCCGTCAACATATTCTGCAGATCAGGTCGCTATATTAGGTTCCGGTAATCCGATGCAGAGAATGGCCCAACCATTTGAGCTTGCGCCAGCGTATGTCTATCTTGCCTCTGATGATTCCAGATTTGTTACTGGCCAAACCATTCATGTTAATGGTGGAGAGCTGACATCATCATAAGAAACTAGTCAAATCAGTAAGATTAGTTAATCTTGATGCTTGATTCCATTAAATAAGTTAATAATTGAGGGTACGACTTGTCAGTTCCTCGGTGTTAGGGATTAGGTGTTGCCTGTGGTAACCTCACTTTTAATCTAAAACTATGGGATTGGCAAGTTTTTAACATTTATAGCCCATTAAATCAAGGATTATTAACTTTTTGACATTACGGTATGTTATAAAGGAGGCGAATGATGATTCTCTCTAAATTTATAGACGAATTACCCATCCCACCTATTTTAAAACCTCGATGGAAAAATCAGTTTTATACTTATTACGAAGTAAATATGACTGAATTACGTCAATCACTTCATAGTCAGTTAAATGACACAACTGTTTGGGGGTACGAAGATGGATATCCAGGACCTACAATTGAAGTCGAAAGTGGAGAAAAAGTGTTTATTAAATGGATTAACAACCTTCCTGATAAGCATCTTTTTCCAATCGATTATACGGTTCATGGTGCCCATCGGGACGTGCCTGATGTAAGAACAGTCGTGCACGTACACGGAGCTTGTGTTGAATGGGAAAGCGATGGCTACCCAGAGGCTTGGTTTACAAAGGGATTCAAACAAGTGGGGCCATATTTTAGAAAGCAAATCTATCGATATGATAATTGTAATCATGCCTGCACTTTATGGTATCATGACCACACGATTGGTATTACGAGGCTAAATATTTATGCAGGTTTGGCGGGATTTTATCTTATCAGAGAAAATCGAGAACGTTCATTGAATTTACCGAGTGGGAAATATGAGATTCCTCTTATGATACAAGACAAGACATTTAATAAGGATGGTTCTCTTTACTACCCGAAGCAACCAGAAAAACCGATTCCTGAATTAGAAATGTCGATTACTCCTAAATTTATTGGGGATACGATTCTAGTAAATGGTAAAGTATGGCCTTATTTAAAAGTGGAACCACGTAAATACCGCTTTAGGCTTTTAAACGCATCTAACACTCGTTTCTATAGGATTAAGCTTGATTCTGGACAACTTATGTATCAAATTGCGACTGATGGAGGGTTGCTGGAATATCCAGTTGGTCTCAAGGAAATCATGTTAGCCCCTGCAGAAAGAGCAGATGTGATCATTGATTTTACCAATTTAGAAGGGAAGAATATTATCATGACAAATGATGCCCCCGCTCCTTTTCCAGGGGGTGACAAACCGGATCCAAATACGGTTGGTCAAGTGATGCAATTTAGAGTAACTCTTCCTTTATCAAGTGTTGACACTAGTACAATTCCGGCTCATATGATACCTGTTCCAAAAACAAAAGAACAGTCAGTTACGAGAGTAAGATGCCTAACATTAAATGATAATATGGATCAGTACGGTCGTGAATGGATGCTATTGGATAATAAACCATGGGATGCACCTATATCAGAAAATCCAAAATTAGGGGCAACCGAAATATGGTACCTCATCAACGTAACTGATGATTCACACCCAATTCATCTTCACTTAATTGATTTTCAAATACTTGACCGAAGGAATTTCGATGTTGAAAAATTTAACAAGGAGAAGGTTATCGAATATACAGGTCCGGCAATGCCACCGGAACCACAAGAACGAGGATGGAAAGATACCGTTCGAGCTAATCCGAAGCAAGTTACTCGAATAATCATGCAGTTCGGACCATTTACCGGGTTATATGTATGGCACTGTCATATCTTGGAGCACGAGGATTATGAGATGATGAGACCGTATATTGTTATCCGATAATAATCGGCGCCTGTCAAAATTAACTTGAAACACCGGGGCGGTTCTTAATGTTATCTTAATTATTTACAATTTAATTTACCGAGTTTACTTTCCAACTAGAACCTAAGAAGTTCAGACTATTATGATTCGACAAGTGACAGGCACCAAACTTTCCCGATGAAGTTGCACCACACACTCGAAATGGATTGAGAGGACAGAAAGAATGTCATTTGAGTTTTCTGTAGGTGGAAACATATCCATGACACATTTTGCACTATCAGTAGACGGGAACATATCGACCTTCGACTATCACACCATTAAATATTTTAGTTAATAATTTCACCCTTGTTTTTAGCTAAATTTTCGCGCCATTTATGTCGTTCCGTAGTTGTCAGTTTCACCCACTCTGTTTCTTCACCAATAATTCTTAAAGGCTCTTTTGAGCGATAAGAACGTGTTAAGTTACCAGGAAATTTTTTGTCAGTAACATTTGGGTCGTTTTCAAATTCACCTGTTGGTTCTATTATATAAACGCGTTCTCTTCCTTCTCCTTTTGCTAATGCTGCTGCAAGTCCTGCACCATTGGCATTAGCAGTGAAATAAATATGGTTCATTTTAAGATCAGGTTTGTAATTTGAATTTCCACCCGCTATTAATAAATCGCCAACCTGCAAATCTGCCTTTGTCCCATGATAAAATGGTCCTTCATCAGAAGGCGCACCCTTATATGAATTTGACAATTCATAATTTCTTCTTGCATTAGTAGAATCACACAACTCCTCATAACATTTGGCAATGTTTAAATATAACGTTGAGTATGCACTCTTAACATTATCATCATTTATATTTAGTGCACACTGTAAAGATGTTTCCATCCATTTTAATTTGTCTGTAATACTCTTTTGTTGACGAGCTAAATGGTAAGCTGCAATAAATCTTTCATAGTCGTCTGTTGCTTCGTGCCATGCTTTAAGAAACATCGTTATTGATCCCTCAGTGTTTCCGTTTTCTTCCATTCCCATCCCACTCATACATAGTTTAATAACGACATTATTGGGATCAAATTTTATATTCATCTAATCTTACCTCCAATATAGGTGCCTAGTGTGGTAAATAGATCAAAATTAAAAGAAAGACCACCGTTTTCATAGTAAAATGATTCGACAAGTGACACGCACCAAACTTAGCGTCCTTTCACCTGGCTGCGTTTCAACCGAAATTCAGACCCTTAACGAGCCCCTGAAACCCCTGGCAGCATAGTAGCTCTCTGCTCCATTGTGGTACACAAAGACAGTGTCGTAGCGACGATCACAAAAGATGGCCCCACCGAGTTTTCTAATATTAGAAGGTGTTTTCACCCAGCTCGATGTTTTAGTATCGAAATTTCCAAGTTTCTGCATCTCCCGGTATTGTTCTTCCGTTAATATCTCAATACCCATGTCAGCAGCCATATCCAAAGCGTTGTTTTCTGGTTTGTGTGCTTTCCTTGATTCCAGTGCCTCACGGTCGTAACAAAAACTTCTGCGACCTTTAGGGCTTTCCGCTGAACAATCATAAAAAATGTATTCGTCCGTCTGTATATCGTGACCAACAACATCCGGTTCACCGCCAGTTATTTCCATTTTATTCAGGGACCATAGTTTTTCAGTATTAGTTTCTAGCTTTGCTTGTACATTAATCCATTCAAGTCCTTTATGACGATTCATGTTTTTCTCAAAACGGGCTTTCAATACACCGAGTATTTCTTCACGTTGTTCTGATGACAACTTCCTTTTTTCATTATTCATTCCAGAACTCCTCGTTTCCTATTGTTTAGTTACAAATTCCTTTGTAGCAGTGCTACCGTCTCCACGTGACTCGAGAGGACAGAATGAATGTCATTTGAGTATGTCCGTTCTTGGAAACATATCCACTGCGTTTTTGGGACTATCGGTAGACGGGAACATATCAACTGCATTCATATAAAAGAAAGATGCGTCTTAACTTCAAATACAGATTGTGCTCATTATCTCATCGACAAATTGCAATTTGACTGCTCCATAATATGCTTATACTGCTACTATTCGTCAATGACTCGCTAAACGTTTTTCAAAATCTTCCTTAAACAATAGAATGGCATCAATATTTAAAGCAAAATCGTGGTCACTGATATTAAAATTGGATATAAACTCGCCAGATCTCTCACGAACCATAATTGTCGAACGGCTATTGTCGCCAATATCATCCTGAGTTACAGCACTTCCGTAGAAATACCAGTTAGTTTCGGTAGGGGCATGAGCAGCGTACTTGGATAAGTCGTTTTTTATTATTTTGCATAGATTATTCATTAAACTTTCATTAAGCCCAATGACTTTTCCGTACTCACCGTCAACATAGATATCAGCATCTCCATACCAAATATTCCTGCTCGCTTGCTTTCCGTCATTTGAAGCGTATGTTTCATCAAAAAGAATCTTCATTTTCCTTATCCTCCTTATAATATGAATAATTTGCAGTTCAAAATTGGCGTTCAAATTCTAATTTATTTTATCTGAATTATATAAAATCTCTTTACTGAACATAATTCTATACCTATGCATATGGATCTGAAAGAAGTTTCTTTGTTCCTTTTTTATTTTCCTCATCAATTATTAAATCACAAGTTTATTTGTCTATGTCACAAAAATCCATATCTGGTTTAAATCCTTTATCTGGTTTCAACCAATGATTCGACAAGTGACATGCACCAAATTTTCCCGGAGTCTTTTTCCGCCCATGAAGCATTTCATCATATTCTTCATGGTTTGGATCATTAATAATATTTAAAAACTCTTCATAACCGCCTACACCGCCAACATCTTTGGGCGGTCTCTGGCGTTCACCGTCAATACATTTTGGATGTTTCAGGTCTTCATCCGGAAATCCCAACTTCCTCAACAACAATTTCATGCATCCAAGAATCCCCAAAATCATACTCATATAAAAACTGCTTGTACTCTTTAAAGACAGGATCAATCTTTACCTTCTTAGGATTCTTTTCAATATTATGAAACGGTGTATCTGGATCGGAATTGACAACAAAGAAATCATTAAAATCAAACAAATATAGATGGTAATCTTGCCAATCAAAAGCAGCTTGAATAAGTTTATGAAATTTATGAAAGGTTATACCACTTGGAATAAGCAATCTTCTCCAAATGGGTGGTTCAATATTTAGGTGCAATAATTCCATACTTGTCATCGATGTCTTCTATCGAATGAACCTTTAATCGATCTCCTTGTTTAACGATTAAATTTGAATCCTGCACTTCAACTATTTCATCTTTAAAAGGAAATTTAACCACTTGTTTAATATGGTTCTTCATGCCTCTAATATTTCATATTCACCTTTTAAATCTTGAATTACCTGTAATATTCTTCTGTCTTGATCCCTATCGATCATTTAGCATTCCTCCAATATTCTTTACGCCCAATCTTGAAGGCTGCTTGTCACTTACCACAGCATTTTTTATACTTCTTACCACTTCCACAAATGCATGGGTCATTTCTGCCGATTTGTTCTTCATTTACTATCGTTTTTGTATTTTCAACTTTTAAACCTAGCAATCTTTGAATATCCGAAATATCTTCTGGTTTGTCAGGTTCAATACCAATAATGACCTTCCACCCCCTACTTTCACAAACATTATATAATTCATTAGCTTTTTCTTCATTTGCAACACGCACGATTGCTGGTCTATCATTTGTCCCCAATTTTAGCCATAGTTATCCCTGCCATTTTATTTTTTTATTCTTTTTTGTATATTATTATTCGAAGGATTTAACTCCAAGTTTTCTAGGTCAATTGTAAAGTTATATGATTTTAAAATATCTAACCCTAGTAATCCATTGTGATTATTAGGCAACATTCCTATATCTATTTCAAAATTCTTAATAGAAAATGTATCAATTTTAACATTGTCCATAACTTTTGTATAAAACGGAACAGTTCCACCTATCCCATAAGCTTCATAAATCACGTCCCCATTTTCATATCTAACTCCAATTTTCTCCAAAATATCCGGGTTAATTACTGTATGAGAAGATCCTGTATCGACGATTACATCATTAATTTCTAATGCCATTCCACGAAATTCCACATAAAGAGTTGTTGTAATAAGTTGCCCATCATATGAAAGCTTCATTAGATTCTTCTCACTTTCATTAAAGGATCTCTGCGAATGTAAATTACAAATTCTTCATTAGATGTGTGATAAACAATAGTTCCTTCTTTAGCACGGAAGAATTCTTTGTTTGCATCTTTTTCGGAAATGGTTCTTATTGGGGCTACTTCATCAACAATTTTCTTGTCACCTTCTTCATGATAATCAAGAATTGAAACCAAAAGAAACTGATTTGGGAATAGCTCCCTCGCTTCTTGCCATTTCATTTTATCCTGCCCTCCTCTTACCAATACCTTTACTTTTATTATAATTCATTCAAAAAGAAATATCATACAATAGAGTAGATGTTCAGGTGCTTATCACACTTAAGAACAAAACAGGCTCCGAAATAATTGTGCCGTTACAATAACAAATTTCCAATCCCTATTAAATTAAGTGCTTCTTAAAGACTTTAACCCAGTCTTAAGACTGGGCAAGTTTTCTACTATTTTAAATTGAGTTGCACAGCCAACTCCACGTGCATCGTCTGCGGAAACATGTCCACTGGCTGTACCTCAACCGTCTTAAACCCACCCGCTTCTAATACTCTCAAATCTCTTGCCAATGTGGCTGGGTTACAAGATACATACACGATTCGTTTTGGTTTCATGTCGATCATAATTCCGGGTGGTGACAGGCACCACCCTCCGCATTGAAGCACGGGATTGTTATTTTCAATCAGTTTGATGAAATGTCCTAATTTTTCTTGGACAATTTACTTAATTGTTCTGATACATCAGTTTCGGAAAAAACGGTACGTAAATACCAATTTTGATATAAATGAAGGCACCCAATTTGGTGCCTTCATTATTTATATTAAAATTTATTATATATCTGATTCAGTAGTATTCAAAAATTGAATCAGTTCCGCATTGAACTCCTCGGCGTGTGTCACATTAAACCCATGAGGACCACCTTTAATTACTACAAGCTGACTGTTCGGAATGCGTTCATGCGCTTTTTGCCCGCTGACTTCCAATGGAACGATAGCATCTGAATCACCGTGAATAACTAGTGTTGGTACGTTGAACTTATCTAAATCACCACGGAAGTCTGTTTTACTAAACGCTGCGATACAGTCAAGTGTGCCCTTTGGTGAAGCAAATGCTGCAATGTCACGATTGTATAATCGGAATTCTTCGCTCACTAAATCTGTTCTGTCCCCAGATGCAAAGAAGTTCGTCGTAAAGTTATCGAGGAATGCAATTCGATCTGCCTTTACTCCATCTTGTAAGCCGTTGATTATTGAATCGTCAAATCCGCCGTCCGGATTATCCTCAGTTTTGTAAAGGTACGGAGGTACTGCCCCTGCTAGTACAGCTCTTGATACACGCTCTGTTCCGTATGTACCGATGTAACGAGCAACCTCGCCTCCACCCATCGAGAAGCCAACCAATGTTACGTCACGAAGATCAAGATGCTCCAGTATTTTGTGTAGGTCTGCCGCTAACGTATCATATTCATACCCATTCCATGGCTGTGAAGATTGACCGAATCCACGACGATCATACGTAATTACTCTGTAACCAGCCTCCACTAATGTTGGTACTTGTTTTTCCCAAGATCTCCCACTAAGTGGCCAACCATGGATTAATACTACTGGTTTTCCAGATCCTACATCCTCAATGTGAAGCTCAATCGGTGCACCATTTTCTAATCCTACTGTAAGTTTACTCATTATAAATTCCTCCATTATTTTTATTTTAAATTTTGCAAAATTGTATTGTGCAAAACTTAATTTGTAAGTACATCTTACCTTCATTTCAAAATGTTGTCAACAATTAAGTTTCGCAAAATACTTTTTATCGTATAGAAGGTATGTTAAATTATTAATGAGAGAAATATTAATTATTAGAGGTGTAACCATGGAAACTAACCCAAATAATCTTAAATTAAAGGACCACTTATGTTTCTCATTGTATGCCTGTTCACGGGCCATCTTACGACTTTATCGCCCTTACCTAGACGAACTTCAGCTCACTTATCCTCAGTATCTAGTCTTAGTTACCTTGTGGGAGAAGCCACAAAGAACCATTAAAGAGCTGGGTGAAGTGCTTGATCTTGATACAGGTACACTGACTCCCCTACTCAAACGTATGGAAGCTGCCGGACTCATCGAGCGTCGCCGTGACACAGTGGACGAACGCGTCATGAACATTTTTATAACGCAAGCTGGCAAAGCACTACAGGAGAAGGCATCGTGTGTTCCGCAATCCTTATTCGATGCAACTGGCATGAATAAAAAGGAATTGGATGAAATAAACGAAACAACCAAGCGCCTGTTACATCAGCTGAATGGAATAGCTGAGAAATAGATGCAATAGAAAAAAACGACTCTAATACCTAAGAGTGGATTTTTTCTATGTACGATGTAATAACTATTCTGATATGATTATTATCTTAAGCCTTGTTTATTAAAACACTCATTAGTTAAGAAGAAAAGAGACACTTATTCTAGAATTGCGCCCCGATTGTGGAGTATGTTATTCAACTAAAGCATAGTAATTGTTCTATGACGCCATAGGAAGAGTCGCTATGTTCATTACCAATGGACATTTGAATCCTTGAAAATGGCAATGTTTTATAATCTTGTTACAGTTTCTCATCAACATTTTTTGTGTATGGTCCGACTTGTAAAACACTTGCAATTGGATAAAGAACAGCAGATTCATCTCCACCATTCGTGCTAACAAATCTAGATGTTCAAGTAATGACATCGCTGTCGAAATTAACTCGATATCACTCACAAATACAATAGTTTCTCCTTCAAACAGTTCCTACTAATTTATTTGAGATAATTTACTTGTAAAATAAACTTTTGGACTATCTTCTATAATTCGTATATACTAATATTTCTATAAATGGAGGTTATTTAATGGGTATTTATAATTATTTAGTGCAGAAGCCTAACGGAGATATTCTCTCTATGCAAACTTATAAAGATAAAGTAATGCTAATTTGCAACACCGCAAGTCAATGTCAGTTTACATATCAGTACGAAGATTTACAGAAGTTATATGAAAGGTACCTACAAGATGGATTTACAGTTCTTTCTTTTCCGTGTGATCAATTTGGCAATCAGAATCCGGAAAACGGTTTAGAGACAGCTGCCCAATGTAAGGGGCAATTTGGTGTTAGGTATCCGGTTTTTGATAAAATCTATGTGAATGGCGATAAAACTCATCCTTTATTTAATTATTTAAAACATGAAGTTGATGCATCGGAATTTGAAAAAAATACGATACAACAAAAAATGTTATTCGATGCAATTCGTGAACATTATCCAAATTATTTAATTGGTAATAATATTCGTTGGAACTTTACAAAGTTTTTAGTGGATCGTAAAGGGAATGTTGTTGCTCGTTTTGAGCCATATGATTCTATAATGGATATCGAGCAAGCTATTCGGTCTTTACTATAAGTAGTATATAAATAAAGTCCAACATGTCGGAGCTCAAAATGAACTTCATGCAAGTGTTGGGCTTATTTTTATAAAACAAATATCTAATACTGTAAATATATATCCGCACTACTTGTGATACGGTTTACCGCGTTATTTAAGAGGTAAAAAACAGACCCGCTATATGTTACGACCTAAGCTCGGTCGCTCTGCCTGTCACTTCGACATAAACTTTTCGTATCGACTTCGTCAAAGTATGGAACATCAGAAAAACCCCGAAGAGCAGCCGTTGGAGTGCGAAGTGATTTCTCCACTCAAGCCAAATGTAGTAACTTAAATTTTTAAAATTATCTTAGAAAAATAAGCTGATATTTTATTTAAATCCTTTAATAAATAGAAAACTAGTTAATTAAAATAATAATAAGTTTCATTTATAATAGAGTAAGAATGAAAAAACACAATTCGGTTGGTAGTCCGGATACATCCTGATTGGATGTCAGTAACCTTCCCCTCCTCGGGATGTCCATCATTCTAATCAATTACTAGAGGAGGGACCTATAATGAAGTTAACTATTTATTACAATGGTCAATTTTATGTTATGTAGGGCTTATCGAAGTTGTGTCTGGCAACAGAATCAAAGCCTATCGCTATATTTTTGGGAAAGAACCAAAGGATCAAGATGTACTTGATTTTGTAAACAAGAGGCTTCTCAAATTGATTGACACCCATAAACAATGTGGTATCCCCATTGAAAAACGTCACAAAAAAAAAATCAATTCAAAAAAGCTTCAAAGAAAAGTTGCTAAAGAATTAAAAAAGCGTTCAATCTCTACAAAAGCTCAGGAAGCTTTAAAAGATGAATTTGAAACAAGCAAAAAAGAAAAAGCTGAAAATGATAAGCAGCTGAAAGAAGATAAGAAAGCCTATATACGAAAGATCAAGGTTCAAAAAGCCGAAAACAAACATAGAGGCAGATAGCACAACTTCTAAACACTGACAACATTTGTTGTCAGTGTAACATTTTTAGGTACGAAATGACATCCATCTTAATATAATAACTAGTCATCCTATAGTCAGAACAAAATATATTATCTACCCATTTTTTGAAAATTACTGCTCAATATAAAGACAAGGCTAACAACAGTTTAGGAACTCAGATTAACGGATGAAAATTTTCTTTGCATGACATTTTTAATTTTAAGGTAGCTGAATGAAATACTTTTGCTAATCCTAAATAAGTTATCTTCATGTTTTTCGTTTTTTATTACTATAAAATTTGTATTACGCTCATTTAGCCTCAATCAACAATGTTTTGCGACTTTAATGTCGAAGCGTCTTACAGACTATTAACACAAATTGCGCCTTTCTTTCCTATATCATACATCTTACAGTTAATTTGAATCAATGAAGAAAGAAAATTGAGAAAACATTAATTGGTGATTATGCTTTTGAATATGGGATAAATCATAGTGCGAACCTTCTTGGATATGGCATGCTATTTAAGCATTCCTATGAACTTAATACAAATTATAAGATCAATACTAATAACTATACATTTAATTTCTACGCTTACAGAGATACTAAAGCTGGAAAAGAAATTTTCATAAACTATAATGGTGATAATAATGATCCTTATGGTTTAATGAGGAATAAGGTGAACAAACAGACGCTTTCCTTTTTAAAGGATAGGGTCTGTTTGTTCATTTTCATCGATTTAAAGGGCTTGAAATATCAACATTGGTTAATGAAAATTAAGCGCATGCTTTCATAGTTATTTCAGGATCTGGATCTTCACCTTTTTTCCTAGGAATGTCAAAATCGGATAGTAAAAAATGATGTTTAGGTTCAACGTCATGCCTAGCTAATGCATGCTTACAACAGACTAGAATGATTATCTACTTCTTAGTACTAGTGTAATAACTAAATTCTTAATAAAAATACCAAAAATGAAATAATTCCAATAACAATGGCAGGAACGGCAGTAGAAATAGGGGCTTTAATCCTAAGATGCAAGAAAGCTCCGAAGATCATTGTCACAGTTAACCAAAGACCACCAAATGCGGCAAGCCTAGGCACCAAAATACCAACTATCATACAAATAGCTCCGATAAGTTGAACGAAACCCGTTAAAATTCGAAACCAATTTGATAATTTAAGATGTTCAAAGTTTTCTAATGCCTTTTTCGCCCCTGCTAGTGCCGTCATACCTAGAAAAGTAAACATAATACCTAAAATAATTTGTAGAATAATAGATACAATACTCCTAATTACTCACTCCAATATTTTCATATTCGGGTAATTGTCTCTTTAGTATATCGCATTATCTCAATCTACTACACTCAGGGTATATAAGTATTTCTGAATCAATATTAGTTCCAGATCAAATATAATCATATAAAACAAAAATATCGAAGTGCCAGGTACTTCGATATTTGTATTACATTAAGCCGCCTTATAACTTATTCAAATAAGGTTATCTGTTCTGTCTCACCAAGTCGTACAATTGATTTTGGCTCATGATCTTGGAAGTAGGCGTGGTGGAGCCATTTTTCTTTAGCCATAACTTTTTTACTTGAATCTGTTGAAGCTCTTAGTCAGCAACTATAAATGATTGGGAAATAGTCTTGGAGAAATTTCCCTTCTGTGTGGGCTGTAAGAGCCGTCCACTTGTGGTCTACATTATCAAAGAAACCTTTTTAACGAAATCAGGTTCCGAATCGGAAATGTTTAATATGGTTCGGAAGTGTTTATTATTGTTTTACAATTTCTGTTCAGCGAAAAAATAGTCCTGCCATTCCATCCCCCTCAAACCCGCATTCCTACGCTCGCATTTTTTCCCATTTAAAATAAAGTTTTTCAACCATCCCCCATTTTCTCACTTTTTTCTTCAACTTTTTTTCACACAACATTATTTTCAATGATAATAAAGTGGTGGTACAGGGATAAGGATTTAGGGGTCAGGGATTTGGCTTTTCTCCTGCTTTTTCACACGCTTTTGGGGTTTGGAGAACCCCTCTCACATTCATTCATGCCTTGCTACATCAATCCTTTCCAGGCTTTTTCCTCACCCTTATTCGGACATAAAAAAGGATGGGAATGTTGTTCCCACCCTTCTTTCGCTTTCATTTTATTCACACTTTTCCCACACATTATCCACAGGCGTACCAATACATTATTTTCATTTTGCTATGAGTTTTTTATGTGGCACAGGGGTTTATTTTTCGGCTACAATTTCAACTCCAGCAATGCGACCGTCTCCACGTGCGTAGAATGCAGTGTGTAGTAAGTTTTTGAATACTTGAGTTAGTGGAATTCACCTCAATTTTCCTTACAAAAGTGAGACACTCATCAAACAGGAGAGTGTCTTTTTTTGCTCCAATTAAGACCTAGTTCACACCTTTTCATTCTTTCCTTTTGGAATATACCTTAGAACCTCTTTAGAAACCATTGTGCCCCTCTTTCATTAATAATTTAGTATTCTCACAATGATAAATCCTAAGAAACACTATTTTATCGGGTTGACCTGGAAAAAAGAACGTGCAGAGATTACGAAGGTATCCCGCCAATTTGATCATAGATCACATAGCGGCCCCAGATCGTCTTTGTCTTGTCAACTAACAAAGCGATCAAGCAATGCACGCACTTCATTTGTTGACTTTGTGCTCATCAATTGATTTCTTAATTCACTTGCCCCTCGAAAACCACGGACATAGATCTTAAAAAAGCGATGAAGAGCTGTAAACGGACGTAGCTCTAATTCTTCCGAATATTGATCACGGAGATCCAGATGCAACCTTAAGAGATCAAGCAGTTCCTTACTACTATGATCTTTCGGTTCCTTTTCAAAGGCAAATAGATTTGTAAAAATTCCACGCCCAATCATGATCCCATCCACACCATATTGATTAGCGAGTTTCAAGCCGGTTTGACGGTCAGGGACATCGCCATTGATCGTCAAAAGTGTGTCTGGTGCCAACTGGTCACGAAGTTTCTTAATCTCCGGGATCAGTTCCCAATGGGCATCTACTTTGCTCATTTCCTTTCTTGTACGCAGATGAATGGTAAGATTAGCGATATCTTGTTTCAATAGGTGTGTTAGCCAGTCGTGCCATTCGTCTATATCCGTGTAACCAAGCCTTGTCTTCACACTTACGGGCAATCCCCCTGCTTTTGTTGCTTGTATTAAATCAGCTGCGACTTCGGGACGCAGGATAAGGCCGCTTCCCTTCCCATTCGCCGTCACATTAGGCACCGGGCAGCCCATATTGATATCCACACCGCTGAACCCTTGCTTCGCCAGAACCAATACTCATCTGTCGAAAGCATTCAGGCTTATCCCCCATATTTGGGCGACAATAGGCTGTTCATCCTCTGTAAAAGTCAAATGCCCACGCACACTATTGATTCCCTCTGGATGACAATAACTCTCCGTGTTTGTAAACTCTGTAAAAAACACATCAGGTCTGGCTGCTGCACTCACTACATGGCGAAAAACAACATCCGTCACCTCTTCCATTGGTGCCAGTGTAAAAAAAGGGCGTGGCAAATCACGCCAAAAATTATCACTCATAGTTAAATTCAAATCCTCACATTATGGGATGCCTGACCAAAATCTTTATCCCCAATATTGGTTTCTTAACACTTATAGCATGCTTAAGCACTTTAAAGCAAACGACATACATTTTGACTACTATAATTTTACACGTAACAAAATTCATTAGAAAAGGCGTTTTGGACCCAGCAATCGTAAATGTTTCTTTTGGTTCAATTAGACAATTCTCTCTCCAGTAAAGCAACTAATTCAACATGCATTGCATGTTCATCTAGGGAAAACCAAGTCAGGGAACCTCTAGGATTTTTTGATTGTATAGGCTGGAAAGCATTTAATGGAAATATATATAGGTTTAGATTTGAGGCAAAAGGAAAAACAAACCAACTTTAGGAACTGAATTAAGAGACAAAAGTATTCTTGACATATTAATTACCCCCAAGAACGTCCAAACAGTTCATCTCCATTGGGAGCTAAACGCAAAACCGATTTTGTATTTAGTATTTTATTAGCTTTTTCCGTATAAGAATTCTGCTTGTCTAATGCAATAATTACTTGTTTTTCACTATTGTCATCTAGTTCCAATATCTTTTCTAACGCCGTATCAGATATTTGTTTGAGAACAATAGAGTCATGAACAACTATAGGTAGCTTTGTTAACTTTAATACTGTTAAATCAAAAACAACTAGTCCTTTATACGCGATACCTGTTCCTGTATCGTCGGGAGTAAAGAAACTGTAACTGTTTTCTGAGAAATCTATAACAGGTGCATTATAATTTTCTCCATATATAAATTGATTAATGTTTTTCATTTCAGTATTCAGCTCACTGGAAAGAATTGCAAATTGTTTTTGTCTTATTAAAGCCAATCGCTCATTATCATCTTTTTTATTTGCCTTAAGCCTGGTCAAATGTACGTATGCGTCGTTTTCTTTCTGCAAAAGGTTTATTTGACGTAATAGCTCAGAATGACGTGACAACACCGTTTTAGATAGTTTTGGGTTTTTAATTAGCTCCTCTAATTGTTTTTCATATGTATTAACCAGATCGTTGTAATCTTTCAGTTCTTTTTCTATTCCTCTTTTTTCCGAACCTATTTCTCCCTTAAAGATAGAAGAAATCTTATGGTGGAATTTTTCAATATCCTCAAGTCTTTGTACATTTGCATCTGGAAAATACACTAATAATTTTTCGAAATTACTGGTTGTTACGGAAAACTTGTATTCTGCATTCTCCTTAATTGTTTCTAAACGAGATTTAACCCCACTTCGCAATCTACGGATTCTTGAAAGTATTTTTTTATTCTAATAGCTTCTTCAGATATTTCAGCATCTAAATCAGCAAAGCCTTTTTCTACATCTTTGGCTAATTCTTCTAGTTCAACATTAAGTCTTTCTAGTTCCTTTTCATTTCTAGAAAAATCTCGTTTTCCGATATTTGATATGAAATTATATTTCTGGGCTTTTTGATAAGTTTTTAATTCTTCGTTGGATTTATTCGCTTGCTGAGATAAATTATGAATCGGCATATAATAATCAAATAATTTCAGTAAAGCAGAGCGAGCATCTTTCGCTTTTTCATTTGAAACACTATGTAGCGGCAATTTTTCATTTGCATTATCTTTCCCATATACCCGAATGTATCTACTTACTATATTGCGAAAAGTTAAATAGGGCAGTTGTATTTTATATTTTTTATCTAACCAATTACAAAATTCGTCAGTATCCATAGAGTGTTGTTTTTCATATTTCTCGTTACACTGCCAAATGTCATGATAGTTAACTACTTCCCTTGAGAAAAAGAAGAATTCGTTTTCAAATTTAAAAGAAAAACAAATGTTATGCTCACCAACATTTTTAATTATATCATCTGCTTGAGCATAAGTACTTCCACCAAAAACAAAGTCTATAATTAACAGGAATGATGATTTTCCTATTGAATTATCCCCAGCATTTGTTCCTAGAATTGTATTTAATCCATCGTGGAACTCTATCCGTTTTTTCTTGAATTTTTCACACATTATTTCATATAACATTTGTAATTCTCCCATTTTCCGTCTCAAAGGATATTTTATTCAAAGCATATAGATAATCCAGTGTTTCAATGAAATCCTCGATATTATAAAAATGCTTTTTTGTATCTTCATATAGTTCATATGGAGACATAGAATTTTTATTAATAGTTTCAAGTATTACCGGAAACCTACTCAATGAACTTTCTTTAAACGATGTGACTTTACTTGGTAATCTCATAAAACACCTCACAATGTTGTACAAAAAAGGCTATGATTGCTTCACATGCAAGCCTAGAAACATTTTGTGTTTTAATATTTATCCAATCTACCATGCTTTCAAATATTTCAGTTTTATCTGCTCCTGATGAATCCATTTTAATAAAGCAAGCCCGAATTTGACCACTAAAAATATCAAAATTAAATGTCGTGGTTGTTTCCATATTCTTAAAAAGGTCACGTATGTATGTAAAATAAGTCATAACATAGCCTGTAATTTTCGATTTCAATAAAAATTCATCTGATACAAATTTTTCAGCTATGGCTACCGCATTATAATTAATACCTAATATATCAGATTCCTTCAATCCATAAATTTTTTCAACAACATTTTCAATTTCATATTCTAATCCTAGAGTAAATGTTGCATCATGTAACGCCGTTTGTCTTAAGCAAGTTTTCTTTATCTCCAATAATTTTAGGTATTCTTCCACTGTTGTGTGGAAATCTTGTGTACCATGGCACTCCCTGCAAAGAGCGATTTTGTTTTCGAACGATTCTGAATCTTTACCTAGACGCTCCGATGCTTTAAGAGTATCGTATTGCTCAACTGTAGGACTCTTAGGATATATGTGTGCAATTTGAAACCTTTTCTCTGATAATTTTTTTGTTTGCGTGATTGTAATTCTTTACCACAAAGTGGACAATGATAATTTACTTCTCTCAAAAAAAGCCTTAGTTCAGCTTCTGTTGAATTTCTACGTGGTTGCAAATACGTATCTGCTTCTAAAATACTTTTAAAGTTTTTCATCTACAATCACCCTCTCCATCATTTATTTCTACTAATAGTTAAACCATACAAAAGAAGTCTCTCTATCTTCAACTTAGCTATTTTTCATTTTACTAATTAACTCAATTTCTTTTCCATTTTAAGAGCGAATGTGTAGTATTGATTATTTATTCGTCACATAAAGTGTCTATTCCGTTAATTATCAGGTTTTCTAGCTTTTCTAACCCTTCCTTTGGTCCATATGGAACTGTTGTTAACCAATTATTTTTTGGAGTAATCTCATTTTTATTAGAGGATGCAGGAGGATAAAATACCCATACCTCGGTAACTGGTTTCTTGAGTCTTTTCTCACTTTTTTTGGGTTTGTACTCTTTTGCTCTGCCTACATATGAACTAGCAAAATGATCATATTGTAAAAGCTGTTTAAAGGCATAATAATCATTATTATAATTGTTGACTGAACCAATAGAATTAGCTGGTCTGTATTTAAAATCCATTACTATGCTACCGAAATAAATATCGTTTTGATAGTAATCCAATCTGCAATCAGGTCTGTTATGTGGAAATTCCGTATAAACAGGATTATCGAAATCTGTTCCTGAATAGCTTTTGGGGATTGCCTCGTCATATACCAATTGAATTTTAGAATTATTTTTACCCAAAAATAAAATCTTTGTTTTGCTCTCCAGAAAGGGAACGTGCCATTGTCTTAATAAAGGATTAGATTCATTATCACCAAAAATCCAACCGGATTGGGGAATAAAACCCAACTTATCTGTCTTTAAAGCTTCAATAACCCTTACAAAACACCACATCTCATAAAGCTTATCAGTTCTTTTCCATGTGTAAGCGTACTCTGCATCTAATTGGATTTTCTTTTTTATACTTTTTAAATTTCTATACAATGAATATAGCATACGATAACGTGAATCCAAGTATAGACTAATTGCGTGATGGTGATGGTTATTAACATTAACTTCTTTTACCCAGTCTTCTAACAAAAAATTATTTAGAGCAGCGTTTAACTTTCGCATGATTTCTTCTTGGTCGTCTACCCAATCTATTTGATGCTTTGATCTTAGATATGTACTATCAAAAATATTAATTCTTCTCTGGTATTTTTGTTGATCCCTAAAGTTGATCTCTTTTTCTCTAAAAACAAACGGTTTTAAATCATTAAGATAAATCAATATTTGTTTTGTGATTTTAAAAAAAAATTTTATACAAGTAATCATCATTGCATTTTCAGGTAAATTTTTAGTTATTTCATTTTTTGGCAATAATATTCTTTTTTTTGTATCTGACGAATGCTTTAATAAATATTTTAGTGATACCTGATCAACATTATGGGCTCTCGAATAATCCATCAAATTATATTTTTTTATTAATTTACTGCGAGGATTTTTTTTTATGTCGCCAAGAACATTCATTAACTTATTATAATTTTGAGAAAGTAAAAGCATTTGATTAGCTAATGACGCATTATTATCCTCATTATTTGTATGAGTGGATGATTCGTTATTAATTAAATCATGAGCAAGATTTTCAATGAAGCTTTCTAACTCATCTCTAAGTAAACTCAATTCATCACTGTCTAATTGTTTTGGATTTACTTTAATAAATGCATAATATTTTTTTTCGTTAATGGTTACATAGATCCTATACAGACCCGGTATAAATGGATAATAATTGTCCTTACTTTCAGTATTAAATTTATTACTAAATAGGACAATTTCTTCTTCTGATTCTTCAATATATATATTTTCATCTTCGTCCTCTTTACAAATGGAACTATGGAAATAGTCAAGAGTGTCAATATAAAGACGTGCACTCTTATTGCAAGATGAAAAATGCATTAATATATCTCGATTTTCAGTGATAATTATTACGTTTTCTTCGTTATAAAGTTTAGGTGACTGTTGAAAATAATGATCACATTCTGTTTCTAAATATTGATCTTGACCATTTTTTTCCCCAATCCACTCTCTAATAATTAGTTTAAAGGGTATGTCCATACATTAATAACTCCTTTGCTAAAGAAGTTATCTTCTTTCGAGATTCAATCAATTCTGAAACTGATTTTTTATATCTCTCAAAAAGATCTAAAAGTTCACTATTAGATACCGTATCTGTTGTCTTATCGTAAGTACCAATTAGACTATTTAATTGATCCTCCCCACCGCTAATTTTTGTCAAAATTCGTTGCGTAACTTGCAAATCAAAGGCCTCAGTTCGACTCAAATATTCTGTAGAAGGTAGGCATTGTAAATAGCAATCAATTTGACGCACAATACGTAACCCGACACCGATCTTATCATTACTCTTGTGGAGTCGCTCATGCAATTCCCATAAGAAATCTAATTCATTATCCAATAATTGAAACGATTGATTCTCCATTGATAAGGGACGTGTTCCAAAATACTGCTCTTTTGTAAAAGTAGCTGTACCAATACTATCAGTAACATTTGCTTTTTTAGCAGCCTCTGCGACTTCTTTAAAATTACGCAGTTTTAAATGTATAACATTTGCTCTATCAAGAACCTTATCAGAAAACTGGAACGTTGACTCATCCAAGTTGACAGTACCTACAAATAATACATTATCGCCAATATTCAGCGTATCATTATACTTTTGACTGTTATACAGTCGATTTTGAAAATCTCTATTATATAATCTTATTTTTCTTTGTCCATTTGGATCTTCTTCTAAAACAGACAGAAACTGTGAAAAATAATGTTCTACTCTAGCAAGATTCATCTCATCAAAGCACACAATATATAATTTATCTTTGTTCTCCTCTTTGTCAGCTTCAAATAAAAAATCAATTAACCCTGAATCTCCAGGCCTGTAAATATTGTTAATCACATCAAGATAACCTATCAAATCGCTATCATCTTGCCAAAATGGTCGAACGGGGATTTTTTTAAAGTTGCCACGATCTTCTAACCCTAGTGCTTGAGCATAACAATTCACAATCTTAGATTTTCCAGTTCCACTCATTCCTGCTAAGATAACTAAATTACCTGTTTTCATTGCAGTATGGAAATTTACCAGATCAGCGTCATCATAGTAAAGCCCATTATTCTCAGCACTTTTTTTAAATCTTTTGAGGATCTTCTGTTCAATGCTGACCCCACTAGGGCTAGTATCTGTGATCTCTTCGCCATTTAAATCGTTTCTCTGCAAATCGGAAGCATCATTTTTTTTATCATCAGCAATTTTCTTTTCTTTTATTTTAAGCGTTTCGTTTTTTTTAAGGGCTTCAAGGAAGGAATACGACCAATGCTTTTGAATAAAATAACAGGTTACATTTTTTCCATCATTTCCATCTGCATTACTATAATTATCTAGTAAAAAATCTTCATCATTTGTACTAATTTTAGATGCCTCATTAGAGAATATTAAACTTACACCATCAGTTGATAAGTTAACATCGTTAAGGGGGCCGTATGCGTACACATCATCATTTCCTTCTTGAATTAATATATAAGGAGGAATAAAGTGATTGTCAAAAATTTTGTCCTCAAATAAACTGTTTTGCATGAGTCGTTTTAGTTCAGATATAGGATTTCCGGTATGAAGTTGATTAATAAAATAATCAACATTATTAACCCTAAAATAAGGAATAGCTTCATATTCATCATCCGAGTTATAATCTGAATTTTTTGTCTTTAAAACAGGGTTATATACATTATAATACCCTTCTCTTCTTTCCAACTGAAAAACAATTAATGATGTATTTAAGTCTCTTTGCAACTCCTTTCTTTTTTCAATTTTTGACCTATTATCATATCCATATTCAGGTCTAATTCTATTATCAAGTGCCTTTACAATATTGTTTAGAGGCAATAATTCTTTTTCTAAGTCTCCTTTAATTTCAGAAACTATTTTAATATTAATTCTATATCGACCATTTGTTTCAAATATAGACTCTAGGTGATTAGGAACCTCATCTGGTTTGGCCAGTCTTCCCAAGTAATAGTTTCCCAAAATAGTAGATTCCGGACTGTTTAACATAAATTTTCTCCTCCCAAATTAAATGATCAACAATTCTCTATATTTGATATATTTCCATTTTATTGTTTTAAATGTTCTATTACGATATAGATAGGCTTTTTCTTTTTCAGATAATTTGTCTTCGACTAACCAGTATTCATCAAAATCATCAATAAAACTATAATTGAAATAGTCTCCATTAAAAATGGTGAATTCGCATTCTAATTTATTAATAAGGCTGTTAGGGATGTCGCCAAAAACAAGAATCTTATTCTGCTTTTTACTTATATCAATGTTTTTTGATTGTGTTAAATTCAAATGGACTTTCTCATCTTTGCTGTTGATCCTTTCTTCCAATTTACCAATAACTTCATCTTTTTGATTAATTTTTTCATTTAATTTATCGAAATCTTCTTTTAGCCTTTCAAGTGATTTAATTAATTTATCATTTTCAGAAAGGGATTTTTTATAAAGAGTGTTGATTTCTTTAATTTTTTCATCTTTTTTCCGGATTGTTTCATTATGATTTTTAATACTTAATTGAGCTTTTTTCTTTAAATTTAGAATGGTTGAAGATAAATCGTGGTTTCTTTTTGTCAAAGATTTTAATGTATTCCTAAGGATATTTTCTTGCTGATCTTCTTGCTTGGCTTGTTTTTCAGGCATATTAAAAGCTTCATTAGTTAGAATACTATTAAGTTTCTCAATACAGTTAGCAGAATATAGAGGTATTAAAACGTGTATTAACCCTTTTTTAGCTATTAGCTCAGAAAGCTGGTCAATATTTAACTCTCTAACTTTATTTATTAAAACTTCTTCCTCATTTTTTTGGAAAATATTTTTTTTGTGAATATCAAGTAGAATCTTGTGATATTTCGGTTTGGATAATATGATATCTAATTGTTTCTCTGCAATCTTCCATTGCAAATCATTTTTTATATACTGAACATTAATTGTCCCTATCCTTTTTCTATGTTCCTTGATATACTCTTTTTTCTGTACTTCTGTTAAACTATCCCTAAGTATCTTCCAAAATTTATCACTAGGTATTTCGTTTTCCAAAGATCTCTCCTCTTTCATTTTTTCATTATGGCACCACTAAAGAACTATGTATTTAGATTTATTATACTAGATTGTTAACTGGATTAAACGACTAATAAAAAATAGAATCTAAGCAAAATTTCAATGTATAAAAATGAACTTTCATTAGCAAGAATGGTCTTTTATGACAATACGTGAATTTATTTTTCAAATCATGTTTTATACAGATAAAGCCTAGCACAACCTAACACGTCGAATGTAGCTGTTTCCTTCATTTTTAGTTCAATCCTTCCTATCTCATCCAATCATCAATATTAATGACTTTATTCATAAATAGAGTATGTTCTCTATATCAATTAAATTTTGAAAATCAAAAGTTGCTGGCTGACGCCTTCGGCTTTGCATCTATAATAATGATTTGTGCCGGGTTCTCATTAAGCGATTCTCTTCTTTGGTAGCTAGCTTCTACTTGTTGAATTCTCTCTGAGTGCACCCCATTGTCTACAATTAGAAAGATTTTGTTCTCTGCTCCTTCCGACACTGCATATTCTTCTATTTGCACCTCAAAACCATGCAATATCTGGCCATTGGATGTCAGTTTAATCTCTATAACAGTTTTATCTGTTCCTCGACTTATCTTAAAGTCAACTGGACCTCTACCAGTATTAGACTCGGGGCTTATATCCAAGCCATTAGAGTCACAATAGTAATTTGCAAGTCCATGTAATGTTCTCTGCACTATTTTCTCTGCATTCTTGCTACTTACTCCCTCGAGAACAGAATAGCCTTTTTGGTTTTCGACCCAGTGTTTATATCCATCTAGTATTTCTAGCGTTGAATCATAGGAATCTTTATGTGACTCTGGAACAACATTAGACTCTTTTAAAATTATATGAATTATTTTTTCAATTAGGTAGTCCACATTTTTGTTAATGTCATATTGATTAACAGCTGTAGCTTTATAGTTAGATATAACTTTTTGTAATATCGTTGGATTTTTAAAGATGAATTCTTTCATATAGTATTTCTTTTGACTAACAGTTATTTTTTTCCATTTTTCTCCTACCAATTCATTTATTTCTGATTTTATCGCCTCGTTTTCTGAACAAACTCTATCGATATCGTCCCAATCTTTTGCTATTGGAAGCTCATGTAATAGGTCTACTGGCAGAAACAAAAGTTCACATTTCTTGTATGGATTAATCATTAATCCATTTTCAAACTCAATATGAGGATATTTTTCCTTATTTATATCCAAAGTCACACAAATTTTTTTAGTATAAACAACAATGTCATCATATATTAGACTGGCTATCATATCACTAAGCCTATCTGGTCCAACGTTTTCTTCAAAAAGGCTTGTCAGATGAAAAATCTCTGGTTGTTCAGAGCCACTATTAATTATGTCATACGCGTCTTTCATAATCTGTTCTTTTAACGTCTTTCCGAACCCTGCTCCATATTTTCCCTTAGAAAATCCAAGATTAATTCCACGTACTTCTGGAAAATTGAATTTCTTAATTGCTGTTCTGAAAAGCTTATCTTCTTTATTATTGGAAGACTTGAGTAAAGTTCCAATATCACCAAAATACTTGTTGATTTTATCATATGATCTAGAAAATTCAGGTACCTCTGTGACCTTTAAACGTTTGATATTAATGAAATAATTACTATCCATATCTAATAGTGTATCAAATACACCTAGGTTTTCTAACTTACTACCTAATCTCAATTCTTCTGAAACGAATACCGACATTACCTCACCTACTCTCCCCATAGAAATACCGAGTCATTTGGTAGCTTGATTTATGAATAACAACAAAAACTGTTCGTTTAGAAAAATTAATATCATGATTACTTAACAATTTCCAATGGTGGCAAGCTGTTTACCAAATCTACCGTTTGCACAGAAACATTTATTACGCGTAGTAACAAGTCAAAAATATAGCGTTCATCATTGGAATATAAGTTAGGATCATCTACGATACCTGAATTCTTATCCACCTTTACTTGATACTGGTCAATAATCCATTCGATTGCTGGACGGCCATTTACCACGTACTCATATGCTTTCTCAGGAATGTTTGAAATGGAAATATCAGTATTGAACAAAATAGTGTCTAATTGACCACGCTTAGGATGTTTCATTTTTTTTACACGAAACGTCGGTCTATGAGAATTGTATTCGACTTCAACATGTTTGTACGGTGCACATTCTTCGTAGCATAAATGAAGTTGTATAAGTTGTTCACCAGCACGAACAAATTCTTTCATATTTTTCAATTTTGGAATTCGAGGAAATCCCTTAGTAAGGTCATTTGCATATTTATTTCGGTATTCATTGCTATGAAGAACTGCATAGATATAATATATGAATTCTTTTTCATTCAACCCGAACTCGTTGCATCGTATCTCTGAAATTAAGCTCTGCTTATCATTCTTGAATAGTTTTCCTTCATCAATACCATTTAATAAGAATACTTGTCCTTTTTCCATAATATCCATACTAGGAATAGAATCTAAAGCTAATACAGAAAAACCTTTTCTTGAACCGATACCTGAAACCATTAGTCCAAGATTAGGTTTATCAAAGTAACCCTTCCAATATCCGCGAGCACTTTCGATAATATTCTTATCATAGTTTAAATATTTTTTTGTAAATGGACGATATATACTTTTTACAATTGTTTTATCACAAAATTCAATTTCTATATTGTTTTCCAACTTTTGACGAAGTGATCTAGACCACTTGATTATCTTTCCATTTTTTTCTGCTAGTTCAAATTTATTTTTTTCCTTCATGAGTCTCAGTCGTTCCGAATTATAGTTAGAAATTAACTTTTTAGTGTTCTCGTACACTATTTGCTTGGAAAAGTTATATACCCACGCATCACGATTAGTTACTATCCCCGAAGTTTTATCAGTAAATATTGACTTATAAACATCTTCTTCGTACATTGGAATAAAATTATTGTAGTTTTCATCACGTTGATTTATCCAGTCTCCATTCTTATCAGGTGTTACTTCTGACCAATCAGTGTTTCTTATTGACTGCCATTGATTAAGTAAATTAACTTTTTCATTTCGTGATAGATAATCTCCAATGTCTTTGTAAAATATTTTGTGATTTTCTGATCCATCTCTTACAAGAATGGAAATACTTACACCTGTCATTATGTCAAATACATTTTGCCCTTCACGTTTAGCTAAATCCCCCGAACGCCCCCGAATCGCCCCTCTTAAATTCAATATAAATAAATAGTTATATTCTTGAGCAAAACTTCTTCTAATTCCATTCATAACAGGCTTATCAATAAATGAACTATTTGTTACAAAACCTATAACTCCTTGCTCCCCGATTCGATCTGTTGCCCATCGGAATGCCTTTATATAAGAATCATAATAAGTTCTCAACGATTTTGAACTAGCTAATTTTACATAAGTCTGGGCGATATTTTTGTCCAATTTTTCATATTTTATATTTTTATTATTATCATTTTCATTTCCTTGTCCTGCACTATATGGTGGATTCCCTATAATCGCAAAAATAGGCTGTTTACGCTGTCTTTCAAGACGATCGTTATTCTCGCCAAACAACTCATCCTCGAACGAATTCTCTTTCTCGGTACTTTCAAATGTATCTGTCAAAACAATGCCATCAAAAGGCTTGTATTCTCCATTCATAATAGAATGGAACGTTTCTTCAATATTGATTGCAGCAATATAGTAACTCAACAACACAATTTCATTTGCATGGAGTTCCTGCGTGTATTTTCGTAACAAATCTTCCTTAGAAATTAAACCACTTTGGAGTAATCGAACGATAAACGTCCCAGTGCCGGTAAAAGGATCAAGTATATGAACTCCTTCATCACTAATTGACTTACCGAAATGTTTCTTCAATACATCTTCAACGGAATGAATGATGAAATCTACAACTTCAACTGGCGTAAACACTATTCCCAAACGTTCGGTCGTTTCTTTGAAACCTATTTTAAAGAACTTATCGTACAACTGGATAATAATGTCCTGTTTCGCTTTAAGATTATCAATGCCCTCAGCACGTACACGTACACTGTCATAGAAGTCTTTTAATCGTTCTTGCTCCTTTAAAAGACCTTGCTCATCCATAACTTTTATCACAGCATCCATAGCTCGTGAGATAGGATTATCATTTGCAAAGCTGTATGACTCAAACAACGCTTCAAAAACTGGTTTTGTAATTATGTGTTGTGCCAACATTTCAATCGCTTGTTGATCTGAAATAGCCCCATTAAGGTTGTGATGTAGACCTGAAACAAACTTTCGGAATGCTTTATATGCCTCGCTATTTGTGTCTTCTAGCATCACACGAATACGCATCATGTGCTGTTGGGCAATTTCAGCAACATCTTTCGACCAATCTTCCCAATAGCGTACGTTTCCAACTTTTCTTACAATTTTTCCATAAATTGCACGTTCAATGTCTGAGAATTCTTCTTCATCAAGCTTAAGAGCCAACTGTTCTGTTGCTGGCTCTGCAATAGTAAATCCACCTTCGCTTTCGTCAGGAGCTGCACCTACACCAACAACTTGAAGTTGCTCAGGTTTCTTTTTATTCAATTCCAATTTATTAATTGTTGCATCAAACCGCTCATCTAGCGAACGCAATGCATTTAGAACATCCCAAACCACTTGATATTTCTCGTTTTTATCTAAAACAGATTTTTCATCAACACCTGCAGGTATACCAATTGGGAGAATTACATAACCATAATCTTTTCCTTCTGCTTTACGCATAACACGCCCAACAGCCTGTGCAACATCAATACGTGATTTACGAGGTTTTAAGAACATGACAGCATCCAGATCAGGTATATCTACACCCTCTGTAAGGAATCGTGCATTAGAAAGGATGCGACATGTGTTGTCTGGAACATTCGCTTTTAACCAAGAGATTTTCTCATTTTTTTGCAATGCATTCATTGAACCATCTGCATGTTCTATTTCAACTCGTACTGGTTCTGATTGATTTCCTGACTCATTGATGTACATATCCACGACTTCAGTGAACATTTCTTTAATTAATTTTGACTCACGTATCGTTCCTGCAAAAGCTATTGCACGTTTCATAGGATTTGCTGAAATGACGTTTGAATTGCTCTTTCGTTTAATTAATCCATTCCAACAACCAATAATTTTCGTTACATCGTCGAATTCGAGCTCAGTACCACGCTTATTAGCTAACATAGTTTGGAAATTCCGAGCAATCATGTTTTCATCTACGGCAAGAATCATAACTTTATAGTCAGTTAGTATTCCCTTGTTTACAGCATCACCAAATCCAATGCGATAAAATTCTTCTCCATAAATATCTTTATCATTCATATCCGCTATAACCACAGACATTTCATCGGCTTTTTTCTTAGTATCTTCTCCATAAATACGAGGTGTCGCTGTTTGATACAATCGTTTCTTCGCCATAATGTTGCTATTACTATGTACTTTTACAAATGCACTAGCTTCTTTTCCAATTTCTGTTGCACCAGTGGTACGATGTGCTTCATCACAGATAATCAAATCAAACTCATAGAAACCATTTTTTTGAGCCTCAATAATTACATCAATCGATTGATAGGTTGAAAACACGACTAGAAATTTGCTTTGACTATCGGCTGAATCAATAACTTTCTGACGCTCCAGTAACTTATGATAATCAGTTGTTGCTGGATAACCTAAGTCTGCTGCGGCAATATCCTCAAACTCATTTTCACCTTTTATTTTCTTAGTAACTTTTCTATCCGAACACACAGCAAAGGTATCCATATCTTCACGATACTTAGAATCAGCAGTCCACCCTCTCAAGGACTGAGAAAGCAGTTGAATACTTGGAACAAAATATAATACCCTAAAGGGTCCCTTTTTCTTCTCTGCCATTTTCTCAGCAATAACCATAGACGTATAGGTTTTTCCTGTGCCAGGAGCCATAATCAATTTCCCACGATCAGCCGTTTCAAAGCCATTCACGACTGCCTCAATGGCAGGAATCTGGTGAGAACGTGGTTGCTTAGGTGACTTTAGTTCAATTGTCTGCGGGTTTTCAAATGAAAACTGCGACCAATCAATTTCGCTATCACGTAATTGTGATAACCCGATACGAGCTATTTTTTTATCACGATTTAATAAAGCGTCATTCGCATTGCTACTCCAATTATCTGTTGAAGTTACAATAATCCCCTCTGCATAATAATTTTTTCCTACCTCATTTAAAAATGAATCAATATGAGACTTTTGGATTGTCGTATCTTTATAGTAATACTTACATTGAATAGCAATTAAGTCACCATTTTCTCTATTTCGAGCAACTAAATCCACACCTGTATCCTTCTTAGAAATGCCATACTCTTCAGGAACATCTGACAACATCCAGACTTCATCAAATAAACGTGCATACATAGGTTCCTTTTTCAAGTATGCCGTAACTAATAACTCAAAAAGAGTTCCACGATCTCGTTGTGCCATGCCTTCCCTTTCTAAATTAGAAATAATCTTATCGAATGATTTAGTTGTCACATTGTAACTTACCATTTCTTCCATAATTCAAAATTCCTCCACTATTAAAAATCAGCTCAAATATAATTCTGAAATGATGTAATTATCCATTAGCAATCAATCTAATAATTTTTGTCTACAATATTAATCTACTAGAAAAATACTATATTCTAAACACACTCGCTTATATAGATAAATAAAAAAAATTTTTTAGTAACTTTTCCCTTCAAACTGAACCTTGAATTAGGGGTAAGATTTAAAAATCGGACCATTTTTACATCTAAGCAAAATTGGTAAATTTAATAATCCAAATTAACAATTTTCACCTTATAATTTCTTGAATGCCTCAGCAAGTTCTGCAACCGTTTGAAAACGTTCATTTCTATCAGAACACAGTCCCTTATTTACAAAAGTTCTTAATTTATCGTTGTCTATTCTCTTTGTGCTTGTCTTCCCCGTCATGATGAAATATAACAATCGAGTTAGTGCAAACGTTTCATGTATTATTTCATAATTGTTAAATCCCTCAATCACCAACGATGGATCGTTGAAGTAACCTTTAAATTCAGTGTTTGCAGTTGTTAATGTACTATTCGGTACCTTGACTAGCCCAAAATCAGCTACTTTTACAACTAGAACATCATCGTATATTTTTAATAATATATTTTTAGGACTAACATCGCGATGGAGTAAACCTTTACTATGTATATATTTGAATGCTTTTAAAATTTGATAACCCAAACCCTTCCGTTGCTTAAAAGTTAATTTATCGTTATTACCTTCAATGTATTTATCTAAAGTGCAGTCCATGAATTCCATAATATATTCATCTTTATCATCATTATATCTATAAACTTCCACAACATACGGAGAACTGAATTTGTACATTTGTTTAAACTCTTGTTTAAATCTTGCCAATTCTTTCGGGATCAATTCTTTTTTTGCACGTTTCAACACAAACCATTTTTGGTAATAAGTGTCTTTATATTTGTATGCAATTGCATATGAACCTTCTCCTAGGATTTTTAACTCAAAACTTTTTTTCTCGGAAAGCGAATCAACTATTACAGAATTTTGTTGTACAAACATGGGCACAGTATAGTATAGTTCAACTTTATCCATATGTTCTGGAATATCGCTTCCACCACTTTTTTTTAGGAATTCGTTGCACTTTTTAATCAAATCCGCATAATACGGATCAAAAGAAAAGGCATATTTACTCTCTCTCAGAGTACGTTGTAAACCAGTTGCAATTTCAATAGCTCTAATTAAATCTCTACTTGGTTCAGCCCAAAAATGAGCAGGATAATCATCTGTTGGCAAACGCTCATTCATCATTTTAAATTTTGAAAGAAAAATGTAATGTAACGTTGCAAATACCTCTCCTAGCCTAGGATGATCTATTCCAATATATAAATCTTTAAATTCAATATTTAGCTCGGTGTATAATTCACGATATTGAGATTCAATGTAATTTTCTATATTCATAAATAGTCGATCGTCTCCTCTTTTTTAGTTTATTAGTTGAATTAACTAAAAGAGATCATTGTTCAACTCCACAAGCTCTATATGAATTGATCTTCTTGCCCACACCGAAATAAAGTGATGAACTTTCGATTGGAAATGTATTAGTTCCTATGATCCATTACTCTTGTTTGTGTTTTCATTAATCATCATTCGACAAAAATTGGCAATTCCCTTCAAAAAAAGCATAGAAATATCTTTATTTATCAATATTTTGATTTTCTGACGCTTCTTCAAAATAGCAATATACTCTATACCTGCGAGATGTTCTTTTATATTATATTTGCAACGAATAATGTTTTATTAGTTAAGACCCTAGAAATCAACTTCAATCAAACAACAGTACGGAATTCTTTCTCGAGCAAAAATTGTCGAATAACAATTCCATGAGTGACAACCACAATGGAATTGTAGTCCGAATACATTTTCAATACATCTGTCACTCTTCTTTTTACCGAAGAATAGCTTTCCCATTTATATTGACATGCACCATTATGTTCTCCTCCGAATTTATTGACTTCTTTCATCAGTTCTAAAAAGTGTTCAGGACCTTTGTACCTAAAGGTGGTGTCCGGCAACCATTCGTGAAGATCGGTCTCTACCTGTATATCTAGTCGCAGATTTTTTGAGAGGATTGCTGCGGTTTGCAAGGCTCTTGTATACGGTGATGAAACAATAAGCTGAGCTTTTTTTAGCTTGTCATTTTGAGAAGCAACTTCAGCTTGTTGGATGCCTCTTTCGGATAGTTCAGCCAAATCCCTTCCGAAACCAATGAAACGCCGTTGTGTCACATCGCTATAATCAGGTTCCGCATGACGAATAAAAAATACGTGCATATTTTTAATTTCCCCTTTACATTTTAACTCTTTTATGTAATAAACGAGGATGTCTCATAAGTTTTTTTGCTCTGAGATATCCTCGTTTATTTTACGAATCCTTGATTTATCAACCTTTTATAGCTCTGGTATTGTCGTCTGACACCTTCTGGGACAGTCTCTCAAAAGCATTAATTTTCTTCTAATATTTTCCAAATTTTTACCTTTTTAAACAAAAGTACTATTTCCTTCTTTATTACCACGAAAAAGAAATTTTTTCTTACAAACTATGGATACATTAATTAGACTTTGAGCTACTCTAGCCTTTGAAATTGAAAGTCTTATTGACATGGATCCTCTCAGAAGCATAACTGCTTTCAAAATGCGTCTCACCAAAAGTTTTCAAACAGTGGCAAATTTCTCGTGCCTTCATCTCCATGTAAAGATGATGCTCAACTGGGAGGAGTACCTCACGTTTTCATGAGCAAAATGGCTAATCTTGAAGTATCAAAAACAATGAAAAGCATATCTATTTTTCTTGATCCGAATTTAATCTCTTTAGCATTAAATTCTGAATTGTAATATGAATATCTTTTGTTCTGCAAATTTCAGCCACCGCATTGTCTTCTTCATATTGCATTATGCTGTCTACAATTTCAGGGAAAACGCTCTTTGCAAGCAATATGAGTTTTTGAATATCAAATGTTTTTTTTAAGCACGGATACAGGGTGTTCTTAGGGATATGCATACCAATACTTAATGAGTAAATGATATTAAGCATTAACAGATTTGAAATTGATCCACCTCTTACCCAGCCTTTCCGTTTCAATTTCTTCTTCAATTGGAAAATACACCATTCATCTTTTCTGATCTCCTCATAAAAAAAGACGATATCTCTTAAAATGTATCTCGAATAAACAAAGAAATTTATATCATCAATATTTTTTTTAACAATTGTATTTTTATTTCTTAAGTAGGTCCTCAGTTTTTTTGGATTATCATGAATAAAGCGAGCAGTAGACTTGTCAATCTGAAATAGTCCAGCCAACTGAAGAACCGTATCAATCTTTAGTTCGGCTGAATCACTTTCCTCATAACTAATCCTGAACTCCGTTAAAACTTCTTTTTGCCATTTAAAAATGCCCATTTTGTTTGCAATTGAGTAATCCTTTTGCGGCAAACTCGAATTTGAAGCAATTACCACTTCTGCAAGAAGGTCCGTAGGGATATCAAATGTCACAAATGCTATAAAATCAATTTTGTCTCTGCCATACTTTTTTAGAACCGTTGCTGTGTGAATTCCATTTATTAGGCCATCGCTTTCTTTAAAAAACAGACTCAGCGTACCGTCATTATGTGCTACATAATCATGTGCTAGAATATACAATCCATGGTTTTTCATTAAGAACAGCTCCGGATGCATTCTAGCAGTCTTCTTTATTTCACTATAATTTTTATTTTTCAGGCCCATAAATCCCCTAGGATTTGGATCATTTGGAAGATTTTTATCAACCAATGAATCGCCACTAAGGACTGTCAACAAATATTTTTTACCATTACTCATAAACTCCATGTGTACCTTACACTTCAACCTAACCTCTTTTAAATTCACTAACCTTCTCCTTTGCGTTTTGATAAATACATTGTAAGGGAGATATAAAGTAATATTACATGGTAATTTATTCTTTTATTCCTTATTATGGTAAATACCATTGACTATAGTCAATGGTATATTATATAATTAAAAATTTTATTATAGTAATTGTATGTACCCGTCTTTTATTTTAACAATAGACAATTTATATATTATTTCAAACGATCTTTGGGGAGAATTTCAATTTTGCTATTGCGGCTTAAGTAATATATAGGCCAATCAAAAAATTGAAGATGTATAGAAAGCTATAAATTGATTGATTTATAGAGAACTATAGTATGATTGTACTATCATTCATAGTTTGTCTATCCTTTTTGGCGGAATATAAATACTAACGCAAATATTATTTCCATTATGTCAATTTTTTTACATCTATGTATTTGTTTGATGCCACGATCTGTTTTTCGTAACATTCAAGTAGCAAAAAAGCCTGTAAAGTTGAGGTCATTTCCCCGCTTTTAGGCTTTTGAGTTAATAAAGTGGCTGATCCATGTCATCTACCAGTTTAATAATACTTTTTAATTCACGAATAAGTTCTACCTGATGAAGTTTCTCATCTGCCTCAATGGCAATGAAAATAGATAGCAATTTTAGTTTAACCTCTGTAACCGCATGTTTATCAAGAGCGTTCAATTTTCATCACTGTCCTTACACAATGGTATAACTAACATGTTTTAAACTCGAAATAGACAAATCCATCTTTCAATAACTCCAACTTCCGCATGATGCTATTTTCGTTGAAAAAACATCTGATTTCTAACTATTATTTTCATTTGATAGATTTATCATCAAGTTAGGAATGTACAATTCTTTTGAAGTATTATGAACCGCATGGTAATAAAGGTTATGACGTTTCAAATATTGTATTCTTCATTCGGGCGGTTCAAAGTCGACTACTGAATGAAAGAATGCATACCCGCGTTTATTCAAAACAGGCAAATTACATGCATGCAAACCCCACAAATATTTGGGAATTGAAAATGATACGCTTCCTTCCATTTCTTCTTTTTCGTTGATCAAATCAAAATGAAATTGAGTGCCAAAATCAAGGCACCTATATCATCATTTTCAATTCTTGTATAGCCTTCCGCCGGCAATTCGAAATTCTTCTCAAATACATTCGTTTGTATCAAATCATTGTCATCACTCGTAAACGCGTAAGTTTGCATTTTTGCAACCAGAGTTTCGTTTGACCGATTGATAAGGTATACCGTGTAAACAAACGGTGGATGGTCTAAATTATCTTTGCATAGTGCAAGAAATACATTTTTTTCGAAAGGTCGCTGTATATGC
Source organism: Terrilactibacillus laevilacticus (assembly GCF_006517395.1). Taxonomy (GTDB): domain Bacteria; phylum Bacillota; class Bacilli; order Bacillales; family Sporolactobacillaceae; genus Terrilactibacillus; species Terrilactibacillus laevilacticus. The sequence continues at coordinate 123,840 of NZ_VDCY01000008.1, forward strand.
CAATACATCCCTTTCGTATTTGAAACACAGCGAATCGGTAGAGTTGTCAGAATCGTATCTTTAACATCTGACCCAACTTTATGCTGGACAGAACGTCTAAACACAAGCGAATCTTCTTCAGTCATGAATCGTTCCCGGCAGGAAGGACAATAATACTGCGGACAATTTAAAAATCGTATAACCCCATTTTGAAAATATACACTGCAATTTTCATAACACAGATCTGCATCACTACCACAAAAAATGCATTCCAAAGTTTTAGTACGATCCATTATCTACCATTCCTCTCATAATTTATAAACCATTGACTATAGTCAATGGATATAGTAAAACCGCACCCTTTACAAGGTGCGGTTTGTAAACGCTATTTCATTGTCATTGATTGTCATTAATTGCCGAAGCATGCTCACCATCTCCATTATAAAATTAAAGCTTAGAGATATATTGAAAGAGGCATTTTAGTACAGGACTTAATTATTCTCTATCATTAATTCTAGCATCTTTTCTTCCTTTCCACAATTCTCCGCTGTCCAATGTCTATTTCCTCGTAGAGCTTCTTTAGTGGATTTTCAATTCTTCCGGGAAGATCAGTACGATTCTTCGGAATGGGTATAAGATGAATGCCCAATTTAACAAGCTTCTCCACATACTTTTTATAGGTAGAATTCGAGTAATTCTTGTTTCCCCGTCTTTCTGAACTTTTACTTATACTTTTTCCAATCCTTTTTTCGAAATATTATTGAGAAAAATTTCCAGTTTCTTTTTCATATTATCTGGTTCGTCTGATCCTTCAATAATTTTCTTTGCCTGATAACATTTATAAAAGTCTCCTATACCAAATAGATCAACTACGTTTCGTTCCATGTAGTACCAGTACTGTTCTTTTGTAAGATAATTTTTCAGCGTGCGATTCAGGTTTTTTCGTTTCCAATTATTATAAAATGTTTTCGTCGACAAACTGACTTCAAAACGTAAAACATTCTTTTCATAATCATTCTGCTCATAAGGTCGTTTTTTTCGTTCTTCTTCTTTATCATAGCAGACGGTTCGCAATGATTTGCTATTGAAATAGATGGTTGTATCGTAAAGATCATTTTTTTCTTTAAATCGGTAATGATCAAATAATTTTTTGTACCGCTTTACAAGAAAAGAGCGAACAGCATCATTATTAATAACAGCATCGAACCGGTAATCCAGTCTACTAAGCGTTAACAAATCGATATGACGGATTTCAATCTTCTGACAGACCTCATTTAATTTCGCTTCAATTTCTTCGTAATCATCTTCATCAATAATCGAATCCTTTCTTCCAAGCAGTTTAATGAAATCTACAAACAGATTGATTTTAAAAATCGCATGTCTGAATTTGACAGGGGCTGACCAAATTCTTATACCCGGATACAAGTTTTCGATCTCAGCAAAAATGAGATTGATGTTTTTGCCGCGATACAAATTTTCAAGATTTCGGATAAAGGCTATATTAACATGAATAAAAAATTCAGCGGTATGGATCAATACAATCAACTCCTATTTTTGAGGTTAGGGAATTCAAAAAACATTGATAGGACAATGACTATCGGCATATTTTGTATACTTTTTTCCCAATTCGTTCCCTTATTTATTTTCCTTTGAAAACTGGCTTTTTTAATCTACATTCATGCTACGGGATTTATTCAGGCTCTTAGAAACTTTTCCGGTTCTACTAATTTCGATCAGAAGGTGGCATGGAATAATTACAAGAGTAGTGATGTAGAATGCATAAACTATTTTTTGAATGGAGGAATGTAAAATGACATTTGATGAGTTTGAGAAGATGGACGTGATAAAACGAGTGTTGATGGTCAATGACATGTTAGGAAAGGAAAAAACAGATGCTTTAAAAAATGTGGCAGCAAAATTACAACTGAACTACTCGAGCTTTACGAAAGAAATGCGAAATGGAGGCTTCAATTACAACCAGGCAAAGAGGCAGTACGAGAAAGTCATCAGTATCGAGGAGTACCAAAAGGTAAGAAGCGGATTGGGAACGGAAGATAAGAACGAGGTTCTCTTCTATCTTGCTGAACACTTTGAGGAATTAAAGAGATTACTTTCAGATTCAGACAATATGCTCGTTTTAGACAAACAAGTGTATGATCCCAATTCTAAATTAGCGGTGAAATCGATTAAAGTGAATAACGACATTTATGAGCAGTTTATCAATTTATGTGAAGCCCAATTCCCTCATCTGAAACTTAAGGATCTAGTTACTCAAGCATTGCTTGACTTTACAAGAAACTACTCAATGAAAAATTAAAAACGAGCTGAAGCGGCTCGTTTGTTTGATATGGATACAACAAATTCCACTAACAAGGACTTTTTTAGGACAGTATTCAAATTAAATAACCGGCCATACACACCTTCTCCGTTTTTATAACAAAAAGAAGGGAATTTATAACACTTAAGCCTGTACCCGCTTCCCCCCAAAAAAAAATTTTAAATAGTAAAAAATAAAATAGCGACGCCACTATCAACTATTCCTTTTCCTTACGCTTATTGAAAAAGAAGTCATCGCGATCTGCTATTTCTTTTCTCAAACATGCTCTCAGGTTTACTTCATGATTTGCCGTCATCTTTTGGGCGACACGTTTCTCTATGTCTTCACTTAGATTGGCTTCCCCGTGCAGTATCCAAGCTAACGTATAAATAAACTTTACTACATCATCGATTCGCTCCTGATCTATTTCTGCGAATACGTTTCTGACCAATTCCTGAGCTGATTTTTTATTCATGAACATTTCGACATTGGAGTAATAGCTATTTTTTTCTTGTGTCAATGCCGGATAATCTTTCACACTTACCATCAGGAATACTAGACGTCAGAGGTCAAACACCCTCGAACCACTTTTTCTTGGGTCAATGCTGGATAATCTTTTACACTTACCATACAGAAGAAACAACTTCGCAGGGATGTTAGGCGTCAGAGGTCAAACGCCCTCGAACCATTTTTTCTTGGGTCTATACTTGATTATCTTTTACACTGACATGGTAGGAAAAATACATGGGAAGAACTTCGAGTTCTTCGATTAACAGGAAAATGTTTAGCGAAGCAGCTTACATTTATTCATCAGACAGGTATGTCCTCAATACGTGCTATTGAAGGTTCAATATACAAAAAAACAATGTTCAGGAAAGGAGGAGTGTGTTCTCTAATGACCGTAGAACGAATTTTTGACAATAATTCAGGCATTTCTGCTGATGAACTTTTAAATGCACTTATTGAGGATAAAATTGACACAATTGTTGGAGCGGCCTACTCTAAATGTACGGTGAATTCCACTGACTCTTCCAAATCAGGAGGGGAAGTGGCATGACAAAACGATGTGCTGTTTATGTTCGTGTATCAACAGATAAGGAGGAACAAAAAAAATCATTAGTTAACCAAAGAGAAATTTTTGAACACTACATTGTGGAGCGTGGATGGGATCTTTACAAGATTTATTCAGACGTGCAAAGTGGCACGAAGGCTATAAAGAGACCGGGCTTTCAACAAATGCTTCAGGATGCAAAAGAACACAAGTTCGATGTTATCCTTGCAAAGGAGCTATCCCGTCTCGCTCGGAATGGGGAATTGTCCTACAAAGTATTAAATAGTCTTTTGGTAAATAGTGGGATAGACATAATAACACTGGATGGGGCAATCAACTCGGTTGAACAACAGACAAATATGTATGGTCTCTATGCATGGGTCTATGAGAATGAATCACAAACGATGAGCAGACGAATAAAATACTCATTTGAAGCGAAGGCACGGAATGGTGAGTTTAACGGATCAATCCCACCATACGGCTATACCATTGTGGATAAACAATTAATTTTACGGAACGATTTTACCACTGACGTTGTGCGACGGATCTTTAAAAGTTACATTGTGGGTCAAGGGATTGACCATATAGCGAGGCAATTGCTGGAAGACAAAATTTCCACTCCATCTCAAGTTGCCTGTAAAAAGAATGCTAGTCCGATATGGTATGGGTCATCAATCAAAGGCATTCTACAGAATGAGCATTACATTGGAAACCTTGTGCAGCAGCGTGAAACAAGCATTAGCGTAACCTCTACAAAACGAAAGAAAAATGCTTCTGAAGATATTATAAGGGTTGAAGGAACCCATGAGCCAATTATATCAAAGCAAGATTTTGATCTCGTTCAACAACTCTTAAAACAAAGATCACGGAAGCATTCACATGCAAAATACCATCTTTTCACTAATGTAGCATTCTGTGCAGATTGTGGAAAGGGTATGCATTATAAAAAAAACAGAAAAGGTTATGTGTGCGGTAGTTTTGATAAACACGGCCATACGCTCTGTTCCGACAACATTGTTCGTGAAGCCGATCTTATCGACGTTATAACAAGCGATATCAAAAGCCTTTACACTCGTATCTCATCAAAGAAATTTAAAGATGTTCTGGATAAACGTCTTCATTCATCCGAATCAAAACGCTTAAAAAAACTTCAGCAATTAAAGATACAAATTGATACTTTTAAAAGTGATAAAACCGAAGCTCTTCGTTGTAAAATTCGAAGAGAAATTACCGACGAAGAATACCAAGCTCTTGTTAAAGAGACTAACGCAAAGATTCTTGATTTAATTACAACTAAAGAAGAATTGGAAAAAGATTCATCCACTCAAGTTAACGATCGACAATTGAATGAGTTATTCGAAAAAATCGAGCAGTTCATTAAACATCCAACTCTTAATGATGAAATACTTCACAGATTGATCAAAAAAATAGAAATAAAAAAAGATGGTAGTCCGAGAATTTATTACCGATTCTCGGATCCCCATCTATCTTTTATTTTTTTTCAAGCGACACACAACATTCGACATGCATCGTCTGCGGAAACATGTCCACCGGCTGCACTTCAACTATCCTAAATCCACCTGCTTCTAACACTTTTAAATCCCTCGCCAATGTCGCTGGATTACAAGACACATACACAATTCGTTTTGGTTTCATGTCGATCATGGTTTGAAGAAGGGCTTCATCGCAGCCTTTTCGCGGAGGATCGACGACGATGACATCTGCTTTTATCCCTTGATTATACCATGCTGGGATGACTTTTTCTGCTTGTCCTGCTTCAAAAGTGGCATTTGTTATTTGATTTAATTCGGCATTCTTCTTTGCATCTTCTATTGCTTCAGGAACAATTTCAACCCCATAAACATGTCCTGCTTTTTGAGCGAGGAATAATGAAATGGTACCAATGCCGCAATAGGCATCAATGACAGATTCAGAACCTGAGAGCTTAGCATACTCAAGCGCCTTGTCATAGAGGACCTTTGTTTGACTTGGGTTGATTTGATAGAAAGAACGTGCTGATATAGCAAACTTCACGTCACCGATCGTATCGTAGATCACGTCTCTTCCCCATAGGACTTGAGTTTCATTACCAAAAATCGCATTTGTTCGTTTCGTATTTACATTTTGAACGATCGATTTGACTTGAGGAAAAGCTTCGGTAATCCCTTTTATTAATGATTTACGGAAAGGTAGATCTTTTGTTCTTGTGACAAGCACGACCATCACTTCACCTGTATTAACGCCAATCCGAGCCATGATATGCCTTAGTATTCCGCGATGTTTTTGTTCATCGTATGGAGTAATACCGCATGTTTTGGCGATCCTTTTGACTTCTTGGATGACCTCGTCTATCGTTTCTTCGGTAATGATACATTTATCCATTTCAACAATATCATGGCTTCTTTTTCGAAAAAATCCAGCAATAAGTTCACCATTTTGTGAGGCAACGGGTACTTGCACTTTATTACGGTAAGTCCATGGGTCTTCCATTCCTAATGTATCATGGACCGTGGCATCTTTTATGCCACCTATTCGTGTTAAAACATCTTGAACGACTTGTTTTTTATATTTTAATTGACCTTTGTAGCTCAGATGTTGGAGCTGGCATCCTCCGCATTGATCATAAATGTAACACGGAGGATCCACTCGACCTGGACTTTTTTCTTTTATTTCGATTAATTTCGCATAGCCGTAACCTTTTTTCGTTTTAACAATTTTTACGATCCCTTTTTCTCCTGGAAGAGCTCCTGGGACAAATAATGTATACCCTTCAACTTTAGCAATTCCTGCTCCTTCATGGGTTAAGTCTGTAAAAGTCACGTCTACTTCTTGATTTTTTTCTACTGGAATGCCTGACTTCATCTTATTCCACCTTTTTCAATACAATAAATAAAAAGAAAGCACGCTGTCTGTATGCGTACTTGTCTTTCTTAAAGTAAAATCTTTTAATTAATCCTCTGGGCTTTCTAATCCTTCAACCTGCTCGGAATCGTTTAATTGCTGACTAGCCATATCTTTGGGAACGATCAATTCGAGATGATGCGATAAATTAACAAATTCTCCTGGTAAGTCGCCGCCGTACTCGCCGTCTAAATTGATTTGCATTTTTTCATCGGTATAGATATGAATTCGCTTAGCTTGAGCATAGATGACTTTCGGATCACGCATATGTTCGCCCCGAAGAGCTAGAGTCGCTAGACGGATGAACTCCGCGAGATTCGTTTTCTTAAGTATGATTAAATCAAATAAACCGTCATGCACTGAAGCTTGAGGCGCAATTTTTTCAAAACCGCCGACAGAATTGGTATTGGATACAAGAAACATCATTATATCGCCTTCAAAAACACGGTCATCATATTGAATACGGACATTCGTTGGCCGCAATGAAGGCAACATCTCAATGCCCTTTAAATAGTAAGCCAGCTGTCCAAGCATCGTTTTTAATTTACTTGGTACGTCATAAGTGAGTTCCGTTAGCTTACCGCCACCTGCGATATTAATAAAATACCGATCATTCACTTTTCCGACATCGAGAGGAATAACATCTCCCTCGCACAACACATCACATGCTCCAGCAATGGTACGTGGAATGTTAATAGCCCGAGCAAAATCATTCGTTGTACCCACGGGTAAAATGCCTAGCTTGGGGCGATAAGGTTGTTCAGCGAGACCATTGACGACTTCGTTAATCGTACCATCTCCACCAGCTGCAATGACTAAATCAAATTGACGCTCAACTGTTCGACGAGCTTCACGCGTCGCATCATTTTCACCTTTTGTTGCATATGCAGATGTTTCATATCCTGCATTCTCTAAACGCTCTAATATGTAAGGAATATTTTTTTTTACGATTTCACGACCTGACGTCGGATTATAAATTAATCTTGCTCTTTTCATTCATATCACCCGATCTATTAAAAAAAATCTACAAATTCATTTGTGTTCATCTTTTTAGAGATATTCACCTTCACGCTTTTTAACTCATACCATTTCATTATATTGTAAAAGGATGACAAAATCAAAAGTCAGACAGTCTGTTCAAGGTTTTGTAGAATCTTAAGGTCGTCATACTCATTTTTTCCCGCTTTAATTAATTTAATAACCTAATTGATATGATGAATCCGATCAAACTAAGATCTCGTTAATTTCTTCATCCGAGTAATCTCTATCGATTAAATATTGACATAATCTTAATCTATCGACCTCAAGACTCACTTTATAACTAACAGCACGAGTCTATCAACTAACCATATCAATTTATCAATCAGAGAAGTCAAAAAAAACGATCAAAAGAGATTCGCCTCTTTTGATCGGAAAAATTAAAAATATGAACTCAGACTTTCTCGACTTCTTCCATGATGATTTTGTTAACAACTTGAGGATTGGCTTTCCCTTTAGAAGCTTTCATAATCTGACCAACGAGGAAGCCAAGCGCCCGGTCTTTCCCATTTTTATAATCAATCATGGATTGTTTATTTGCTTCTAAGATCGGATCCATGATTTCATGGAGTTTGCCTTCATCTGAAATTTGAACAAGTCCTTTAGCTTCAACGATTTTCTGTGGATCGCCGCCTTTTTCGATAAGTTCTTTAAAGACTTTCTTGGCGATTTTACTTGAAATCGTTCCCTTTTGAATGAGTTGAACCATTTTAGCAAGGGATTCTGGAGTTAAAGCCACATCTTCAATGTCTTTACTTTGTGAATTGAGGTAAGCTGAAACTTCACCCATGAGCCAGTTCGAAACAAGTTTTGCGTCTGCATCATGTTTGATGGTGTCTTCAAAAAAGTCGGACATGGATTTAGATTGCGTGAGAACCATGGCATCATATTCAGGAAGACCAAGTTCGTTAATGTAACGTGCTCTTCTTGCATCAGGAAGTTCAGGAATTTCCGCTTTAACTTCTTCAAGCCAAGCATCGTCAATATGAAGATCAACGAGGTCAGGTTCTGGGAAGTAGCGATAATCATCTGATCCTTCTTTAACCCGCATCAAGGTCGTTGTTTTTGTCGCTTCATTATAACGACGCGTTTCTTGTTCGATTTTACCGCCTGATAATAAAACTTGAGCTTGACGTTCTTGTTCGTGTTCAAGTCCTTTTTGAACATACGTAAAGGAATTCAAGTTTTTAAGCTCTGTTTTCGTACCAAACTCCTCTTGACCGTACGGACGAAGGGAAATATTTGCATCACAACGAAGAGAGCCTTCCTCCATTTTACAGTCTGATACGCCTGTATATTGCATGATTGCTTTTAATTTTTCTAAATAAGCATATGCTTCTTCCGGTGTACGGATATCTGGCTCAGATACGATTTCAATTAGCGGTGTTCCGACACGGTTAAAGTCAACGAGTGATCCGTGTGCTGCGTGAGAAAGTTTACCCGCATCTTCTTCTAAGTGAAGACGTGTGATACCGATTTTCTTTTTCTTTCCGCCTACTTCTATCTCAATGTAACCATGTTGTCCAATTGGTTTATCAAATTGAGAGATTTGATAAGCTTTTGGATTGTCAGGGTAGAAATAGTTTTTACGGTCAAATTTTGTTTCTCTTGTAATTTCACAATTCAAGGCAAGCGCCGCACGCAAGGCATAGTCCACGGCTTGACGGTTTAAAACAGGGAGGACACCTGGATGACCGAGACAGATGGGACACGTATGTGTGTTTGGTGCAGCTCCAAATTCATTCGCACAGCCACAGAATATTTTTGTATTCGTTTTTAATTCAACGTGAACTTCAAGACCAATAATCGTTTCAAAGTTACTCATTACGCATTCACCCCTTTAAGTGCAGGCTTCAAACCAAGGTTCGTTGCTTGTTCATAAGCATGCGCTGTCCGATAAATCGTACCTTCATCAAATGGTTTACCGATGATTTGTAATCCAACAGGAAGACCATCAGAAAGACCACATGGCAAGCTGATCGCAGGAACACCAGCAAGGTTGACTGGGATTGTTAAAATGTCATTGGCATACATTGTTAATGGGTCGTCAACTTTTTCACCAATTTTGAAAGCCGTTGTTGGTGTCGTAGGGCCGACGATCACGTCATATTCTTCAAAGACTTTTTCAAAGTCTTGTTTAATCAATGTACGAACTTGTTGTGCTTTTTTATAGTACGCATCATAATAACCTGAGCTTAACGCAAATGTACCAAGCATAATCCGGCGTTTGACTTCGTCTCCAAAGCCTTCGTTGCGAGATTTTTTATACATTTCAATCAGATCATTTGATTCCGCACGGACGCCATAGCGAACACCATCAAAACGAGCGAGGTTCGCTGATGCTTCAGATGATGCAATGATGTAGTAAGCTGGAACGGCATATTTGGTATGAGGAAGGGAAACTTCTTCACATACGGCGCCTAAACTTTCAAGTTGCTTAATCGCATCTTGAATTTTCGCTTTAACATCTGCATTGACACCTTCAGCGAAATATTCTTTCGGTACAGCTACTTTAAGACCTTTGATATCACCAGTTAAGTGTGATGCATAATTTGGTACATCCACATCTGCAGAAGTTGAATCATAACCATCATGACCTGAAATGGCTTCAAGTAAGTAAGCATTATCTTCAACCGTACGTGTTAGTGGACCGATTTGATCTAGTGATGAAGCAAAGGCCACAAGACCAAATCGAGAAACACGGCCATACGTTGGTTTCATCCCGACAACGCCGCAGAAAGAGGCAGGTTGACGAATAGAACCGCCTGTATCCGAACCAAGAGAGAAAAGGACTTCTCCAGCAGCAACGGAAGCTGCAGAACCACCACTTGATCCGCCTGGAACACGATCTAAATCCCATGGATTGCGTGTTTTTTGATAGCTAGAGTTTTCAGTTGAAGAACCCATCGCAAATTCGTCCATATTTAATTTACCGATCATAATGCCTTTTGCAGTATAAATTTTTTCAAGAGCGGTCGCATTATGAAGAGGGATAAAATTATCTAAAAATTGACTTGAACAGGTCGTTCTTAGCCCTTTTGTTACGATGTTATCTTTGATACCAATAGGCATACCTAATAGTAAAGATGAATCACCTTCTACAGCTTCATCGATCGCTTTTGCTGCTTCGCGAGCTGCCTCTTCATTTAATGTAAGAAACGCTTTGACTTGATCGTCAACTTCTTGAATCCGTTTAAAGGATTCATCTATAAGTTCAGAACTTTTGATTTCTTTATTATGTAACTTTTTCTTAAGTTCAACTAAACCTTCATCGAACAATGCCATAAAACGTTAACCTCCTTTATTCCATGATTTGCGGAACGAGTACTTGTCCTTCTTCTTGTTCTGGTGCATTTTTCAATGCTTCTTCGCGTGGAAGAGAGGCTCGTACAACGTCATCACGTAAAACGTTTACTAAATCTAATACGTGAGTTGTTGGTTCAATTCCTTCTGTATCTAAACCATTTAATTCTTCAGCAAAACCAATAATATCTCCTAATTGCGTTGTTAATGTCGCAATTTCTTCGTCTTCGAATGATAGTCTCGCTAAGTGCGCGACGTGTTTAACTTGTTCTTCTGTAATTCGACTCAAATTCTGTCACCTCCGTATCGGTCTATGCAATGCTTCTATCATATCAAATTGTGCTATCTATAGGCAATAGGATTGATGTTCGCCTATGCTATAAATAGATAACATCGTCACTATTTAATCGTTAAAAAACTATTAAAAAAACGTCAACAAACCATATAGTATTAAAATTGTACCTACAGAATAATCTAAATAACGAACCACTCGGACATTCATGAATTTATTTAAAAAATGGCCAAATAAACTTGTAAAAAACAAAAAAGCAAACGTGGCAAACACAGCACCTAAGGCATATAAAATGAGAGCCTCTCTAGTTAATAGATTATCCCCAGCAAATAAACTTCCAAACGTACCTGACCAAAAAACAATGGTTAATGGATTGATTAATGTTAATTTTAGCCCATAGATAAAACCTGTTGATTCTGGTAGTGTTTCCTTTAACTTTTTCATCTTTGCCTTTTTAATATAGGAAAAACCAAAGTAGAGTAGGGCGATAAGACAAAAGAAGTGAAGAATGATCTGAAGTGCCTTTATTTGAAGAAGGGACGTAATCAAAGTAAAGGACAAGCCAATATAAAGAGCATCAACGAGCATGACTGCCAACGTCATTTTCAAACCTTCAAAGAAACCTTTGCTAATAGATAGATGTAAAACACCAAAAAATACAGGTCCAATAGATAATTGAAGAACCATTCCCAAGGCAAACCCTTCAATGAAAGATGACATCCCCATTCCTCCTAGCGATTAATCTCTTCTTTGATACTTGATAATGTAATGATGGTATTGGTTTTTTGAACACCTTGAATCGTTTTTAATTCAGAAGAGATAAACTGCTCAAGATCTTGTGTATCCATGCAGACCACCTTCAAGAGATAATCATATTCCCCGGCGAGATGATGGCATTCCAGTACAGCAGGAAGATGAGATACAGCTTTTCTAAAGGGCTGAATATCATTAGTCGCTTCAATATTCACGAATATAAATGCAAGTAATTTGTAGTTGAGTCTCCCTCGATTAATTCGAGCCTCGTATTTCATGATAATGCCCGAGTCCTCCAATTTACGAATTCTTTCAGAAACAGCTGGAACAGAAAGATGAATGATTTTACTCATCTCTGTTAAAGTGCGTGTTCAAAAAGGTGACAAATTAGAAGCAAGAAGATCAAGGCGGCGCAGTTTTGAGGACCGGAATGTAGGTTTTTACTACATGAGGACCGGAAAAACAAGAGGGCGCCGAGATTCGCAGCTTATCATTTGGTGACTTTTTGAACAACCTCTTAAAGGCATTTTTGCATTTTGTTTTAGTAAATCCAGAACCTTGTTATCTATAGCATCCATTTTTATAGCACCACCCTTTTTGATCTTAAATAATTAATCTAATTATAGTTTAATATTTAATTTTTAAAATATATTTCGTAAAATACATTAAATTTTTATTCAAAAGATGCGGTAAAATTAAAATTACCTGAATTATTCATAGTTTAATTTTTTAACAGGGAATTCCCCATTAATTGTAAAAATTGAGTGGTTTTACGGAAACTTGACCTAAAAAATAAATAAGCCGGAGAGTCAATTCCAATTTTAATTTTTAGGTATTTCCACTTTATTCCTAATAGGCCTAAAAAAGAGCATACTACACCCATATGAAGAATTTCACTTTTTGAAATTC
>NZ_VDCY01000009.1 GCF_006517395.1 Terrilactibacillus laevilacticus
ATAGCCGTATATTTGATTTGAGAAAATCATGATATACGGCCATTTGCGATGCGTACCGTAAAGGTGCGCATATTTTTATAGTTCGGGCTTACAAAAAATAAATAAAAATAGGTTTACTTAATTAATTAACGGGTATATAGGATATAAGCCCAAAGTTTAATACATGTATGTAGTGATGAAATTAAGCATATTATGTATTGAACGGCTTGTTAAACGATTTCTTTTTATAGATAGAAAAATTAAGGTGCGATGAATTTAGGAAAAAGGAGGGGCAGGAAAATTTAAGTTTCAATTCAAATATCTAAAAATTCAAACATCAGAGGTGCTAATATGGGAAAAACGGTTAAATTAAATGAGAATATCGTATTCGGTGGAAATCATCCTTTTGTTTTAATAGCAGGTCCATGTGTGATTGAAAGTGAAGATATGGTATTACAAACCGCAGCTGCCATTCAGGAAGTTACGTCAAAACTTAATATTCCCTTTGTATTTAAAGCTTCTTTTGATAAAGCCAATCGTTCTTCTATTTATTCAAAACGTGGACCGGGAATTGACGAAGGTTTACGTATCTTAAGAAAAGTGAAGGAAACATTGGGTGTACCTGTAACTTCAGATATTCATGAGCCTAATCAAGCAAAGATAGCTGGTGAGGTATTAGATATTTTGCAGATTCCTGCCTTTTTATGTAGACAAACGGATCTACTTGTTGAAGCAGCAAAAACAGAAAAGATTATTAACGTGAAAAAAGGGCAATTCCTAGCACCATGGGATATGAAAAATGTGGTAAATAAGCTTGAAGAATCCGGAAATGAAAGGATATTATTGACCGAACGTGGATCCTCTTTTGGCTACAATAATTTGGTCGTTGATATGCGATCATTGCCAACGATGCGGGAACTTGGCTATCCTGTTGTATTTGATGCCACACACAGTGTCCAAATTCCTGGTGGAAATGGATCGTCGACGGGAGGAAAGAGAGAATTTGTTCCCTACTTATCTAGAGCTGCTGCCGCAGTTGGGATAGATTCAGTATTCATGGAAGTCCACCCTGATCCTGATCAAGCATGGTCTGATGGACCCAATATGGTTAAATTATCCGATCTAGAAGAAACACTTAAACCAATTAAAGACATTGACCAGTTAGTGAGAGATATTCAGATTGTGAATAATCATTAATGGGGGTGCAAGTCATGCTGACAAATATGGAAACGAATACAAACTATTTGGGTAGCATCAAAGAAGCATTGGAAACTGAGGCAAATGAAATTCTAAAGCTAAAAGATCGGTTAGATTCTGGCGTTAATGATATTATCAACATGATTTTATATTGTGATAAAAAAATTATATTTACAGGCATGGGGAAATCAGGTTTAATTGGGAGAAAAATAGCGGCCACTTTTGCGAGTACAGGAACACCGTCTTTTTTCCTTCATCCAGCTGAAGCCCTTCATGGTGATTTGGGGAAAATAACCAAAGATGATATCGTTATGGCGATTTCAAATAGTGGTGAAACAGAAGAAATTATGAAAATATTGCCATCCATTAGACGGATTGGAGCAAAAATCATCGGTATTGTAGGATCCAAAACATCGACTCTTGCAAATCGTTCAGATTTTATTATCGATATTGGTGATATTGAAGAGGCTTGTCCTCTTGGATTAGCACCAACTTCAACAACAACAGTCACTCTTGCCTTAGGGGATGCTCTTGCCGTTGCTCTGCTTAAGGCAAGAGATTTTAAACCAGAGAACTTTGCTCTTTTTCATCCAGGTGGATCGTTAGGTAGACGGCTTTTATTGACGGTTAATCATATTGCAAAAAGGAAAAAAGTCAATCCGACAACCGACGCTCATGCCGATGTAAAAGATGTATTATTTAAGATGACTGAATCAGGTCTGGGTGCGGTAACGGTTGTAGATGAGAAGGGCCAAGTTTGCGGTATCTTAACAGATGGCGATATCAGACGTGAACTATCTAAAGGAAACCAAGTTTTAGATAAGAAAATAACGGATATTTACACCAAAAATCCTATTGTGATTCATACTAACCATTTAGCAACAGAAGCCCTTCGTATTATGGAGGATCATAATTTCGATGTTCTACCGGTCGTTCAAAAGGATAACAAACCTATTGCTCTTATACACATCCAAGACTTAACGAAATTAGGGTTGTAACTGATGAGTCCTAAAATTAAATTAATGGTTTTGGATGTCGATGGCGTTTTAACGGATGGTAAATTAATCATTGGAACAAATAATACCGAACTTAAAGCGTTCCACAGTCAAGATGGCATGGGAATTACACTAGCAAGACATGCGGGCATTAAATTTGCGATCATTACGGGTAGAAAATCGGATGCTGTGAGACGTAGAGCGAAAGAGTTAAGTATTGAATATTTATATGAAGGGATTAGTGACAAGATTCAAGTTTTTGAAAACTTATTAAATGAATTAAATATCAGTCATGAGGAAGTTTGTTTTATCGGTGATGATATTAATGATTTGTTAATCCTTAAACAGGTGGGATTGGCTTGTGCTCCAATGAATGCGGTAGACATGGTCAAACGACATGTGCATTATGTTACAAAACGCCCAGGCGGTGAGGGTGCAGTTAGAGAGGTTATTGATCGTATTCTCAATGAACAGTTTGACTATGATGATTTTGTATTGAAATTTTTACAGAATAAAATTGAAGTAAAACAATAATTTTATTAACACTTTGTCCCTTATGAAGGGGCTTTTTTTATACTTTAAGAAAGTAAAATTTGCAACGAGCATAATCTTCTTCGATTAAGCATCGAGTTGTCACGAAGGCAAAGCCGTAGTGACACATTCTAGGCCTCTGTCTGCGCCTTACAGGCTAGCCGATCGGCAAGTTTTCTTTATACTTTAAGAAATATATAAATTAAAGGAATAAAGTATAAGTGCAACGAGCATAATCTTCTTCGATTAAGCATCGAGTTGTCACGAAGGCAAAGCCATAGAGACACATTCTAGGCCTCTGTCTGCGCCTTAGGCTAGCCAATCGGCAAGTTTTCTTTATTATTAGATAGTCAATTTCTATATGTCTATATGGTGTGTTATTGGTTTTTTGCCGCTTTAATCTATGCTAAACTGATATTAAAGTGCGTGTTCAAAAAGGTGACAAATGAAAAGGGTTACTGGCTAAATACGCTGGCATCCTGTCAGAACGCCAGTACTAGCCCGTCCTGGGCGTCGGAGGATAAGAGCGGCGCTGTTTTGAGGACCAGCATTCCACATGATGTGGTAGCTTCAGGCGCCAGCCACAGGACGTGAGCGATTTTAGTTGAAGATCCTCTTGTCCGCTACATGAGGACCGGAAAAACGAGCCAACGCCGAAATTCGCAGTTTATCATTTGTTGACTATTTGAACAACCTATTAAATGGTTATCGTTAACAATAATTAACTCTCTAGGAGGTTCGGTGTTTTGAGAATAGCACTCATATCAGATATTCATGGTAACGCTGTCGCACTAGATGTCGTTTTGGAAGACGTTAAAAAACAGAACGTTGATCAGATTTTCGTATTAGGAGATCTCTGTTTCCGCGGGCCAGAACCCAAACGGGCTTTAGAACTGGTGCGATCTCTAGGTGTGGTTGTCATTAAAGGGAATGCAGATGAATGGATCGTTCGTGGGGTAAAACAAGGTGAGGTACCTGATCACATGTTATCAATCATGCAGAAAGAGCAAGAGTGGGGAGCATCAAAGCTTGATGATGATGATTTGAATTATTTAAGCCATTTACCGACAGGATATCAACTTCAAGTGGATGATTCGATGATTAAACTGTTTCATGCCACCCCTGAAAGTTTGTTCGATATAGTTCCTTCTGATTCAAAGGATGATACGATTTATGATCATTTTCATCTAGAGGGGCCTGAAAACGTGTATGTTTATGCCCATATACATACAGCCTTCATTCGTTTCATAAAAGGAAATTTGATTATGAATACAGGTAGTGTAGGGTTGCCTTTTGATGGTGTCGCTAAGGCATCTTATGGTTTATTAGATATTGCTGATGGCAATATAAGTGGACGTATTATTAAAGTTCCTTATGATATTGAAAAAGTAGTCAAGCAGTATCAATCATTTGGTTATCCCAATGCTGAAATGATGATCGATACAATTAGACAAGGTAGATTGGGTTAATGCTCCTGTACTAGTAAAGACTTGATTGAACATAAAATACCTTCGAAGAGCTTATTCTTAAATAAGAACTTTTCGAAGGTGTTTTTTAATTTATTTGTGTATCGAGTCGACAAGATATCGTATGAGTTCTGTTGGAAAACGTCACTAATTCTCGGGAAATAGCTAATCTCAAGTGATGGAATTGCGAATGATAGTTAATGGGCTGAGGAGTTTGGCAATAAATGGATGGATAGCCAACCAATTACTAATTATAAAAATTTATTTTCTTTCTAAAATATCTCGCTTTTTTTTGGGTTTTTTTGATACAATAATAGAGTGCTAGGTATTGAAAGCGGAAACATATTTAATTAGATTAATCATTGAGCTATAAAAATGAAACTATACAATAGAGGTGAATACATTGAAATTAGGAGCGATCGAGGCAGGCGGTACAAAATTCGTTTGTGCTGTTGGTAATGATAAAGGTGAAATATTTGAAAGGATGAAGGTAGACACAGATCATCCAGATAAAACGATACCTGCTGTAATTGAATTTTTCAAAACTCATCAAGTGGATTCATTAGGAATTGCATCATTTGGTCCAGTTGATGTTGATAAGGACAGTCCGACTTATGGAAACATTACGTCAACACCTAAACCGGGTTGGAAGGATTATCCTTTCATTAGTCACTTTGAAAATGAACTTAATATACCAGTAGGATTTACGACCGATGTGAATGGTGCAGCTCTGGGTGAATTAACTTATGGTGCAGCGAAAGGCCTTGATGGTTGTCTTTATATTACGGTAGGAACAGGAATTGGAGCAGGTGCTATAAGCAATCATCAACTCGTTCAAGGGTTTTCCCATCCTGAAATGGGGCATATTCTTGTAAGAAGACATCCAGAAGATCACTATGAAGGTCATTGTCCATTCCATAAGGATTGTCTAGAAGGACTTGCAGCGGGACCGGCGATTGAAGCAAGATGGGGTAAAAAAGGTCATCTCTTAACAGACCATGCACTAGCTTGGGAAATCGAAGCAGATTACTTAGCTCAAGCACTCATGCAGTACATTCTCATTCTTGCCCCTAAACGGATCATTATGGGTGGCGGTGTCATGAAGCAAGAAAGATTATTCCCGCTCATTAGAGAAAAGGTGAAGGACTTACTCAATGGGTATGTCGTCTTTCCTCAGGTTGCTGAACAAATTGATGATTACATCGTTCCACCTGGACTAGGTGATAATGCGGGTATTACTGGAGCTTTAATTCTTGCAAAAGAAGCATTCAAGTCTGTAAAAGTGAAATAATTAACACTAAAGTGATCAGTGGGGAGCTTATACCCTACTGCTGATTAATTAAACCAATCGGGTTAGTATAAACAAAAAGTGGTTGCTGAATATCTCACATTCAGCAACCATTTTAATTTGATATTTTTTTGTGCTAACGGCATTGTAAGTGGAAATCTAAATGTTTAACTTTTAAATAAATGGGTTTTTCGTTTTCTAAGTAATTTTTCAAACGGAAAGAAACCAATTAAAATAATAATTGATACAGGAACCCACCAATAGTCAAGCTCGTGATGAATAATTTTTCTGTAGACAATATTAACAATACTATATATTAACAAAATAAGCAGAGCAAAATTGAATCCTTTTCTTCGATTCAATGACATCAATCCCTCTTATCTGAGTATTAACATCCAAAATTTAATTGGACTAGAAATAATGAATGATTAATATAAGAATAAAACGCAGTTCAATAAATGTCTATGAATTTTTTAAATATTTATGCAAAATGACATGTATATTTAACAAATTCTTAACAATTAGTCTAATAGCCTATCAATATTTCCTGTTATATGTTTTCATTATAATGAAGCTGGGACCATTTTATGTTTGTATTCGAGAACTCGAATCGCTCCCTTATTGACTTTAAATTTTATAGTGTCAACGGCAAAAGGTGGTCTGTGGCCGGGTAGAGATGTATGTAGGCTAACGGTACAAACAAATGTCATATTGCGATCTGGATCTAGGTTATTTGTCCGAATTAATGAAACATCGGAAATCGACATATTCTTTTTACCATACTGGTCCTTAACAGCATTTTCTATCGCGGGATAGAGCAAGGAAGTTGTGAAACCTTCTAGTGTATTCGCTGATTTAAAATCTGTTTGTGCATCAGAAATAGAAGTGATAGAGAGTAGAAGTACACAACATATAAAAAAACTGAAGATGGTACGTTTAACCATATTCATTCCTCCATTTTTACTAGGGTAGGATCACTCATGAACATCCAGTAGCATTAGGTAAAAACACGACAAAATTTAGCTTTTGCGATCTTGAATCGTTCTTTTATTAGTCTGTCACATATCGTCTAAATTATTCATCTAATCATGTTTATCTTTATAAATACAAATCAAACTTAAGAAGTCAAGGGAGTTTATCATAGTTTTTCTTGTCTTAATTTCGTATAATGGTATGTATGCAATGATTATTTAACCCTAAGTGTTTGCTAAAGGAGCGTTGTTGAGATGACGAGTATATTAGTTTTAGGTGGTAGTCAGTTTGTAAGTAAGGCTCTTGCAAAGTACTTAATCAAGGAAAACTATAAAGTTGATATTTTAACGAGAGGTCAACATCCCATAGATTATGCTGGATTTCGAACACATTTAATCGCAGATAGGCGTGATAAAGATCAACTGGAACAAGTCCTAAAGGGTCGATCTTATGATTATGTGTTTGATATCTCAGCTTATACGAAAAAAGACATCGAAATATTAATTGATGTTTTACCAAAATCAGATCTTAAGCGATATGTTTTCTGCAGTTCTGGAAGCGTCTACCATCATTCAGAAAACTGGATTGATGAAGAAGGCTCACGTGGAGCCAATCCAAATTGGGGCGTTTATGGTTTAGATAAAAAGGTAGCTGAGGATTATGTCTTTTCCTATGCCGAGAAAGAATTGCCGATTACTATATTTAGACCTTCTTACATTTATGGAGAGGGCAATAATTTATATCGTGAAGCCTATTTGTTTGATAGAATCGAACAAGGCAAACCAATACCAGTTCCTATAGGCGACTGTCAAGTTCAATTTATTTATATTACGGATGCTGTTAAAATGATGGCAAGCGTGATTAACCACACCTTTTCTGTTGGAAAAGCCTACAATGTCACTTATAAAACACCAGTGAATTGGAAAACATGGATTGAAACGGCTGAATTAGTTGTCGGTAAAAAGGCGAAAGTCGTTCATGTCGATGAAACTCTGTTACCAGATAAAATAAAAACACGACATTATTTTCCTTTTAGGCACGTTTCCTATTTGTTATCAAATGAAAAATCCTTAGCCCATGGATTATACGAACCATCCATTGATTTGCTTGAAGGTTTATCACTTGCTTATGTTGATTTTAAAAATAATCCAATGGACCGTTTAGATAAAACGATGAACAAAGTAGATGAAGTGGCAAATGGTAACACAAATTTAATCGATTATATATAAATCTTGCGTAGATGACAGATTTAGCTAGTTAAGCTATCTCTGTTTTTTTTTAATTAGACAGATTTCATTATTGATTTTTTTTTTTGACAAGAGCTCGAACCATTCCTTCTTAAAGGGTAGCAAAATGTCTCAGTAGCTCAATTCAGATATGGATAAGCCCAATTCATGTAGTGGCTCAATTCCATGTCGAAGCGCCTCAACTCCATCATGAGTAGCTTAATTCCGTTACGGACTAGTCAACTCCGTGTTTTTAGCTAGTAGGCAAGGCTTAAGCCAATGTTTTTTAGAAAACGACCGTTTGATAAACGTTTTGTTTGTTAATAACATTTCTTATTTCATATAATAAAGTTATCTAGAGGAGGTCGATAGAAATGAATGATGTTCTACAAATGATGAAAAAACATGTCTCGGTGCGAAAATATAAATCTGAACCTATCTCTGAAGAAACTATTGAACACCTTGTTGAAGCAGCACAACACGCCGCAAGCTCAAATTTTGTACAGGCTTACTCGGTTATTGCTGTAACAGATCCAGACATTAAGGCAGAATGTGCTCGATTGACTTATAACAATCACGTTAAGGATGCAGCCGTTTTTTTTGTCATATGTGCTGATTTTTATCGTTTAGCTCTTGCTGGCAAAAAGCACGATGTGACGATACATACAGAAACAACTGAAAATTTCCTTGTTGCTACGGTAGATGCTTCATTATTTGCTCAAAATCTTACTCTAGCTTCAGAATCATTAGGCTATGGTACGTGCTATATCGGAAGTGTTCGAAATAATATCGAAAAAATCAGTGATTTATTGAAATTACCAGAGTATGTTTTTCCTCTTGTTGGATTAACAGTAGGAATTCCTGATGAAAGACAGCATGTCAAACCACGTTTACCAAGAAAAGCGGTCCTTCATCAGAATGCCTATGATCAAAGTGACTATTCACAGCTACTCGAGGAATATGATGAAATCATAAAAGATTATTATCAGAGCAGATTGTCCAATCAAAAGGATTCTACTTGGACAGAAAGTATGAGTGCCTATTTATCAAAGAAAAACCGTATTTATATGAAAGACTACCTTGCCTCTCAAGGTTTTAAATTGGAATAAAAAAAAGAAGAGGTGGGAATAAAAGTTAGAAGAGGTGACGAAAGACGACAGTCCCGTCACCTCTTTTTTTACGATACAAAAAATCGATTATATTAGAAATTGTAGATAGAGTACCGTTATCAGCACGATGTTTGTTCAATAATTCGCCACACGGAATACGCTTACATGCTAATGACAACTTTTTTATCCTTGGTATAATAAATAAAACTGTATTATAACAGAATTGAAACAGGAGGATCTTTTGTATGACAAAAAAACCATTTCTTTTTATTTCTGATTTTGATGGTACACTAACGGACAAAGATTTTTTTCATATTATGATAGACAGTTATTTTCAAGATAAAAAAGAAGAACTTTATAAAGCGTGGGATAGTAAAAAACAAACTGACATCGACTTTTTAAGTCAATTATTTCAATCCATTGGACGTAGTGAAAACGATATTATGGAAGATATCATGAATATTCCATTTGATCCATATGCCAAAGCGTTCATTGAAAAGGTCAAAGAAGTAGGCGGCGACTTTGTCGTTATTAGTGCAGGATCTGATTATTATATTAAACGATTATTTGAACACTTAGGTATTGAGGGTATCGAAGTTTATTCTAATGAAGGTCGTTTTCAAGATAACGGAATTCATCTTACTGTTAAAAAAGACCATCCACACTATTCTGAAATGTATGGGATTGACAAAGCCAAGGTTACGAAGGACTTAGCATCCAAAGGTTATGAGAAAGTCTATTTTGCTGGCGATACGGCTCCCGATCTAAAGGCAGCCTTGATGGCTGATGTCACATTCGCAAAAGGTAAATTAATATCACTACTTGAAGAAGAAAACCATCCGTTTATTCCAATTCAAAATTATCAGGATATCCATCATTACTTTATTGAGAAAGGGGTCTTTCAGGATGAAAATGTCTGAACATCAAATTTCCATTCCAACGATTCTTGAAGTAGGAAAAGGAACGCTTAACGACATTGGTCCTTTACTTCAAAAAAGTGGTTTCTCAAGTATTGTCATTTTTTTTGGTGAAGGGTTAATGAATTTACTCGGCTCTAAAGTTTTTGACTCCCTGAATAAAGTTCATATTGACGTTCTTCATCAACAAGAAGTCACTAATATCGATATGAATCATATCGTTAATCAGGCTTTTTCGCTTCCTCAGCAAACGCAAGCCATTGTTGGCATAGGTGGAGGAAAGGCATTAGATGCAGCTAAGTATATGGCATTACTTAAAAAAGTTCCTTTTATTAGTATTCCTACCTCAACATCAAATGATGGGTTCTCAAGTTCGAATGCCTCTTTAACAATAGGAGGAAAACGAGTCTCTGTGAGTGCAAAGATGCCTTATGGTATTATTGTTGACATCGATGTGATAAAAAAGGCTCCTGTAATGTTTATTCATTCTGGTGTTGGGGATTTAATATCAAAAATAACAGCTCTGTACGATTGGGTATATGAAGAACAACATGAAAAGGGACAAGTCGATGCCGTTGCTCTTATGTTATCAAAGAAAGCCGTCAACAGTTTTGCAAGGACGACTTTCGAAAACGTGAAAGATGATTTCTTTTTAAAAGAACTAGTGGATTCACTTATTATGAGTGGAATTGCAATGGAGATTGCAGGAAGTAGTGCCCCATCTAGCGGTAGTGAACATTTGATTTCACACGCCTTAGATAAAATATCGGAGAAACCTCAACTTCATGGTATTCAAGTTGGCATCGCGACTTATATTATGAGTAAAGTACAAAATCATCGTTTTGAACGAGTCTCTCGCGTCTTAACGGAAACGGGCTTCTTTAATTACGCCAAAACATTGGGGATGAAGCGATCTGATTTTGAGAAAGCGATTGATCAAGCACCAAACATTAAGCCTTCCCGTTATACGTACTTGCATCATCCTCCTTATCAAGAAGAAGCGAGGAAAGTTTTACATGACGATAAAATATTAAAAGATATTTTAGTTCAAGACTAGATGAATGATCATGTAAAACTTGCCCTCTATATAATTTGCATGAGTCTATCAGAGAAGGTTGAAAGGTTCTCTGGTAGATTTTTTTGTTTTTATGAAATAGCCGAGAACACTCGTGACTTTAGTCATGAGAGGTTCAGAACAGATGAATTAACCATCCTCACAAAAAACTTCAAGTGTTACAAATGCCTATTTTTCTTAATTTGATCATATCCCATTTTGAAAGGAGTTCATGATATACTCTACTTGGGAATTAAAAAATACATACAAAATTATTCAATCCATTAGAAGGAGGATATAGGACATGCTTTTAGAACCACTTTTTCTGAATCCTGTTTTTCAAGATCGTATTTGGGGCGGCACCCGTTTAAGAGAGTTATTTGGCTATGATATTCCAACAGATACGACGGGAGAATGTTGGGGGATTTCTGCTCTATCTCACGGACCATCTATCATTCGGAATGGAGTTCATAAAGGGAAAACATTAGAGACTGTCTGGAAAGAAAATCCTGAACTCTTTGATCATTATAAAAGCAAAGATTTTCCTTTGTTAACAAAGATATTAGATGCCAAGACGGATCTATCTGTTCAAGTTCATCCTGATGATCAATATGCTCAAGATAAGGAACATCAACCTTTTGGGAAAACCGAGTGCTGGTATATTATAGATTGCGAGGAGGGTGCAGAGATTGTCTTTGGCCATGAAGCCCAATCACCAGAAGAATTTCAAGAGATGGTAGATAAAGGACAGTGGAATCACCTACTTCGAAAAGTTAAAGTCAAACCAGGCGATTTCTTTTATGTGCCAAGTGGAACCATCCATGCCATAGGTGGAGGAATTCTTATTCTCGAATCTCAGCAAAGCTCTGATATCACTTACCGTGTCTATGATTACGATCGTGAAGATGCTCATGGAAATAAGCGAGAACTACATATTCAACAATCCATTGATGTTACCCATTATCCACATGAAGACCCGACACTCACTTATCACGTTAAACAAGAAGATCAAGCTGTTTTTACAGAATTATGCCATGAAAAGTATTTTTCCGTTTCAAAATGGGATATTCGTGGACAGTCAAAAATGATTGAGAAAGCTTGGCCGTTTTTATTGGCAAGTGTCATTGATGGAGCTGGTGGTATTACAATGAACGGTCAAAAATTCCAAATTAATAAAGGGGATCACTTTATTGTTCCGGCGAGTGTTGATTCTTTTTCATTAAACGGTCAAACTGAACTCATTGTATCCTATCCCGTTTGAGAAATTTTTGATTTTTTACTTTGGACCACAGTTTAAGAGAGCTGTGGTTTTTAATATGTGGAAATGGTCAATCTTATAATTAGAAGCGAAACTAAATGTACGATATAATATGAAAACAGAGATAACGACCATTTGGATGGATGAACGTAGAGTAAAAGATAGTATATCAAAAGGTCAGGGAGGTGTGGCTCAGGTCCTTGAGCCAAATGGATATGAGGATTGCAAAAGGTATTGAAACCATCGATTTGAAGATGAATTTATTTGGGAATTCTAGTCCGATATTTCCAACTCTCATTTGGGATGATCAAGATGCCATTCTAGTGGATACAGGAACGCCTGAATCAAGTCATTGCATTGAACATGCCATAGAAGAAAAAGGGATTTCATTAGACAAAATTAAAGCTATTATTTTAACACATCAAGATATCGATCATATCGGAAGCTTGTCTGAACTTGTTCGTGATTTGGGTGAATCTATCACTATATACGCCCATCCATTAGATAAACCATACATTGAAGGAGAAATGCCCTTAATAAAATTTAATAAAGAGGCATTACTTGATCGCATAAGTGGATTATCTCCTGAGGTCCAAGCGGAGGCTAAGAAAAAACTTGAAACCTTACCGCCTAAAGGGAATGTAGATCACTTATTAACGGATGGTGATTATTTACCTCAATGTGGTGGTATTACGGTCATTCATACTCCTGGGCATACGCCAGGACACATTAGCTTATATTGTCACAGAGATAGAGTCCTTATCGCAGGAGATGCGCTGATTGCCAACCATGGGCGGCTTGAAGGACCAAGAGAAGCGGTGACCCCTGATATGGAGATGGCCATGACTTCGTTGAAAAAATTGACAACTTGGGATATACAAAAAGTTATTTGCTATCATGGGGGTCTCGTAGAAGATCATGTAAATGATCAAATTGCCGAATTAGCTCGTCAAGCGAATAAATAATCCATTGTTGACTTTAAAAAATTGGAAAACAAAAATCACAAGGGAATCAGGATCGCACCAACTCCTGATTCCCTTTAGTTATTTTGTGAAAACTTTATCGGCTAAACTGTATCGTTATTTGAGAAAGTTGTATCGAGAAAATACTATAAAGCGTTCATTCTTAAATGAAAAACTGAAAAATAAGAAAAAAATAATAAATGTCTTACATTTCACTGAACCTAGGTTATAATAACAGGTATAACTTTGTAACCTCATAGTTTAGTTCATATCGATCATAAAGGATTGATTAAACATCTTACATAGAACAAGAATCACCACTAGATCACAACAAAATGTTTGGATTGGAGAGTTCTTATGCGTCATCGTTTTGGATTTTATTTTTGGTTAATCTTAATATTAATCCTCATTGCCGCTATTTTTCAGGCATCTAACACACCTTATCAACAGCAAAATATTCAGCCCTTTTTACGGTCTCATTTTGACTGGAACGCTAATACACTTCCCCATGTTTCTTTTTTGTACGATGGAACACTCGTCACGACACAGGATCCCTATGCTTTCATCGAATTTGTGATTCGAAAGATGAGCCACGTGACTGAATATGCTGTTCTCACTTTTTTATTTGTTAATCTGCTTTTGTCGACACGCTTGATGCGTAGAACCGCTGTTTTTTTCGGCCTTCTTCTCCCATTTTTATATGCGTGTATCGATGAATTTCATCAACGATTTATCCCTGGAAGAACCGGACATCTGATTGACGTGATAACCTTCGATTTAGCAGGTATGGTGATTGGCCTCGTCATAGCCCTCATTTTTCGCTGCATATTTCTAGTCCTGTTTTCTTCTAATAACAATGTAAGTAAACCTCGAAATATAAAAAAATGAAAATAAAGTGGTTGAGGAAAGGTGAAAATGTCAGCTCGGCCTTTTATCACTTTATTTTTAAACCGCATCCCAATTATTAGAAGTTACTGAATAAGTGCTTCCATCAGTAGGGGGTTTTTGACGCACAGGAGGAGGCAGTTTTTTTATGGCAAAGCTGTGTACTCAGGCATTATTTAAAACGAATGGGTCGGAGTTTGTATTTTTAAGAATTTTTTATAAAACTATTCAATTTAGATATTAAAAAAAACCCATTCGATCCGATAATAACTATAAACATAAGACTTTTTTATTGGTTATATCGAGACTTTTTATGAAATAGCCGAGAACACTTGTGACTTTAGTCATGAAAGGTTCAGTATAGAGAGAATGTACTTTTAGAGAAAAGGGGATGGGATTTTGGGGTCTAAAATAAAAACAAAACCTAAAGAAAAGACAAAAAGAATCACCAGGTTAAGAACACAACTATTAATTCCGTTTATCTCAATTATTGTGATTTCGGGAGTTGCATTATCTCTTATCGGTTATTTTTATAGTGCCCGCCTTGTTGAAAATGAGTTATCTCAGTCAACGAGCAGTCAATTAAAAGCCGTAAATGATAATTTTAATGTGTTTGTGGATGATACGGAGAATCTCATTAATGTTGTGGCAAATAGTCAAGAATTAAAAAACGGTGAAAAAACGCTCTATTATCGTCAGTTTGAGAATATTGGCCTTACGAATAAAAACGTGATGAATATTTATTTCGGTGAATCAAAACAAGGAAAGGTGACCATCTATCCAAGACAAGATATTCCTAAGGATTACGATGCTAGATCGCGACCGTGGTATAAAGAGGCCTTAGCGAATAAGGAAAAGACCATCTGGACTGAGCCGTATAAAAATGCAACCGATGGACAATTATTAGTGACCGTCGCTCATGCCGTCTACAAAGGGGATCAATTAAAAGGCGTCTTTGCGGTTGATATTTCATTAAGTACATTAGTTAATCAAATTAATCATGTAAAGTTTGGAGAAACAGGACAAGTCTATTTGTTAGATAAGAAAGGTGCGTTTCTCGCGGCACAAAATCATAAACTTCTCGGAAAGTCTGCCTCCAAACAATTTGATCTAAATCGTATGAAAAAAATGGGACAAGATGGCCTTTATACTGAAACAGATCAGGGTGTTGATCACATCACCACATTTGTTAAAAATCAGACGACAGATTGGATGATTGTAGGACAAGTTAACAAGAGTGAATTTACAAAAAAAGCTCAAGGGATTTTACCGACCATTCTCATTACTTTAGCCATCGTTATTTTGTTAGCTGTTGGTATTGCGATTTTTGTTACACAAAAAATTGAGAAGCGGGTAAATGTTTTAAAAGGTGCTATAGAGAGTCTTGAAAAAGGTGATTTGACAAAACGTGTTGATTTCTTCCATCATGATGAAATTGGGCAACTAGGATTAAGTGTAAATCGAATGATTACTCAAAACAAATCGATGATCGAGAATATTAAGCTTATTTCATCAAATGTCCAGGAAGCTTCACAGACACTTGTAGCCAGTGCTGAAGAAAATACAGCTTCTTCAAATGAGGTCGCTACGACTATGGAAGAAATATCTACGGGAGCGAATAATCAATCTGAATTAATGGATAGTAATCTTAAAGCAACGGACGAATTTGCAGATAAATTGGAAGACATGAGTAAACAAGTGAATGTGTTTAAGCAAGGCGCCCAGGAAATCACAGAGGTCAGTGAACAGGGGAATTTAGCTGCACAAAGTTTACGAAAACAATCTGAAGATACAACAAGCATAACAGCGGATATTATCGAAGCCATTACTCAGTTAAACAATCGATCTAAAAATGTTAGTAAGATTGTTAACACAGTGGCTGAAATTGCTGGTCAAACAAATTTACTTGCTTTAAATGCTGCCATAGAAGCAGCACGAGCTGGGGAGCATGGTAAGGGATTTGCTGTTGTTGCTGAAGAAGTAAAAAAACTTTCAGATCAAACGAATGATGCTTTAAAAGAAATATCCACTATTATAGGAGATATTCAAAATGACACAAGTCGTACTGTAAAATTAGCAGGAAATACAAGTAAGGTTCTTGAACAACAATTCCGTGTCGTTAACCAATCTGAAAAAGTGTTTAAACGAATTAGTGACTATTCGCAAAGCAGTTCTATTCTTATCGATAAGATTGCTAAATCCATGGAGCAAATGCTTAAGGATAATGAAGAGATTAAAAAGAATATTCATAGTATAACCGTGATAGGTCAGGAAACAGCTGCTGCAACAGAAGAAATTGCCGCATCTATTGAAGAACAAACTTCTTCGATGGAAGTTCTAAATCGATTAGCTTCAGATTTAGACGAACATGCCAATCTCTTAAATGATATGCTCACTCATTTTAAATTGGAAGAGAGTCATGAAGAAGTGAGAGAAAAAGAAGAGTAAGAATTTAAAAAACCCGCTCAGACGTTCTACAGAGCGGGTTTTTGAGTTCTTAAAATGCCCAGTTACCATGGCGGAAAATGGCTATTTTCTCTCCATTTGCTTTTATACCATCAATGTTAAGATCTGCCGAACCAACCATGAAGTCCTCATGAACAAGGCTTAAGTTTGCACCATGCTCTGCAAGTTCTTCTTCAGTCATTTCCGTTCCATTTTCAATATTAAAAGGATAGGCAAAGCCAATGGCTAGATGGCATGAGGCATTCTCATCAAATAAGGTATTATAGAAGATAAGATTTGTGTCTGAAATGGGTGAATGATGTGGGACTAAAGCCACTTCACCTAAATAGTGAGAACCTTCATCTGTTTCAATTAAGCCTTTTAATATTTCAAAGCCTTCTTCTGCTTTATAATCGATAATTCGGCCGTCTTTAAAAGTTAGTGAAAAATGATTAATTAAGTTTCCATTATAATTTAACGGTTTTGTACTTGTAACAGTCCCATTGACACCATTTCTATCGGGCATCGTAAAGACCTCTTCAGTTGGTATGTTTGGGACGAAGTAGGTCCCTTCCTGATTATTCATACCTGCACCAGACCAGATATGATCCTTTGCCAAATCAATCGTTAAATCGGTACCAGAACCATAATAGTGCAATGTTTTAAATTTGTTTTCATTTAAAAAGGTTAATTTTTCAATAAAGCGTTCAATATGGGATTCCCATTCACTAACAGGATTCTCAGATGTCATACGAGTGGTATGGAAGATTTGTTTCCAAAGTTCCTCCATACTTTCGCTTTCTGAAAGATCAGGAAAGATTTTGGCCGCCCATTCTTTAGTAGGGACAGACACGATAGACCAGCTGATTGTGGCCGATTTTTTAGCATTTAGTAAATGTTTCAAGCCTTCTGTTCTTGTTTTCATCGCCTTTGAAAGTCGATTTGGATCAATTCCTTGTAATAAGTCAGGGTTTGGACTGTATATCGTTAAGATCGCAGCGTTTTGTTTAATGAGTTCATCGTATTTTACTTTTAACCATTCAGGGAACTCGGTTAGAGCTTCTTCAGACGCGTATTCGAAATTCATCCGTTTAGTGGCTTCATCGTCCCAATTAATGATGACATTTTTTGCCCCCAACTCATAAGCTTTTTTCGTCACGAGTCGAACATAATCAAGTGCTGGTATCGGAGCATCAATAACGAGCGTTTGGTTTTTTTGTAGATTGATTCCTATCTTTATGGCGACTTCGGCATACTTTTCTAAAATATTCTGAAAGTTTTCCATCTATAGCCCTCCGATCATATGTATATAAGTGTTACCAGTCATTAGTATAACATATTAAGGTTTGACTAGACGTAGGTGCCCAATTTTCTATTTTACAATAACCCTTATCAGCGTTTGACATAGTATATAGTAAGCTTTAAGAAAAGGTGGTGGCATTGATGGGAGAATCTGCAGCAGGTTTTGGTTCAGGTTTCGCTCTTATCGTTGTCTTGTTTATTCTATTGGTCATTATCGGAACAGCTTACGTATACTAAGTTTCGATGAAATGAATCAATAAATAAGAAGAAGGGGAAGTGTCTCAGGTTGAGGCACTTCTTATTTATACTTTAGAAGGAAAAAATTTAAGGTAAAAAAGTGTAAGCACATCTAGGCCTCTGTCTGCGCCCTAGGGTTGGCCAATCGGCAAGTTTTCTTTTTTACTAAGCATATTTCAGGTAACTTGTCTATATAATGGTATGGAAGTGGGACAGAGTAAAGAGGTGTCGATATGCGTAATATTAGATTGATTTTTCAAGTGGCTGCAACCTATATCGGTACCATTGTTGGAGCGGGTTTTGCATCTGGAAAAGAAATTATTCAGTTTTTTACACAGTTCGGATCTTTAGGAAGTATTGGGATTCTAGTCAGTGGTGTTATTTTCACCTGGATTGGTACAAAAATGTTAGTTTTAGCAGGTCGAATCAAAGCAACTTCATTTAACGAGTTAACGGAATACATATTTGGAAAACAAATGGGTTTAATCATACAGGCGTTAATATTTTTTATCGTGTTTGGCGTGACAGGTGTGATGCTGGCTGGAAGTGGTGCTGTTTTTCAGGAGCAATGGGGGTTATCAAGACATATCGGGATTGCACTCGCTATTCTTCTTTGTTTCATTTTATTGTTAAAAGGGGCAAAGGGTGTCATGTTGATCAACTCTTGTATTGTTCCAATCATGATTACGTTTTCACTTGTCATTGGTCTTTATTTCATTATACATGGTCAAATTGATCCCGATACAATATGGAAAGTCAATAAACCCTTTCATTATCATTGGGTCATTCATGCGTTTTCTTACGTTTCATTCAATTTAATTACAGCCTTAACCGTTTTAGTTCCTCTAGGTCAAGAAATAAACAATGAAAAAGTCTTACTTTATGGTGGAGCCATCGGGGGAATAGGGTTTACCTTGATGCTATTTGTGTCACATGTCGTGTTGTTAAATCACCCACAAGTTTTGCTGTTCGAGATACCGATAGCTGAAGTCGTGAAATACTTTGGGCCGATCATCCATTTCTTATATGTCACGATTATTTATGGAGAGATTTTCACGACTTATATAGGAAACATCTTTGGTATGTCAAGACAAATTCAAAGTTTAAGTGGTATGGAATATAGAAAAATAATCGTCATATTTTTAATATTAACCTGTGCGATAAGTCAAATAGGGTATGGTTCATTAATAACCTTTTTATACCCGTTATACGGCTATTTGTGTATGTTTTGTTTATTTATGTTAATGGCTGTACGTTTACCAAAAAAAGGAGAGGTCAGATTTTGACGTTCTTCCTAAGAAAGATAACATAAGTTGAAAAAGCCGACCAAATAAGTGTTGGCTTTTTTTATTTGAATTAAAGAAAGACATCAGTAAAACAAATGACTCCTATATAAACATTAGAATAGGAGATATTAATATTAAAATGATTAATCTACGGGTATAGTCATTTAATCCGGTTAACAGACGTCGACTTTAACCAAAGTGATGAGGTCAATGGCTCATAAAAAATCGATTAATTTAGCTAACCGCAGGTGGAAATCCACAGAAAGATGGTTTATTATATCCCCGGTTGATTATTCTGAGACTTTAGTCAAAGGGATTCTATGGGTGTTTATCATTTTATCATTATATTTCTAAAAAAATTTATAAATTATAAGAAAAAGAGTTGCAAAAAAGGTGGTATTGGCGTATGTTGATGTTAACCACTAGTTTTGCACTAGACCAAAAAAAGGTCTTTAAGCTAATAAGGAGGAAATTTACACATGGATAAAGGATCGAGCGGTGTTTCAATGACTCAGTCTGGCGAAGATATTTCCTCATCTGCTTCGAACAGTAAAGATAGAAATCATTCGATATCTTTTGAGTTAGCGATTGGCAAACGAAAAGGATTAAGTCAGCTATTACCGTTTATCGGCCCAGCTTTTATTGCAGCAGTTGCCTACATTGATCCAGGTAACTTTGCAACCAATATTCAATCAGGATCACAATTTGGCTATATGCTATTATGGGTTATTGTCATTTCCAATCTTATGGCTATCCTCATTCAATCTCTATCTGCAAAACTTGGCATTGCAACGGGAAAGAATTTATGTGAAATAACTCGTGAACATGTACCAAAGTGGACGTCGGTAGGGTTATGGATACAAGGTGAATTGATGATTATGGCAACTGATTTAGCTGAATTTATTGGTGCGGCTCTTGGTCTGTATCTTATTTTTGGTATTCCAATGGTCCCATCTGCCTTAATCACCGCGGCGATGTCCTTTTTAATTTTAGAATTGCAACGTAGAGGTTTCCGTCCTTTGGAAATCATGATAGCCGCCATGGTCTTTGTCGTTGTGATTGCATTTGGTTTGCAAGTTTTTATGGCGAAACCAGAACTAGCCCCACTATTTCAAGGGATGGTGACGCCTAAGTTTGAAGGTGTAGATAGTATTCTTTTAGCAGCGGGTATTCTTGGTGCTACAGTTATGCCGCACGCCATCTATTTGCATTCAGGATTAACCCAAAATCGCATTGTTGGACGCAATGCATTGGAGAAGAAAAAGATTTTCAAATTTGAATTCATCGATATATTGATTGCGATGATTATCGCAGGAACCATTAATGGATGCATGCTGGTTGTCTCCAGTGCGTTATTTCATGGTCAAGGAATCGTCGTACAGGACTTAGAAGTCGCATACAGTGAATTCGGTAAAACTATTGGTCCTTTTGCAGCTATTCTTTTTGGTGTCGGCTTATTATCCTCTGGATTATCAAGTTCTTCGGTTGGGACATTATCAGGGGATATCATTATGCAAGGATACATTAGAAAAAGAATTCCAATTTATTTAAGACGCTTTATCACGATGCTTCCACCGCTTGCCATCATCATTACCGGGGTGAATGCGACATCGGCTCTTGTTGTTAGTCAGGTCATCCTATCATTTGGGATTGCCTTCGCCTTAATACCACTGATTATTTTTACAAGTAATGAAAAAATAATGGGTCAATTAAGAAATAGACGTTTTACGATTGTTGCTTCTTGGATTATTGTTACCCTAATTGTTTCATTAAACATCTTTCTTCTTTATCAAACTCTTAGTTGAGTTTAACTGCTCATTTTTAAGGGATAGACAGCCTTCAATAAGTTTCGAGTCGGTTATAGGGGTGAGGTGAATTGTTACAGAGGTTAAAGGGGAATGTGAGTATGAAGCATGTCAAACGTTTTAGCCTAACGCTAATGGTATTTATTGGTTGTCTTATATTCTTATAGAGGTATGATAAGCGATGAATTTTGGCGCCTGCTTTTTTTCCGGTCCTCATGTAGCGGTTACAAGAGGATCTCCAGCTAAGATCGCTCACGCTGGCGACAGAAGCTATCACAACGCGAGGAATGCGGGTCCAAGAAAACTGCCAGCTCTTAGCCTTCCGACGCCCAGGACGGGCTAGTACTGGCGTTTCTTGCAGGATGCCAGCGTACTTAGCCAGTAACCCTTTTCATTTGTCATCTTTTTGAACACGAACTTATAATAAATAGGTAGCTTGGTGGTTAATTAATAATTGAGACGAAAGAATCAAGGCGACAATAAATTAGACGCCTTGATTTTGTGATGGTTTCGTTTTAGGGATGACGAGAAGAGGAACCCGTTTTTTTATACTGGTCTTTGTTGTTAAAAAGTGTATTATTATTTAACACGCATATGAATTCAGGAATGTCTTCTGTTAAAACAACATTATTAAGATTACTATAGGTTTCTCTAAGATATTTAGATTTCTCGCCATGAACAAGAATTCGAATATGCGGATCAAACTTTATAAACATATTAATGTGTTGTTTCATTGGTAGAATGCTTTCTTCTTTAGTTAATGATAACGCGAGAGTATGCAATTTTTTAGCTTTCATCAACTGAATAATATCTTCTAGTTGATTGACTTCACCCAAATACATTGTTTTCATACCGTTAATTTCCATTAAGTCATTAACCATCCGAAGAGGTAAGCGGTTATTTAATCCTTCGATATTAGCGACAATGACGGCATTTTTCTGCCTTATCGTTCCTATGAAATCGACCATTTTAAAGTCAAGAAGATGAAGCAATGAGTACATAGCAACCAACTGATCGGCTTTTAAGATCTGTTTTTTGTCCACTGCATGTTGTATTTCGTTCATGGCTTTTTCAATAATATCAATATAGATATCTTCAACACGTTTACTATCAGAAAGAATATCAAAAAGCCGAAGTGTTTCCATCTTGGTATTATTGATCAATGAGAAAATAAAATCATACCAATTTTGTTTTCCCTTTTCTTTTACTAAACTCTTTTTCCAACCAACAACCGATGTGATGGTTGTCGATAGATTTCGTGGAAGTTGAATAATTTTATTTTTGTCTTTTAATTTTACAATTGGCAGCATTTCTGATGAACCATTGTCGTAGGTGATGGTTCCCTGTCTGCCGTCTGACAAAATGACTTCTGTCATTTGTGGATAGAGACGCAATAAATTAATAAGATCATAACATTGATTAACATCATATTGTTTATCGCTATCTTTAAGAATGATTTCAAGCGCTTGTGTTGCAGGGACGGGTTTACGATAGGCACGTTTTAAAGTTAGTGCTGAGTAGACATCAATAATCATGATGATTCGAATATCTTTATCTAACTCGGATGCAGATGCATGATAAGGATAACCAGATTTGTCAAGACGTTCATGATGAGAACGAGCTAATTTGACAACAGTTTGTGGGAAACCAAGTTTTTCAAGCATGTTTGCACCATCGACAGGATGATCTTTAATGATCCCATATTCATGCTCTGTTAACTTGCCTTTCTTGTCTAATATCGTACGCGGGGTATACATTTTTCCAATATCATGGAGTAAACAACCCAATGCAAAGGTTTCAACGTTTTTCATATTGCTTATTTTTGCTAGCAATGCACCTAGGACAAATACATCTAATGAATGATTAAAGGTGTAGATATTCCACTGTTTTAGATCTCGTATGAGTTGGGCAACAGTCGGGTCAGATAGTAAATAGATGTATAACGATTTAATCCATTGATAGGTATTTTCAGCATTTAAAGCACGGCCATATCGTAATTCACTGGCGATTAAGGAAAAATGTTGCGAGAATTCTTCAGATAGGGCGAAACCTCGAGCATCTGTCGTAGATCTATTGTGTAAACCTTCATATTTTAAAATGGGTCTTTTATTGTCTATAACTACAGACTCTATTCCTAGTTCATTTAATTCGTCTATAATTGCACTGGTCACTAGAGTACCTGCTTTGAACAGGATCGTAGAGTTGATAAAAACATCTTTATAAAGGAACATACCTTCGATTAGTTGGCTAGTTTGTATCTGCGACATAAAGGATTCTTCTCCTCGTATTTTTCTACCAATCAAATAAACCGTAATAAATATCACAAAAAATTGATTTTTAACGGTCAAAAAAATGTGACAATTATTTTAATTGTATTGTTAACTTACAAAGTATAAGTTAATATAACCAAAGATTGAGACTAGACTGTATACTAATTGTATCGGTTGAGATATGACATTGTTAAGTATTTTTTGAAAAAGTTTAAAAAGAAAAAGTTGGAAAAAAGAAACTCATCAAATTTAGTTAAATTTGTTTTAATAAAAATGTGTTTTGTTTTTTCTCCTTGAGGTGTACTAGGGAGAATTTTTTCCGTTGAAAACAAAACTCAGGAATGAAGTGCTAAATTGTCGGCTCTATGAAGAAATGTACTTACGAGCTTAAGAAAGCAAAAAATGAACCGATATATACTATAAGAGGTTGTTCAAAAAGTCACCAAATTATAGGCTGCGCTTGTTTTTCCAATCCTCATGTAATGGATACACGAGGATCTCTAGCTAAAATCGCTCACGTCCTGTGGCTGGCGCCTAAAGCTACCACATCATGTGGGACGCCGGTTCAAAGAAAACTGGTGCCGCTCTTAGTCTTCTTGCTCTAATTTGTCACCTTTTTGAACACGCACTAAATGAATAATCTGATAAATTTTAAAAATATCAAAATGGAAAGTGTACGCTTTAAGGGGTGGTCAGTAATGGATTTGACAACGATCATCGGACTCATCGTTGGAATAGCGTCTTTAATCGTTGGGTTTGTATTAGAAGGAGGAGTTCTTGGAGCTTTAATTGAAGGAACGGCAGCTCTCATTGTATTTGGTGGTACAATAGGGGCGATTATTATCAGCTTTCCTAGTTCAGTTCTTAAGGAAGTTCCACGTGCTGTAAAATATGCCTTTTTTAAGGAACCGAATAAGCCTGAAGAGATGATACAAAAAATAGTCGAATTAGCTAATTTATCTAGAAGAGAAGGACTTTTAGCATTAGAAAGTCAAGTAGAGGAATTGGAAAATGATGAATTCCTGCTTACGGGGATTCAATTAATTGTAGACGGTGTCGATGCTGAATCAATTGAAGATATTCTTAATCGAGATATTGAACTTCGTGAACAAAATGTTTTATCAATTGGCCGTGTTTTTGAATCCGCTGGTGGATTTGCACCAACGATGGGGATCATTGGGACGGTTATGGGACTTGTCCATGTTCTTGGAAGTTTAGAGAAGCCGGATACTTTAGGGCCATCGATCGCAGTTGCCTTTATTGCAACATTATATGGGGTAGCAAGTGCTAACTTAATCTATTTGCCACTATACGGAAAAATAAAAGGCCGACTTGCCCAGGAAGTTTTAATAAAAGAAATTCAAATTGAAGGATTACTATCCATTGTTAATGGTGAAAACACGACATTACTAAAAAATAAGTTGACTTCATTTCTCGATAGTAATGGAAAACGTCGATTAAGTAATGCCGATGAAGCTGGAGAAATGTAACATGAGTCGAAAAAGAAGAAGAAGAAGAGAAGAAGAAGACGGAAATGATGAACGTTGGCTTGTTACCTATTCAGATTTGATTACCTTACTCCTTGTTTTTTTTATTATGCTTTATTCTATGAGTTCGGTCGAGGCAAAAAAATTTAACGCTCTAGTAAACTCATTGAAAACCGCATTTCAAGGTGATGCCATTTTGCAAAATACGGGACTTCCTGAATCACAGTCGATGGACATTCCTGATATTCCCCTTAAGAAGAAACCTATTGTTACCAAGAAGAGCGATGAAGACAAGAAGAACCTTGATAAACTTTATATTCAATTAGACAATTACATAAAAGAAAACGATCTTAGCCCGGCTGTGACGTTAACTAATTTAGAACGAGGCGTTCAGCTCACCTTTCGAGAGAAGATTCTATTTGACCTAGGAGATGCTCAGATAAAAAACGATGCGAAGCCGGTTTTAAAGAAAATTGGTGGAATGCTAAATGAAGTACCTAATAATGTTAGCATCGAGGGCCATACGGATAATAATCCAATTACCGGCCATTCGAAGTATCAATCCAACTGGGATTTATCGGGAGCAAGAGCTCAACAGGTCATGTTTTTCTTAATCAAAGAAGACAAGCTTAAACCCGCTCGAATGAATTTTGTGGGCTATGGAGAATACCAACCCATCGTCAAGAATGATACAAAAGCCCATCAGGCGATGAATCGTCGTGTCAATATTACTATTTTACGTCAAGAAAAATAACTGACATTTGTATGAAGTCAAATATAAATAGTTTTGATACAATATAAAGAACAAGACGTTTATTTAGGATGTGGTGACTTAGTGAAGAAAGTGGCACTTGTTTTAGTTATTATTTTTATTTTAACGATCATAGGTGGGAATATGTTTTGGAATCATAAATTATCAAAAACCTATGCGGATGCGAAAGTGGCGGATAAAACGCATCATACTCAAACAGCACAAAAAGAGAAAATGAGAAAATGGCAAGAACAATCTAAAATTGAGCATTTAACAGCTCGATTACCTGAATCGTTAAAGAATAAAATCAGATATGCTTCATCAAGGAATGACGTGGTGAAAATTATGATGATCGTTGGAAGTGATGGTACAGGAGTCGCTGAACAATTGCAAACGCAATTAAATAAATCTTATGGTTCAGATTTATTTAAAGTAAATGAGCAGAATATGGGTCAATCAACCTCTTTAGACTTTTATAATAAAAAATTAGATTCTATTCTCTCACTGAGAAAAAGCGACCAGCCTGATGTCGTTATCTACACACCCTTCATTTATAACGATGATCACAAAGTGAGTACTGAGGATTCCGAAGCCATGATTAGTCTTGTTTATAAAAATTTCACAGATAAATACAGTCAGTTGACGTTCTTAGTACAGCCACCTAACTATTCTGCGAAATATGACTATATTAATGAGCGAATTGACAAAATGAAAACCTATGCAAAAGACCAAGGAATAACGTATCTTGATTATTTAACCGAGTGGCCTAAAAAGATTAAAGATAGAAGCAAGTTAACAACTGAAGACGGTCACACACCAAATAATCAAGGGAAAAAAGTATGGACAACCTATCTAACCAGTTATTTTTCAAGTGAAAAATAACTTTTAACATCCCAATCTAAAAATCCCTATCTCTAAGTTAAATCTAACTTGAGATAGGGATTATTATTTTTTATTATGATGTTTTTTCCTAGCCGAAAATCACAAGACTCAAGCTCTTATAATCGAGCTTTTTATAAATTTAATCTGGAACTCTAATGATGTATCTAACTTAGTGAACTTGGCTTGAAGATTTAGCCATGAAGGCTTCAATTTCTTCAACCGTTCTCGGAAGACCAGGTGTCAGGATTTCATATCCATCTTCCGTGACAAGAACATCATCCTCAAGCCTTATCCCGATGCCTTCCTCTTCAATATACAATCCAGGTTCAACCGTTACAACAAAACCAGGTTCAAAATGATAATCACTTCGGCGATAATCCCCCACATCATGTGTATCTAAACCTAATGAGTGGCCTAAGCTATGGAAGTAATACTTCGTTATATCTTCTAGGTCATTGATTAAACCGATTCTTTGACATTCTTTGGCAAGTAGGTCTCGTCCAAATTGATTGAACTCAGTAAATGATAGTCCTGGTTTAATGATCTTTGTTGACTCATTTAATGCTTTAAGGACGATATTATAAATGACTTTTTGACGTTCAGAAAATTTTCCGTTTACAGGAAAAGTGAAACTGATATCGCCACTGTAATATTGGTATTGGGCTCCAAGGTCTAAAAGAACGAGACTGCCATCTTCAACGGTGGAATGATTATCGGCATAATGAAGTACCGTTCCATTTTGTCCGCTGGCACATATGGTTGGAAACGCAAAATCGGTGACACCTTGGGATTTTAAAACAAAATTGAAATAAGCTTCTAATTCATATTCCTTCATACCAGGCTTAGCATGACTCATGAGATGCTTAATGCCATCTACTGTTATTTTTCCAGCTTGACGTATATTTTCAATTTCTTCAGGAGATTTTATGCGACGCATTTGGCTAACAGTGTGGTAAATATCGTGAATATTTATATATGGAAACTGTTTGAGAATGTTTTGGGCAAATTGATGGCTTGGCCGAGCCAAACTTTCCCATGAGGCATTTTCTAAATCAAGATATAATTCGGTGTATTGCTTAGATGAAAGTTCGCGTTTGAGAAAGGTTTTAAATGTATCAAGTGTTTGAATAGCCGAGATTCCGGATACTCGTTTAGCTTCTTCAGGTTTGATCGTTTCTCCAACCCATTTAGCCATTAAGGGGTCTGCTTTTTCAATAAAAAGGGTTTCAGTAACTTTTCCTTTTACTTTTGTGGCTACCACG
Organism: Terrilactibacillus laevilacticus; assembly: GCF_006517395.1. Taxonomy (GTDB): domain Bacteria; phylum Bacillota; class Bacilli; order Bacillales; family Sporolactobacillaceae; genus Terrilactibacillus; species Terrilactibacillus laevilacticus. The sequence continues at coordinate 27,567 of NZ_VDCY01000009.1, forward strand.
ATAACTTTTGGTTCGGCAAGTCCTGTTAAATAGTAAAAATGGCGATTGGGTACGAAAGGATATGTTTCATCAGCGGATTTTTGCGGTGCTTCCCCTGCGAATAGAACAGTAATCGATGGATCGGCAAGTCCTTCGTATAATTTTTCTCGATTGTTTTTGAAGAATTCAGAGTTCATGCGGTTTCCTCTCCTTTTTTGTGAAATAACCATCCCTATTTATTCTACCATAATTTGTTTCTTTACAATCACATGGAAGCGTACTTGATTCTGTTTTACACTCGAAGCACGTTATAAGTATTGGGAATTAGATGAATCGTGCATAAGTTGAACAGTTAGAGAAGAATATAACTAAAGACATGTTAGAAAAATACGGATTTATCACCAAATTAGACAGAAATTGAAAAGTTAAAGCGAATAAGTGAGGAGTTAGGTTTAGATAACTCGGTTAAAAAGGGCTGGCTTCGAAAATATTGCTATTCCGGCTACTAGCTACAATCTCTTAGAAAAAAGCCTATAAAAATTAGTGTTAAATTTTGACTTTAAAAAGATTGTTAAGGTAATATTAAGATAAGGAAAGTTTGGCCTTCGTATGGACAAGTCAATCAATTAAACGTCATAGTCATTTAAACATGTTTACTGACAAACTTGTACATAAATTAACAAATTTTTTTCAAAGTGAATAGCTATTTTTTTTAGCTGTGCTATAATGATATTCGTAATAAATAAGCTTAACAAACTTTACACAAACAATATGGAATTTCACATATAAAACATTTAAAGTCCGTTAGTATGGCGGCCGTATTTCTTGTTTATTCGCTCGTTGTTTAAATTAGAAATATGATTATATCGAGTATGAACTTAGGCAGGGGTGGCAAGATGGTTTATTTGACATTATTTATTTGTTTTTTGGCATCATTAAGTTTAACTCCGCTTGTAAAACAATTTGCCATCAAAATTGGGGCAACGGATGAACCAAATAACAGGAAGGTCCATAAAGTGAAAATGCCTCGATTAGGTGGCTTGGCCATCTACCTTGCATTTATTCTCGGGATGCTGATCCTGAGACCAGAAAGTAGTTACACATGGTCCATTATTATTGGAAGTTTCATTATGGTGATGACAGGTATATTAGATGATATATTCACATTATCTGCAAAAGTGAAACTGTTGGCACAAATTATTTCCGCTATCGTCATTGTTGCTGGTGGGATTCAAGTGGAATTTATTAATTTGCCATTTAACGGTGTTTTATATCTTCACTGGTTTAGCATTCCTTTAACGATACTTTGGATCATTGGTATAACCAATGCGATTAATTTAATAGATGGTTTGGATGGATTAGCTGCAGGTGTCTCGACGATTGTGTTATTAACGATTGCGGGTCTTGCCATTGCTCAAGGTCAAATCTTCGTCTTTATGGTTAGCGCCATCCTAATAGGTAGTACAGTTGGCTTCCTTCCTTATAATTTTAATCCAGCTAAAATATTTATGGGCGATACGGGTGCTTACTTTCTCGGTTACATTATTTCAATTTTATCCCTTTTAGGATTTAAGAATGTCACGTTATTTTCACTCGTTGTTCCGGTTGTTATTCTTGCCGTTCCTATTTCTGATACTTTGTTTGCAATTATTAGACGAGTAGTGAACAGAAAACCACTTTCAGCTCCGGATAAATCACATTTGCATCATTGTCTCTTACGATTTGGTTTTTCTCATCGTGAGACAGTCTTGCTGATCTATGGTATGAGTGCATTATTTGCTCTTGCAGCCATCGTTTTATCACTATCCACGTTATGGGGATCTTTCCTTATCATTACGTTCGTGCTCTTCATTATCGAGCTTGTGGTTGAGCTTGTAGGTTTAGTTAATGTTAATTATCGACCGATGCTGAATTTTTATAAAAGGTTAGTTGGTTCATCTAAAGCAAAATAATCATGACGATAAATAAGTGGCTCACTCCTCAGAGATCATCTTTTCTGGAGTGAGCCTTAATTTATGTGCATGTCCGAGTTGAAGACTCTCTCTTTAAAGAGGAGATTCAACTCTTTTTTTGTGATTATTTCGGTATATACTACGATATTAAAACATGGGATTCCTGATTCTAAAAAGTCCAATGTTTAAACATAAAAATCCCCGTATAGAATTTGTAATCTCTATACAGGGATTTAATTTTCCATAATTATTTATCTAATTCTAGATGATCTCTCAATTCACTTTTGACTTGTTCTAGATAGTTTTGATCGAGCTGAAAGTAATAGGTACCCGTTGACATATCATCTGTTCCTTTTAATTGCATCATATCGATATTTGAAAGAGAACCAGCGTAATTATGCAGACCTAATATTTGGCTAAATGTTAAATTCGTTTGAAAATGTCCTTTTAATGAATCAATGACATCACCATATTTAGTAATGGACGAGATGTTTGCACTTTTATGCAAGATGGCTTTAATTAGGGCCATTTGTCGTTTTCCGCGGCCGAAGTCCCCACCCGCTCCAGCGGATTTTCTGTTACGTACAAAGGCAAGAGCTTGTTCACCGTTAAGTGTTTGTTTTCCTGGATTTAAAACAATAGCGTTTTTCTTATCCTTACTATTTTGAGTCACGAGTTTTACGGGAACATTTACTTCAACCCCGTCTAAGGCATTAACGATTTTAGTAAAAGCTTTAAAATCAACTTGGACATAGTAATCGACTGGGATGTTAAATAAATGTTCAACGGTTGCGATCGTGTAATCAGCGCCCTTATCTCCATTCAAATCACCATAATAGTGAGCGTGCGTGATTTTTGTCATACCATAATTTTTTTGATTTGTTGGATCAACGATTTGGACTTTTGAATCCCTTGGGATACTCACGAGTTTGACGGAGTCGTTGGTATGATTAAATGTGGCAAGAATCATCGCATCTGAACGACTCGGTTCATTTTTTCGTTTGTCAACACCGATAAATAAAATAGAGATATTGTCATTCATTGGATCTACCTTGACATCCCGAAGATCCGATTTGTCACCGCGTGCGAGATTGGTATGGGCCGTATTAGCAACATTGTGGAACTTTTGGTAAAGAACGGTTGCGTAGGCAACACCACCACCAATTAAAAGTAAAAAGATAACAAGAATAGAAACAATAATTCTCTTTCGATTTCTTTTTTTAATATTCTTTTTTTGTTCAATCCTACCCATCATCGTTCTCCTTTGTATATACTAGTAAGAAAGTATAAAAAAATTGGCCTCTTAAACAGTGGTGATGAATTCGTTTATGTTAGCCATTTGTTCAGCCAAATCCGCCAGTTTTCTTTATCTATACAACTTTGGTTTGCTTTTGTATGATTTGTACCAAGCTAGGTTAGGGTATAAATAATCTAGAAAACGAAATTATATCGTTTTTCAATATCTTAAACATAGCTTTTGACAAAAAAATATCATACATCCCATTTTACCTAATATTTTTCGATTGAACAATACAAATTACGTGTTAAAATTGTCTAATTTTCAATGATTTTGTCTAAATAACCTGTCTCGATCGTTTCTATTTGGCATTGGGCATTTGTGATGTCTGTCATCCAGTTTTTAAATAGATCGATCTCTTCAAGTTTGACATAAACATCAATCAAGACATTTTCAGTATAATGCATGTCTTTGACACTATAAGGGGACTGCCTAAGGGCATTTTCAATGGAGCCAAGCAGTGGGTAAGCGATATTAATTCTGATCGTTTGCGATGGTATTCGTTCAATTATTTTGGCAACTTTTAAACCTTCGCTTGTTGAATTTGAGTAAGCTCGTATGAGTCCGCCGGCTCCAAGTTTAATTCCTCCGAAGTAACGTGTGACAATCACAAGTGTATCTTCAAGGTGTTGTTTTTTTAAAACTTCTAGAATGGGAACACCTGCGGTTCCTGTCGGCTCTCCATCATCACTTGCTTTTTGAATAGCCTGGTTCTCTCCTACGGTATAAGCAAAGCAATTATGCGTTGCTTTCCAATGTTCTTTTCGAATTCTCTCAATACACGCTTTTGCTTCGTCTTCCGATGTTACCGGAAAAATATGGGCGATAAAACGAGACTTTTGTATGTCAATTTCATGAATCGCTTTTTCTTTTATTGTTTTATATTGTCTAACTTCGACCATGATAGCCTCCATAAGATGATAAAAATATGTCATATATACTATAGATTATCATAGTTAGACGATAAATGTCTTCAATTGATAATGATCAAGTTATATACCTGTAGTGAACTTGTAATAAACGTAATGCCGTTTTTCGTATAAAATAGAAGTAGTGGTGTTTATATCTTTTTTAAGAATTTCAAACTACTATAATAAAGTAGAGGTATTTGATGCCTTTCTAGAGAATAGTAGACATAGGCCTCATAGAGGTGGTCATTTTTTTCATATTTATTCTGACTGATCATGGATACGTATAAAATAGAGAGTTAGACCTATGCACAGATGGGTAAAAAGGTTCTAGTCCTTATATCTCTTGCTGGATTAAAGTAATGTTAGGGGAATGTTTATGTCACTAAACCATGAGGCATCTCTACCATTAGATGCGGAACGTCTCGATCAAATCATTGATAAAATGGTTTACGCTGTTGAAGATAGCAAAACTCAAATATTTGAAATTGGTGAACAATCTCGGGAAGAACATGATCAACTTGTTAAAGAGTTAGAAGTCATTAAACATCAAGTCAGTGAAGTTATTGATCGTTATGATACCCTTGAAAGAGACGCAAGATTAGCGAGGAGTCACCTAGCGAAAGTTAGTAGTCATTTTGATACTTATCAAGAAGCAGATATCAGAGCAGCCTATGAACGAGCAAACAGTATCCAAGTGGAACTATCCATCGTCCAAGAAATGGAACGTCAATTGAAAATTAGGCGAAATGATACTGAAAGACGGATTACCAAGTTAAAAGCAACAGTGGAAAAAGCCGATAAGTTAGTTGGACAAGTCTCCGTTGTCTTAAATTATTTAACTGGCGACTTGCAGAAAATGGGAGAAATGATTGAGAGTGCGAAGGAAAAACAAGCATTCGGTTTGAAAATTATTGAAGCCCAGGAGGAAGAACGAAAGAGACTGTCGAGAGAAATCCATGACGGACCTGCACAAATTTTGGCGCGAGTCCTTATCGGTTCAGATATTGTCGAACGTGTTCATCGTAATCAAGGCCCCGAAGCATCCGCCAAAGAGTTGTTAACCTATCGTGAAATGGTACGTTCAGCCTTAGCGGAAGTTAGGCGCATCATATATGATTTGAGACCTATGACGCTAGATGATTTGGGTCTAATACCGACACTAAAAAAATACTTGAATCAAATCGGAAGTCAGTTTGAAGGTCTAAAAGTTAATTTTCGTTGTATCGGTCATGAGCATCGCGTATCTTCGAATATGGAAGTGGCTTTGTTTCGATTATGTCAAGAAGGTGTTCAAAATGCGTGTAAACATGCCGAAGCATCTCTAATTAAAGTCATGGTAGAATTTAAAGAAAAAAGTATTGTTTTATTGATCAAAGATAATGGAAAAGGTTTTGATCCAAAGCAGAGTCATACAAGTAAGTTTGGATTAATGGGAATGAAAGAACGGGTAGAATTATTAAAAGGTGAATTGACACTAAATTCAGATCCAAAAGTTGGAACAAGTATTCTAATTAATATCCCCATTATAGAGGAGGAAGAGCATTGACCAATACGCACCCAAAAAAAACAAAAATAGCCCTTATTGACGACCACCGATTATTTCGAGAAGGGGTCAAGCGTATATTAGAAATGGAATCCGATTTCGAAGTCGTTGCCGAAGGAGACAATGGCAGTGTTGTTGAAGCCATTATAGAAGGATCAAATCCAGATGTTATCTTGATGGATATTAACATGCCAGAAATGAATGGTGTTGAAGCGACTCGTAGTTTAGTCAAAAAATATCCGGATGTCAAAATTTTAATCTTATCGATTCATGATGATGAAACCTATGTCACACACGTATTGAAATGCGGGGCACTTGGTTATTTGCTTAAAGAAATGGATGCTGATTCATTAATTGAGGCCGTTAAAGTGGTCGCAGATGGCGGAGCTTACATTCATCCAAAAGTCACTCACAATCTGGTCAAAGAATTCCGTAGATTAGCGGAAAATGGTTATCAACGAGAAGCCTCAGGTTTCCGAGACATTGAATATCAAAAACCTCTACATATCCTCACTCGAAGAGAATGCGAAGTATTGCAATTAATGACAGATGGGAAAAGTAATCGCTTAATTGGCGAAGCTCTTTATATCAGTGAGAAAACCGTGAAAAATCATGTGAGTAACATTTTACAAAAAATGAATGTTGATGATCGTACCCAAGCGGTTGTCCAAGCGATTAAAAAAGGCTGGGTAAAAGTAAGTTAGTCACTTTTGAAGGTTCTTAAGTACTTAATTGATTCCGTATACAAACGGCATGAGATGAATCATCACTCGTACGATCCTTGGTGTATCGGCACTACACCAAGGAGCCACTTGTATCGAATCCCCCTTTTTATTTATTTCCCTTATTTCCTCAATCACTTATCACATTATCTCTTTATCGACGATTCTTCTAAGAAAGGTGGCTTTTATGATTGACAAATGAGATTCAAAACCTATTGTATGGTAAAAAATTATTGTTAGATGAAATGCCTTTTTCAATTCAGGAACTAGATCGGCTATGTCAAAATGGCTTAATAGAAATGGCACAAGGCATTGTTCAAAGTGAGATAAAAAGACCATGGGGAAAACAGACAATCCATCGATGTCGGCGGTGCGGTAATACGGATCAGAGACTTTTTCATTCCTATCGATGTGAAAAATGTCATCAAGATTGCACGTATTGCCGTAAATGCTTCAACATGGGTGTTGTTAAATCATGTTCAAAACTGGTCACTTGGGTAGGACCACCTCCTAAGTTTCTAGAGTATAAGATGCCTATTTGTGAATGGACAGGACACCTTTCCCCCAGACAAGCTCAGGCGTCAGAGGGACTAACTAAAGCGCTCATGAGTTATGAAGATTACTTAATATGGGCTGTTTGCGGGGCAGGGAAAACAGAGCTTTTATTTCCTGCGATTGAAAAACTTCTCCAAGATGGTAGAATTATGGCCATAGCCACTCCAAGAACCGATGTTGTTCGCGAGCTTTATCCAAGATTAAACAAAGCTTTTCCTCGAGTTAGAATGAGTGCTCACTATTCAGGAAGCCAAGATACTCAAGACTCCTCCTCACTTGTGCTGACAACCACACACCAGCTTCTACGTTTTTATCGTTATTTTGACCACATCATCATTGATGAAATCGATGCTTTCCCGTTTCATCACGATGCCATGCTGCACTATGCGGTTCATCAGGCTTGCCGATTAAAAAGCTCCAGAGCCTACTTGTCTGCTACCCCGCCAGATGATTTAAAAACCCCCTTTCTAAAGAATCGATTACAAGGAACTAGAATTCCCATTAGGTTTCATGGTCACCCCTTGCCTGTCCCAAAATGCATTTGGATTGGGAATTGGAAAAGAGGGCTAAAAAAATCCCGGCTACCATCCTCGTTTCTGAAATGGCTCATTAAAACCTCACAATTAAACTGCCCCATTTTTATTTTTGTTCCGTCAGTTACCATTCTCAAAAATCTATTCCATGCCTTAAAAGAACAAGTTGATTTATCGATGGATCATGTACATGCGGAGGATCCAAATCGGCACGAGAAAATTACCTGTTTTCGGCAAGGTAAGACGCAGGCCCTAGTCACAACGACGATCCTAGAAAGAGGAGTCACCGTGTCTCGAAGCCGGGTGGCCATATTTGGCTCAGAGGATGCCATTTTTGATGAGGCGGCGCTTGTTCAAATGGCAGGAAGAGCCGGGCGATCGCTTGAAGATCCAAAGGGGGAAGTGGTCTTTTTTCATTATGGAAAAACACTTGAAATGATGAAGGCGATCAACCATATTAAGTCGATGAATAGAGAAGGAGGGTTCTGAACAATGAGTTTATGCTTATGGTGCCAATCGATTTATGCCCATCCACTGGATTTTCGCCATTTATTTTCTGTTTCTAACCAAGTCGGATATTGTCCACAATGCTTAGTTAAGCTTGAACAAATTCCGGCCCATCAATCATGTCGCCTTTGCGGACGAGATTTAACAAAACTGGATGCCATTTATATTAAAGACGGGACGTGTTTGGATTGTAAAAAGTGGGAGGAAGGTCCTTCACATGGTTTGCTCGAAAAAAACTATGCCCTTTATAGTTACAATGATTTTATGAAAGAAATCATGTCTGCATTTAAGTTTAGAGGAGACGTCTTATTAGCAGAAGGTTTTAAGCCGATCGTTCAAATGTTGTATAAACGAGTGATCAAAGAATCATCCTTAACGTGGTTTGAAAAAGCCAGATACTTATTTTTTTATCAGATGGGTTGGCAGTTTAAAGAATATCCTTATGTCATCGTTCCATTACCTCTCAGTCAAAAACGCCTAAAAGAACGAGGGTACAATCAGTCCGTCGTATTAGCCGAACTTCTTCAACAGCGGATCATCCCAGCCATACGACGAAGTGAGGATGGGGGAAAACAAAGTAAGAAAGGACGAGCGGAACGATTGAATACCATTCAAAATCCATTTCGTTTGGATAGCGATTATACGGATGCCATTTATGGTCAATGTGTTTTATTAATCGATGATATTTACACGACAGGAACAACGCTTCGACTAGCTGCGGCAGCACTCAAAGTAGCTAAACCTAAGCATGTCATCTCCTTAACCCTTTGTCATGGATAAAAAACAGAGCAATTCTTGTTTGCTCTGTTTGAAAATTTATTTTTGATAACTAATGGCTTGACGACCCATTTGTTCCCAGGCTTTGATAAACGCCTCTCGATTGGCAGATGCATTCTTTTTCCCTAAAGGATTATTAAAATAAATGTTCTCGTCATCAAAACCCGTGACTAAGACGGCGTGTTCATGAAAAGATATTTTCACTTTACCTGATGAGGTATCCCATGTCGTGAATGAACTATTTGGTAATGGTTTAAATGAGGCATTCGTAATAACCACCACAGGTATTTTTTTTCGTAATTGATCGAGAACAGACTCAAAAGATTGACCAGTTAGGTCGATAATACCATTAGAAAGGTATCGGTTTCCAAGATTAGCGAGTGGTTTATGATAGACACCGTAGCCGGGTTGATTCATTCGGTACATATCACCAACGAAACCATCGTTCGGATTTCCATACAGTCCGTTGCTTTGATATGGAACTTTTTTGATTTGGGATGCTAGTGTCATCTTGTCAGCTTTAATGCCAGCGTATTGAAGCATCATAGCAAGAGATGTGACTTCACAACCACGTGGCAAATCAGGTTTTTGCTGGATTTGAGGCGCATTAAGCTTTATTTCATTAACGGTTAATTTACTCACTTCCGTGGAAGCGACATCCGATATCGTCGTCACAGTCGCTTTCAACTTATTATTTATAATGGAAAAAACGGAAGATTCGTGATCAAATGAATCCGTCATATATAAACGAAAGGCATATATAGCAAAAAGTAAATCAAAAATAAGAAATAGGGGTAGCCAATATTTCCGAAGAACTCTCAATGATGAAAAGCTCCTTTCTTACACAAAAATGAAACTTAGGACAACCTCATTTTCCTAGGTCGTCTATCAGATGTCAATAAAATAGAAAAAGCTGACACATGATTGACATGATTTATAAAATTTAGGTCTATTTTCTTAAATTCACATTAATAAAGAGGAGAGAACAGAAATGGCTGAATTATCAAATTGTAACTATTGCGGGAAATTGTTTGTTAGAACAACAACAAATGTGTGCCCATCATGTCGAAGGGAACATGAACAATTATTTGATTTAGTGTATGATTTTATTCGTGATCGAGACAATCGAATGGCCTCCGTTCCAGAAATTCATGAAGCAACAGAAGTAGAAGAAAAATTAATTTACGACTGGATTAGAGAAGGTCGATTAACACCAGCAGAATTCCCAGGTTTGAAATATCCATGTAAGTCATGTGGAACGATGATTCAATCAGGTCAACTATGCTCTAGCTGTCAAAAGAAAATACAGACTGAATTACGAACGTTCACTGAGCAGGAGAAAAAACAACAAGAGGTACTGAAAAACAGCCGGACGTATTATACTAAGAAGTAACCATGTGAACGGTAAGAAAGACTCATATAAGAGGTTGTTCAAAAAGTCACCAAATGATAAGGTACGAATCCTCGGCGCCCGCTTGTTTTTCCGGTCCTCATGTAGTAAAAATCTACATTCCGGTCCTCAAAACAGCGCCGCCTTGATCTTCTTGCTTCTAATTTGTCACCTTTTTGAACACGAATTAAAAGAAAACAGCTGAGTTTGCCATGATAAATAGTTATAATGGCTTATAGAAAAAGATTAAACATCGTTAGGGTATTGTCCGATACTATAGATAGACAGTGAAGTTAACGATAACGTGTTCATATTGCTAAGTACTTGAAAATAACAGATGAAGGTCTATATAGAAAATCAAAAAGAAGGTTAACTATTTAAAGGATTCATTAAGGACGAGGTGAAAAAATTGAAAATCAATGGGTACCATTCGAATCCCATTAATCCTTATCAACATTATTCGCAAACAACAAAAAGACTTGCACAAACAAAGCAATCATCGCAAGTGAAAAGTGATCAAGTGAATATTTCTGATGAAGCGAAGAAGTTGCAAGGGATCAAACGATTAGAAACAGAACGGATGACTAAAGTTAATACGATTAAAGAAAAAATCGAAAACGGAACGTATTCTATTAATACAGATGAAGTGGCTAAAAAAATGCTTTCTTATTGGAATAGTAAATAAGAATGGGTCTTTTTAATGAGGAGGTGGGTCCGAACATGAAGACGAAAGAAGTCAAAGTGGTCATTGAATCCTTAATTGATGCACACGATCAGTTATACGCTTTAGCTGTTAAAAAACTTGAAGCAATAAAAATAGGAGATCATCATGCGGTAAATGAACTGGTTATTCAGGAAAAACCATTGATTAAATCTTTAGCACGGTTAGAAAGTCAGCGAGAACAGTTGATCAAACAATCGGCTTTAGAGCTTAATATGGGGGAGCGGGTCTCATTTAGTGAGTGGATTACCTTAGTATCGATGAATGAAGAGGATAAAGCCATGTGGGATGCGCTGCATCTAAGACTTGCTGAGAGTGTCTTTAATTTAAAACAAGCCAATGATTTAAATCAAGAGATGCTAAGGCAGTCGTTACAGTGGATCCAATTGAATTTAAATTTACTGCAGAAAAAGCCAAAGTACTCAAACTACAACAAACCCAGCAGGCGGTCGGCTTATCAACCAACCCTATCTCGTATTGATTCTAGAGCATAACTAGGAGGCAACACATGATTTCGAGTTTTGCAAGTTTAGACATGATGCGCAGGGCACTATCCGCTCAGCAGCTCGCCATATCTACAACCGGAAATAATATATCGAATGCCAATACAGAAGGCTACTCACGCCAGCGTGTCAATTTAACCGAATCGAATGCATTTCCATCGCCTGGAGCCAATGCACCGCATATTCCTGGCCAAATTGGGACAGGTGTTGATGCAACGACCGTTCAGCGCATTCGAGATAGCTTTGCGGACGATCAATATCGAGCGCAAGCCAACAGTAACGGCTACTGGAGTGCCAAAAGCGATTCATTAAGCCAAATGGAAGACGTCGTGAATGAGCCAAGTGACACAGGGCTCTCAACCGTGTTAAATAACTTTTGGAATTCATTACAAGACTTGGCCTCAAATCCAGGTAATGATGGACCAAAATCCGTTGTTCTTCAAAACGGAAAAACAGTAGCGGATACATTTAACTATTTATCCCATTCGTTAACCGATATTCAAGGTAATTTAAAAGAACAAATTGATGTCTCAACAGATACGATTAATTCGATTGCCAGTCAAATTAATGATATCAACAGAGAAATTGGTAAGCTTGAACCAAATGGGCTCGTCGCGAATGATTTATACGATCAACGAGATAATTTAGTTGATCAACTATCACAATTAGTCAATGTAAAAGTGACGAGAGTAGAAAGTGGAGGAAATGCCTCTCCAGTGGCAGAAGGAAAATATACAATTGAGATAACGGATAAAAGTGGACAAGGCTTTACTCCACCAGCGACATTGGTTGATGGTAGTCATTTGACATTTAACGAGATGTCCACGACATATGGAGGAACTGCCGCAAATCCAACGGTCACCGTTTCGCTTAACGGACAAACACTTCCCGGAGATCAAATGAACGGAAAACTCCAAGGATTGATTGATAGTTATTCAAAAGACTATCCGGAGATGTTAACGAATTTAGACCAGATGGCGAAAACGTTCGGTGATGCGTTTAATGCTGTTTATAAAGGTTGTGCAGGTTATGATGCGTCAGTTGGCAATTTCTTCAGTGATACGTCATCCGCAGAGAACTTCAAAGTGAATGATAAGTTAACAAAAGCGAACATATCAGCGGGTGCCGTCGGTGGAGCAGCTGATGATAACTCTATTGCTCAAAAGCTATCTGATGTCCTTAAAACAGATAAACATGATTTTGAAGGCAACGGTCAAGAAACAACGCTGACTAGTTACCTGCAAGGAATTATCGGTGATATGGGCGTCGATGCCCAACAAGCAAACCGTATGACGAACAATACCGCTTCACTTATGCAAACGGCTAGCAACAACCGTCAATCAGTCAGTGGTGTCTCGATCGATGAAGAAATGGTCAATTTAATTCAGTATCAACATTCTTATAGTGCCGCTGCCCGTGTGATGACGACACTGGATGAAATGCTTGATACCTTGATCAATAGAATGGGAGTGTAATAGAGGATGAGAATTACACAGGGTATGTTAAGTGGTAATATCTTAACTCAGCTCAGCAAAGGCTATGGAAAAATTGCTGACTACCAGCAGCAACTCGCTAGTGGAAAGAAAATCACACGTCCTTCCCAAGATCCTGTTGTCGCAGCGCTCGGAATTGGGTATCGGGCGGACACTTCCGCCGTTGATCAATATCAACGGAATGTGACGGATGGCTATAAGTGGCTGGATAGTTCGGATAGTGCATTGTCTCAAACGGATGACGTTCTTAATCGTATCAGGGAGTTAACCGTTCAAGCAAGTAATGATACCAATACTACAGATGATCGTAATAGTATTAAACAAGAAATTGACCAAATGAAACAGCAGCTTGTCACAATTGGGAATTCGCAAATTGGAGAGCGTTATATTTTTAACGGAAACAATTCAAGTGTGGCCCCTATAACGGTAGATTCGTCAGGAAAGGTAACTGTTAATAATGGAACGAACAATGCGCCAGTCAATATTGATGTTAACCACGGCGTTAAAATTCAGATTAATGTTGATCCACAGAGCGTTTTTAATCAGAAGCTATTCGATGACATTGATGATTTAGAAAGTGCTCTAACAGATGGTCATACGTCAGGCGATCAGATAGGTGATTTTCTAGCAAAGATCGATGATCATCTTAATCATGTAGCTGGTACGCAAGCAGACCTAGGAGCAAAGATGAATCGTATGGATTTAATCCAGAATCGTTTGGCCGTTCAAAAAGAAGACGCTGAAAAGATCATGTCGTCAAATGAAGATGCTGACTTCGAATCGACAGTCATCAATTTAACAACTCAGCAATCAGTTTATAATGCCGCTCTTTCTGTAGGAGCCAAAATGATGCAACCGACCCTTGTTGAGTTTATAAAATAATTACATAGAGAAGTTAAGGTCCCATTCTTATGGGGCTTTTTTATAAGATAGGGTAAGTTAGGAATTAGTGGAAATTTAAGAAAAGGTCAATAACATAAAGACAAATATCACCTAAGTTCCTAATACAAGAGGAGTGAAAAAGTTATGGCAAGTATTCCTCATATAGAGATGCATCAAGTTTACGGACGGATAGGTATTCGGCGACATGATGCAACTTTGCAAATAGAGCAAAAACAAGCTGTACAATTGATTCAGCAACCTAAAGCTGATATGAACATTCAGCGGGAACCAGCACGGGTACTGATAGATCAGACGGAGGCTTGGCATAATCTTGATTTGAAATCTGCTCGTGTAAGAATAGCAGAAGCAGCTCAAGCTGGACGTCAAGCAATCTTTGAAGGAATAGCAAGACGAGCTGCTGAAGGTGATGAATTAATGCATATTGAACGAGGCGGGAATCCCATCGCTGAACAAGCGATACGACATGGAATGAAGGACCATCACTTTGACACGGGACATATTCCACCCTCTGAAGCAGTCAAAATAAGCGGTGACGCAGGTAAATTAACAATAGATTGGAAAACTCATGCTCCGAAAATTGATGTTGAGCTCAATCCGCCGAAAATCACATCAGAACCAGGATCGGTGCAAATCTTCATGGAGCAATACCCGTCACTTTCATTTGAAGCCAAAGGCTTATACGTTGATGAGAAAGGATAAAAAACAATGAATATAGAAACGAAATATTTTGGTAAACAAGCGATTCATGAAAACGAAATTATATCATTTCCTCAAGGCATTCCAGGATTTTTAGAAGAAAAAGCTTTCATTATTCAACCCTTTGGCGAAGCCTTTTTTATTTTGCAATCAATAAAAGATCCTCAAGTGGCTTTTGTCGTAACGTCCCCCTTTATTTACTTTAAAGACTACGAAGTTGATCTACCAGATCCATTAATTGAACAACTAGAAATAAATGATGCAAAAGAAGTTGGTGTTTTTGTTATTGTTCATATTCATGACCCATTTAAAGATTCCACAGTTAATTTAAAAGCTCCCATTATTATTAATCAAAGAAAACAAATTGGTAAACAGTATATTATCAACGATACAACATACAAAACAAGACAACGCTTGACACCTCTAAAAACGGAGGGGATAAAATAATGCTTGTTCTCACGAGAAAACTTGGAGAAGCAATAAAAATAGGAGATCATATAGAAATTAAGATTGTTGCTATCGACGGAGATCAAATCAAACTCGGCATTGAAGCTCCGAAAGATGTGGATATTTATCGAAAAGAAGTATTTGATGCGATACTTGAAGAAAATAATCTAGCAGCTCAAACAACTGTCCCAAATGATCTCATAAAAATGATAAAAACGATAAAAAAAGACTAAACATCATGAAATCCTTGACGATATATAAAACGTAGCAAGCAACAGGGACGGCCGCCCTATTGCTTATACAATAAAAGCACAAGGATGTGCGATCAAAAAACTCAAGGAGGAAACAAAACAATGATTATCAATCATAATATTGCGGCATTGAACACTTATCGTCAGTTGAATAGCGCTTCAAATGCACAAAGTAAATCAATGGAGAAATTATCTTCAGGTATGCGTATTAACAAAGCTGGAGATGATGCGGCAGGTCTAGCAATCTCTGAAAAAATGCGTGGGCAGATTCGTGGATTAGACCAAGCTGGGCGTAATGCACAAGATTCAATTTCTATGATACAAACTGCTGAAGGAGCATTAAACGAAACTCATGACATACTTCAACGTATGCGTGAATTGGCTGTCCAAGCAGGTAATGATACTAATACAACATCTGACCGTGGAGAGATTCAAAAAGAAATTAACCAGTTAACAAGTGAAGTTAACCGAATTGGTAATACAACTGAATTTAATGGTCAAAAACTTTTAAATGCAACAGCGGGCACAGTAACTGCAGGAGCAGCTGGAACTGCTGCAACAGCTGGTAACTACACATTAAATATTGATGCTCAGTTTGCTGCTAACGATACTATTACAGTTGATGGAGTTGCCTTTACTGCAAAATCTTCAGGAGCCACAGGTAACGAATTTAATATCGGTACAGATGCAAATGCTCAAGCAACTAACTTAGCAACAGCATTATCGGCAAACGCAACGCTGAGTGCTAAATATACATTTGCTGCAAGTGGTTCTAACATTACCGTTGTACAAAAGGCTGGAAGCGAATCTTCAACAGCGCCAACTCTTGCGGACTCTTCAGGTACAGTAAATACTTCTGTAGGAACGAACACAGCTGGAGCAGCTGCAGTTGCAGCAACTGCAGCAAAATCATCATTCAGCTCTCAAATTGGTGCTAATGAAAACCAAACTATGACTCTTGATTTTACTGATATGCGTGCGGCAGCACTTGGAATTACTGGAACTGGAGCTAATTTCACTGGAAGTGCAACTGTAACAGATGGTACAAACAACACAGCTAACGAAAATGCATTGGATGTATCTACATCTGCAAAAGCAGGTAACGCTGTTACTGCAATTCAAAGTGCAATTGATAAAGTATCTGCTGAACGTTCAAAACTAGGTGCAAACCAAAACCGATTAGAACACACAATCAACAACTTAGGAACATCTTCTGAAAACCTAACTGCTGCGGAATCTCGTATCCGTGACGTAGATTATGCTTTAGCTGCTTAAAAGCAGTGACAAGCGCAGTCGTCCTAGCTGGTAACGGCTAGAGATTATAATCGGGTGAATTGCTGGAAAACCCTTAGAGTTTTTCTTACCACAACGTAGTTGGAAACGACAGGCGTGACGGTTTAAAAAAAGAAAAGATTTGGGCAATCAGCAGCCAAGCTCCTGTCTCGAAAGAGTGGAGAAGGTTCAACGACTAGGATAGACCATCTACGGCGAAAGTTATGATGATGAAATCCATAGGTGAAACAATGTATCATCAGCATTGTGAATCCGAAGTGCCCGGCCCCTACTAGAAAATTATGAGGGTGAAGATATAGTCTGGTCATTTATGAAAGTAAATGTTCGCACGATGGCGAAAGAAATGATGAACCAAACTAAGAACTCTATTCTTTCTCAAGCAGCACAAGCAATGTTGGCTCAATCTAATCAAATGCCTCAAGGAGTATTACAACTCTTGAGATAATTGATGAGAAGGGCGTCCAGTTTGGTAACGAACTGGAGGATAACTGGGTGAATTGCTGGAACTTCCTAAAGCTTCATCAACCACAATGTAACTGGAAACGGTCAGCGTGATGGTTTGAAAATGATGAAGATGAAACAATGGATAATCAGCAGCCAAGCTCCTGTGAGGAAACTTTGGAGAAGGTCCAACGACTAGAGAACACGGTCTAAAGCAAAAGCAATGACTATGAATCTCGTAGGGCAGCAAGTGCTGTTCGAAGTGCCCAGCTCCATGAAAAACATGGATGAAGATATAGTCTATTCTGTGACCGAAAGGCATAGTGGCAAAGCAAGCCAACCAACAACCACAAGGAGTTCTTCAACTTCTTCGTTAATTTTAATTTGTAGAAGAGTTGGCAATTATGCCAACTCTTTTTTAACTAATTAAAATTCTTTACGTATTGGTTTTGGCTTTTGATATTTAATAAAACCAACTTTTGTAGCTTTTTTCTTAGGCTTACTCGTTTTAAAACCATCTAAAATTGCTCGTATAATCCTCATTTAAGAACCTCCTCTCTAAATTTTCTAGTTTAATTGTAAATGATGTTGAATTAATTTTCACATGCGCATAATGATAGTCAGCTTAGTACTTAAGCTATTTCATATTGTATAAGATTATATTCTACGGATATTCGTACATTTTCTTAAGAATGCTTCGTTCTTTTGTAAAATCGAAGTAAATGAAAGAATAAGCATATATCATAATATTGAACATACATGTACATGATGTTCATCAAATTAGGGCTTCTCTTTTCGGAGAGAAGTCCTTTTTCTATTTGGAGGAGGAATCGTAATCCTGAAAAATCAATCTACAAAACGTGTAAACATTGTTAGCCTAAAGCTAGTGAAGGAATCGAGCATGCTTTACAAGAATCGTTGAGTACGAAGCCCAGAAGATGGATACCAATTGTTGAAGCAGTTCTTAGTAGATGTGGATAGGGAATATTTGTCGTTGTTTGTTTGAACACAAAGAATTAGCCAACAGCCAATAACATCTGTCACATTGGAAGCCTAAAAGCAAGCATTGTACATCCAAGGGAGTGCTTTAAGCCACCCATTTTGAGTAATGCCGCATCAATCCTTGTAGGTCATAACCATCCCAGCGGCAAAAGCGCTGAAAGTAAGGAAGATGTGGAGGTGACTAAAAGATTAGTTGAAGCAGGTAGAATCATTGGCATTGACGTTCTTGACCATATCTTGCTGGGCGATGGGGAGTACGTTTCGTTCAAGGAAAAAGGCTACATTTGAGAGGGGAAGATAAGATGATGTATTTGGACTGGTTTGCAGAAACAATGAAAAAGACGTTTAATATTGAAGTTAAAAAAGAAGATGTAGGCTATGAAGCATATGATTTCTATCATGAAGAATTTAAAGTGGACTTATTTAATAGGATAGGTCCGTTTTGATTTGCTTATATGCAGGTTGTTTGATATTGTTAAACCTGTACAAAAGCATGGAGGGATCGCAATGAATGATAAAAAGATTTTATTACGTATACCAAATAATTTATATGAAAAAATTATATCAATAAGTAAGGAACAGAAAGTATCTTTTAACACATTTGTTCTTTCTGCATTAGTTGATACTTTGCCGAAGGACGAAAAATACTTTTATAGTAGACCCTTGCGATTAATAGACAAAATAAAAAGGGCATGTGAACAAGGAGAATTAAAACAACCATTTTCACATAAAGACTTTAGAAAGTGGGTTAATGAAAAACACATCATTAATGACTCCACTGGAGAACCGTATGCGGATAATTCAGTTAACTCATTATTGAGTAATTCATCTTTAGAAAATAAAGGGATGAATAAAAATATGAACGAAAAAATTCTCTATAGAAAAAAAATAGAGAATGTTAATTATTATTGGTTTGATAGTTAACTTTTAGTTTATTTAACTTTTGGACAGAAAAAACTCATTAAATTCTTGATATAACTCGTGATGTTAGTATCATTGGAATGAACGAAAGCGGAAAATATTTAAGGAAAAACACATTGAAAAGGCTTGGGAGCATTTGAAAACAAATGGGTTATTAAATTGATAAAATAAATTGTAACCTCATTCTATATAAAGAGTGGGGTTTTTTGTTGTTAATTCTAAAGGAATTTATAAATAATGAAGATATGGATTGAAAAAAATCATCAACAAGTAGTTTAAAGGTGAAAAAGGTGTGAAAAGGTATGTGAAGGTATGTTTTAGGTTTATATTTAGGGGTATTTAGGTTAAAATATAAATATTAAGGTATATAAGGAGGGGAAGACTTTGGTAAAACTCCGTTCAAATGAAGTTTTTAAACCGGGTACATTTCCAAGATATACGTATGTTTATAGGAAGTCATCGGATTTTGGTTTTACATATGAATTACGCTTACAGCAGGCTCTCAATACTCCCGGATATTTAACATCTATAATAGGTCCATCAAAAACAGGTAAAACCGTTTTATGTGAGAAAGTTATTGGTATTAATAATGCAGTTTCTTTAACAGGTAGTGATTTAAAACATGGATTGGATTTTTGGGAAATCATTGCTAAAAAAGTTGGCCTGTCGATTAAAGGTGAATACTCAGAAATGATTAAGGTAATAGGAAATGATTATACTCCAGAAGATAGATCAGTAATTAATAGAGAAGAATATGTATCAAGCAAGGATAAGATCATTCAATACTTTAAAGAAAATAATCTAGTTTTAGTTTTGGATGATTTTCATTATGCTCCAGAAGAATTACAGTTAGACATTGCTTATCAATTAAAAGATGCTATTAGAAGGGAGTTTAAAGCCGTAGTTATAGCACTCCCTCATAGAGCTGATGATGCGATAAGAAAAAATCCGGATTTGAGTGGCAGATTAAATTTAATAAATATAGAACCGTGGAAAGAAAGTGAATTAAAGGAAATAGCAATTATTGGTTTTGAAAAACTAGGAGTCCAAATACGTAATGATTTTCCTTCAAAGATGGCAATGGAAAGTCTTACCTCTCCACAATTAATGCAATCAATCTGTTTAAATTTATCTCTTATTTTAAATATTGATGAGAATGAAAATATAAAGGAATTAAAAGATCAGGAAATATTAGAAGAAAGTTATCGTTTCACAACTATAAATCTACCGTATAAAGAAGTTGTTAAAAAATTAGAAGCAGGTCCATATACACGGGGACAAAAAAGAAAAAGATACGAGTTGGCAAATACAAATGGAGAGAAAGCAGATATTTATAGTCTTTTACTAAAAGCAATAGCTCAAGATCCTCCAATTATAAGTATTTCTTTAGAGGAAATAAAAGAAAGAGTAGATCAATTAACACTAATGTCACAGGAACGAATAGATAGAAAGAAAATTAGAGATGCTCTTCAAAAAATACATGATATTATGGTATCAAGTGAATCTATTTACCAAGTTTTTGAATGGAAGGATAATCAAATCTATATTCTTGATCCATTATTTTTATTTTATTTAAGATGGAGAGCTAATTAATATTAATTGATATCTCAATAGAGTGGAAAGGGCCGTGTATATGTCTATAACGAACCTAAATAAATCCCCTAAATTAGCCATACAGGAAATAAATAAAAAAATTGATGACTTAGAAAAGGTTATGAAGCTATACGAGCTGAATAAAGGGAATCTAAGTTTATTTGAGGATTGGAAAAGTGATGTAAAAAATACATTGGACCAAATGTTTTCTGAAAAATCAATAAGCAAAGATTTTTTAAATGAGACAATTGTGTTTGTCAATAAATTTTCTGAAACAGACACGACTAATAAAGTCAACAATGCCTATAAAAAAGCAATAGTCTTTTTGGAGAATCTAAAATCTAATATTGAGTCAGGAATTTATCTTTCAGAAATAGATGATTCTATAGATAGATCAGTGGCTATTATCATTATTAGGAGAATTTTGCTAAACTTTTATATGCATATAAAGGCGATGTATCAGAATGATGTTCACGGAAACGGTAAGATTAAAAAAGATGATTTAGACAAAATTAGAATCGGGAACGAATATGATGTTCAGCGAATATTGTATTCTTTAATCAAGCCAATATTTCCATATGCAAGATTAGAGGTATTCGATGATGCTGGTTATAATTCGGTAAGGTACGATATTATATTAGATGAATATGGGATAGTAATCGAGGTTAAGTGTACAAGACCAAGTATGACTGAACATAAAATAACAGAAGAATTAGGTGCAGATTCATTTCACTATAAGGCCGACCACCTTTTCTTATTTATCTTTGATAAAGAGAAAGTAATTAAAGATCCTAAAGTTTTTGAAAAAGCATTTAATCGAAAAAAGAACGACTTTGGTAAAGAACTAGAAACAATCGTAATTCAAGAAGTTACTTTTTAAGTGTGCCCAAAAATAAAATTGTATGTAAGGAGCCTAAATTGTATGATAGGCTCTTTTTAAATTTGTTTTTTTATGCCTCACTTTGTAGTAATTCAAGCCGTTGTTTAACTATTCATAATTTAACTATAAAGCTCTATACGTCCCTGTCATTAAATACCGAATCAATCAACAAACCAATGGAAATTTATCTTTAGGTCTTCGTATTGAAATCAGTAACCATAATAGTTTTTAAAACTCTTTTCAATATCATTCTAAACAATCTTATTCATCATCCGATATAAATATTAGATAATTTTTGACTCTAAGGGGGTCCCAAATATATGGACGTGAATCTCAATCAGTTGAGGGACGCGTCACCAACACTACAGCAGGGCATGGACAACACGATTGATAAGGTGACGAATGAGAAAACTCTTAATCAATCAATAAAACAAGAGAAAACAAGTTTTAACAAAAAAGATCTAACAAGACTTGTAGATGAAGCAAATAGTTTGCTTAATCCTCAGTTTACAGAGATTCGTTATGTTTTACATGAAAAATTGAATGAATACTATGTTAAGGTAGAAGATTCGGAGACACATCAGGTCATTCGTGAGATTCCGTCAAAAAAGTTTCTAGATATGTATGCTTCAATAGCAGAGAAGCTTGGGTTAATAGTGAATAATCGTGTTTAATTAGGATAGATAGATGAAATAAGAGGTGTAAAACGATGGTAGATAGCTCAAGTATTTCAGGAGGCATGTTTACGAGCAGTACCATGCGTATTGGTGGCCTTGCGAGTGGAATGGACATCGATGGTATGGTTAATAAAATAATGACGGCTCAATCTATTCCTCTTGATAAGATGAAACAGAAACTGCAATATTTAGAGTGGCAGCGTGACGATTATCGCAGTATGAATACGTTGCTTAATGATTTGAAAACGACTAATTTTAATATGAAATTGCAGGGGACCTTTTTAACAAAAAAAACAGCGTCGACTGACGATAGTAAAGTTACAGCAACAGCAAGTTCGTCAGCTGGGAATACTACGTACACACTAAAAAATGTAAAATTAGCGACATCTGCATATAATAAGAGTGATGGATCTATAGTATCAGATAATACCTTTGATCCAACTAAAAGTATTTGGAGTCAACAAGGTAAGTTAGCAAATACGACCGGACTTTGGTCAACTGGTACTGTTAATAATGAATCAATGAGTGTTTCCTCTGATGGAATAAGTTTTAATTTAGCTCATGGTGGAATAACATCAATAAATTCGACCATAGACGTTAATACAAGTGGTGTTAACCAATCTTATACTGTTTTTACAGATGAATCTTCATTTAACAATTCAACAGATGCAAACAAAGTTCTGGTTAATCAAGAAACAGGACAACTTACATTTAATCAGACGATTAAAAAAGGATCAAATATAACCGTTCCGAATTACAACTATAATTATATAAACTTTAATATTACAACTTATGATGATAATGGCAATCAAATTAATCCAGACCCAGATTCACCATTCAATTTTGATGCAAATACATCTTTAAATACAATACTCTCAAAAATATCGTCTTCAAATGTAGGGGTTAATGCTTTTTATGATTCAACAACCAAACAAGTATCTATAACACGAACTAGCACCGGGGATATGAATCCCATTAGCGGAACTGATACGGATGGTACTGAAATTAAATTTAATGGAAGTAGCTTTTTAACTCAAACCTTAATGTTAAACGAAACAAATGAAAATGGTGGGGTTGATGCTTCATTTAATGTCAATGGATTACAATCTACTCGTCACTCTAACACTTTTACTCTTGGTAACGTTACATTTAATCTTAAAGAAACGATACCAGATACCAACAGTGATGCAGTAACAATAACAGTAAATAATGATACAGACGCTGTTTATGATCAAATAAAATCTTTTGTAGACAAATACAATGACACCATTAAAAAAATTAATGATAAAATTGGTGAGACAAAGTATAGAGATTATCCACCACTTACAGACGCTCAAAAAGACCAAATGAAAGATTCTGAGATAACCGCTTGGACAGATAAAGCGAAAAGCGGCACATTAAGTAATGATAGTCTTTTATCAGGGGTATTAAATCAAATGCGTATTGATTTATACAGTAGTGTGAGCAGTGTCAGTGATTCAGATCATAATCAGTTAGCAACAATAGGAATAACAACGAGCCCAAATTATTTGGATAACGGAAAGCTCGAACTTGATGAAACAAAATTAAAACAAGCTCTTGCCGAGAATCCAGATGCAGTCATGCAGTTGTTTACAAATACAGGAACAGAAGATGATTATGCATCGCAAGGTATTGCCAAACGGCTAGATACCTCGATCAATGACGTATTTAAACAAATTCAACAAAAGGCAGGATCGGTAGGTAGTACAAATGCTTCCTTTTTGATGGGACAGAGCTTCGACGATCTAAATGAACAAATCTCTGCCATGACGGACCGCTTAACGGATATTGAAAATCGCTACTATAAACAGTTTTCCGCCATGGAACAAGCCATCCAAAATGCGAACCAACAGTCTATGAGTCTAACTAATTTGCTAGGACAATAAGCAAGAAAGGAAATGTAATCATGTCAATAAATCCGTACCAAAAATACCAACAAAACTCTGTGATGACGGCATCGCCTGGCGAACTGACCTTAATGCTTTATGAAGGTTGCTTAAAATTTATTAAGCAGGGTAGAGAGGCAATTAAGAATCAAGATATATCAACTCAGAATACAGTTATACAAAAAGCACAAGCGATTATTAATGAATTGATAGTAACCCTTGATCGTAAGCAACCAATCTCAAATGAAATGCTTCCATTGTATGACTACATAAATCGCCGGTTAATTGAAGCTAATATAAAAAATGATCCAACGATTTTAGACGAGGCAGAAGAACTTGTCATGAATTTCCGTGATGCTTGGCGAGAAGTCATCAAAACTACACGTAAAAACCAACCTCAAAAACAAACAGGACTTGCTTAATGGATGCTGTTGAAGTTATTTACGATAAAACACTTGCACTCCAAAAATCAATCTCTGAATATCAAAAAGAGGCTCGAGATGAAACGATAGAGCAAATTCAATCTCTCTTAGCTGAACGGGGAGAATGGATGAAGAAACTACCAGTATCTTATTCTGCAGAACAAAAAGCTCTAGGTAAAAAAATCGTTGAATTGAACCAAGTGATTAATCCTGGGTTAAGGTCTATTCGTGATGATATAAGAAACGATCTTATAATGCTCAAAAGGAAGCGAAAAACATCCCATCGTTACCGAAATCCTTATCAAGGTCCACCAGTGGATGGGATGTTTTTAGATAAGAAGGAGTAAGTTTTACATGATAATGACCGAAGAATCTATCACTTTTTTTCGTGATTATTTAGGTTTATTAGATACGTTAGAAGAGGCGTTTGATTATATCTTATCCAAAGAGATGATGGAGCAGCCCGATGCGATGGTTAAGATGCTTCCGAATATTATCTCTGGATGGGATCAAATTAATAAATCACACCGGTTTATTCTTGAAAACTATGGTCAAAGCGAAGCTATATTAAAATGCGTTGATCACTACTATCGTATGGTCTCGAAATATGAACGAGATGTTCTGGTAGAATTGAATATCTTTTCAACAGAGCTGCTAACGAAAATGAGTCAGGCATTCTCAAAATGGAGAAAGGAAGCTGACTCTACGTTTATTTCATTTGTTGCACAATAAATGAAAAGTCTTCTATAGAGAAGGCTTTTTATTTTATAAAGCAAATCTATGAAAGCGTTCACAATATTACAATGAAGTGTTATAATACAGATATAATCAAAAGCCTAACAGTTTCAATTAATTTAGGTGTTTGATTACATAGTTAGAATATTTAATTTTTTTATTGGTTTTAGGAAGGATATTTACAATGTTTAACGAATATTGTAGTAACCGAAAGGAGGAGTTACAAATGAATTTTAACATTCGTGGTGAAAATATCGAGGTAACATCCGCTCTCAAGGATTATGCAGAGAAAAAGATTAGCAAGTTAGACAGATATTTTGACTCCCCACCTGTTTCTGAAGTCAGAGTGAATATGCGTGTACACAATAATGATCAAGTCATTGAAGTGACCATTCCGATGCAGGGATTACTGCTTCGAGCAGAGGAATCTAACCCAGACATGTATGCCGCTATTGATTCGGTTGTATCAAAACTTGAACGACAAACGAAAAAATATAAAACGAAGGTCAATCGCAAAAGTAGACAAACGAGCAAAGAGGCTCAGATAAATGCCTTTAATTCTATGGCTGCTACATCTGTTGCGGTTAAAGAAGAAGAGAAGGATTCTGCTTTTGAGGTTGTACGTAATAAACGGTTTAATTTAAAACCAATGGATGCCGAAGAAGCCATTTTACAAATGAACATGCTTGGTCACAACTTCTTTGTCTTTACCAATGCGGAGACAAATGAAACGAGCGTTGTCTATAAACGAAAAGATGGAAAATATGGTTTAATTGACACAGAATGATCTAATTGAATATATAGGAATAACCACCTGATTAGTTTCAGGTGGTTATTTTGATGTGCCATAAATGAAACACCGGGCACGAACACTGTCTTTGTTTATATTTTATTTTGTAATAGCATGGTGTTACACGGATATGTAACAGTTTTTTTATAAAAGAGCACATATATAAGAATCAAAAGTTGTCCACATTAGGTCGTTGCGATATAATGATATAATGTTACACTAGTATTATGAGATATTTTTATTTGCAAATTTAGATGTAACACACAGAAACACCTAATCAGTCTACAGAAATATATTGTCATTGAAAAATGTTTAATTTTATATGCAAAGAATGAGGTGTATTAAGCATGTTAGGATTGCTTAAAAAAGTTTTAGGCGACACTGGTCTAAAAAAATTAAATAAAATCGAGAAAATTGCTCATCAAATAGATGCTTTAGCTGATGACACGAAGAAATTGAGTGATGATGAATTAAAGCAAAAAACGGAAGAATTTAAAAGTCGATTGGAAGCGGGCGAGACATTAGGTGACATTCTTGTTG
This sequence comes from Terrilactibacillus laevilacticus, assembly GCF_006517395.1. Classification (GTDB taxonomy): domain Bacteria; phylum Bacillota; class Bacilli; order Bacillales; family Sporolactobacillaceae; genus Terrilactibacillus; species Terrilactibacillus laevilacticus. The sequence goes on from NZ_VDCY01000009.1 coordinate 53,948, forward strand.
AAGCTTTTGCTGTTGTTCGAGAAGCTTCCACTCGTGTCCTTGGTATGACCCCATTTTTCGTTCAATTAATTGGTGGTATTGCCTTACACAAAGGTAACATTGCTGAGATGAAGACTGGTGAAGGTAAAACGTTAGTCGCAACCATGCCTCTTTATTTAAATGCCCTCGCTGGTCAAGGTGTTCATTTGATCACGGTTAATGATTACTTGGCTTCCACCCATGCTGAACAAATGGGCGCTCTCTTTAATTTCTTAGGATTATCCGTTGGACTTAATGTTCCAGGAATGAATGAAGAAGAAAAACGTGCCGCTTATGCAGCCGACATCACGTATGGAACAAATAGTGAGTTTGGCTTCGACTACTTGCGCGATAATATGGTGCTTTATAAAGAAGAAATGGTGCAACGTCCATTGAACTTTGCCATTATTGATGAAGTTGACTCCATCTTAATTGATGAAGCTAGAACGCCACTCATTATTTCTGGTAATGCTGAAAAATCAACGATGCTCTATACACAAGCGAATCAATTTGCTCGTTTGTTAACTGAGAAAGAAGATTATACGGTTGACTTAAAAACGAAATCGGTTCAATTGACTGAAGAAGGCATGACGAAAGCCGAGAACTTTTTCAAAATTGATAACTTATATGATTACGCTAATGTTCAAATTAACCACCATGTGCACCAAGCGTTAAAAGCGCATGCGATCATGCACTTGGATACAGATTATGTTGTAAAAGATGGCGAGATCGTCATCGTTGACCAATTTACCGGACGTTTGATGTCTGGTCGTCGTTACAGTGAAGGTCTTCACCAAGCGATTGAAGCTAAAGAAGGACTTCAAATTCAACGAGAAAGTAAGACGCTCGCAACCATTACCCTGCAAAACTACTTCAGAATGTATAAAAAATTAGCGGGTATGACTGGTACAGCGAAAACTGAAGAAGAAGAATTCCAAAGCATCTACAACATGGATGTTATTGTGATTCCAACAAATCGTCCAGTTATTCGTGAAGATCGTCCGGATTTAATCTATAAAACCATGAATGGTAAATTTAAAGCCGTTGTGGAAGAAATTGCTCAAGCTTACCACCGTGGTCAACCGGTTCTTGTGGGTACGGTGGCTGTTGAGACTTCTGAACTTATTTCTAAGATGTTAAAACGTAAAGGCATTCCACATAATGTCTTGAATGCGAAAAACCATGCACGTGAAGCTGAAATTGTTGAGAATGCCGGTCAAGTGGGAGCCGTAACGATTGCGACAAACATGGCTGGTCGTGGTACCGATATCAAACTCGGCGAAGGGGTTAAAGAACTTGGCGGATTGTTTATTGTTGGTACAGAACGTCATGAATCTCGCCGTATTGATAATCAGCTTCGAGGTCGTGCCGGTCGTCAAGGTGATCCTGGTGTTTCTCGTTTCTATTTATCGTTGGAAGATGAACTCATGCGTCGTTTCGGTTCAGAGCGTATGGCTGGTATGATGGAAAAACTCGGCATGGCAGATGATCAACCGATTGAAAGTAAATTGGTTAGCCGATCTGTTGAAGCAGCTCAAAAACGTGTTGAAGGAAATAACTTCGATGCCCGTAAACAATTGCTTCAATTTGATGATGTGATGCGTCAGCAACGTGAAATTATTTATAAACAACGGGCGGAAGTATTAGAATCTGAAAATATTCGTCCAGATATCGAAGCGATGATCCAACGTGTTATCGAAGCTCATGTGAATGCTCATACGCCGAATGACCAAGTCCCTGAAGAATGGGATATCCAAGCCATTGTGGATTATATGAATGCCCAGCTCTTTGATGAAGAAACGATATCGATAGAAGATCTTCAAGGCAAAGATCCTGAAGAGATAGTGGAATTCCTTCAAGCAAAAGCAATCGAAAGCTATGATGATAAAGAAGAACGCTTCACACCGGAACGGATGCGCGAGTTCGAACGTGTGATCATGCTGCGTGCTGTTGATACAAAATGGATGGACCACATTGATGCAATGGAACAGCTTCGTGAAGGGATTCACCTTCGTGCGTATGGTCAAATCGATCCATTCCAAGAGTACAATTTCGAAGGCTTTAAAATGTTTGAAGAAATGGTCGCTTCAATCGAAGAAGAAGTGGTCAATTATTTGATGCGTGCAGAAATTGAAGAAGAGCAGCAAATTGAACGTGAAAAAGTGGCTGAAGGCCAAGCGGTGGATCCAAATGCAGATCCAGAGACATCTAAAAAAGTGCTTCCTTTTGTAAGAAAGGATAAAATTGGTCGTAATGACCCATGCCCTTGTGGAAGCGGAAAAAAATATAAAAACTGTCATGGAAAGTAGGCACGGATAATGGAATTAGCTGAAATTAAGCATGAATTAACGGAGATGGAATCTCGTCTCCAAGAATTTAGGGGGTCTCTTTGACCTGGAAAGTAAACAGGCCAGGATCTCTGAATTAGAAGAAAAAATGACCATGCCCGGTTTCTGGGATGATCAAAACAGTGCACAAAAAGTGATAGATGAAACAAATGCATTAAAAGAGAAAGTCGATGCCTTTAAAAAGCTTGAGACGGATTATGAAGATTTAGCCGTTACCTATGAATTGGTTAAAGAAGAAGCCGATGCTGATTTGAAAGCATCACTTGATGATTCAATTGAAGATGTCATCAAAGCTTTTAATAATTATGAAATCACGTTACTGTTAAGTGGTCCACACGACCAAAATAATGCTATCTTAGAACTTCACCCCGGGGCAGGTGGAACAGAGTCACAAGACTGGGCATCCATGCTTCTCCGAATGTATACACGCTGGGCTGAGAGAAAAGGTTTCTCAGTTGAAACATTGGATTACCTGCCTGGTGATGAAGCGGGTGTAAAAAGTGTGACATTAATGATTAAAGGTCATAATGCCTATGGTTACTTGAAGGCTGAAAAAGGGGTTCATCGTCTCGTTCGTATTTCGCCATTTGATTCTTCAGGCCGCCGTCATACATCCTTTGTATCATGTGACGTCTTGCCTGAAATGGATGAAGATGTGGATGTTGAAATTAAACCTGAAGACCTGCGTGTGGATACGTACCGAGCTAGCGGTGCTGGTGGACAACACGTCAATAAAACAGACTCTGCGATTCGGATGACACACATCCCAACAGGTACGGTTGTCACATGTCAAAACCAACGCTCGCAATTGCAAAACCGCGAACAAGCGATGAAAATGATGAAAGCCAAACTCTATCAACTCGAACTCGAAAAACAACAAGCTGAACTTGATGCGATTCGAGGAGAGCAAAAAGAAATTGGCTGGGGCAGTCAAATTCGTTCCTATGTCTTCCACCCATATTCGATGGTAAAAGATCATCGCACGAATGTTGAAGTTGGAAATACGCAAAGTGTCATGGACGGAGATCTAGATGGCTTCATTGATGCATACTTGAGATTAAGTATTTAATAAAATGTGTACCACGATCCTATATCGTGGTGCACATTTTTTATGAAGTTTCTCAAGGCAGCGTTGAGTCGCTGCCTTGAAGTGGTGCAATCCGAGGAAGAAAGTAGCTCAATTCAAGAGGAAGTAGCTCAATTCAAGAGGAAGTAGCTCAATTCACAAGGAAGTGGCTAATTCATAAGGTAAGCCCCTCGTACTCAATTAAAAACATAAAATTAGAAAGTGAGTTGCTATGAATAAGAAATCTAGAAATCGAAGTGATATATTATCAAATTCAATATGGGGCATTGTGCTAGATTTTATCTATGTACTTATTGGTTCCTCTCTGATCGCCATAGCTTTTAATCTTTTTTTAATGCCGAATAAAATTGCGTCAGGCGGAGTCAGTGGGATTAGTACGATTCTCCATTGGAAGTTTGGACTTGAACCTTCATATGTCCAATGGGCTTTAAATATTCCCCTTTTTATAGTGGGTGTGTTGATTTTAGGGAAAAGCCTTGGATATGTAAATTTTGCATTAAAAACCATTGTTGGAACGATTTTTTTGCCGTTTGTGGTCTTTTTAACGTCAGGGTTGGACGCGGCAACGACAAATCCCATCCTTGGTGCGATTTTCGGTGGCGTTGGAGTCGGGCTTGGTCTTGGCTTTGTTTTTCGTGGTAAGGGATCGACCGGTGGAACTGATTTGTTAGCTCAGATCATTCATAAATTTACCGGATTGCAGCTCGGCATCTGTGTAGTCCTTATTGATGGTTTAATAGTGGTTAATTCTGCTTTTACTTTATCTTTAGAAAGTGCTCTTTATGCTCTTGTCAGTATGTATCTAACGGGTAAAGTCATCGATGTTGTACAGCTTGGTATCAGCAATTCGAAGTTAGCGCTTATTATTTCTGAACACCAAAATACATTAAAACAAGCGATATTCGAAGAGATTGATCGAGGTGTCACTCAAATGGAGGGACGCGGAGGTTATACAGACGATGCCCGACCAGTTTTAATGGTTGTTGTATCACAAAATGAATTAACTCGTTTGAAACAACTTGTGAAAAGAATTGATCCAAAGGCCTTTCTGATTGTGTCGAATGCTACAGAAGTCTTTGGAGAAGGGTTTCGTAGACACTATTAATACAATCAGCTTTTTTACATTAAAATTCCATTAAGTGACCGTCATTTTTACTTTTGACGGTCACTTTTTTGATCGAAAAACTCGATTTTATGAAATAAAAATGTAATAAATCTCTGTCTCAATTTGTCGCTTAACGGTGTTATAATAAGAATAACGTCGATTTAAAGTTTATTATAACACCTACTTAATCTTTGAACATTACTCCTAGTGATCTTCTATTTGGATAATATAAAATTCCTATAATTATTGAAGTTATGATATGCCATACATATCTCGATGAATAAAATAATGTCATAAATGTCGAAGGAAGTGAACCTATGTTAGATTTTAAAAATGTATGGAAATCGTATAAAAATGGTGTCATGGCCGTCAATGGTATAGATCTTCATATTAATAAAGGTGAATTTGTGTATATTGTTGGGCCAAGTGGGGCAGGAAAATCCACTTTTATTAAACTGATGTATCGTGAAATTGCACCGACAAAAGGGGACATCCTCATTGATGGAGTCAATCTCGCAAAATTAAAACAACGTCAGGTGCCAAAACTTAGACGGAAAATTGGTGTGATCTTTCAGGACTATAAACTATTACCAAAACTAACAGTCTACGAAAATGTCGCTTTTGCTCTCGAAGTAATAGAAGAACATCCTAAAGTCATTAAAAAACGAGTGATGGAAGTTCTAGATCTTGTAAAATTAAAACATAAAGCGAGATCATTGCCATCAGAACTTTCTGGTGGTGAACAACAACGAGTTTCGATTGCTCGTTCAATCTGTAATAACCCCTCCGTAGTTATAGCGGATGAACCAACAGGAAACCTAGACCCAGACACAGCATGGTCAATCATGGAAATATTTGATCGAATTAATGACAATGGGACAACGGTGGTCATGGCAACTCACAATAAAGATATCGTGAACAATATGAAAAGACGCGTTATTGCCATTGAAGGCGGCATGATTGTTCGTGATGAGCAGAAAGGTGATTACGGATATGAAGCTTAGAACACTTGGCAGACATGGTCGTGAAAGTTTGAAGAACCTCGGACGTAATGGCTGGATGACGTTTGCCTCAATAAGTGCAGTCGCTGTTGCGCTTGTATTGGTCGGTTTGTTTTTATCCGTCATGATGAACTTAAATAAAATTGCAGGCGAGATTGAGAGTAATGTAGAAGTTCGAGTATACATTGATCGGACAGCCACAGAGGCACAGCAAGCTCAATTAAAACAAAGTTTGAAGAGTATTGATCATGTTCAATCGATTACTTATCAATCTCGCGAGAAGGGTTTAAAGAACCTAATCAATAGTTTAGGTGATGGTGATGACCAGAGTGCTTTTAGCTCTGTTAAAAATGAAAATCCATTACCAGACGCCTTTATCTTAAAAACAGCGAAACCAGAGCAGACCATAACAGTCGCAAATCAAGTTAAAGCCTTACCTAATGTTTATAAAGTGAACTATGGTAAAGGAACCGTTGAGAAACTATTTAAAACGGTCAGAATATCACGTAATGTGGGGATCGTTTTGATTATCGGGTTGCTCTTTACTTCCATATTCCTTATTGCCAATACGATTAAACTCACGATTGTTGCTCGTAGAAGAGAAATTGAGATTATGAAATTAGTAGGAGCGACGAATGCCTTTGTTCGTTGGCCATATTTTCTTGAAGGTTTGTTGATTGGTGTTATTGGTTCTATTATTCCGATTGTTTTAGTCAATGTGGGCTACAAAGCCGTTTATGAAAAATTTGAAGGTGCTGGAACCTATTCAACTTTGTTTATTAAGCTTATTCCTTATCCGACAATGGCATTGTATTTAAGTCTATTGCTCATTATTATCGGTGCGGGAATTGGTGTTTGGGGAAGTGTGACGTCGATTCGTAAGTTCTTGAGAGTTTGATTGATTAATTAATAGAAAGAAAAAATTCAACGAAGAAGGCCTTATTGGCCTCTTCAATTAGTTAAGAGGGGAGAAAAATAAGTGAAGTATCGATTTCTTCGTGGAGTTGTCACTTTGGGGCTCGCACTTTCTCTGACGGTTGGTTACACACAGAGTATCGCGGCAGCGGAATCCAAAGACAATCTGCAAAACAAATTAAAAACGATTAAAGATCAACAAAGTGATAATCAAGAGAAAATTGATTCATCTAAAGAAAAACTATCAGAGAATAATAAAAAGCAAGATTCATTGATTCATAAATTGAACGCATCACAAAAGAAGATTGATTCAACAAATAAAAGCATTCAAGGAAAAGAACAGGACATTAACGAGGAAAAGGAAAAAATAACAACATTAGAAAATGAAATTAAGGTTATTACTAAGCGTATAAATGAAAGAAATGAATTTTTAAAGAAACGTATTCGCTCAATGTACATAAATGGTGGTTCTGTTAACTATCTTGAAGTGATTATGGGTTCAAGTAGTATTGGTAACTTTCTAGATCGTGTCATGGCATTAAATTTAATTGCGAAACAAGATCGGCAAATTCTTACAGATCAAGAAAATGATAAAAAGAAACAAGAGTCAAAAAAACAAGATTATCAAAAAGAGTTAACGTCTCTAGAAGATAATCTGGCAAAATTAAAAACATTAAAGGCTAATCTTGATGAAGAGAAAAACAATCAGAAAAAACTACTTGCACAATTGAAAACAGAGGAAAATGACATTCATGATGATATCATGAACAAACAAGAGCAGGAAAAAGTTCTTCAATCGCAGCAAAACGTCATTAAAAATCAATTGGCTGCTCTAGCTAAAGAAGAAGCAAGGAAAAAAGCAGAAGCTGAACGTCAAGCAAAAGAGAGAGCAGCGGCGGCAGCGGCAAGTGCAAAAGAATCAACAGTTAGCCACTCTTCTTCTCAATCGGTCACACAATCTCAATCGCCAGCCGTTTCACATTCAGAGCCTTCACCTTCAATCAATGCAGATTTTATTAAACCAGCAGCAGGTTACATTTCTTCGGGGTTTGGCTATCGTTCATTTGATGGAGGCTTTCACCCAGGGATTGATATTGCAAATAGCATCGGCACGCCAATTCATGCCGCCGCTTCGGGTGTTGTGTCTAACGCTTACCATTCATCTAGTTACGGTAATGTTGTCATGATTGCACATAGCATTAATGGTAAAACCTATACAACCGTATACGCTCATATGACGTCTTATAGTGTATCTACAGGACAAACGGTTTCTCAAGGTCAAGTGATTGGTTCAATGGGAAATACAGGTGAATCTTCCGGATCACATTTACACTTTGAACTTTACATTGGTCCTTGGACGCCACCACCACATAATGGTTCCGTCAATCCATTAAATTATATTCACTAATCCTCATATTAGGACAAATTGGGTCATATAGTGTATTATCTAACCATAGAGTTAAGGAATTATCAGCATCGCATCATTTGGTGTGATGCTGTTTCTTCAAGGAGTTGTCATCTGGATGAAAAAATTTAATGGAAAAATTGTTGCGTTACTGGTCGTTGTTGCTCTTGTTGTCGGAGCCACGGCATCCTATTTTGTGACGAGTATGACGATGAAACGCAGTCAAGCTGTCGTTAACGTGGACAGTACGTCACAGACGAGCAGTGAGGCTAAGAAAATCAATGTCATCCATGATTTAATTGAAAAAAGCTACTATAAGAAAGTGAGTAGCGACAAACTTTATGATGGCGCCATTAAAGGTATGATCGAAGCCTTGGGTGATCCATTCTCGAGTTACATGGATGCGAAAACAGCAAGTAGTTTTAACGAATCATTATCTTCCTCATTTGAAGGTATAGGTGCTGAGGTTCAAATGGTTGGAGACCGGGTCACGATCGTTTCACCGATTAAAGGTTCCCCAGCGGAAAAAGCCGGTTTAAGACCAAATGATCAAATTCTAACGATTAATGGGAAATCAACCAGTGGATTGTCTTTAGATCAAGCCGTTAACAAAATTAAAGGTCCAAGTGGAACAGTCGTCAATTTAGAAGTCAAACGTTCAGGAAGCTCTAATGTGGTGACATTCAAAATTAAACGGGGCGAAATTCCACTAACCACCGTTAATTCTAAAGTTATCAAAAATAATCAAAAGTCAATTGGTTACATTGATATTACTTCTTTCAATGAAAATACGGATAAAGAATTTATTAAATCGTTAAATGCATTAGAAGATAAGAATATTAAAGGCCTAATCATTGACGTCAGAGGAAATCCTGGTGGATATCTTCAAGCAGTAGAAAGTATTGCTAGCCAGTTCATTACAAAAGACAAACCGATTGTTCAAGTAGAAGATCGAAATGGTAAAAGAGATCAATTCCGATCTTCACTGACAAAGAAAAAACCTTACCCAATTGTGACACTGATTGATGAAGGAAGTGCTTCGGCTTCTGAAATTCTTGCAGGTGCGATGAGTGAAGGTGGAGGCTATCCTCTTGTCGGAATGAAATCATTTGGTAAAGGGACTGTCCAACAAGGCATCGAGATGTCTGATAAAAGTGAAGTCAAATTGACCATGTTTAAATGGTTAACGCCAGATGGAAATTGGATCCATAAGAAGGGGATTCAGCCTGATGTTAAAGTGAAACAACCGGATTATTACTTTGCAAGCCCTCTGAACATAAAAAAAGGCAGCGTCATTTCATATGACCAAACGGGTACGAATGTCACTAATTTACAAAAAATGTTGTTAGGTGCGGGTTTTGATCCAGGCCGAGAAGATGGTTATTATAGCAAATCAACAGATGATGCGGTTCGCCAATTCCAAAAGGCTAAAAATCTACCTGTCACAGGTTCAGTTAATCAAGCAACAGCAGATGCTTTACAAGCGAGTGTGTTAAAAACCATTTCAAGTGGTGATCATGATGAACAATTGAAAGCCGCTTTACGCACACTTGATAAAGAAATTAAATAATTTAGATCAAGATCAATAAGGTCATGATAGCCTTATTGATCTTTTTTCGTTACTATTCATAATGATTATTTTTAGCACAGGGGTTTTTCGACGCACAGGATGTGCTGTGCAGGCGTTGCGACAGGACGTCGCGTTTTGAGCCTGCCTCAATCCCCCACTGATGGAAAGCCTGAACCAATCGGACCTTCACGGGCAGTTGATCCCCCACCTTATCTTCTTTTGAATACTCAGAATCTTGAGGTGGGGGTCTTTACTAGCCGTTAAGGCGGGATAAATTCATTCATGTTAGTCTACTGAATCTTAAGATATCTTTTAATATATCCTCTTAGATTCTACTTTTTATGGTAAAATAGATCTTAATAGAAAGATGACGAATGAAATAGATGATAAACTTTACATATAAAAATGAAGGGCTGTCCATGAAATGAACAGCTATAAGCGAAGAAGTTGGATAGTTAGCTTATGTAAGAACAGTAGGTTAGATAACTTATTTTCATATAAATCATCATCGTTGGCGAGGAAGTGATGTTAGTGGATGTTATTATTTCAATTATAAAAGGAATTGTGTCACTTTTAATTAATCCCATTTTTTATCTTTTATTGATTGGTCTCGTGGCTTTTGGAGTGCAAAGAGTCCGGCGCGAAAGAAGGTCGTTTGGGTTAAAAGTTTATGGGATGTTTAATACGATTTTTTCAAGTATAGGAGCGAGTCTCGTCATCGCCCTTTTAAGTGCTATTTTCTTTTTAGGGCTGCATATTCGTTTGACTCCAGGTATGTTAGTCCTCATGTCATGTACGTATTTACTGATTATGCTAACACGGCAGCTTCGCTTTTTGTCCCCGTCTATCGGGATCGGTCTTGCCATTGTGATTGCCTATGTTCTGCCAGATGTAAATACGCCTTATCTCTTTTTAAATCAGTGGATACAAGATATTAGGACAACTTCTTTACCTGACTTTGGCCTCTTTTTTCTTTTTAGTTTAGCGATTGAGTGGTTGCTGGTGATGATCCGAGGAGATGAACACACTTCTCCACGATTAATAAATAGTCATCGAGGAAAAAAGGTTGGAGCCCATGAAGCCAGCCATATGTGGATCGTTCCGCTAATTTTTTTCATTCCAATGAGTCAGAGTCATGCGACTTTCCACTTTTGGCCATTTGTGCCTGGTGAAAGTTTCGGTCTTTTAATTTTTCCACTAGGGATTGGTTACCAACAGCTAATTTCGGACCGCTTACCAAGACAAGCTATTCAATCATCGAGTGCATGGCTTTTTCTAACCGGACTTCTTTGCGGAATCTCGGTTATTCTAGCAAATATTTTTCATTTGCCCATCCTTGTTGCCATAGCGGGCTTGTTAAGTTTCGTGAGTCGACTAGGCCTTATTTTAGTTCATCATCTCCTGCATCGGTATGGCTCTTATTATTTTACGGAACCAAGTGATGGATTACGGGTGGTTGATGTTATACCACATTCATTAGCGGATCGAATGGATGTTCAAATTGGTGAAATTATCTATCGGGTCAACGGAAAAGATGTGCATTCGGAATACGCCTTTTATCAAGCTTTACAAATTAATTCAGCCTATTGTAAACTTGAAGTCATTGATCAAACGGGTGAATCACGCTTTGTCAAAGGTGCCATTCACGAAAAAGATGATCATAAAATTGGCTTCTTGTTCTTGGAACCAAACAAACGTAAGCAATACATGGATCAAAAAGAAAAATCACAATCGCCCGCAAATGCATAAAGTAAGAAGGACCTTGCTAAATCAGATTAGCAGGGTTTTCTTTCATTTTTTTGTGTCAAATAGCTATAAAAATGGGTCAACGTATCTAAAGAAGAAATGAACATCCATATTTATGGAATAAAACATCGAATGTTCGTTCGTTAAATTTGATTATTATACGTACACCTGTGCTATAATTAGAAGAGATAAGTAAAACTGGAGGAAAAAGAATGGGATTTGAACTCGTTTCTTCATATCAACCGAGTGGCGATCAACCTGATGCCATTCGGAAAATTGTGGACGGAATAAAGCACAATAAGAAACATCAAACATTACTTGGAGCCACAGGTACAGGTAAAACCTTTACCATGTCCAACGTGATTCAACAAGTAAATAAACCAACACTTATTATGGCCCACAATAAAACTCTTGCTGCTCAGTTATATAATGAATTCAAAGAATTTTTTCCTAACAATGCTGTCGAGTATTTTGTTAGTTATTATGATTATTACCAACCAGAAGCTTATATCCCCCAATCTGATACGTACATTGAAAAAGATGCCAGCATCAATGATGAAATAGATAAACTAAGACACTCAGCAACCAGTTCACTCTTTGAAAGAGATGACGTTATCATCATTGCGAGTGTTTCATGTATTTACGGTCTAGGTTCTCCAGAAGAGTACCGTGCACTCGTTCTTTCCTTAAGAAAAGGAATGGAAAAAGACCGCGATCAGATGTTACGTGCTTTGGTGGATATTCAATATATGCGAAATGATATTAGTTTTGAAAGAGGAACGTTTCGTGTGCGTGGAGATGTCGTCGAGATTTTTCCTGCTTCACGAGATGAACATTGCATTCGAGTCGAATTTTTTGGTGATGAGATCGATCGCATTACAGAAATAGATGCTTTAACCGGTGAGATTGTTGGTGAACGCGATCACGTTGCCATTTATCCAGCTTCTCACTTCGTCACTCGAGAAGAAAAAATGAAAGTGGCGATTAAGCGAATTGAAGAAGAATTAAAAGAACAACTTAGTAAGTTAAAAGAAGAAGGAAAATTGTTAGAGGCTCAACGTCTTGAACAACGGACACGATATGACCTAGAGATGATGAGCGAAATGGGTTTCTGTTCGGGTATTGAGAATTATTCAAGACATCTGACATTAAGGGAAGCAGGATCTACGCCTTATACACTACTTGACTACTTTCCAAAAGATTTTTTAATGATTATTGATGAATCTCACGTTACGATACCGCAAGTTAGAGCGATGTATAATGGAGACCAAGCACGAAAGAATGTCCTCGTGGATCATGGTTTCCGTTTACCATCAGCCAAAGACAACCGTCCGTTAAAGTTTGAAGAATTTGAAGACCATATACATCAAATTGTCTATGTATCAGCAACACCTGGTCCATATGAATTGGAGCATTCACCTGAAGTTGTAGAACAAATTATTCGGCCAACAGGATTGCTTGACCCAACGATCACGATAAAACCAATTGAAGGACAAATAGATGATTTGTTAGAAGAAATCCATGTTAGAACAGCACGTCATGAACGAGTTCTTGTTACGACGCTGACTAAAAAAATGTCGGAAAATCTTACGGACTATTTGGAAGAAATGGGCGTAAAAGTGCGGTATCTTCATTCCGAAATTAAAACACTGGAACGTATTGATATCATTCGTGACTTGCGAATCGGTACGTTTGATGTTTTAGTGGGTATTAACTTGTTGAGAGAAGGTTTAGATATTCCAGAGGTTTCTCTCGTTGCGATCTTGGATGCCGATAAAGAAGGCTTTCTACGTTCAGAGCGATCTCTTATTCAAACGATGGGCCGAGCAGCGAGAAATGCCAGCGGGCAGGTTATTATGTATGCGGATCGCATCACGGATTCCATGCGAGTAGCGATTGATGAGACCAATCGACGTCGTCATATTCAAGAGACATACAATAAAGAACATGGTATAACACCGACAACGATTCAAAAAGCGATACCGGATGTGATACGTGCGACACATGCAGCTGAAGAATCCGTATCTTATCCTGAAAAAACGTCTGTGAAACCACAGAAGAAACTTACACCAACGGAACGTAAGAAAACGATTGAACAAATTGAGCATGACATGAAAGAAGCAGCTAAAGCCCTTGACTTTGAAAAAGCTGCAGAACTAAGGGATGTACTCCTGGAACTGAAAGGGGAAGGATGAGGCAACATGGCACAAGAAAATATTATTGTTAAAGGTGCACGGGAAAACAATTTAAAAAATGTCGATATCACCATACCGAGAGATAAACTTGTTGTTCTAACGGGTCTTTCAGGTTCAGGGAAATCCTCACTTGCATTTGACACCATTTATGCAGAAGGACAACGGCGTTACGTTGAATCGTTGTCTGCTTATGCTCGTCAATTTTTAGGACAAATGGATAAGCCTGATGTGGATGCGATAGAAGGGTTATCACCAGCGATCTCGATTGATCAAAAAACGACGAGTCGAAATCCACGTTCAACCGTTGGGACCGTGACAGAAGTTTATGATTATTTACGTTTGCTTTTTGCAAGGATCGGCCATCCCGTCTGTCCAGAGCATGGCATTGAGATTACTTCTCAGACGATCGAACAAATGGTTGACCGTGTATTGTCTTATCCAGAACGGACGAAGCTACAAATTTTAGCGCCGATTGTTTCTGGACGAAAAGGAGCTCACGTCAAAATTCTTGAAGACATTAAGAAAAAAGGGTACGTGCGCGTTCGTGTTGATGGAGAACTACGGGAAGTCGCTGAAGAAATTTCCCTTGAAAAAAATAAGAAACATAATATTGAAGTGGTCATTGACCGTATTGTCGTCAAAGATGGTGTTCGTTCAAGGCTTGCAGACTCACTTGAAGCGGCGACAAAACTCGCCGATGGACGCGCTATTGTCGATATCATTGGCGGTGAAGAACTGCTGTTTAGTGAGCATCACTCTTGTCCCTATTGTGGATTTTCTATCGGTGAACTCGAACCTCGATTGTTTTCCTTTAACAGTCCTTTCGGCGCCTGTCCGGATTGCGGGGGACTCGGTACACGTATGGAAGTGGATTTAGATCTTGTCATTCCAGATTGGACTAAATCGTTACATGATCATGCCATTGCTCCGTGGGAACCAACAAGTTCTCAATATTATCCCCAACTCTTGAAATGTGTCTGCGATCATTTTGGGATTGACCGATTTGTTCCAGTTGAACAATTATCAAAAGAACAAATGGATCTTATTTTATATGGGAGCCAAACGGAACGTATTCGCTTTGAATATGTGACTGAATTTGGCGAGCATAAGAAAAGAGATATTTTCTTTGAAGGCGTTATTCCGAATATTAGTCGTCGTTATCAGGAAACGGGGTCTGATTACATTCGTGAACAGATGGAAGGCTATATGGCCTCTAAGGCTTGTCCAACATGTAAAGGACAACGTTTGAAAAAGGAAGCCTTGGCGGTGAAAATTGGCGGTCAAAATATTAGTGAAGTGACAGCGCAGCCGATTCGTCAGTTCCAACACTTTTTTGATACGCTTCAATTATCGGAAAAAGAACAGGCGATTGCCCGTCTTATTTTACGAGAAATTAAGGAACGTGTTGGATTTTTAATTGATGTCGGTTTGGATTATTTAACGCTTGGCCGTGCCGCAGGGACCTTGTCAGGAGGCGAAGCCCAACGTATTCGATTAGCGACACAAGTAGGTTCGAGATTGATGGGCGTCCTATATATTCTCGATGAGCCATCAATTGGATTGCATCAGCGGGATAATGATCGTCTTATTCAAACTCTCGTTAATATGCGAAACCTCGGTAATACCCTTATCGTTGTCGAACATGATGAAGACACGATGCTCGCCGCAGATCATATTATTGATATTGGCCCTGGGGCAGGTGCCCATGGAGGGACCATCACAGCACAAGGGACACCTGAAGAATTAATGAATAATGAAAATTCCCTAACTGGGCAATATTTATCGGGGGAAAAATTCATCCCAGTACCTACATTACGAAGGCAGCCTGATAAGCGGAAGTTGAAATTGAAAGGTGCTAAGGAAAATAATTTAAAGAATGTTTCGGTCGATTTTCCGCTAGGATTACTCACATGTGTCACTGGAGTGTCTGGTTCAGGTAAAAGTACATTAGTTAATGAAATCCTTTTTAAATATTTAGCTCAAAAACTTCATGGAAGAAAGGAAAAACCAGGAGAATTTAAAAGCATCGAAGGATTGGAAGAACTAGACCGAGTGATTGATATTGATCAAGCTCCGATCGGGCGTACGCCACGTTCAAATCCAGCCACTTATACAGGTGTTTTTGATATGATCCGTGATGTCTATGCCCAAACTAACGAAGCCAAAATTCGTGGTTATAAAAAAGGACGCTTTAGCTTTAATGTCAAAGGCGGACGTTGTGAAGCCTGTCGTGGTGATGGCATTATTAAAATCGAAATGCACTTCTTGCCAGATGTCTATGTGCCATGTGAAGTATGTCACGGAAAACGATATAATCGTGAAACATTAGAAGTAACTTACAAAGGCAAGACGATAGCGGATGTTTTGGATATGACGGTTGAAGAAGGCTTAGAATTCTTTGAAAACATCCCGCGTATTAAAAGACGATTAGAACCGTTACACGCTGTAGGACTTGGTTATATAAAACTAGGACAACCAGCAACGACCTTATCAGGTGGAGAAGCCCAAAGGGTTAAACTCGCCTCTCAACTCTATAAACGGACAAAAGGACGAGCATTGTATATACTAGATGAACCAACGACTGGTTTGCATGTAGATGACATTTCCCGATTGCTAGAAGTGCTTCAACAATTAGTCGATAATGGCGATTCGGTGCTTATTATTGAGCATAATCTTGACGTTATTAAAGCGGCTGATTACTTAATCGATCTTGGTCCTGAAGGTGGGGACGGCGGTGGTACCATCGTTGTGACAGGGACTCCAGAAGTGGTAGCAGCACATCCAGAATCTTACACAGGAAAGTATCTAAAACCGATTTTAGAACGTGATAAGAAACGAATGGAAGATCGGTTAGAAAAGCAAGAACAAACCATTCAATAAGGCGTAAATAGATTGGGTTTAGTAGAAATTTAGACCATCTGGTAAATAAGGATAAAGTTCTTGTTGTAAAGGGCATGCTTCGGTATGTCCTTTATTATATGCAATAAATGAGATTCTAGCTTTGACTAAAGGGTTATGAATAAATTACGCTTTTCATTCGAACGATTGAAACATTAGTCACTTTTTGTTTTAATATAAGTATCGTTTTGCATAATTTGTCTAAAAGTGCGTGTTCAAAAAGGTTGACAAACGAAAAGGGTTACTGGCTAAGTACGCTGGCATCCTACCAGAACGCCAGTACTAGCCCGTCCTGGGCTTCGGAAGATCAAGGCGGCGCTGTTTTGAGGACCGGAATGTAGGTTTTTACTACATGAGGACCGGAAAAACGAGCGGGCGCCGAGATTCGTAGTTTATCATTTGGTGGGTTTTGAACAACCTCTAAAAATACATAAAAGTTTCGGATTTTATCGAAAATGGGGTTGTTTAACCCCTGTGTATAAGGGTATAGTGGAATTATTGTTATATAAATTAGAGAAATTGCATATATTCTTAAATAGTATCTTTAAATTATTTTGGTGTGGGTCACCATAGACTTTTCGAGATAGGGGTGATAATTTGAAAAAGTTGTATAAATCTAAGAAAAATAAAATGGTATCTGGTGTGTTAGGCGGAATCAGTGAATATCTGAATGTCGATGCCACGATCGTTCGAATTGTGTATGCCACATTAACCGTCTTAACGGCTTTTTTTGCTTTTATTTTTCTATATATTATCGCAGCAGTTATTATTCCATCAGAAGAAAGTTAGTGATTCCTTGTTTAAAAATTGGTTGATCAATATTATCGTTAATGCTATTGTCTTAATGATGATAGCGGGCTATATTCATACTTTTCATTTTTCTAGTATCTGGTCTGTCTTTGGAGCAAGTGTGATTTTATCCATATTGAATATTATCATTCGTCCAATATTAATTATATTAACGCTTCCGGTGACCATTGTTACTTTAGGATTATTTATTTTTGTCATTAATGGGATGACGTTATGGATTGTATCCGAATTGATGGGTCCAGATTTTCAAATCGATGGTTTTGGAACAGCCATTCTTGCGTCAATAATCATGACACTCTGTAATTTAATTATTTCAAATTTTATCGTTAAACCACTGCGGAAGCGTTAAGCCGCAGTTTTTCTTTATGTATGAATGAAATGATCTTTTAAAGATATGGGAGCCTACAGCTTTATCATGTACAAATACTCATACATAGATCTATGAGTCAGAGATAGAGATAGGGGTGTTAAAACTTTTGTGGTAAAATAAACCTAAGTTTTCATGGGAGGGCGAATTATGGGAAAAGTAAGCGTTAGTGAATTAATAAAACGTTTTGATTTAAAGCTTGTCAGTGGCGCTGAAGGGATTAACCGAGAAATTACAGTCAGCGATATTTCAAGACCTGGTCTCGAAATGGCAGGTTATTTTACGTATTATCCAGCCGAAAGACTTCAGTTACTAGGAAAAACAGAATTGACTTTTTTCCTAGAATTAGATTCTAACGAACGTTTCAAAAGAACAGATCAACTTTGCGCACCTGAAACACCATGTATTATTATTTCTAGAAATCTGGAAGTTCCTGAAGAATTTATTGTCTCATCGAATAATAAAGGTGTGCCAATCCTGAGTTCGAATAAACAAACGACCAAGTTAAGTAGTTTACTGACAAATTACTTGGAAGCAAAATTGGCGCCAATGACGGCTGTTCATGGCGTGCTCGTTGATATATATGGGGTTGGAGTTTTATTAACAGGGGATAGTGGTGTTGGTAAAAGTGAAACGGCCCTTGAACTTGTAAAAAGAGGTCATCGCTTAGTGGCGGATGATTCAGTAGAAATACGAAAAATGTCAGAAACAGAGCTCGTTGGAAGTGCCCCTGAACTGATTAAGCATTTACTCGAGATTCGTGGACTAGGTATCATCGATGTGATGACACTATTTGGTGCTGGAGCAGTTCGGAGCTATAAAAAAGTATCTCTTAGTATTCATCTTGAAATATGGGATCCTAAGAAAATGTATGACCGTGTAGGTCTTGAAGAACGTCATACGAGCCTCGTTGGTACGAAGATTCCACAGTTGGTTCTCCCTGTTCGCCCAGGTCGAAATTTAGCCGTCATCGTTGAAGTTGCGGCCATGAATTTTAGATTAAAAAATATGGGAATTCATACTGCGCAACAATTCTCAGATCGATTAAATCAAACATTGACCACCCAAAGAGACGTAGAAATTTAAAATACTTAGAGCAATGTCTAAAAGGAATGATATGAAGAAAAGGAGTCGTTAACTTGGATGAGACAATTCAACCTTTAAATAGGATAGCAATAGAGTTTGGAAATTTTCATATTTATTGGTACGGTATTATTATTGCCTTTGGCGCGTTATTAGGTTTAATTATTGCTTCACGTGAAGGAAAACGTCGCGGGCTGCCTAAAGATCTCTTTGTTGATCTTATTTTATTTGCTGCTCCAATTTCAATAATCTGTGCGCGCATTTACTATGTTATCTTTGAGTGGTCATACTATTCAGAGCACCCATCTGAAATTATTTCCATATGGAATGGTGGAATCGCCATACATGGTGCACTGATTGGTGCTGTCGCTACGACAATTGTTTTTAGCAGAGTCAAAGGAATCTCATTTTGGAAAATTGCAGATATCGCTGCTCCCAGTGTGATCTTAGGACAAGCCATTGGACGTTGGGGTAATTTCATGAATCAAGAAGCACATGGGGGACCAACGACCCGTCATTTTTTAGAGAATCTACACCTTCCCGATTTCATAATTAATCAAATGTATATTGAGGGAGTTTATTACATACCGACGTTTTTATATGAGTCCATTTGGGATTTCCTAGGTTTCATTCTTTTACTTGCTTTACGAAAAGTCAACTTAGGACGAGGGGAAATATTCTTAAGTTATGCGATTTGGTATTCCATTGGTCGTTACTATGTCGAGGGACTCCGTACGGATAGTTTAATGTTAACGAGTCAGCTTCGCATGGCACAAGTCATCTCAATCGTGCTTATTATCGTATCCTTGGTACTTATTATTTATCGAAGAAAAAAAGGCTATGCCCAAGTGAAATATAGAGATTAGCGGCTAAAGTGAAACTTCCATCAGTGGGGGTTTCGACGCACAGGATGTGCTAGTGCAGGCGTTGCGACAGGACGACTGGTTTTTAGCCTGCGTCATCCCCACTGATGGTTAGCTGAACCAATCGGACCTTTACGGGCTGTTGATCCCCCACCTATCTTATTTGAATACTCAGAATCTCGAGATGGGGGTCTTACAGCCCGTTAAGGTGGGATAAAATGAAAGGAATAGATGATCATCATGAAAACCGTATTATTTGATTTAGATGGAACTATTATCAATACAAACCCTTTAATTATCGCTTCTTTTAAACATACACTGGAGAACTACTACCCAGGTAAATATACAGAAGAAGACATCATTTCTTTTATTGGAGAACCACTTGAGACAAGTTTTCAGAGAGTGGATGAAAAGAGAGCTCAGGAAATGGTTGAGATGTACCGAAAACATAATGCAGAAATGCATGATGAACTCGTGGAACAATATGATAATATCGAGACAACATTGCAGGAACTAACAGACAAGGGTATTATATGCGGTATTGTCTCTACGAAAACTCGAGTGATGGTCCTTAGAGGGCTCAAACTCATGAAATTGGATCACTTCTTTGATGTGGTGGTCACAATTGATGATGTTCAATTTCCGAAACCGAATCCAGAGCCCCTTCAATTGGCCATGAAAGCTTTGCATGCTGAACCGAGTCAAACGATGATGGTCGGAGATAGTATTTCAGATATTCAAGCAGCACAAAATGCGGGTGTTGTAAGTGTCGGAGTGAGTTGGAGTATTAAAGGCAGAGCAGCATTAGAAAGTGCGGAACCTGATTATATAATCGATGACATGGGTGAACTTCTTGACATCATCCATAAACAAGAAAAATGAGACAGACTAAACGTTATCCTTTAAGCGGAGAAAATTCGTTGTGGCAATTGTATCGAACGGTCTCCTTTTTTAAGGTTTGTAAAAATTTCTTTTTCATCCAATTGGGCCGTTACGCGCCTTCCATGCGGCTAAAACGTTGGATTTATCGAGTTTTTCTAAGAATGAAGATTGGTCAACATACAGCCATTGCTTTAATGGTCATGCCGGATACGATGTTTCCTGAATTAATTATGATAGGGAATAACTCGATCATTGGTTATAATACAACTTTGCTTGCCCATGAATATTTGATCCATGAATATCGATTGGGTGAAATCAAGATTGGAAATAATGTGATGATTGGGGCAAACAGCACAATCCTTCCAGGAGTGACGATTGGCGACAACGCGGTTATTTCTGCCTGTACACTAGTAAATAAAGATGTTCCCGCCGGTGCCTTCGTTGGAGGAAATCCAATGCAATATATTAAATAGAAAAAAGACAGAAACCACCAATTGGTTTTTGTCTTTTTTAACATCATAAAAAGACCAACCATACGGCTGGTCTTAGTTCTTTCGACAAAATTCGGTTGGTGACAGTAGATTGCGCCTTATAACAAATAAAATCCAATCCCCATAATAATATAGGTGGCAAGCAAGACCGCTCCTTCAAACCAGTTGGTATCACCGTCTGTTGTTAAACTAATAATTAAGACGACACTAAGCACCATCGCTACTAATTCAGGAATCGTAAACGTTAATGGCATAAAGGTTGGAAAGAAGATTGAGACTAAAACAAGAACTGGGGCGACAAACATAGCCACTTGTAATGTCGAGCCAATCGCAATTTCTACTGCGATGCCCATTTTATTCTTGTAAGCCATGAGAATAGCTGAAGCATGTTCTGCAGCATTACCGACGATTGCAACGATAATAATCCCAATAAACAATTCTGACCAGCCAAATGATTTGGCTACAGGCTCAAATGTATGTACCAAGTTTTCACTAATGAGTGCGACAAATAGCGTAGCAACGGCAAGAACGATGATCGCCTTTACACCACTCCATTCAGCAACTTCATCTTCTTCGGCTTCATTATGAACATCATCTTGCCCTTTATAAACACCTCGGTGAGTAACAAGTTTGAAAAAGAGAGCAAAAAGATAAATTAAGATCATTAAGATGGCAATTGCAATACTAAGAATATGAGTTGCGTTATGTTCTAACCGGGTCGAAAAAACATCCGGAAAAACAAACGAGACAACAATCGAGAAGATAAGGAGACCTGCATTATGCCTTGCTTCAAATACACTAAATCTTTGTCGTTTATATTTTAACCCACCGACAAAGAAGGATAATCCACCTACCAGAAGCAAGTTTCCGAGGATGGAACCTGTAATAGAAGCCATAACGACATTGAGAAGCCCTGCTTTCAGAGAAAGGATGGCTATAATTAATTCTACGGCATTACCAAAGGTAGCATTTAATAAGCCACCTATTGAGGGACCTGTC
This sequence comes from Terrilactibacillus laevilacticus, assembly GCF_006517395.1. Lineage (GTDB taxonomy): Bacteria > Bacillota > Bacilli > Bacillales > Sporolactobacillaceae > Terrilactibacillus > Terrilactibacillus laevilacticus. The sequence continues at coordinate 75,731 of NZ_VDCY01000009.1, forward strand.
ACGATGGCGATACTTTCTGTTGCTCGGCCCATATAACTCGCTAATCCAATAATTGTAATACAATTAAGTACAAACATTAATATTGGTGACCAATGCATAAAACTCCCAATCAGAGAGAGAGGAACACCAATAATTGTAAGAAAGAAAAAAATACGATTCATCAATAAATTCCCCCTAAAGAATGAGTCCGACATGATTATTGTCTATCGATGCTTTTTTATTATACCCAAAGTTTCCTTTATGTAAATCATTCGTTCATGTATGTTGTACTACATTAACGATAAAACAAAACAGTCTCAGTATAGAGAGACTGCTGTTTTTAATTAGACTAAACGGTTGTCTTAGCAAGTATAAACAAGATGAAGTGAAAATAATTAAAACGGTCCGTTTTGTCAGTTTAGCTTATCTCTTTGGTGCTCTAAATCCTGCTTTTTTGGCTTCGCTGACTGAACAAAAAAGCTGTTCAGGTTTTGTTTGGCTATACGAAGGATCACCTGGTTGATGATAGATTTTATCCCCGCTGGAGCTGATATTTCCTTTGATTTTACAAGATCCACCGGATTGTTGAGAAGATGACTTATTGGTCGATGCTGAGATTGAAGATGATGTATTGTGGGTTTTAGCTTTATTCATATCATAGCCACTAGAAGTTGCGTATCCTGGGATTGACCAAATGCCTAAGTGAGCCTTCTCGGCGTCTGCTTGTTTTTCTTTTAACATGTCTAAATGTTTTGTATTAGGTGGATAAATGTAACCGACTCGTGCAAGCCCTTTTTCTACAACCTTCGCGTTATACATGTCTCCATTTTCTAAATAAATATAACCAAGTAAACGGTCATATTTATCACGTTCATGACCTTTAACCCCTTCTTCGATTTGAATGTGGCTACCAACAGGCAGTTCCTTTTCAGCGAATTGGCTAGCTTCAGGGCCATAGATTTGAACAGGTTTACCAGGAGCATGGGTTTCAGGTGTATCAATAAGTAACATTCGAACGATTTCATCTTTCCCTTTTATCTTGACATGAATGGTGTCGCCGTCAACTATTTTTACAACGGTGGCTGAGATGCGATCAGAACCTTGATTAGCCGTGTCGGTAAGCAGGCTACTACAGCCAGTTAGAAGTCCGATCGTAATCATGCTTAAGATTAAAATAAGATTTTTTAAGTAGAGTGTCATGCGTTTGTTCATAAAATAAATCCTCCAATGCAAATGAGAGCGTATGTACCCCTTTATACATTATATAACGAATTGATTTATTTGGATAGAAGAAGTTGATAATGAAGACTAAATACTAAAATAAAAAACTCCTATTAGAAGGATAACTTTACTGACTCAATGCATCAGGTGGATCACTCACTAGATCTCCAGGGTTAATTTCGGGTCGATCAATAACCTACTTAATGATCTTTACATTTTTTCCAAAAAAACCCCTTCATCCTTTTTCCATTCCAAATAAAATACTTGTTTAGCATTGTCTATTTTATGTTCACGCAAGGTATTAAAAAGCCAATTTTCATCTAAACCTGCTTCCTTTAAATTTTCATAGTCCACTTCTCCATCATTAATTAATGTTATAGGGAGATAAACAGGCTTTTGAGGAACATTTAGATCTGATTTTTTGGTTATATCATATTTTGATTTTTTTAAAACATTGACAGATCCATCCGTTTCGAGAACAGCATAAGCGACTTCTCTTATTGAAAATACGCTTCTTTGACGAAGTAAATTTTGAAGCTCATCAAGATCGAGTTTATTCTTTTTCATTTCTTCTCGATCTATATGCCCATTTCTTATAATAATGGAAGGTTTTCCTTCCAAAAAGCTTCTTGACCCACGAAACTTCTGTGTAAACCATTCAATGATGTAAATCATTAAACCCCATATGGCGACAGAAAGTAAAATTGAATTAAGCTTCACATTATTATCGTAGATCGCATTTCCAACGAGTTCGCCAAGAACAATTGAGGAGATAAAATCAAACGTGGTGATTTGAGCGAGGGAGACTTTACCTAATATTTTTGTCATCAAAAACAAAGCAACAAATCCAACGATAAGTTCTATAATTAAAGATTTTGCGTCCATTTTTTATAGTTCCTTTCGATATCTAATCTACGGCTGAAAAACGACTTACCTTTACTTTTTAAACATACCATCCATTATTAACGAATAGACGATCACTTAAACAGATCATGTACTTTTTAAACTTTAAAAATTTAGGTGTGCAACTAGCATAATCTTCTACGATTAAGTATCGAGTTGTCGCGGAGGCGAAGCCGGAGTGACACATTCTAGGCCTCAGCCTACGCCTTATCAACTGTGCGTAATGAAATAACGCAGGATGCGTCATTCTGCCTCTAAAACCAATTTGAATTATGGTTTTTATGCTTAATTTTTACTAGATAGCATATCAACGATCGACGTAGATTTTGAGATTGGGCACGCTTGAATGGTAAATACGATGAAAATCTAGTATACTTATAAGGTCAGAATTTTCAGCTAAAGAGAGGGTATAAAATGAAAGAACTGAAATCGGACGAACATTTTCAACTCATAGAAGAAATGATTGATAACATAGAAAAAGTTGTGATAGGGAAGAGAGAAACGATTAAGCTAACGATCATGGCTCTTCTAGCGGGAGGCCATGTTTTACTAGAAGACATTCCGGGTGTTGGCAAGACGATGCTTGTTCGGGCCATAGCCAAATCAGTCGGAGCTGAATTCAAACGTATTCAGTTTACGCCGGATTTGTTGCCTTCGGATGTAACGGGGTTGTCTATATACAATCAAAAAGAATCCCAATTTGAATTTAGACCAGGCCCTCTGATGGGGAACATTGTTTTAGCGGATGAGATTAACCGTACCTCTCCGAAAACTCAATCTGCTCTACTTGAAGGAATGGCAGAAGGTCGAATTACAGTCGATGGTGAAACTAGAAACTTGCCTGATCCATTCTTTGTTCTGGCTACACAAAATCCAATTGAGTATGAGGGAACCTATACCTTACCAGAAGCTCAATTGGATCGTTTTTTAATGAAATTATCCATTGGCTATCCTAGTCCAGAAGATGAATTAGAAATACTAAGTCGTATGATTGGAAAAGAACCAGTGAATGAAATTGAAGCTGTTATGACGATAAATCAATTAAGAGAACTCATACAGCACGTGGAAACCATTTATGTATCAGAAAGTATTAAAAGATATATTGTATCAATCGTGACAGCCACTCGAAACCATCCTCTTATTCGGCTAGGAATAAGTCCTCGTGGAACACTTGGAATTTTAAAAGCAGCTCAAGCTTGTGCATTATTGGAACAGCGAGACTTTATCGTTCCAGATGATGTTAAGAAAATCGCACCTTACGTTATGGGACATCGCATGGTTTTAAGTCCCGAAGCAACTTATTCGCAAACAAGGGCGGAAGATATCACTCGTGAAATCATTGAGAAAATCAACATACCTGTAATAAGTAAGGAATTTGTCAAATGATCAAAAAGATGATCGTTAAAGTGAGAGAAACACCTTACTTTAAATTATTTAACATCACGATTTTATTAGCTCTAAGTTTCATCTTTGCGATGTTTCAAGGTGGTTTTGTAAGCTGGTTCATTTTTTATTCATTTTTACCTATTGTCTTATATATTGTTTTGCTGCAATTGTATCCACTTCGATTAATCCATGTTAAGAGAAAGATCTCAACGAAATTAGCAAAAGCAGGTGAAACTTTAACGATTGAGTTGACACTAAAAAGAAGGTGGCCGTTTCCTCTTTTTCTCTTTACGATCATGGATGCTATACCATCCACAATGATAGAGTCAAGTCAACAAGGAAAAATGATGGTCCTACTTTGGGGAAAACGTCAAATAACCCTTCATTATGTTATCCCCCAGATACAAAGGGGCGAGCATACCTTTGAATTTGTTACCTTGCTTATCGGTGATCCCTTTGGATTCTATCAAAAAAAGGTCCGTATACCATTCCGGACGGTCGTTATTGTCTATCCTGCTATTCACGCGATTCCTTATCCACAAAAGGATCAACAATATATTGTTCCAGCCTATTATGATCTTGAAATGGATCTATCAAATTTATCAGGAACCAGAGCCTACCAATCTGGTGATCGTCTTAGTTGGTTGGACTGGAAATCCACAGCAAGAACGAACCAGTTGGCTACAAAACAATTTGATACGATAAAACAACGCCATGTAACGATTGTAATGGATCTTGAAGCTCATCATGATAATCAATTTGAGAGGGGTGTATCCTTCTGTGCATCACTTGCTCAAACTCTGTTAAAAAATGGTTACACGTTAGAATTAAAACAGACTGGCTCGACGTCTTCACTCGTACCCCGTGGTAGCGGTGATTATCAAATGTCAATAATCTATCAAACTCTGGCTAGATTAAGTCCCAATGATCAAGATAATCCTGATGGATATGTATATAACGATAGGCAGCAAGGGACCGTTTATTATTACGTGATGGTTCATTTTTCAGAACATCAGTTTAGATTGTTAGAAAAAGCAGCAACTGAGGCTCATCCAATCCATGTCTTTGTCATGATGGATAAGGAAGATAAGATGCATTTAGATGTTGCGGGTTCTCCATTTTTTCATCTTTACCGAATTGGACAATCAAGGCAGGTGACCGAATCTCATGAATAAACAACAAAGTCATGCCTTTGATGTGGCTTTATATTGTCTTACATTTCTCATTTTATGGGAATGGGCTAGACCCATTAATGAACTCATGAACCTTAATAAAGGATACGTATTCATCTTCTTCATTGCTGGAACTTTGTTAGTGTCTTACTTACGCGTTTCCATGTGGCTCGGTATCATCTTAAAAGCACTTGCCTTTTTTTATTGCTTACATGCCTTGTTTTTCTATCAAGATCCGTTGTTTAGTTTTGATTGGATCGATTATCTTTTTCAAGAACTGAATCAAAATTTCGTCTTCTTTTTCAACAGGAATTATGCAGGTTTTACGGATTTGTTTCGCGTTTTTGTCTTTTTTATTTTATTATGGCTGATGACGTATTTAATGCACCATTGGTTAATTCAATCACGTCGATTTTTACTCTTTCTTTTTATTACATTAGTGTATTTAGGAATTTTGGATGCGTTTACGGATTATCAAGCAACTGGCGCTATCGTGGTTGTTATGGTGTCCGGTTTACTTCTAATGAGTTGTTTAAAATTGGCTCGAATGCAAGATGAACGAGTACAATTTGTAACGAATCATTTTAAAAAGTTATGGTTTATGAGTATGTTATGTGTTCTGCTATTGATCACCTTAATTGGTTTTAAAGCACCTAAATCGGACCCGAAATGGCCTGATCCTGTTCCATATATGTCACAATTGATGCAGGTAAATTCAAGCCCTCTTTCGGTCCAACACCGAATTGGCTACGATGAAGACGATTCACGACTGGGAGGATCGTTTAGGATGGATGAAACACCCTTGTTTCATGCTGAGGTGACAGGTGATAGATATTGGCGTATTGAATCAAAAGATCGGTATACAGGAAAAGGATGGGTGAATTCAACAAATCGCTTTACTGCCTTGCAGAAACCGTATGATCAATTCGATACTTTAAAGCTATATGAAAAGGGAGCGACCTTAGCCAAACAAGAAGTTTCCATTCGATTTGTAAGTAACAACCATAACTTTTTACCATATACAGATCAGCTAACCGATCTTTCTATCCAGAACCGACCAATGAGTATCAATCTAGAAAGTGGGAAATTAGCCACGAATAATATGAATTTAGTAAAAGGCTATAAGATGGACGTGATTCATCCGATTTTTTCTGTTTCAAAATTAAAAAGTGTAAAAGATTCAAGTCAAGACCCAGCAGATATACGATCAAAAAACACTCAATTACCCCGTAAACTACCAAATCGAGTGAGAGATTTAGCGAAAAAAATAACAGCCAAAGCTACAAATCGTTATGATCAGGCTAATGTGATTGTTAATTATTTGACATCAGGCCGTTTTGAATACCGATCAGACGATATCCCTTTTCCGAAAAAAAATCAAGATTATGTCGATCAATTTTTATTTCAATCAAAGATGGGATATTGCGATAATTATTCGACGTCAATGGTTGTTATGCTTCGAACTATAGGCGTTCCAGCGAGATGGGTAAAGGGTTTTTCAATGGGGACGTATCAAGGAACATCAAAACAAGGAAAGCAAATTTATGAAATAAGAAATGCTGATGCCCATTCTTGGGTAGAAGTTTATTTCCCAGGAAGCGGGTGGGTTCCGTTTGAGCCGACCAAATCTTTTTCAAATGTAGCAGAATTTAAAAATGATGAGATAACCACAAATCCATCTCATTCAGAGGCTTCACCAAAAAATAATAACAATGAACAACATGAGCAGCCAAAGCAAAGACAAAACGGACAAAATCAACAACGAACAGAAATCCAAAAGCAGCAACAACAAAAAAATGAGACTTCAAAAGAGACTAAACGTCAACATTCAATATCCACGAAAACATGGGTAGGGATAATCATACTAAGCGTCATCATCATCGTACTTATTACTTGGTTCACTCGTAAAAAATGGCTATCATGGATATTCTTGAATCGTCTAAATAAGAGTCTAAGACAAGAAGATTTTCATTTACATGAGACCTACACGCTTCTTAGAAGATGGTTAGGTACGAAGGGACTTGTAAATAATGTCAATCTGACCTTACGTGAATATGCAGAGAAGGTTGACCAAAAATTAAATTGTTCCGATATGACGACCTTAACAAAATATTATGAGCAAAGGATCTATGGGAATAGAGATTCATTTACCCATGATCAAACCAAAATAATGATAGAATGTTGTGAAAATATAATAAAGAAATGGGATGCTTGATGAACGATGTCGAACTTGTTAGAATGATTTCATAAGATTGTTTTATTATAAGTGCGTGTTCAAAAAGGCGACAAATTAGAAGGGTTACTGGCTAAGTACGCTGGCATCCTGCCAGAACGCCAGTACTAGCCCGTCCTGGGCGTCGGAAGATCAAGGCGGCGCTGTTTTGAGGACCGGAATGTAGGTTTTTACTACATGAGGACCGGAAAAATAAGAGGGCGCCGAGATTCGTAGCTTATCATTTGGTGACTTTTTGAACAACCTCTATAAGGAAAGTATTTGTTGGGCATTAAAAGGACTAGCAGTTTACTTCTTTTGTAGACTCTAGTTCTTTTCATGAGATTTTATAAAGTGAAAACTTCCATCAGTAGGGGGGCTTCATCCCCTACTGTTGGAAAGTCTGAACCAATCCGACCTTTACGGGCAGTTGATCCCCCACCTATCTTCCTTAAAAACTCAGAAACTTGAGGTGGGGGTCTTTACTCGCTGTTAAGGCGGCATTGACATATGAAGGTCCTTTTTTTAGAAGAGCAAGAAAAAATCTACTCTGTCAAAACTTCTAAGGGATTTACTATAGGATTGGCATTAAAGTAGATGAGATAAAAGTATATTAGATGGGGTGTATCAATGGAAAATCATCAAGATTCGATTATTGTTATGGACTTCGGTGGCCAATACAATCAACTTATTGCAAGGCGGATTCGTGACTTGGGTGTTTACAGTGAACTATTGCCAAACACACTAACAGCTGAAGATATCCGCAAAAAAAATCCAAAAGGCATTATTTTTTCCGGTGGTCCTAACAGTGTTTATGGTGAAGGTTCACCAAAATGTGATCCGGAAATTTTTGAACTTGGCATTCCAATTTTAGGTATTTGTTATGGCATGCAATTAATGAGTGTGCATTATGGTGCAAAAGTTGAACGTGCTTCTCATCGTGAATATGGGAAAGCTTCAATCAGCGTTAATCCAGGCAGTGATCTATATGAGAACCAACCGACCGACCAAACCGTTTGGATGAGTCACGGAGACTTAGTGATTGCTCCGCCTGAAGATTTTGTCGTCGATGCAAGCAGTTCATCTTGTCCAGTTGCTGCGATGAGTAATAAAGCTAAAGGCCTTTATGGTGTGCAATATCATCCAGAAGTAAGACATAGTGAATATGGAAATGACTTGTTGAAAAACTTTATCGTTAATGTTTGTAAAGCAGAAACGACATGGACAATGGAACATTTTATTGAAGAACAAGTTGAAGAGATCCGCAAAGGTGTTGGCGATAAAAAAGTTCTATGTGCCCTTAGTGGAGGGGTAGATTCTTCTGTTGCTGCAGCGCTTGTTCATAAAGCCATTGGTGATCAATTATACTGCGTCTTTGTTGACCATGGTTTGCTACGTAAAGGTGAATCCGATCAAGTCGTCGATGTTTTCCAAAATCAATTTAACATGAACTTTATTCGCGTCGATGCTAAGGATCGTTTCCTAGATAAATTAGCTGGAGTAAGTGATCCAGAGAAAAAACGTAAAATCATTGGTAATGAATTTATTTATCTCTTTGAAGAAGAAGCGAAAAAATTAGATGATATAGCCTTCTTAGTACAAGGTACTCTCTATACGGATATCGTTGAAAGTGGTACAGATACGGCGCAAACGATTAAATCTCACCACAACGTAGGCGGTCTACCAGAAGACATGAGCTTCGATCTCATTGAACCATTGAATACTTTATTTAAAGATGAAGTTCGCCGTCTAGGTTCTGAATTGGGTCTTTCAGATGATATCGTTTGGCGTCAACCATTCCCGGGACCAGGTCTTGGAATCCGTGTCCTTGGTGATATTACAGAAGACAAGCTTGAAATTGTCCGTGAATCTGATGCCATTCTTCGCGAAGAAGTTAAAAATGCTGGCCTTGAACGAGACATCTGGCAGTACTTTACCGTCCTCCCTGGAATTCGAAGTGTGGGCGTTATGGGCGATGGTAGAACGTATGACCACTGTATCGCGATTCGTGCCGTAACCTCTATCGACGGTATGACAAGTGATTGGGCTCGAATCCCTTGGGAAGTACTAGAAAAAATCTCTGTTCGCATTGTTAACGAAGTCGATCACGTTAACCGCGTCGTGTATGACATTACAAGTAAGCCACCTGCAACGATTGAGTGGGAATAAACGATATTATTAATAAAAGCTAGAGCGTTGATTTGGTCAACTGCTCTAGCTTTTTTATATAGTCATTGATGATTGGAGGCTGTGCCATCCGTCACGGGGTAAATCAAATGTAGCGGAACCTATTAAAATGATGGAAGTCGCTCAATTACGGTTCGAAGCGGCTCAATAACGTTCCGAAATAGCTCAATAATACCCTTTAAACTTTGAACTACCATATCAAATTTGTATTTTTTCTAATTTATAACACCTGTTATGTTGACACTCAAATGATCCGAACGATGCACGTTTTTTTATAAGTATTGTTCGTTTTTAAAATTGACGCTTAACGGTCCGATTGCTATACTATATGAGTCATCAAACGTGGTGACCTCATTTTAATCTTCAATGCATGTGTATAATCTTAGGAATATGGCCTAGGAGTTTCTACAAAATCACCGTAAACGATTTTACTACTTGCCATCTTATACATTTATTCTATATCGGTGAATAAGTCCTACTTTTTATTAGAATAGGATGGAATGATGTTGGGGAACCTACATATCCTTAGAGTTATTAATCATGTACGAAGAATACTCGTATATTGAGGGGGATTTATTTTGAACGGAATTTCTAAGTTTTTTAAGTTTGATGAACTTCAAACGACTTTTGGTCGTGAAATTGTCGCAGGTTTAACGACTTTCCTTGCGATGGCTTACATTCTATTTGTTAACCCAACTGTCCTAGGAGCAGCGGGTATGGATAAAGGGGCTGTCTTCACAGCTACGGCTATATCTTCAGCATTTGGTTGTATTGTTATGGGGCTTCTTGCAAAATACCCTATTGCTATTGCACCAGGACTTGGAGTAAATGCCTTTTTTGCTTTTTCTGTTGTTATTGGGATGAAAATTCCTTGGCAAACAGCATTAGCAGGTGTTCTCCTAGCTTCTATTATTTTCTTAGTTATTACATTGTTTAAAATTCGTGAAATGATTATCAATGCGATTCCGCAAGACCTTAAACTTGCAACAGCGGCTGGAATTGGTCTATTCATTGCCTTTATCGGTTTAAAAGGAGCAGGCCTTATTGTTGCTAATAAAGCCACGACGGTCGCCCTTGGTTCACTTACAAAAGGATCAACATTACTTGCTATTTTTGGTTTATTGGTGACGATTATTTTAATCGTTCGCAATATTAAAGGGGCTATTTTTATTGGAATGATCTTAACGTCTATCGTTGGATTAATTACAGGACTCATTCCAGTTCCAACTCAAGTGATCTCAACTGCACCAAGTCTTGCACCAACTTTTGGACAAGCTATCTTTCACCTTTCTGACATCAATACCGTGCAACTTGCGATTGTTGTCTTGACATTCTTGTTAGTTACATTTTTTGATACGGCGGGTACGATTGTTGGTGTCGCTGAACAAGCTGGATTTTTAAGAGATAATACATTGCCACGAGCTGGGCAAGCACTTCTTGCAGATTCTAGTTCAATGTTTGTAGGGGCTATTCTTGGAACCTCTCCAACGAGTGCTTATATTGAATCATCAGCCGGTATTGGGGTTGGTGGACGTTCTGGTCTAACGGCAGTCGTAACTGGTATTTTGTTTATTTTCGGACTACTTTTCTCGCCTCTATTGGCTGTGGTTACTGAAGTCGTTACAGCACCGGCTCTTATTATTGTTGGTATTATGATGGCTGGTGCACTAGGTAGTATTGATTGGAAAAAGATGGAGATTGCGATCCCTGCCTTTTTCACGATTATAGCGATGCCATTAACGTATAGTATCTCCACAGGAGTTGCCCTTGGATTCTTCCTATATCCGATCACGATGATTGTGAAAGGTCGCGCTAAAGCTGTTCATCCAATCATGTATGTCTTATTCTTTATCTTCATAATTTATTTCTATTTCCTATCTTTAAATGGGAATGTATAAGTCATAAAAAGAGAAACCTTCATCCTATTACGGATGAAGGTTTTTTAAATTAAGTATACCAACTCCATTTTTCCCGCCTTAACGGCTAGAAAAGACCCCTACCTCAAGTTTCTGGGTATTCAAAGAAGATTGGCGTGGGATCAACTGCCCGTAAAGGTCCGATTGGTTCAGGCTTTCCATCAGTGGGGGATGACACAGGCTAAAAACGCGACGTTCTGTCGCAACGCCTGCATTAGCACATCCTATGCGTCGAAAAACCCCCACTGATGGAAGTTTTATTTTATATGGAGTATTTGTTTTCTAATATACATAAATCACACAAAGAAGGTCATAATGATAAAGTAAAACATTCGGGAAATGATCCGCGATCTAATCCCAATAGGGTGCTTTACCTTCATGAATATAAATCCAAATAGAGGAGTGTCATCATTATGATTTCTTTTATTATAGCCATTTTGTTTTGGGTGATAGGCATCATTGTTATGGCTTCAGGTTATGTTGTCGTTCCTAAGATTAAAGATGTTACGCATAAATTATTGCGCCGTGCTGAAGAAAATAAGTTCAAGGACAATTCAGAATCTATTGCTTATCAAATTGAAGGTAAATTAGTTGACTATATGCCTTGGTTTTCCTACTATTTAGTTACTTTTATTATTGGAATGGTCATTTTTGTTCTTGGTTTTATTGCCTTAAGTTTCCATTATAGATAAACGTTAGTCTTTATTTGTTTCTTCAGAGCTAATCGATATTTCACTGACTTCTTTATCTTTTATTTGTTGCAATTGTAGGATTAATAAACCATTAGCATAGGAAACATGCTTTGGTGTTTGGTGAACCGGTTTTGGCAGCGTCAGACTACGTTCAAACGCACCCATACTGAATTCTTTTCGAACCAGTTTACTTTCCCCTTGAATTGGAAGAGAAACGTCCCCTTTGATAAGGATACTTTGATAATTAACGTAAATATGGAATTGATCGCGATGAACCCCTGGTAGTGCAATCAGACAAAATAGATCCTCGCCAGCTGTATATAGATTCATCAATGGCCAGTCTTTTGTAAAAAGGTCTTGTAAATCTTGAAAAATATCTTTATTGATAAATCCTCGTACCGATTTTTTAATATCTTGAAATTTGTTCTCCATTGAGCAACACCTCCACTCCTAAGATATGGGCTATATCATTAAAAGGTGCTACGATAATTCAAAAAAAACATGTAAAAGTTTTAAAAGTAACAACTTAATATTTTGAAAAATGGCTTTTTCTATCATGGGCTAGGTTGTTTTTTGCAGTTTAAGCCTTGCTTTGTCGCGCTAGCACGACATGAGAAATTTATTTGTCCTTCCACGTTTACTTGCCAAAAAACAACAACGTTTGCGAAAACAGTTTAAAAAGTAAATGTTGCTTATGTTAAAATGTACTCACAATACTTATATGATTTTCTCACTACGTAAAGGAGGTTTTTATGGCTAAACGCAAGAAAATAGCAGCATACACAAATCCTCTAAAAAAACAATTTACAGTCGATCAAGATAAAGGAATTAATGCTTGTTTAGATCAAATGAAAAAAGAAGGATACACTCCAGTAAGACGAATGGAGCAACCTATATTTAAAGAGGGGGACAATGGCCCTGAAGTGATCGGACAAATGATCACGTTTGAAGGGAGATTAATCCAAAAAGACGAACAATAAATATATATGGTTTGTAAAATGTTCGATTCTGGTGTTGACAGTTCTCCTTCAAAGTTGTTATGATGAGAGTGTCAAAAAAACGAATATCAATAACCTTCATATATTTTTGGGGATATGGCCCATCTGTTTCTACCCGACTACCGTAAATGGTTGGACTATGAGGGAAAGTTGAAGCGGCCTGAATGTAAATGTCCATTGGGCATTTTCTGCCAGATCGGTTTGCTTTCTTCTCATTTAAAATAGGGAGAAACGGCTGCTCTGGCCTTTTTTATGTCCACACAAGGGGGAGGCAACATGGAGAAACCAAGCATCGGTGTTATTATGGGAAGCTCTTCTGATTGGGAAACAATGAGACATGCATGCGACATATTGACACAGTTTGAAGTTCCTTTTGAAAAAAAAGTGGTATCAGCTCATCGAACGCCTGATTTAATGTTTGACTATGCTGAAACAGCAAGAGAAAGAGGTATTAAAGTCATTATTGCAGGTGCTGGCGGAGCGGCACATCTTCCAGGAATGGTCGCAGCAAAGACCACATTACCTGTGATTGGGGTTCCAGTGCAATCTAAAGCACTTAACGGGTTGGATTCTCTACTGTCGATCGTTCAAATGCCTGGAGGAATACCTGTTGCAACAGTTGCCATTGGCAAAGCAGGAGCAACAAATGCAGGTCTTCTAGCACTACAAATGTTATCTATGGATGATCAAGAGATCGCTAGAAAATTATCAGACTATCGAAACTCGTTAGAAGATAAAGTAAAGGAAAGTGATTTAGATTGAGCAAAACGATTTTGCCAGGTGAATGTATTGGCATATTAGGTGGAGGTCAATTAGGCCGGATGATGGCGATAGCTGCAAAACAAATGGGTTTTCGGACTGTTGTGCTTGATCCTACTAAAGATAATCCTTGTGCTCAAGTCTCAGATGTCGCGATCTTTACGAACTATGATGATCGGGCAGGGGCTAAAAAATTAGCCGACTGTACAGATGTCATTACGTATGAATTTGAAAATGTTGATTTAGGGACAGTCGAGTTGTTGGAAAAGATCGCCTATCTTCCTCAAGGACGCGTTGTGCTGGAGACAACGAAAGATCGTTTAAATGAAAAAACAGCGATTCATCAATTAGGAATTCCTGTTGCCCCTTTTTATGCTGTCACAACGAAAGATGACTTGAAAAAAGCCATTGAGGAACTTGGAACACCATCTGTTTTAAAAACGACTCAAGGTGGTTATGACGGAAAAGGTCAACTCGTGATTAAAACAGATGAAGATCTCAAGAGAGCAAACGAATGGGTCGATGGATCAACCCCATATATTTTAGAACAATGGGTACCATTTGAAAAAGAAATTTCAGTGATCGTGACAAGAAGTACAACTGGAGAAACGGCGGTTTTCCCAGTAGCTGAAAATATTCATGAGAATAACATTTTACATTACACAGTTGTTCCGGCGCGTATAACGCAAAGCGTGAGTGATAAAACTATGGAGCTCGCAACAAAGATTGCCAGAGAACTGGACATTGTTGGAACGCTGGCTATAGAAATGTTCTTAACCAAAGATCATGACATCTATGTCAATGAGCTAGCTCCACGTCCTCATAACTCTGGACACTTTACGATCAACGCGTGTGAAACATCGCAGTTTGAGCAACATATACGAGCCATTTGCGGCTGGCCATTAGGAAAGACGACGTTGCTCAAACCGGTCATCATGGTGAATATTTTAGGGCAGCATATGGAAGCTATTAAAGAAAACATCGCCAAATATTCCGATGCTCATCTTCACCTTTATGGAAAAGAAGAGGCAAAAACGGGTCGCAAAATGGGACATTTAACCCTATTAGCTGATTCAGTGGAAGAAGCCATTGAAAAAGCAGAGTTATTAAATATCTGGCAAATTGAAAAAGAACGGAGTATATCAAAATGATTGAACGTTATACGAGACCCGAAATGGGCGCTATATGGACAGAAGAAAATAAATACCGTGCATGGCTAGAAGTAGAGATCATGGCCTGCGCAGCTTGGGCTGAACTTGGAGAAATTCCAAAGGAAGACGTTGAAAAATTACGTGAGAAAGCTTCTTTCTCGATTGATCGCATTCATGAAATTGAAAAAGAAACACGTCATGATGTCGTCGCTTTTACGAGAGCTGTTTCAGAGACACTTGGCGAGGAAAAGAAATGGGTGCATTATGGTTTAACGTCTACAGATGTTGTTGATACTGCACAATCTTATTTGTTAAAACAAGCCAATGAAATATTACTTAAAGACATTGAAGCTTTTATTGAAGTCATTAAGCAAAAAGCCATTGAGCACAAAACAACGATTATGATGGGACGCACGCATGGTGTACATGCAGAACCAACAACATTTGGCTTGAAAATGGCCTTATGGTATGAAGAAATGAAACGTAATTTAGAACGCTTTAAACAAGCAGCAGAAGGGATTCGTGTCGGTAAAATCTCAGGCGCTGTTGGGACTTATGCAAACATTGATCCTTTTGTAGAAAAATATGTGTGTGAACAATTGGGACTTGAAGCATCACCGATTTCAACACAAACGCTTCAACGCGACCGCCATGCGCACTATTTATCTACACTAGCTCTTATTGCTACATCGATTGAAAAATTTGCAACTGAAATTCGCGGTCTTCAAAAATCTGAAACTCGTGAAGTTGAAGAGTTTTTTGCAAAAGGTCAAAAAGGATCTTCAGCCATGCCGCATAAACGTAATCCGATTGGTTCAGAAAACATGACGGGTCTTGCAAGAGTTATTCGTGGCTACATGGTGACTTCTTATGAAAATGTCTCCCTTTGGCATGAAAGAGACATTTCACACTCTTCAGCTGAACGTGTGATTTTACCAGATGCAACGATCGCATTAAACTACATGCTGAATCGTTTTAAAAATATTTTAGACAAATTAACGGTATTCCCTGAGAACATGAAACGCAATATGAAACGCACATTTGGACTCATCTTCTCTCAACGTGTGCTGCTTGCGTTGATTGAAAAGGGTCTTTCGCGTGAGGCGGCATACGATATCGTTCAACCAAATGCCATGAAAGCTTGGGAAACGGAAACTCAATTCAAAACACTTGTTGAACAAGATGAGAGGATTACTTCAAAATTAAATCAAGAAGAAATTGATGCTTGTTTCGATCCGACCTATCACTTGAAAAATGTTGATTTCATTTTTGATCGTTTAGGTCTGAATGCGTAAGCACGATAAAATATCCCCATGGATTAACATGGGGATACCATCATCTTATCGAGTAAAATTCACAATATTTAAAAGAATGAATTCAACAGTCTAAGTTTACTGAGCTATGAACTTTTTTAAATAAAAATTTCTCCATATTGAGATTTAAGGGGTTGAAGGTTATGAGTCAGCTATTATATGAAGGTAAAGCCAAGAAAATCTATGATACAGAAAATCCAGAATTACTCCATGTTCAATATAAAGACGAAGCTACAGCATTTAATGGAAAGAAAAAAGCGACTTTGCCAGGAAAAGGTCGTTTAAACAATTTAATCTGCTCAAAACTTTTTGAAGAGTTAAAAGACCATGGCATTGAAAGTCACTTTGTCAAACGTTTGACTGAAACAGACCAACTTGTTAAAGCCGTCAAAATCATTCCACTAGAAGTTGTCGTTCGGAATGTTGTAGCAGGTAGCTTATCGAAACGTCTTGGCATTGAAGAAGGCGTTAAAATCAAGGAACCGATTATTGAGTGGTATTACAAAAATGATGAACTTGGCGATCCAATGATCAACGATGATCACATTAGCATGCTTTCCATTGCGACACCTGAACAATTGGAAGATATTCGCAGGCAGGCACTTAGCGTCAATCAAGTTCTCATTCAACTCTTTGATGACATCGATATTACTCTCGTCGATTTTAAACTTGAATTTGGTACGTTAACCACAACTGGAAAAGTTGTTTTAGCAGATGAAATTTCACCAGATACTTGCCGGTTATGGGACAAAACAACTCAAGAAAAATTAGATAAAGACGTCTTTCGTCGTGGACTTGCTGACTTACCTCAAACTTATGAAAAATTACTCAATAGACTGGAGGCTCTTCAAAAATGAAAAAGGTGAAAGTATTTATCACATTAAAAGAAAGTGTACTCGATCCCCAAGGACAGGCGGTTAAGGAATCTCTTCACAATATGGACTATAAAAATGTCAATGACGTTCGTATCGGTAAATATATTGAATTGGAAATAGAAGATTCAGCTAATCTTCATCAACAAATTGAAGAACTTTGTGACAAAATGCTAGCCAATACCGTTATCGAAAATTACCGTTATGAGGTGCTTGAGGAGGTCCAATCGTGAAAGCTGCGGTGATTGTTTTCCCAGGTTCAAACTGCGATCAAGATATGTTTTATGCCATTAAAGAAGGACTCGGCGAAGAAGTTGAATACGTCTGGCACACAGAAACATCACTCGACGGTTTTGATGCGGTTTTAATCCCAGGTGGTTTCTCTTACGGGGATTATCTTCGTTCAGGTGCCATTGCGAGATTTGCTAACATCATGCCAGCTGTTATACAAGCAGCAAAAGAGGGTAAACCGGTTTTAGGAGTTTGCAATGGTTTTCAAATTTTATTAGAAGCAGGACTTCTTCCGGGTGCGATGCTTCGAAATCGTGATTTGAAATTTATTTGTGAAACGGTGCCTTTAAAAGTAGTCAATCCTAACACCCAATTTACTTCTGAATACAAGCAAGATGAAATTATTCAAATTCCGATTGCTCATGGTGAAGGGAACTATTACTGTAATGAGGAAACTCTTGCTGAATTAAAAGCGAACAATCAAATCGTCTTTACGTATGACAGCCAGAATCCGAACGGCTCTCTTGCAGATATTGCAGGGATTGTTAACAAAGAAGGCAATGTTCTCGGAATGATGCCTCACCCTGAACGAGCTGCAGATCTTGTGCTTGGCAATGATGATGGTCTTAAACTTTTTCAATCCATTTTAAAACACTGGAGGGACTACCATGCCGCTTACACATCTTGAACCGTCACCAGAACAGATAGAACAAGATAAAGTCTATCGTAAAATGGGACTTTCAGAAAAAGAATATGAAAATGTGAAAAACATCCTCGGTAGAAGACCGAATTATACCGAAACAGGTCTTTTCTCAGTCATGTGGTCTGAACATTGCAGTTATAAAACATCGAAACCTGTTTTAAAAACCTTCCCAACCAAAGGGAAACAAGTGCTTCAAGGACCTGGTGAAGGTGCAGGAATTGTCGATATCGGTGATGGTCAAGCTGTCGCTTTTAAAATTGAAAGTCACAACCACCCTTCAGCGGTTGAACCCTATCAAGGTGCAGCAACAGGCGTAGGTGGAATCATTCGTGATGTATTCTCAATGGGAGCAAGACCGATTGCGATGCTCAATTCTTTAAGATTCGGTGACCCTTCGATTCCTCGTGTTAAATATTTATTTGAACAAATCGTAGCGGGTATCGCAGGCTATGGGAACTGTATTGGGATTCCAACAGTTGGCGGTGAAATTGCCTTTGATCCTTGTTACAATGAAAATCCTTTAGTTAATGCCATGTGCGTGGGACTCATCAACCATGAAGATATCCAAGTGGGCCAAGCACGTGGACTCGGAAACACAGTCATGTATGTAGGGGCAACAACAGGTCGCGATGGGATTCATGGAGCAACCTTTGCTTCTGAAGAATTAACAGAAGATGCAGAGCGTTCAGCGGTCCAAGTGGGCGACCCTTTCATGGAAAAACTTTTACTTGAAGCTTGTCTTGAATTAATTAAGCATGATGCCCTTGTCGGTATTCAAGATATGGGGGCTGCTGGTCTTGTTTCATCATCAAGTGAAATGGCAAGTAAAGCAGGCATGGGGATTCATATGAACCTTGATGATATTCCTCAGCGTGAAACGAACATGACACCATATGAAATGATGCTTTCTGAATCTCAAGAACGGATGTTAATCGTTGTTAAAAAAGGCCGTGAAGATGAAATTACGGCGATTTTTGAAAAATGGGGCTTACACGCAGTGACAGTCGGTGAAGTCATTGAAGAAAAAGTTCTTCGTCTAGAGCACAAAGGTGAAATAGTGGCTGAAGTACCTGTCGATGCCTTGGCAGAAGATGCTCCAGTTTACCATATGCCATCAGAGGAACCTGCGAAATATCGTGAAAACCAAAGCATGGCACCTTGGAAACCACAGGTAGAAAATATTGAAGAAACATTAACTCAACTTGTAAGTATGCCAACTATCGCAAGCAAAGAGTGGGTTTATCGTCAGTATGATCACATGGTTCAAACGAATACAGTGGTTGCACCGGGTTCTGACGCAGCGGTTGTTCGTATCCGTGGTACACGTAAGGCTCTTGCGATGACAACCGATTGTAACGCAAAATATCTCTCTCTTGATCCTTTAGTCGGTGGACAAATTGCCGTCAGTGAAGCAGCCCGTAATATTGTCTGCTCTGGTGGACTACCGCTCGCGATCACAGATTGCTTAAACTTCGGTAACCCTGAAAAACCTGAAGTATTCTGGGAAATTGAACAAGCAGCAAAAGGCATGTCAGATGCTTGTCTATCGCTTAATACACCTGTTATCAGTGGAAATGTCTCTTTATATAATGAAACAAATAAACATGCGATTGATCCAACGCCAGTTGTCGGTATGGTAGGTTTAATTAAAGACATTGATCATGTGACGACTTCTGAATTTAAACAAGCTGGCGATGCGATTTATGTGATTGGTAAAGCTGATGGATCGTTTGGTGGAAGTGCCATTCAACTATTACAAGAAGGAAACGCTTTTGGAAAGGCACCTGCACTTGATTTAGCTATTGAAGAGCAACGTCAAGCTCAATTGTTAGAAGCTATCCAATCAGGATATGTTCAATCTGCTCACGATTTATCCGATGGTGGTCTAGGTGTGGCTCTAGCTGAATCCGTATTTGGTACGGGTCTTGGGGCTGAAGTTGAACTCGCTAATGATCTTGCTATTGAACTATTCAGTGAAACACAATCTCGTTTCCTAGTATCTGTAACTAAAGAAAATCGAGAAGCTTTCGAAGCAATCGTTAACGATGCTATTTTCTTAGGACATGTAACGGATAAACAAAGTATACAATTTTCAAGTAAAAATGATGTCGTGACGGTGAATCCAGTTGAACTCGAAAAAGCCTGGAAAGGGGCACTGACATGTTTTATGAAGACAGAGAATTAAACGAAGAATGTGGCGTCTTTGGTATTTGGGGACATAGTCATGCGGCAAAACTAACCTACTATGGTTTGCATAGCCTTCAACACCGTGGTCAAGAAGGTGCGGGTATTGCTGTCACAGATGGGAAAAAAGTACGCGATCATAAAGGTCTTGGTCTCGTCAATGATGTCTTTGCACCAAAAGATTTAGATGAACTTGTCGGTTATGGCGCTATTGGACACGTGCGTTATTCAACCTCTGGCGGAAATAGTCTTGCAAATGTTCAACCATTAGTTTTTCGTTCCCAAACGGATACTTTGTCTCTTGCCCACAATGGTAATTTAACTAATGCGGAAGAGATTAAGCGTGATTTAGAATCTAAAGGAAGTATCTTTCAATCAACGTCAGATACGGAAGTTCTTGCCCACTTGATTAAACGAGGTATTTCACATACGTTTAAAGATAATCTAAAGGCGGCATTAAACGTGGTGAGTGGAGCTTTTGCTTTCGTTCTTTTAACCGAAAATGAACTCATTGCGGCTCTTGATCCAAACGGGTTACGGCCTTTATCTCTCGGTCGTTTGGGAGATGCATGGGTGGTGGCTTCAGAAACCTGTGCGTTTGACCTCATTGGCGCAACCTTTATCCGTAACGTAAAACCAGGTGAAGTTATCGTCATCAATGACGAGGGTCTGCATAGTGATATGTTTACAACAGAAGTTGAACCTGCCATTTGTAGTATGGAATACATTTACTTTTCAAGACCGGATAGTGACATTGAAGGGATTAATGTCCATGCCGCTCGTAAAAATCTCGGCATCCAATTGGCAAAAGAAGCGCCAGTTGAAGCAGATGTCGTAACGGGTGTTCCGGACTCCAGTATCTCAGCTGCGATCGGATACGCTGAAGCGACAGGTATCCCTTATGAATTAGGAATGATCAAAAATCGTTATGTTGGTCGAACATTTATTCAACCTTCACAAGAATTACGTGAGCAAGGGGTCAAAATGAAACTCTCTCCTGTACGCGGAATTGTTGAAGGAAAACGAGTCGTAATGATAGATGATTCAATTGTTCGCGGGACGACAAGCAGACGAATTGTTCAAATGCTTCGGGATGCAGGGGCAAGAGAAGTTCATGTCCGTATTAGTTCTCCGCCGATTAAGCACCCATGTTTTTATGGGATTGATACATCTTCCTCATCAGAATTGATTGCTTCTAAATATAGCGTTGATGAAATTTGTGAGGAAATTGGGGCTGATTCTCTTGTCTTCTTAAGTCCATCAGGCATGCAGGAAGCGATTGGACGTAACCCAGCAATGAAAAACTGTGGACAATGTATGGCTTGCTTTACAGGGGAATATCCAACACATATTTCACCTGAAACAGCCCTACCTCATGAAAAAGATTTACTGGTGTCTAAGGGAGGATGACCATGTCAAACGCATATAAACAAGCGGGTGTAGATATTACAGCAGGATATGAAGCTGTGGACCGCATTAAACAACATGTGAAACGTACATTTAGACCAGAGGTTCTTGGTGGACTCGGCGGTTTCGGCGGCGCGATTGATTTATCCGCTGTCAATGTAAAAGAGCCTGTCCTTGTTTCAGGAACAGATGGAGTTGGAACAAAATTGATGGTGGCGATAGAAACAAATCGCCATGACACAATCGGTATAGATGCCGTCGCCATGTGCGTCAATGACATTGTCACTCAAGGAGCAGAACCTCTCTATTTTCTTGATTACATTGCTTGCGGTGGGCTCAATCCTGAGAAGATTGAAGCGATCGTTAAAGGTGTTGCCGATGGCTGTGAGCAAGCTGGTTGTGCCTTAATTGGCGGTGAAACAGCAGAAATGCCTGGTATGTACGGAGAATCAGACTATGATCTTGCTGGTTTTTCTGTAGGCGTTGTGGAAAAATCGAAACGTTTAACAGGTGAAACGATGAAACCAGGGGATGTTTTAATTGGACTTCCTTCTTCAGGTATTCATAGTAATGGTTATTCGCTTGTTCGTAAAATTATAAAAGATGCTGGTCTTTCTTTTTCAGATGCTTTTGAAGGAACGAATCAAACGGTGGCTGATGTGATTTTAACACCAACAAAAATCTATGTTAAAACAGCCCTAAGTTTAATTAACGCGACTAGAGTAAAAGGGATCGCCCATATTACGGGTGGTGGGTTATATGAAAATGTCCCACGTATGTTCCCAAAAGGTATTGGAGCCGTGATCGACACTCAAGCTTGGCCTAAACTTCCAGTCTTTGATTGGCTCATTGAAAAAGGCGATTTAAATGATGAGGATGTCTATAACACATTTAATATGGGAATCGGAATGGTTTTTGCCGTACCAGCTGATCGAAAAGAAGAGGCTCTTAACCATTTGAAGTCCATCGGGGAAACAGCTTATGTTATTGGTGAAGTGACAAATGAACCTGGATTAAGATTGGAAGGTTTAACACATGCCTAAGCTCGCCCTTTTTGCATCAGGAAATGGAAGTAACTTTCAAGCGATTGTTGATGCCGTTAAGAAGGGGCAACTTGATGCAGAGATACCCCTTCTAATCTGTGATCAGAAAAAGGCCTATGTCTTAGAACGTGCAGCCAAAGCAAACATTGAAGCACACACCTTTACCTTGAAAGAATATGGTAACAAACAAGCTTTTGAGGAAGCCATCGTCTCACTATGTCAACGTCATCATATTGACTATATTATTCTAGCAGGTTATATGAGGATTATTGGTAAAACCCTGCTTGATGCGTATCAAGGACGAATTATTAACATTCACCCGTCCTTGCTACCATCATTCCCTGGCTTGCATGCGATTGAACAAGCCTTTGATAAGGGTGTGAAAATTACAGGAATCACCGTTCACTACGTTGACGAAGGGGTCGATTCAGGACCAATCATTGCCCAAGCAGCGGTAGATATCCGTGAAGACGATACCATTGAATCTTTAACTGAACGAATGCATGAAACAGAACATGAACTTTATCCTAAAACCATAGCGAGAATACTAGAGAGAAAATATGTTCAAAAAGGTGACAAATAAAAAACTATCGATGAGACAAGCAGATGATGATTTGGAGACTTTTTGAACTTCAATTATGAAAGGAAGATTTGTAAATGACGGCAAAAAGAGCACTAATCAGCGTATCAGACAAAACAGGATTAATACCATTTGTAAAAAAACTCGTTGAAAAAAACATTGAAATCATTTCAACTGGTGGAACAAGACAATTGTTTGTTGACAATGGTATTCCAGTCAAAACAGTTGACGAAGTCACTGGTTTTCCAGAAATTCTAGATGGTCGCGTTAAAACGCTTCATCCTATGATTCATGGCGGATTGCTTGCTGTTAGAGAAAATCCTGAACATGTTAAAACAATCAAGGAACACAACATTCATCCAATTGATTTTGTCGTGGTGAACCTCTATCCATTCAAAGAAACCATTTCTCGTCCAGATGTAGCCTATGCTGACGCTGTTGAAAATATTGATATCGGCGGTCCAAGCATGCTTCGTTCAGCAGCTAAAAATCACCGAGATGTAACGGTTGTTTGCGATCCATCTGATTATAGTGCGGTTCTCGAAGCTATGAATGATGAAGGTGAAGTTCCATTTGAAATTAAACAAAAACTTGCGGCAAAAGTCTTCCGCCATACTGCAGCTTATGACGCATTGATTGCAGATTACTTTACGAAACAAGTGGGCGAAGAATATCCAGAAAAATTAACCGTCACTTACGAAAAGAAACAAGCTCTTCGTTACGGTGAAAATCCTCACCAAAGTGCCGCATTTTATAGCGAACCATTAAAAAATCAGTCTACAATTGCTGAAGCTGTTCAATTACACGGAAAAGAACTCTCATATAATAATATTAAAGACGCTGATGCAGCACTTGGTATTGTTAAAGAATTTAAAGATCCAGCAGCTGTTGCTGTTAAACATATGAATCCTTGCGGGATTGGTATTGGAGAAACCATTAATGCCGCATTTGATAAAGCATTTGATGCAGATCCGGTCTCTATTTTTGGCGGCATTATTGCCCTTAATCGTGAAGTAGACGCTGAGCTTGCTGAAAAATTGCATAAAATCTTCCTTGAAATTGTCATTGCACCAAGCTTTACTCAAGAAGCTCTAGATATATTAGAAAAGAAAAAGAACCTTCGTTTATTAACGATTGAATTTACAGATGATCAAAATACGGTTCCTCAATATACATCTGTACGTGGCGGTCTTCTTGTCCAAGACCTTGATACAAAAGGACTTGATGGTGTTGAACTTAAAGTTGTGACCAAACGCGAACCAACAGAAGAAGAATTAAAACAACTTAAATTTGCTTGGAAAGCTGTTAAACATGTGAAATCAAATGCGATTGTTCTTGTTAAAGATGATCAAACAGTTGGCATTGGTGCGGGTCAAATGAACCGGGTTGGTGCAGCGAAAATTGCGATTGAACAAGCAGGTGACAAAGCAAAAGGATCTGTTCTTTCATCTGATGCATTCTTTCCAATGAATGATACAGTTGAAACAGCTGCGAAAGCTGGGATAACGGCTATCATCCAACCAGGCGGCTCGATTCGTGACCAAGAATCGATTGATATGGCGGATAAATATGGTATCGCCATGGTAACAACGGGGATTCGTCATTTTAAACATTAATTGATCTTTCATTCTCGTAAAATAAAGATACCCATATAAAACCTCACCGCAACCGTTTGGGTGAGGTTTTATAACCATCGAATGTCTAGGAGGTTATTATGAAGGTTTTGGTTGTAGGTAATGGCGGAAGAGAGCATGTTCTAGCTTGGAAATTTGCACAAAGTCCAAAGGTGAACAAAGTATATGCGGCTCCTGGAAGCGATGGAATGAAAAATGTCGCAGAATGCGTCGCCATAGATGTTCTTGACTTCGAAGGACTTAGTCAATTTGCTAAAGAAGCTGAGATTGATTTAACAATGGTAGGCCCTGAAGTTCCACTTGTTCACGGCATTGTGGATCATTTTCAAAAAGAAGGACTAAAAATTTTCGGACCAACAGAAGCAGCGGCTCAAATTGAAGGAAGTAAACATTTTGCTAAGACGTTAATGACAAACTATCAAATTCCAACTAGTGAGTTTCAAACCTTTACTGACTATGAAAAAGCCAAACAATACATCGCTGAAAAAGGGGCTCCCATTGTACTAAAAGCCGATGGTCTTGCAGCTGGAAAAGGCGTTATTGTGGCTATGACGGATGAAGAAGCCGAGGCAGGTTTGAAAGAAATTATGCAGGATTCAGCCTTTGGTGAAGCGGGCAGCCAAGTTGTTATTGAAGATTTTCTTAAGGGTGAGGAATTTTCTTTAATGGCACTCGTTAATGGAGAAAATGTTGTACCACTTGCGATCGCTCAAGATCACAAACGAGCTTTTGAAGGAGACAAAGGATTAAATACTGGGGGCATGGGGGCTTACTCACCGGTACCACAAATTCCGGATTCAGTCGTTGAAGAAGCCATTCAAACCATTTTGATTCCAACGGCTAAAGCTATGGTTAAAGAAAACTGTTCATTCACAGGAATCCTTTATGCTGGTTTGATGTTAACAGCAAATGGTCCCAAAGTCATCGAATTCAACTGCCGTTTCGGAGATCCTGAAACACAGGTCATTTTACCACGATTGGAATCTGATTTTGTCCAAGCAATTGAAGATGTTTTAGCAGGTCAAACACCAGAGCTAAGTTGGACAAAACAAGTGGCTCTTGGAACGGTTCTTGCATCAAGTGGCTATCCAAAAGCCTATGACAAGGGTAACGTGATTCCGCATCTCGACGATTTAGATAATGAAGCTTTGGTCTTCCATGCTGGCACGAAAAAAGTAAACGGTGAATGGGTAACAAATGGAGGACGTGTTCTCCTCGTTGCAAAACTCGCCGATACTTTGCAAGAAGCTCAAGCGCAAGTCAATGCGAGTTTGAGAAAGATTGAGAGTGATGCAACCTTTTATCGTAAGGATATTGGGCACCGGGCATTGAAGGAATCCCATTTAAATTGAAAAAAATCAAACGAAACACACAGGCCTTTGTTTGACCTGTGTGTTTTTTGTTATGCGCTCACTTTTTGTTTAGCGGCAGATCCTGTTGCGTGCGATAAGTAGCTATGCAGCACCATTCCGATCATAATCACAAACATGCCAACCCAAGACAATAAGGACGGAAGAGGACTAGACAAAAGAACCATTTCCCCTAGCACTGTAAAGAGTACCTCCATTGACTGTGTGGCCTCGACAGCTGCAAGCTGTTGCATATTTCCTCTTACTCGATCTGTCGCATTGAAGAAAAGAATGGTGGCAATAACACCGGAACTGATTGCGACAATGATCGATTGACCCACTTGATTAAGGCTAGGCATCCCCGTTGAACTGATACCGAATACAGAAAGAACGAGCCAGAATGGAAGACTTGCTAGCGTCATCCCGAGTACTCTTTGATAAGTATCTAAACGACCACCGCTGACTTCCATCATTTTTCTGTTTCCAAGTGGATAGGCAAAAGAAGCCACAATGACGGGAATGATGCCAAATAAAACATCTTTTGGTGAAAATTGATTGGCTTGCTCAACTTGAATTAGAGCGATCCCTACTAAAATGATCATGGACATGAAGAGTCCTTTTATTGGGATTTTACCTCTCATTTTTAAGGGGCCTTGTGATGTTTGGATGATTTCATAAAAAAAGGGAGCTAGTAATGAGCCCGAGATAATGGTCATTTGCCAAGTTCCAGCGATGAGCCATCCAGGTGCAAAACTAGAGGCGAAACATAGTGGAGCGTAAAACAAACCAAAGCCAACAGAACTCCAAAGGATCCAACTCCATATATTTTCCTTCATAACACTTAGCAAATGAGACAAATTTTTTCTCATTAAGACAAGAAGAAGTAAAAAAGGAACCATAAAGAAATATCGCAAGGAACCACTCCAAATCCAGCTTCCTCCTGAAAGTTCCATCGATCGATTAAAAATAAAAGCAGCAGCAAAGAAAAAAGCTGCGAAGATGCCCAGTAGGATCGCTTGCAAAACATTCACCTCAAAACATTTTAAAAGTACAATCGTCAATATAATACGAAAACATATTTTCAATATATCAATTATAGTTTGAAAAGTGAATAAGTAATTTAATATGAAACGCTAATCAATGGATTTTTTATCCTAAGCTGATTCGATTCTATAAACTTAGGAAGTAGCTCAATTAACTCAGGAAGTGCCTCAATAACTTTGGAAGTGCCTCAATTAAGTCAAGAAGTGGCTCAATAACTGAGGAAGTAGCTCAATAACTTTGGAAGTGGCTCAAAGTGCCTCAATTAGGTTAGGAAGTGCCTCAATTAGGTTAGAAAGTGGCTCAATTAACTCAGGAAGTGCCTCAATAACTTGGGAAGTGCCTCAATAACTTGGGAAGTGGCTCAATTAACTCAGGAAGTGCCTCAATAACTTTGGAAGTGCCTCAATTAAGTCAAGAAGTGGCTCAATAACTTAGGAAGTAGCTCAATTAAGTCTGAAAGTGCCTCAATTAATTAGGAAGTGCCTCAATTAGGTTAGGAAGTGGCTCAATTAACTCAGGAAGTGCCTCAATAACTTTGGAAGTGCCTCAATTAAGTCAAGAAGTGTCTCAATAACTTTGGAAGTGCCTCAATTAAGTCAAGAAGTGGCTCAATAACTTAGGAAGTGCCTCAATAACTTGGGAAGTGGCTCAATTAACTCAGGAAGTGCCTCAATAACTTGGGAAGTGCCTCAATTAACTCAGGAAGTGCCTCAATAACTTGGGAAGTGCCTCAATTAACTTAGGAAGTAGCTCAATAACTTTGGAGGTGCCTCAATTAACTCAGGAAGTGGCTCAATTAACTCTGAAAGTGCCTCAATAACTGAGTAAGTACTTTAATTAATTCATGGTTCAACAATAAGTGCGTGTTCAAAAAGGTGAAAAATGAAAAGGGTTACTGGCTAAGTACGCTGGCATCCTGCAAGAAACGCCAGTTACTTGCCCGTCCTGGGCGTCGGAGGCTAAGAGCGGCGCTGTTTTGAGTACCAGCATTCCACATGATGTGGTAGCTTCAGGCGCCAGCCACAGGACGTGAGCAATTTTAGCCAGCACTCCTCTTGTATCCACTACATGAGGACCGGAAAAAAAAGTGGACGCCGAGATTCGTAGCTTATCATTTGGTGACTTTTTGAACAACCCCTTATAGTCTGAAAAGTGAATAAATAATTAAAAACTCGTCGATTTCTATTTTCGATTTAATTGACAATCCTTCTACCTGTAACTATAATGATTACAGGTGGTGGATCACATGATTAATAGTCGTCTAGCCGTCGCTATCCATATTTTAACCTTAATTGCATCTAGAAAAGATCAAGTAGAGATGACATCAGAGTTTATTGCAGGCAGTGTTAATACTAATCCGGTTGTCATTCGACGCATCATTGGAATGTTGCGGAAAGCAGACATTCTTAAGACTCAAGCAGGAGTTGCGGGAGCCGTATTAGCTAGAAATCCTGACCAAATAACACTCTTAGATGTTTATCGAGCTGTTGAACCAAGAGATGAACTGTTTTCGATACATGAGGATCCTAATCCAAATTGTCCAGTTGGAAAAAGAATTCAAGGTTCTCTTGATCATATTTTTCACCATGCCCAATCGATGATGGAAAGTGAATTATCTAAAAAAACGATAAAAGACATCTTAACAAGCATGTTTGCTTAATTAAGATGTTTCTTATATACAACATGTAACTGAAATGGTTACATCTATTAGCTTACAATGAGGAGGCACTTATATGAAAATAGGTATTATTGGAGCAACAGGAAAAGCGGGTTCCCGTATTTTGAACGAGGCGCTATCAAGAGGTCATGAAGTTACAGCAATTGTACGCCATCCAAATAAACTAGACAATACGAATGTGAGTGTTGTTGAAAAAGATATTTTTGATTTAACGAGAGAAGATCTTGTAAAATATGATATCGTGGTCAATGCATTTGGTGCGCCAATGGGTGAAGAACATTTGCACGTT
This sequence comes from Terrilactibacillus laevilacticus, assembly GCF_006517395.1. Taxonomy (GTDB): domain Bacteria; phylum Bacillota; class Bacilli; order Bacillales; family Sporolactobacillaceae; genus Terrilactibacillus; species Terrilactibacillus laevilacticus. Next base: position 104,634 of record NZ_VDCY01000009.1, read on the forward strand.
GAAGCAGGGCGTATTCTCATCAATGCTTTAAAAGGAGCCACACATACACGTTTAATTGTAGTTGGCGGAGCTGGAAGCTTATATGTTGACGAGGCTCATTCAATTAAATTAATTGATACTCCTGAATTCCCGGATTTTGTAAAGCCAACGGCAGCAAATCAAGGAAAAAATCTAGAAGAACTAAAACAAACACCAGATCTTACGTGGACATTTATCAGTCCTTCAGCTTTGTTCGCTCAAGGTCGACGCACAGGAAATTATCGTCTCGGGAAAGACCAACTGTTAGTCAATAGTCAAGGGGAAAGTTATGTGAGCTACGAGGACTATGCTGTTACTGTCTTGGATGAAATAGAAGATCCTAAATATATTAACGAACGTTTTACGGTTGTATCGGAGAAGTAATAGAGGTTGTTCAAAAAGTCGCCAAATGATAAGCTACGAATCTCGGCGCCCGCTTGTTTTTCCGGTCCTCATGTAGTAAAAACCTACATTCTGGTCCTCAAAACAGCGCCGCTCTTAGCCTTCCGACGCCCAGGACGGGCAAGTAACTGGCGTTTCTTGCAGGATTCTAGCGCACTTAGCCAGTAACCCTTTTCATTTGCCACCTTTTTGAACACGTACTAATAGAAAAATAAGACGCTGGCTGGGAGGAGATATCTTTCAGCCAGCGTTTTTGTTTGCTGCATTATAGACCGATTTAGGTTTAAAACTTTAACCATTTAATCATTTAATGTATGATAGTAAAAGAGACAAGCGAACGATCGTGTGAAGTTATTAATTAATATATTGGCAATGGCAATATTTGATTTTGATAAGGAGAATGAAGATGCTAAGTCACCAATGGTCAATGGAGACAATGAGACGACAAACAGACATCATAACAGGAGCAGTCTCCCCATCATTAGTACTGGCAAACGGTGTATATTTGAATACCTATATAAAAAAATGGGAAAAGAGTAACGTATGGATTGATCAAGATCGTATTATTTATGTTGGAGATAGGCTTCCAAACAATTTAGAAAATACAAAGGTTGTAGATTGTTCAAATCGGTATCTTGTTCCAGGTTATATTGAACCGCATGTACATCCAACTCAGCTCTATAATCCGATGTCGATGGCAGAACACTCGGCAAAACATGGGACAACGACGCTAATATGTGACAATGCTATTTTTTATTTTCTATTAGATGATGAATCATCTTTTCAGATGATGGAAGAGTTAAATCGGACTCCCATTCAATTTTTTTGGTGGTGCAGATACGACCCGCAAACAGCTGTAAAAGACAATCCTTTCAATCAAAAGAGGATAAGCAAATGGTTGTCTCATCCACTCGTGATTCAAGGAGGAGAACTAACAGATTGGCCGGATGTTCTGCTTCAGGGAAATGATGAGATCTTAAAGTGGATGCAAGAAACGAAAGCTCAAGGACTGAAGATTGAAGGTCATTTACCCGGAGCATCTGAACGAACCTTAACACAAATGCGTCTTCTTGGTGTAACATGTGATCACGAAGCGATGACTGGAGATGAAGCGCTGACCAGACTTCGAACAGGACTTGCGACATCATTAAGGTATTCTTCAATTCGTCCTGATCTTCCAGACATTTTAGAAGACCTATTAGAAAAAGGAATTGAACATTTTGATCGATTGTTTATGACAACGGATGGTGCGACACCCAACTTTTTAAAACAAGGTGTCATGGATAAGCTAATCGATATTGCCATTGAAAAAGGTGTCAACTCGGCCGATGCCTATAGGATGGCCTCAAGCAATATTGCGTCTTATTACAATATGGATGATTGTTTAGGTCACATTGCTCCAGGTCGATTAGCTAACATTAACATCTTAGAGTCAAAGGTGAATCCCTATCCAATTTCTGTCTTATCTAAAGGTGTTTGGATAAAGAAAGAATCTGATATGATCAATGATTTATTTTCAGACCAAACATGGTCAGAATCATTAAGGCCCTTAAATATGAACTTAACCTTAACTGAAAAAAATTTAGAAGTGACTTCTCCGCTTGGAATGGATATGGTCAATGCTGTTATTGCAAAACCACTAGAATTAGATTCAATTCCGACTGATACAGATTTAGCTGAAGGTTTATTGTATCTATCACTTGTCGATCGAAAAGGAAAATGGATCACTAATACGATCGTCAAAGGGTTCGCAACTGACATACATGGTTTTGCATCGAGTTTTTCTTGTGCGGGTGACATTGTTTTAATCGGAAAAAACAAAAAGGACATGCTCATTGCCTTTGAGAGAATGAAGAAACGGGGCGGTGGATTAGTTTTATCTGAAAATGGGTCTATCCTGTATGACATTCCACTTCCTTATCTCGGGATGATGTCAGAACATTCGATGGAAGAATTAGCAGATGAAGACCAAGTCATGGCCAACTTATTAAGAGAAAGAGGCTATTCATTTGTTGATCCATACTTTAGTCTGTTATTTATCTGTTCGACTCATTTACCATACATTCGAGTGACTTCTCTAGGTCTCTATGATGTACTAAAGCGTCAGGTTATGGTTCCTTCACGTGAGATAGCTCAAGATTAATCATTCATTTACTTAACCATCAGTGGGGGATGAAGCAGGCTAAAAACGCGACGTCCTGTCGCAACGCCTGCACTAGCAAATCCTGTGCGTCGAAAAACCCCCACAGATGGAAGTTTCACTTTACCAATCAAAGACAATTCTTAAGAGTACATAGCTTTAGTCATGAAATTTTTAAGCTGTACTTATATCTATCGAAATCATAAAGGAGGGATTGCGTTGCAAATAGACAAACTCCGAGGAGAAATGTTGGATCAATTATTTGACGCTATCTTAACATTAGAAAATAGAGAAGAATGCTATCGCTTTTTTGATGATTTATGTACCATGGGCGAAATCCAATCTCTTATGCAGCGTCTTGAAGTGGCTCGTATGTTAAAAGAAGGACGTACCTATCATCAAATCGAAGAAAATACAGGTGCGAGTACTGCAACAATTTCTCGCGTGAAAAGATGTATTAATTATGGAAACGATGGTTACCAAATGACACTTGAAAGATTAAATGAACAAAAAAGTGAATAGATCTAAACATTTACTTGAATAGATGTTAAGCTTAGTAGTGCTGAAAAAATCTACTAAGCTTTTTTCAATTTCGACAGAATAGAAAATAAAGGCTCTTGGAATGTGAACAAATGTTCGATTTTTTACTAATTCTAGCTGTCGATTCGTTCAGTTTATGATAAACTAGGAGAAGTATTAAGGACATTAATTTAATGATGATTGGATTGCGAAAAATGGCGAAATAGCCATTAACATTCGATAAAATAGATCAAGAAACGATATAAATCTTTTTGTCTAAATTGTTGTGTTGGAGGAAGGAGCAGCATAAGGGTGAGCACATATCGATCATGGCGACATGTTTTTAAATTGGATCCAAATAAACCTATAGAAGATCATGTTCTAGAACAACTATGTGAATCGGGTACCGATGCGATTATTGTTGGTGGAACAGATGGAGTAACTCTCGATAATACATTATATCTTTTATCACGAATCAGGCAGTTTGCTTTAGATTGCGCCCTTGAAGTGTCAACACTAGAGGCCATCACACCTGGTTTTGATTATTATTTTATCCCGTCTGTATTAAATGCACAGGATGTTACTTGGCTGGTGGGTAAGCAGCATGAAGCCATGAAAGAGTATGGAGATATCATCGATTGGGATATCGTCGTCGCTGAAGGTTATTGCGTGTTGAATTCTGAAGCCAAAGTAGCCAAGCTTACAAGTGCAAAAACAGAATTAACTAGCGAAGATGTGGCAGCCTATGCTCAATTGGCAGATAAATTTTTGCGTCTACCTGTTTTTTACGTAGAATATAGTGGTCAGTTTGGAGACATGGACACACTTAAACAGGCAAAACGACAATTAAATCATGCTCAATTATTTTACGGAGGCGGCATTTCGACGGCGGAACAAGCCACGCAAGCAGCAAACTATGCGGACACCATTGTGGTTGGTAATGTTATTTATGAAGATGTAAAACAAGCATTAGAAACGGTGACAGCTGTAAAGAAGAATCAGTGATGATCATGACTTTTATATAGATCGAATTAAAAATAGGATGGTGGTATTATGCAAGGGTTTTCTGAACACCTCTTGGATGGGTTGAACCCTCAGCAATTAAAAGCAGTGAAACATTCTGAAGGACCATTATTATTAATGGCGGGAGCAGGCAGTGGTAAAACTCGTGTCCTGACGCATCGCATCGCTCATTTAATTCTAGAGAAAGATATTGCACCATGGAATGTACTTGCTATTACATTTACAAATAAAGCGGCCAAAGAAATGAAAAATCGGATTACAAGTCTTGTAGGTCCTCTTGCCAATGATATATGGGTGTCAACTTTTCACTCCATGTGTGTCCGGATTTTGAGACGAGACATTGATCGAATTGGGATCAACCGTAATTTTTCAATCTTAGATACAACCGATCAACTTTCTGTGATTAAAAATATATTGAAAGACAAGAATATAGATAGTAAAAAGTTTACGCCACGAAGTATTCTTGGTACGATCAGTTCGGCAAAAAATGATTTGAAGACGGCTAAGGACTTCAATAAAGTGGCTGTTGGCCCTTATGAAGAAGTTGTTCGTGATGTTTATCAAGACTATGAAAAAAGACTACGAAAAAACCATTCCTTAGATTTCGATGACCTCATTATGACAACGATTCAACTCTTTCAAGAAGTACCAGAAACACTAGAATATTATCAACGTAAATTTCAATATATTCATGTTGATGAGTATCAAGATACAAACCGAGCCCAATATTTACTTGTGAACATGCTTAGTGATCGGTTTAAAAATCTATGTGTTGTTGGGGACTCTGACCAATCCATCTATAAATGGCGCGGAGCAGATATACAAAATATTTTATCTTTCGAAGAAGATTATCCGAATGCTGAGGTTATCCTTCTTGAACAAAACTATCGGTCAACGAAAAAAATTCTCGCAGCTGCGAATGGAGTTATCCAAAATAATCCACGTCGTAAACCAAAAAAGCTTTGGACTGAAAATGTGGACGGGGACATGATTACCGTCTATCAAGGTGGGACAGAACACGAAGAAGGTTATTATATTACTGGGAAAATGAGTGAACTAGCACGTTCGGGTTATCGGTATGCCGATATGGCGGTACTCTACCGGACCAACGCCCAATCGAGGGTGATCGAGGAAACGCTTGTCAAATCAAATATTCCTTATCGTATGGTAGGCGGCACGAAGTTCTATGACCGAAAAGAAATTAAAGATCTATTAGCCTACTTACGGCTCATTGCAAATCCAGATGATGATATCAGCCTTGCTCGAATTGTCAATGAACCAAAACGAGGAATCGGACTAGCTTCAATGGATCGACTGGCCGATTATGCGATTAGCCAAGATCTTTCTCTAATGGGAGCTATACAAGAAATTGAACAAACAACGGTTTCAAAACGAGCAGCTAGTGCCCTATCAACCTTTGGTGAACAGATGATGAACTGGGCAAAAATGCAAGAATTTCTCTCTGTAACAGAATTAATAGAAGAGGTTCTTGAGAAAACAGGCTACCGTCAAGCATTAAAAGATGAACGAACGATAGAAGCACAAAGTCGTCTCGAAAACATCGATGAATTTTTATCCGTATCAACAGAATATGAAAAGAATAATGAAGATAAGTCATTGATCGGATTTTTAACTGAACTGGCCCTTGATTCAGATATTGATAAAGAGGAAGATGATGAACAAAACCAAAGTGATAATGCCGTGACGTTAATGACATTGCATGCGGCCAAAGGTCTTGAATTTCCAGTTGTCTTTTTAATTGGGATGGAAGAAGGAATCTTCCCTCACATGCGTTCATTGGAAGATGAAGAAGAGATGGAAGAAGAACGTCGTCTCGCTTATGTTGGGATTACGCGGGCTGAAAAAATGCTATTTTTAACATGTGCTAAGTCCAGAACGCTCTTTGGACGAACCACAATGAATCCAAAATCTCGTTTTTTACAAGAGATTCCGTCTGACTTATATGAAGACCTTTCACCAGAGCAAGAGATGGGCCGTTTTCAATCAACCAGCCGACGTGAACGTCCAGCCACATTTGCACAGAAACGTCCTTTCTTAAAACAAAACAACCAAAATTCATCAACAACTTGGAAAGTTGGAGATCAAGTTCTTCATAAAAAGTGGGGGAAAGGAACGGTTGTGAGTATTAAAGGCAGTGACGAAAGTAAGGAACTCGATATTGCTTTTCCAAAGCCAGTGGGCTTGAAACGTCTTTTAAGTGCTTTTGCTCCAATTGAAAAAGTTAGATGATGGGGCGTTAACGTATGTAACCATCCCCAATCAAACTTCAATGGCAATTTTGAAAGGTTCTGCACAATATGGTTTAACCAACGTCTAAGTTGACAGTTTTTGGATCCAAATGATAGTAAAAGGGACGTTCCTATATTTTGTTGAGGAAAGGAGTGGAATCTATGGATCAAGAGATTGTGAAACACGTTGAACAATTAAGGAAACAATTAGACGAATATAGCTATGAATACTATATTTTAGACAAACCAAGTGTCCCTGATAGTGAATATGACAAGTTGATGCAAGAACTGATGCATTTGGAAGAGGAAAATCCAGATCTTGTTACACCAGACTCCCCGACCCAACGCGTTGGGGCAGCTCCGCTGAAAATGTTCCATAAAGTGGATCATCGCATTCCCATGTTAAGTTTGGCTAATGCATTTAATGAACAAGATCTTAGAGAATTTGACCGGAGGGTACGTCAAGGCTTAGGGCACGATGATGTCGCTTATGTATGTGAATTAAAGATTGACGGACTTGCCATATCGTTAACCTATGAGAACGGAAAACTAACCTTAGGTTCCACGCGAGGCGATGGCTATACAGGTGAAGATATCACATCCAATTTAAAAACGATTAAATCTATTCCACTCAAATTAAGAGAAGACGTGAACATGGAGGTACGCGGAGAAGCTTACATGCCTAAATCATCCTTTGAATCGTTGAATAAAAAACGGAAAGAAGATGGTGAAGAACTGTTTGCGAACCCGAGGAATGCAGCAGCTGGATCACTGCGTCAATTGAATCCCCAAATTGCTGCGGAACGAAAGCTGGCTGTCTTTATGTATTCTTTAGGTGAACTTCAAGGTGAAACGATTGAATCTCACAGCAAGGCTTTGGAACGTGTCCAAGCTTTAGGACTTCGTACCAACCCAGAGTGGCGGCGTTGTCAAACGCTTCAGGAAGTCTTTGAATTTATTCAGTACTGGACCGAGCATAGACCAGATCTTCCATATGAGATTGATGGTATTGTCATTAAAGTGGATCGGTTAAGAGATCAAGAGACACTAGGTTTTACAGCCAAAAGTCCACGCTGGGCGATTGCTTATAAATTTCCAGCAGAAGAAGTCGTGTCTAAACTTGAAGGAATTGAACTCAGCGTTGGTCGTACGGGTGTCATCACACCAACTGCGCTATTAACTCCTGTGGTTGTTGCAGGAACGACGGTCAAAAGAGCGTCCCTTCATAACGAAGATTTAATTCGTGAGAAAGATATACGAATTGGGGATGCTGTCGTTGTTAAAAAAGCGGGAGATATCATTCCTGAAATCGTCAATGTTTTAACAGAAAAACGAACTGGTGAAGAAAAAAGTTTTGCGATGCCGATAGAGTGTCCAGCGTGTTCAAGTGAACTCGTTCGAATTGAGGGAGAAGTCGCCCTAAGATGCATCAATCCAAAATGTCCAGCACAAATAAGAGCTGGCTTAATTCACTTTGTCTCTCGTAATGCCATGAATATCGATGGTTTAGGTGAGAAGGTCATAACTCAATTATTTCATCACCATTTAATTAAAGATGTGGCAGATATTTATCGGCTAAAATATGATGATTTAATCCAACTCGAGCGTATGGGGGAAAAGTCTGTTCGTAATCTACTTCAAGCTATTGAGTCTTCTAAACAGAATTCGCTTGAACGTTTATTATTTGGGCTTGGCATCCGGTTTATCGGTGCAAAAGCAGCCAAGCTCTTAGCTCAATCATTCAAAACGATGGATGCTCTCATTAAAGCAACAAAAGAGGAAATTTTAGCTGTTGAAGAAATTGGTGACAAAATGGCAGACGCCATCATCACTTATTTTCACAATGAAGACATGATAAGGCTTATCGAAGAGTTAAAGCAGTATGAAGTTAACATGGTTTATTTAGGACCAGATCCAGCAAAAGCTGAAGAAATAGATTCTTTGTTTAGTGGAAAAACAGTGGTTTTAACAGGTAAATTAGAACAGATGTCTCGCCCTGAAGCAAAAGCAGAGATTGAAAAACGAGGCGGTAAAGTAACAGGCAGTGTAAGCAAGAGTACGGATCTCGTTGTCAGTGGCTCTGATGCAGGATCAAAACTAAAAAAAGCCCAAGAACTTGGCATTGAGGTTTGGGATGAGCAACAATTTATAGGAGCTTTAGAGACATAAGAGGAGTGTTTTTTATGAAAAAATGGTTGGGAGTTGTAGGCCTACTCTCACTCAGCCTAACCTTAGTTTTATCAGGATGTAATCTGCCATGGTCATCTGATAACAATAAACAGAACGTGATTAATTCTTCAAAAGGGAATAAACAAACAGCAACTTTGATACCTAAGATAGATAGTAAAGATTACCAAAGTTTAAAACCAACTGGAAATACGTCAGACTCCACGCGTGGGTATATCGGATATGGTGTCAATAATCGTGTAGATATTGATCAACTTGAAACTGGACTCATGAATATGTCAAAGTCGGTCTTCAGCCCCGATGATTATGTATTCCAAAGTGGGCAATATCTAAGTGAAGCGGATATCAACAACATGCTCTATCGTAAAAGTAAAAAGACGCCAAATGGATTGAATCCACCGCTTGGAAAAGGTCAAAGTGTCAGAGATCAAGCGATGAATAGTCCCAAAATTCTTAGCTATATCCTTGAACAGGATTATTTAAAAAGTACAGGGAAAAATAAATATGAGCTTGGTGGCGTTTCTCTTGCCATCTCTCTTAATCAGGTCTACACAGATAAAGTCACAGATAAATCTGGCAAACAATACGATGTGCAAAAAACCTTAAATGTTAGTCAAGTTAAACAACAAGGTAAAACGATCGCCCAAAAAGTCTTGCAGCAAGTTCGCCAAAAAAATGGACTCGGAAATGTGCCGATCTTTATCACACTATACGCCGAGGCACCGGATAGCTCACTAGTGCCAGGTTATTTTTATTCTAAAACGTATGTGTCGAATAATAGTGGCTCCATTGGTAAATGGGAAAATGTAAATGAAGATAATGTCTTGTTCCCTTCTGACAAGTCTAAAAGCAAGTATAAATCTGATAATGAACTTTTCAACAACTTTAAGACAGATGTCTCGAAATATTTCCCAAACTTCATTGGTGTTACAGCCAAAGGAAGATATGAAAATGGAGATTTAGTTGATCTTAATTTCCAAATCTCGATTAAATTTTATGACAAAACAGAAGTTATGGGATTTGCGAGTTACGTCACATCTCTAGTAAAAGATCGTTTTCCATTCTCAAAAAATATCCCAGTGCAAATTAGCATTATAACGCCAAATACTCAAGAGGCAGTTATTGTGTCTAATCCCGATATGGACGAACCGTTTGTCCATGTGTTTGAACAATAATATTCATTTGATGAAACCCAATGTTCATGTTGAACATTGGGTTTCGTTATGTGGTCAAGAAAGAAGGAGTCTACCTCGTCATTGAAGAATATTCTTATTAAAGTACGTGTTCAAAAAGGTGACAAATTAAAAGCAAGAAGGTCAAGGCGGCGCCGTTTTGAGGACCGGAATGTAGGTGTTTACTACATGAGGACCGGAAAAACAAGCCAACGCCGAGATTCGTAGCTTATCATTTGGTGACTTTTTGAACAACCCCTTAAACAGTCGCGTATATTTTGAAGAATACATAATACAGATAAAGTTAGAATGCTTCGCTTAAATAAGAGGTGAGAAAATGGGTTTATACCTAGAAATACCAGTTCTCAATAAGCAATTTCCTTTTCGCAGCTTTATTAATCAAGGTCATCAGTTGGTTTCACCTCATTGGCATAAAGAAGTTGAAATCATCTATGTGTTCAAAGGATCCATTAATATTGGCGTAAATGATGAGCCGATTCATGTAAAAAAAGGAGAAATTCTCTTTATAAATGGAGGCGATATTCATTACATTCTAGCATCTTCCGATAGTGAGAGATTCGTCATTCAGTTCGATTTAACTTTTTTTCAAGAGATTTCCACTATGAACGTGATTGAGAAAAATTTACGAGATGCTTTTAGCCAGATGAAAAATTCAAGTACGGAATGGAATAAAACAACAAAAGATAAAATGGTGAAAATCATCGAGAACATTCAGGAAGAGAATACAAAAAAACAAGAAGGCTATCCTTTTGTAATCAAGGCAAAATTATATGAAATGATGGCTTTGATTTTTCGAGAAATACCAGAGAAAGAGTCTGAAGACACTTCAGATAGCCAACTCACCAAGACACAAGAAACATTAGAGAAATTGGATCAGATTTTTTCCTATGTAGAAAGTCACTATAAAGAAGGGATTACATTACAGGATATTGCCAAGTATAGTGGTTTTAGTACATATTACTTCACAAAATTTTTCAAGAAAAATACAGGGACGACATTTATCAAATTTTTAAATGAGTATCGATTAAATAAAGCGAAATGGATTTTATTAAATGGAAATTACACTGTGACCGAAATTGCCGAGATGGCAGGATTTACGAGTGTTAAGACGTTCCACCATTTATTTAAAGAGGTCATGGGTGTGTCCCCTCTAAAATATAGGAAGACAATATCCGGGAATAATTGAACAAGAATATAGGAAGAAAAATTGCGATTTGTTCTGTATAGTGTTGTTATCAACTAAATAAATGGAGGTTTTCATATGACTTTGAAGGTTGGAATTATTGGCTGCGGTGGTATTGCAAACGGGAAACATATGCCAAGTCTTGCAAAATTAGACGAAGTTGAAATGATCGCCTTTTGTGATGTGATCGAGGATCGGGCGATAAAGGCTAGCGAGAACTTTGGAACAGAAAATGTAAGCGTATACACTGATTATAAGGATTTACTTAATAATAGAGAAATCGATGTAGTCCATGTCTGCACGCCGAATATTTCACATGCGGAAATAACCATTGCAGCCCTTGAAGCGGGAAAACATGTGATGTGTGAAAAACCAATGGCAAAAACATCGAAAGAAGCGCAAGAAATGATTGATGCAGCTAAACGTACAGGAAAAAAATTAACGATCGGCTATCAAAATCGGTTTCGAAAAGACTCTGAGTATTTGCACGCCATTTGTGAAGAAAAGGCCCTTGGAGACATCTATTATGCCAAAGCCAAGGCCATTCGCCGGAGAGCTGTTCCAACATGGGGTGTCTTTCTAGATGAGGAAGCCCAAGGCGGCGGACCACTCATTGATATAGGTACTCATGCACTCGATTTAACGCTATGGATGATGGATAACTATAAACCTAAATATGTCGTGGGCAATACTTATCATAAACTATCAAAAACGGAGAATGCGGCCAATGCTTGGGGTCCATGGGATCCAAACCAGTTTACTGTGGAAGATTCAGCTTTCGGTTTCATTACAATGGAAAATGGCGCAACAATTGTTCTTGAATCAAGCTGGGCCCTTAATTCGTTAGACGTAGGGGAGGCTAAAACAAGCTTGAGTGGAACGAAGGGTGGCGCAGATATGGAAGATGGCCTGCGCATTAATGGCGAAGATCATAGCTTGCTTTTTGAGAAAAAAATTGAACTTGAAACGGGTGGCGTTGATTTTTATGACGGTACAGGTGATGATCCAGCTTATACCGAAGCGAAGCAATGGATTGAAAGCATTTTAAACGACACTGACCCTGTTGTTAAACCAGAACAAGCCTTTGTCGTCACGCAAATTTTAGAAGCGATTTATCAATCTGCCAAAACCAATCAACCTGTGTTCTTTAATAAATAAGAGTTGGATCGAGGAGGTCCTTGGATGATGCCGGTTGCCCTACAGCTTTGGAGTGTTAAAGATGTGTGCGAAAAAGATTTTTTTGGAACTTTAGAAAAGGTCTCAGAAATGGGCTATGATGGCATTGAATTCGCAGGGTATTATAATGAATCCGCACAAAACATCAAAGAAAAATGCACAGAATTGGGATTACAAATTGTTGCCTCACATATACCAGCTGAGAAAATATTAAATGATCTAGATAATGTTATTTCTTTTGAAAAGGAATTAGGAAACAACTACATTGTTTGTCCTTATGCGTCATATGATACCAAGGATGAATGGAAATCCTTTGCATCAAAGTTAAATGTGGCTTGTAAAAAAATTGAAGATGCTGGAATGACATTAGTCTACCACAATCATCATCATGAGTTTCATAAACTTGAAGATACGTATATCCTTGATTATTTGCTCGAGATGGTACCTCATTTAAAAGCAGAACTTGATACGTATTGGATTCAATATGCGGGAGTAGATGTCGTTTCATACATGTCTCAATACGACAATCGGACGCCATTTATTCATCTTAAGGATATGAAAAAAGAGCCAATGGAAAGCACTGAAATCGGTAAAGGCGTACTCGATATTACTCGATTTGTAAAACAAGCCGAGAACCAAGGTGTCGAGTGGCTCATCATTGAACAAGAGGCATTTACGAAACCATCATTAGAAAGTGTTGAAATAGGCTTAATTAATTTGAAGCAACTAATTGGAGGGGACTAACTCATGGTGAATGTGACCGTTTGGAATGAATATCGACATGAAAAAAGTGATGAGGAAGTCAGAAAAGTTTATCCAGAAGGCATTCATGGCCAGATTGCCAGCTTTTTAGAAGCGTCTTCATTTAATGTTCGTACGGCAACATTAGACGAGCCAGAACATGGCCTATCGGAAGAAGTTTTGGCTAATACGGATGTCCTCGTTTGGTGGGGACATATTGCTCATAAGGAAGTGTCAGATGAGATTGTGGAACGCGTTCATAAAAAAGTCTTAGAAGGCATGGGACTCGTTGTTTTGCATTCAGGTCATATGTCGAAAATTTTCATGAAGCTTATGGGCACAAGCTGTGATTTAAAATGGCGCGAAGCCGAAGAAAAGGAAAGACTTTGGGTTGTCAATCCGAGTCACCCCATAGTAGAGGGTCTCGGTGAATATATCGAACTCGAAAAAGAGGAAATGTATGGTGAACACTTTGACATTCCAATTCCAGATGAACTGATTTTTATGAGCTGGTTTGAAGGCGGGAATGTGTTCAGAAGTGGCTGTACATATCGGCGAGGGAACGGAAAAATATTCTACTTTCAACCAGGACACGAAACGTATCCAACCTATTATCACGAAGACATTCAAAAAGTCATTATTAATGGCGTGAAATGGTGTCAGCCGACAACATATAGTTACCCAAAATACGGAAATTCGGAAGCCTTAGAGAAAATACAACCAAAAGGAGAATGATGGACGATGAAACTAGGCGTATTCACCCCTTTATTTGCAAATTTAAGTTTAGATGACATGTTGGAAAAAGTCTCAGCAGCAGGATTAGACGCTGTAGAAATCGGCACAGGCGGTAATCCAGGAAATGACCACTGTCCTACAGATGAATTATTAGAAAGCGAAGAAGCAAGAAAAGCTTATTTAAAAAAATTTGAAGATAAAGGCATCATGATCAGTGCTTTCAGTTGTCATAGCAATCCGATTTCCCCAAATCAAGAAGAAGCCAAGGAAGCGGATGACATTTTACGAAAAACGATCAAACTCGCGGCTACTATGAACGTTCCTGTTGTAAATACTTTTTCAGGCACGGCAGGAGACAGCGACGATGCGAAAGCGCCAAACTGGCCAGTTATCCCTTGGCCAACCGTCTATAGTGATATTAAAGAGTGGCAATGGAAGACAAAACTCATTCCTTATTGGAAAGAGATCGGTAAGTTAGCTGAAGAAAACAAGATCAAAATTGGCATCGAATTGCATGGAGGTTTCCTTTGCCACACACCGTATACCATTTTAAAACTTCGTGAGGAAACTTCTGATGCAATCGGCGTAAATTTAGATCCGAGTCATTTATGGTGGCAAGGAATCGATCCTGTTGGTGCCATCAAAATACTCGGTAAAGCAGGTGCCATTCACCATTTTCATGCTAAAGATACGTATCTCGATCAAGACAATATTAACATGTATGGTCTAACAGACATGCAGCCGTATGGAGAAGTCCAAACAAGAGCCTGGACGTTCCGATCTGTTGGCTGTGGCCATAGCGTCTCCGTTTGGTCGGATATCATCAGCGCTCTCCGCACTTATGGATATGACTACGTTGTCAGTATCGAACATGAAGATCCTTTGATGTCCATTGATGAAGGACTAGGACGTGCTGTCACCAATTTGCAATCCATTTTGATTCGGGAAACCCCTGTGGACATGTGGTGGGCATAAGGTTGCTTGCTCTCAGTTTTGCAATCTAGCCTAATGTGGCGCAATTCCGTTGTGAGTGGCGCAATTCCGTTGAGAAGTGGCGCAATTCCGTTAAGAAGTGGCGCAATTCCGTTGTGAGTGGCGCAATTCCGTTAAGAAGTGGCGCAATTCCAATTTGAAGTGGCGCAATTCCAATGTGAAGTGGCGCAATTCCAATGTGAAGTGGCGCAATTCCAATTTGAAGTGGCTCAATTCCGTTGTGAAGTGGCGCAATTCCAATTTGAAGTGGCTCAATTCCGTTGTGAAGTGGCGCAATTCCAATTTGAAGTGGCTCAATTCCGTTGTGAAGCGGCTCAATTCCAAAGTGAAGTGGCGCAATCCCAAACTAATGTTGTGCACTTTGATCATAGATGAATATAGATCACATATGTAGGAGTGATATAATGAGCAAAAAAATGTCTCTCGTTATCGTTGGATTCGGAGGTATGGGAAGTTATCATGTCCAGTTGATAGAAGGTAACAAAAATATAAAAGTATCTGGCGTCTATGATATTGCAGATGACCGCCAACAAGTGGCATCGAAGCTTGGTTTTAAAACGTATCCAAGTTTGGAAGCGGTATTACAAGATTCAACGGTAGATGCGATTCTGATTGCGACACCAAATGATGTTCATAAGGAGATAGCGATAAAGGCTTTAGAAGCTGGAAAGCATGTCGTCTGCGAAAAACCTGTAACGATAAATAGCCGGGATTTATTAGACATTATCGATGTAGCAAAAAAACATGATCGCGTGTTTATGGTGCATCAAAACCGTCGCTGGGATGAAGATTTTGTGATTGTGAAAGACATTTATGATCGTCATAAAATAGGCGAAGTTTTTCATCTAGAATCGCGTGTTCAAGGGGCGAATGGCATCCCTGGCGATTGGCGTCATTTGAAGGCCCATGGTGGAGGGATGGTGCTTGATTGGGGCGTTCACCTCCTCGATCAATTGCTATTCATGGTAAAAGGCAAGATTAATAGTGTCACAGCCAACTTGAGCTTTGCACTTGGAGACGAAGTAGATGATGGTTTTATTAGTTATATTACTTTTGAAAATGGAGTCACTGCCGTGATTGAAGTTGGAACGACGAATTATGTGAAACTTCCTAGATGGTATATTAAAGGGACTGAAGGAACAGCCTTGATACAAGATTGGGACTTAAGCGGAGAGATGGTCACTCGAAATCAATCAGCAGAAAAATCGGAGCCTAAACCTATTCGCGCAGGTCAAGGCTTAACCAAAACAATGGCCCCACCATCTGAATCTGCGACGATCCGTCATACAATAGAAAAAGTTAAAACAACTATGCCAAGTTTCTATGATAACTTTGCCGCTGTCATTAATGATAAATCGGAACCTATCGTAAAAAATGAAGAAGTTTATCGCGTGTTAGTTCTCATTGAAGCGATCTTTAAAGCAGCCGAAACGGGTGAAGTGATTAAGGATTTTGACGTTCTTAATCAACCTCAAACAAATAGATAAGATTTTCTTAAAATATGCAGTTTTAGATCTATAATATAAAAACTCATTGAATTAATTAAAAATTGGACTTATGTAAAACTTCCATTCCTCATTTACTTATGGTAAACTTTATTTAAATAATAGTCAGATAATCGAAAGGAGAGATGTATGATGGCGAATATGAATAGAAGGACCTTACCAAATCTCATTGCCGTTTGTCATACTGTCTCCATAGATAAAATATAAAGTCAAACTCCTGATTTTTTATTTATATCTAAGTGTGGACAGTATGGCGTCACACACAGGGTATAAATAGCTAAAGAAGCATGCAGCTAAAAGACCGTGTTGAGCGGTCTTTTTTGCGTTTTAAGAAAGAAAAATTCAAGGTATAAAGTATAAGTGCAACTATCATAGATCTTCTTCGATTAAGCATCGAGTTGTCGCGGAGGCGAAGCCGTAATGACACATTCTAGGCCTATGTTCTCGCGCCTTATAGGCCACGCAATCGGCAAGTTTTCTTTAGTTGCAAAAAATAGGAGGAAATCACATTGACTTATCATTTATCCGATTTTGGTTGGAATGAAGCTTTACAAACAGAAAATCAAAGTAGTATAGCGGAAGGGCAAACCATCGCCCGAGTTATCTCAGAATATAAACAACAATATAAAGTTTTAACAGAAAATGGTGAACTTTTTGCTGAAATCACAGGTAAAATGCGGCATGAGGCTTTAAGTCGAGAAGATTTTCCTGCCGTAGGAGATTGGGTAGTTGTAGAGGAAAGACTTCAAGAACAAAAAGCCACGATCCACACCATATTGCCACGTTTTAGTAAATTCTCTCGGAAAGCAGCTGGGAATCGTACAGATGAACAGATTGTCGCAACAAATATGAATACAGTATTTCTTGTCATGGCATTGAATCGAGATTTTAACCTAAGAAGATTAGAACGGTATCTTATGATGGCCTATGAAAGTGGAGCCAATCCAGTGATCATTTTAAGTAAAAGTGATCTTTGCGAAGATATTGATAATAAAGTTTCCGATGTGGAATCCATCGCTTTTGGAGTTCCTATTTATCCCGTTAGCGCAAAAGAAAATACAGGAATGAATGAACTAAAAAATTATTTAGGTAAAGGGCAAACCATCGTGTTTCTTGGATCTTCAGGAGCTGGAAAATCAACGCTTACTAACTGGCTTTGTGGAGAAGAGATTCAAAAAGTAAGTTATATCCGTGAAGATGATGATCGTGGGAGGCATACGACAACGCATCGTGAGTTAATCGTACTTCAGAGCGGCGGGGCTATCATTGACACACCAGGTATGCGGGAGCTTCAGCTTTGGGATGCTTCTGATGAAAGTGTTTCTCATAGTTTTTCAGATATCGAAGAACTTACAACCCAATGTCGATTTAGAAATTGTACGCATCAGAATGAACCTGGGTGTTCAGTTAAAGAAGCACTTGAGGAAGGAAAATTAGAGCAGTCACGTTTTAATAGCTACTTGAAATTACAAAGGGAGCTCGCTTTCCTTGAACGAAAGATGGACAAACAAGCGCAATTAAAAGAAAAAAACAAATGGAAAAAGATTGCTGGTGATCGGACAAGAAAACACCGCCACTAAACATGAAATCTCCTTGCTGAGTATGCTTCAGCAAGGAGATTTTTTACATTAATATTTAAATTTTATAAAATGAAGTTTGATTTCAAATATAATAATTCCTAGATTATTCATAGTTGAATCACAATTCCTTGGAAAACACGATTAAATCAACAAATAATTCATATTTGATTTTTCACTAAATAAGTGAAAAGGAGCCCTTCCTTTGATATTGTATAAGTAACCACACCAACACAATTCAAGGAGGACTCCATAATGAAAAGTGTAATCGAAAAGTCACTTAACTTCAACAAAAGAATTAAGGTTAATTTTGATGGTGGGAACTTAACCTCAGACTCAGGGTTATTATTGTATAAGGAATTTGATGAAAAAATTGGGCTAAGTCAGTCTAT
>NZ_VDCY01000010.1 GCF_006517395.1 Terrilactibacillus laevilacticus
ATGGACTTTGAGATGACTTCAGTCTTAAGAACGACTTTAGTCGTAGACATTTTATGTCCAAATCCACCTGCTTTAGCAGGTGGTCGTTTAAGTGAAGTGACAAAAATTAATCGTGATAACAAGAGCGTTACAATAAGACACTTAGAAACAGGGAAAGTATATGAAGAATCTTATGATGTTTTAATTTTGTCGCCTGGAGCACAGCCATTGAAACCTGGAATCCCAGGCATTGAAGAAGCAGAGAATTTATTTACGCTACGGAATATTCCTGATACAGATAAAATCAAAAGTTATGCTGAATCTCACGAGGTGAAACAGGCTGTTGTTATTGGTGGAGGATTTATAGGGATTGAGATGGTTGAGAATTTATCAGCCCTTGGTATTCGTGTATCGTTGGTAGAAGCAGGAAATCAAGTTATGACGCCTGTAGACTATGAAATGGCGGCCATACTTCATCAGCATCTTAAGCAAAAAGGTGTACGTTTGATCTTAGAAGATAGTGTAACTGCATTTGAAAATAACGGTGCAAAAGTATTGTTAAAGAGTGGTGCTACATTAAATGCAGATATCATCATCTTATCTATTGGGGTGGCGCCAGAAAGTACATTAGCAAAAGAGGCCGGTTTAACGCTTGGATTACGGAATACAATTAAAGTTGGACCAACCCTTCAAACAGAAGATCCTTCTATATATGCCATTGGGGATGCGATTGAAGTCGTGGATTATGTGAATGGAAACCCAACAGTGATTCCGCTCGCTTGGCCAGCCAATCGTCAAGGTCGTTTGGTTGCTGATCATATTTCCGGAATCGATGTACAGTATAATGGAACGCTGGGAACATCTATAGCCAAAGTATTTAACCTAACAGTGGCTACTACTGGCAATAATGAAAAAACATTAAAACGAATAGGATGGCCTTATGAAGTAGTCCATATTCATCCTAATTCCCATGCAGGTTATTATCCTGGTGCATCACCAATTGCCCTTAAATTATTGTTCCATCCGACAAAAGGAATAATATTTGGCGCACAAGCGGTGGGAGCTGATGGTGTGGATAAAAGAATTGATGTCATATCAACTGCTATAAAAGGAAAATTAACGGTGAAAGATTTACCGGATCTAGAACTGTCTTATGCGCCTCCTTATTCATCTGCCAAAGATCCAGTAAATATGGCTGGTTATGCAGCATCCAATATCATGGATGGTATGGTAGAAACCGTACAATGGCATGAAATTGATAGTATTGTACAAAACGGAGGACTCCTTATCGATGTTAGAGAACCAGTAGAACGAGAAATGGGTTATATTCCGGGTTCGATCAATATACCGCTAAATGATATAAGGAATCAGTTAGATAAATTACCGAAAGATCAAACGATATTCGTATCATGCCAAGTTGGAATACGGGGGTATTTAGCTGAACGTATTTTAAAACAAAATGGATTTCACGTGAAGAACTTGGATGGCGGATATAAGACATATAAAGCAGTACTGGAAAGTAATTCGTCAAAACTAGACCAATCTTTTACTGAAGAAACAGAAACATATTCTCCAAGGAAGGAACAGATTGATTCTGGAAGAATGGTAAAACTGGATGCTTGTGGTTTGCAATGCCCAGGTCCCATTATACAAGTGAAAGAACAAATGAAGAAATTAAATGATGGAGATAGATTGGAAGTATCCGCCACGGATCCTGGTTTTTCCAGTGATGTTGAATCCTGGGCTAATAGAACAGGAAATACTCTTATTTCTTCTTCGTTTGAAAACAAAGTAGTAAAAGCTGTGATACAAAAAGGAAATGTGGATAATTATAACGCAGACTCAGCTACTGTAGAGACAAAAAATGGAGCAACCTTGGTTGTTTTTAGCGGTGATTTAGATAAAGCAATAGCCTCTTTTATCATTGCAAATGGCGCCGCGGCGATGGGTAAAAACGTAACGATGTTCTTCACATTTTGGGGCTTGAATGTTTTGCGAAAAAAAAATCCTCCACATGTTGAAAAAGATTCTATGGAAAAAATGTTTGGTATGATGATGCCAAAAGGGCCTAGCGAACTACCATTATCTAAAATGAATATGGGCGGTTTAGGAACAAAAATGATGAAGCGTGTTATGAAAAAGAAAAATGTAGATACTTTGTAAGACCTTATTCAAACATCACAAAAAGCAGGAGTGAAACTTGTCGCATGTACCATGAGTATGAATGTGATGGGAATTAAAAAAGAAGAATTAATCAACGGTATTGATTTCGCTGGCGTTGCAACATACTTGAGTGATACGGAAGATGCCGGTCTTAACTTATTTGTTTAGTATACTAGATCATTCATGTCATGTTTTGCACTAGAATTATGATGTGGCTGTTAACGAATAAGGATTTTTGAAAAATCGGCTCATCACAGTAAATAAAAAAAGAAGGGAATATTAAATGAAAAAAATAGAACAATTAACATCTATCGAGATGATAGAAGACTTTATAAAAGATAACAAATTAAGCTTTATATATATTTCAAAACCAGATTGCGGCGTATGCCATGCTATCTTACCTCATTTAAGACATTTGTTGGATAAATTTCCACTTATTCAATTAGGACAAGTTGATGCGTATCATGTAGAAGAGGTAGTGGCCAAATATTCCATTTTTTCTGTTCCTTCTTTATTTTTATTTATTGAAGGAAAAGAATTTCTAAGAGAAGCTCGTTTTGTCCACTTTGATGAATTGGAAAAGAAAATGGAAAAAATTTATAAAATTTATCAACAATAAATATTGCTAACTAAATTTCCTACCTTTAATTTTTTGTAGAATAGGAACCGTAAATCATATTGATGCTTCCATATATAGAGGGTTAACATATGATGAGCTAAGATTTGAAAGTGAATAAATTGAGTTATCTTTCTGTCTATTCTAGAGTCGTTTTATATGAAAAAGAAGAGGGGGGGCCGCAATATGAACTCCCCCTCGTCAAATAATAGCTGAAATAAAGAAATTTCTAAGCGGCTTTTCGCTCTTATACGGAGCTTGGGCCGTTTATTTTTTGTGAAATTGTTATTTATAATGTCCGTCAATCTTATGTGTTCTTTCAAACATATGTGTTCTTTCAAACAATTGACTAGCTGCGGTTAAAGAGGTGGCTCGAAATATGGCTGTCGTGCCATATTTGTTTCTAATATCATCCATGGCGCTGCTCAGTTTTAACTTATTTTCATAATTACTGAACAAATCCAGTTGATAATAGTAGTCGGGTTGTAGGTCAGAAATGGCGATGCCAACGCTTCTTACAGGGTGATGATCCCAATATTTATTAAATAGTTTATGGCCTGTTTTATAAATACTAATCCATAGTTTGTTCAGATGATTAGAAAAAAATAACCCACCTTCTTCCATAGTGAAGAGGTGGATTCAAGATGTTTAATAGAGTGTAGGGAACATTTATTTTTCTTCTACATTTTTTAAAAGAGATAGATTAAGCTTCTTTCACAAGACGGAATTTTTCTTTAAACTCATTATACCTATTTACGATTTTTTGGTGGATGGGGTGAGCGTGTGGAATACCCAAATACTTAATGATGACTTGATGAACACCATTTTTTCGTATGGCTTGTTTTAATTGTTTAGCTTCAGGGTCTTTGGGGTAATCAAAGAGTAGTCCAGCGGCTATGGCCTTTGTCAGGTTGGATACGTCTAGACCAAGGTCATGTGACAGCAGAGCAGGTTTAACTAGCCGGTCATTCAAAGAAAGTTTACGAATCGGAGACCGGCCAACCCGAACAATTTTATCGGTTAAATTAGGGTTTTTGAAACGTTTTAAGATCTTTTTAATGTATGTCTTATGCTTCGATGCATCTAGGTCATGTTTTTCAATTAACATATGACCCGTTTCTTGCATGACATTTTCAATTTCCATTATTAATATTGGGTCAGCCATCACTTCTTGTATGGTGGTATAGCCATTGAGATAACCCAAATAAGCTGCACAGCAATGACCTGTATTGACGGTAAATAGTTTACGTTCAATGAACGCTTCAAGGGAATCTACCATTTTGACACCTTGTATCTCAGGTAGTCCTCCAAGCATCGCAGAACGGTCAATCACCCATTCAAAATAAGGTTCTACGGTAACTTCAAGTGGATCCTCGTGGTGCTGTGCTGGAACAATCCGATCAACAGCAGCATTCGGGAAGGCGACATAGCGATCTACTTTTTCATGCATTTCTTCAGGTATATATTCATAAACGTATTTCTTAAGCTTAGAGCTAGCAGCGATTGCATTTTCACATGCGATGATATGAAGAGGGTCTATATGACTTTTTTCTAATCTTTGCCTGATACCTAAGGCCATTTTCTCTGCAATATCTGGTAAATTAGATACACCGACAGCGGTCGTTACCAAGTTGGTATTTGCAATACGCCTCGCAACGGCTTCTTTATTTTTTGAAGAGATGGCAGTGATATTTTGAACGATCTGTTTATCGTTTGTTTCATTAGCAATATAGACGGGGTATTGTTTTCTTTGCTTGAGTAAGGAGATTTTCTTTTTATTTCGGGTGACAAAGCAAACGTCGTAATTGGATTTGGTGAGAAGTAATCCGATAAATCCTCGGCCAATATTTCCTGCTCCAAAATGTACGGCGTTCGGCCTGTGGGGCTGTGAATCACGACTTCCACTCAATTCATGGTGTAATGCATTCATAGGCAATCTCTCCTCTTGAATAATATTTCAGTTGTTAAGAAATAAAAAGCGAGATGAATAATTGACCAAATTTTATCTGATCATGAGTTACCCTATTTTCTTAATAAAATTCTCCACTAAATCAGTTAGTGTATAGTTTTCTAATGAGTCGATTGTATGGTGACCTTTGCTAAATGGTAACTGATTTGTGATTGTATTTTTGGCGACAATGGTAGGAATACCAGCCGCAACGGCCGCACGTGATCCATTTGGCGAATCCTCGATGGCAATCGCTTCACTTGCCTTAACGCCTAATCGGTCTAAAGCTTGATGATAAAGTTCGGGATCTGGTTTAACATTTTTAACACTGTCAGCTGTACAATAACAGTCAAAGTAGTCATCAATATTAAGCAGATTGACAAACTTTTTGACCCAATCCATATGAGAGCTTGTGGCTAGACCGATTTTTAATCCTGCTTCTTTGGCTTCGTCTAAAAGATTTAAAATTCCGGGTCTGATGGATTCACTTTCCATCATTTTTGTGTGGGTGTTTTGAATCGATTTTCTGAATTCGTCCAGATCAATAGGAATATTGTGATGAGTACGTAAATATGTGTATGGATCAAAAGAATGGAGACTAGTACCGAGGCATTCTGAATATTTTTCTAATGTCAAATCAATTCCATGTTCCTTATAAGCATCCCTAAATGCAACATACCATGCCGTTTCCGTGTCAATAATTGTCCCGTCAAAATCAAAAATAATCGCTTTAATCATATGAGTGACATATCCCCTTCCAAATTTAAATTTTAGAGTGAAAAATAACTTTTAATATTGTGAATTATTAATCACTAATATAACCGTAGCATGAATGTTTAAACGTTTCAAGGAAGATGAGAGGGATTAGGATGAAAATGGCGGAAAAGAGTAGCGTAGAAAACCGCACTAAATCAATAATGGAAACGTGACCAAAATATTTTTAAAAAATTTACAAAATAGGCGGGTGTTTAGGGGAAGTACCACGGGGGAATCGCCTACTGTCAATGCTCAAAATTTTTTGAACTTGTCTAGAGTCCTCATAAGGATGACCAAACATGTCTTATGTATTGTTTAATTTTATTTCGGTCATAAAGTAAGTAAAAATAAGTCATGTATTCAATAGAAAAGGAACCAGGCGGCCCCTTTTAAAGTGGATAATTTTCTCTCCAAGGTGAGTTTTCCATTGTACCATGTAAGGTCCAATAAAGTTGAACAAGTTGAGTCTCATATTTAAGATGTTTTTTGTAAAAATAAATATGTTTTTCTGGATCGATATGTTCATAATACATGGCTAAAGTGCCATATAAGCTTGTTTTTTGAAGAAGTTGAGCTAAACGTGGATCCATAAAATCTCTCCCTTTGTATAATTGATCAAAGCCAATATATGCAAAAGGTAAGGCGGATGACACGATTTCACGGTGCCTGTCAGTGCGACCGAGTTGTGTCAAATTAAGTCAACTTCACATACATATTTTGACTCATTACAGGCAAAATATCTGATGGAGGTGTCCACAAATGGCTGGAAAAAAGAAAAATTTAGGCGATTCATTTAGTGATGAACAAGCTGTTAGAAAAAGTTTGTCCAAACAATTTGATCATGAATTTGCAAATGAACCGCTAACACCCGCTGAAAAGTTCAATAATAAGAAAACAAAAAAACGTCAATAATCATCAAAGATACTTTATCAATTACCGTATTTTAATAATGGCCTAGGATTGACCTTTAAATGAAGAAAGATCCTAGGTCATTTTTACCTTATAGAGGTTGTTCAAAAAGTCACCAAATGATAAGCTACGAATCTCGGCGCCCGCTTGTTTTTCCGGTCCTCATGTACCAAAAACAAGAGGACCTTCAACTAAAATCGCTCACGTCCTGTGGCGGGCGCCTGAAGCTACCACATCATGTGGAATGCCGGTCCTCAAAACTGCGCCGCTCTTAGCCTTCCGACGGCCAGGACGGGCTAGTACTGGCGTTCTGGCAGGATGCCAGCGTACTTAGCCAGTAACCCTTTTCGTTTGTCACCTTTTTGAACACGCACTTATAACGATTAGGTCAACCTCTGAGTTAAACCACTTTATGTAAAAGGATTCTATCATTATAAAATTGCACAATACTTGTTACTAACGAAATGAAGGTGGATTTAATGAAAAAAAAGAAAAAGAAAATTCCAATGGAAGAGTCTCCAATAAGAAAATTTCATGTTAAAATGGCAACTTTAACTTTTGGCGCCCATTTTACAGATGGTTATGTCATCGGAATTATTAGTTTTGCGTTACTTGCTTTAGGAAAAGTTTGGGATTTAACACCATTTGAATTAGGTCTGCTTGGAAGTTCTGTACTTATTGGTTTGTTTTTTGGTAGTTTCTTGTTAGGGTGGGCATCAGACTATATTGGTCGTCAGAAAATATTCTTATTTAGTTTCATTCTGATTACACTTGCGTCATTCTTACAACTTTTCGCACCGAATGTTTGGATTCTATTTATTTTGCGCTTCTTTATAGGATTTGGATTAGGTGGAGACTATACCGTTGGGCAAGCCATGCTGGCAGAATTTTCACCCAAAAAATATCGTGGATCTTTGTTAGGCTCATTTAATGTTTTCTTTACCGTTGGGTATGTGGTATCAAGTCTGATTGGCATGTTTTTACTAGATGCTGGAGTAGCATGGAACTGGATGTTAGCTTCATCAACTATTCCGGCCATTACCGTGCTGCTACTTAGAATCGGTACTCCTGAATCTCCGAAATATTTGATGAGTCAGGGAGAAGAGGAAAAAGCGCAAGAAATTGTCAAAGAGAATCTTGGTGAGCATGTTTATATTCCACATGAAAAACAAACCAAAAACCTAGGTATGAAACATTTGTTTGGTAAAAAATATATCAAACGAACCATTTTTAATGGGACGTTTTATGCTTGCATTGTTTTACCGTACTTCTCTGTATTTACGTTTTTACCAACTATCTTAAGTTATTTTGACATGCAAGAAGGTCATACGGCGGATATTGTGTTAAATTTATTCCTCTTATTGGGTGCATTCCTTGGAACTTATTTGACAGTGAAACTCTCGCGCCGTGGTTTCCTTATTTCTTCATTTGTTATATGTTTTGTTTCTCTTGCTTTACTTGGGATAATCCCTCAAAGCTTTAGTATACTTTTAATTATCGCATTTGTTGTGTACACGATATTTATCTCAGCCATTAATAACTTAGTGGGGATTTATCCGGCGGAAAGTTTTCCGACTGAGCTAAGAGCATCAGGTGTAGGTGTTGCTACGGCCTGTAGCCGGATTGGTTCTGCACTAGGCACATTCCTCTTACCTATTATGATTACAAGGCTTGGGTTATCTCCAACGATGCTTATTCTTTCGGGTGTCTTGCTTTTGGGCACAATCGTCTCAATTACACTTGCGCCTGAAACAAAAGGCAAAAAACTTGCTTAGGGTGGTGCCGGTGCCTGTCACCGCCCGAAATTTGCCAAAAAATATTTGTAAAAAAAGAACTCAAGATCATCCTCCAATTAGGGGAAAGATCTCGAGCTCAGATACGCTACAGTCTTACTCAACATTAATATGATTAGCGGCGGCTTCTTCATTCGATACATGGTCACGACGACTGAGACGTAGGCAAAGGTCGTCGAGTACAAGATGAACGGATTGATCGAACAGGGAACTGAGAAGTTGGATGGATTTACCACCTTTATCGCCTTTCGTTACACCAGGAACTAAAATGATGGCATCTGATAATTGAGCGAGCGGTGAGTTTAATTTACTTGTTACGCCAATTACAGTTAGGCCTAATTTTTTTGCGGCTTCGGCATTGGATACCGTATTTTTTGTTTTTCCTGAGCCTGATATAGCCACAAATACGTCCTTTTCTTTAAGAGAAGGTGTGACCGTTTCCCCCATGACATAAGGCTGGTAGCCAATATGCATCAAGCGCATGGCAAAACTTCGTGCTTGGAATCCGCTGCGACCTTCTCCGTCTACAAAAATACGACGGTCTTTTGAAAGATAGGACATAACGTCGTCTAATGAAGATTCATCAAACTTTTCCATAACGCCTTGAATTTCGTTTACAATTTGATCAATCATTCTCATAATAATGCCTCCTTGTAAATTTTAACTTGATTCGTTATATCATTGGCCTTCGTAATTCCAGAGCCCACAATCACAATTTCGGGTCCTGCTTCTTTAATAGAGGGCAATTCCTCAAGAGTGATCCCCCCAGCAACGGCCATTCGCTTAATTTGTGGGTATTTTTCTTTAAAGGCTTTGATGTCTTGAGCCGGGTTTTGGTTCTTTTCTTTATCAATGGAGGTGTGTAAGCAGTAAATAGCATCAGGAAAAGAGGCTATTTTTTTAATTTTTTCATCAGTGCATTCGAGTAGATCGATCATCATGTCTTTTCCGTATTCTTTGGTCACGTGATAGCATTTAGTTAATGTTTCATAAGATGAACTGCCCATGACGGTAAGAATATCAAATCCTGCTTGATAACCTTGTATAAATTCATATTCTCCTTCATCATTTGTTTTAATATCTCCAAGAAGGAGGGCTTGATGAGTTGAATGCATGATCTGGTCTAAGTGCTTCAATCCAAAATCTTTGATTAACGAAGTACCTATTTCAATGATATCCGCATGAGGTGTAACTTTGTTGATCATGGATAACGCTTTTTCACGATCTACACGATCAATGGCCACTTGTAACTTCATATGAGTTCACTCCTTTTTTAGAGAGAGAGGCGATAAAGTGATCCAGCTCATCTCTCGTTGGCAATCCTTCATTATCACTAATGTGTGTTACTTGAATAGCCCCGATGGCATTGGCGCGTGTTAGAAGGGCAGAGGGACTTAGTCCTTCTAGTAATCCGGTGAGAATCCCCACAGCAAAACCATCTCCGGCACCAACTGTATCAACTGGCTGTACAGTAAAACTTTTTACAAATGTTTCACTGTCTTGTGTTTTTTGCTCTTTCATATAGGAACCTGTTGTGCCTAATTTTATAATAATTTTTTTAATACCCTTGGCTAAATAGTGATTGGCTATCTCCTCTTTTGTGCTTAATCCTGTTAGACGTTTTGCCTCTTTAAAACCCGGCATGAAAACATCACATTTTTCAGCGAGAAGATTGATTTTACGAACCATGTCTTCTTTACTTTTCCATAAAGAAGGTCGAAGATTCGGATCAAATGTGACAAGCATCTGATTTTGTTTTGCTTTTTGAATGGCTTGAAGGGTTGCTTGAAACGTTTCATCACTTAATGCGGGAAAAATACCCGTGACGTGAAGTATTTTTGCACCAGTGAAATCAAATTGGTTTATAAATGCTGGATCAATCGTTGACGCGGCTGTGTTTTTTCTAAAATAAACAACCTCTGGATCTGTTGCACTGGTTTTATTTTTTATTTGAAATCCAGTTGGGTGTTCATCGTTGACTTTAATGAAATCTGTTGAGATATGCTCTTTTTCTAACATGCATTTTATATATTCTCCAAAAGGATCACGACCGACTTGACTGAGGTAGGATATGGTATGACCTAATCTTGAGACTCCGATCGAGACATTTACTTCTGCCCCAGCTAGATATTTTGTAAAATGATTAACTTGACTTAATGGAGCTTCATCATCAGCAACAAACATTGCCATCGCTTCACCCATCGTAATAATTTCACTCATGATCGTTCATTTCCCTTCTCCTTGAAATATTGGGTATAGCAAATATTAAGAAATAGTTTTACATTCGTTTTGTTGATTGACGTATTAATAATGTTCCTGGTATCTCAAAATGTTCTGGTAGCGCTCTATCGCCTGTTAATCGAAGAGCGAGGCATTCCATCGCTTTTTGTCCAATGGCAAAGGCATTTTGATCAATAACCGTAATGCTGGGATGGGTCAATTTAGTCCAGTTGGGGTCGCCAAAACCACACAGACCCATTTGATTTGGAATGGATAAGTCTAATGCATATAAACATTCTAAGATAACCTGTAGGACTTCACCGTTCGCAGCAATAATCACTGGTTGTTCATTTATATGATCTTGATATTCACGCCTAATGATTGTTTTGATGTCTGCTTTCTTATTGATATCAACGGTATAGGTCTTGCCATAAATTTCGTCATTGCAAGATATAAAGTGATGAAAGCATGACTGTCTAATGAATCGGGTACTGATTTTTTGGATGTTTTCGGTTATATAAATAAATGATCTAAACCCATTTGTGATAAGATGCTCAAGAAGTGATTGCATAATGACCGCGTCATTTGTTGTTACTGCATCACAAATTCTATTTTCGGTTGAACGGTCTAGTAAAACGACAGGGACTCCTTGATCTATTAATTGGTCGAGAAGGGCCTGGTTATAACCCGTGGCATTAATAAGTAGTCCCTCGACATTTGTATCAATGAGAGATTCAATGTTCTGTTTCTCAGTTACTTGATCGTTATCTGCATTCGTAATGATCATTTGAAAATGATTCTTTTTACAATAATCATTGATGCCTTTTAACATAAGTGCGGAGTAGGGATTTCCGATATCTGCTAAGGATATGCCTATAAAATGGCTTTTTTTTGATTTCAAGCCTTGAGCAAATTTGTTAGGACGGTAATTTGTTTCTTTAATAATGGCTGAGATCTTCTCTCTTGTCTCACTCGACATATACTCATATTTTTCATTCAAATATCTTGAAATGGTTGTTTTAGAGACATTTGCCTTTTTAGCAATATCTGCAATGGTGATATGTTGTTCGTTTTTCTTCATATGATACACCGCATTTCATTTATGCTTTTTTTAAAATTAACTCATCTTTTACCGCATCTTTTTCAGTTTGTTTGGCTTTTTTTAATAGACCAATTAATACAGCGCTTACAACAGTTCCAATTAAAATAGATGATAAGAATAATAGCTTCGGCATAAGACCGCCTTCAATGACAGGAATAACAAAGAGTCCCCCGTGAGGAGCAGGTAGTTTAATTTGGAAGAGCATGGTTAAAGCTCCAGTGATACTTGAACCAATCATGACTGACGGAATGATGCGAAGTGGATCAGCTAAAGCAACTGGCATACAGCATTCCGTGATAAAACTTGCACCAAGCAAATAATACGTTTTTCCTTGTGTTCGTTCATCAATCGTGAATTTTGATTTAAATAGAGTTGTTGATAGGGCAACAGCAAGTGGTGGCACGAGACCAGCTGCCATTATGGCTGCCATCGGGTAATAGTTTCCTTGTGCAATCATGGCAAGACCAAATGTGTAAGCTATTTTATTAACGGGACCACCAAGGTCAACGGCCATCATCAGACCAAACACGGCACCAACTAGAGCTAGATTACTCGTTCCAAGACTATTTAATCCACTTGTTAATGTTGAATTTAACCAACTCATTGGTCCTGCAATAATAGTGAACATGATGACTCCGACGAAAAAGGTACTAATAACCGGAAAAATCAAGACATTTTTAAGACTTTCCAAACTAGAAGGGAATTTTTTGAATAGAACGTTTAGAGCCCTAATGCTGTAGCCAGCAAGGAATCCAGCAATAATTCCTCCGAAAAAACTACTCCCTGTTGTATGAGCAATTAATCCACCAATCATACCTGGTGCTAAAGCCGTTTTTCCTGCAATTGCGCTTGCGATAAAACCTGCAAAGACAGGAAGCATAAGTAAAAAGGCATGTTCATGACCAATATCGTATAACATTTTTGCAAATTGATTAAAATCTGAGCTGCCAGGTTTTGTCGCATTAATACCGAATAAGAAAGACACGGCAATTAAAATACCTCCACCAGCAACAAAAGGGATCATGGACCTAATACCATTCATTAAATCATCATAAAGCATCTCTTTAATTGATTTCTTCTTTGTTTGCTCTTTCATGATTATCCCACCTTTAGTATAAACCGGTTTTGTAAATCGGTAAACTAGATTGTACTTATAGTATACGATAAAAAAATTGATTTGGCAACGCTTACACGTGCCTGTCACCACCCGAAATATGTCGAATAATATCGAAGATTCATATTAACAAGAGAATAGATCCTGTCTAATATAAATGTAAGAACATATGTTTTATTCGGTTGCAAAGATGAAGTTCCTCAAGTATGTTAGAAGGGGAAAATTTAGAGTTTCCAACTGCTATCTTCCAGACACGATGTTTTTTGGGGTTACGCGGAGTGCCTCTCACCACCAAGATTTATGAAATAGCCGAGAACACTCGTGACTTTAGTCATGAGAGGTTCAGTAGACCCTCAATAATCAATAGCTATTATTAATGTTTTTTTAATCATATAGTCAACCATCTTATGTTATAGTATTGTAAAGGAAATATTAAACAAAGGTTTGATTAAATGATAAATGTGAATATGAGTAGATGGCTTAGCAATGCCTTAACTATTTTTTCAATATTGTTTATTTTCTATATGACAATCCTTCCTCATTCTGAATTAGGGATCGGTGTAAGTAAAGGATTTATCAATCTAAACCCTTTCTTGATTTTTAATCAAGGTTTAACTTATTCTAGCCTCGTCGTAAATGATTTTGGTAATATCTTGTTATTTGTCCCATTTGGTTTCTTTTTATCTATTAGATTTCCTCAATTAAAGTTATCTAGAGTTGTCCTCTTTGGTTGTTTATTATCCATTACTATAGAGTGCATTCAGTTATTTATGGCCAATCGATGTACGGATATTGATGATGTTATTTTGAATACGCTGGGTGCTTTTGTTGGGTATTTGGTGTGGGTAGGGGTTAGATGGCAAATGAATAGGGAGTAAAAGAACCCGTATAGGTTAATACCTTGTGCGGGTTCTTTTACATTATTTTATCATTTTTTTGAATGATTGACTTTATTTGTTGATGTAGTAATCCCAGGTAGTGGTGGTGCCACTCTGTTCTTTGTAGAGTTTTCATAGGCACTTGCAATATGAATGATTTCTGGTTCTTCGAATGCTCTTCCTAAAAACTCGATGTTTGCGGGTAAGGATGTTCCGGTATTAGATATAGCATATCCCATAGGAACGCTAATGGCTGGGAAACCAGTATTTTCACTCCATCTACTAAAAAGGCCAGCTTGCTCTTTTCCAATTAAGTCAGCAAGTTGTGCAGAAGATGGATATGCAATTGCTGAAAAATTGTTTTTTGCCATCGTATCGAGAGTCCAATCCTGTAATTGTGTACGCATAGAGAGTGCACGTTGATAGTTCAGGTTATCAGAGAGAGTATTAGGGTCAATTTTGATTTCCCGGTCATAGGATTCTTTAGCATAAGGACTGTAGTTACCAGAATCATAGAGCTCTTGGAATGATTTTACTGGAACGTTAGGACCTTGCTCAGAGAGAAATTGATTTACATCATGAGCAGATTCATAAGTAATGACGGACGAGCCGCCAAGTAAATCTTTATCCGGGCCTTTAATTTCAATCACTTCAGCACCTAATGCTTCGAGATCACTAGCTGCTTTTCGAAGCAACTGAACGACTGGTCCATTAGGTTGATCTCCCCAAATTGCTAATCCGCCGGTTACAAGACCGATCTTAGTCCCTTTGAGTCGACCGCCTTTTGCGAAAGAGGCATAACCTTGTTTAGGAATTTTACCGACTCCTCGGGCTGTTGTAGGATCATTCGAATCATATCCTGCGATTAAATCAAGTCCAGTCGCTGCGTCTTTGACGTCTGCAGCTAGAGGACCTGCTGTATCTTGTGTAAGAGCCCTTGGGAATATTCCCTGACGGCTAACTAATCCTACAGTTGGACGAATGGTCACCACTCCAGTCAAAGCTGCTGGTATACGAAGGGATCCACCCGTATCTGTTCCAAGAGCTAAGGGAGCGTATTGAGCAGCTATTGCTGCTGCACTGCCACCAGATGAACCGCCAACTGTTCGACTGAGATCATATGGATTTTTAATAGCTCCTTCAAGACTAGATATGCCATAGACCGCAGCTGCAAAATCATCCAAATTCGTCTTCGCCAGTATGATAGCGCCTTGGGCTTCTAAACGATTAATAATGGTTGCATTTTTGTCAGGAGTCCAATTTTCAAATAGCTTTGATCCATTTGTGGTTGGAATGTCATCCGTATTGATAACATCTTTAACAACAACAGGAACACAATGAGCTGGGCCTAATTTTTTATCGGAACGTTGTTTTTTATCTAAGGCTGCTGCTTGAGATTCAGCTTTCGGATTCATATTAATTACAGCGTTCAGTTTTGGTCCTTGTTTATCGTAAGCTTTAATACGATCTGTATACGCCGATACCAATTGTTGACAAGAAAACTTGTGAGTTTTGATACCAGACTCAATCTTACTAATAGACATTCCCTCAACAGACTTAGCAGAAATAGGAGGTTTAGCTGCGTTTGTAGAAGGTACAAAGGTAAGAAGTAAACCTAAGACGACGAGTAATATGAAACCTACTTTCGTTACATTCTTGACGCGAGAGAGGTTTTGACTACTGAAATGTGTGAACAAGCATCCCATCCCTTTCCATTTTTTTAATGAATATTTAAACTAATTAGACTATTTATTGACAATTATACATATAAAAAGATCGAAATAAATCAACTAGATAGATATTTTGTTAAAAATGGTCAATAAGTCTGCACTTTAATTTTATATATCTCTTAAATGAATTACTTATGGACTAATCTATGAATTTCGAATAACCGAATGAACCGCTATTTGATTATATAAATTAATCGGCCATTAACTGGTTTAAAAAGCGTCTAATTAACCATGTCAGAAAAACTTACAACATTTTAGACAATTCTGAATCGAGTTGCTAAATTAATAGAATAACAGATTTACTGGTATGACCAGTTATATCGATAATTATTATTCAGCACTTATAAGTTTATTTGGTTGACCCAGTAAATCTACTTATTAAAGCGAGGAGGAGATGGAATGGATTTAGGTGATGACTTATGTTTACTTTCAGGAACAGAGCAGTGTAGAGTCATTCAAGAGAAAAAGATTTCATCTAGAGAGTTGGTTCAGGCTGTTTTAAATCGAATTACCGAATTAAATCCAATTCTTAATGCGTATTGTGAAGTATCTAAAACAGCTTTGAATGAAGCGGACGCTGCGGACAAAGCTATCTTTCATGGTAAGGCTGTTGGCCCTTTACATGGAGTACCAGTAATGATCAAAGATCTAATCTTAACAAAGGATCTTCGAACAACTTTTGGTTCATCTTTATTTTCTGATTACATACCTGATGAGGATGATGTGGTTGTAGAGAGGTTACGTCACGCTGGTGCGATCATTATTGGTAAAACGAATGCATCAGAATTTGGTTATAGTGGTGTGACAGATAATCACCTATTTGGTCAGACCAGTAATCCTTGGAATATCAATCGGACAGCAGGGGGATCAAGTGGTGGATCAGGTGCTGCCATTGCTGCCGGCATGGGATCTTTTGCTTTAGGTAGCGACGGAGGAGGTTCAGTTCGACAGCCAGCATCCTTTAATGGTGTATATGGTATAAAACCGACGTTTGGTCTTGTTCCAGTGTATCCAAGTTGTCGAGACCCCCGAATTCCAGGGGGCAGCAGCTGGGAATCTCTTGAATGTATAGGACCGATGACACGAACAGTTGAAGATAGTGCTTTATTACTCTCTGTCATAGCTGGTGAAGATTTACGTGATCGTCATTCTCTACCTGGAAAGAACTATGATTTTAATCAGAACTTACAAGTTGGAATTTATGGACTTAAAATTGCATGGAGCCCAAACTGGGGATATGCATCTGTAGATCCAGAGGTAAGGCAAATTCTTGAAAAAGCGGTTCGTGTATTTAGTACAGAACTGGGCTGCCATGTTGAAGAGGCAAATCCAGGATTTAATAATCCAGCCACAGCATTTTCTTCCATTATCGCAAACGAGTCGGATTTATCTACTCTTCGAAAATTGAATAAAGAACAACCAGGATTATTTAGTCAAGCTTTAGTTAGTATATTAGAAACAGAATGGACGGCTGAAGATTTTTCTAACTCTATTATGGAAAGACAAACTGTATATAACAAGATGAGAATTTTTATGGATAATTATGATCTAATTATAACTCCAACTATGCCATGCACAGCTTTTGAACTTGGACAGCATACACCAAGTGATATCGCTGGGAAAACAAACCTAGAAGAGTTAAATGATGTTCTGGCATTTACTTTTCCTATTAATATGACAGGACAACCAGCTGCGTCAATCCCGGTTGGCTTTACAAAAGAAGGACTCCCGGTGGGGTTACAAATTATTGGGCGCCGATTTGACGATGCCACTGTTTTACAAGCTTCAGCGGCATTTGAAAAAGTCCGTCCTTGGAAAAATAAATGGCCATCTATTGCAGAAAAATAACTAAAATTGAAAATATGGGGGTAGCTAAATGCAACCAAATCAAAGTGAACATAAATTATTAGATCCGGAGTTTGAACATACTCCAGTACCAAAAGAATATAGAAAGTCTTTAGCTTTAGTAGCTGCTGTTTGGTTTGGATTTCCCATGGTTTTAACGAGTGCCGTTATAGGGGGAGTTATCACGGCTTTTCTTGGATTTAAAACAGGGGTTGAAGCGATGCTTGTTGGCAATTTACTCCTATTTATTATTGTAGGACTTTTGAGTTATAAAGCAGGTCATACAGGATTGAACTTTGCATTAATTGCTCAAAAGACATTTGGTAAATCTGGTTATTATATTGTTTCTGGATTACTTTCTGCCATGGTCGTAGGATGGTTTGCCTTTCAGGTAGGACTGACTGGAGCTACAATGAATGGATCCTTTGGTTCTAACATGTTACTCATGACCATTGTTGGAGGTGTTTTATATATTGCTGTAACTTATATCGGTATTAAAGCACTGTCCTTTTTGGGTTGGATTGCTGCACCAATGTATATTCTTATGGCAATTATAGCTATTGTTATCTCATTAAAGACCAGTCCAACAGGTTTTACGAATCATCCGATTGCAGGTGCAGGACTCTCGTTTGGAGCAGCCGTTTCTTTAGTCTTTGCGGGGTTTGCGGATTCTGGAACGATGACAGCAGATTTTACACGATGGGCTAAAAATGGTCGATCAGGGGTTATTGCTACGATGTTTGCTTTTCCGATAGCTAACTTTCTTGCTGAGTTAGTTGGAGGAATTGTTGTGGCAAGTGGTGTCATCAAGGATCCAGGTACTAATGGTGGTAATTTTATGATGGTACTATCTGGGCATGGTACATTACTTACGGTTCTTTCTATCTTGTTTGTATTTATTAATCTTGGGGCGGTTTCAACACACTGTCTTTATAATGGTGCGGTTGGATGGTCGCATATGACAGGTAAAAAAATGAGAACATTGACGATGATCTTAGGGATTATTGGTATCGTTGCTGCTGTATCTGGAATTTGGAATGTATTCTTAGATTGGCTTAATTTATTGGGGGTTGTTATTCCACCAATTGCAGCCATTATTATAATGGATCAACTTGTACTTCGTCGTAAATCGAATGACAAATTAAAAAAATGGAATCCATTAGCTTTTATTACTTGGGTACTTTCATCAATGGTTGCATTTGTCATTAATTTTAAGGCACCAGAATTATCAGTTGCAGTTTGTGGAATTATTGCCGCTGTAATTTTCTACGCTATCGGTTCTATATTTGTTAATAAATCAGTATCCAAGTCAGATCATCAATCTGCTGTTGGGGAGTAATTTTCATAATTGATGTTGAACTAGAGATTAGAGATTTATTTTTAAGGAACCGGTATTTCGGTTTCTTTTTTAATCAAATCGACCAAGAACAGTCACTGCTGTCTTACTACGTTGAATTATTGATTAACCAAAAAAAGTAAGGGAACTCTATATATTTTTTTCTAAGATATCAGAAATTAGCATGGTTCGAAAATAAATGATAAATACTTATTCAAGTCTTGTTTTTATTACCATGATTGAGTCATTTACTATAATTACCGTCTTAAAATATTGCAAGAATTAAAAATAATGAATCATCTCACCTTTATGTTAAAAACTGAATATAGCATGTTTTTTAACCATCTATTTTCCATTCTTAAATATACTAAGATTAAAAAAGAAACTTCGACTTCATGCTCATCCCAATCCCAAAACGGGTATGATATTTCTATAAATGATACAATTAAATAAAGAATGAATGTCAGCGCTTTTACGGCTGAAGAAAGGGGAGCTTATGTCAAAACGAACATTAGTGATCAATCGTGATCTTGATGAAACGTACTTAAATGATATTAAAGAAGTAGCCTCTGATTGGGAGATTGTAACAGGAGAAGATCCAGACGACTTGAAAGAACAGCTTAAGGAAGCAGAAATTGTGCTTCATTGGAAAAAAGCCATTGAGCCGATCCTTCTTGAACAAAATACAAACCTCAAATGGGTGCAAACATGGAGTGCTGGGGTGAATGACCTTCCGCTTCAAGATCTTCAGAAAAAAGGTGTTTCACTAACAAGTGCGAACGGGGTACATACCTATCCAATTTCTGAGACGATCTTTGCCCATTTACTCGGTTTAACAAGAAAAATCCATACGTATGTCCGTCAGCAAAAAGAAAAAAAGTGGGAAGAATCCGATCTTAAGCTGGAGATCCATGAGAAGACGATTGGCATTATTGGTGTGGGAGCCATTGGACTCGAAACAGCAAAAATTGCGAAGGCATTCGGAATGAAAGTCCTTGGGGTTCGTCATTCTGGTAAACCGACGGATTTTGTAGACAAAATGTATAAATCTGATCAATTAGCAGATGTGCTTCCACAATGTGATTTTGTTGTTATCACACTACCATTAACAGAAGCAACAAAGCATATGTTTGCGGCTAAGGAATTTAGTCAAATGAAAAAAAGTGCCTTCTTAATTAATATTGGACGTGGTCCGATTGTTCAAGAAGAGGATTTGATCAAAGCACTTGAACAAAAGGAAATAGCGGGTGCCGGGCTTGATGTATTTGCTACTGAACCATTACCTGAAGATAGCCCGCTTTGGGAGATGGAGAATGTCATTGTCACACCTCATACGGCTGGGGCCACCGAGCATTATACGAAACGTGTGATAAAAGATATCTTTATACCAAATTTGCGGGATTATCTTCAAGGGAAGAAACCGAGTGTTAATTTGGTAGATTTTAAGAAAGGGTATTAGGGTGACAGGTACCGCAAAAAGACATTTTCTGTATCAATGTCCGTATCGAGTGTACATTAGGGATAAGGAAGTGTTGCGCTTATATTGAACCGTCATATCAAAAAAGAATCAAGCAATAAAATAGTCAAGGATTTAGTTATTTATATTTATATGAAGAAAATGGGAGAGGAATCAAATAATAAAAAGGGAAGATCTTCAATTAGTGGGATTCAGATCATAAAATTGAACAACCTCTATAATATAAAAGGTAGCCTTTCTTATTTTATTTATGATGTGATAACATTATATAAAGTGAAATTACCACGTGAAATGGGCGAAACATGTTGAATATCCAATTAAATCAAAAAATAATTGAAGACAGGTGCGGAAAGGTCTCCTTGAAAAGAGGGGACTCTTTTTATCGTGCTAATAAAGTCACATGTGAATCGTATACTCCTGACCGTTGTGAGGCAGTTGTGGCTGGTAAAGAAAATTTTCATGTCATCATTGAACGGGTTGATCATGGGGGATTTCATGCGACATGCACTTGCCCCAAACTCGCTTCGGTTAAAAAGGACTGTCAGCATATTGCCGCTGTTTTACTATGGATTCGCGGGCAGCAGAAAAATGGAGAACACTTATCAACTGATCAGGATTTAGCCGAAGGAGTCATGCGTATTTTCAAATCTACGCCAATCCGTTCAAGTGGTCACCAGTTACATTTCGAAAACCGAGACGTTCTTCCGTTGTTTTTTTCATGTAAACCCATTGTTATAAATAAAGAAAAGTACATGTTCAGCATCGAGATTAACGTTGGTCAGGCATTGGTGCACAATATCCGGGAATTTCTTGGGCAGGTTAAAAACGGTCAATCTAGCGTTTTATCGGATTCATTGATATACGATCCAAATCTTCATTGTTTTCACAAAGAAGTAGATGCGGTTATTCAGCAGCTTATTCAGGTGATCGAGGATGAAAGAATTTATCTAGATGGTTTATCTGAATCATTTGACCTTGGTCATGACATTTTGATTATTCCACCTTCTTCATGGAAGCGGCTGAAATCTCTGTTGAAGGAAACGCCAGGCGTGACATTGGCCTACAATGGGAAGACGTTTGAAGGTCTTCGTTTATCAAATGATAAGCTCCCTTTACAATTCGATCTCTCAGAAACAGAAGGGAAAGGTTATCAACTTTTAATTAAAGGATTGGAAGAGATCCTTATACTCGATGCTTATCATTCCGTTTTCATGGATGGAACCATTTTTGAGCTTAAAAAAGAGGATTGTAAATACCTTTCTGATATAAAAAAGATGCTGGACGCTTCTGGTACTTATCAGATCCCCATTTCCCAAAATCAAATTCACTTTTTTATGGAAAAAGTATTTCCTGGTTTGAGAAGATTAGGAGATGTTCATCTATCTGGCATGAGTTCTGATCAGTTTTCGGTGACACCGCTCGTTGCAAAATTATTTTTGGATCGCATCAAGAATCGTCTGCTTGCAAGTCTAGAATTTCATTATGGAAAAAGTGTGTTTAATCCCTCGGAAAGTCGTGACAGTAATCCAGGTGGCCTGATAGTCAGAGATTTAGAGAAAGAGGCACTGATTCTAAAGTTGATGGAGGATAGTTTATTCACCAAAACAGATGGGGGGTACTTTTTACAAAATGAAGCGTTGGAATACGAGTTTCTCTATCACAGGCTTCCTAAACTTCAGGACCTCGTGCAAATCTATGCTACGACGGCAGTAAGAAACCGAATTTTCAAAGAAAATTCGAAGCCGCGGATCAGGGTAAAGGTGCAAAAGGAAAGAACCAACTGGCTGGAATTCAAATTTCAACTGGATGGCATTCCTGACCAAGAGATACGTGAGATATTAGATGCTTTAGAGGAAAAACGGAAATATTATCGCCTGCGTAATGGCTCACTAATGTCATTGGAAACAAAAGAGTTTGAATACATTAGGCAGTTCTTGAATGCTGCTCCTATTCAGAATGAGGATCTGGATAGCGCATTCAGCGTACCTCTTACGAAAGGCCTTCAGCTTATTGATTCTACAGCTGATGATGTCTTCACTTTAGAGACATCGTTCCGTGAGTTTTTAGATGGAATCGTTCATCTGGACAGTCAGACGCACGCCGTACCGAAAAGCTTAGATGGGATTTTACGAGAATACCAAAAGCAGGGTTTCAGATGGATGAAGATGCTTTCAAGTTTCGGATTCGGAGGGATTCTTGCCGATGATATGGGGCTTGGTAAGACGCTGCAAAGTATCACGTTCATTTTGTCCGAGCTTCCTACGATACAAAAAAAGAAACGCCCAGTTCTTATTGTTTGTCCATCATCGCTAACGTATAACTGGCTGAGCGAATTGATGAAATTTACACCACACATTCAAGCTGCTGTGGTGGATGGTAACAAAGCAAAACGGATCCAGATGCAAAAAGAGGTTATGGAGAACGAGGTCATCATTGTTTCCTATACGATGTTACGGAGTGATGTCCACTGGTTTGAAAAACAAATTTTTCATACTGTGTTTTTTGATGAGGCACAGGCATTTAAAAACCCAGTGACCAAAACGGCAAAAGCAGTGAAAAAGATCCAAGCTGATCATCGTTTCGCTCTCACGGGAACGCCGGTAGAGAATTCACTAGAGGAGTTATGGTCCATTTTTCATGTGGTTTTTCCAGAATTGTTTCGGGGATTACAGGAGTTTAGTGAACTTACAAAGAAACAAATCACTCGCAGGATTCGCCCATTCATGCTGAGGCGGTTAAAAGAGGATGTTATTTCCGAGCTCCCTGAAAAAATTGAATCAATCGAGACGGTGGAGCTCCTTCCTGACCAGAAGAAACTCTATGCCGCTTATTTAGCAAAACTACGTCACGACACGTTAAAGTATCTGGACAAAGACACCTTGAGAAAAAATCGTATTAAAATCCTTGCTGGCTTAACCCGTCTGAGACAGATTTGCTGTCACCCAGCCTTATTTGTGGAGGGTTATAAAGGAAACTCAGCTAAATTTGAGCAATTAAAACAGCTTATAAAGGAAGCCAAACTTTCTGGAAGACGTGTGTTGATTTTCTCCCAGTTTACGAAAATGCTTGAATTGATCAGTCGAGAGTTAGTGAGTCAAGGACGACCTTTTTTCTATCTCGATGGACGAACCCCATCAGAAGAAAGAGTCAACATATGTCATCAATTTAATAGCGGAGAACGTGATCTCTTTCTCATTTCCTTGAAAGCCGGAGGAACAGGGCTAAACCTGACAGGTGCTGATACTGTGATTTTATATGACAATTGGTGGAATCCTGCCGTAGAGGCACAAGCAGCTGACCGTGCCCATCGCATGGGCCAGGAAAAAGTCGTTCAAGTCATTAAACTCGTTGCCCGCGGCACAATCGAAGAAAAAATGAATGAGCTGCAAGAGAAAAAAAGACACCTCATTGAGAAAATTATTGATTCGAAGGAAAAGTCAACTTATACGCTGACTGAAG
Organism: Terrilactibacillus laevilacticus; assembly: GCF_006517395.1. Lineage (GTDB taxonomy): Bacteria > Bacillota > Bacilli > Bacillales > Sporolactobacillaceae > Terrilactibacillus > Terrilactibacillus laevilacticus. Next base: position 23,326 of record NZ_VDCY01000010.1, read on the forward strand.
AAGATATTCGAGAGATATTACGGTGACAGGTACCGTAAAAAGACATTTTTGTTAGATGTGTATACACAATATGGACAGTAATTGTGATTTTTAAAGTATTCCTGCTCTGATCTACCAGATTCCAAAATACAATGCGGAGTGTCACAGTTTGTGAAATTATGTTTTTGGGTTTAATCGAATTATATATTGTGAATATGAAAAGAGAGTGAACCGAGAAAACATAACTAACAAGTTGAGGTGATAAAAAGTGAAATACGGCGTTCATTTTGGATACTTTACGCAAGAGTGGAATACGGACATTAAACCTCTTATACCAAGGGCAGCTAATCTAGGTTTTGACGTGCTAGAAGTAGGACCATTTCCAGCCATGATTCAACAAGATTACAAGGAAATGGATGAAGTGAACCGGATAGCGGATGAAAATAATATTGAACTCACATATTGTATGGGTTTATCGTCGGATATTAATTTAAATTCATCCGACGATGCGACACGAGAAAAAGGCATTCGCACCCTTCAGACAATTCTTCAATCAATTGATTACATGGGTGGTAATCAGCTTAGTGGCATTTTATATGGTGAGTGGCCAGCTTTGTTCACAGAGGTTAAATCAATGAATGAGAAAAAGCAGACACTAGCACGAGTTAAAGCATCGCTCCGGGAAGTTTTAAAAACGGCAGAAGAAAGGGATATTATGTGTTCCTTAGAAGTGGTCAACCGATTTGAACAGTGGTTATTGAATAGTGTGGATGAAGGAATGGCTTTTATAAAAGAATTAAATCACCCTAACTGCACTTTGTTATTGGATACTTTTCATATGAATATTGAAGAAGATGATACAATAGATGCTATAAGGCGTGCTGGTGAAGCAGATGTTATTGGTCATTTTCATGTTGTAGAAAATAATCGAAAAGTGCCGCATGCCGGGTCCAAAAAGATGGATTGGACAGGTATCTTACAAGCATTAAAAAGTACTGATTATCAAGGGCGAATTGTTTTTGAACCGTTTGTTAAACCTGAAGGGCCGATTGGGAAAGACATTCGTATCTGGCGTGATCTTAGTCACGGGGCTGATAGGATAGAGTTGGACCGGCAGTTGAAAGACGGGCTTGAATTTGTGAAAGCGACATACGGGTGACAGGCATCGCAAAAAGACATTTTGATCGTATATTCTACATAGAAGAGGACATTGATGCCAAAGAACAGCCCAATGTCTCTCTTTAGTAGGAGAGATGCGGGGCTGTTCTTTGGTATAGATTTTGATTTGATTTTTCCTCTTTACCTATAATATAAATCACGTTTGGTTAAGCAGAAATTTGAGTTGAAATAAAGAAAATAGGGTTTTGAAGTATCAACAAATCCCCGCTGTTCTCTACTTATATGAGAAAAGCGGGTTTTCGATGAATTTAAGTTTCAGGTTAGTGTTTATGATGGTGATAAAGATCATATAATCAAGATTTACATTAATACTATGATATTGAAATAAGTTTAGATTGATTTGTAGATTGGATGACTTCTTCAGTATCTTTATCAAAGAAATGAATTTTATTAAAATCAATTGAAAGCGTGATTTTCTCTCCATTTGCGATGTTAGTAGAATTTACTTTTGCAATAAGAGTAGAATCGCCTAAAGAGGTATACAAGAGACTTTCTGAACCCATAAGTTCAGATACATCAATGGTTGTTTCAAAAGTATTTGAATCATTTACTTCTTTTGGTTCATGGTGGATATCTTCAGGTCTTATTCCTAAAGTAATTTTTTTATTTAAGTAACCAGTGGTTTTTAGTATCTCGATTTTTTCTTTGGGTATGGTAAATGTCAAGTCACCAATTTTGAGAGCTGTATCTGAACAAGTCGCACTGATAAAGTTCATAGATGGTGAACCAATGAATCCAGCTACAAACCGATTGACTGGATGGTCGTAAACCTCTTTAGGAGTCCCTATTTGTTGGATTTTTCCGTCTTTCATAATAACGATTCTAGATGCCATTGTCATGGCTTCAGTTTGATCATGGGTGACGTAGATGGTAGTTGCCCCTAATTTCCTGTGTAGTTTTGAAATTTCTGCTCTCATTTGCGAACGAAGTTTAGCATCTAGATTGGATAAAGGCTCATCCATGAGAAATACTTTCGGATTCCGAACCATGGCTCGACCTAAAGCAACCCTTTGTCTCTGTCCACCAGAGAGGGCCTTGGGTTTACGCTTGAGATATTCTTCCAGTCCGAGAATCTTAGCTGCTTCTTTCACGCGTAAATCAATCTCGGATTTATTTATTTTTTTTATTTTCAAGGCAAAAGCCATATTATCATAAACCGTCATATGAGGGTAGAGGGCGTAGTTTTGAAAAACCATGGCGATATCTCGGTTTTTAGGAGCTACATCATTCATTCTCTTTTCTTCGATAAGTAAGTCGCCTTCTGAAATATCTTCAAGACCTGCAATCATTCTTAGTGTTGTAGATTTACCACAACCAGAAGGGCCAACTAATACAATGAATTCCTTGTGATCAATGCTTAAATTAAAATCTTTTACTGTCAATGATTCACTATTTTTATAACGTTTTTTGATATTTTTCATTACGATTTTAGCCATCGGTTACCTCCTACATATTAAGTGGATAGGTGAATTTAATTCAAAAAAATGATTTTGGAACCTTTGCAAAGAGTAGGGAACGGACCTTGCAAAGGTTATAACAAATTGAACAATGATTTTTAACACTTAATATTAAGTACTTCTTCAATTTCTGTTATATTAGGATATCGATCGTTCTTCCGAGAAACAACAATACTTGCTATTGCATTACCAAATGCTAGTGCTGTTTTGATATCCGAGCCATTGACGAGTTTATACATGAAGCCAGCATTGAAACTGTCACCAGCTCCTGTCGTATCGTAAGCTTGAGTAGGAAATCCTGAGTGATGGATAACGTCATTTTTTAAATAAGCGGTGGATCCTTTATCCCCGCATTTGACAACGATTTTATTTGCCCCTTTTTTAAAAAGTATCTTTACACCTTCTTCTATAGAGGAAGCTCCTGTTAAATGGAGCAGTTCTTCATCGTTTGGCATGAAATAATCAATGTAAGGTAATAGAGAGAAAATTTCATTACAACTTTTTTCACTCCAACCATCGATAGCTGAGTTCGCATCAAAAAAGATAAGCTGTCCATTTTCTTTGGCACGCATGAGACATTCCTGAGTTTCCTTAACTCCGAAGTTGGGCATAAGAAAGTAACCGTATAAAAAACAAGCATCAGCTTCCTCAAAATCTATGCATCGTTTCACAATGTCATCAGTCATTCCATAAAAATGACCACTATAAGTCACAAAATATCTAGATCCTAGTTGATCAACAACCGAGACGGAGACAGCAGAAGGTGTATTAATCCTTATAAGACTGTCTTCAATTAAAGGGCCCATTTCTTTTACAATCATATCACCAAATTGGTCATTTCCTATTGCTGAGATCAGTCGAGGTCTTTCATTTAACTTAGCTAACGGATAGACGACATTGGCTAATCCCCCTGGTCTTAAGATCATTTCATCTACCATATGTTCTTCGCTGAAATCCGGACGATGTGAGACCTGGGCCATTATTATATCTATATTAATGTTACCAATCAAATTAATCATGATTATTCCCTACCAGTGATTTTACTAATGAGTTCAGCTTCTCCTGCGACCAAACCCTTTTGTGAGGAGAGTTCAACAGCTGCTAGTTGAGTGATGTATGAATAAATAGTGACACTCGCATACTCATCAGTTGACGGTATGATGATGGAAAGTATATTGTCATGGACTAATTCTTCTTCTGAAATATAGAGCACTTTAGCTCCTAAATTCGCCATTTCCAAGACGTAGTTTTTATTAATTTCATAGGTTATCCCCTTTGGATTAAAGAAAATGCTTTGCAAATTTTCTTTAATAAGTTCAAAAGGTCCGTGACGGAACTGTGGCGCTGATGTTCCTTCAGTGAACATTCTTGCTGTTTCTTTTAATGTCAGGGCACCTTGCTGGGCAGTACAAACACTCGGACCGCGACCAATAAGTATGAGAGGTTTATTAGCGTCAAGGAATTGGCCGATTTTTCTTTTATATTCATCTGCTTGTTTAAATTGTTGTTCTAAGATATCCGCAGCATCATAGAGTTGTTTTGTTAAGTCAGTGCCTACGATCTTTGATGCTAACAGAAGAAGGAGAACTGCTGTCGATGTGAATGATTTTGATGAAGCGATGGCTTCTTCCTTACGAGAGTGAATGTATAGGTTTCTCTCGACCAATTTTGCTAACGTGCTATCAGGAGAACTAGTTACTGCTGTCACAGAGTCATATTTTTTTGCTAGTTCAACCGCTTCATAACTTTCTCCGCTTTGTGAGATAACAAAGACATGAAATTGTTCGAAAAATTTTGTTGGATAATAGTATAAGAGTTCTGAATTATCCACTGCCATGGCATCAATACCATTGGCATTTAGATATTCAGCTGCTAACTTTGAGGCAACTAGAGAACTACCCATTCCTGTAAATAGAAAAGGTTTGTCTTTTTCGATGACCATACTTTGATTTTTTTGTACTGTTTCTCTTATTGCTTTTGGTTGTTCACACACTTCTTGATAAAATTTACTCATGATAGATTACCCCTTTTCTGAACCTTCACTTAGTCCGCTTACTATGAATTTTTGAAAAAGTAAAGCTAATACAATTGGTGGTAATGAAGCAATGAGACCACCGGTGATTTGCATGCCGAAGTTTACCATACCACGTTTTGAGAATTCCGATATGGCTACAGTTATGGTTTTTGAGTCATACGTTGATGTAAAGATACTTGCAAACATAAATTCATCCCATGATGCCAGAAGAACAAAAATTCCAGTTGCGATAATCCCTGAAAGGGAAATAGGCAAGATAAAGCGGATGAGAACCCCTAAAGAAGACACGCCATCAAGATAAGCTGATTCTTCCATTGATTTAGGAATTGAGCGAAAAAATCCTTGTAACATCCAAATAGCGAATGGTAGATTAAAAGCTGTGTAAATCAATATAAGGGATGATAAGTTGTTAATCGCTCCAAAACGTGCAAAGATGACGAACAACGGAATGAGAAGGGCAATTTCTGGCACCATTCTAAAGCCCAGAGTTGACATCAATAGTCCATTTTGACCTTTAAAACGAAAACGCGAGATAGCATATGACGCTAATATAGCAATAATTAAAGTTAAAACAGTTGTTGAAAGAGATACAATAATACTATTTTTCAATGCCTGCATGAAAGGCGGTACACTTGCATCATTGCTTCCAGCTGTAAAAATATCTGTAAAGTTCTTCAAAGTCCAATGACTTGGAAGAAAGTGTAGTGTTTTAGAATTCAGGTCTTGTCCCGAAGATAGAGTGGCAATGATTAATAGAATAATAGGTGCAAGAGTGAATATCATTACAGCTATAACGCCGAGATAGATAAAAAACTGCTGGTTTTTTGTTCTTTCCACCTGCCTACCCCCTGTCCTTGTAAAAAATTCGAATATAGATAACGGCAAAGATCATGGTGAATATGGACATGATCTGGGCAAGAGCTGCTCCATAACTAAAATTTCCGAATACCATAGATTGTTGATAAGCAAGAAAAGATAATAATTGTGTTCCTCCGCCTGGACCGCCACCTGTCATAATGTAAACAATATCAAATGCTTTAAATGCTTCCATTGTTCTTATGATTAAAGCAACTAGAATAGCTGGTGCCAAAAGAGGAATTGTAATACTAAATAATCTTTGGAAAGGCTTTGCTCCGTCAACTTTAGCAGCTTCATAAATATCTTTTGGAAGACTTTGAAGAGCTGCTAACAGTATTAAAGCAACAAAGGCTGTGTTTTTCCAGATGTCAGCCGTCATAATGGCGATCAAGGCCGAAGTTGTGTGACTCAAAATATTGCTATACCCATCAGTAAATCCTAAGTGGGCTAGTAAACCTGTAATCGTGCCATGATCTGCATCATAGAACCATTTCCATAATACTGCGTTAACAATGGTTGGAAGAGCCCATGGGATAAGCATTAATCCTCTAACTAAACCTCTTGCTCTAAACTTTTCGTTCAGGATAAGGGCAATGGCAAGCCCTAAAATAAATTCAAATCCTACTGTTACAACAGTAAAAATAATGGTTTTCACCAAACTGTTCCAAAAAACACTATCTTTTAGAACGTTGATATAATTGGTAAAACCGATAAAGCTCCATAAGTTAGGGTTATCTAACTTATGGACATTTTTAGTAAGATCAATAAAACTAATAAAGATAGAGTAGAGAATAGGTGCCAGTGTTACACAGAGGATCACTAAGAATGCAGGGACTAGATAGACATAGGGTCTTATTTTTTTGATCATCTTCATCCTCCGAGTGATTAAAATAATGACTTACTGCTTAGTTGGTTTTTGATGCAGATTTTGCTTTTTTTACAGCGTTATCAAGAGCTGTTTTTGGATCTTTTTTACCTAAAAGTACTTGCTGTAGTAGAATTTGAAAGTCTTTTGAAAATTCATTATAGCCAACAAGAGATGGGCGAGATATTGTGTACTGTAATTGTTTCCCCATATCTTCCAAGGCTGGGTGATTTTTCTTTAGCTCTGGGTCTTTATAGAGATCTTGCCATACAGGTAAGGCACCTGCTTTTAAAGATTGTTCTTTTTGTATTTTTTTGCTGCCGAGGAACTTAATGAACTTCCATGCAGCGTCTTGATGTTCGGATTGTGGAGTTACCGCTAAATACATTGACCCTGTCGCAGTTTTGTGCTCAGATCCATTTGCAGATGGTACAAGACCAACTTTGACTTTTCCTTTCACAGCTGAATCATCTGCATTTAATTCATTCCAGTAGAATGACCAACCTGAAACGAAAGCTGTTTTTCCATTTTTAAATGCATCTAAGATTTGTCGATCATTATATCCCGTAGAGGCATCGGCAATAATTTTGTCTTTTCGAATGGAATCTCTCATATATTGGAGGGCTTGGACGCCTTCTTTACTGTTGAAAACGGGTTTACCGTTATTATCAAGGAATTGGCCACCAAAGGATCCAAGAAATTCACCAAAATAACCTACTAATCCTTCGCTTGCACCCCAGCCCCAAGCACTTGCTGGACCTTTTGTTATTCCTTTGTTTTGTAACTTTTTGGACATTTCAGTAAATTCATCCCATGTTGATGGCGGAGCGTTATATCCAGCCTTTTTTAACATATCTACATTGTAGTAAAAGAAGTAAGTGTCATTAAACATCGGAAAGCCATAATAATCTTTCTTATACTTTGTGATATTCAAACTAGCAGGTACTAGTTCTTTTTTTATGGTATCAGTCATTTTATCCGTTACAGGTTGAATAAAGGCTGAATCTGCATATTCTGCAGTCCACATTTCATCAACATCTACAACATCATAAGCAGCATCTCCTGAAGCATTAAATGAGGCAAGTTCTTTATCATGTAGTTGATCATAAGCCACACTTTCAAGTTTTACCTTGATGTTTGGATTTTCTTTTTCGAATTCTTTTACGGCTTCTTTTCGAAAATCAGCAAAATCATCGCTTGATATGACTCGTATTGTGACTTTTCCATTCCCATCAGAGCCATTTCCAGATGAGCATCCCGTTGTTACGAATATTAGAACTAAAACAAAGAGTAAGCTTAAAAGCTTTTTCATAGTCATTCTCCTCGTATTTATATTTTTATATGGATAAATTACATAAAGTCTTCAGTCTGTATTTTGTCAAAAGCGTAAGCAATAGCCCCTAGTGCCCCCGCATCGCTACCCAAACAAGCTAGTTCTATTTCTACTGGAATACTTGTTAAAGAAGCGACTTTGTGTTTGATATCTTCTATAACGATATTTAACGATTTTGAAACGCCGCCACCAATAACAATTTTTTTAGGATTTAAAAAACTTGTCATGTTTGCAAGGGTGATAGATAGGTAGGTGACAAATTGATCAATGATCTGATCAATTTCTTTCTGACCTTTTTTATAATTTGAAAGAACAAATTCCGCAGAATAACCTAGTTTTTCAAATGCCAAACCTGAAACTTGTTGTTCAAAAACACCAATACTTTTAGAATTATTTACTCTGCCATGTTTGGTATCTTCTCTATCAACAAATAAGTTGATTTCACCAGCAGAGAAATGATGCCCTTCAACCAACTCACCGTTTGCAATGATGGCACTCCCAATCCCGGAACCAATAGCTAGAAATATCATATTATCGGTCTTATCAATCGATCTTTCGCCAAGTGCTGCACAATTCACATCATTATTTATAAAAATAGGACATTTAAAGTAGGGCTGCATTTGTTCTAGTAAGTTGAAATTCTTCCAACCTAAAGCAGATAATTCAATAATTTCTCCTGATCTTGTATTAACGAGACCTGGAACACCTATCCCGATCCCAAAAATTCTCTTAGTGTCTACTCCAGATTTACTCATTGATGTTGAAATATAATCAGCTATTCTTTCAACATCTTTTGTTGAAGGATATATTTCCTTAAACACAATGTCGCTGTCCATATCTGTAATAATAATGATGATATTAGATCGACCAATATCTACACCAACACCGTAACCAGATTTTGGATTAAAACCAAGTTTCATCCCTTTTCGTCCACCACCAACGGTCGAATCACCTAATCCCAGTTCGAAAACAAATTTTTTCTCCAAAAGTTCATTTACAACGAGAGTCACTGTCGATCGACTGAGCCCTAATTTTTTTGAAATACTTGCTCTACTTATGGGTTGGTCACGGCGAATCGTTTCAAGAACTAAAGCTCTATTCATTTTTTTAATGAGATCTAAATTACCTTTCTTCAACACAGACCACGCTACTTTCACATTATTCTAGAATATATATTGATAGGATACATCAACTCCTTATTTTTTGGAAGTTTGTTTGTTCGAAGTATAAACAAACTATTTATCTAAAAAGATACATTAATCGATTAAATGTGTCAATATAGTTGTCGAAATATGTTAAATTATCTGACATAGTTTTTATAGTTTAGATGACAAGTTTACGGTGACAGGCACCGTAAAAAGACATTTTTACACCAAAGTCCACTCCATATGGACACGCGGGAACCAGAATTAATTAATAGGTTCAATAATTAACAAGGGTTTATATGCTATCTTCTTTTTTGATACAATATCAAGAATTTTTATAGGTAGATTATCTAATTAATTCCAAAATAGATGTTAATATATACAAAAATAGATGGTGAATATATCCTGCTAGGGGTAAAATAAAGGAGACTCTTAAAGAGGGGGGAATAGTTTTGGTTACCATTAGAAGGATATTATATATTTTCTTAGCTACTTTATTGGTTTTTTCATTTCCAATGGGTGTTTTTGCTAAAAGCCATTCAGTCTACAAATCTACAAAACAGTCAAACTTAAATCAAAAGACGGTGCCATTAAAAGAAAAAAAAGGGGATATGGATTACCTTAATCCAAACGACTATCCATTGATAAGTCCTGGAGGTAGTGCTGGGACATTGATTGATAGTTATGGAAGTCGTCATCAGATTACATATAATTCAACCATTGAGTCTTCAACTGATCAAATGAAGGTGCTTCTTGGGTATCAGAATGCTACATACTATAAAGATCCATACTTATATATTGAATTTTACACTAATAATAATGGCTCGATGGATTATTTAGGTAGCTCGACGTTTGACGTCAGTAATTCCTCCTATGCGATTCTAGGCACCCCAATGGATAAATCAATCTATGAAAATGATCCTTATATTTACATGCGGGTTGGTACATTGGCGGATTATGATGATCGTTACTATTCAGATGTGACATATTTTAAGGTATCGAATCCTTTTTATAAAGGGAGCACGGAAACGGATGCCTCGAGTAATTATGTTCTTGTCAGCAATGAATCAACAGATGGAGGACAAAGTGAGAGTTCGGGTACTTTTGAATTGAATAATAACAAATACGCCTTTAACAAAAAGATAGGGAAAGATGCGTATAAGTTAGATTACATTAAACCTTTTGATGCTAAAGATAAAAGTAAAGTGAGAAATAGAAATACAAAATCTATTAAATCGCAAAGTGTTTTAGGTGATAGTAAAGACTTCTGGGTTTCTAATCTTGAAACAAATACTGATTATCAAATTAATGCCACACTACTTTATAGCGGGGAAAAAACTAATGTTTGGGTCAATAATAACCAACTTACTTCACAGGGAGCTGAAGTATTAGGTAAAGAATTTGATGATAAAATTCATCCGTCAGACGTTGACAATTTTGGAAACGAATCTGACGTTGATGGAAACGGTAAAGTCAACATTCTTTGTTATGATATCCAAGATGGATTTAGCGGGAGCGGTGGTTATGTAGCAGGTTATTTTTATTCAGGAGATTTATATGCGACCACTCACTCCAATCAATCAGAGATATTTTACATTGATACGAACCCATTGATGGGAACGAGCTCATCAAAAGATGTATCTGCTGCCTATTCAACGCTTGCTCATGAATTTCAACATATGATTAATTACAATCAAAAGGTTTTTGTGCAAGGTCATAGTGAAATGGATACATGGATGAATGAAGGGTTATCAATGGCGGCCGAACAAATTTACTCAGGACAAGTTCTCAATGATCGGATTGATTACTACAATTATGATTCATCAATTGCCGCAGGTCATTCTCTACTCTATTGGGATTATAATGGAGATACATTAGCTAATTATTCTTTATCCTACTTGTTTATGGAGTATTTAAAAATTCAATGTGGCCAAGGGAATCGTATTTTTACAGAACTTATCAATGATCCGAATAGTGATTATGTAGCGGTAGAGGATCTCGTAAAAAAATATATTGATCCAACTTTGACGTTTGGAAAATTTATGACTGATTTTAGAGCAGCATTACTCTTGAAACAAAATTCAGGTTTATATGGATTTAAAGGGGATCAAGCATTTAATCAATTAAAGGCTAGACTTTATAGTGGCACTTCAACTTCACTCAGAGGCGGAGGGGCCTATGTTAAATCTATAAATTCACCAGCTGATTTTACGATACCTGTAGATAAAGGCCCAAATGTAACGTACACGCTGCTTTCAGCAAATCAGAATAATCCTGACACACCTATACCAAAAAAGCCTAACGTAAATTCTGTTGATGACAACGATACAATTGTTACAGGAACAGCTGATGCTAATGATAAAATCACTGTCTCTGTAAAGGGAAGTCAGATTGGTGATAGTTATGCAGATGGAAATGGTCATTTCAATGTTTCAATTCCAACTCAATCCGCAGGAACTGTACTAAATGTCTTTGCAGAAGATGCCTTTGGAAATAAAAGTGATGTGACGACCGTAACTGTTGTAGATAAGACAGCACCTGCAAAACCTACTGTAAACAGTGTGAGTGATCGAGATACAGTTGTTAGCGGAACCGCTGAAGCGAGCGCAAAAGTAATCGTGAAAAATGGAAACGATGTGCTCGGAATCGGTACGGCTGATGAAAAAGGCACATTTAAAGTTTCGATAAATAAACAAAAAGCGGGAAGTACATTAACCGTGTATGCCGAAGATGCCAGTGAAAATAAAAGTGAAGAAGTCAATGTTAAAGTAAGGGATAAAACAGCCCCATCAAAACCAACAGTATATACCTTTGGAGATAATCAAACGACTGTTTCAGGTAAGGCAGAAGCTGGATCTAGTATTACAATTAAATTGGGTAACGCCATCATAGGGAAAGGCACAACAAGTAACAAAGGGACATTTATAGTCACTGTTAAATCTAAGCAAAAAGCTGGAACCACGTTAATAGCTTATGCGACAGACGCGGCTAAAAATCAAAGCTCAGGCACCTCCTTTAAAGTGATTGATAAAACAGCCCCATCGAAACCAACAGTATATACCTTTGGAGATAATCAAACAACGGTTTCAGGTAAGGCTGAAGTTGGATCTAGTATTACAATTAAATTAGGTAATACCATCATAGGGCAAGGCACAACAAGTAACAAAGGGACATTTACAGTCACTGTTAAATCTAAGCAAAAAGCTGGAACCACGTTAATAGCTTATGCGACAGACGCGGCTAAAAATCAAAGTTCAGGCACCTCTTTTAAAGTGATTGATAAAACAGCCCCATCGAAACCAACAGTTTATCGATTTGGAAATAAAGATACGTATCTCTCAGGTAAAACGGAAGCCTATGGCAAAATTACGGTGAAAGTTGGAAATAAAGTTATTGGCTCAGCGAAAGCAGATTCAAAAGGTTCCTACAAAGCAAAAGTAGCCAAACAAAAAGCGGGGGTAGCCGTCGCTGTCTATGTCACTGATTCAGCAGGAAATACAAGTTCAGCAACGATAGTAAAAGTTGTTGATAATACAGCCCCATCAAAACCAACAGTTTATAGCTTTGGTGATAATCAAACGACCATTTCAGGAAAAGCTGAGGCAGGATCTAGTATTACGATTAAATCAGGGAAAACAGTGTTAGGCCACGCGACAACAAGTCATAAAGGGACATTTACAGTCAAGATTAAATCCAAACAAAAAGCCGGCATTTTACTAATAGCCTATGCAACAGACAAGGCCAAAAATCAAAGCTCTGGAACAACATTTAAAGTCGCTGACAAAACTGCTCCGGGTACACCAAGTGCCAATAACGTAACCTATAAATCAACAAAAGTGACAGGAAAAGCAGAAAAAGGCGCCACTGTTTATCTTTACAACGGAAGCAAATATCTTGGTAAAGCAACAGTCAGCTCAAAAGGTACCTACAGTATTAAGATGAAGAGACAAAAGAAAAACTCAACTCTCAAAATCTATGCAAAAGATAAAGCTGGGAACAAAAGTAAATATAGGTATGTGAAAGTGAAATAAATACGGTGTCAGGTACCGCAAAAAGACACTTTGATCGCATATTCCACGTGGAAAGGACATTAATGCCAAAGAGCATCCCTACGTAAGAGATCTACGAATTCCAACCATAAACAAAAAGAATAAATTAAGAAGAAAAGGGGTAATACTTAAGTAAGTTCATTTGTAGTCCCCCACACATAGCCCTTAATTGGGCTTATTTTTTTGTAGCCTATATGAGAGTATTAAATTTGAGTGACTCGGAGTTTACCACATTATTAGTATTAATAGAATAGGGAACAAACCCGCTTACTCTTTGAACAGAACAAAAGTTATATGAAATAAGATGGAGTGATAAGTAAAAAAACCAGCTATATAATAAAATTATAATAAACTGAAGTGTATTGAGTATTTTTCTACAATACATAAGTGGGAGGAATATTGTGCGAAAGTTGCTAAAAGTTATTTTACTTGTTACGTCCGTGATTATTTTAACAAGCTGTAATTCTGAAAAGGACAAAGAACAAAGTACCAGTAAAACAGACATAACAGAGGAAACGGATAAAGGAAAAAGTCTACAAGAAGAAACAGAAACAGAAAAAGAAACAGAAACAGAAGACGTTAAAGAAACGGGAATCATTCAACATCAAAAGGAAATGCCCCAAACCATTGAGGGAATTGTCAAGTACCCTGTAGGAGATTTAGCTGGTAAAGACACCTCCATCACAGATAAAAAAGTTCAAACCACTTTAGAATCTATTCCCACTTATCCTAAAAATGCAGGAGAAGATGACATAAACCAATTACTCTATTATTTGTATTCTCTTTATAAGATGGAATACGAAGATCCTAAGATTGTTGTCGATATGTTGTCCATTGGAAAATCTCCGGGTGATTTACCTAATAAAATGAAAACTGATACATTTAACGTCGAAATCATTCTTGATTCAAGTGGAAGTATGGCGAATAAAATAGGTACAAAGACAAGAATGGATTTAGCGAAAGAAGCCATTAAAGAGTTTGCGAAATCCCTTCCGAAAGAGTCTAATATTGCTTTAAGAGTCTATGGACATAAAGGAACAGGATCAGAAGCAGATAAGAAAATGTCTTGTCAATCTAGCGAGTTAGTGTATGATGTTCAGCCTTATGAAGAAAAAAAGTTAAATGATTCTTTAAATAAAATTGCTCCCGCTGGATGGACTCCATTAGCCCAATCTTTAAAAGAAGCCAAAAAAGACTTAAGAAAATATACTGGTGAAAAAAATCAAAATATTATTTATCTTGTAAGTGATGGTATCGAAACTTGTGGGGGAGATCCTGTAAAAGCGGCAAAAGGAATTAAAAGTTCGACTCTTTCCCCAGTCGTAAATATCATTGGCTATGATGTTGATCAAAAAGGACAGTCACAGTTAAAAGAAGTAGCACAAGCAGCAGGTGGGAAATATGTCAATGTAAAAAATCAAGAGCAATTGACAAGTGAATTCAATCAAACTACAGGAAATTCGATGAAGTGGTTGGCGTGGAAAAGCAATCAAAACATCCATCTCTTGCAAAAAACAGTTTCCCAACAAATCCATATCTACCAATTAACCAGTCGTTGGACAACAAGAAACTATAAAGAACAAAACTTAATTCAACGATCCTTACAATCTTTACTAAAAGATGACAAAATTACTTATGATCAATATACGAAATTAACGAAAAAAGTATCTAGTTACTATCAAAAACAAATTAAACAAGTGACAAATCTCCAAGAAAAACTTTTAAATAATACAGATAAGAATCTAGACAATTCATTAAAAGAGGTTGAGGATATTTACTCTAAGAATATCCAATAGGTGACAGGTACCGTAAAAAGACATTTTGATGGATATGGCCACTCTAGGAAGACATTTGAATAGTCGATACATGACTAAGCACGACATTATCCTAAGGAGGAGATGTCGTTCTTTTTGATGCTTCTATTCTTTATGAAGAACAATAATGGAAGGGATCCGTTTTCCTCTCAATCTATAAATCGCATTAAGCAACCTAAAATGGTGAATTAATACAAAAATTTTTTAGCCACACGTTTGAACGTGAGGCTTGATTTATGATACTTTATCATTTGATAGTCTCTGGAGTAGGTGGCAAGCTCTTGGATAGAGCGGTTCAGTTCATCAAGTTTTCCTTCAATCCGGTAAAGCAGATATAAGGTCACCATGATGGGGAAACCGACAACCTTTGTCATAGCGATCCATTGATCCATCATTCTAACCTCCTCATACTATAAGTCGCAGGGAAGAGGGGGAAATGGTGAGAGGAAGGGGGAAATTTTTGAAAAATTTTTTCAATATATTTCTACGCGAAAGTAAAAGATTGGTAAAAAATAAAAAAGACGCTGAAAAAAGCGTCTTTTGTCATGAAAAATGTTTAGTTCTGAGGAAAGTTTAAATAACAAGATGCCGCTCAAACGTTTTCCTATTCTCCTCTGTTGCCTCTCCTTCGGTAATAACCGTTCCACGATCAATCACGTATACATAGTCAGCGCAATCAATAACTGTGTCCAGGTTATGCTCGACAAGAATAATTGAGATCCCTTTTTCTTTCACTAATTGTTTGATTACACTTTGGATGAGTTTGACGATAGAAGGTTGGATCCCTTCCATAGGTTCGTCAAGTAATAAGAGTTTCGGATTGCTCATAAGAGCACGTGCAATCGCAAGTTGTTGTTGCTGGCCACCACTTAAATCGCCGCCTTTACGAGAAAGCATTTCTTTTAAAATAGGAAACAATGAAAGAATCTCTTCGCTGACTTTTTTAGATCGTTTATTTTTGGGAAGAGCTTCGTTTCCTAGTAGAAGATTATCTAATACAGAGAGGTTAGAAAAGATTTCTCTTCCTTGTGGGACAAAGGCGATTCCTTGTCTGACACGTTGATCAGGGCGCATGTGGTGGATTGATTGATTTTGATAGGCTATTTCTCCAGAGAAAGTAGGGAGGAGGCCAATGATCGATTTCATTAGAGTTGTTTTACCTACTCCATTTCTTCCGACAATGGCAACGACCTGATGTTCTTTGATTTTCAAACTAAGATCTCTTAGAACGGTGGAAGATTTGTAGCCTGTTTCTAAATGATTAATAGTTAACATGTTTTTCCCCCTGACCCAAGTAGACTCTAGCCACTTCTTCGTTGGCTGTTACTTCATCAATGGACCCTTCGCAGAATGTCGGTGACAGGCACCGCAAAAAGACATTATTGATTGATCCGTACACGGTGAAAGGACAACGGGATCAGCAAGGGGGTTGATTGCGTTTTTAACTTCAGTCTATGAACTGGTTTAGATTGACGCAGAATAACCATGTCAGAAAATATAACATTTGTTTAGACAATTTAGAAAATAGGTGTTAGGTTATATATAAACATACTGGTATGACCAGTTTGAAATGCATAAGTAAACATCAAGGAGAAGTCGTGATGATTGTTGTTAGCGAAACAGTACAAAAGTTTTTACTGGACTATATAAGAAAAAAAGATCTTCAACCGGGTGACAAATTGCCTTCTGAACGAGAGTTGGTTCAATTATTGGAAGTTGGACGATCATCGGTCAGAGAGGCTCTGCAGGTGCTGTCAGAGAGAGGAATCATTGAAAAACAACCAGGCAAAGGGGCGTTTTTAAAAAGCAATGTTTTTCATAATCATTTAGGAAATGTTAAGTCGTTAATGCCATCTATGGATACTCATTCATCTCTTGATTTACTCCAATTTAGAATAGGAACTGAATCAGAAATCGCCTATTTGGCTGCAAAAAATCGAAGTGACGATTGTATTCATATTTTAGAACAATCTATTTTAGACCTGGAAGATTGTATAAACAATGGAACATCTATTATTGCACCTGATTTGTTATTTCATGGGACATTAGCCAAAGCCACAATGAATGAATTAATTGTTCAAGTCTACTCAACATTAGTGGAATTTTTTAAAAAAGTAAGAATAGAAATGGCTATTAATGATGATGTTGAACATGCTTTGTATTATCATAAGGAAATCTTAAAAGCGGTTAAAAATAGGAATTCAGAAAGGAGCAGTATTCTCATGAGAAGACATATTGAAGATGTACAATTAAATTATAAAAAAATGCTTTCAGAGATGGGGGTGATTGAGTAAGAACGTTTTTTAGAAGTTGTCAAAATATAAAAAAGTGGGGTGTATACGATATTTGAAATTGACTCACATCCATAACCCTTAACTGTATAGATTGTTTTTTTAGTGAAAGGTAAACGTATACCTTTAAAAAACGGAAAATTCAAAATATAACCAAGAGGTGATAGAGAAGTGGCAATCCCAAAACATGCAAATGAGCAAGTCGTTAATTATGATGCAGGCCTTTATAATAGTGATTTAGCCCCTGTTAAGAAAGAAAAGAGGAATTGGACATGGCTTAATTTTACGACCGTTTGGATGGGAATGGTTCACAATATCGTAGCCTATGAGAGTGCAGGTAGTTTAATCGGAATGGGCATGAGCGTTTGGCAGGCGTTATTAACTGTTATTGTCGCCAATATTGTACTCATCATTGCGATGTGGTTGAATGGGACAGCAGGAGCAAAATATGGAACGCCTTTTCCAGTATTAATTAGAGCATCTTTTGGACATAAAGCAGCACATATTCCAGTTCTTTTGAGAGCTTTTGTGGCTATATTTTGGTTCGCTGTGCAAGCTTATGCAGGGAGTAAAGCAATTGATGCTATATTTGGCGCATTGATACCAGGTTGGAATAGCTTAAGTTCAATTAATATTCTTGGTATGGGATTAAATAGTGCGATCGCGGTAACACTGTTCTGGTTATTACATGCATGGATTACGTCACATGGAATGGAAAGACTCAAATTTTTCGAATTGTGGGCAGGTCCACTAGTCATTGTTTTAGGGTTATGTTTGGTTGTTTGGGCATTATTTGTCTCTCATGGTTTTGGTCCTCTTTTTGCAGAACATAGTAAATTAACTAATGCGGAATTCTGGGGCCTTTTTCCTGTATCTGTAACAGGTTTAGTAGGTATATGGGCCACGCTGGTTCTGAATATTCCGGATTTTACACGATTCGCTAGAAGTCAAAAAGACCAATCCATCGGTCAATTTATAGGTTTACCAGGTACTGCTATTCTTTTTGCCATTATGAGTATTATTACAACATCTGGTACGATCATTGCTTTTGGCCGACCAATATGGGATCCAGTGGAACTTCTCCAACAGTTTGGAAATCCGTTCATTTTAGTATTAGGAGCGGCAACTCTCATTATTGTTACATTGTCAGTAAATATAGCTGCTAATGTTGTCTCACCAGCGTACGACTTGGTTAATTTGTTTCCAAAAAAATTAACTTTCACTAAAGCTGGCGTTATCGCTATTGTTCTATCTTTGTTCTTTGCTCCTTGGCTTTGGTTCGATAACTCAGATACCATTTTTTCCATTATGGGGGCAGTAGGGGGCGCACTCGGACCGGTTGCTGGTATTATGTTTGCTGATTTTTATCTTGTGCGCCGGCAAAATTATGATCTCGATAGTTTTTATTTAACTCAAGGACAATATACCTATAAGGATGGTTGGAATCTTAATGCGCTCTATGCGATGGCTATAGGAACAGTCATTTCTCTCATAGGATTGTTTGTACCAGCATTAAGTTCGCTGTATGCCTATTCTTGGTTTTTAGGTGTTATCTCCGGGTTCATTGTGTATACCCTACTTATGAAAAATACGATGTCATCATCAGTAGAGATAAATGAGGAACGTCAATCTGTTTCTGAGTAAGCAATCATTATAGTAAAGAAATCGATTAAATGATGAAAAGGGACATTTTTAATAGGGTTAACAATAGATCGCTATTTTCTAAATAGTGATCTATTGCATTAAGTTATCTCATTCAATAACATCAATAGATTATAGAGAGAAGGATTCATATGATAGATTTATTACTACATAATGTTAAAAGCCTACATTGTGATTCTTTATTAGATGTAGGTATTGAAAATGGAAAAATCGTTTATTTATCTCATTCAAAGAGTGAGGTACCTAATTCCAAACAAATAATTGAAGGAAACGGAAATGTCTTACTCCCTGGACTCGTTGAATCACATATTCACTTAGATAAGGCTTTTTTGTTAGATAAGATGAATGAAGATGCGACAAATTTAAATGAAGCTATTAAACTCACCGCTCAGTTGAAACAAGGATTCACAAAAGAAGATATTAGAGAACGATCATTAAAGGTTTTAAAACGGTGTGTGGATTATGGTGTGACACATATGCGATGTCATGTTGAAGTTGATCCTATTATTCAAATGAAAAGTATGGAAGTACACCTGGAATTAAAGGAGCAATTAAAAGATTTAATCGATATACAAATTGTTGTTTTTCCTCAAGAAGGCATTTTTAAGCAAAAAGGAACAGCGGATTTAATGAGGGAATCTTTGATAATGGGAGCGGATGTTGTAGGGGGTATTCCATATAATGACCGAGATCCGATTGAACATCTGAATTTTGTATATCAGTTAGCCAATGAATTTGGAAAGCCATTAGATTTCCATGTTGATTTTTCTGATGATCCGAATCAATTAGCCATTTTAGATATTATCAAGCTCACCCATCTCTACCAAATGGAAGGCCGAGTTGCGGTGGGACATTTAACATCATTGGGCTCAGTTGAACATGAAAAAGCGAGACAGATCGCTTCAAAAATGGCCAAAGAGGATATACATGTCTTCTCACTTCCAGCCACCGATTTGTACTTGAATGGTCGAGGAGATACAGAAAGAGTTCGTAGAGGGCTCACACCAGTTAAACTATTGTTAGAAGAAGGAGTTAATGTTCTTTATGGAACGAACAATATTCGGAATCCATTTACTCCTTTTGGTACAGGAAATCCATTAGATATTGCTTTACTTTTAGCTCATTCAGCACAAATGGGAACTTTTGACGACGCTAAAATACTTCTCGAGATGACGACATATGGGGCAGCGAGAGCTTTAGGGTTAACGTCTTATGGAATAGAAATTGGTAAGGATGCGGATTTAGTTTTATTTGATTCAAAGGATATTCGTAATGTCTTATTGGACCGTCCAAAGAGACTTTGTGTGTGGAAAAAAGGTAAAGAAATTGGTACAGATTCCATTAGAAGTTTAATAAAAGTAAATTAATATATGAAAGAGGGGTATCCGGATGAGGTTCAGAGACAAGGTCGTACTTATTACAGGTGGGAGTTCAGGTATCGGAAAAGCAACAGTGGAAGCATTCCTTAAAGAAGGAGCGAAAGTCGCCGTTTTCGACTACCATTTAAATAATGATGATACATACAATAACTATCTATCATATCAAGTGGATGTCCGTCATTCAGAGCAAATTCTAACTTCGGTTGAGCAATTAGTGAGTGAATGGGGAAAAATTGATATTTTAGTAAACAATGCTGGAATTGAATTTGTGGCCCCTATTGAAGAGACAACTGAGGAAGATTGGGATCGTGTATTAGACACCAATTTAAAAGGATTATTTTTGGTCTCTAAAACAGTTCTTCCCTATCTCAAAGAGACAAAAGGGGTGATTGTCAATACGGCCTCGCAGTTGGCTTTAGTGGGTTCATCTTATTTTATCGCTTATACATCATCAAAATCAGCTATTTTAAACTTTACAAGAAGCCTTGCTTTAGAAACAGCTAAATATGGCGTTAGAGTCAATGCGGTTTGCCCTGGTGCCATTGACACACCACTGTTGCAGAGACAATTTGAAGATGGTAAGCGAGGACCACAAGGAACGATGGCTGACCTTGTGGCTATGCATCCATTAGGAAGACTAGGAAAGCCAGAAGAAATCGCAAAGCCTATTCTCTTTTTAAGCAGTAATGATGCATCCTTCATGACAGGAAGTGCTCTTGTTGTAGATGGAGGGTATGTTATTAAATAGGGGTGAAATAACGGTGACAGGCACCGCAAAAAGACATTTTGTCGGATCTGTTCATATGGAAAGGACAGTGGGGAATCCAAATTTTTTTATGAAGTTGAAGGAGTTTCTTAGTTAATCTAGAATTTATTATTATCCTAATTCTCCAATTCTCCGACAGCTCCCTTTTTTTGGATTATCCCCATTATCTATTATCTATCAAGGTTAAAGCAAGACAGGAGGTGCTTATTTGGCAAGAAAGAATCGTGTTTGGTTTCCTGGAGCAAAGTACCATATTACAAGTCGCGGTATTCGTAAAATGCCCTTGTTTTATGACGATGAAGATAGGAAAGAGTACTTGCGTTTATTAGAAGAGACGAAATGTCGAACCCCATTTTATTTACATGCCTATTGTCTTATGACAAACCACATTCATCTTCAAATTGAAACCCTCAATCATCCAACAAGCATTATTTTCAGATACCTTAACGTCAAATACGCTAAATATTTTAATAAAAAATACGATTTCACAGGTCACGCTTTTGACAAACGTTATGGAGCAGAGTTAATTGATTCTTTGGATTATGAATTGGAGGTGAATAGATATATTCATCTTAATCCCCTTCGAGCTAAGATGGTGTCAGATTTAGGTGATTATCCATGGAGTAGTTATGGCGTATACATTAGTCCGGAATCAGAGTCAATTGTTACGACTGACAGGATTTTAACTTTCTTCCCTGAGCCGAAGATTGAGAGTTATGTAAAGTTCCTTTTTGAGTGACAGGTACCGCAAAAAGACATTTTCCTTTAATACGTTCACGCTACAAGGACATGATATTGGAGTGCAATCATAGGATTTCATATTTAACAAATGATGAAAAATAAAGTAAAATATGATTAATCCAATCAGAAAGATGTGATTTGAAATGGGTCACAATCCAAGGTCAATTCCAAGACCACTAGTTAGAACGAATCAATGGTTTATTTTGTTGAGTGTCGTTGCAACCTGGATAACAGGGCAGTCATGGATTTTGCTTATTCCTTTAATATGTGGTTTGCTTGGACTTTTGTTTCATTACAACCCAATTATGAAATGGGCGAAGGTTTTCTTGAAACGACCAATGAATGAGTATATTCCAGAAGATCGGGATCAACAACAATTTAACCAAGTTATTGCAGTTTCCTGTTTAACTATCGGATATATTAGTTATTTATTACACTGGAACATTGTAGCCATTATCTTTACAGCCATGGTGGGTTTAGCGGCCTTTATCGCTATTTTAGGTTTTTGTATTGGGTGTTTTATCCGTTTTCAATGGCAACAGTATCTTTATCGCAGGAAAACGGGGACAAAAGGATGAAATAAAAATGAATAGATAGCGCTGAATTGGACTCCGGTTAAATTAGGAGTCTCATTTTTTGTCGAATAATCAATTCTTTTAATACTATATTAATACATTTGTTTGAAGAATAATAAACAAACTGAATGGATTCGTACAAGGCATGGCACCACATCTTGAAGTCCAACCAAATTGTGATGGTTAGCTGGATTAAGTTCTAACGTGTATTATCTGTTATTATCAGCATCCCTGATAGGCTAAAAACTTGCCTTAGAAAATTCTTTTTTTTTAATGGTGTGTCAACCCGTTGACATATTGATGCGGCTAATGTATGATAAATTTGTGGAAGCGCTACCAAATGAGATTTAAAATTGTTTACCACCGATTTAATCTTCGAAAAGGAGTTTTAAAAGAATTATAGGTTAAAGTTTTTTGTAACCGCATTCATTATTGCTATTACAATTTTATTTAATACTCTTAGGTTAATCAACGGAAGGAGCAAGATGTTATGAATATGATAAGAAGTAAAAACTATTGGTTTACGTCTGGATATCTATTTTTCTTTTTTGTTTCCTGGTCTGTTTGGTGGGCATTCTATGCAATTTGGCTTAATGAGAGTCTTGGTTTATCTGGGTTTCAAACAGGAACCCTTTATTCAATAAATTCAACGGTAGCTTTAATCTTCATGCTCATTTATGGGGTGATTGAAGATAAACTTGGAACAAGGAAACACTTAATATGGTTTCAGAATATTCTTCTGATTGGTACGGGTCCATTTCTAATTTATGTCTATGAACCTTTGTTAAACTCAACCTTTATTGTTGGAGCTATACTTGGTGCTATTTATTTAGGTGCAGCTTTTATTGGAGGGGTTGGTTTACTTGAATCATACACAGAAAAGTTAAGCCGTAAATTTCATTTCGAATACGGTACTTCACGAATGTGGGGGTCTCTCGGATACGCTATTGGTGCGTTGGTTGCAGGTATTGCGTTAGGTATCAATCCACATTTAAATTTTTGGCTAGCTTCGGCAGCCGGCGTTTTATTCTTCATTATCAATTGTTTCTATAAAATAGAGATTAGTGAAAAAGAAAAAAAGGAAACATCGGAATTAGATTTAAAAAGCATTGTCAAAACATTTAAACTTAAAAAATTTTGGTTATTTATTGTTTTTTTATTTGGAACTTCTTGTATTTACACCATCTATGATCAACAGTTATTTCCGATATTTTTCACAAAACATTTTCCCGATGCAGAAACGGGCTATCATTTTTATGGATATCTCAACTCCTTCCAGGTTTTCCTTGAATCTGCGGTGATGTTTGTTGCCCCATTTATCGTCAATAAACTTGGTGCAAAGCGGTCTCTTGCCTTGGCTGGAATGATTATGGGGTCACGTATAGTTGGTTCAGCCATGGTTGACAGTACAATCGGATTATCAATGATCAAACTCTTACATGGATTTGAAACGCCTCTTTTGGTTATTGCAGTGTTTAAATATATTGCTAGGAATTTTGATTCAAGATTATCTGCCACCATTTATTTAATTGGGTTTCAAATTTCAGGACAAATCGGCGTTATTGCTTTTTCTTCCTTAATAGGTTCTTTATACGATCGATCTGGTTTTAATTTTACTTTCATCACGATTGGCTCTGTCGTCTTTGCTTTTACCATTTTCTCGATCTTCTTCTTGAGTAACGATAAGAAAAAAGTAGCAAACGCAACAATAGTGACAGGTACCGCAAAAAGACATTTTGATTGATTTGTTCACGGTGAAAGGACAGTGGGGAATCCAAATTTTTTATTAGAAGTTGGAGGAGTTTCTTAATTATTTCAAGAATCTATTATTATCCACTTCTCCAATAGCACCCTTTTTGGATTATCCCCATTATCTATCACATTAGAATAATCGAAATGCCAAATCCCATTTTATCTTCACTCCTTTTGTCTTATGACAAACCACGTCCAACTTCAAATTGAAACCCTCAATCATTTAACAAGTCCCATCATTTAAACATCTTCATTTTAAATATAGAAAGTATTTCAATAAAAAGTATGACTATACAGGCCACATGTTTGAAAGTCGTTATGGAGCAGAGATATTAGATTCAGTAGATTATGAGCTGGAGGTGAATAAATATATCCATTTAAATCCAGTGCGAGCAAAGATGGTATCTGATTTAGCTGATTACCCGTGGAGTCGTTACAATTTTGATATTAACTCTGAATCAGGGTCGATGGTTACGACTGATCGGATTTTTCTTTTTTTCCTAAGCTTAAGGTTGGAGTTATGTAAAATTCATTTTAGGATGACTACTTTTTTACATTTACTTTACAATATTCGTCTCTTTTCTTAACGATTCGACGAGATAATAGGATTAAACAAATAGATAATATGTCCTATTAAGAGGTGAAGCTAACATGAATCGTCTGAAATGGAAACATTTAAAGCTAAATGAAAAATACAGTATTAGCCTTATTGCTATATTTGTTTTATGGATTATATCCACTGTGATTAGCTGTATTTTATTACTACAAGTAGAAAAAAGTATCGACAACATGGGAAGACAGAGTGTTAGGTCTAATGATATTTCGGAAATGAGTGCCCTTTTTAGAAGTAAAGGGATGTATGTGGCTGATTATTTGATCAATCCCAGTGATGATATTATTGAATTGTTAACAAAAGACCAAGCAAAACTAACAAAATTAGAACGAAAAATCGGTCCCTACATGAATACGAGTTTACAAAAATCCAAATATAATAAAATTATCCAGTATGATTCACGTCTCTATAATCTTTTTCAAAATGAGTTCGTTCCTGCTGTTCTCATGAAAAAAACGGTTAAAATACAAGAAATAAAAGAACAAGAAGCTCAATTAAGAAATGAGACTATTCAATTACTAGATCAATTAAAAAGGTCAGTGAAATCTAGTCAAGCGGCGGAAGGACATATTCAAAATACAATTAACGTTATTATATTAGGTATTATTGTATCACTAGGTTTAAGCCTGATGATCTTTTGTATTATTCATCGGTTAATGAAAAAAGATTATCAACAAGTACTGCATGTTACCGATAGAATGGCAGAAGGAGATTTAGATACAAAACCTATTAACATTCACAGTCATGATGAATTTGGACAAGTGGCAGATTCCGTCAATAAAATGAGAATAAATATGAAGAGGATAATCCAAGAGATCGTAAAATCATCCCATCAAGTAAGTAAGAATAGTGAGCACTTATTGCATTCCACTCAAGTGGTTACCCTTAACAGCCACAATATTACCGAAACGATGAATGAACTATCTAAAGGACTTAATGATCAAACGAAAAATACACAGAATGTGGCTACCTTGACGTCTCAATTTATGCATGACCTTGAGAATGAAACATCAAATGCTAGACTAGTTGAAGATATTTCTCACCAAGTGATTCAACTTACAAGTAAGGGAGGATTCTTAATTGATCAAGCCATGAAAAATATGAAAGAAACAGATAATTTAGTGGATGAATCTCTTTCTAAAATGATAGATTTGAATCAGCGTACACAAGATATGTCAAAACTCGTGTCTTTAATTCAGAATATCTCAGAAAAAACAAAATTATTAGCTTTAAATGCATCGATTGAAGCAGCTAGAGCAGGAATTGATGGCAAGGGTTTTGATGTTATTGCACACGAAATTCGTGCCTTATCCGAGCAATCCCAATTAAATGTTAAAATGATAACCGACATGATTCTTGGAGTGAAAGAGAATGTAGATCAAGTGAGCCAATCTCTTGAACGGGTGAATCGTCATGTAAAAGAAAGTTCTCAACAGATGCAGATTACTAATCAACAATTTATCGATATTAAAGCATTTATGTTCAATTTGGGAGATAAAATAAAGAACATAACGAAACGGCTAATCAATATTAATCTCAATGGAAAACACATTAATTCTTCTATAGAAC
The DNA here is from genome assembly GCF_006517395.1 of Terrilactibacillus laevilacticus. Taxonomy (GTDB): domain Bacteria; phylum Bacillota; class Bacilli; order Bacillales; family Sporolactobacillaceae; genus Terrilactibacillus; species Terrilactibacillus laevilacticus. The sequence goes on from NZ_VDCY01000010.1 coordinate 49,388, forward strand.
AAAATGCCGCGATGTTTGAGGAAACCCATGCCGGGTTTTTGCAGATTTCGACTTCTATGGAACATGTGGATCAAACGGTTGAAGATATATCACTGGACATTCATCGATTAACACATGTATCAAAGGATTTAAAAGAGGTAGCATCTCTTTTTACGGTGACAGGCACCGCAAAAAGACATTTTCTTTGATACGTTCACTCTGAAAGGACAGTATTAGAACACACTAATAATAAATGGTTTAATGTGTTAAGTGTCATGGATAACAGGGCAGGCATGGATTTTACTCATTCCATTAATTATGATCTGTTAGGTCTTATTTTTCATTACAATCCTATTATGAAAGGGGGAAGATTGTTTGTTGATCATTCTTTAGGTTTCATTATTAATCGGTCAAATTTAATACTGAAAATAGTGCTATATCTTCCTATAGAAGTTCCAGAAGATACAGTACTTTTTTTGTAATGAGGAGGATTTATAAAAAGAATCAAGTTCTATATACAAAATAGTCCATTATATCCATCACAATAACAACAAAAGAATGTGAATTTAATGAAAAATAAAATAAAAAAGTATTGAAAATTTTTAAAAAAATAATATAATAATTATTAAACTTAGGTTATTAATTCAGCCTAATAAATAGTAATAATTAAAAATAACTTTAAAAAAGCAAGATAATAATATGTATAACTAAATTTAGTTTAATAATATGGAAGTGGCTTAATGTCTTATAATCTGAAATATAAAAATTCTATTCGAAAATACCATTACTTTTTGCTTCTTAGTTTAATTCAAAAAAGGAAACAAATTTCTAGAGCTCAGTTAGCTAAAATTACTCAAATGAGTAATACAAGTGTAGGAAAGATTGTTAAGCAATTAATTGAAGATAAGTTAGTTATTGAAGTAGGAAAATTGAAAGGGGTGGTAGGAAAAAGCGCTACACTATTAGAGATTAATCCAGAAGGTTCTTACGTAATCGGTATCAATATCGATTTAAATTCAGCTCAAATTGCTATTGTAACTTTAAATGGAGAGGTAATTGAACAAAGAAACATAGTTTGTGACATGAAACAAAAAGCAGAAAATGTGCTTGATCAAATAGTGTATAGTACTTTAGACATAATTAACCGTGCTGATCCAAAAGTTGTTGAAAAAATAATGGCTATAGGTGTTAGTATTCCTGGCCCAATTTCATGGCCGGATGGAGAAGTTCTTATGGTTCCTCAGTTCCATTGGAAAAACGTTCAAGTTAGGGCCTATCTTGAACAGAAATTGGATTTTGTAGTGTACGTGGATAATGATGTTAGAGCAGTATTATTGGCTGAGAGTCTTTTTGGAAATATGAGGGAATATGGTAATTCTGTTTGTCTTTATATTGGTAGTGGAGTTGGCAGTGCTGTTATGATTAATGGTGAGATATTAAGAGGCCATCGTAATACACTTGGGGAAATTGGACATATTACCCTAGATCCCCATGGGGCCATGTGTGATTGTGGGAGATTAGGTTGTCTTCAAACATTCATTTGCTCATCAGAACTAGAAAAGCAAATGCAAATTTCAATTCAAGAAATTTATACGGATTATCATAAAGGAGAATACAGCGCTATAAGAATTATAAAAAGAGCAAGGGACTATTTAGGAATAGCCATATCTAATATTGTTAGTATGTATAACCCTGAAGCTATTTTACTGGCAGGACCAATGATTCAACAATTTCCAGAGCTCATAGATGGGGTTGAAGATGTATCTAATGAATATGTCTGGTATCCTTTAAAGGATTCATTTAAAATAATAAAACCAAAAATTGGTAAAAATAGCAGTGTTATCGGAGCAAGTGCTCTTGTTTTAAATGAATATTTAAGACCTACATTTGAAACATTCAAATAACTTTGTCAGAATATTCAATTTATCCATGCGTGAACTAAATAATAAATCCGTTTCATCAAAAATAAAAATCTAATGAAGATTAAAAATACTTAACTATAATGGGAGAATTACCTATATGCGTGTTATACAAACAAAAGATTATGAAGAAATGTCTAAACAAGCCTTCAATGTTATTTTTAATGTCATAAACAAAAATGAGAATGCTGTTATTAATACAACAACCGGAGCAAGTTATGATGATGTTTTTAATTTGTTAGTTGAATCCATTAATAATAACAAGCTTTCTATAAAGAATGCAATTGTTATGAATTTAGATGAGTATATAGCTGATAGAGATAAATCTTTTACAGTCTATACGTATATGCAGGAGAAATTTTATAGCCGGATTAAGACACAACCTAAATTGGTGGAATTATTAGACGGTAGTGTATCAGACCTACAATCAGAAATAATCCGTTATAATGAGGTATTGAAAAAATTTCCGAGAGATTTACAGATCCTGGGATTAGGGGTTAACGGACATTTAGGTGCTAATGAACCAGGGACATCCTTTAATTCTCGCTTATTTTGTGCCGATAGTGAAGAATCTACAATTGAGAGTACAATTAGATACCATCATTTATCTCGTAAAGAAGCTCCAACTAAAATGTTTACATTAGGTTTGGCTGATATCATGGAAGCAAAAGAAATACTTTTGACTGCTTCAGGTGAGAGGAAAGCTAAGGCAGTTAAAGCCGCACTTGAAGGACCTATCAATGTAAACTGTCCGGCTTCTATCTTAAGAGCACATCCAAACGTTACATTTATCATAGACTACGCAGCAGCATCACTGTTAGAAAAGGACTATCATAACCCACCTGTTTTGAAGCCTTGATCAAATGATGTTTGATATGGATTGTATAGATATGGATATAAGTTCTGATAGTTATTTATGTCAAACGATGCGAAATAAAATGTCTGTATATTCGGCCATATTTATAAATTCGGAAAAATATAATAGAATAATGCAACTAATTGTTCTGAAAATAGTCAGATATATAATGTGTACAATATCAAAAAAAAAAAGTACAAAAAAACAATTTTGTTAGGGCTAGATTAAATTCTTATTGCACTTAGTAAGTCAAAAAAGTGGTAAATTAATAATTTAATAGATATTTATTACTGAAAAGGTAGACAATATAATAATTAATTCACCTTAGTACATACTTCTTAGACAGTTACGGGATAAAAATTCATGTCAAAAAGGAGATATAATATGGAAAACTTACAGGTGTCAGAGGATATCCAAAGAGAAGGTTTTTTGGACAGGTATTTCAATTTAAGAAAACTTAATACAAATTTAAGGACTGAGATAATCGCTGGGCTAACGACGTTTATTACTATGTCTTATATTATAATAGTTAATCCAAATATCATAGCCCAGTCAGGTATGCCGATAGGTGCAGTCATGGTCGCAACCATATTAATTTCTGCATTATCTTCAATTCTTATGGGGTTATATGCTAACCTACCATTTGGTATGGCACCTGGAATGGGAGGGAATGCATTTTTTGCGGTGACTATTGTTGCAGGTGGATTAGCTACATGGCAGACTGCATTAGGAATGGTATTCATAGCAGGGGTTGCCTTCTTAATATTGACTCTATTTGGAATCCGTGAGGCAATTGTGAACTCTATACCTAAGAGTTTAAAGATATCAATTGGTGCTGCAGTAGGTATGTTCATTGCATTACTTGGATTCTCACAATCAGGGATAATTGTCGTAAATGCTCAAAAAAGCGGCTTAACTTTAGGGGATATAAATAGTGTAAATGTCCTTCTCTCACTTATCGGAGTCATAGTTATTTTAGGATTAATGGTAAGAAAAGTTAAAGTAGCTATTCTTATTGGTATAGCTATAGTAACACTATTAGGTATTCCATTTGGAATTACCAAGGTTCCTCACTCGTTAATACAACTGCCACCAAATCCATCAAGTATTATTTTCCAAGTGGATTGGCTTTCAGCGTTAAAGTTATCCTTTTTTCCACTCATGTTTTCTTTTTTCGCAGGAGAATTTTTTTCTACATTAGGAACAGTATTAGGGGTTTCTGGAAAAGCGGGACTGCTCGATAAAAATGGGAATTTACCTAATATACAAAAACCCTTTCTAGTTGATTCAATTGCAACAATCGGTGGTGGATTAATGGGAGTAACGACAGTTGCCACTTATGTCGAATCTGCTAGTGGTGTAGAAGCAGGAGGGAGAACGGGTTTAACTTCAATATCTGTTGGATTCTTTTTTCTAATTAGTCTCCTTTTAACGCCTTTATTTTTAATGGTTCCCGGTATTGCTACAGCGCCAGCCTTAATTGTTATCGGCCTATCAATGCTTTCAACGTTAAAAGAATTAGAATATGATAAATTGGATGAACTTGCTCCAGCTTTTATTATGTTACTAATTACTGGTTTCTCAAATAATCTTGCTGATGGAATAGTATTTGGAGTTTTAACTTATATAACCACTAAGCTTATAGCTGGAAAGATTAAAGAAATTCCAATTGGTTTGTATTTTCTAGCTATTCCTCTTGTCTATTATTTAACTTTAGCATAATAAAAGAGAATTCTAGGATGGTTATTAAGTGATGTCATTAGTAAAAATACTATGATTCGCCATAATCATATACTTAGATATAATTGGAGGGAATTTTGAATGGATAAAAATTTATATATTTCAGCAGCAAAAGGTGACATAACGATAGATTTAGCCATAGAAAATATTAAACTAGTAAATGTATTTAGTGGGGAAATATATCCAGCGAATATTGGGATTTACCAAGATAAAATCGTACATGTTGATCATACTGGAAAAGAAGATCTAAAAGCAAAGGAAGTTGTTGATGGTAAAGGTAAGTATGCTATTCCAGGATTGATTGATACACATCTTCATATTGAAAGTAGTATGATTACACCTGGTGCCTATGCGGAGGCAATCCTTCCACATGGAACGACTACTATTGTGACTGATCCCCATGAAATTGGAAATGTATTAGGAGAAAAAGGTATAGAATTTATGATTGAAGCTAGTAAAGATTTAGACTTGAGAATTCTTACATTTTTACCTTCATGTGTACCATCAGCTCCAGGTGTAGAAACTACTGGGGCAGATTTTACTCCTGATGTAGTGCAAAAACTGATTCAGTGGGAGAATATAGCTGGATTGGCAGAAGTGATGAATTACGTGGGTGTGATTGAACAAGATGATCGAATGTTAAAAATAGTAGAGGCAGCTAAAAAAACCGGCAAAACTATACAGGGGCATGCACCATTTGTTATGGGTAGAGACTTATCTGCATATATAGTTGCTGGGATAGACTCCGATCATGAATGTAGAACAACTGAAGAAGCAATTGAAAGAATTAGATCAGGAATGTATGTAGAAATAAGGGAAAGTTCATTTTCAATGAATGTTAATGATTTAGCTAAAGCTATTAATGATAAAGATTATGTACCTAATGTAACCCTCTGCTCAGATGATGTAAAGGCAAGTGATTTAATTAGAAGAGGCACAATCAGTCATGTTATTCGGCAATTAATTAAAGAGGGAATAGACCCAGTTAACGCTATAAGATTTGGTACTATTAATGCAGCCCAAAGATTAAGTAGGTCAGATTTAGGGGCAATTTCACCTGGGAGAATTGCCGATATAGTATTGTTGGATGATTTAGAGTCTATGATGATCTCTGATGTCTTTACATCCGGTAAGCACATTGTAGAAAAGGGAAAACTCCAGGTAGAACAGACTAAAATAGAACCTCCTCAAGAATTTTTGCAAACTGTCAATATTCCTGAAATTAGCGAGAAAGATTTTTCTATAAAAGTGAATGATCCGGCAGCAAAAGAGATTAAAATAAATGTCATTGATTATTCAAATAATATTACAAACTTTATAAAAGTATCAGTTCCAGTAGAAAACGGAGAAGTTAGTTTAGAACAAGATAAGGGAACCAAAGATCCTCTTATTTACATTGGAGTATTCCATCGGCATGGAAGAAACAATAATCAAGCTATTGGTGTTCTTTCGGGATTTGGGATTATAGGAGGCGCTATAGCAACGACAATTGCTCATGATTGCCATAATTTGGTTGTGTTAGGTAGCAATAAGAAGGATATGGTAATAGCCGCAAAACGTATTAAAGAATTGAATGGCGGTATGGTAGCTGTTGAAAAAGGTAAAATAATAGCTGAGTTGCCTTTACCGTTGGCCGGACTTATGAGTTTAGAATCAGCATATGATTTAACCCCGAAAATTGATTTGTTTGAAAGAACATTAAATGAAACAATTATGCCTGATAATAATCCCATATCTAGACTTATCCCAATTACTCTAGCTGTTATTCCAAATGCGAGAATGACAGACATTGGTTTAGTAGATGTAAATGTTCAGGAATTTGTTCCATTATTAGTGGAATAAGAGATTATTGGGTTAATTGAGATAAAAAAACTTTTAATTGAAAAAATCAACGAAATTTAAAATAAGTTAAGCCCTAAGGTAGAAAATATTTGAATCTAACCTTAGGGCATATTTATACATCATTTAAATAATCATTCCACCTTACTTAATTCCTCCCTTACTTTTGCTGTTTCCGCCTCCACAGCTTCCTCAAAAGCTTTTTCTAATTCTAGTGTATAGGTATGTTTCTCGTCATCACTCCATTTGAATACATCCGCCATGTAGTCAATGATCGGTGATTTCCATTTTTTAGCCCATTCGATGGAGAATAGAGTTGAACCGGTTCGTCGATTGAAGTAATCGACGGGTTTTGCTGTCATTTCATGTTCAATACTATATTTAATCGTAGCGTAAATATCGAGAGGTAGTTGATAGTTTTGAGCTTCGTTTATGTCTGTTCTAATGATGTCATATAGTGCTTCGATATTTGAACCATATCGTTTTACGAGTGCCTCAGATTGATCAGAAGATAATCCTAGGTTTACACCTTCTTTCACTTTTTCTTCTATATATTTAGGAAAATGAGCAGAACCATTGACGTGTCCTCCGCTAAGCTTGACTTTTTTCGTTGTACTTGCTGGATAATGGGTTCCTGTTTCTTGTTCGAGTTCACTTGCAACGAGGTCAACCACACGTTCAGCCATTTTTCGGTAACCTGTTAATTTTCCGCCAGCAATGGTAATGAGTCCAGAATCTGATAAGAAGATTTCATCTTTACGCGAAATTTCAGAAGGTGATTTTCCTTCTTCATGAATGAGTGGTCTAACGCCTGCCCAGCTTGATTCAACGTCAGATGGCGTCAATTTTGCGCTTGGAAACATGCCATTTATGGCTTCGAGTAAATAATCCCGATCTTCAACTGTCATGCGTGGATTAATGGGATCATCGGTGTAAGTGGTGTCTGTCGTCCCAATATACACTTTTCCATCACGGGGGATCGCAAAGATCATCCGTTTATCCCCATTGGTTGTATCAAAATAGATGGCTTGTTTCATAGGAAAACGTTCGCCGTCAATCACAATGTGAATCCCTTTTGTTAGGTGTAAATGTTTGTTGTTTTTTGAGTGGTCTTTTTCTCTTAGTGTGTCGACCCAAGGTCCTGTGGCGTTAACAATTTTTTTAGCATAGATAGGATAACTTTCGTTTGTGATTTGATCAATAACCTTCACGCCAATTAATTTGTGATCACCGTCATAGATTAAATCTTCAGCTTTGGCATAATTTACCGCTTTAGCTCCTTTGCTGACGGCTTCTTTCATGACTTCGATGGTTAATCTTGCATCATCCGTTCGGTATTCAACGTAGTATCCGCCGCCCTTTAAGCTATTAGGGTCGAGAAGAGGCTCTTTCTCTAACGTTTGTTTTTTGCTTAACATCGATCGGCGTTCACTGTGTTTGACACCGGCTAGAAAATCATAGACTCTGAGTCCGATCGATGTTGTGAATTTACCAAACGTTCCGCCTTTATATAAAGGAAGCAGCATCCATTCTGGTGTCGTCACGTGGGGTGCATTTTCATAGACAATGGCTCTTTCTTTTCCCACTTCTGCAACAAGCTTGACTTCGAATTGTTTCAAATAGCGCAGACCGCCATGAACGAGTTTGGTCGAACGACTTGACGTTCCTGCTGCAAAGTCCTGCATTTCAATGACGCAAGTATGAAGGCCTCTAACACTGGCATCTAAAGCAATCCCTGCACCTGTAATGCCGCCGCCAATCACTAATAAATCCAATTTTTGACTTGCCATTTGTTTTAAAAAATCTGAACGTTGGAACGCTGAAAATGCCATATCTCGTCACCTCGTGATTTATTTTAATAAGAAAAAAGAGACCACAAATATGCCATGAAAAAGTGTTAACTCTTCATCGTGCATTGTAGTCTCTCATTATCCTTGACCGATATTAACTTGTAATTATAGTATAGTTGATTGTGTAAAATGTCACAACCGTTTTGCGTCACATGATAAATTTTTTACCTAGGATTTGTTAATTTTAGACTAATCTACCATGCCGAAAGGTACATAATTGCAATAAAAGAGAAAGGTGAAAGGTCGTCTTGACATATTATTTATTGCAGTGGAGCCAAATGAGTTATTTTACTTAAACACGCGTGTTGCCTGAACCGCTTTTTGCCACCCAGTGTATAATTGCTCTCTTTCAGTGTCCGTTAAGGTGGCTGTGAAGGATTTTGCAATTTTCCATTGGTCGGCAATTTCTTTTCGATCAGACCAGAATCCAACGGAAAGGCCTGCTAAATAGGCGGCTCCAAGCGCTGTTGTTTCATTAATCTCTGGTCTTTCGACTGGAACATTCAAGATATCGCTTTGGAATTGCATCAGGAAATTGTTAAGGGAGGCACCGCCATCCACTCGGAGTTGTTTGACTTGAATGCCTGAATCTTTTTCCATGGTGTTTAACACGTCTTTTGTTTGGTAAGCAAGTGCTTCGAGAGCCGCGCGAATAAAATGCTCCTTTGTCGTTCCACGAGTTAAACCAAAAATGGCCCCTCGTGCATCTGTATCCCAATAAGGTGTTCCCAGGCCTACAAAGGCAGGAACAAAGTAAACTCCATCCGTTGATTGGATTTTTGATGCGTAGTCTTCACTTTCAGGAGCTGTTTTAATCATACGAAGGCCATCTCTTAACCACTGAATGGCTGAGCCCGCAACAAAAATACTTCCTTCTAGAGCATACTCAACCTTGCCATCAATGCCCCAGGCAATGGTTGTAAGTAAACCATTTTCGCTTTGAACAGGATTTTCTCCCGTGTTCATGAGCATAAAGCATCCTGTGCCATACGTATTCTTTGCCATCCCTTTTTCATAACAGGCCTGACCAAACAGGGCAGAGTTCTGATCTCCAGCAATCCCACTGATAGGGACCTCTTCCCCGAAGAAATGGTAATTGACCGTTTTGGCGTAGATTTCCGATGATGATTTGACCTCTGGAAGCATTTGTTTAGGAATGGTTAAAATGTCGAGCAACTCGTCATCCCACGTCAAGTCATAGATATTGTACATTAAGGTTCTTGACGCATTGGAATAGTCGGTCACATGGACTTTGCCTCCAGACAGTTTCCATATGAGCCATGTATCAATTGTTCCAAATAGGAGATCTCCTTTTTCTGCCCGCTCCCTTACGCCTTTGACATGATCCAAAATCCATTTGACCTTTGTACCAGAGAAATAGGGGTCTAAAAGTAAGCCCGTTTTCTTTTTAAAAAGATCTTCGTGTCCTTGAGATCTTAATTCTTGGCAAATGTCTGACGTCTGCCTAGATTGCCATACAATCGCATGATAAACAGGATGACCTGTCGTTTTATCCCAAACCACGGCGGTTTCACGTTGGTTCGTGATTCCGATCCCTGCAATATCTTTTGGTGATACCTCACTAGTGGACATGGCCTCAGCCATGACAGCGATCACGGAAGACCAAATCTCATTGGCATCGTGTTCAACCCATCCTGGATTTGGAAAAAGTTGTTTAAATTCTCTCTGTGCTTCTTGAATGACATGACCTTCATGATCAAAAATGATCGCTCTTGAACTCGTGGTGCCTTGGTCAATCGATAATATATATTTCTTTTTCATGTGTATTCACTCCCCCGAAATTTAAATTATAGTGTGTGTTCAAAAAGGTGACAAACGAAAAGGGTTACTGGCTAAGTACGCTGGCATCCTGCCAGAACGCCAGTACTAGCCCGTCCTGGGCGTCGGTAGATCAAGGCGGCGCTGTTTTGAGGACCGGAATGTAGGTTTTTGCTACATGAGGACCGGAAAAACAAGCGGGCGACCGAGATTCGTAGCTTATCATTTGGTGACTTTTTGAACAACTTCTTATAAAGAATGTGAATGACTGTTTTTAGCCGTATCCATGCGTGTGCCTCGTTTTTTCTCTATTACATAAGCTGCGATGATAATGATAAGAAGAAGGCAGCCGACAATCCAAAATAATAAGGAGGTCTTTCTTAAAAATACGTTTTGATAGAATAAGGCCCCAAAGCTTCCGCCTAAAAGTGGACCTACAACAGGAATCCAAGCATATGGCCAATTTGATTGGCCTTTCCCGGCGATAGGCAGAAGGGCATGAGCGAGTCTCGGCCCTAGATCACGGGCAGGATTAATGGCATAACCGGTGGTTCCTCCAAGAGATAGTCCAATACTTATAATTAGAAAGCCAACAATCAAAGGATTTAAACCTTCAGTAAATTTATTCGCTCCGATGGTCAACAAGCCAAGGACTAAGACAAAAGTTCCAATGATCTCACTGAGTAGGTTAGAAAAAGTTTGCGGGATGGCAGGCCCAGTGGAGAAGACAGAGAGCTTGACCTCAGGTTCTCTCGTCGCACGCCAATGGGGCAAATAATGTAGATAGACAATGCATGCACCAAGAAATCCCCCGATCAATTGAGCTAGGAGATAGCCCGGTACTTTGGCCCAAGCAAATTGTCCGATTAACGCGAAACTTAAAGTAACGGCTGGATTAAGATGGGCACCACTGATGGATCCCACGGCATAAACACCCATTGTTACGGCAAGGCCCCAACCAAATCCAATCACAATCCAGTCTGAACCTTTAGCGAAAGAATGTTTTAAAGAGACACCAGCACAAACGCCGCCTCCGAGAATAATGAGAATCATCGTACCAACACATTCTGCTAAGTATGCTGACATGTTGTTCCCCCCTATGAACATCGATGAACTTGCCCAAGCATGAAAAAAACTCACAACAGTTTCGTTCAAAGGGAATAGACCTTTAAACAGGTAACGCTGTGAGCTCATTTCTCAAAATTCACATTTTATTAACTTAACCTCATGATAGCTCAGTAATGTAAGCGTTGTCAATAGAAAAGTTTTAAAATTTGTCACTTGACTTTTTATAGCGGGATACATTGTATGTTAGAAAACAGAGTGACTATTTGGAGGACCTAGCCTTCGTATGCCCGCGGGCGATCATCACTTTTTAATGAGCGGGATGCCATAGTGTTTTATCTGATGTTGAAACAGCTGTCGCACCTGCGTCAAAGGCATTTTGAATGTCTTCTTTTGTATGTATTAAACCTCCAGCAATGATTGGACGTCCTGTCTTTTGCCTGATTGCTTTTATCATTTTAGGCACAAGCCCAGGTAATACCTCAATCATATCGGGATTCACTTTCTCAAACGTTCGATAACTCGTCTCCAGTGCCAATGAATCTAGTAAAAAGAAGCGCTGAACCGTCATCAATCCTCTTTTTTTAGCCACAGTAAGCATGGTACCTCTAGTCGAAATGACACCATATGGACGGATATACTGACAAATGAATTCAGCCGCATATTCATCATGCTTTAGTCCATTCACTAAATCAGCATGAAGCAAGACTTTTTTGTTATGATGCTTTGCCATTTTTATCATGGCTTGTAATTGGGCGATATGAGTGTCGAGCACGACGATGTAATCTAGCGGCATGCGCATCAGCTTCTCAAAATCTTTCATCTTATTTACTGCGGGTAGGATGATGTGGTTTTCGTTAAACATGTTTTTTCCTCCTATCAAATTAATGACAGCGCTGTCAATTTAGAATACTTCATTTAAACCAACCTTATCTTTAAAAAGTATAGCCTTATAATTTGTGACTGTCACCTTAAAATTAGTAAGAAGAGAGATTGGCTAGATTAATCTTTTATATATAAGTTGCTATCAAACAAAAAAAAATACTACATAAAAAATAATTTGTTGACAATCAAAAAAATATTTTTTAGAATTATTGCAGAAAGAATTTTATGATTTGTCTAATTATTAAGGATTATAATCAAAGACATATCGTAGAAAATTATAGGCATTAGGAGGAGAAAAAAATGGAACAAGTAGAAAATAGAAATGGACAAGTAGAGAATAAGTTGAAAGAATTAGGGGTTACCTTACCAGAGGTAGCTAAACCTGTTGCGGCTTTTATTCCTGCCCAACAAACAGGTAATTTAGTTTATACATCTGGACAAGATTGTAGACAAAACGGAAGGTTGATTTATGAAGGGAAGGTTGGTCAAGATTTAACAGTTGAACAAGGCTATGAAGCAGCCCGACAAAGTATGATAAATTGTTTGGCGGTTCTAAAAAAACAAGTCGGTAATCTAGACAACATCTCTAAGATTGTAAAGGTTCTTGGGTTTGTCAATAGTGCTCCAGGCTTTGTTGAACAGCCATATGTCATAAATGGTGCCTCTGAACTTCTTGAAACCGTCTTTGGAGAAAAGGGAAAACATGCTCGTTCGGCAATTTCCTCCAATGAACTACCGTTTAACACACCAGTTGAAATTGAAATGATTGTTGAAGTTAAATAACGTGTTTTTTTAATATGATTTTATGAGAGAAGAGTGTCGAATCAATCTTTATGATAAGAAGATTGATTCGACTTTTGATATAGGTGTGTGTCTTTTCGTAATCATCAATACTTATCTAAAAATAAGTCAAAATTTTAAAAAAAGATTGACTTATCAAAAACAATATTTTAAAATGTCAGTAAATATAAAAAATATTTTTGTTATCTAAAATATTTTTTGAAGAAAATGTTGATTTTATGATCAAAAATTATATTCTAGGGAGTGATTTCAAACATTCACATAAAAAACAGGTAATCTACCTTTGTTTTTTTAATGCTAATCGTATCCTTTTTTCCTTGCAATAAAATTTAGATTTTTATAAAAAGTATTTCTTGCTAGATATAAACTATATCTGTGGTTTGAAATATGTCGGTGTGAAGTGTCTGAAAAAAATATATAAAAAAATTATCAGTGCGTGTTTAAAAAGGTGACAAATTAGAAGCAAGAAGATCAAGGCGGCGCTGTTTTGAGGACCGGAATGTAGGTTTTTACTACATGAGGACCGGAAAAACAAGCCAACGCCGAGATTCGTAGCTTATCATTTGGTGACTTTTTGAACATCCTCTATCAGTACACAATCTAAATCTAAATATTAAACAGGTTAAAGGAGGATTAATCAATGACCGAAGTGAAAGTAAATATGAAAAAATGGGATAAGGGATTATATAACGATGACCTCGTACCAACTCCATCCGAAAAGAGAAATTGGAGTTGGTGGAGTTTCAGTACGCTCTGGATGGGTATCGCACATAACGTACCAGCGTGGGTGTTAGCGGCAGGTATGATTGGAGAAGGAATGAGTTTTTGGCAGGCGATGTCAGCTGTCCTTATTGCTTATGGAGTAGTCTATGTAGCTATTATTCTAAATAGTATATCGGGATCAAAATATGGTTTACCTTTTCCTGTTATCATTCGTGCTGCTTTTGGTTACAAGGGCTCAAAAATACCCATATTAATCCGTGGTTTCTTAGGTATCTTTTGGTTTGGTGTTTTTCTCTGGATTGGTGGTGAAGCCATCCAAGCTGGATTGGGTGCCATATTCCCTTGGTGGACTTCTCTTGCAGACCACCATGTCATTGGGATGAGCCTAGATTATTTTATTTCTTATGTTATTTGCGTATTAATTCACGTCTACATGGTCACTCATGGTATTGAACGTATCAGACGTTTTGAAGTGTGGGCAGGACCGTTAATTATGATATTTTCTTTAGGATTACTTTGTTGGGCACTTAGTACATCGGGTTTAAAACCTATTGTAACACATGAGGCCACTTTAACTGGAGCAAAATTCTGGAGTCAATATTTCCTATCTATATCAGGTTTGATAGGTTCAATGGCTACACTCATTGTTAATAATCCTGATTTAACACGTTTTGCAAAAAGTAGTAAAGATCAATTAGTGGGTCAGTTTATTGGTATCCCTATATCTTTTTTGTTCTTTTCATGTGTAGGTCTTTTAGTAACTATTGGTACTGTTCTTGTTTATGGTCATGCAATTTCAGATCCCTTGCAGTTATTAATGAGATTTAATAATCCAATTATTGTTTTAATAGGTGCAATTCTGGTGTTTGCAGCAGCCATTTCTTGTAATCTAGCAACAAATGCCGTATCAGTTGGATTTGATTTAGCTGCTTTATTCCCGAACAAACTTAATTTTAGCAGGGCAGGTTGGTTAGCAATTGTTGTAGGCATCATTTCTGCACCATGGCTTTGGTATGGTAATTCAGCAATGGTTGATACAATTATGGGAGCTTTAGGAGCATCAATGGGGCCTATTGCGGGCATTATGTTAGTAGATTTTTATATCGTGCGAAAAAGATTATATGATCTTAATGGACTTTATATCTATAATGGACCGTATGCCTATACTAATGGGTTTAACATACGTGCAATACTGGCATTAGTAATCGGGATGCTTATTGCGTTTACAGGTCTCATTATTCCTTCTTTAAGTGAACTATACGCTTATAACTGGTTTTTGGGTATTGCTTTTGGTGGTTTAGCGTATGCAATATTAATGTCAACAAAAATAGAAAAAGCCGATGTCTCGGAAATTCAAAGACAAACATTGTAAATTGAATTTTATGTTGTTGATGTACCCTTCAAACTAAAAAATATATTGACTAAATAAAAAAATGTTTTATACTTTGCATAACTAAAATTATGCGAATTGAGGTACTATATGGAACATATTAACGAAGAAATAAATATGATGAAATCCTTATTAAAAGGAATTGCTGCACAATTTGGAAAGAGTTGTGAAGTCGCACTATTAGATTTAACTCAGCCTGAAATATATGGTAGTGGACTAATCGTAGCAATCGAAAATGGACATGTTACTGGCAGAAAAGTAGGAGACTCAGGGACAAACTTGGGATTGGAAGTTCTTAGAGGGACGGTTGCAGCCGGTGATAAACATAACTATCTGACACAAACGAAAGATGGAAGAATGTTAAAATCAACGACGATGTTCATCAGGAATAGTCGAAATATTCCCATCGGTTGTATCTGTATTAATTTCGATATTAGCGAATTAATGATGGCAGAGAATGTAGTCAAAAATTTAATCGGTTTAGATGAGGTAAAAACGGATGTAAAAGAAGTATTTGTAAATAACGTGAATGATGTTTTAGACACATTAATCCATGAAGCACAAGAACATGTTGGTAAACCAGTGGCTATGATGAGCAAATCAGAAAAAATGCAATGCTTAAAGTATTTGGATCTAAAAGGGGCTTTCCTTATTAAAAAAGCGGGTGATAAGGTTTGCTCATATTTAGGTATATCTAAATTTACACTTTATAATTATCTGGATGAAGTGAGAAATACTCAACAATAAATCTAGATAAAGTAGCTAGACGGTTTAGCATTAACTGTCTAGCTATGATAAACAATTAGAATCAAAAAAGGAGGTATCCTTGTGAAATTACTCAATAAAGTGGCCTTAATTACAGGCGTTGCTCCAGGTGATAGTATTGGTGGAAGTATTGCTCAATTATTTGCAAGAGAAGGAGCTGGCCTATTTATTAGTTATTTTAATGAAGATAAAACTGAAATGGGCATTTTTAAGGGACAATTAGAACAACATTCAAATAAAGTTTTTATGATGGAGGGAGATGTTTCCAACGAAGGTTATGTTCAACATTTAGTCCATCAAACGATAAAACAATTTGGAAAAATAGATGTTTTAGTAAATTGTGCAGGCATTTCAACGCCTAGATTTTTAACAGATATGTCAACTGAAATTTGGGATCAAATGATTAATGTCAATTTACGAAGTGTTTTTCTAACGACAAAAGAAGTGATTCCCCATATGATTAGTGCGGAAAGTGGTCGTGTTATCAATATCGCTTCACAGGTCGGACAAAAAGGTAGTGTTGAGCATACTCATTATGCAGCTGCAAAAGCAGGCGTAATTGGATTTACTAAATCATTAGCATTAGAAGTGGGCAAGTATAATATTACCGCCAATTGTATTGCCCCTGGTCCTATCCAAACACAATTAATGAATGAGGTAGATGAGGCCTGGAGGGACAAGAAGCTATCAGAATTGGCTATTCCAAGATTCGGCCATCCAAGAGAGGTTGCGCCAACAGCCTTATTATTGGCATCCGATCCAGATGGTAATCTATATACAGGCCAGACATTAGGACCTAATTTGGGGGATGTCATGTTATAAAACTTTTCCTTTTCTATCAAATATAATCCTGATTGATTAATTTGATAGATTAATATTTTTTTCACCTACGCTATAAAACAAGTCATCGGAAGGAGGATCATCATGATTTCAATTAACAGAATAATGGAAAGAATTGAGCTGTTATCAAAGATTAGTGAACCTACTGAACAGGGGGTATCAAGAGTTGCGCTAACAAAAGAATATAAACAAGCCATAGATGTCGTATCAACGTGGATGCAAGAAGCGGGTATGTCTACTCGGCTAGATAATGCAGGAAACCTCATTGGTTTTCGAAAAGGCTCTGATGAAACCTTAGCTCCTGTAGCGTTAGGATCACATATTGATTCTGTACGTGAAGGCGGTAAATATGATGGAATTATCGGTGTTATTGGTGGTATAGAGGTTGCTCAACATCTCTTTGAAGAAAACATAAATATCAAGCGTGGTATTGAAGTGATTGCTTTTTGTGAAGAGGAAGGTTCACGATTTCAATCCGGTGGTGTCTTTGGAAGCCGTGCCATGGTTGGTAAACTGAAAGAAAAGGATTTAGAAGTAACAGATGAACAAGGCATTACAAGACGAGAAGCACTAAAAAACTTTGGACTTGATGCCGATCATATTGAGCAAGCAATCCGTGAAAAGGGTGACTTGTCTTTATATCTTGAAATGCACATAGAACAAGGGCCTCTTTTGTTTTCAAAAAATGTACCTGTTGGAATCGTAACAGGTATTACAGGTCTATCACTTATTGATATCACCTTTAAAGGAGAAGCCAATCATGTAGGTGCCACTCCCATGAATATGAGAAATGATGCTTTACTTGGAGCGAGTGAAGTGGCTTTACAAGTAGAAAAAATTACGAATAGATTTGGTGAATTTGCAGTGGGTACGGTATCTACACTAGAATTATTACCTGGTCAGGTGAATATTGTTCCAGGAGAAGTAAAAATAGTGATCGATGTTCGAGACTTAGATGAACAAAGAAGAGATGGAATTTTAGAAGAAATAGAGCTTGCGACCCAAAATGTATGTCAGAAGAGAGGACTTGCATATGAAATAAATACACGTATGAAAGTAAAACCCGCTCTTTCTGCACCTCATGTACTAGACCAAATGCTTAATGATGCCGAAAAATTAGGCATTCAAACCATTAAAATGCCTAGTGGTGGGGGTCATGATGCCCAATTAATGAATGAAATAACCGACATAGGCATGGTCTTTGTTCGCTCGGAAAATGGTAGTCATAATCCAGATGAGTATGCGGCACCAACTGATATTGAAAAAGGGACTCAGCTACTATCTGAAGTTACGATTCACTACTTATGTGACTAATACAAAAAGTTATGGGGTGAAACCAAATGTCTTTAATTATAAAAGGTGGAAACATTGTTACTGATAGCGATTGTTTTAATGCGGATTTAAAAATTGTAGATGGCGTAATTACCTCAATTTCTTCTTCACAAGATGTAAAATCAAATGATCAAGTGATTGATGCAAGTGAACAATATATTTTTCCGGGCGGTATAGACCCTCATACCCATCTTGCCATACCTGATACAGTTGATGACTTTGAAAGTGGAACGAAAGCAGCGGCAGCTGGAGGAATTACAACTATCATCAATTATGTTGACGCAGTAAAAGGGCATTCACTCATTGAAACTCTCAAAGAATGGAAACAAAAGGCCGAACCATCAATTATCGATTATGGATTCCACTCGATTGTGAATGAAGTTAATCCCCGTGTTCTTTCTGAACTCACAGATTTAGCTAGTGAAGAAGGAGTCACCTCTATTAAACTTTTTATGGCCTATCCCGATGCAAATATGATCAATGATGAAGAAATGTACGAATTGATGAAACAAGCTAAAAAATCGGGAATTGTAACTAATATTCATGCTGAAAATGGCAGTGTTATAGAACTTTTAATTGAAGAATCGTTAAAAAAAGAACATACATCGCCAATCTATCATGCCTATACTCGTCCAGCTGAAATGGAAGCTGAAGCTACTCACCGTGCAATCAGAATCGCTGAATTACTCAACACACCGGCGTATATTGTTCACATCACTTGTGAGGAGTCCCTAAAACAAGTGATTGAAGCAAAGAAGCGTGGTGTTCCCATTTATGGAGAGACATGTCCTCATTATTTAATTCTAACGGAGGATAAATTGAAACAAGATGCTGCAGAGGCTGTTAAGTATATTTGTTCACCTCCATTAAGAACGAGAAAAGATCAAGAATTTCTATGGGAAGGGATTAAAGATCATTGGATTGATACCATTGGTTCAGATCACGCTTCACATCCTTATAAAGACGGCAAGGATAAAGGAATAAACAATTTTACAAAAGTACCAAATGGTTTACCAAGTATTGGTGATAGTTTTTCACTACTCTATCATTACGGTGTTCATGAAAAAAGAATATCCTTACAGGAATTTGTAAAACTAACCAGTAGTCATTCAGCTAAGATCTTCGGTTTGTACCCAAAAAAAGGGGCCATAAGAGTTGGAAGTGATGCTGACTTAGTCATATTCGATCCTAAATTGTCACGAACGATTACTGCTCAAGAGCAATACCAATCTACAGAATACAATGTATATGAAGGAACTCAGGTTAAGGGAGCCATCACCCACGTTTTTTCAAGAGGTGAACTTATTGTAAAAAATCGAGAGATCATTGCAGAGAGTGGTAGAGGTCAATATTTGTATCGTGAAAAATATAACAAATAAGGGATGGTATCATGTCTATATTAGTAACAGGAAGTGCAGGTCTCATTGGGGAGGCGCTAATAGAATCCTTATTGGTTGAGAATGTTAGTGTTATAGGTTTTGATAAAAAGACTCAGACTAAAAAATCTGCAACACATAACTTTGTGCATGTTGAAGGAGACCTTACTGATATAAATACCCTTAAATCAATCTTCAATGAACATAGCATTGAGTCTATTATTCATGCAGGAGGCATTTCTCATCCATTCATAGGAGATCAGGATCCAAAACTTACGTTAAATACTAATATTTTAGGAACCATGAATATCTTTGAATTGGCCAAAGAATATTCTATTAAGAAAGTTATTTATATAAGCTCTGGTGGAGTATATCATCGCAATGATGATTTGTCTCAACAAGAAAAAGATATTTTAAGACCACCGTCTATCTATGGCGTATCAAAATTAACTGGTGAGCACTTAGGTCATGTATATAGTCAAAAAGGATATTTTGACTTTATTGCTTTACGCTTTCCTTTTATCTACGGTCCACAACGAAAAATGCCAGACCCAATAAAAGATGTAATAGAAAAAGTTGTACACGGGGAAAAACTTATAAGGATGAATGGAAAAGAGGAATCTCTTGAGTTTATTTATATTAAAGATGCCATAAGGGGCATTCAATTGGCATTGAACAGTCAAGCTATTAAGGATGACGTTTTTAATATCGGTGTCGGTTATACATCTACTATGGAAGAGATCGCTCATGCTGTACAGATGAGTTTTCCAAAGGTAACAATAGAATTTACTGATCAAAGTTCTGGTTACATAGCACAAAGACCCCTTGATTGTTCCAAAGCAGAAACAAAGTTGAATTTTAGAGCAAACTATACATTAGAAAAAGGTATAAAAGAATACAGTCAGCTATACCTTTCATCTTGTATCGAGTAAACCTTCTGTTGCTTACATATCAAGATATTTAAACAGTAAATATAGTCATGAATAGAAGATACCTAAAAGCAACTATATATTCATTTCAACTGCACCCTATTTATTATAGACAAATGGGGTGCAGTTTTTGTGACGTGACATTATTGGATATATGTGCGAAGTTATGATATCAAACACCCCCTTTTTCTTAAATGAAATAAAGTAAAACTTGCTAAGATCAAAGCTATAATGCCAATCACCCATAAAGATGAAAAAGCGAGAATGACTAAAAAACAAGCCAATAACCCAGTGGTGATGACTTTATATAGCCATCCATCGAGTAGCTTCCAGCCTGCAGCAATCCCGAAACATGTATTACATAAAAAGAAGGCATTGGCGACAGCGACAATTTTTTGAATGTTTAAGATATCTAGTGATACAAGAGCCAAAACACATATGTGAATCAAACTTAATCCAAGAATGGCTGCAATTGGTATATTCCGTTTATTTCGGTAGGCGAGTAGGGAAATCCATCGATTATCTTGCGTCATGCTAGAAATTAATCTCGTCACACTTCCCATAACCTGTAAATAAGTACTGATACAAAGGACAATTGTAATAATAGAGATGAGTGGTCCTGCCCAGTTGCCATAGAGTGGCGTTAAAATACCAATAATGGTTTCCCCAACATGGTTAGATGCAGGGACACGCTGGATGGCGAGTGAAACTAATACTGAAACCAAAATAACCACGATGGAACTTAGAATAATGGCCCGTGGCATTGTTTTTTCAGGTTTTTTCACTTCAAGGCTATAATTACCAATCATTTCCCAACCGACTAATGCCCAAAACAATAATAAAATACCGTACCCAAATGATTTGAGATGAAATCCCGTTTCAAAAATGGCCGAATTTTTTGCATGAAACAAAGTCACGATGGATCCACTGAGTAAAATAATGACCGCAATGGTTGCAAAGATAAAGGATACTTTACTGATAAATCGAATATTCGTGAGCAAAATTCCTACACAAATGGGTAGAAGCATAAATCCATAGATGTATGATGGGAAAGCTGGGAACAGTTCATGGATATAGACACTCGCTGTCATTAATACGGCTATTGGTCCAATAAAGGTCGCTCCAATGAAAAAACAAGCCGATAATTTACTTGCAAGCGGACCAAAGGCCAGCTCGGCTGTATGTGCTACGCCCTTCTCACTTGGAAAGGCGACACTTAACTTACCAAAAAGCATGGCAAGTAGAAATCCAATGGCCAGAATCATGATCCAAGCAACAATAGCATAGTCCCCCGTCGTTTTGTATATGAGGGGAGGTAATAATATAATTCCAGAGCCGAGGATCGGGCCAATTAATAAACCACTTAATAAAAAAGGTCCTAATTTTTTCTTCATTGAAACTTCTCCTTCGTTAACACTAGCGTCAATATTTTTTATCCCACCTTAACGGGCAGTATAACCCCACCTTAAGATTCTGAGTATGCAAAGAAGATAGGCGGGTATCAAGTGCCCGTAAAGGTCCGATTGGTTCAGGCTTTCCATCAGTGGGGATGAGGAAAAACCCCACTGATGGAAGTTTCACTTTATAAGGGCCCTTACATTTTGTGACGCTTTCCATGTTTATTTGAATCCTTATTCCTATTGTAATAAGTAAGATACCATCAGTAAAATAGATAGTAATGATGAAAACAATCGAAAATAATGATCGAGGTGAACCGACGTTGGAAATTCGCCATCTAGTGACGTTTAAAACCATAGTTGATAAAGGTGGTTATACAAAAGCTGCAGACTTTATGGGTTACGCACAATCGACCATAACGTCACATATTCAATCGCTCGAACAAGAGTTAGGTCAACCGCTATTTAATCGTCTTGGTAAAAAAATAAAGTTAACAGAAGTTGGAGAAAATTTGCTTCCATATGCCAAGAAAATGATTGAACTGGAGAAATTAGCCACTCAAATCACAGCACCAGAACAAGAGCCAAAAGGGAATATCATTATAGGTGCTTCAGAATCATTAACGATTTATCGTTTACCGCCCATTTTAAAAACATTTCGTGAAAAATATCGACATGTGCAGATCATGCTAAAAACCGGATCTTGTTATGAGCTTAGAAATGAACTGAGAAATGGAGATATCGATCTCGCGTTTTTAGTCGATCAAGAAAAACCAGAAGTTGACCTAGAAGCAGAGATCTTAGTGGAGGAGCCCATGGTCTTTCTCTTTCCAGCCAATATTACATTAGGGAAGGATTACAAATTTAGTCAAGAAGATACCTTTTTATATACAGAAAAAGGTTGTAGTTATCGCCAATATTTTGAAGAGATCTTAAAAAAGGAAGGCATTGTTGGAGATGATACACTTGAATTTTGGAGTGTGGAAGCAATCAAACAATGCGTGATGAGTGGGCTTGGCGTGTCCATGCTGCCATTAATGACGGTGAAAAAAGAGCTCATTTCTCGAAAAATAACTGGGCAAATTACCCCTCCATCAGAAAAACCATTTGTGACACAAATGCTCTACCATAAGGAAAAATGGCTATCACCAGCCCTGCATAAATTTTTAAATACCGTAAGATCAGAAGCGAGTGGTTGGAATCGTGAAATGGAGGAGTTTATAGAGTCTGTATAGGAGTTTCAGATTGAGTTTGAGCTTGATTGATGTGACCCCCAAAAGTTAGAGTTTTATATTAAACAGTCAATTGGCTGGTGTGAGTGCGGTATTAGACTGGACTCATACCTGCCAATTTTTGCTTTATTAAATAACAGAAAGACCACCATGACTCCCCATACTGGTGGATTAACCAAAGAATCTCAAGAAAGAATCGCTATATTATTTCAGATGAGATTATATAAATTACTTCTGGGAAATGAATCATTTTTTTCGGCATAACATAGATTTAAAGGGGGAGCGAAGTTTGAGTGTATGTAGTGCTGAATCTTTAAGCAATTTTATCTCGCTTTAACGGCTAGTAAAGACCCCCGCCTCAAGATTCCGAGTATTCAAAGAAGATAGGTGGGGGATCAACTGCCCGTAAAGGTCCGATTGGTTCAGGCTTTCCATCAGTGGGGAATGACACAGGCTAAAAACCAGGCGTCCTGTCGCAACGCCTGCACTAGCACATCCTGTGCGTCGAAAAACCCCCCCATATTCAGAATGTGTTGATCAGTCAAAATGTTAAACGGTACGGTGTCGAAGTGGTTGCTGCTTCTTTAGTTAAGGCTGATCTTAAAAGGACCAAAAGCCAAAGAATCTAATTACGAATCTATTCAAAACGATTAAAAGAGAACGATTAACAAGCTCCAACAGTAACGATACAAGCAGGCCTTAAGAAAAATAAAAATGGGGGTAGGATATGACCTTTAAACTATTTTCTGAGAAAAAAATCAGTGGATTCATCGTGATACTGTTGGGTCTCTTATCCCTACATGAAGGTAAAACGCTTTACCCTTATAGTAAAAATTTACTCACAGGTGACCATGTCTTTCCTGGATTAATTGGTATTCTTCTTGTGGTATTCGGTTTAGCGTTGTTTTTTGAAAGAAAAACAGAAGAGAAAAAAGTGGATCTGCCGACTGGAAAAACTCTTCTCATCTTAGTTTCTTCTATTGTAATCCTGTTTTTTTACTGCTTGCTAATCCTGTTCACTGGTTATGTCGTTAGCACATTAATAACAGCAGCTTGTTTAATAAAACTTATTGGAAAATATCGTTGGATCAACTCCATCTTGATAGCAGGGATAGTAACTTGTGTTTTCTATTTGCTGTTTATTGTCTTTCTAAAGATACCGTTTCCAAGTGGATTTTTTACTTTTTAAAAGGAGGGAAGTATCTTATGGAATCGGTCATATATCTGTTAAATGGATTTGGTGAAGTCATAACTCCTTTCAATCTGCTCATTGTTCTGCTTGGTTCCTTGCTTGGAACCTTAGTCGGAGTCCTTCCCGGGCTTGGTCCAACATCAGCGATTGCGATTCTCTTGCCAGTGACAACTGTTCTTAACCCTGCTCAAGGCTTGATGATGATGGCTGGAATTTACTATGGATCTATGTATGGAGGTTCAACTACTGCCATCCTGATGAATATCCCTGGTGAATCGTCGTCTGTGCCAACCACGCTGGATGGGTATCCTCTCGCTAAAAAGGGAAGAGCAGGTGCTGCTCTTGGAATTGCAGCGATTGGATCTTTTATAGCTGGTATTATTGGCTTGGTAGGACTTATCCTTTTTGCTCCATTCCTAGCAAACCAGGCTTTGAAATTTGGACCACCTGAGTACTTTACATTAATGTTAATCGCCTTATTGGTACTTTTTAATTTAACAGGCTTTTCCCTAAAAAAATCAGTGATTATGGGCTTACTTGGCTTTTTATTCTCCTTGGTTGGTATTGGTATGACAACAGGACAACCAAGATTCGATTTTGGCTTCAGTTTCCTGACAGGCGGATTTGAGATGATTAGCATCATTATTGGTTTATTTGCCATTGCCGAAGTACTAAAAGGACTTGAAGAAAATCGATCTTTAAAGGAACCCAAGAAACCTATAAAAATTAGGAATATTTATCCGAGTAAAAAAGACTTAAAACAAAGCAGCCTTCCGATTTTAAGAGGAAGTGTACTTGGTTTTTTTCTTGGTATCCTTCCAGGAATTTCGGCGACGATTACTGCATTCCTAGCTTATGATTTAGAGAAAAAAGTTTCAAAAAATCCAGAGAAGTTTGGGAAAGGTGCGATTGAAGGGGTTGCAGGCCCTGAATCGGCCAACAACGCAACAAGCTCGGGAGGGTTTATCCCACTGCTATCATTGGGATTACCATCATCACCACCATTAGCTGTTTTACTTGCTGCACTGATGATCTATGGATTAACACCTGGACCGATATTATTTGAACAAAATAGTCAAATCGTATGGACGATTATAGCGAGTATGTTTGTAGGGAATGTCATTCTATTAATTTTAAATCTGCCTTTGGTAGGATTGTGGGCAAAGCTCACAGATATTCCATTCGGCATAATAGCTCCAATTATTCTCTTAATTAGTTTTGTTGGTACATATTCTGTAAGAAATAGTATGTTTGACGTTGTCGTTGCTATTATATTTGGCATACTGGGCTATTTATTTAACAAATTTCATTGGCCAATTATTCCGTTTGTCTTATGCCTGGTTCTAGGTCCAAAAATAGAAACGTATTTCGTCCAATCCATGGAAATGTCATCAGGAAAACTATCCATCTTTGTTCAACGGCCTATCTCGCTGACCATTCTACTATTTGCTGGGTTGATTTTGATCGTTTCTATCATTTTAATGAAAAGAACGAAAAGAAGAATTTTACAAGAAACAGGAGAACATTTGGAATTCTCATAAAAACAAGTGGAGGTTTACGATGAAAAAATTGTTAATGTTATCGGTTACCGTATTAATGCTTGTTGGGGTTGTTCTTTCAGGATGTTCCACAAAATCTGCTACTACTAATAAGGATGATAAGGGGAGTAAAGATATAAAATATCCGACTAGGCAAATTGAGCTTGTTGTACCATTTGCAGCAGGTGGAGGCGTAGATTTAGCAGCACGTTCGGTTGCAGATTATTTAAGCAAAGAGTGGGGGCAACCTATTGTTGTTACGAATAAACCAGGCGGTGGCGGAATCATTGGCGCCCAGTATGCATTAAAAGAGGCGAAACCGGATGGCTATACTGTACTCGTTAATAACAATTCCTCTACAACTATGTATGAAGCAGGAAATTCAAATCCAACTATAAAGATTAGTGATAATAAATTTGTTTCCCGGATTGCAGCAGGAACTACTGCTTATGCGGTGAAGACCGATGCTAAATGGAATAGCTTTAAAGATTTTTCAGAATGGGTAAAAGCGAATCCTAATAAATTAACTTGGGCAACGGTGGGACCCGCTGGATTTTCGGCATTTGCAGTAGCTCAATGGCTGCAATCAATAGGTGTTGATTATAGCAAAACAAAAATAGTTTCATCTGAAGGTGCATCTGACTCTGCAGCAAAGGTAGCAGGAGGGCACGTTGTATTGGCGGTCCACACGGTTGGGGAGTTTGCACCTCTTGTAGAAGCAGGTAAAATTAAATTACTTGCGGTTCAATCATCAGAACGTAATCCTATTTTCCCAAATGTCCCTACCACAAAAGAAGAAGGATTGGATGGATTAACAGTAAATTGGTGGACTGGTTTGTCTTTACCAGCCGATACTCCTGATGAAATCGTTAAAAAGTGGGATGAAGCAGTAGCAAAAATGGAAAAAGATAAGGAGTTTATCAAGCATTTAGAAAAAATCAAACTAGAACCTGCTTATTTAAACTCTGCAGATTTTTCAAAAGCAGTACAAAATGAAACAGAAACGTATACAAAATTAGCAAAAGAGACAGGAATTCGCAAATAAAGTAAAATTAAAGGTAATTTGCGCTTGTTTTAAGTGCAATTTTATATATCCAAATTTAAAATCCAGCTAACTTCATATGAGAAGATTAGCTGGTTTTTTTTACAAAGAAGAAATTGAGCCACTTCGGAAAGGAATTGAGGCGCTTCGGAGAGGAATTGAGGCACTTCGGAGAGGAATTGAGGCACTTCGGAGAGGAATTGAGGCGCTTCGGAGAGGAATTGAGGCGCTTCGGAGAGGAATTGAGGCGCTTCGGAGAGGAATTGAGACGCTTCGGAAAGGAATTGAGGCGCTTCGGAAAGGAATTGAGGCGCTTCGGAGAGGAATTGAGGCGCTTCGGAGAGGAATTGAGGCGCTTCGGAGAGGAATTGAGGCGCTTCGGAGAGGAATTGAGGCGCTTCGGAGAGGAATTGAGGCGCTTCGGAGAGGAATTGAGGCACTTCGGAAAGGAATTGAGCCACTTCGGAAAGGAATTGAGGCGCTTCGGAGAGGAATTGAGCCACTTCGGAAAGGAATTGAGGCGCTTCGGAGAGGAATTGAGGCGCTTCGAAAAGGAATTGAGGCGCTTCGGAAAGGAATTGAGCCACTTCGGAAAGGAATTGCACGACATCAAAGAGGGGTTGCGCGACTTCGAAGTTGGAGTCCGCTTTTAAAGACTATTTATTAAAATTTCGCGTAATTAATAGATTAATAGTAAGGAAAAAGGGTATTGTATCTATAGCTTAAAATATTAATTCCTCCCCCTTTTCTCAAGTCCTTAATTGGGCTTGTTTTTTTATTATAAGAAGTATATATAAAAGCCCCACGAAATTCGTGCGGCTTCTTTTAATATTTTTGTCTATCTAACACTTAACGATACTAGTTTCCACATTGAGTCATAATCATTGGAGTGACCCAATAGAGATAAATTAATTGACGTATTCAAAATTTGTATGGTATTATTCTTTTTCCATGACAAAAATGAATAATAAAAAGGAGGAATTCTTTGAGTTCTACAAGCAAGCAAAAGCTTTTACCTGTTGTCTCTTCGAGTATTATTGGTGCAACGATAGAGTGGTACGATTTCTTTTTGTATGGTGTGGTCGCGAGTCTTGCTTTAAATCACCTGTATTTTCCTAGTGATGACCCCTTTATTTCAACACTACTCGCTTATGTGACTTTTGCCGTTGGATTTGTTGCGCGTCCAATTGGTGGTATTATTTTTGGCCATTTTGGTGACAAAATAGGCCGGAAAAAGATGATGGTTTTAACTGTCATGATTATGGGAGGAAGTACATGTTTAATTGCCATATTACCAACTTATAACCAAATAGGTGTATGGGCACCAATTATATTGTTATTACTTCGTATTGTTCAAGGCATTGGGCTTGGCGGAGAATGGGGTGGTGCTGTTCTTATGGCTTATGAATACGCACCTAAGGAAAAACGAGGCTTTTATGCAAGTTTTCCTCAAATAGGTTTATCTCTAGGTCTCCTTTTAGCTTCAGGTGCCGTTGGGCTATTAACGGCCAATTTAACGGATGCACAGTTTTTATCATGGGGTTGGCGTGTTGCTTTTGGAGCCAGTGTCTTGTTACTTATTCTAGGGTTATGGATGAGAATTGCTGTGCAGGAAACGCCTGAATTTGAAAAAGTGAAAAGCAGTCATTCAGAATCTCGTCTACCATTTCTAGATATGTGGAAGGGCGGAAAAGCTAAGAAAGTCATTGCAGGTATGGGTGCGCGTTATATTGATGGTGTCTTCTTCAATATTATGGGAGTCTTTTCTATAAGTTATTTAACGAAAGATTTGCATGTTTCAAATACGATGGCTACGCTTGGTGTTTCTGCAGCAGCCCTTATTATGTGTTTCTTTATTCCTTATTTTGGCTATCTATCAGATCGAGTTGGTAGAATACAAGTTTATTTTTGGGGAAGTTTAATTGTAGGTATATCGGCTCTCCCGGCTTTTTATTTAATGCAAATTTCGGGAGGCAGCACATGGATTATATGGTTATCGATCATTATTCCATTCGGTATTTTTTATGCCCTCGTGTATGGACCAGAGGCCGCATTATTTGCTGAGCTATTTGATTCAAGAGTCAGATACACAGGTGTCTCTGTTGTTTACCAGTTATCGGGAATATTTGCTAGTGGGATTACCCCAATTATTGCAGCAACCTTAATTGAAGTAGGCGGAGGTTCACCATTACTACTCACATTATACGTATTATTTGCAGGGTTAGTGAGTGCAGTATCTGTCTGGTGGATGGGTAAACTTAATAAGTGATGAGCCTATCTCTCTAAGTTCCACGGTCTCCTGTCTGCTCCAATTTCATCTTAGATTTATAGTTGCTACAAAGCCATCAGTGTTCCAGCACTGATGGCTTTATTATACGCCTTTTTTTGGAAAAATTGAATACTTATATGTATCAATTTTACAATTTGTTAAAATCAAGTAATAAATTAAGCATAATAACTAGAGGTATAACATAATACTTCCCTCTTAATGCCTTTCATTTGGCCGTTTTATAAAAATGAAAATATCATTACATAAAACACCATTTGTAAGAAAATTTTATCATTATTACTAGACTGACTATTGCCAAAACAACGAAAAAATATTATTATAGTCTTTACTCGGTATTCACAATATTATTACAAACATTTGTTATGCTGAGAATAGAGAAGAGAAAAAAAGAACGGAAACAGAAGCCATAAAAATTATAGGAGGTAGAAGGATAGTGAAGAGAAAGAAGACTATTAGAGAGTTAATAAATCAAAATAAGGTAGAAATTTTGAAAGATAAATCAAGTATAGAAAAAATAGAGAAAAAAATTGATAATAAGTATCTTCTTCGTTCTTAAGAGTAAAATCCGTCTTTAACATCGTGTCAAACAAGGTTAAAAGAAAAGCACAGAAAAAGTCTTGATTTATGACTTTTATCTGTGCTTTTTGTTTTTGTTAAATAATAGATATAGACACTAATTTGAGGTTTTTACATTGTTTTCTCACAACTACTTTGCCGGCTTTGTTTATTGTTTAATTCGAAAAATATTTCTTAACGATGTCTTTAAGTTGTTGATCATTAAGGATGATCTGACTATTGTTAGCCTTTAGAATATCATCATACATGGTTTTGCCCGTACCTTTAACTTGGCGATATTTGATCTGTTCTTCTGGGTGGAAGTCGTTTTTAACGCCTAATCCGATGCTGACCATGTCTTCATTGGTCATGTTTGTCGCAATCAGAAACTTAGACATCGAACGGGATAAAGCTGGAAGTTTCGTGATATTAGAAGGATGCATCACTTTTTTGGCAATACCAATGAGCGCAGCTTGTTGTAATTGCTGTCGCCCGTAGTCCGTACCAGGAAGTGAGTAGCGTTCATGCACGAGCTCTGTGACCATTTTTCCATTAACTGAATGAGTCCCAGCTTCGAATGTTTTGCCTTTATTTTCTTTATACCATGGATGTGTCAAAGTGACTTTAAATGGAAGGTTCATGTCAATCCCGCCTAGGACATTCACCATATCTTGTAATCCCCAATAATTTGTTTCAGCGTAATAGTGAATAGGGACTCCAGTTAGATTAGAGACCGCTTTTACCGCATCAATAATGCCTTGCTTTGTCCCTTTTTTAGCTTGTGAGATATATTGCACGCTTGTGAGCTTTGTATACCCATAATCTGATTTCACTCGTGTATCTCTTGGGATGCTCATCATGTTGTAAGTATGGTTGTTTAGGTTGGCATGGATGAGAACCATTGAATCGGTATGGCCTAATGAACTTCCTTTTCGAGCATCAGAGCCAATAAGAAGAACGTTGAAGACACCTGCTTTTTCTTTATAATGACTTAACTGACTATTGTTATTGATACTTTTTTTCGTTGGTTCCCCAATAGGTTTTAGATGACTAAAATGATTGGTTGGTTTGAGTTTGTTATATTCATAGAATCCGAAGGCAGTTCCTCCGATGAGTAATACAACAAGGGTTAATAGTGTATAGCGAAGTATTTTATGACGCTTTTTTCTAACTTTCTTTTGTTTATTCAAACGATTATTCTGACTCATTTTTTGCTCCTTTAAGGTCATAGTTTGATAGAGTAGCCACCAAGTTGTTCAGAAATTTTAGATAATATAAACTATCTATGTACCTAGAGATATTATATCGGTTTACTAGTATGCAGACAATACCTCTTTGACAGTTTGACCTAGAATATGATGGAATTTGTCGATGTTTGGTAAATGAATAGGCGGTGGGACACCGATTTTATGTATTACCGCAATTTTGATTAATAACGTATCAAATTGAACGAATACAACAATTTAAGGAGGCTTGCGATATGGATCAGTAGCTTTTTAAGTTTTTATTGAGATTTCGTTATAGAACTAAAAGCTGAAGTTTTCACTATGTAGAAACTGAAAAATATGAATGTTAGACAGATAATATCTTGTCTATCAGATTGTTGTTTCAATTTCGACCTGGAGACTTCTTTGAATGAGTTGTTGAATTCATACCGCCGGCTCAATATCTTTATTATCCTTACATACCACGTGTAACCAAAAGATTATACCGACCTTTTTTTAGTGTATTTACCTTGAAAATTCATAAATATGTAATATTTTATGACATGAAAGACTGTCAAAAGGGTTTATCATAAAGGTGAGTTAAATGTTTCTTTTATTTTCCAGTTCAAAAACGATTATTTTTTATAGTCGGAATAATGGGAGGTCATTGTATGGTTGAAAAAGTAGCTTTAGTAACAGGTGCTGGACAAGGAATCGGGTTAAAAATAGCAGAGAGACTTTTGAAAGATGGGTTTGCTGTGAGTTTAGTAGACTACAATTTGGAAACTGCTCAAAAAGCGGCAGAAACGCTTTCCAGCGACGGTAGTAAGGCCATTGCCATAAAAGCGGATGTTTCCAAGCGGGACGATGTGTTCTCAGCAGTAAATGAAACCGTTGACCGGTTTGGAGACTTACACGTAATAGTTAATAATGCGGGTCTCGGTCCAACCACGCCAATCGATACGATTACCGAAGACCAATTCAGAAAAGTGTACGGTGTCAATGTCGGCGGTGTATTATGGGGGATTCAGGCGGCTCATGCGGCGTGGAAAAAGTTAGGACACAGCGGCAAAATTATCAATGGGGCATCACAGGCCGGTGTTGTGGGTAACCCTAACTTAGCGCTATACAGCGGGACGAAGTTTGCCGTTCGAGGCATCACACAAGTGGCCGCACGTGATTTGGCTGAAGAGGGAATTACGGTAAACGCTTATGCGCCTGGAATCGTTAAGACGCCGATGATGATGGATATTGCTCATAATGTCGGTAAAAACGCCGGAAAAGACGATGAATGGGGTATGCAGCAGTTTGCTAAAAATATAGCCCTTAAGCGATTGTCTGAGCCTGAGGACGTTGCGGCGGTTGTCTCATTCCTTGCAGGAAAAGACTCCGACTATATCACAGGGCAAACGATCATTGTGGATGGCGGTATGCAATTCCATTAAGCCGGTCGTAAAAAAGGTACTATAAATGAAAAAAGAGATAAACCTTAACGCATTTTACGTAGGGTTTATCTCTTTTTTTTGTGTAAAGGATTGAAAATAAAAAATAAGTTAATCCTTGTATGAATAAGTTAATGCAACTACTGTACAAGGGGACTCCTCAAGTTTAAGATACTCAAATCCAAATATAAAAGAGCTATATATAAGAAAAGTTTCAAAATGCTATAATCGAAGTTAAGGGAAGATGTACCTTTAAAAGCCAATTATAAATAAAAGAAAGTATAAGGTGGAACATATATGGTTAAAATTGCGGTAGTGGGAAGTGCATCAATGGATTTAGTGGTGACATCACCAAAAAGACCCAAGGCGGGTGAGACGATCATTGGTCATTCTTTTTCAACGGTTCCCGGGGGAAAAGGGGCTAACCAAGCTGTTGCAGCAGCAAGACTTGGAGCAGAAGTGAGCTTCATTAGTTGTGTAGGAGACGATGATTACGGAAAAAGAATAAAGGAAAACTTGCAAGAAAATGGGGTGTCGACAACCTACGTGGAGACAGCGGCGAACGTTCATTCAGGTACTGCACACATCATTTTAGCGGAAGAGGATAACAGCATCATTGTGGTGAAAGGTGCCAATGATTTGATTACACCAGAGCTCGTTAAGAAAGCAGAAGAGGTTTTGAAACAGGCTGATCTTGTCTTGATCCAACAAGAAATTCCAGAAGAAACCGTAGAGTATGTTGTAGAATTTTGTTCGAAAAATCATGTAGATGTCTTACTTAATCCTGCTCCAGCCAGAAAACTAAGATCTGAAGTTATTTCGGAAGTATCATATCTAACACCGAATGAATCAGAATTTGAACTGTTATTTGGAGGACAACGAAAGAGTGATGTACTCAAGCAATACGCCAACAAATTAATTGTGACCGAAGGAAAAAATGGAGTTCGTTTTCATAATGGCCTAGAAGAAGTTGTTATTCCATGTTATAAAGTCGAAGTTATAGATACGACAGGGGCGGGTGACACATTTAATGCAGCTTTTGCAGTAGCTAAAGCGGAAGGAAAAAGTCTTGTTGAGAGTTTACAATTCGCTAATTGCGCAGCGTCTATATCTATTACGAAATTTGGTGCACAAGGCGGCATGCCAATTCGGGATGAAGTAGATAGAAAGATGAAAGAGATGAGATCGTGACAATCTAAAATGGTCTTGATCGTAAAGGCTAGTAACGTCTAAAGATAATAGCAAACACTTTTTTTAAGGTTAAATCTGTAACAAAAATTAAGAATAATTTAAGAATCATGGTTTATTATGTATTTATCTCATAAAGAACTCCCTCTCTAAAGCCCTTAATTGGGCTTGTTTTT
Source organism: Terrilactibacillus laevilacticus (assembly GCF_006517395.1). Taxonomy (GTDB): domain Bacteria; phylum Bacillota; class Bacilli; order Bacillales; family Sporolactobacillaceae; genus Terrilactibacillus; species Terrilactibacillus laevilacticus. Next base: position 82,713 of record NZ_VDCY01000010.1, read on the forward strand.
TTGCCTAAAAATAATCTTTTTCATAGTTCTTAATTAAATGTTACTAATCACGTAACTCATATCATAGACAATTACTAGAATAAAGAAACGTATAGTTAAACTAATATATTATCGGATAATTTACTAGAAATGATATGGTCATTACGTGAAGGAAGGTATAATGAAGGCTTTTATTGAATGGGCACAGAAGAAAAACATTAAATACAATGGATGTTTTAGCCAAAGTCTGAGCATTAGCAAACGAACAATATACGAACGTTTTTCATCGATACAGGATATACTCGATGCGATCGTTCACCGTTCTTTTGATGATATAAAACATAGGAAAAATAAAATTATTCACGAGAGGATTTAAGACCATAGTATGTATAGATTAGTTGATTTTTCAGCTAGTTGTTTAGTAAATTATTTGTTTGAGAATCGAAAAATCATTAAGTATTATCTTATCCGTTTATATATTTAATAGTGTGAAAAATGAAATAAATGTAGTGTCTTTTATGGCACGTTTTTCTGATTAAATGGGGACCGGAACGAATGAAAAAGACGTACAAATTTTTTAGGCACATTTTAATTGTAGGTTGTAGGTGTGGATGTTGTGATTATCTACCATTTTAAAATATTTTTTCTGTTTACTGTATTCTATAAGATTTAAGAAAAAAGGATGAGTAAGACGTTTTAAATAAATCTAAAAGGTATGTAATGGAAATTGAATCATATACATAAGGTGTTTCACAAAACTATTTTGAACATCGATATTATTATCTAAAGGACTAAGCAAATATGGAAAAGAGTTATATTTAATTTATTTTTTATCTTCAGTAGCTTCAGTAGCAGTCCAAATGGGTATATATACAGAGGGTTTCCATTTTAATTAATTTGATTGTGTATTCATCATATTATAAAAAATGAATGCGCTTACAAATATGGTGATTAGTTAAGGAGGTGAATTCATTCATGTAATTGATAATTCGATGTAATCAGCTGCAATCATACTTTTAACTGCTTTGAAGGGAATGTTTATCCATGATTAGCATCATTGCTGGGTTAGTACTGTTAGTCACTCTTGCTTATCTAGGTTGGTCAATTATTTGGATTGCGCCTTTAGCTGCTGGGGTTGTTGCATTACTTGGTGGGTTGGATATATTTGATACCTATACTCATACCTATATGCAAGGTTTTGTTGATTTTACAATGAAATGGTTCCCAGTTTTTTTGTTTGGCGCTATTTTCGGAAAACTAATGGAGAATACTGGTGCAGCACAAGCTGTGGCTTATAAGTTAACATCCATCATTGGTAAGAAAAGGGCTATATTAGGTGTCTTGCTTGGTGCATCTATCTTAACATATGGAGGCGTTAGTCTATTTGTTGTTGTATTCGCAATGTATCCTTTGTCTATTGCCTTGTTCAGGGCAGCGAATATTTCTAGACAGTTGATCCCAGGCACTTTGGCTTTAGGTGCATTTACTTTTACGATGACTGCATTGCCAGGTACTCCGCAAATACAAAACTTAATACCAACAGAGTATTTTAAAACAGGTCCAGGTGCAGCACCGATCATCGGTATAGTATCATCACTAATCATGGGAGTTGGGGGGTATTTTTATTTAACATGGAGAGCTAAAAAGCTTAGTAAGGTTGGAATTGTTTTTGATGAACCTAAAAAAGGAAATAAAATCAAAAATTTTACCGTTGAAGAACTACCTAATCCATATATTTCGTTTGTTCCTTTAGTTGTCGTGGTTGTTCTATTGAACATAGTTAAGCTAGACATTATTGTATCCTTAATAATTGGCAGCTTGCTTTTAATGTTATTAAATGTAAAAAAGATTAAGATATTTATTTCTTCTATTAACACAGGGGCAAGCGGATCCGTGATGGCCATTATCAATACCAGTGCCGCTGTCGGATTTGGTGCAGTAATTTCAGCAGTTCCAGGTTTTCAAACGTTAACCAACTTTATCTCGAATTTTAAAGGTAGTCCATTAATATCGGAAGCTGTCTCTGTTGATCTTCTTGCTGGTTTTACTGGATCCTCTTCCGGAGGCATGGGTATTGCTCTAAAAGCATTTGGTCAACAGTATTATCAAATCGCATTGAATTCGGGGATTAGTCCAGAAGTTTTTCACCGGATCGCATCCATTGCTTCAGGTGCATCTATTCTTCCACATAATGGTGCTGTTTTGACTTTATTAGCTGTTACAGGTCTTACCCATAAAGATTCATACAAGGATATTGCCGTCGTAGGTATCTTAATTCCTACTATAGCTGTTATAGTTGCTATTATTTTGGCAAGCTTTGGTATTCAATAAAATAGAAATATTAAGGAGAGGAAATCATGAGTTTAGTAGATAATAAAGTTGTTTTTATTACAGGTGCAGCGAGTGGTATTGGTCTTCAAATAGCAACCGCATTTGCCGAAGAACATGCAAAAGTCGTTATTACTGATTTGAATGAAGAAGCCGCTATAAATGCTGCGAAGGAACTTCGATCATCTGGTTATGATGTCATTGGATTAGGTCTAAATGTCACAGATGAAGAAGCAGTAGTGAAATCATTCAAAACAGTTATTGATAAATATGGAAGAATAGATGTCTTAATTAACAATGCAGGTCTGCAATACGTATCGCCTATTGAAGAGTTTCCAACTGCAAAGTTTGAACAGATGGTGAAAATTATGTTAGTAGCACCATTTATGGCTATCAAACATGTCTTTCCAATTATGAAAAAACAGCATTTTGGTAGAATAATAAATACAGCTTCGATCAATGGGTTAATAGGTTTTGCGGGTAAAGCAGCCTATAACTCATCAAAACATGGTCTCATAGGGTTAACAAAAGTAGCGGCTCTTGAAGGTGCAGAACATGGAATTACGGTTAATGCATTGGCACCTGGCTATGTAGATACTCCTCTAGTACGGAATCAATTGAAAGATTTAGCGAGAACAAGAAATGTGTCATTGGAAAAAGTCTTGGAGGAAGTCATTTATCCATTAGTTCCTCAAAAACGATTATTAGCTGTCAAAGAAATCGCTGATTATGCTTTATTTATTGCTAGTGATAAATCAAAAAGTATTACTGGCCAAGCTCTTGTTATAGATGGTGGATACACAGCACAATAAAAGGATTTATTTACTGAAGCTGTAATTGTCCTAAATACAGTTAGAGCTTCAGTAATTTTTATTTAAAACGGCATGTATATACTTCTTATGTTTTTATTATATTACTCTCTAAGAATGTCAATACACAATTAATGTGACAAAGATGTGGCTATATTTTTTAATTACTCAAACTTTGGAGAATGAAATCTCCAAATAAGCCATGATGTAATTAGAAAGGATAGCTCTTGTTTGTTTTTTCGGGTGTCTTCAAAAAAGGTCGATTAATTGCCGTAAAGTGATCAGTCCAATCAAGGTCATTAACTTTAAAGCAAAGTTCAATTGAAACTCCTATAGAAGTGATTGGTCAGTTTTGATCATGTCATATAGGAAACGAGGAAACACCTCATCCGTTTGGTAGTGATTTTTGGACAATGTCACTATACCAAAAGAATGAGGTGCTTTTTGTATTTTTAGAGCCTTCATGTCAAGCTTCATAGTAAAACAATAAGTTACAAAACAAGCTTAAGGGTTCTACCTAATTATTTAGGTGCGAATTTTGAGTTATAAGTGCGTGTTCAAAAAGGTGACAAATTAGAAGCAAGAAGATCAAGGCGGCGCCGTTTTGAGGACCGGAATGTAGGTTTTTACTACATGAGGACCGGAAAAACAAGCTAACGCCGAGATTCGTAGCTTATCATTTGGTGACTTTTTGAACAACCTCTATAAGTGTATTTACTTTATCTTGGGAGGCTAAGTGAAGTCGTGACAGTTTGAATTGAACGGTAAACAATTTCAACCATTTGATCCAATTCCGTTTCAGTCATGGACAGAATCGGCATCATTGTGATGACTGGACCAAGTTCTCGAATAATCAGCCCATTTTGACGGGCTGTTTGGATAATGTCTGGGACAATATTTTCTTTAGTTGTGAACGTTTCTTTTGAAGTGCGATCTTTGACGATTTCTATTCCAACCATAAGGCCACGTTGGCGGATATCACCGACGACCGGTAACTCATACAGAATGTTTAATTTTTCCTCTAAATGCTTAGATTTTTTGGCGATGTCTTTAATTAACTCTCGCTTTTCAATCAGTTCAATATTTTTTAAGGCGACGGCGCAGACAAGCTGGTTTCCTGTATAAGTATGACCATGGTAGAAGGTTTTGTGTTCATCTGGTTCTCCTAAAAAAGCATTAAAAATCTGATCATGAGTAATTGTTGCTGCAAGTGGCATATAACCGCCCGTGATTCCTTTTCCGACGCACATAATATCTGGGACAACGTCTTCTTGTTCGCAGGCAAATAGTGATCCGGTCCGGCCCCAACCAACAGCTACTTCATCGCAAATGAGAAGGACATGATACTTCCGGCACAATTTCTCCACTTCTTTTAAAAACCCAAAAGGTTGGGTAATCATACCTGCTGCTCCTTGAACAAGAGGTTCAATGATAAGGCCCGCTACTTCATCTGCCCGCTCTTTAAGCAGTTTTTCCAGTTCATCTAAACAGTACTTCTTAACGGCTTCGGCATCCCCATACTCAGTCATCCGGTAAGTATAAGGAGACGGCATTGGAATTCGTTCAAAGAGAAGGGGTTCAAAGATCCGATGGAACAAATCAATCCCTCCGACACTCACTGCACCCACTGTATCTCCATGGTAAGCCTCGTTTAAGGAAATGAATTTGTTTTTTTGCGAGTATTTTTCGGAATCGATATTTTTCCAATATTGATAGGCTATTTTAAGAGCAATTTCTACGGAAGCAGCCCCAGTGTCAGAATAAAAAACCTTCGATAAATGACCGGGAGTAATTTCTGCTAATTTTTTTGCAAGTAAGATTGACGGTACATTGGCAGATCCTAATAGAGTTGAGTGGGCAATCTTTTCCACCTGTTCGTGAAGAGCCTTGTTAAGTTCTTTATCGTTGTGGCCATGTACGTTAACCCATAAAGAAGCATATCCGTCCAAGTAGCGCTTGCCTTCCACATCAAAAAGGTAGCTTCCTTCTCCGCGGTCAATGATGAGCGGTTTGCTTTCCCGGTAGGCTTTCATTTGGGTAAAAGGATGCCAAACATATTCCTTGTCCCATTTCTCTAAATCATGGTAGAGATTCATTATCAAAACACCTCTTTAAGTCGTTGAATATAGTCATCATTTTTCAGCAAATTAGAAACATAGACTCTTAGATCTGTTTTTACATTGGTAAAGGTTGGAATACGTAGAAGAGCTGCAAGCCCAGTCAGTTTTTCGATTGTATCAATATTGTCCCGATGAATTTGATTGTTTTCGTTAAAATGGTTAAATAAAATCGTTTTGACATCCAATTGATGTAATTTAGCATAGGTATATGTCGTCATCACATTATGGATGGACCCCAAACCGCTTGGTGAAATGAAGACAGCGGGCAGTTTGCAATCGATAATAAAATCCTTTGTCATATAAAATCCTTTTGTCCGTTCAAAAAGCGGTACCGCCAAGCCCCCGGCACCCTCGACTAAAACGATGTCATACTGTTGCACCAGATCTTGAATACGATTTTTTATGGCTTGGACATTTATTGTTGTCCTGTGAGTTTAACCGCCAGATGTGGAGAGGTTTCCGGCGGGAGCATATGGAAACCCGGTTCCTTTACACCAAGCTCCTGTTCATACCAGGAAACATCAGGATATGTATTCGTTTCCTCAATCAACCCCGTTTGAAATGGTTTTAAAATGGTGACGGTCTTTCCAATCGCTTGAAGTGACAAATAAAGGACGCTCGTTGCTACGGTTTTACCGATGTCTGTTCCTGTTCCTGTAATAAAGTAGGCGCCACTCATTGAACATGCACCTCCTTATTTTTTACAAATTGAGCAATCCGCGGTCTTACTTGGTAAATGATCAAGGAACATAGAGCGCACAACAATAAATCACCTGGTACTGGCAATATAAAACCATATAGAAGAGTATGGTAGACCGAAATAGGTGTTTGGAGAAACCATTTCATTGATTCATAAAGCCAAACACAGCCAAATAGATAAACTGTAATGAGGGAAGCCAAGTTAGCTAAAAAAATTGACTTGATAGAAGAAAGGCGGAATCGTTCTATCAACCAGCCATTGACGTAGGCTCCGAGAACGTAGCCAATTAAGTAGCCGAAAGTCGGTTTAAATACATAACCAAGTCCTCCTCCATCTGTAAACACCGGAACACCGATCAGACCAATTAACACATAACATAATTGACTTAAAAAGCCGAGACGCGGTCCGAGCAGGGCCCCTGCCAAATAGACTGCCAGAATTTGAAGTGTAAATGGAATGTAGGGAATAGGAATTTTAATAAATGCACCAATGGCAGTTAATGCAGCAAAGAGTGCCACATAAGAAATTGTTTTTGCTTTCACTAGTTAACCCTCCTAAACTTTGAAATTTTAAAAAAACAACACTACACCATTGTGCCTTATGTTCTTCTTATTTGTCAACCTGATTTATTTATTGGTTAACAAATAAAATGGTTTGGACATTCATTTGTTGTTCCGTGAGTTAACCGTCAGATGGGTAGAAAATAAAAATCACCTGAATAATTTCTTCAGGTGACTTAGATAGCTTCCGTTGCTTTTTTTGTTTTAATTAAAGCAGAAGAGAGTTTGAGTTGGTGAATTGTAATTTCTGGACGGCTGCCAAAACGAACGTTGACACCAGATTGTCCTAGTCCTTCATTTATATAAAAGAACTTCCCATAATGTTTATGCAAACCTTTTATCATGTGCATTCTGACGAGCTTGCCCATAGTGGCGAGATGATATGGTTTTGGCCAATGGATTTGACCGCCATGAAAATGACCGGAAAGTAAATAATCGTAAGGGAAATCTTTCATTTCGAGTACAAGATTAGGATCATGAGTAAGCACGAGATTAAGCCCTTCTTTTAATCCCTCATATGATTTATCAATATCGCTTCGATTTGTACTAAAATCATCAATTCCAATAATATTTAATTTTTTATCATTCACCATAATGACATGATTTTCATTTTGCATTGTTTTACAACCATTTTCTTCTAATACTCTTTTAAGTTGAAGAAAGTTTGGTTGTTTAAGCACATAGTCGTGATTTCCAAATACGGCATATATTCCGTATGTTGGATTCAATTTATTTAAGATAGCTAGATAAGGAATTAGTTTAGGAATACTTCGTTTTTTATCTAAAAAATCACCTGTCAAGGCAATTAAGTCAATGGATTGATCTTTCAAACGTTCATAAAGATGGTCAGGTGTGATAGATATCCTTTCAAGATGGATATCAGACAGGTGCAAAATCCGAAGAGGATCTCCCATGGAATCTTCAGAAGGTCTTGATGCATCTATTGAGACATGGTTGATCACCACGTGTTGGGTATTTTTATAACCTTTAATAAAAAGAACAATGAATAAACCGACAATAAAAACCATTGAAATCCACATATACAAACTTATCGCCTCCTTATTTACAATTATAGGGAAATAGAAAGGGGATTGGCACCTGTAATTAATGGAAATAACTTATGTGCGAGTTCTAATAGAAATCTAAAATAAGGGCGTCGGTGACAGGTACTATAAAACGAAGTGTTTATTAAAAAGCCATTAAAACGTCCAATCAAGCAGAAGATGGGAATGTTGATATTAAAACGGTCGTGAAGCATACGATCAGCAAAGCAGGTAAAGAAATCTCTCATTTCATTACGGAATTTGGAAAACATTCTAATAAAATAGATGAGTTTTCAAAAGGGATAACAGAGTTGGCTGAAATGAATCTATTGGCTTATAAATACAGCAATGAAGCGGGTAGAGCTAGAGAAAATGAAAGGGATTCGCTGTCGTAGCTAATGAAGTAAAGGAAATTAGCAGAACAGTCTTCACAGTCAGATAAATCATTTAATCCATATGATACAAGAAGAAACGACTAAAGCTGTGAACTCCATACAGAAGGCAACCGCTGAAGTTGAAGGTGGCATTGGGGTCGTAAGTAACGCAGGTTCTACTTTCGGTGAAATTGAAGCATCTGTTGGTGAGGTTAGTAAACAAAATACAGAAGTCTCTGATTCAGTGGAACAAGTTAAGTAAGGAATGGAACAAATAGTTCATGTCATTGATCTTGTTAAAGAAGCAGACTAACTTAGGAGCACAAAATGTTTCTGCTACTACTGAACAGCAATTAGCCTCCATGCAGGAAATAGCTGCATCTGTAAATTCTTTAACCAAGATGGCAGGGAGTTAATGGTATTAATTAGAAGGTTTAGGATGTAAAACATTGGTGTGATATCTATTTCCATGTGAGTTTTCATCGCAAAAATAGAAATTAGAAAAAGAGGTAAGCCAATGACTAGCTTATAGTTAATCCCCCGAAAAAAATGCAATATTTTCTTTAAAGGGGTTAATTTTTCGTCCCAATTGATTTAATAGATAATAGGACCCGTTTTTTAAGCTGGGCCTTTTTACAATATGTGAGAAAAGCTGTTGAATGAAATTATTGAAATTCGATTATATAAAATGGCTGGATTCAGATTTATTAGCAAAAGAGGTTCTGCGATCAGCATTTATTTTTTATCACAATAACTACTAACATTTTATGGAGATACCAATGTGCATTTGCACAATACTTTTTGTTAGAATCGTCATTGAATTCAGATAATTATTTGTTTATGATATTGTTATATATAAAATGAATGGATAAATGTATTTATCATAAAAATTATTTATCGAAAAATGACGAATTATGTCATTTAACGCATATCCTTATCAGTAGGTAGCTTATGTAAAATTCTATAAAAAGAATTCCAGGTTGAATTATTAAAATATTTAATAAATTTAGAATAGAGCAGGAGGGGATAATGATGATAGGTAAGAAGCCACTCATTCAAGTCGAAGATGTTTCGTTTCAGTACCTTGTAAATAAGGACGAGAAAATACCTGTTCTAAAAAATATAAGCTTTAATATTTATCCCGGTGAGTATGTGGCGATTATTGGCCATAATGGGTCAGGAAAATCAACATTATCAAAGCATTTAAATGGGATATTAAAGCCATCACAAGGAGAAGTTCTTGTAAATGGCATGAATACAAAAGAAAAACGTTTACTAAAAAGGATTAGACAAGAAGTTGGTATGGTATTTCAGAATCCAGATAACCAACTTATTGCAACCACAGTTGAAGATGATGTGGCCTTTGGTTTGGAGAATACAGGGGTACCGATGGATGAAATGGAATCAAGAATTCGGTTCGCTTTAGATGTTGTTGGAATGTCAGAAATGTCAAAACGTGCTCCTCATCATTTATCAGGAGGTCAAAAACAACGTGTTGCGATAGCAGGTATTATCGCGATGATGCCAAAATGTCTTGTGCTTGACGAAGCAACCAGTATGCTAGATACCTATGGGAGAAAAGATATACTAAAGGTTATTCGAAAATTGAATGATGATGGTATGGCAATTATAACAGTTACACATCACATGTCAGAAGTGGCAGAAGCTGATAGGGTCATCGTTATTGAAGGAGGAAACATTGTACTGCAAGGGACACCACGGGAGATATTCCAAAAGAAAGCATTTTTGCAGAATATACAGCTCGATGTCCCAGCTGCTAGTCGAATAGCAGAATTAGTCCATCATAATCATGCTAATTTTAATCCGGAAATTATTCATTCTTATGAAATAGTAAATGAAGTGAAACGTCTGTTGAAAGGAGGTGAGAATGAGTGGCGATGAAACCGATTTTAGAAATTAGAGATTTAGAACATGTCTATATGAAAAATACCCCTTTAGAGCATCGAGCCCTTTCGAATGTCAATATGACAATTAATAAAGGGGAATGTATTGCCATAATTGGTCATACAGGCTCTGGAAAATCGACTTTAATTCAACACTTTAATGGACTAATGACTCCTCAAAAAGGAACAGTGATTGTTGATGGGGAGGATGTATTAAATTCTAAAATAGATATTAAAGCATTGAGAAGAAAAGTAGGATTGGTATTTCAAAATCCAGAGTCACAACTTTTTGAGAGATTAATCGGAGATGATATTGCTTATGGTCCGTTGAAAATGGGGTTACCTATAAAAGAAGTTAGGGACCGAGTTGAATGGGCTATGGAAATGGTTGGTCTTCCTTTTGATGAAATGAAGGATCGCCCTACTTACGCATTAAGTGGTGGTCAAAAACGAAAGGTAGCTTTAGCTGGGGTTTTGGCTTTACAACCTGAAATTCTTGTCCTTGATGAACCGACAGCTGGGTTAGATCCTCGTTCAAAAATCGAATTACTAGATCGGATTAAAAAACTAAATCGTAAAGAGAATATTACAATTATTTTTATCTCCCATAATTTAGAAGAAGTTACGTACATGGCCGACCGGTTATATGTTATGGCAAATGGCACAAATATTATTGATGGAACACCGAGTGAAATTTTCAGTAATAAAAATATTCTTAAGGAAAATAACATCGGAACACCAGAAACAGTGGAGATTCTATACCTCCTGCAGGATGCCGGCTTTTCAATAGATTCAAGACAGTACGAAGTTGATGGGGTTGCTAATCAAATTAGTTCGATTTTACAGTACTTTCAGGAGGTGAGAGCAAATGGCATCTCAGTTTGAATTAACACGTAATATTACGATTGGTCAATACATTCCTACAGGTTCTATAATTCATAAATTAGATGCTTGTTTTAAACTTTTAAGCTTTACTATCATGCTTATTGCAATAGCTATTTGTGGGACTTATTTTGGGAATATTGTGATTCTTGCTTTTTCTATTGCTTTGTTTATGTTGTCTCGTATTCCCATTAGATACGGTCTATCAGGTATTAAGCCTGCCATCCCCTTTGTGGTCATCTTAGCTATATTACAGCTTTTATTTTACGGCAGTGTTGCATCAGGAGGAACAGTTCTAGTTAAAAGTGGGTTTATTCTAATTACCACTGACAGTTTGCGACTGGTGGTTGTCTCAGCTATGCGATTTGTTGAAATTATCTTGATAAGTAGTGTTCTAACCCTCAGTACATCTACAACAGAGCTCACTCATGGCATGGAAAGACTATTAAAACCATTAAAATATATTAAATTTCCTGTACATGAATTCTCGCTTATTATTACTATAGCCATTCGTTTTGTACCTACTTTTGCAATGGAAATGGAAAAATTAATGAAAGCACAGGCTTCTAGAGGTGCAGAATTTGGTACAGGTCAATGGTGGAGAATTGTTAAACGTACGAAAGACATGTTTCCTCTGATTATTCCATTATTTAATTCAGCAATGGAACGAGCGGAAGATTTAATTTTAGCTATGGAAGCAAGGTGTTATACACCTGGTGAAGTGCGCTCGAATTATAAAAGATATCATATTAAAGTAACTGACATCATGGTTCTTTTGTTCAGTATTCTCTTTTCAATCTTGATTTTATTTTATCCATTCCCATATTAGTTACACATGAGGTTTTACTAAAATTATAAACTGTTAAAACAAAGGGGGAAGTGTTTAATGGAAAAAGGTTTAACCATTCGTCGAATTGTTGTTGCAGGGGTTTTAAGTGCGATAGCCATATTGCTAGGTGTCACTCGATTAGGCTATATACCAGTTCCAACACCAGCTGGGAATGCAACAATCATGCACGTTCCTGCTATTATTGGTGGTATTATGGAAGGCCCAATCGTTGGTTTAATTATTGGTCTTATATTTGGTGCATCCTCTTTTTTAGAAGCAACTGTTCCTTTGTTTAAAGATCCGTTAGTTGCAATCTTACCTCGTTTATTTATTGGTGTCGTTGCATTTTTTATTTACTTCGGATTGAAACGTTTTAATGAATATGTTGCTATTGGTGTTGCTGGTTTCATTGGATCATTGACCAATACAGTTCTTGTTTTATTCATGGCAGTTGTTAGAGGTTACATGGCTCCAAAAGTGGCAATTGGTGTAGCGATAACAAATGGGATTCCAGAAGCTATTGTTAGTATTATTGTTACTCTAGCCATTGTCGCCTCCTGGAAAAAGATTGGCGTATCAGTGAAACAAAAATCAAAAATTTCAGGTAAATTTTAAATGACTACATTTAATAATATTACAGATGTTCCTGGTATTAAGGTTGGAAATGTTGAAGCTGTTCCTGGATATTCGGGCTGTACTGTTCTTTTATTAGATAAAGGAACCATTTGCGGTGTTGATGTCCGAGGAGCGGCACCAGGCACAAGAGAAACAGAATTATTAGCACCTATGAATCTAGTAGAAGAAGTTCATGGTATTTGTCTTTCCGGGGGGAGTGCATATGGACTAGATGCTGCGAGTGGTGTAATGCAGTATCTAGAAGAACAAGATATTGGATTAGATGTTGAGATATGCAAGGTTCCTATAGTACCTGCTGCAGTCTTGTTTGATTTACCAGTGGGTGACCCTACCGCTCGACCGACAAAAGAAATGGGTTATCAAGCAGCTAAGAGAGCTATTCGGGGACAGCTTAAAATGGGGAATATAGGTGCTGGTTGTGGAGCAACTGTAGGAAAAATAGCAGGTCAAGAGCGTGCTATGAAAGGTGGTTTAGGTTATGCGTCACGCATATGTCCTAATGGTTTAATTGTTGGAGCGGCGGTTGCTGTGAATGCGGTTGGAGAAATACGTAATCCATCGACTGGAGAGATTATTGCTGGAGTTAGGGATGATGATGGACAGATCAAGGAATGTTTGCACTGGATGATGAATGAAAAGCCAATAGCATTATTACCAGGTACTAATACCACAATTGGTGTAGTAGCAAGTAACGCGATAATGACAAAGGCTGAAGTTAATAAAGTGGCATCCATGGCACACGATGGCTTAGCGAGAACGATCTATCCTGTTCATACGATGCATGATGGAGATACATTGTTTGCAGTAGCTACTAGTAAAGTGAATGCAACCGTTGATTTAGTTGGGACATTAACAGCTGAGGTTCTAGCTGAGGCTGTCTTGAACGCCATTCATTCAGCAGAAAGCATTCCAGGTTTTCCATCACATAGGGACCTTTTAAAATACAGAAAATGATTGGAGATGTGTTTTAATGATAGGTGGTACTAAAGAAAATGTTAGACATTATGTAGATCAAGATGAATTAATTGATTTAACGAGAATGTTAATCCAAATACCAAGTGTCTATCGTCCTAATGAAAAAGATGGAAACGAAGAAAAAGTCGCCAATTTTGTAGCCGATTATCTAAAAGAAATGGGGCTTACCGTTCACATACAAGAAGTTGTTCCTGGAAGACCCAATGTTATCGCATTTTTAGACTCAGGAAAGCCTGGAAAAACTCTTTTATTTGAGGGACATACGGATGTCGTTACAGAAGGTGATCTCGATAAGTGGAGTTTTGATCCCTTTGGTGCTGAGATAAAAGATGGTCGTATCTATGGTCGTGGAGCTTGCGATACGAAAGAAAATTTAGCTGCTGCAATATCGGCTGTTCGAGCTATTAAGAAGTCTGGGGAATCATTCAAAGGGAAAATACTCTTATGTATTCCTTGTGACGAAGAGGGGCTGATGATTGGTATCAAAGATTTCATTCACAAAGGATGGGCTAAGGGCGTCGATGGAGCCATTATTTGTGAACCAGAAGAGAATCAACTCTGTATTTATCAAAAAGGAGCCATGCGAGTCATTATAAAAACATATGGAAAAATGGCACACGGAGCTATGCCACTAACGGGGATCAATCCGATGACAAAGATGGCTAAAATTTTAGTGGAATTAGACAAGTTAGAACAACGGGAAAAAATGCGTCTTGGTGAACATCCTATGTTAGGCCTGCCAAGTATTACGCCTACGATTTTACAATCCCCTGTCACTGGGGAACCGCAAATTAATGTTATGCCTGATACATGTATGGCTACATTAGATATTCGTACGGTTCCGAATCAAGAACATAGTGAATTGAAAAAGGAAATGGAAGATATATTAGTACGTTTAGGAGAAGAAGATGAAGATTTTAAAGCGACATTAGAAGTTATCGAAGAAAGACCATGGACTGAGACGGATAAAAATGATCCAGTGGTTAGATCGATTGCGAATGCTTATAAAAGTGTGACTGGAAAGGAACCTTTATATAATGGCGTTCCAGGAGCAACAGATGGAACATTTCTTCATATGGAGGGAATACCAGTTGTTGTTACTGGTGCAGGTGATCGACATGTTCCGCATCATGCTGATGAATATGTTGATATTGATGAACTTATCAAAACTACCGAAATGTATGCCGTCGCAGCATTAAACTTTTTAAATGAGTAAACCAAAATCTACCTTATAGAAGAAAAAATTAGGGTTGACTGATACTATAGTCGACTCTAATTTATTTTTGTTCATTAGAATATGGAATAGGGAGGCGGAGGACCACTGAAAAATTGGGTTGTCGATCTTATTTTATTCTCAGTGTTCTTTTGGGGAGCTAATGTTAATTTGGGGAAAATAGCAGTTAATATGATTAATCCAATTTTGGTGGTGGCATGAGATATATTATCGCAGCCATTATCATGTTTATCATATTTTTGTGAATTGAAAAAAATGGCTAATAAGTTGCAGCTGCAAGACCTGGTGCAGATGGTTGTTATTGTTATGAAACACATGATGGCCAATGGCATATGTATGAAATGGTTAGAAAAAAAGGCATCCTTTGTGCAATAGCACAAAATATTTAGTTTGAATAGTCATTGTTTTCAGATAATGCAATGTTATATGATATATATAATAATTTTTAGAAAATAATAGAAAGAGGTGTTAAAGAAGTATACTATAATCGTTTTTCTCCATTTTCAGTGAGAGTGTAAAATATTTTGTGTAAATGAATAAAACAATGAAAAAGGAAGACCTTTTCCTGGTAGAATAAAGTCACCACAACTCATCCATAGAA
>NZ_VDCY01000011.1 GCF_006517395.1 Terrilactibacillus laevilacticus
GTCTCTAGCTATAAATAATCCAGAAATGAAAAAGAGATATCTCGAATTAAAAGAGCGTGGAAAACATCCTCGCCAGGCCTATGTCGCTTTAGGGAATCGTATGATCCGTCTAGCTTTTGCCATGATACGAAATCAAACATTGTATCAGACCAATCGGGAAGACTATGTGTTGTTAAATGAATTGAAAAAGAAGTTGCACAAGCACAGCGTGCAAAGATTTTACGATCGATATACCTTATTATCAACAATCTGTCCATCAGCTTAAAAAATGTAGATTAATTAGTGAACAAATAGTTGGAAATATAAAGCTTTTGATTTTAAAAATAAGAACGTCCCTAGGACGTTAGATCACATTGTTTCATCGTGCCTGAGGCATATGACCTCGAGTGTCAGCGAAATGGATCTTGTCCTACAAATACGAATAATACGTGAAAATTTAAGTTTATACTTGCTAGGTGGTATCCCTGTAGGATGAAAATCCAAGATCCTTTTCACGTTCTAGAGACGTTCTTTATCCTGTTCTGTGATAGATGTACTCTTCAAAAAAATGGAATTGAGAGTATTAGTTAAGGTCGGTCTTTTTTAAGGGAATTTAACCCTTGACTTATTTACCATTATACGCTGGCACTTCGACAATATTCAACAAACTTCGGGTGGTGACAGTAGATTGCGCCCCTTATAGATTACAGTTTAATTTCAGAAATAGCAAACAACCCCTTCACCATTGACGATAGTCCATACTTCTTGACGTAATTCATTCGTTTGATGATTGATATTATAGGGATACGTATTATTTTTCATAACAAAACTATAATTACCTCCTATCTATTTTTTACAATTAATATAAAATAAGGTTTGGAGGGGAATTTGTTTATGAAACTACAAAAAATATTAATCAGTCTATTTTTATTATTTTCACTGCTTGTAATCCCACAAGCAAGTTTTGCAATCAGTAATTTAACAGTCCATTTTATTAATGTTGGTCAAGGTGACTCTGCCTTAATAAAAACTCCAAGTGGAGAAAATTTTCTTATCGATGGTGGTAAAAAAAGTCAAGGATCAACAGTTATAAATTATTTAAAGAAACAAAAAGTTAAAACATTAAACGCCATAATTGCAACCCATCCTGATGCGGATCATATCGGTGGTTTAGAACAAGTTATACGCTATTTTAATGTAAAAAGTGTTTATGCGCCGAAAGTTTCTAATAATACAATTACATATAAAAACTTTCTCTTAGCAGTTAAGAAAAAACACCTTACCATCAAAACTGCTAAAACTGGAGTAACTATTCCTATTAAAGATAAGAAAACATCAGCTAAATTCATTGCTCCGGTTCGATCATATTCAAAATCAGATACGAATAACTGGAGTGGTGTACTTTTGTTGAAACACAATAAAAAGTCATTCTTATTCACAGGTGATGCTGAAAAAGCTTCTGAAAATGACATGTTATCAAAAAGACTAGTACCTGATATTGATGTACTAAAAGTTGGTCACCATGGTTCTAAATATTCATCTAATACAAATTTTCTAAAGAAAGCACGTCCAAACTATGCGATAATAAGTGTAGGAAAGAATTCTTACGGGCATCCTACTAGTGATGTACTCAAAAGGTTAAATTCAGTTCATGCAAAAATTTATCGTACCGATAAAAGTCATAATATAATTGTAACTTCCACAGGGACGAAATTAAGCATAAGAACGGTGAAATAATATGATTAAGGGAATCGTAGATCGCTTTGAAAAGGATATTGTCGTAGTTGAAATTAAGAATGGTGATGACACTCAAGATTTTCCTCGCTCTATATTTCCAAAAGATATCGAGGTTGGTCATGTTGTCTATATTGACGGTGACAAAGTTAGAATCGATAGAGAAGAAACAGAAAATCTTGAAAGGGAAATAAAAGAATTAATGGATGATGTCTGGGAAGATTAACTAGTTCTCTCTTGTGTCTAGTTTCTTTCTTAAATTCATCAAATTAGTGAACTCTGCTAAATGTAGCAGGGTTTCTTTTTGCATTTACAGAATTATTTATATAATCTAATTATAAGGAGTGATTTGTATGAAAGAAGATTGGTATGAAGAAATTAAGAAGATCATCGAGAATCCAGACATGGTGATTGATTATTTTGCTATGCATTATACAGATGAACGTGGAGAACATAACGAAGTCGCGATTATTAATGAGAGTCTTGAATTACAAGTATAATATAACCTTCTCCCTTCAATAATGAAGGGATTTTTTTATGTAAATAATATAAGGAGTGGTTGCTAACGAAATGATGAAAATTGGTAGGAAATTACCTCCCTATTTGGATAGAATGTAAAAAGCTTCAAATCCCATGAGAAGTATTCTATAAATATTTAAAATCAAAGAAGAAAGAAGAAAAGAAACAAAATGTGTAAAATAATAACTTCGGGTGGTGCCAGGTACGGAAATTACCAAAAAATATAATAATCAAATATAGGAGCTATCTCATAAAGCCAGTTTAATAACAAAGGTAGCAAAAATGAAAACCAAAGAATCTTAATACACATCATTCTTTGGTTTTTATCTCTTCAAGGTTTTGTTAAAAAACTACGCCTTAGACAGTCCCTGTTTAAAAAAACCTCATTTACTTATTATAAGGTTCACCTTAAACCCTACCTCGATAAGTTTAAACCAAAGCCGATTTAGCTAATGGTCCACTTCTTTTTATTGATTATTTCTGCTTTACTATAATCATAATTGTAATGTTCAAAAAGCTCTCTTAAACAAGGATATAAATTGTATTCATATTCGATATCTTCAATAATTGTCGCCAGCACTCTGATAATTTGAAGTAAGTAATAAACGGCATAACCTTGAACCAATTGAGCCTTATCAGTTTCTTCAATTAATTCTTTTGCATCCTTTACTAACTTATTCTTTTCACTATACACAATAACATAACTATTTTCATTCAAAATTTCTTTCAGACAATCATTTTTCTTCTTTCTTTTTTTTATTGTACTTACATACCTATTCAGTAATTCATCTTGGATATTAGCCCATTGAATTAGTGGATCTTCTGTCATTCTCCGTCCTGTTAGATAGTCTATATTATAATAACGATCACTCATGGCAAATTCAGATAAGAATTTCAAAAGTTTCATAGATATTTCAACATTTTTTAGCAACTTTTTGTCTGTCGTAAATTCTACAACAGAATTAAATAGTTCCAACAAATTGTGACTATAGGACCGCATAGTCTTATTATCAGGAAACGTATAATTATTTTTCCCTCTATGATTTTGGATTATTATTAATTTCATCATCCTTTCTAGTCCAATACTTAATAGAAAGAATGCTTGATAATACTCACCCTTTGATTGAATACCCGCCTTTTTTAGAGAAGTGAGACCATATCCAATTGAAGTTGAAGCTAGGTATCCTTCTTTGATTAACAGAGAATCATGTAATGTATTCATTGTATAGTCCTTTCAGGTTTGATGAAAATGAATTACGTTCGAGTAAATCCAAACCATTACCGACATAAAAGTCGCATAACTGGACCATGATGCAAGTTGTGGTGCTGAGTGTTAGTCTGAATTACGCTTTTCCTAAACCGCTTTCTTGCGAAGCGAAGAGTATCAGCCTCGAAATGTGACTACCCTGTTAAGCCATCATTTGGATTACTATGTTGACCCACTTAAACATTGGGATTCCATTATCTAATCGTTAAAAATCATTTTGAAACACTTGAACTATTTAGATTGTATAGCATACAAGCTGCTACTGAACTTGCAGACACTAAACAAATATTTTATAAGCTATATCACTCTGCAGGATCGGTTGCTGTAAGTAAGCAATTTTTGGACAGTGCTTGAAAGCTGTAAACAGAAACACCTTAATTATTGGAAAACTGCGTTGTATCATGCCCTTTCTCAAGACAGCTGGTTCCACAATATTGGTGTCATACAATGAGATAATATCAATATTAACAGTCCACCACTTATTACAGTGACGGACTGTTTTGTTTTTACATTGTTAATTCTAGTTTAACATTTAAATCAAAATCAATGAGTCCTGAAAAAAGCACTTTTTTATCACCTAATAATTGAGCATTAAACGAAAGACCCTTTTCTTCAAAGATAGCATCAATTATTTCTATCTTTCCTTCTTGATACCCAATCTCTCTAACAAATGTTGGTTTAATTATTGTTTCAAGCAAGTCTTCTGCTGCAAATTGTCCATTTGAATTCTCGCCTAGCAATTCAATTGGCATCTCATCATTCCAGTGCCAAGGTATCAATTTCCTTCCATAACGCCATCTCTCTACGATATTCACATTCTCAAGATCACCGATAACATCTTTACCCGCATGCTCACTAACAATTACTTGTAGTTTTCCATTTGTTCTTTTAATACCGGAAGAAAGAGCTTTGAATACCTTATTTACGGCATGAAGCTCTTCATACTCAGAATCTGAATCAGTTCTATCCGGAAAATGAGTTTGACTTGGTTGATCAATTGCTAAAAGACTCGGAACATATGGTATATCCTGACTAATAAACAATTCATGTAACGATAATAATGTCGCAATATGATAACCTAGCCAGTTAGCACCACTACCAATCTCACGCATCCAAGCCGCTCTACCTTTATCATCTATCACTCGTATTGACAATTTGTTGGTATCGAGTTGAATTAAGTCGTCCCCCGTTTCCAAATCCAAAATGTTCCCATAATGACCTGCAAATCTTGAAAACTTAAACAAAGCAGTTTCTTTCCTTTGTGCGAAAGCTTGAAAATTTACAGACTTTAACAACTCAGCCTCCTCCTCTTTCAATGTGGCTATTTCATTTGCAAATGTACCCTCATCATTCAAAGATTCATGTAGGTTAATAAACTCCGTGAGGCGTCCAATGTACATCGCACGTTGTTCCTTTGTGGCTTGCATTTCTTCCGTTTCTTCCTGTAAGTATTCACGTTCAGCCTTTACTTGTCGTAGCTTTAATTCCTTAGCAGATATTTGTTTTCGTAGTTCTACTTCTTCAGCATCTAACATGGGAGGAACAAGCTCAATTGCTTTCCATTGAGCCTCAACTTTTTTAGTTGTTTCAACTAGTTTCGTAAGTTCTTTAGTATGGGTATTGGACTCATTACCACATAATGGGCATTCATGTTGAGATACCAATTTTTCAACAAGCCAAGAGGTAGAAGAAAGCCGATCTTTTTGTCTTAAAATATTTCTTTCTGAGGTGGCTCTAGCTAAGGATAACTCTTTCAATTGAGTGAGCCTAACACGTAAAGTCATTATTTCTGCCTGAAGGGTACTTTCCTCTTCACGCAAAGATGAAAGTCGTCCAGTATTTAAATCATGTCCATCTGCGTCCCAGTAATTGTTGTCAGATTTCCACGTCGAGACCAAATTTTTAAGTCTTTCGAACAAAACCTTTGTATTTGTGTCTTTGATACTTAATGCGGGGATTAGCCCATACTGACTTGCTGCAATGTATCTCCCTCTTACTTCCCCAGAGAAATTTTCAATATTAATTTTCAATGCTTCCAATTGACGCTGTTTACGTTCGATTATTCTTCTTACTTCTTGGAGCAGATGTTGTTTGATCAATGTCTCAGCATCTACAACCCCTAATACAAGAGGAAATATTTCTCTAAGCTTTCTGGCATGCTCTTCAATGTCTGCTTCAAAAAACATAGTCTCATTATTTGCAACAATCCTTTGTGGCTGAAACATAAACGCAGTCATATCCGAAATAGATGCTCTTCCTTTGTAACCACTACCTGATTCGTTAAAGTCTGAATTCGACCGTGGAATCTGGGCAAGTCTTTCTAATATTCCCTTTGCATGATCACGATTAGCATTTTTCTCAGGAATATCCGGAATAGTAATAGGACTTCCTTCTACGATAAAATAATCATCTGTTGAAGCCTGTTCTAGCGGATCTCGTCTTGCGAACAATTTTTCCCCTTCGGCTGTACTTAATAACAGTCCATACCAAGATGAGTATCTCCGTATCGGACCGATTTTAGGAATTGAACAACCTCCTGATCCTAGGCAATAATCTATTACTTCGATAATCGCGGATTTCCCACTGCGACTAGAACCTGTTATATAGTTAATTGCCCCAGGTTTAAATTTTAAAACTCGAGGGGCTTTATCCACTTTTTTCGACCAAATAATTAACTTCAATATTGAAAAGTTCATTTTAAAGGCTCAACCCCTAACACACTCAAATATTCAAAATCAGACATTCCTCCTGCCCATATCCCTAGCTTATATGCTGCCTTCAATACTTCTTTAGTTTCAACTGAAACATTCTTAGGAAGCTTGAATGGTAGTGAGGAAGAGAAATAACCATCTTCAAGAGATATTAACTTAGACGTAATTGCTATATTTAAAGAGCGAAATGTCCTTTCCTCCATAGCCTGCAATCGTGAATTAATATCAAAAACTGCTTCGTTTTGGGCTATAGAATTTTTTATGTCACGATCCAAGATAGATCGCAAACCGGAAGCTTCTCTCCTCTTTAAGATCATTTTCCTGCTAGTTTCTTGATAAACAAGAGGGAGAATACTAACTAAATGCCATAGTGTTAGCAACCTCTTGTTTTCTGACTGCCTAGATAAAAAACCTTGTGAGAATGCCCAAAGTGCATTTGCCCCAAGTGCAGGATTTTGCATTATCTCGTATTCACGAAGTAATGTTCCCATCATCATTCAGATATTCCTTTCGATAATGATTTAAATTGTGGGTGCCAACCAATAGCAGGTTCCTGCTTTTCGGTAAAATGCGCTAGTGCATGAAAGTTACCGCAAGTAATGGTCTTTGGCAAAATTTCATTATGAATATAACTATCCTGCTCCACCGTTAAGTCTAAACATTCCTGGCCTTTAAGTTCATCTGTCTCAAGTGACTGCCTAAGTGCTCTTCTTCGTGCGGTTGCCCATGATTTTTTGAGATCTCTTTCGTATAGCGTAAGTGCAGTTTCCGAAACCACATTTTTATCGGTCCAGATAATCCTTGTATCTTGTGCATGGATATAATCCAAAATAGCTTCCTTTATTGAATCCTCATCAATATTTATCCAATCTAGTTGTTTAACAAAACCATGTGACTCATATTTGCTAATATCAACATTTGAATCAAAAGGTACTACGAGCGCCGATAAACGTGCTACTGACACCCTTCTCACTAGCCCCTTAAGCTCTTTATCAAAATCTTCCCGTCTTATTCTTGGCTGGTGTCCGGTTTGAACTAATTCCCTTATCTTCCTCTTTACCCATCCACCCATCTGGTCAAAAAGACTTACTTTTATCTCAGGGTCAAACACTCGAATAGCTTGAATTTCTTCAAGGTTACCTCCAAATTTAGGGCACATATTATCGAATACAGAGATTTTTGTTAACATGTCCCTTAATAATTTATTACTTAATTTGCTTAACGTACTACCATATGGAACCAAATCTTCTCTTAGTGTTGTGATCATAATGCGTAATTCATCGCATACGACTTTTGAAGACTTTTCATCTACGGTATCATTTATACTCCGAGCAAGACATTTTTTCGATAAAGTTCCATTTGTCACTAAATGAAACTCCACATTATTAAGGATTGTCGGGTTTTTCACAACTAATTCAGCCCATATATGTAATGTTTTCCATAATGCTACACTCCGGTCTGACAAAGGTGATCCCGTATTTACGGTTGATTTGTCTTGTTCATGTATTTCCTTTCCACTAACTTTGTGAATACTGACATCATCTATATCCTCAATCCCTATTTCAATTACATCGACTTCTGATTGAAATAGTCTATAGGTTGCGCGGTCAAATTGATACATATATCCTAATGCCTGACCTGAAGCAGAATGGTCTATAGCCATTTTTATCACCTACCAATCTAGGACTCTTGTAGTAATTTCGACATTTTCATTGTAATTTCCTCCTTTTTACTTTTTCTTAGACACAAATTGCACATACTTTAAGACCCTTGGAAAGTAAAACGTCAAAAAGTCCCCACCTTTCAGAAGGTCGGGACTTGGAGTATTATTTAGGTAACTTGTTAAAGGCTATGCAAGTTACAGGAAGTGTTATTGACCAAGGCAGTTATTGGTCCAAGGGTTTTTCTTCTGTCGTATCCAAATTGGGAAGCTGCTCAAATAGACAGCGAAGATAGTACATAAACCTAATTTACTTATGATACGGTTCACCGAATATCACCAAAGAACATAATAAGATTTGAAAATAAAATCTTTATTAAAATATGATTAATAGACGTAAAAAAGACTTGTATATTTCAGGTCTTTTTACGTCTATTAAAATGTTCCATTTTTTATAATTCTAGGCTATCATCAAGTAATTTCCTTGATTTATCTATCAACTGTTTACTTTTCTCTTTTAACTCAAAACCTTTTTTAGCAAGATTTATTATATTATCTTGGTTCGGTACGAGAGGTATAATAAAATCTGAAATTCTATCCATTCTTAAATGTGGCAAAGTAGAAGCAATTACAGTTCTTTGTTTTGCTTGGTATAAACCAATTTGTTTCACTGAAAGTGCCGTAAAAAGATAATATGGGTCGATTTTATTAGTGTCAGCAATAATTCTTAGGATTCCACTCCCGACTATACACTTATCAGACTTTGTTGTTAACGCAACTAATCCAATCTTTCCATCTTTTGAAAATAGGATTTCGTTAGGTTCAATAGCTTGGTCAAGGTTTTGGTAAATCTCATTTTCTACATAAAAATCAGGATATCTATCCACTTCATAATTTAGAATATCTGTAGTACGAATAAATGATACATCATTTTCTTGCTTATCCAAATAAAGTTTATAATTCCCTGATCCAACTTCATCACCAGATTTAAAAGAAGCTACTGAACCAAGAGTTTTCCAATCGTGTTTTTCTTTAATCGCTTCAATCGTATTAACATACAATGGTCTATAATATTCCGGTGTGATTATATCATTATTTTTAATATCAGATTGTTTGATTCTGTAATTTAGTTTATTGGGGATTTTAGTAAAATCAATATCTAATGATTTTACTAATTCTTCCCTCGCTTTATCTATGTTTTTTAAACCATCTAAAGCATATTTTTCTGCTAATATAATATTTGTAGTAATCTCATCATGTATTGTTTTGTCCTTAATAAATACTTTAAGCGATTTGATTTTCGGATAAGTAAGAATAGGATGTGTATTTCCAGTAAATAGAGTGTCAATTTGGTATCTCGCTACTTTTGAATTTAGATAAAGAGATAAATATTGAGGACTTACTAAACTGTTATCTATTCTTAATCTAACTACATTTTGGTTTATATTAGCACCGACTAAACTTTCATTTACAACAGCTGATACACCTAAATATTTTCCTATCGTTGTAAAAAGTACATCATGTAATTCTAATTGTGAACGTTGTAATAGATTATTTTTCTCATGGGTGATATAGAACCCATCGTATTCACTTATTACGTACCTTTTAACTGCCGAGTTTTTAATAAACTTTGCTCCTGATTCAACAAAAACTTGACCAGCGTGTTCCCCATCTGTTAATACTTTAATTACACCTTTATCTCCTAGACTAAATGAAGTTATATCATCTCTTGCTGAAAATTCTTTTATCTTCTTTTTAAATCTATATAAATTTGGGTAGAGGTGGTTTTCAAGTTCACTATGTTTAATCCTAATCGTTTTTAGCATTACTTCTCTCTCCCCATGATTTAACTTCCTTTTTATATAGAGAACTTACTAATGATATATCATCCTCATCAATCAATTCTCCTCTTCTATTATGACCACAAGTTTCACAAATCGCCATAAATACATTATGTTCTTCAGGTATATCAATACCTTCCTTAATTTTTTCTGCAATTAGAACAGTTGTCTTAGTTGAAGTATTTGGTTGAAATGTTTCTTTTGGGATATCAATTATCGCTAATATTTTCATATTATTTTTAATAAATTGTCGGATATATCCTAATTTGTCATTACCATATATCCCATCAGGTAAGACAATACCTAGTTTTCCACCAATTTTTAAAAATTGAATACATCTCTCAATAAATAAAATTTGAGGTGCAACTCCCTTAGTTTTGCCCTTATTATTCAATATATTTTGTTTCTCCCAAGTATCCTCCTTTTTATCAAATTTCCACTTATAACCCAAATTGAATTGTTTAAGTATCTCTTCTTCTTTTATCGGGATTTTTGACCCAAATGGAGGGTTAGTTAGCACTAAGTCAAATTTACCTAAATCAATTTTATCTTGACACTTACTACTCCAATTTTTAACTGGTTCAAGACTATTCTCGCAGAATATTCCACCTCTTCCATCACCAATTATAGCCATGTATGCTTTAGTTACTTTAGCTACAAATGAATCCTTGTCAATTCCTCTAAAATAGCTAGTTGCTACATACTGCTTTTCTTCATCAATCCTTCTCTCAGACCAACCAAGTTTCACTGCCTTTTCGTCAATCTTATTCCAAACATATCTTAATGATTCTATTAAGAATCCCCCTGTACCACATGATGGGTCAATTACCATAGTATTTTCATCTGGGTCTACAATCTCAACAATCATTCTTATAACATTTCTTGGTGTAAAAAATTGACCTTCATCACCTTTTAACGCTTGGGAAACAAAGACTTCAAAGGCATCACCAATTACATCTCTCTCAGATTCAGTAATACATAACTCCTGTAATTGACCAACAAAAAAGACAATAGAGCCTGGGTTTAAATCAATAGTTTCCTCTGCTTCAAAAACATCACTATATCTTCTCTTAACTTCATTAAATAAATTTACAATTCTAGTTTTTACTATACCTTTATCTTCATGTACACCTGCTCTGAAGGAAACTTCTTCTTCTAAACCAGTATATTGTTCATCGTATATTTTACAAAAGAGAAGATTGATTATTTGTTTTGCTCTATTTCTTGTTGATGTATCCTGCTGTTTCATATTTCCATAAAGGTAATTATTAATAACCTTAAAATGTACTTTTAGATTTTTTGCAGGTTTTAAATCTTTTCTTTTGTATTTACCAATATCTTCAATCCTCTGACCCTTTTTAGGGATATTTGGAATTTCAGAATAGATTATATCCCCATCAATCTTCCTTTTTTCTAAATTAATTTGTTCTTTTCCATTAAACCATACTCCCCATTTAACTGTACTGCACATATCCATATAAAGTTTTAACTGCTCAATTCCATCTTTTCGAGATTCTTTTTTACATTCAACTACTCCTATTAAATCACTTTCTGCTCGACTACTACCATTAAAGATACCGATATCTATAGGGTATTCTTTTACTTCATCAGATGGAGTCTTTCTTACATAGTATTGGGGTCTGGTCTGAATTTGTCCTATTTCATATTCATATTCTTCTACGAGCCTTTTGGCAAAAACTTGTGTAGCCTGAATTTCCTCTGGTGTTCCTTTAATTTGCAGACCAGAGATATAATCGATAATATATCCATCCTTTAAAACTTCTGTCATATCAATAATCCTCGTTTCTATTTTTATCATCTTGCAATGAAAATTAGCTTTTTATATTAAAATTTTATCATATAATCCATTTTTACTATAATATAATTAGACATCGTTACCATTAATTCTCTAATTTTACTACAATTCTCACTTTACCTTTTTAATTTGTCCTCATTCTTCTATATATAGTAGCTTTAGACACTCCTGTCATATTTTCTATTTCTTTAACTGTGTATTTCTTTGTATCATACAATATTAAAGCCTGTTCTACTTTACTGCTATCCTTCTTAGGTCTTCCACCTTTCCTACCTCTTGCTCTGGCACTCTCTAGACCTGCTCTAGTTCGTTCGGAGATTAAGTCACGTTCCATTTCAGCTAATACAGCCAACATTTTAAACATTGCTTTGCCAACTGCTGTAGTAGTATCAATGCTATCTCTTATACTTACTAATTCAATACCTCGTTCTTGAAGCTCTTGAGATAACTCAATTAATCTCTTTGTAGAACGACCAAGTCGGTCGAGTTTATAAACAACTATTACATCTCCTTCTCTAGCGTACTCAATTAATCGGTTTAATTGAGGTCTATCGTCTTTCATTCCACTCATTTTCTCTTGATATATTTTTTTACATCCTGCTTTTTCCAAAGCATCTAATTGTAAATCTAAAGATTGCT
The DNA here is from genome assembly GCF_006517395.1 of Terrilactibacillus laevilacticus. GTDB lineage: Bacteria > Bacillota > Bacilli > Bacillales > Sporolactobacillaceae > Terrilactibacillus > Terrilactibacillus laevilacticus. The sequence continues at coordinate 12,167 of NZ_VDCY01000011.1, forward strand.
CGTGTGTACTAACCCTCGCATATCCTATCTTCATATGTATCACCTTTAAGCTTCAATTTGTTATCTCTATTGTATCAAAAACGGTTATATAAATAAATAAAGAAACAATGTTTTTGATACGGATTTTGATACGGATTTCCAGCTATAATTATATGTTTTATACAAGTTTTTCAACTAGTATCATAAACAGTCGTTTTTGATACTTCAGAAAAGGAAAAAATCCCCTTAATTAAGAGGATTTCAATTAGTTTTATGTTTGGAATTTAATTTAGATTGTGGGATTGGTAGTGCTTATATGTTATTGGTATTGTACGTTGCTTCTTAAGATAGGTGCCTGGCACTTCGACAATATTCAACAAACCGTCGGGTGGTGACAGACACGAAGATTAAGATGCAGAAATACTGATGCGTATGCTAAAAAATAACTCAACTTTCCTACTGACCTGTATCAATGGTAATGGGGGATACTTCAAGTTCTTTGTGGCAATGGATAAAATTAAAAGTTCCTTCCCCAATAATTATAACAAGCAAAAAATATGCAAGTTTCTATACACAACTTGTTATTCTCATGATTTAAGAAACCTCCCTCACTTATGATACGGTTCCCCCCTCATAATCTTAAACGCCCGGTACACCTGCTCCATCAACACCAATCTCATCAATTGATGCGGAAATGTCATCTTAGAAAAAGACAAGTGATAATCCGCCCGCTTTAATACTTCATCACTCAATCCATTCGATCCGCCGATGACGAAGGCGATTTTACTTTTTCCATAGGTTGCGAGTTCATCGATGTGTTTTGCGAGTTGTTCAGATGTGAGTTGTTTTCCTAAGATGGCAAGGGCAATCACGTAGGTATCTGGTGTGATTTTATTTAATAGTTTGTCGCCTTCGATTTTTTTGACTTGTTCGATTTCGGCGTCGCTCATGTTTTCTGGGGCTTTTTCATCGGGGATTTCGATGATGTTGATTTTGGTGTAGGCGCTGAGGCGTTTTTTGTATTCGTTGATGCCTTGTTGAATGTATTTTTCTTTTAGCTTTCCCACAGTTAAAATGTTGATATTCACAAGTTATCCCGTCCTTTCCACATGGTTATGCACAGTTTTTATCCACATATCCACAACCAAATCTATATCTTGTATGAAAACATTAGTTTGTTACTAAATAATCCGCTGGGTTTGAACAATACACACATCTTGTGGATAACTTGTGTTTATCTTCTAGTTTTTCAAAGTTTGGTGCTTGCTCATATTCTTCTATAACTTCTTCGAAAGCGAGCTCAATGTGCTCAAAACAGCAGTATAATCGCATTTCCGACATATTTCTCCTTTATTTTCTATAATTATTATGTATTCGTTTTCTTATTTTTTTTATTTGTTCAAGTTTATTTGTCTGAAAAATCATTGTGGATATCAACTGCTATTATCCACAGTTATCCACACTGTTATCCACACCTGTGCAAAATTTTCATTCAATTCATAATCGATTGTGTATAACTTGATTGTTTCTTTAGTTATCCACTTTAAAAGAGGCATTATTAAAGCTCACGAAAAATAAGGTATGACTAATATTGTCATACCCTTCCTCTGTCATTATAATGCGTTAAATGTGACACTTGATTAAAGTCCTTGATTTCCCAAATGTTATCATGGAATTCAATATTACTAATGCAAGCATTAATGAGCTTTGTGTTTCTAATCTCTTCACTGTGATTAGATAAAATCGAGAGTATTTCATGAATCACGCCGCCATGAGCGACAAATAGTATTTTTTTATCTGGATAATTTTCAGAGAGGGTTCTGAGGGCTCCCATAATACGTTTTTGAAAAACATCCGTTTGTTCTTTATTTGGATAGTTACGATCTGGGTATTTTGCTAAGCGTTCTTCGATCGTGAGTCCTTCAGCATCACCAAATCCACGCTCTTTGATGTCTTCCATTTCAATGAGAGGCAAATTCAAACGCTCATTAATCGCTTCAGCCGTTTGCTTTGCTCGTTTAAGTGGACTACAGACAATTAAGTCCCATTCTGAGCCTTCAAAATAATCCGCCGTTTCTTTTGCTTGTTGGTAGCCAACCTCATTAAGTGGGATATCTGTGCTTCCTTGCAATCGTCCTTCAGCATTCCAATTTGTTTCACCATGTCTAATTAAACAAACCGTTGTCATCGATCCATTCCTTTCTTCTTGCATGTCCTTTTATTGTGATCATACCATAAATGGATCGTCGCTTCTAAATAACTAACGCTCTGTCACAACACTTTCATATTTATATTGATGTTCATCCACATTAATTTTCTTAAAGAAAACTTGCCAATTGCGGGGCCTATAAGGTGCAGACAGAGGCCCAGTTGCACTTATGCAAAAAAATCCCTACCAAATGTGATAGGGACCCTTTTTTCAACTTTTAAGAAAAGACTTTACTGCCAAGAGTGAGATACGTTGTATGTTTCTTTCCATTACGGTAGTAAACAATTTTTACTTTTTGATTTGGTTTCAATTTAGTATACAGATACGTTGAGAAGCTGACATAGTCTTTAATTTTTTCACCGTTAATTTCTGTGATGACATCGCCAATTTTCAAATCGCTATCTGCCGCTGGTTGACCTTGTTGAATTTGAGAAATGACAAGACCATTTTTAACACCGCTTGGTAATTTTAATTGTGAGACCTGATTTGATGGAATGGTTGTTAAATCAACAATCCCAACACCGAGGAGCGGTCTTTCAATTTTACCGTTTTTCTCTAAATTATTGATAATCGGTTTAGCTACATTGATAGGAATCGCAAATCCAATGCCTTCAACTTGTTCTTCCGCAATTTTAGAAGAATTGATTCCGATGACTTGACCTGCAATATTAACAAGAGCCCCGCCACTGTTACCTGGATTGATGGCTGCATCTGTTTGAACAAGATTTGCTTCAATAGAGACATTTCCGCCTTCAATCGGCATGGTTCGATTGGCTGAGCTGACAATGCCTTCTGTTACTGAACCACTGAAACCGAGTGGATTTCCGATCGCTATGGCTGGTTCGCCGCGTTTCAAAATACCTGAGTTACCAAATTCGGCGACACTATTTACACCAGAATCACTAATTCGGAGGACAGCTAAATCGTAAAGCGAATCTTTACCAAGAACCGTCGCTGAGACTTTCTTATTGTTTTCGAGTCTGACTTCAACTTTGTTCGCACCTTCAACGACATGGTTATTTGTTACGATGTAGGCATACCCATTGGCTTTTTTATAAATAATACCTGATCCAAGCCCCGATTCGGTATATTGATTATCGTAGAAATTGGCTCTCTGATAGTTAATGACAGCAACAACGCTAGGTGATACCTTATCCACCGCATCTGTGACCGATGAATTGACTTTCACATTCAACTGCCGACTAATCGCATTATTTGCATTAGAAGAACTATTGACTTGATCCAATCCATTTCCTGTTGTTACTGAGTAGGGAAGAACCCCAAGATTAGACAAAACGGGGGCAAGAATTAAGAAAACAACGATGCCTATAATCGCACCGAGAAATCCAGCAAAAAACCAACCTTTACGACCACTGCGTCCTTCTCGACGATCTTCTGTAGGCAAGCGATCACGTCTTGTTTCTTCCTCATTTTGATTTTGGTCATCAAAATAGTCCATCTTATCAACACCTTTCTATGTAACGTACTATTTTATAGATCAACTATAACATGATCAGAACCTATGGATTTCGATTGTGTGACAATTTCGATAAACGTGTGATTTTAGACCTTTTTTATCGAAAAAAATGGACAAACGTCCAAATTTACATACTATTAACAGTCTAGAAGCCATATCTTCTTAAAATGTGTGTTCAAAAAGGTGACAAATGAAAAAAGGTTTACTGGCTAAGTACGCTCGCATCCAGGACACCAGTACTAGCCCGTCCTGGGCGTCGGAGGCTAAGAGCGGCGCTGTTACCTTAGGACCGGCATTCCTTGCGTTATGGTAGCTTCAACTTTGCTTACAGAACGTGAGCAATTTTAGCTAGAGATCCTCTTGTATCCACTACATGAGGACCGCAATGTAGGTTTTTGCTACATGAGGACCGCAAAAACGAGCGGGCGCCGAGATTCGTAGCTTATCATTTGGTGGCTTTTTGAACATCCTCTTAAAGTCTATTCTTACATTATGTATCTTGTTCCTATATTAAGAAGAGGTCAAAAGGCCATGAAATTAGCCCAATGACCATACTCTATTATTAACCAATTTATGAAAGGTTAAAACTACTCAAATGGCACATAATCGTGTCGGAGTGTCTGGATCGGTATCAAAAAGACCAATGTCCTCACCTAATTGAATGCCGTATTGACCTAATTTCTGTTCAACACTCATACGTGCTAAATCCTTCATGTTATTATCTTTGCTCAAATGAGCTAAATAAATACGCTTTGTATTATGACCAATCACTTCACTTAAAGCGAGTCCCGCATCTTCATTTGAAATATGACCTGAGTCTCCAAGGATTCTCCGTTTTATATTCCAAGGATAACGTCCCATCATCAGCATTTGAATGTCGTGATTCGCTTCAATAATATAAGCATCCGATTCACGGATAACGCCTTTAATACGATCTGAAACATAGCCGAGATCAGTCAGTAAGGTGAGTTTCTTATCTTCATGATGAAAACTGAAAAACATGGGTTCAGCAGCATCATGAGAAACGCCAAAGGATTCAATTTGAAGTGAACCAAATTCTTTCACGGTACCTGTTTCGAAAGTGAACTTTTGATCATTATCTATTTTTCCAATGGAATCACTCATGGCTTGCCATGTTTTTGTATTGGCATAGATAGGAATTTGAAAGCGACGAGCAAAAACACCGAGTCCTTTAATATGGTCACTATGTTCATGCGTCACTAAAATTCCATCAAGATCTTTTGGATCCCGGTTGATGTGACTTAATAACTCGACCATTCTCTTCCCGCTTAAACCACAATCAACCAGTAGTTTGTGCTTTTCAGTTTCAATATATAGTGAGTTCCCCGTACTCCCGCTTGCTAAAACGCTGTATTGTAGAGACAAATGTCGTTCACTCTCCATTCCCTAATGTTTGTACCTCACTTGACACGGCATTCACAAAATAATGATGTGTGTCTTTTTCTGTTTTTACTTGCATATGCCATGTAGGAAAGAAAACCATCGTGTCATTTTGGTCGACATTTCCGATTGAATTGAAATACGCTAAATTAATCTTTTTAAGCGTAATGTTCTTCTTATATCCTGATAAAATATTATTTTGTATTAAATTATCATAAGCTCCTGTTGCATTAATAATATCGACTTTGTTTGTTTTTGTAAAAACAAAGTATCTCTGTGTATAACTTATGATTTGATGGTTTTTTACCTTTAAATTTAAAAACGTAAATCCGTTATGATCTTTAATATAAACAGGTGTAGAATCAAATACTTGGATGAAATGAAGATTCCCGTCCTTATCTGTTGAAGAATACGTATACTCATTCCCTTTATAAATCAATTTTTGAATAATTTGTTGATAATTTTTATTTTGTTTTGGTATGTCAACTGGATGTTCAAATGTCCCTTCGATCGTTCGTCCATTATTCGTTACTTTAATCGTTTGTGCGGAATAGTCCTTCGTGTCCTGTAAACTCTTTAACGAATCTATCAAGTCGTTCTTATCATTTTTCACAAATGACTGCTGTTCTCCTATTATAAAGGTTACATTTTCAGGAGTTTTCGGTATTTCTGTATCTATTTTAACGTTGTTTTTGGTCTGTGTTATATCTTGTGTTGGACTGTCCATTGTCAATTCTTCACTTTGTCTTTGATAAAATTCATATGCTAAAAAAATGTTGAGGAGAAGAAAGCAGATAATGAATATGGTTTTTGTTTTACTCCAATTCATTCAAATCCCCTCCTGTTTATGGAATTCTTTTCATCCGTAAAAACGGGATACCACTGGCCGTTTTGTTTATAAAACCAACCCGGTGTGAGTTCAATCTGATCTGAATTTGAATCTGTCACATTGCTTAGATTGTAACCGATTTTAATGTCTTCTAATTTGGAAGGTTGGATATGTTTTGATACTAACTCAACAATGACCTCATTAGCCCCTTCTAATTCATAGGTTGTTTTTGAATAGATTGGATCCATGTCGATTAAAGTAGAATACAGCTCCGTAAGTTGTCCACTCTTCCAATTCAATTTAACCGTTGGCAAATATCGTCCCAAATAATCCGTATTATAAATCAAGTAATTTCCCAGTTGAATGCGGAAACCTGCTTCGCCGTCTTGTGAATGTTTTTTAGATGGTTCAAATTCATCATAAACGAAACTGTTTGTCCAACCCTTATACCCATTAATAAATTCATAACTACGATAGATGACACTATCTTGGTTATTCTTGTTTTTATTAATACCAGGATTAAATTTAATATAATGAAGAACATTCCCTGGATTTTCTTCTAATTGACTACCTCCATCCGAGTAGACCGCGTTCTTTGTACTTGAAACACTATCGGGATCTTTATATAAAACAGAAATATATCTTTTAAGATCTAGCGTTCGATAAAACACCCGCTCACTATTCACTTTTGTCTTATCTATTGGTAAGTAGACATGTTTCTCGTGACTTAATGATTGACGAAGATATTGCCTTAGATTTTCACTCGTGATCGCATCACTTAATTGTTTTGTACTCATACGATTAACCGAGGCATAAAACACTGCTGAATCATTTTGCGATCGAAAAACAGCTGTTACTTTCCCTTGGTTTCCATTGCTCTGAAAAACTTCGATCCGATCAACATACAGGTTATTTCTAACTATGAAATTATCATTGAATGTAAATAATCGTTTCAATGTATCGATGGTCAATGGGGCAGGGAAAACAATTTCATAAGATGGATTTTGCCCTCTTGAAGGCAAATTTTTTTTCACATCTGTTGAGACATTCGTATATTGACCCTTTTGAAATAATTCATATAGTTTTGAGACACTTTCTGCTGAGTCCTGTCCCAGTATTTGATGGCCACGATAGTTCACGGCAAGATAGGGTTTAATGACATCATGGATATTTTTTGATTCGGCAATACTAACCGTTGTTGTATTAGGTGGTGTAATACTTTCATAATCGGTTTGATAGAACCAAATACTAAACGTTAAGGTGATACTAAGTAAAACTAAAACCGTTAGAAAAATAGATTTAAAAGCTTCTTTAGTCACGATGATCTCCCCCTTTATCTAATGGGAGTGTAAAAAGAATGCTTGTCCCTTTGTTCCATTCACTTTCCGCCCATATTTCCCCGCCTTGTGCCTCAATCATTTCCTTGGCAATAGCAAGTCCAAGACCTGTACCGCCAAGTTTACGAGATCTAGCTTTATCTACTCGGTAAAAGCGAATGAAAACCTTAGATAAATTTTCTTTTGGAATGCCAACACCTTCATCACTAATGCATACTTTAAGGTATTGACCTTTCTTTGTAACTTTAAGAGTGATCGATCCGCCTTCTGGTGAATACTTCATTGCATTAGAATAGATATTATCAATAACCTGAGTCATCTTATCGCGATCAATATCCACGTAAATCGGTTTTTTGGGTAGCTTTCTTACAAAATGGATGTTTTGTCTTTTTGACATTTCAAAACGATCGACTATATGATTGCAAAAGGCAATGAAATCGGTCCTCTGTGGTGTAATGGAGTAATCCTTTGCATCCAGTTTGGAAAGTTGAAGGAGATCATTTACTAATCGAATCATTCTTTCCGTTTCCATCTGTGTGACGTCAATAAACTTTCGAGCTAGCTTTTCATCATTGACTGCACCGTCTTGTAAGGCTTCTAGATAGCTCTTCATTGTTGTGAGTGGTGTACGAAGCTCATGTGACACATTTGCTACGAATTCACGCCGTTCCATCTCAACCTGTTCTTGCTCCGTTACATCGTGGATAACCGCAATTATACCGTTGATCCTTCCGTTTTCTTTTTTTGTCGTAGAGAAATTCGCTCTTAAAAGCATTTTTTTCTCTATGGAACTAAAGTCTAAAATAATCGAATCCGTTATTTTATAGAGATCTTCAATGGTATAATCTTCCTCAATCTTAAGTAAAGAGAGAATGGAGATGCCTGAAATACGATGACGATAAACACCAAGTAGACTTTCCGCACGGTTATTCATTAAAATGACGTGGCCTTTACGATCTGTTGCAATGACACCGTCTGTCATGTAGGCAAGCACAGATCTTAATTTTCTTCGTTCTGCTTCAGCTATGGCATTCGCTTCATGAAGACGATCTGTCATATCATTAAAAGCATTGGCTAACTGGCCAATCTCATCATCATCGATGGTTTCTACTTTTTTTGTAAAATTACCTCTAGAAATGGCATAAGCCTGTTTTTGCATTTGAGCTAAAGGTTTTGTGATCGTCCGGGCTAAAAACATCCCAAGCGCTGCCGTAACTAATAAGGCGATCACAGTTGCTGTTGCCAATATTTTATTTATCGTAAATAACTGACTATAGATATTTTCCATTTTTCCTTCTAAATAAAGAATTCCGTAACGTTCAGAATCGACATAGATGGGCGTGGTAATCGCCATCACACGTTCACCTGTATCACGTTCTTTAAATAGATAAGGCTTGGGTACCGTAGATGAAAGAACATCTGGCATAATGGTTGAATTAGATGTATATTTCCCAATTTGATCACTATTTCTTTGATCTGCAGCGACAATTTTTCCTGAATCATCTATGACTTCAACTTTTTTAATACCGTTACTCTTCTTTAATTGATTATCCATTTCAGATAATTGGTCATTTATCTTATTCAAAACGGTACTTTGATTATTATTTTCTTCTTTGACTTCTCTTATCGCTTCACCAACGTTATAAGCCATAATTTTTGATTGGTTGATCAATGATTGTTGGTAAGTTGAGATAGAATTATCTCTCAAACGATCTGAAAAGGTCACCCCAATTAATTGTAAAGCCAATAAAAACAGCAACGTATAAACTAATACAAATTTAAAATGAATCGATTTAAAAAAACCGACTTTCTTCATAATATTTACTCCTGCTCTGGATTTCTTAAATAATAACCCACCCCACGCCGTGTAACAATCCACGCTGGACGACTTGGGTTATCTTCTACCTTTTCTCTTAACCTTCTTACAGTCACATCCACTGTCCGTACATCACCAAAGTAGTCATAGCCCCACACGGTTTGTAGTAAGTGCTCACGTGTCATGACTTGTCCTAGGTGCTTACCTAAATAATGTAATAATTCAAATTCACGGTGGGTTAATTCAATCGTTTCATCTCGTTTAGTCACGATATAGGCTTCAGGATGAATAACTAAATCGCCGATAACAATTTCATTTCCACTTTCTTCTTTTCCCGCCTCTTGATGGTGACGTCTTAAGTTTGCTTTAACTCTGGCGATGAGTTCACGATTACTGAATGGTTTTGTCACGTAATCGTCGGCACCCATTTCGAGACCAAGGACTTTATCAATTTCTGAATCCTTAGCTGTCAACATAATAATTGGCATATTGTAAGTTTTACGGATTTCTCGGCACACTTCCATACCATCTTTTACTGGTAGCATAACATCCAAGAGGACCATATCTGGTTTCTCTTCTTCTACTTTTTGTAAAGCTTCTTCTCCATCATAAGCACAAACAACGGTGTATCCTTCTTTTTCAAGATTAAATTGTAAAATATCAGCAATAGGCTGTTCGTCATCTACAACGAGTATTTTTTTATCCATAGAGGTCGTTCCTCCTCATTTTTCACGGGTTTAATAAAAATAAACATCTTAATAATTTTAACACACTACGCTTTGTCCTGTCATAATGCGGCTTATTATAGAAGTTAAAGCGGAATGTATCTATATAAATAGGTCATTCGTCACAAACATTTGAAAGTCCTTTGTTTAACATAGTTAAAAATGTTGATCATTCAGAGATTAACCGTATTTTAAATCGAATGATGACGATTAATACATTAATTTCTTATATGCGACCGAAATTTCGTATTTTTGACCTGGGATTGAGCGACTCCAAACCGGAATTGAGCTACTTTGACACAGAATTGAGCCACTTCTGCAGGAATTGAGCTACTTCGACACCGAATTGAGCTACTTCGACACAGAATTGAGCCACTTCTGCAGGAATTGAGCTACTTCGACACCGAATTGAGCCACTTCAGCCGGAATTGAGCTACTTCGACACCGAATTGAGCCACTTCTACAGTAATTGAGCTACTTCGACACCGAATTGAGCCACTTCAGCCTGGAATGGTTACTTTAGAAATTAAGAAACAATTCCTTACTATAATATGATTCGCTTTTTGTTTAAAAAATAGAGGCAAAAAATATTATTTTTGAGGGATTGAAACACTGTAGAGAAACAAGAGGTTTTTTTCCAAATATAAAAATAAACATGCCTTATGACATGCTTTAATAATAATAGTGGTGGCTCGAGACGGAATCGAACCGCCGACACGAGGATTTTCAGTCCTCTGCTCTACCGACTGAGCTATCGAGCCAAATGAATATGAATATTACTTATGTTTATTTTCTTCGATGTTGTTTCTTTTGTGTACCTACGGCTTTGCCTTCGGTACAACTCGATGCGGATTCGATGAAGGTTACGCTGGTTGCTCTACCGACTGAGCTATCGAGCCATAATTGATATAAAAGTGTAGAACTAAATTGTTTCCTGATGCTTATTCGATGATGCTAAAATTTCTGTCCCTCCAGCTTCGCTTGCGGGACAACTCGCAGCTTATTCGAAGAAGGTTATGCTGGTTGCTCTACCGACTGAGCTATCGAGCCAAATGAATATGAATATTACTTATGTTTATTTTCTTCGATGTTGTTTCTTTTGTGTACCTACGGCTTTGCCTTCGGTACAACTCGATGCGGATTCGATGAAGGTTACGCTGGTTGCTATCAATCCTAAATAAAATTTTCAAGTTCATTATGTATTAAAAATGGCGGATCCGACCGGATTTGAACCGGCGATCTCCTGCGTGACAGGCAGGCATGTTAACCCCTACACCACGGATCCATATGTTTGGTTGCGGGGGCAGGATTTGAACCTACGACCTTCGGGTTATGAGCCCGACGAGCTACCAGACTGCTCCACCCCGCGATAGTAAATAAATATTTAGTTTTAAATCTGTTTGATGTTTTAAAGACTGTCACTACGGCTCTGCCTTCGTGACAACTCGTAGCTTACTCGAGGATGTGTTGCTCGTTGCTCCACCCCGCGATAGTAATAATATTTAATTTTAGATCTACTTGATGTTTCAAAGACTGTACCTACGGCTATCGCCTACGGTACAACTCGAAGTTTTATTCGAGGAAGCTTTGCTCGTTGCTCCACACCGCGATAATATGAAATGTTTAATTTTATATCTACTAATTGTTTAATGACTGTACCTACGACTTCGTCTTCGGTACAACTCGCCGTGGATTCGAAGAGGTTGTCCTCGTTGCTCCACCCCGCGATAATATGATGATTCAAGAAACATAATTTCTTTGTGACACAAAAAGTATCTTACCATGTAATTAGAAACATTGCAAGTGCTTTTTTATATGTTTCATTTATATTAAGGGTCAATTACATTTTTATCCTTTTATGGTACATGCTTTTTTTCTCATGTATAATGAGCAAAGACGATCTCAATCATCAGGAGGGATATTAATGAAAACTCGTCAGTCAGTTGTTTTTCTGCTATTTTCGATTCTCCTAATATTAGTATATCCCGCTAAATCATTCGCTACTACATCGCTTGTAGGCACAGGTGATTGGGACAAAGTAGGTCAAGAGGACATCTCGCTCAAAAAGTATAGGAATGTTTATACTAAAAATTATAGTTCAAACGGCGGTAATTTTAAAATATGTATTTCTGGATTACAAAGGGATAATGCTTTTGCCGTTATGGCTTATGAATATGATCCTGCTGCTGACGATAAAAGAATAGCTACCTTTATTGTGAATTCCAGTTCCTGTTACTCTTTTAGTACTTCAAAATATATTGATGGGAACAATCGCAAAGCCGAAGTCTATTTTAAAATTAATTCTCCTAATTATGAACAAAATATAATAGCTAAATTTTATGATTAATAAACAAGACATCCAACAAATGATGGTGGATGTCTTATTTTTTATAAGTTTACGATTTGATTATTAAGCAAATACGCCTCGTACTAATCGAGTTTGTGTACGATCAGGACCTACAGAGAAAATGGTAAGTGGGATACCTGTAAGTTGAGACACGCGCTCTACATAGTGCCTTGCATTCTCAGGAAGATCAGATAGCGTTTTGGCTCCTGTAATATCTTCACTCCAGCCTGGTAGTTCTTCAAAGATAGCTTCACATTCCGCTAAGACATTCAAGCTAGCTGGGAATTCATGAATGATTTCACCTTTGTATTTGTAAGCAACACAAATTTTGACAGTCTCAAGTCCTGAAAGAACGTCAAGACAGTTTAAAGATAAATCTGTGATTCCGCTGACACGACGAGCATGACGAACGACGACACTATCATACCACCCCACGCGGCGTGGACGACCAGTGACTGTACCATATTCATGACCGATTTCACGAATTCTATCCCCAACTTCTCCTTCAATTTCTGTTGGGAAAGGACCGTCTCCAACACGTGTCGTATAAGCTTTTGTAATACCGACAACGTGATCGATTTTAGATGGACCAACGCCAGATCCAATCGTTACACCGCCTGCAACAGGGTTTGAAGATGTAACAAAAGGATACGTTCCTTGGTCGATGTCAAGCATAACACCTTGAGCCCCTTCAAAAAGTACACGTTTTCCGTCATCAAGTGCATCATTTAAAACAACGGACGTGTCACAGACAAGGTGACGAATACGGTCAGCATAACCAAGATATTCTTCATAAATATCTTCAAGTTTAAATCCTTCCGTTTCGTACATTTTTTCAAATAGTCTATTTTTTTCTGCAAGGTTTTTTTCTAGTTTTTCTTTAAACGTATCAGGTTCAAGTAAATCGGCAATACGAATACCGACACGAGCCGCTTTATCCATATATGCTGGGCCGATCCCTTTTTTGGTTGTACCTATTTTCAATGAACCTTTACGTTCTTCTTCCAATATATCTTGCTTAATGTGGTAAGGAAGAATAACATGTGCCCGATTACTTATGCGTAAATTGTCAGTTGTTACGTTTTTTTCATGTAAATAATCTAACTCTTCTACTAGTGATTTTGGATTAACAACCATGCCATTGCCAATAACACAAATTTTATCACTATAAAAAATTCCTGATGGGATCAAACGTAATTTATATTTTACTCCATTAAATACGATGGTATGTCCAGCATTATCTCCGCCTTGATAACGCGATATAACCTCCGCTTTTCCTGATAAATAGTCCGTTATTTTACCTTTACCTTCATCGCCCCACTGGGCACCAACAACAACTACAGAAGACATCCATAGGCCCCCTAAAATGTATAATAATATTTTGACCATAGTAAGTGTAACAGGTTTAGCGTGCTAAAGTCAATGCAAAAAAGCGAACGTTATCATCCACTAGGGATATATTTGTTCGGTTATTTTTATTTGTTATTCCATAGTATTTACGATTTACCCCTGGTTATTAAAAATACTTCCTACAAAAAGACACCGTCTAATCGAGACGATGTCTTTTCAAAAATTAGGCTCCTGGAGGCATGTCACTTACATCATGCTTTCGGTCCAAATTCACAAATTTATTGTATTCTTTTATAAATGCGAGTTCGACTGTCCCTACAGGACCATTACGCTGTTTCGCTATAATAATTTCGATAATATTTTGTTTTTCGCTTTCTTTATCATAATAGTCATCTCGGTAAAGGAAAGCGACGATATCGGCATCTTGTTCAATACTTCCTGATTCTCGAATATCAGACATCATCGGTCTCTTATCCTGACGGGATTCTACACCCCGTGAGAGCTGTGATAGCGCAATAACAGGGACTTCAAGTTCCCTAGCAATAGCTTTTAGTGTCCGAGAAATCTCTGAAACTTCTTGTTGTCTATTTTCTGATCGATTCGAACCGCCATTGCCTAGGATCAGCTGAAGATAATCTATAACAATCATACCAAGACCTTTTTCTTGCTTCAATCTTCTACACTTTGCTCTGATGTCATTCACTCTGACACCTGGTGTATCATCAATATAAATTCCAGCGTGAGATAGGCTTCCCATGGCCATGGTCAACTTCTGCCAGTCCTCTTCATCTAGGGCACCTGTCCGAAGTTTTTGTGCATTGATGTTACCCTCGGCACAGAGCATACGCATAACGAGTTGCTGTGCGCCCATCTCTAAGCTGAAAATAGCTACCGTTTCATCTGTCCGTGTGGCGACATTTTGGGCGATATTTAGTGCAAAGGCCGTCTTACCTACTGAAGGTCTAGCTGCAACGATAATTAAATCGTTTTTTTGAAAACCTGCCGTCATACGGTCTAATTCAATGAAGCCTGTCGGTACACCTGTAATATCACCTTTGCGGTTCTGCAGCATTTCAATATTATCATAAGTCGCCATAAGGACATCTTTAATAGATTGAAATTCACTTGTTCGCTTACGCTGGGCTACTTCTAATATATTCTTTTCCGCATCATCTAAAATAGATGAAACATCATCCTCACGAGTATAACCATCTGAGACAATGGACGTTGCGGTACGTATTAAACGCCTTAGCAGGGCCTTTTCCTCTACAATACCTGTATAATATTCAATATTTGCAGCTGTTGGCGCTGAATTAGCCAGCTCTGCGAGATAAGAAATCCCTCCGACTTCTTCTAAACGTTTTTCATTTCGCAATTCATTTGTCAAGGTAATGACATCAACCGGCTCCCCGCGTTCTGATAATGTTAACATAACAGAAAAAATGAGTTGATGACTCGTTCTATAAAAGTCTTCTGGCAAGAGTGCCTCAGAAGCAACCGTAACAGATGATGGCTCAAGAAAAATAGCACCTAGGACAGCCTGCTCAGCCTCAATATTATGAGGCGGTGTACGATCGGCAAATAAGTCACTCATAAAAATCCTATCCCCTTACTTTATTTCTCTGTGATGTGTACCTTCACTTTCGCTGTAACATCTGAGTGCAATTTAACAGGTACATCCGTAAAACCTAACGAACGTATCGGTTCATCCAATTCTATTTTTCTTTTATCGACTTCAATATTTTTCTTTTTAAGTTGCTGTGCAATTTGTTTACTTGTAATCGAGCCAAACAGCCGGCCGCCTTCTCCTGCTTTTGCGGTCAATTCAACGGTTAATTTCTCAATTTTTTCCTTTAATTGAACCGCTTCTTGCTTTTCATTTTCTGCCCGTTTTTCCTTGCCTTTTTTCTTCAATTCAAGTTGTTTTAGATTACTAGCATTTGCTTCAACAGCTACTTTTCGAGGGAGTAAATAGTTACGTGCATAACCCTCTGAAACTTCTTTTACTTCCCCTTCAGTGCCTTTTCCTTTCACGGTTTTTAAAAAGATCACTTTCATTGTTACATGCCTCCCTGTAAATATTGATCTATTGCTTGCTTTAATAAATCATAAGCTTCGCCTATGGTTTCATCTTCTAGTTGTGTTGCAGCATTGGTTAAATGACCTCCGCCTCCCACACTCTCCATAATAAGCTGTACATTGATTTCACCGAGTGATCGAGCACTAATTCCCACTTTATTGTCTTCTCTCATACAAATGACAAACGATGCTTTGACACCTTCCATCGTTAATAAAGTATCAGCTGTTTGGGCAATTAAGACTTGATCATAAATTTGATCCTCTGCTCCAACTGCTATAGCGATATGATCTTTATAAACCGTTGTATCCTTAATGAGTTTCGCTCTCATATTAAATTGATTTAAATCATCGCGAAGAAGCTTTTGAACAAGTATGGTATCCGCTCCATGAGATCTTAATTGGGAAGCGGCATCGAATGTCCTAGAGCCTGTTCGAAAGGTAAAACTTTTCGTATCCACTGTAATGCCAGCTAGCATGGACGTTGCTTCAATGACATCTAGTTTAAGATCTTTGGGCTGATATTCTAGTAATTCTGTCACGAGTTCACATGTTGATGAAGCATACGGCTCCATATAGACAAGCACAGGATCTTTAACAAATTCTTCTGCCCTTCGATGATGATCGATAATGACCACACGATCCGCCATAGGTAATAATTCGGCATCCATCACCATAGATGGTTTGTGCGTATCAACGACAACAACCAGCGTCCCGCGTGTCATTTTCTCCTCAGCTTCCTCTGGAGATATAAATTTGGACCAGAGCTCTTCATTTTTTCTCAGCTCTTCCACTAATTTTATCACACTTGCGCCATAATTTTTTGGATCTACTACAATTCTCGCTTCTTTTCCATTCGCTTCAGCAATTTTTAAGATTCCAATACATGCTCCAATCGCATCCATATCCGGATATTGATGACCCATGACAATGACTTGATCACTTTCTACCATGAGTTCAGACAAAGCATGAGAAATAACTCTGGCTCGGACTCGCGTTCTTTTTTCAACTGGGTTTGATTTCCCACCATAAAATTTCACTTTACCATCAGGATGTTTTATGGCAACTTGATCTCCACCGCGTCCTAATGCCAAATCAAGAGCAGATTGAGCATATTGACCAAGTTCAGGCAATGAGGATGTCCCTGAACCCACACCAATACTTAAAGTTAATGGGATATGACTGACCAATATTTTTTCTCTGATCCGATCAAGAATAATAAAATGGTCCTCTTCTAGTTCTTTCAAAATTTTTTCATTTAATATACCAACGAATCGATCAGATGATGTTCTTTTTAAATAAATCCCATGTTCAACGGCCCAATTCTGAATCGTTGACGTCATGGCATTGTTGATATTGCTACGAACTTGATCTTCAACGCCTTGTGTGACTTCATCATAATTATCTAAACATATAATGGCAAAAACGGTTTGTTCATCAAAATGTTTCTGTTTTAATTCTATAAATTCGGTTACATCGAAAAAGTAAAGTAGCCTTTCCGTTTTGCGACTAATAACTTGATATTTCAGGTCCTGTATCGTAAGAAAAGTATCCGTATCATCTGATTGAATAAATTCTGGAAGGTCTTCAGAAATTTTATCGAGAGGCTGATTTAAAAAACTATCCCCTTCTGATTGTGCAGTCATATAATGATTAATCCATTCAATATGCCCTTTTTCATCATATAGAACAATGCCAATGGGCATCTCTAATAACGCCTCTTCACCAACTTTTTTTAAGCGATAGGACAAAGTCGTTATATATTCTTTTAAATCTTCTTCAAATCGTGCATCGTTCCTTACATACCAAATTACCAGAGCGATTAATAAGAGGAAACCTGCTAGTCCGACCACCCAATTAATTATAGCAACAATAATTAGGAGTAAGAGGAATAACAGGCCAAATATCAGCAACTGGTCATTTCGCCAACGATGTTTGAATTGGTTCGACATATTGTCAGCTCCCATGACACTGTATATGTTTTTAACGGCTGTTTAAAAAATGTAAGGCTGCCTCTTTTTCAAACAAGCGAGTTATTTTTTCTTTTTAATTCGATTTCTAATATCGAAACCTAAGTCAATTATACCCAATAATCGGATAATCTGCAGTAAATACGGCACTAATAAACTTACAATTAATATAAGAATGGGTATGACCGTGGGCCATTCTTTACGGTGGGCTACATTAAAGATCAAACTAAGCCCTTGAATGACGACGACAACATCAAGAATTAAAAGACCATTCACAACAACTAAATAAAGTCCTGAGTTTGGTTCGATGTGGCCGACTAAACTGATAACCAATAAAATAAGAAAATACCAAATTAATGATTTAGGAAATTTCCATAATCGAAAAGGAGGAAATTTAGGAAAGTCCACTCGAAGCCTTTTAATAATTAATCCACTAAGAATTTGAGTGATAAAGGCATAAAAGACACTTGTCATTACAATAAAGAAAGGTGTCATTTGACTTAATCTGTTGATGGATTCAGCTAACAGTTTGGTTGAATCACTTGTATCAATATTCATCGATTGATACATCTTTTCTGCTGTGTCCAATGTTGATAACATGGTTTTTTCAAGAGCCTCTACAGGGTCAAAATGAAATAAACCGATCGAGATGGCATACGCCAAAAGGAACATCGAAATATTCGCTAAGCTACCTCCAAGTAAAACCGCAAATGCCGACTTCTTCTTGTTTATGAGTGTTCCCATGACTAGTGCTTGAATAAGAAAAAAAGCTGAAAATAACATACTAAATACATTAGTAAGGAAAAAAGCGACACATAGGCAAACGACAATAGCTACAATTCCCATTTTCAATCCATTTCGACTCGAATAGTACATAATCGGAGTAGCAAGAAACCATAGTGTTATAACCCCAATAATCGGTAAATAAAAAGTTATAATTAAAAGACAAATAAATAAGGCAATGGACACTGCCCCTTCAACAAGACTTCGTGATTGTTTCATTATATATCGTTACACCCCATATTCCCGTGATGCTTGTCAATCAACATGACTTTAGCATACTTAGTTATCCTTAAATTATAATATAAAAAGGGACGAGAAGAAATCTTTGTCCATATTTGATCTCTATTCCGTCTTTTTTTGCACCTGAAACAACCGAGTACATGCTTTGTTAAATTAAATTAATTTGTTCCTTTCTTATTTACTAGTTTGTCACTTGTTATGTTTTCGAATTCAATATTATCCGATATAATTTAAGAAAGATCCTTAATAATGCGTGTTCAAAAAGATGACGAATTAGAAGCAAGAAGATCAAAGCGGCGCTGTTTTGAGGATCAGCATTCCACAGGATGTGGTAGCTTCAGGCGCCAGCCACAGGACGGGAGCTATTTTAGCCAGCGATCCTCTCGTATCCACTACATGAGGACCGGAATAAACAAGCGGGCGCCGAGATTCGTAGCTTATCATTTGGTGACTTTTTGAACGACCTCTAATAATTAAAGGAAGTGAACGATTAATATGCAACAAACAAACAACGATACCCTTTCTGTCTCTACCTATATTTTCTTTGATGTCGGTAAGCATCGTCTAGGATTATCGCTTCAATATGTTCAAGAAATTATTCAACCTCTCCCGTACTTTTCTGTTCCTGATACACATGACTATCTTAAAGGTTTTATTAGACTGAGAGACCAAGTGATTCCGCTTATTGATCTGCCAAAATTAATTCAAGTAGAATCAAACTCGCATAATCCAGAAGATCAAAAATATATCATTTGTAAGATAGATCGTCAAACGGTGGCATTCGATATTCATCAGATTCATGATTTTGTTGATCTTAAACTGGACCATATACAGAAAAGTTCATCTAACACAATAGGCTCGTCAACGATAGCTTCTATGGAATATATGATGGATGACCATTCGATCCCGCTTCTTAATCCTGATCAAATCCATCGTTTGGTTACAGAACTCAACAGGCAGGTACGACAACGTCAAATAAAATGAAACTCCATCAGTGGGGGTTTTTCGACGCACAGGATGTGCTAGTGCAGGCGTTGCGACAGGACGCCTGGTTTTTAGCCTGCGTCATCTCCACTGATGGTAAGCCTGAACCACTCGGACCTTTACGAGCAGATGATCCCCATCTATCTTCTTTGAATACTCAGATCTTGAGGTGGGGATCTTTTCTAGCCGTTAAGGCAGGTTAAAACAAAAGGATTTTCCGGCCTCTTTGCTGGAAAATCCTATAAAAACTATTTTGTTAATTCATTTAGATCCTTAGCTAGTTTTTTATGATAAGCATAGAAACTTAGCCATATGCAAAAATAAATGAAAATAAAGATGAATAAAGGGAGAATCATGGTTGATAGGGTAAACCAACCTAGGATGGTCCCCGTCACCATATATCCCGTAAACAGCAAAATAAAATGAATCATCAATTGCAGCAAACGAATGAACATTTTCAACTCATATATTAATGCGGTTAAACCACAAAAAGCCCCGAACACCATTGAACCAATTTGTTGTCTTAACATATATTCCGTACTTAACGTCTCCAATTGATAATGCATCGAAAATAAAAGAAATACTAACATAGAGATAGCGGCCATTCCAAAACCAATAAGTGAATTTCTGATGACTTTCCAAAGTAATTGCATTTTTTTCCTCCTTTAATTTAAACGTCTTTTAAGTTCTTTTACATATTTTCTAGACACATATTCTTTCCAATCATTTTTAAATTTCAGAACTAATTGACCACTAAATCCCACTTCAAAGTAATGAATCCACTTAATATTAGCGATACAATTTTTGGAAATGCGAATAAAATGAGAGGATGGACTATTTTCTTCAAAATACTTTAGTGAATGTTTATAAATATACTTTTCTTGACCGGCGACAAGATAACATGTTTTATTTTCGACATAGAGGTGAGAAATTTGATCTAAATTCAAAATATATGATCGGTCTTCTTTCATAACAGTGATGATATTCATCTCTTCTTGGGAATGAACGAGCTTGACAATTTGATCGATATTTGGCGTCATCTCTTTAACCCATATTTCAATTTTTTCTTCTTCAATGTTTGGATGGACATTTAATATCACCTTCAATAACGTCACCCCTTTCTTTATTTTTATTTTAAAATATTTTGCTGCCATTGTGAGCAAAATGGAGATAAGAGGAGCTTTTTTGGATTTAACATGTCTTTAAATTTGTTTAAGGTGTTGTTCAAAAAGTCACCAAATGATAAGCTACGAATCTCGGCGCCCTCTTGTTTTTCCGGTCCTCATGTAGTAAAAACCTACATTCCGGTCCTCAAAACAGCGCCGTCTTGTCTTGATCTTCCGACGCCCAGGACGGGCTAGTACTGGCGTTCTGGCAGGATGCCAGCGTACTTAGCCAGTAACCCTTCTAATTTGTCACCTTTTTGAACACGCACTATAACGTGAATATATATGTATTTTATTTGACTGTCTGTATGCGACCTAGTATACTATTCAAAATAATTTCGAGCTGATTAATTTGACTTCTTAGAGGAGGGTTTGTATGGGTATCCATAGATATTTTCAAAGCTTGTCAGATTTAGAAGGAATTTATCGCTGTCCTGGAGTATTTAAATATCAGGAGCATTCCGTCGCAAGTCATTCTTTTAAAGTGGCTAAGATTGTTCAATTTCTTGCTACCGTTGAAGATGCTCACGGTAATAAAATTAACTGGAAAGCCATATATGAAAAAGCAATTAATCATGATTACTCAGAATTGTTCACTGGGGATATAAAAACACCCGTTAAATATGCCCTTCCAAAATTACGTGAGCTTTTCTCTCAAGTTGAAGAATCCATGACGAATGATTTTCTTGAGCATGAGTTTCCTGCTCAATTTCGGAAAGCGTATGCTGAACGATTTAAAGAAGGAAAAGATGATACCCTTGAAGGAAAAATTCTTGCAGTGGCTGATAAAATTGATTTACTGTATGAATCGTATGGGGAAATCCAAAAAGGGAATCCTGAACCTTTATTTGTACAAATATATAAAGAAGCACTTGAATCCATCTTAGCATTTAAGGAACTGGCTTGCGTTCAATATTTTATTGATGTTGTATTAGACGAAATGATGGATGACGAAATCACATCCCATCAACAAATTAAAACAATCACAGAGATGCTGCTTGCAAAAAAAGATTATACATCTCAGGCAAATCCGAATGAATAATCTATTCTAATAACACCATTCTCGTTGTTTAAATTGACCTTCCCGACTCATAAACTATGATCATCGTTTTTTCTACAAAAATTTAAGTTGCTTATATTTTTTTCTCCTTCGTGATTTTGCTATACTAATTGTAGAACATTTAAAGACATATGATTAAGAGGCAGAAAAAACTTTCATTTAACCCCTTTGTTGTTCAAGGCATTGTTTCACAGCATAGATCCTAGTGACACATTAATGAGTTTTGATATCTACTAATGTATTCCTAAAGGAGAAAAATTAATGGATAATACGGATAAAAAAAAGTATACGCCTACCAGTAACAAAAATTTTACTGGTCTCATCATTAGTATCGCCATTATCGCAAACATTGTTATTTTACTCTTGTTTTTTACCCCGATTGGTTATCATGGAAATGTCAACTTTGATATTAATTTATTACCAAGGTTTAACGCTGTATTTAATAGTTTTACTTTTATTTTCTTAGTCGGTGCCCTGATTTCTATTATGAAAAAGAATATCAATGTACACCGTGGTTTTATTTTAGCTGCCTTTACGACGACGTTTTTATTTTTAATCTCCTATCTCACCTTTCACTATCTGTCACCTGACACAGCGAGATTTGGAGGACAGGGTGTTGTTCGCCCGATTTACTTTTTCATCTTAATTTCGCATAGCTTTTTAGCCGCTGTCATCGTCTTTCTTGCTCCATTCGCTCTCGTATGGGGATGGACCATGCAAGTGGCAAAGCATAAGAAAATTGTACGCTGGACAATGCCAATCTGGTTATATGTGAGTCTTACAGGCGTCATTGTCTATTTAATGATGGCTCCATATTATTAAAGAGACATGAAAAAGACGACTACTGGTTAATCTAGCAGTCGTTCTTTTTTTAGTTCTGTTAAATTATTTCGTGGGCAATAATTTTCAAAGCCAAAAACCCCATAACTGTTTTGGTCTTTGAATCTTTCATAGCCAAAATATCGCTAAAATGTATTTAAACCAGCCAATACAAGTAAAACGGTGTAACTGCCTAATCAATCTCTCTTAATGCATACCCTATGAGCAGCAAATAAAGTTTTAGATATCAAGTCAAGACTAGCAAGGAAAACTTTTGAATAGGAATCCATGAATCCATGGCATAATAATATCCCCTTTAAAAGAAAATTATTTGAGAACATCAAATGTTTATCTAAAGGGGATACGATTTAAGTATGTTTTTTAGCAAGATTTCCTATGAAACGAATATTGCCTAAACTAATGTCCTAATTATTACACTGTAATTATAGTTAACGATTGAGTTTCTTACTTTCAAGTTTCATATGAAATTGTGGATCTTTTGGTCTGCTAGGATCAATTCCTTTCAATTTTGGGACTACTGCACATATTAATTGAATGGCAATAGGATAAACAAATGAATTATATAAATAGTTATCGCCACTCTCGATAACAAAATTCTTCTCTTCTTCTAAACCTTCCACCTTAGTACCAATAACATAAATATTATTCGTCCATTCAGATAAAACGTTAATTAATTTTTCAATCCTTGGGTCATTACTTGGATTCAGAACTATTATAGTTGAATCTTCATTTACGGCGTTATATATACCATGGATAAATTCTTCAAATTCATATCCAGTTACCGGGACACGCATGGTTTCAAGTAATTTCAATGCACTTTCTAATGTATCTCCATATAATTCTTTGGTTCCAACAATTCTAATCTCTTTTGCATGTTTTAGACGATCAGCATTATTGTTTACCCACGTTTCAGCAGAATAATAAACATTTAAGAAATGATCGGCTGTATTTTTTAAAGTTTCTATAATTTCATCGTACTCATCTTGATTTAAAGTTCCATTTTCTTGTCCAATAGAAAGAGCAAGAAGAAGTAGATTTAACTTTGTAGAATAGAAACCTTTTGTTTTTGCACCTGCTTTTTCTTCACCACAAAGAACCGTAAGTATATAATCCGATGGCTCATCAATAAGAGCATTTTCAGCACCTGCCATTGAGGCTACTTTACATCCTAGATCTTTAGCCATTTTCATAACATTATATGTTGAGTAACTGCTTCCTCCTTGAGATATACCAACAAATAATGTGTGATTTGCATCACTAGCTAATAACTCTTTAGTTATGAGAAAAGGATAGTATGCCTCAACTGATATTCCGCTTATTTCTCTCATTTTTTGTTGAACCTGTGCACCAGAATGGTAACTTGTCCCTGAACCCGTGATAATAATTCGATTAATATCTTGTTTTTTCACTTCCGCAAACAAATCTCTTGAATTCTCAATTATTAATTTTAATTTTTCCGGTGTTTCTTTAAGATACTCCGTAATCATCCGTTTATCTCTCCTAATTTATAATATTCCTGCCCAATGGACAATGATTCCAAAAAATATAATAGCGATAGTCAATTTCGAAATACTAAATTTCTTTCTGATCATCCAAAAAATGACGAGGGTTAATACTAAAGGTAATAAATTTGGCAATATTTGATTTAAAATATCTTGTATAACGACCTTAGCACCATTTACATTAAATTTTAATGGGGTTGAAACTTTCAACATCGTAGCTACCATAGCTCCTACAACCACTAGCCCGACGGTGGTTGCAATTGACATAATTTTATCCATTAATCCTTCTTTTTGAATTCTTTCAAGTGAATTGACACCAACGGAATAGCCAAACTTCAAACCGTATATTCTAACTAATAAATTGGGAACATTATAAAGCAATAAAAAGAGTAATGGACCAATTAAATTACCTTGAGTTGCAAAAGATATGCCAATTCCTGCTGCAATAATTCTCAATGTACCCCAAAACAACGAATCCCCAATACCTGCTAAAGGTCCCATAAGTGCGGTTTTTACTGCATTTATTGAACTTGTATCAAAATCTTGATGATTTGCATTTTGTTCTTCCATTGCTGCACTAATACCAGCAATGGTTGGAACAGCAACCGGTGTCGTATTAAAAATTTCTAAGTGTCTTTTGAGTGCCAAAGATTGCTCTTCTTCTTTGTCATATAGTCTTTTGATAGCAGGAATCATTGTGTAACAGAAACCCAGATTCTGCATCCGCTCATAGTTGAAGGCACCTTGCAAAGCAAATGAACGCCATAAAATACTACGCAAGTCTTTTTTTCTTAATTTTTTTTCCTCACTCAAAGTTAATCTCTCCCTCCGTTAAACTATCTGCATCATTCCCTTTTTTTGATAACTGATTTCCTTCATTGTTAACGAAAAAGTTTAGGATAATCGCAATACATACTCCCATTAATGCAATAGCCATAACGTCTATTTTTAGGTAGGATGCAGCTAAAAACCCAATAAAGAAAAAGACTGAC
Organism: Terrilactibacillus laevilacticus; assembly: GCF_006517395.1. Classification (GTDB taxonomy): domain Bacteria; phylum Bacillota; class Bacilli; order Bacillales; family Sporolactobacillaceae; genus Terrilactibacillus; species Terrilactibacillus laevilacticus. The sequence continues at coordinate 37,250 of NZ_VDCY01000011.1, forward strand.
ATTTTCTTTGAAAATAACATATCCATTAAAAGAGCAAATCCTATAGCTGGAAGAAGATTTCCTGCAATCGTCAATCCATCTAAGATAACTTTAGGTACTGCATTTATCAAAGTTGTTACTTTATCTGCACCAAGTAAGATCGCTAAAAACGTTGGCACAAATACACTTAAGAAAAACAGTACTACCGGAATCCACATCATTAAGGTTACTTTCTTAAAATCTGCCTTTTTAGCATACTTATCTGCTTTGTGAATAAAATAAGTATTAATAACTCTGACTAAAACACCAAGAGATTGAGCCAATACAGCTATTGGTACGGCAAGAGCTAACGCAACTTCTGGACCTTTACCAGATAATATGGCAAATGCTGTTCCAAGAACCCCTCCTGTAACAACATCTGGTGGCGTCGACGAGCCAATACCAGCAATCCCCATCCAAATTAATTCGAGTTGGGCACCTATAATGATACCTGTCTTAAAATCACCAAGTACTAATCCTACCAATGCCCCTAGTACAAGTGGGCGCTCTAACATTAAAACACCAAATATTCTGCCATCTAATATTCCTATTCCTGCTATTAATCCAAGAAGTAATGCTTGAGTTAACAATTTTCTCCCCCCTTTTTAGAATAAAAACAATAATTTATTATTTGTTAATCATTTTGTTCTTGATAATTGAACAATAGAATGATAGAAAAACATTGTATACATCAATTTTTTACTAAATCTTTAAATGACTGTTTCTTATCTCTTGGCAATATTCTGAAATCTAAATTTATACCTAATTCCTGAATCTCCTTGAAGTTATCAATATCTTGATCACTGACAGCAATAAGATCTGTTAACTTCTTCTTCCCTTCTTCATAGCGCAGCCCTCCAACATTTATTTCTTTTATGGCACCATTCGAATTTTTTGCTAATTCTAAGGCATCATCTGTGTTTCTAACTAATACGAGTACATTACTTTTTTTCGCTTCAGAAAATTTACTGATAATTTCCCCAGATTCTTTTACTCCTCTAATATATAACTTCACATTATTTGGTTTAGCTAAATCTAAAGCCATTGCTTTTACTTTGTCGTTTTTTGCTTCGTCATTAACGACTAAAATGACATTTGCGCTAACAGCAGGTGACCAACCAAACGCGACTTGTCCATGGAGTAAACGTTCATCAATTCTGACTAAAGATATCATTATTCAACAACTCCTTTAAATAGATCATTAATGTACTTTATACCGTTATGTGCTTCTTGAATGCTCTCATTTAAAACTTCTTTCATGGAGTTAGAGGGTCCAGAAAGAGCGGTGGTTAGAATCATTGGAAGATTGACGCCAGAAACTAAGTGGAACTTTTTATCTTCCGGCTGTCCTAATAAAATTTCAGAACAAATGTTATTGACACTTCCACCAAATACATCTGTAAAGACAACAAGTTCTTTTTCATTTTCTTTAAAGATTAATTCTTCTAACTCCTTCTTTCCTGTTTCTCCAGATTTTGATTTGGTCATGCAAAAGTAGTCAATATTATGTCCCTGTCCAATGATTAACTCAACAGTTTCTACTAATGTTTTGGCTAATTCGCCATGTGTAGCAATAATGATTCGTCTCATAATAGAGAACACCTCCATACAAAATTTAAAAATATATAAATTGTTAATTACTTTCTACTTGATTAAACATAAAAGCAATGGCTCCTAATGATCCTGCATTTGCTCCTAAACTTGCAAGTTGTATTTTTGTTTTAATTGGCGTAAGGTTCATAACCATTTCTTGAATTTCATTTAGGACCACATCCATTGATTCTGATACATATCCGCCAATAATTACTTTTTCAGGATTTAATAAATTGATCGCATTAGCAATAAAAACAGATAATTCAGTGACAAAACTTTCTATAGTTTGAATAACTTCTTTTTCGCCTTGTGAATACTTTTTAAAAAGAATTTCAGGAGAATAACCGCTTTTTTCTAATGCTGTACCTGATATTTTTGATTCAAATACACCCGGCTGACCTAACATATTAAATTTCTTGTTTTTAATGTCACTTGTGCTAATCTGATAAGCGATTTCTCCAGCTTGATAGTTATAACCATATACCAGATTTCCGTTTGAAATAATCGCACTTCCGATACTGTGACCAATCTCTATAAAGAAAAGATTTTTTGTACTAGGTTCTGGATCTAACCACATTTCACCTAAACCAGCACAATTAACATCATTATTTGTGAAGGTTGGAAATGAAAAATAAGGTTTAAACATTTCCCCAATATGAAGATTTGTCCAATTAAGAGCTTTTGCTCTGAAGACTGTTTCATTATCTGTTCTTCCTGGAACCCCGATTCCCATACCTATTATTTTTTCCTCTGGTATTTTAGATTCTTTAATGCATTCCTTAATAATATTAATAATTTCCATCACATGATTAGTTGATGGAACTTTTTTTCTAAAAACAATGTTACCAACTAAGTCTGTGATAATTATTAATATATTTGCTCTGTCAATATCTACTCCAATTCCAAATGCTGATTTTGGGTTAAATCCCAACATTAAAGCAGGTCTGCCACCTCCTTTTACCGGACTTTGTTCTCCTAACTCGATGACAAATTTTCTATTCAACAACTCATCAACAATAGTTGAAACGGTTGATTTGCTTAATGAGAGTTTTTTGGCGATTTGCGCTCTACTAATGGGTTGCTCTGTTTTAATCTTTTCTAAAATCAAAGAACGATTAATTTTTTTTATTAAGTCAAGATGTGCAGCTGAATTATTCATATAAAATTCCTCTTTAAAGATTTAGTTCCATGCCTATACTAAATATATCCCTATATTTAAAGGCTTGTAATCACTATAATTTAGTTAATCGATTTAATTAGTTCTATCATTGAATTAATTATAGTATTACATAATTTTTCTGACATTTCAATGTTTTTTTAATAAAAAAACAAAATTTCTTTCATAAAAATAAACTATACTAGTGTTGTTTTCTTAACTTTAAAAGTAAGGAATTAGCCTATGAATTAGAAGGTAATAGAGGTAACCAATACTGAAGATAGTAGAGCCCCGGAAAGTAAAAAGATATATACTAACATACTATTAATTCAATACATTGAATTAAATATAATACAAAAAAAACCACAAGAGAATGCTTTGAGCATTCCCCTGTGGGTTCTTTATAAACCTTATTCAGTCGTATATGGAAGTAAAGCCATTTGACGAGCACGTTTGATTGCTACAGTCAAACGACGTTGGTATTTTGCGCTTGTTCCTGTTACACGACGAGGTAAAATTTTACCTCTTTCAGAAATAAAACGTTTCAAAAGATCTACATCTTTGTAGTCGATGTATTTAATTTTATTAACTGTAAAGAAACATACTTTACGACGTTTTCCGCGTCCACGACGTACCATGCCAATCCCTCCTTATTTTATATGATTTTAAAACGGCAGATCATCGTCCGAAATATCGATCGGCTTTCCATCATTTGCAAATGGATCTTCAAATGGAGGATAGTCTTGGTTCGGATGATTGCTGTTGTTATTATTGTTGTTACCGCTATTAGGTGGTCCTTGTTGAGCAAAGTTATTTCCAAAGTTTCCGCTGCCTTGTTTAGCTCCTTTTGGTTCTAGGAACTGCACGCTGTCAGCGACGACCTCTGTAATATAAACTCTGCGCCCTTCGTTATTTTCATAACTTCTGGTTTGGATCCTTCCATCCACGCCGGCAAGACTGCCTTTAGTTAAAAAGTTAGCCGCATTTTCAGCTTGTCTACGCCAAACTACCACTTGTATAAAATCCGCTTCACGTTCGCCTTGTTGATTCGTAAATGTACGATTCACAGCTAGTGTGAAGTTTGCTACGGCCACACCTGTAGGCGTATAACGCAACTCTGGGTTCTTCGTCAATCGTCCAACCAAAATAACTCGATTAATCATCAGAACCTCTCCCCTATATTAGTTATTCTCTTTCGTCTTTGATTACCATGAAACGCATTACATCTTCATTGATTTTCAAAAGACGATCAAATTCATTGATGGCTTCGTTCCCAGCCGTTACATAAAGAACTGTATAAACACCGTTATTTAGATCGTTGATTTCATAAGCTAAACGACGTTTACCCATTTCTTTAACCTCATTGATGACTGCGCCATTATCAGTTAAAATAGCTTGAATTCTTTCTTTTGTTGCTTTTTCTTTTTCTTCGTCAAGATCTGGACGAAGGATTGTCATGATTTCGTATTTACGCACGATTGTCACCTCCCTTTGGACTAAGCGGCTCCATTACAGAGCAGAGAGTAAGTCTTCTCACTCACATTTTGATATTATATCATACTAATTCCCATCAATGCAATGAGAGTTTTATTTAAAAAGTGATGAAATTTGAAATTTAAATAAGAGATAGAGACGATTGAATAGGTTGCTTAAGTGGCTTTAAAACAAGTGGTTATAATTAAAAGCGCAGTTGTTAATAGATCGTATCTTTAAAAAATATAATTGGATTTTGGGAATGATAGGTAGTAGTGGATGAAAATTGAGGAAAGATTGAATCGTTGTTACAGTCATCTAGTCTGAATCTATGTATCACACATCTTATTCACCTCCATTTAACTCTATTATAATAAAAATTTTCAGAAAAATAAAGATAAAATTTAATCATAAATGGGTTTTACTTCTCACTAATAGAATAATTTATATTTCAATTCTATTAAATTGAAAATAGAAATAATCCTTCCCATTCTTCTCCATTAAGAAGGATTATTCTCTACTCTATTTATTTAGACATTAAAACGGAAGTGAATAACATCGCCGTCTTGTACGATATATTCTTTACCTTCTAAACGTAACTTACCTTTTTCCTTTGCCGCCTGAAGTGATCCCGCTTCCATTAAGTCTTCATAGGAAACGACTTCAGCTCTGATAAAACCTCGTTCAAAATCTGTGTGAATAATACCGGCTGCTTGCGGCGCTTTTGTCCCTTGATGAAACGTCCAAGCCCTTACTTCTTGTTCTCCAGCTGTAAAATAAGTGGCAAGTCCTAAGAGTTTATAAGATTTTTCGATTAATTGATCAAGTCCTGATTTTTTGATTCCAAGTTCTTCCAGGAAATTTTGTTTTTCTTCGCCTTCAAGTTCAGCAATCTCAGACTCAATTCTTGCCGATATAACAACAACTTCTGCTTTATCCTTCTCTGCAAATGCTTGGACTTGTTTTACATAGTCATTCACATCAGGCGATGCAATGTCATCTTCTGACACGTTAGCAACATAAAGAACGGGCTTACTCGTTAAGAAATTTAATGATTTGACCGCTGCTTTTTCATCATCGCTTAATTCTACATGCCTTGCAGGTTTTTCGTTTTCGAAAGCGTCTTTCAGTTTCGTAAGAGCTGAAAATTCTATGACGGCATCCTTGTCCTTTTGTTTAGCTAGCTTTTGGACGCGATCAATACGTTTATTAACGGATTCCAGGTCAGCTAAGATTAATTCAAGATTAATTGTCTCAATATCATCAATTGGATCTACTTTCCCAGATACATGCGTGATGTCTTTATCATCAAAACAACGCACCACATGAGAGATGGCATCAACCGAACGAATATTAGCCAAGAACTGGTTACCTAGTCCCTCACCCTTACTGGCCCCCTTAACAAGTCCAGCAATATCTGTAAATTCAAATGTCGTTGGGATAACCTTTTTGGGGTTGTACATTTGAGCGAGCTTTTCTTGCCTTTCATCGGGAACACTCACAATACCGACGTTTGGATCAATGGTACAGAATGGATAGTTTGCCGATTCAGCACCAGCTTGTGTTATCGCATTAAAAAGAGTTGATTTACCGACGTTCGGTAAACCCACTATACCTGTTGTTAAACTCATCGAATCACTCCTCACATAACCTTCAGCTATGCTTTCTATTCATCATCTATTGAGGGAAGAGACATGCATCATTCTCTCCCTAAAGAGGTCTTTTACTTTTTATATCTTACCTCAATGAATCATGTTATCAAACTTTTTTATTCGGATAGAATTCTTTTAACTTTCTTTTGGAACTCTTTCCTTGGCATCATGACACTATGATCACATCCGAGACACTTAATTCGAATATCCGCACCTAATCGAATAATTTTCCATCTATTCGTTCCGCATGGATGTTGTTTTTTCATTTCAACCACATCATTAAGTTCAAATGTCAACTGCGGTTTCACCATAATCATCTCTCCTTGCCAATCATTTTAAAAAAGATGGATGGATTAATAAGTTAGTTTTTCTTCCAAGAAATGGACTAATTGATCAATAGAAACACGTTCTTGTTCCATTGTATCTCGATCTCGAACGGTTACTTTATGATCATCTTTTGAATCAAAGTCAAACGTGATACTAAATGGTGTTCCGATTTCATCTTGGCGACGATATCTCTTTCCTATTGATCCCGTTTCATCATAATCAACCATGAATTTTTTGGCGAGTAATTCATATACCTTTCTAGCGTCATCACCTAATTTTTTAGATAATGGAAGAACGGCTGCTTTATACGGTGCAAGTGCAGGATGTAAGTGCAATACCGTACGTGTCTCTTTTTCATTAATTTCTTCCTCTTCAAATGCATCAATAAGAAAGGCTAGTGATACACGATCTGCCCCGATGGATGGTTCAATAACATATGGTATATAACGGTCATTGGTTTCTTGATCAATATATTGTAAATCTTCACCGGATAACGCCATATGTTGTTTTAGGTCATAATCGGTTCTAGATGAAAGACTAGATAGTTCACCCCAGCCAAACGGGAAAAGATATTCAATATCCGTTGTCGCATTACTATAGTGAGGAAGTTCTTCTTTTTCATGATCTCGGAGTCTTACATGGTCTGCTTTCATATTAAGAGAAAGGAGCCATTCATGACTGAACGTTCTCCAATAATTATACCACTCACGATCATCTCCTGGCTTACAGAAGAATTCAAGTTCTAGTTGTTCGAATTCTCTTGTACGGAACGTGAAGTTACCTGGTGTAATTTCATTTCGAAACGATTTACCAATTTGACCTATACCAAATGGAAGTTTTTTTCTCATGGTTCTTTGAACATTCTTAAAGTTGACAAAGATACCTTGAGCTGTTTCAGGTCGTAGATATAACTCATCTTTACTTGTTTCTGTAACCCCTTGGAATGTTTTAAACATAAGATTGAATTGTCTAATAGCCGTAAAATCATGTGCGTCACATTCCGGACATTTAACAGCATGTTCATTGATTAATTGTTCCATTTGAGAGAAAGATAAACCGTCAACTGGACCAGGTAATGCATTTTCTGGTATGCTGCTTTCAATTAATTTATCTGCTCTAAATCGTGACTTACATTGTTTACAATCAATCATTGGATCATTAAAGTTGCTTAAATGTCCAGATGCTTCCCATGTCTTTGGATTCATTAAAATTGAAGCGTCCAACCCGACATTATAAGGTGACTCTTGAACAAACTTTTTCCACCATGCTTTTTTTACATTATTTTTAAATTCTACACCTAGTGGACCGTAATCCCAAGTATTCGCCAGTCCGCCATATATTTCTGAACCAGGAAAAATAAAGCCTCTCTGTTTTGCTAAATTAACGACTTGTTCCATCGTTGCCATGTGATACACTCCTTGTCATAAATTAATTCTTATATTTTTTTAAAATCATACTTTGTTAATGTTTTTGACTTACCTATACACCACTAAAATGATGGTATCAGTGGAATTTGTCCATTGGTAAACCAATCTTGCTCTTATGGAATAAAAAGAAATAAGCTCTCATCCTTAGGTCAGTTAGACCTAGGGACGAGAGCTTTGCTCACGCGGTTCCACCCTAGTTGATAGCACAAGTTCATGACAACTTATGTATCCCCTTTTCATATACAGTTCAAGAATGCCTTTCTCTAAATACCTTTTTTGGGCTCTCACCATTCCCAAATCGCTTAATAAGGTTTTCTTTAGATACTTCTTTCTCTCATTACTGCATGTTTAATTTAGTTAACGTCTACTCATAAGCTATTATATCCCATTTAGCAAGAAAAAGATAACCCTGATTTACATTTTCTTTGCTTGTTTTCAAACATTCCATGTATAGAATGTTTAATTGCTCCGTATACTGATAATAGTATATTAACATAAAATTGAGGGAGCGTAACCTATGAATCTTAACCCAAAGTGGCATGTTTCAAAAAACAATGTAAATAGAGTTCACTATAAAGATTATGGTTCACATTTTACCATTGTAAAATTGATTAAGGAATTACTCCCTTCAATTGATAAACATATTGTTGTTGTATGTATCGGTACCGATCGTTCCACGGGCGACGCTCTTGGTCCTATTGTAGGAACAAATTTATCGGAATTAGATATCCCAAATACGAGTGTATTAGGAACATTAGAGCATCCCGTTCATGCTGTGAATTTAGAAGAAACATTAGCGGATATAAATAATCAGTTTGATTCTCCTTTTGTTATTGGAATAGATGCATGCCTTGGGAAGTATAAAAGCATTGGAATGATAGGCGTCTCTGATGGTCCAGTACTACCTGGAGCCGGTGTGAACAAAAAACTTTTACCAGTAGGCGATATGAATATTACTGGTATTGTTAACGTTAGTGGCTATATGGAATATTTTGTTCTTCAAAATACACGACTTAACCTTGTCATGGAAATGGCAAAAGTGATATCTGACAGTCTCTACCTCGCTATATCACAGCATGCAAAACATCGTTATTTAACAAGAGTCCGGATAAAGTGAAACTTCCATCAGTGGGGGTTTTCCACTGATGGTTAGCTGAACCAATCGGACCTTTACGGGCAATTGATCCCCCTCCTATCTTCTTTGAATACCCAGAATCTTGAGGGGGGCTTACTGCCCGTTAAGGCGGGATAAAGTGAAACTTCCATCAGTGGGGGTTTTCGATGCACAGGATGTGCTAGTTGCAGGCGTTGCGACAGGACGCCTGGTTTTTAGCCTGCGTCATCCCCCATTGATGGAAAACCTGAACCAATCGGACCTTTTTGGGCAGTTGATCCCCCACCTATCTTCTTTGAGTACTCAGAATCTTGAGGGAAGGTCATTTCTAGCCGTTAAGGCAGGATAAATAAAGCCTCAAATTAAATGAAAAAAGTGAAGCATGTATGTTTGCTTCACTCTTGTCCTTCTAATAATTCAATTAACCTCGATAGATCATCTTGAGAATAATATTCAATTTCTATTTTTCCTTTATCCTTGTTTTTCGCCTGTTTAATCAATACAGGGGTACCAAAACGTTCACGAAGTACGGTTACTTTCTCCCTTAGCATAGGATCCAATTTCATTGCCATTTTTCTCGATGTTTCACGTGGAACATGATTATTTAATTTTTGAATCAATTCCTCTAGTTGACGTACATTCATATTTTCCTTAATGACTTTCTCGACAAGTAGTGGTAATTTCTTTTTGTTTTTTAAGCCTAGTAACGTTCTGCCTTGGCCCATTGATAGCTTACCTTCAGCAATTAAACTTTGCACTGGCTTATTTAGTTGTAAGAGTCTGAGATGATTGGTGATATGTGGACGGCTTTTTCCTACTTTTTTAGCTAACTCTTCTTGGGTAATTTCTAACCCTTCCATAAGTTTTTTATAGGCAATAGCCTCTTCTATAGGATTTAAGTCTTCTCTCTGTAAGTTTTCAATTAACGCAATTTCCATCATTTGTTTATCAGAGAGTTCTTTTATAATTGCTGGAATGGTCTTTAACTTAGCTTCTATCGCTGCACGATATCGTCTTTCTCCTGCCACGATGTCATAACCTTTTAACCCTTTTCGAACAATGATTGGCTGTATGATCCCATGTTCTGCAATCGAATTTTTAAGATCCTGCAATGATGATTCATCAAAATTTTTTCTTGGTTGGTAAGGATTGGGTCTAATATCATTAATCGAGATGTCTTGAACTGAATAAACTTCTTCCTGTGGAAGAGATTCTGGAAAGAAAGCACTGATTCCTTTACCTAACGCCTTGTTCATTCATAGCCACTTCCTTTGCTAATTCAAGATATACTTCGGCACCTTTTGATTTGGCATCATAAATGATAATCGGTTTTCCATGACTTGGCGCTTCGCCTAATCTTACATTTCTCGGAATAATGGTTGAGTAAACTTTATCTCTAAAATATTTTTTAACTTCATCAATGACTTGGAGTCCTAGATTGGTTCTAGCATCCAGCATGGTTAGCAAAACGCCTTCAATAGCAAGCTGATGATTTAGGTGTTTTTGAACAAGTCTAACAGTGTTCAAAAGTTGACTAAGTCCCTCGAGTGCGTAATATTCACATTGAACCGGGATAATGACAGCGTTTGCTGCTGTTAAAGCATTTATTGTTAATAATCCCAAAGATGGAGGACAATCAATGATAATATAATCATACTGGTCTGATACTTTTTCTAAAGCCCGCTTTAATCGGATCTCTCTCGAAATTGTAGGAACGAGTTCAATTTCAGCACCTGCTAATTGTATTGTTGAAGGTATAATATCAAGCTTTTCAATTTCTGTTTTAACAATGACGTCTTTTGCTTCAATGTCTTCAACAAGAACATCATATACACATTCATCAATGTCGCCTTTATCTACGCCTACGCCGCTCGTTGCATTGCCTTGTGGGTCAATATCGACTAATAAAACCCGCTGGCCAATATAAGCTAAGCAAGCACTCAAATTCACAGATGTTGTTGTTTTGCCAACGCCACCTTTTTGATTTGCTATGGCTAAAATTTTACTCACGATGTCACCTACCCTTACTTCCTCTTTCTGCTATCTTCCATTTTACCATGAAAATGCACATTTGAGAGAGTTACAAATCTATTTCTAAAAAAAATAGTTTGTTAATATACTGTAATCCCGCTAATTTGCCCATATTATATTAAATTTTTTGAATATATAACCTATCATAACTGCCTTATAAAGTGAAACTTCCATAAACTAAATCTATTAGGTGTGTTTGTCTCTCTATTCAGAGGAGTAGTACCAGATGATGAGCCGTGAGGAAGAAAAAATAAAGTGAAACTTCCATCAGTGGGGTTTTTCAACGCACAGAATGTGCTAGTGCAGGCGCCAGCCAGGATGCCTGGTTATTAGCCTGCTTCATCCCCTCACTGATGGAAAGCCTGAACCAATCGGACCTTTACGGGCAGTTGATCCCCCTCCTATCTTCTTTGAATACTCAGAGTTTTGAGGTGGAGTGCTTTACTGCCCGTTAAGGTGGGATAAATATTTTCAAAAAACGTGTCAAAAACAACAAGCAACAATTTCTTAGAAAAAACTTGCCGATTGCGGGGCCAAGCGAGGACAGAGGCCTAAGCCCGCACTTATACTTTATAACTTAAATTTTTCTTAAAGTGTAAAAAAGGACTCCTACTGGAATCCTATTAATCTATTTATTTTTTGGGATTCGAATCGTGAATTGATAGTAATCTCCCATATCTTCTTCATCTGTATCTATATTTAGTCCTGTGTCTTGTACCATTCCAACCGATTGTCTAATGGTATTCACGGCAATTCTCGTATCACGGCTTAGTGAAAGTCTTTTCCTCTTTTTTGGCTTTTGACCCTTTATTTCAAGAAGTTTTTTTACTCTTTCTTCAGTCTGTTTCACATTGAGATGTTTTTCTATAATTTCATTTAATATTTTTTCTTGCTTTTCCTGATCTTTCAATACAATGAGAGCCCGTGCATGTCGTTCTGAAATTCTTTTTTCTAGTAATGCATTTTGAATTAAACTAGGAAGTTTTAAGAGTCTTAATTTATTCGCAATGGTTGACTGTCCCTTTCCTAGTCGCTGAGCAAGACTTTCTTGTGTTAAACCATGTATATCGATTAGTTTTTCGTAAGCCATCGCTTCTTCTATAGCTGTAAGTTCTTCTCTTTGAAGATTCTCTATTAAGGCAACAGCCGCTGTTTCAGCGTCGTTAAATTCTTTTATAATAGCCGGTACATTTTCCCAGCCTAAAAACGTGACGGCCCGCCAACGTCTTTCACCGGCTATAATTTCATATTTATCTCCCTGAATAGGTCTTAAGACAATCGGTTGAATAATACCATGTGTTTCAATCGTTTGGGCTAATTCTTTTATTTTATCTTCATTAAAAACGGATCGAGGTTGAAACTGATTTGGAATAATGGCCTTTATAGGTACTTCTTGAACATGTTCATATTCGATTTCAGAACCATCTGTTTCGATGTCTTTGTCACTTTGACCAAATATTTTGGAAAAAGGATGCTTCATCTCATTACACCACCCTTTATTGTTCCTCCATTAGTAATATTTCGCCTTTTGCAATAAAAATCCTGCATGTTTCACGTGAAACATTACAAAGGGCTTTTACTTGGAGTGCCTGGTTTTCTTGGATATTTTTTTGGCGTTTGTTTATTTTTTTCAATAAAGATAATATGACGTAAGCTGTTTTCTTCAGGAAGAATCAAAGATTCAATCTTACTCATTTTCCCACCCAAAACGGTTAATGCGTGCTCTGAATTCTTTAGTTCATCCTTTGCTTGTGCCCCTTTTAATGCAATAAACTGACCACCTATTTTTACAAGAGGTAAACAATATTCACTCAATACAGATAAATGAGCCACAGCACGTGCAGAGACAATATCAAACGATTCACGAATATCAGGCCTTTTCGCAAACAATTCCGCTCGATCATGATAGAGGGTAACCTGATTAAGTGCTAACTTGTCAATAACCTCTTGAAGGAATGTTAACCGTTTCTTCAATGAATCAACAATCGTCACCTTAATTTCTGGAAAAACAATTTTAAGAGGAATACTTGGAAAACCAGCGCCAGAACCCACATCGCATAAGGATAGGTGATCCGAAAAAGGATAATAAAAACTTGGTGTAATGGAATCATAAAAATGTTTGAGGTAAACTTCATCCTTTTCTGTAATAGCAGTTAAGTTCATTTTCTTATTCCACTCAACGAGTAATTCATAGTATGTATGAAATTGTGTTAATTGATGAGGAGAAAGAGAAATCCCTTTCTCCTCTAATAATTTCGTAAATTGTTCCATATATTCCTCCGATTAGGATTCTGCAATTTTTGCAAGTTTACCTTGTTCTAAATATACAAGCAAAATAGAGATATCACTTGGATTGACACCTGATACACGTGATGCTTGGCCAACAGAGAGTGGTCTTACTACACTTAACTTTTGCTTTGCTTCCGTAGCAAGGCCATTAATTGCAAAATAATCGAGATCTTCTGGAATTTTTTTACTTTCCATACGTTGCATTCTTTCTACTTGCAACATTTGTTTTGCTATATAGCCATCATACTTTATTTGAATTTCAACTTGTTCTGCTGCTTCCGCGGAAAGAGGTTGTTCAGGAGGTGTCATCGCTGCAATATCTTCATAATGAATTTCAGGACGTTTTAAGAAATGTTCCGCAGTAACGGATTCTTTGAGTTCACCTGCTCCTCTTTCTTTTAGCAAGGCTTGCACTTCTTCTGTAGGTTTGATCATAACAGAAGCAAGTCTTGCTTTTTCCTCGGCAATGATGGCTTTTTTATTTTTGAAAGCTTGGTATCTTTCTTCAGAAATCAATCCTAAATTATGACCAATTTCGGTTAATCTAAGGTCTGCATTATCATGTCGTAACAAGAGACGATATTCCGCTCTTGAAGTAAGCAAGCGGTATGGTTCATTTGTCCCTTTTGTTACGAGATCATCAATGAGAACGCCAATATACGCTTGTGAACGATCTAAAATAACTGGATCTTTACCTAGAGCTTTACATGCGGCATTAATTCCGCCGATAATCCCTTGGCCAGCAGCCTCTTCATAACCTGATGTACCATTAATTTGGCCGGCTGTAAATAACCCTTTAATTTTCTTTGTTTCAAGCGTTGGCCAAAGTTGAGTTGGTACAATGGCATCATATTCAATAGCATAACCTGGACGCATCATCTTAGATGCTTCTAATCCTGGTATAGACATTAAGATTTTTCTTTGAATCTCTTCAGGTAAGCTTGTTGATAGACCTTGTACGTAAACTTCTTCTGTATTTTTTCCTTCTGGTTCAAGGAAAAGTTGATGTCTTGGTTTATCATTAAAACGAACAATTTTATCTTCAATTGACGGACAATAGCGAGGACCTGTTCCCTCAATCATTCCAGAATACATTGGTGAACGACTTAAGTTACTATTAATAATATCATGTGTTTCTGGGCTCGTATACGTCAACCAACAAGGAATTTGTTCGGTAATAAATGTCGTTGTTTCATAGGAAAAAGCTCTTGGTTCATCATCACCCGGTTGAATTTCTGTTTTAGAGTAATCAATCGTTTTACCATTCACTCTTGGTGGTGTTCCTGTTTTGAAGCGAACAATATCAAAACCAAGCTCTTTCAAGTGGTTCGAAAGCTCGACTGAGGCTTGCATATTATTTGGACCACTTTGGTAAGACAATTCACCAATAATAATCTTTCCTCTTAAATAGGTTCCTGTTGTTAAAACAACCGATTTAGCTCGGTATTCGGCATTTGTATTTGTAATGACTCCCTTACATACACCATCTACGACAATTAATCTCTCGACCATGCCTTGTCGAACCGTTAAATGTTCGGTATTTTCAAGGGTTCTTTTCATTTCATGTTGGTAATCAAATTTATCTGCTTGAGCTCTTAGTGCCCGAACAGCAGGACCTTTTCCGGTATTTAACATTCGCATTTGAATATGCGTTTTATCAATATTTCGTCCCATTTCTCCACCCAAGGCATCAATTTCTCTCACTACGACACCTTTAGCAGGACCGCCAACAGAAGGGTTACATGGCATGAAAGCAATAGCATCTAAATTTATCGTGAGTACAAGTGTTTCAGCTCCCATCCTGGCAGAAGCTAGTCCCGCTTCGACTCCCGCATGACCCGCACCGACGACAATAACATCATATTGACCTGCCAAATATGTTGTGGTCATTTTATTATCTCCTTTTCTTTTAAACTTTTTATTAAAAATTAGACTCTCACAATTCATAATGTTACGTGTGCGAGCTTCATTAAATTTTATTTTCCTAGACAAAATTGAGAAAATAACTGGTCGATCAAACTATCTGAAACGGTATCACCTATTATTTCCCCTAGTATTTCCCACGTTCTTCGAAGGTCAATTTGCGCCAAGTCAACCGGCATGCCGTCTTCAATGGATGAAATGGCATCGCCGATCGCGCGGCTGGCTTGATTTAACAAGGAGATATGTCGACTATTTGAAACATACGTCATATCTTGGCTTTCGATCCCTTGTTCAAAAAATAGATCTCTTACAGCCTCTTCTAATTCATCAATTCCTTCTTCCTTTAATAAAGAGGACGTTATCACTTTGGATGGACCAGCCAAAGTCCGAACCTCATCAAGGGAAATCTTTTTCTCTAGGTCCGTCTTATTTACAACAATAATAGCATCCATTCCTTGGATAGCCTCAAATAATTGAATGTCTTCAGGCAGGAGTTCTTGGTTGTAATTGAGTAATAGTAAAATGAGATCCGCTTTTTTTAATAATTGTCGTGATCGTTCTACTCCCATTCTTTCGACGATATCTTCTGTTTCACGAATACCCGCCGTATCAATTAATTTAAGCGGTACGCCTCGAATATTTACATACTCTTCAATAACATCACGTGTGGTCCCTGGAATATCAGTCACAATGGCTTTGTTCTCATGAATTAAATTATTTAATAATGATGATTTTCCAACGTTCGGTCTTCCGATAATGACGGTCGATAAACCTTCTCTTAATATTTTACCCTGTTTTGCGGTTGTTAATAGGTCTTTGATTTTATTTTGTACGTATCCAGCCTTTTCTTTTAACATCCGGTTAGTCATTTCTTCAGCATCATATTCAGGATAATCAATGTTTACTTCAACATGGGCAATGATTTCTAATAAGGTTTGTCGTAGACTTTGAATAAGCCTTGATAAGCGTCCTTCCATTTGTCCCATGGCAACATTCATGGCCTGGTCCGTTTTAGCTCTAATGAGATCCATAACGGCTTCAGCCTGAGATAAATCAATCCGACCATTAAGAAAGGCTCGTTTTGTGAATTCTCCTGGTTCGGCAAGCACAGCTCCAACCTCTAAAACCAATTCTAGTACACGTTTAACCGAAACCAACCCACCGTGACAGTTTATTTCTACAACATCTTCTCTAGTGAACGTTTTTGGCCCTCTCATGACACTGACCATGACTTCCTCAATGGTTTCATCTGTTTTAGGATCAATGATCTTTCCATAATGAATCGTATGCGTTTTAACATCTTTTAAAGATGCTTTTCCTCTATACAAGCGATCGGCAATGTCAATGGCTTTTGATCCACTTAAACGAATAATTGAAATTGCTCCCTCTCCCATTGGTGTGGATATAGCCGCAATCGTTTCATATTCCAAGTCTATCACCTCTTTCCTTCAAATTCATTAATCTATATAAAATAAAAGCGTTTGTTAGCTTGTTTTTTAAATAAGAGACCATTTTATTAAGTCATTTTATCCACAGTCTAACGAAATCAGTAGTCTCTAACATAACAGGATACCACAAAACGACCTGTGGATAAAGTGGTAGAATTTTATACACATGTGCATAACTTTCCAATTTCATATTTATTCACAATGAACGATCTAACTTTGATCTTTATCAATGAAAATAAAAATAAACATAAGTTGTGGGCATGGTAGACTGCGTGTCAAAGTCAAATATATCTTAACTGTATAATGAATCATGCCATGTATCTTGGCTTCTTACAGCCTTCATCGGCAACAGCCACTGCAATTTTTTCTTTTGATACGTTTAAACCGACGTATTTTTTGTTATCCTTCATAGTAACTAGCTCCTTTCGTTTTGTAGCTCTGTTTTGGTTCTGGATTGAGTATTCTTAAGTAGCTTAACTTATTAACTCAGCTTAACCGATTTAACCTACGTTATAACGAGTACGGGGCTAGTTTCGTTTATGATAACTTTATACCTTAAACCTTTATACTTTCTTAAAGCGCATAAAAAAATCCGCACAACCTTTAACTCGTTGCGCGGATTCTCTATTTTTAAATTAAACCATTTTTGAAGTTAATTCGACTTTAACTAAAGCTCTTTTTTTACCGATGCCTAATACACCTTTTCTCGGTTTTTCTAAAATTTCAACGGTTACTTCATCTTTTGTCGCATTTAATTCCTCAAGTGCTGTTTGCATTGCAGCTTCAACAGTTTCACCATATTTTTCTACAGTGTTCACTTTTTAGTGCCTCCTGAAGGACTTTCTTTTGGTCCCTTTTTTTCTGCATAAATAATATAAGTTTGGAAAATCATAAAGATGTTACCAACTACCCAATAAAGAGCAAGGGCTGCTGGGAACGCAAAAGCCATACCTGCGATAAAGATAGGGAAAATATAGACCATCATCGCCATTTGAGGATTGGCATTACCCGTTTTTCCTAGCATTAGTTTTTGCTGAATAAACGTTGTTATTCCTGTTACGATTGGTAGTATATAGAAGTGGTCTGGCATCCCTAGATTGAACCACAAGAAGCTTTGATGCTTGATGGCTTCCGTTCGGCTAATCGCATGATAAAAAGCAAGCAAAACTGGCATTTGAACAATTAATGGTAAACAGCCTGCAAGAGGATTAATCTTGTTTGCTGAGAATAATTTCATTGTTTCTTCTTGCAATTTACGTTGTGTTTTCTGATCTTTTGAACTATATTTTTCTCTCAATTTTTTTATTTCAGGTTGAATATCTTGCATTGCTTTTGAACTTTTTACTTGTTTAAACATTAATGGCATAAGAACTAGTCGAACAATTAGCGTTGTAATGATGATGGATATACCAAACGAACCATTGAAAAGATCTGCAATTGTTATGATGAACCAAGATAACGGATAAACAAAATAATGACTCCAAAAACCCGTCGTATGTTCATCAATCGGTTGATTCATACTTGAACATCCCGCCAATAAGGCGATAAGTGCCATCAATCCTAAAACTAAAACTATTTTCTTTCGCAAAATCTTTCCTCCTCTATTCAATAAACCTAACTTCTCTTTCATTTATTTTTAAAAAGACATAGGAAAGATCATTTTGACTTAAAACATCAAAACAATCCACTTTACACTCATCATTTGATGATTTTTTGAATATCCTCTTTTTGAAGATTTTTCTTCTCAGGAACTGGATCAAATCCTCCAGGATGGAAAGGATGGCATTTTAAAATACGTTTTAACAAAAGAAAACCGCCTTTCACTATGCCAAAACGGGAAATAGCTTCCACGCCGTAACTAGAACATGTGGGATAAAAACGACACGTTGGTGGTTTTAGCGGCGAAATGAAACGTTGATAAAAACGGATCAACTTAATAACTAACCATTTCAATTCAATCACCTAAACCTTATTTATTTTAAAACTTTTGCTTTTCGTAAAACGTGTTTGAGGCTTTTTTCCATTTCTCGATAATTCATATTGGCCACAGGCTTCCTTGAAATAACAATATAATCATATCCCGGGTCTAGCTTGTCCTCTAAGTGCCTAAAGACTTCTTTTATCACTCTTTTTATACGGTTTCTCATCACGGCATTACCCATTTTTTTGCTAACAGAGAGCCCTAACCTTGAAAACTCTCGTTCAGGCTGAGAAAACAGATAAACAACAAATTGTCTATTGGCAAAGGATTGTCCATTTTTAAATACATATTGAAAGTCTACATTTTTTTGTAATCGTCTTAACTTATTCATCTTGTCACTCCGATAAACGGATAACTGACGTTTGGCCAGTCTCTTCAATTCATTATATATAACATAAGAAAATAATAAACCTTTTTTATTTAAAAGTCTTCTCCCTCTTTTTCGTTTCAAGGGAATTTTCAAAAAACCATCAATATCTAAATTCTTAAAAAATAGGCTATGTCGTACTAGGGTTGAGTTACCCCAAATAATTAACATAGCCTAGTATTATTAAAACTATTTACAACCACTATACGTAGTTTAAACCTACAATGTTTCACCGTGAATTTAGATCTTCATTACTGTTTTTGTAAAATCAATCATTTATGACTTTGATCCTTCTTTTTTCACTAGTGTAAAAAAGACCACTGTAGGTCTCACAGTGGTCTAAGCTGATAGTACTTTTCTTCCTTTACGACGACGATTAGCTAAAACTTTACGACCGTTTTTCGTTTGCATACGGGAACGAAAACCATGTACTTTCTTTCTTTTACGATTATTCGGTTGAAATGTGCGTTTCATATTATTACACCTCCTAGAGGACTATTACAAAAATCAGTCTGGCTAATTATAAATAATTTTTCTAATAATGTCAAGCCATCACATAAATTGACTTACTGTGGATAATTTTTATTTAGAAAATATTTTTCCGAAAATTTATCAACAACCTTTAAACAAACGCAATGGCTGTGGAAAACTTTTATTCACACCTAAACTAACTTGTGGATAACGTTTTAAAGTCATTGATTTTACTTAATATTTTTGATATGATCATTGTGTTTTCCTTTTTGAAATAAGCTTTGTTACTTTTTTTATTCACACCCTGTGGATAAAAATGTGGATAGTTATTCACACTTGTCGATTAATTTATTAACATTATCGTAAAAGTTGTCGATAAATATATTAAAACCAATATTATTGTCGAATGAAGCCTTCTTTATCTTGTGGATAACAATTTTCCTCTACTAACTCTCGTCATGATTACACTCATTTAGTTTTTACTCATTTCCTCGATTAGAGGGATTAGTATGTACTTAAATGGTTTCGGTATGTGTAAAAACTCATCCAAAATAAACTAAAGGTGGCGAACATCCTTTTGGAAAATATACATGATTTGTGGCGAGCTGCGCTGGATGTCATTGAAAAAAAGGTCAGTAAGCCAAGCTTTGATACATGGCTAAGAGAAACCACCGCAAACTCAATCCAAAAAGATACATTTATCATTAATGTACCTAATGATTTTGCAAGGGATTGGTTGGAATCTCGTTATTCTAATCTTATTTCAGAGACCATTAAAGATATTACGGGCTCACATCTAGATGTTAAATTCATCATTCCTCAACAGCAAAGTGAAGAGGATCTATTTGAATTTAATTCATCAAAAGTCCAATCAAATAAAAACAAGGGACCGCAGAACGAAGAACTTAACAATAGTATGTTAAATTCAAAAAATACGTTTGATACCTTTGTTATTGGATCAGGAAATCGATTTGCTCACGCAGCTTCATTAGCCGTGGCGGAAGCTCCGGCAAAGGCCTATAATCCACTTTTTATTTATGGCGGCGTTGGGCTGGGCAAAACACATTTGATGCACGCCATTGGCCACTATGTGATTGAACATAATCCAGCAGCAAAAGTGGTCTATCTTTCTTCTGAAAAATTTACAAATGAGTTCATTAACTCCATAAGAGATAATAAAACCATTGAATTTCGAAATAAATATCGAAAAGTTGATGTCCTATTAATTGATGATATTCAATTTCTAGCGGGAAAAGAATCAACTCAAGAAGAATTTTTTCATACTTTTAATACATTACACGAAGAATTCAAACAAATTGTGATATCAAGTGATCGTCCGCCTAAAGAAATTCCGACATTAGAAGATCGATTAAGATCCCGATTTGAGTGGGGCTTGATTACAGATATAACCCCGCCAGACTTAGAAACACGTATTGCGATTCTTAGGAAAAAGGCAAAAGCGGATGGATTAGATATGCCAAATGAAGTCATGTTATATATTGCGAATCAAATCGATACAAATATTCGTGAATTAGAGGGAGCTTTAATTCGAGTGGTTGCGTATTCGTCACTCATTAATCAAGATATCAACGTTGATCTAGCAGCCGAAGCTTTAAAAGATATCATTCCTTCCTCAAAACCAAGAGTCATTACCATTAAAGATATTCAAATGACTATTGGTAAGGAATATCATATAAAATTAGAAGATTTCGCAGCTAAAAAAAGAACGAAATCCATCGCCTTTCCAAGACAAATTGCAATGTATCTATCAAGGGAGTTAACAGATTATTCGTTACCTAAAATTGGTGAAGAGTTCGGTGGTCGAGATCATACAACGGTGATACATGCCCACGAAAAGATTACAAAATTATTAGCTACAGATCGTGAATTACAAAATAAAGTAAAAGCCATTATTGAACAATTGAAGGCGCCAATAAAAATTTAGCATTCATAGTTTTTAGGATTTTTTTCTATTTCATTTTTTATTATGCTAAACTTTATTTATAAACAAGGCTGTGGGTAACTTTTATTGTAAGCAATAGATTTACTCACAGTCTATTCACATGTGTATAACTTGTCCTTTTTAAGAAAAATAGACTTATCCACAAATCCACATGCCCTATTACTACTAAGACTATTTTTTAAAATAATATTATATATATTCAGGGGGATCTAAATTATGCAGGATATTGCTGATTCAAATCAAACAGCTCTTTCAATGAAAATGACAGTGACTAAGGATAAATTAGTAGAGTCAGTTACTCACGTCATGAAAGCTGTTTCATCAAGAACAACAATTCCGATATTAACAGGGATTAAAATAACAGCAAGTTTAGATGGCGTAACGTTAACAGGGAGCGATTCAGATGTTTCGATAAAATCATTTATACCCCTTTCTGAAAATGACCAACAAAATGTTACGGTAGAAAAAACAGGTCAAATTGTTTTACAAGCGAAAGTTTTCTCTGATATTGTTCGAAAATTACCGAGTGATACGATTGCAATAGAGGTAGATCAACGTCTTATTACTAAAATTACAGCTGGTTCCTCAGAATTTACGTTAAATGGCTTAGATCCTGAAGAGTATCCATTATTACCGGTCATTGATGAAGAAGACAATAATATTGTTTCGATAAAAAAAGATTTACTAAAACATGTTATCCGCCAAACCGTATTCGCTGTGTCCACGTCAGAAACACGACCTGTCTTGACAGGTGTAAGGTGGAATATCCAAAATGGCAAACTCGACTGTGTTTCGACGGATAGTCATAGATTGGCTCAAAGAGTGATCCCTATTTCAACAGATGATGAAACGAAATATCATAATATTGTCATACCAGGAAAAAGCTTAAATGAATTGTATAAAATATTAGATGATAACGGTGAGGAACCGGTTAGAGTGATTATCACCAAAAATCAAATTTTATTTCAAATAAAGAACTTAGACTTTTTCTCTAGATTATTGGAAGGTAACTATCCAGATACGGATAGACTTATTCCGACGGATAGCAAAACCACCATTACGTTATCCACTAAAGGGTTATTACATGCGATTGAAAGAGCTTCACTTTTAGCAAAAGAAGAAAGAAACAATGTTGTTAAACTTCGTACACATGAAAATAGTGTTGAGATTCTATCTCAATCTGCTGAACTTGGACGAGTATATGAAGATGTTCCAGTAGAGACGATAGAGGGAGAAGAGCTTAAAATATCGTTTAGTGCAAAATTGACGATGGAGGCACTAAGCCGGATTGATGCTCAAACTATTCAAATTAATTTTACAGGTGCAATGAGACCTTTCGTGATTCGTCCAATTGGTGATGAGGGTATTCTTATGCTCATATTACCAGTAAGAACATTTTAATTTTATTCAGGAAAATAAGAAATGTAGTCTTTATTCTGTTATAATTAAACTAACATGTTATAACGGAGTCGTTAGGTGGGGACAAGGCTAAGTAAATTCTTTTACATGCCTTGAATCATCATCTACACAACTCTTTGGTCTTTTCTTTTAACTAATAACGATTTAATGATAATATGCTGCCTATTGGCAAGTTATCTTTAAGAGGTTGTTCAAAAAGTCACCAAATGATAGTGCGAATCTCGGCGCCCGCTTGTTTTTCCGGTTCTCATGTAGCGGATATAAAGGTCCTCTAGCTAAATTCCTCACGCTGGCGCCTGAAACTACCAGAACGTGAGGAATGCCGGTATTAAGGAGCTGTGCCGCTCTTTGCCTCCCGACGCTCAGGACGGGCTAGTACTGGCGTTTCTTGCAGGATGCCAGCGTACTTAGCCAGTAACCCTTTTCATTTGTCACCTTTTTGAACACGCACTCTAACATAATTCTGTTCTAAATTAACCTTCCATCCAAGATAGCGATTGTTATAGGGTGGAAGGTTTATATTTCTTAAACGAGTTTATATTTTAAAGACGAACGAAGGATACTATTAAACAACGACGACTTATGAATAGGGGGTTTCAAAATGTCTGAAATACAATTAAACCCAGGGGAAGAATATATGACTCTTGGCCAATTATTGAAAATGGCCGGAGTTATCGGAACTGGTGGCCAGGCAAAATGGTTTTTGTCGGAATATACGGTCACAGTGAATGGCGAGCACGATACTAGAAGAGGGAGAAAGTTATACGAAGGGGATCATATTGAGATTGAGGGGCAAGAGACGTTTGTTGTTCAAAAACAATAGGGAGGATTGCTTTGTTTGAAACTTGAATCCATTACCTTAACAAACTTTAGAAATTACCATCAGCTCTCCCTTTCATTTTCAAGTTCGGTTAACGTTTTTTTGGGTGAAAACGCCCAAGGCAAAACCAATTTATTGGAGGCTATCTATGTTTTAGCCATGGCAAAATCCCATAGAACACCGCATGATAAAGAATTAATCAAATGGGACTCAGATTATGGTAAAATAGAAGGTAGGCTCATGAAGAGAAATCGATCGATCCCTTTAGAATTAATCATTTCCAAAAAAGGAAAAAAAGCCAAAGTTAATCATCTAGAGCAGAGTAAGCTCAGTCATTATGTTGGCATGTGTAACGTCGTCATCTTCGCACCTGAAGATTTGAACTTAGTGAAAGGAAGCCCTGGCCTTAGGAGACGTTTTATAGATATGGAGATTGGCCAAATAAAGCCGATATACATTCATGAACTCTCTCAGTATCAGAAAATACTCCAGCAACGAAATGCTTTATTAAAAGATCTTTCAACGAAACGCTCCTCCATGACAGCTATGCTTGATATTTTAACAGAACAATTAATTGAACTTGCCGCTCAAATCACGATTCGAAGATTTCAATTTATCGAGTCATTAAGAGGTTGGGCTAAAAAAGTCCATGCAAGTATTAGTCGTGGCATGGAAGATTTAGATATAGCCTATATTTCAAGTACTCCCAATGTATTAGAAAATATGGAGTTGTCAAAGCTAAAAGAAGAATTTGTAAAAGGCTTTCAAACGGTCAGAGAAAGAGAAATTCAACGTGGCATGACATTAATTGGACCTCACCGTGATGATTTACAATTTGAAATTAACCATCGTGATGTCCAAACCTATGGCTCACAAGGTCAACAAAGAACGACTGCCCTTTCCTTGAAACTAGCAGAAATTGAATTGATTAATCAGGAGATAGGCGAATATCCTTTACTTTTACTAGACGATGTATTAAGTGAACTTGATGATTTCAGGCAGACTCACTTATTAGAGACCTTTAAGCAAAAGGTCCAAACATTTGTGACAACAACCAATGTAGACGGACTTGATGCTGATGTGATAAATCAAGCGACATCATTCATCGTTCGAAATGGTGAAGTTGTGTCTCAAACACAGGATTAATAGAGACTGAGAAGTTTCTTTCATCGCGTAAATGAAATGGATCCCGCTCTTTTTCAAGTATGCATAAAAATAGAATTCAGGTTGATTAATCAATGTTATGGAATCACCATAAAATAACAATAAGCCAAAATGTTACGAAACGAGTTAAATATAGAGTTGTGAGCCACATGGTAAATACTCTTTTAAATAGATTATATTTAAGAATGCTAGGTGTAGATTTACACCTTGAAGGTTAGGTGGGAGTAAATGTCTGTACAAAAAGATATCCAACATGAATATAATGCAAATCAAATACAAGTCCTTGAAGGTTTAGAAGCGGTAAGAAAAAGACCAGGTATGTATATTGGCTCAACAAGTAGCAAAGGATTACATCACCTTGTTTGGGAAATTGTTGATAATTCAATAGATGAAGCACTTGCTGGATACTGTGATGAAATCAACGTTGTTATTGAAAAAGAGGGCGGAATCACAGTCAGCGATAACGGTCGTGGGATTCCAGTAGGTATTCAACAGAAAACGGGTAGACCGGCTCTAGAAGTTATTATGACCGTGCTTCATGCTGGAGGAAAGTTTGGCGGAGGCGGCTATAAAGTTTCTGGTGGACTGCACGGTGTAGGTGCTTCAGTTGTAAATGCCCTTTCTACCACGTTATGGGTTAAAGTTCATCTTGATAATAAAATTTACTATCAAGAATATCATCGCGGTGTACCTGCTGAGGACGTAAAAGTGATTGGTGAAACGGATAGAACTGGTACCGTCACACATTTTGATCCTGATCCGGAAATATTTAAAGAAACCACAACCTTTGACTACGATATCTTGGCTACTAGAATTAGAGAACTCGCCTTTCTGAACCGTGGAATTAAGATTTCCATTGAGGATAAAAGAGGTGAAGGTAAAAAAGATGTCTACCATTATGAGGGTGGTATAAAATCCTATGTTGAATATTTAAATCAATCAAGAGAAGTCCTTCATGAACCTATCTATTTAGAAGGTGAAAGGGATGGAATTAGTGTAGAAATAGCTTTGCAATACAATACAAGTTATACGAGCCAACTTTATTCATTTACTAATAATATTCACACTCATGAAGGCGGAACACATGAATATGGCTTTAAAGTAGCCCTAACACGAGTTATAAATGATTATGCAAGGAAAAAACAACTATTAAAGGATAATGATTCAAATCTATCAGGTGAGGATGTAAGGGAAGGTATCACAGCGATTGTTTCCATAAAACACCCTGATCCACAGTTTGAAGGTCAAACAAAAACAAAACTTGGTAATGCTGAGGCACGTACCATAACGGAATCTTTATTTGGAGAAGCCTTTTCGCGTTATTTACTTGAAAATCCAGATGTTGCGAAACTCATTGTAGATAAAGGAATGATGGCGTCACGTGCTCGTGCCGCTGCAAAAAAAGCGCGTGAACTAACACGACGAAAAAGCGCACTAGAAGTGTCTGCTCTTCCGGGTAAATTGGCGGATTGTTCATCCAAAGATGCCACTATTTCCGAGTTATACATTGTTGAGGGTGATTCAGCGGGAGGTTCAGCCAAACAAGGACGTGATCGACATTTTCAAGCTATTCTTCCCCTGCGTGGTAAAATTCTCAACGTGGAAAAAGCTCGTTTAGATAAAATCTTAGCCAATAACGAAATAAGGTCAATTATTACGGCTCTTGGTACAGGTGTGGGTGATGATTTTGATATTTCAAAAGCACGTTATCACAAAGTCATTATCATGACAGATGCGGACGTTGATGGCGCACATATCCGTACCTTACTATTAACCTTTTTCTATCGTTTTATGCGCCCTGTTATTGAAAGCGGCTATGTATATATTGCTCAGCCTCCGCTTTACAAAGTACAACAAGGAAAGTCCATTCAATACGTTTATAATGATCGTGATTTAGAAAAAACATTGAGTGAACTTTCACCTAATCCAAAACCTGGGATTCAACGATACAAAGGTTTAGGAGAGATGAATCCCGAACAACTATGGGATACGACTATGGATCCAGATAATCGATTGGTACTTAAAGTAGACTTAGCAGACGCCATCGAAGCGGATCAAATTTTTGAGATGCTTATGGGTGATAAGGTTGAACCTAGACGGGACTTTATACAGGAAAATGCTCATTATGTACAAAATTTAGATATATAGAGGACGTAGTTATAGATTGTAGGATTAGCGGTTAATTAGGAGGAATTTGAATGGCAGATCAAGATCAGTCAAGGGTCAGACCGATTAATATAAGTCACGAGATGCGGACATCATTTTTAGATTATGCAATGAGCGTTATTGTTAGTCGTGCCTTACCTGATGTCCGTGATGGTTTAAAACCCGTTCATAGAAGAATTTTATATGCCATGAATGAACTTGGTATGACATCAGATAAAGCGTATAAAAAGTCAGCAAGAATTGTTGGTGAAGTTATAGGTAAGTACCATCCCCATGGGGATTCTGCTGTTTATGAAACAATGGTTCGAATGGCTCAAGATTTCAGCTATCGTTATGAATTAGTTGATGGTCACGGTAACTTTGGTTCTGTCGATGGCGATTCCGCTGCAGCGATGCGTTATACAGAAGCTAGAATGTCCAAGATTTCAATGGAAATGGTTCGGGATATTAGAAAGGACACCATTGATTTTAAAGACAACTACGATGGATCAGAACAAGAACCGGTCGTTCTTCCCTCACGTTTCCCAAATTTACTTGTAAATGGGGCCTCTGGGATTGCGGTAGGAATGGCAACCAATATCCCACCTCATCAATTAGGTGAAGTGATTGATGCCATTCTAGCCTTAAGTAAAAACTCTGAGATGACGATTCCTGAACTTATGCAGATCATTCCGGGTCCAGATTTTCCTACTGCTGGTTTAATTATGGGACGAGAAGGCATTCGGAAAGCCTATAATACGGGGCGAGGCTCTATTATCTTAAGAGCAAGGGTTAATATTGAACAGCATCCAAATGGTAAAGAGTCTATTATCGTAACAGAATTACCTTACCAAGTGAATAAAGCAAAGTTAATTGAACGAATAGCTGAACTTGTTCGGGATAAAAAAATAGAAGGCATTACAGACTTACGTGATGAGTCGGATCGAAATGGGATGCGGATTGTTATTGAAGTTCGTCGTGACGCCAATACCAATGTCCTGCTTAATAATCTTTATAAACATACGGCCCTTCAAACAAGCTTTGGCATTAATCTCTTAGCTCTTGTTGACGGCAGACCAAGAGTATTGAACTTAAAGGAATGTCTGCATTATTATTTGGAACATCAACAAGAAATTATTAGAAGAAGAACGGCCTATGAATTGAAAAAAGCAGAGGCAAGGGCTCATATTTTAGAGGGATTAAAAATTGCCCTTGATCATATTGATGAAGTCATCGCATTAATTAGGGCGTCAAAAACAACTGATATTGCACGCCAAGGGTTAATGGAAAACTTCAAATTAAGTCAAGAACAAGCTCAAGCAATTCTCGATATGCGTCTACAACGACTAACAGGGTTAGAACGAGATAAAATTGAGAACGAATATCAAGAATTGTTGGCACGTATTGCTGAATTAAAAGCGATACTTGCAGATGAAGAAAAAGTACTTGAAATCATTCGTGATGAACTTACGGAAATTAAAGAAAAATTTAATGATGCTCGTCGGACTGAGATTACAATTGGATCTGACATGTTCGAAGATGAAGATCTTATTCCACAAGAGGAAATCATTGTTACGGTTACTCACAATGGTTATGTAAAACGGATGCCTGTTGACACCTACAAGATTCAACATCGTGGTGGACGAGGAATACAGGCTATGGGAACCAATGAAAATGATTTCGTTGAACATATGTTTTCAACTAATACACATCATTATGTCCTCTTCTTTACGAATAAAGGAAAAGTGTATCAGTTGAAGGGTTATGAACTACCAGAATTAGGACGAACGGCCAAAGGAATTCCGATCATTAATTTACTTCAAATTGAGAAAGACGAATATATTACAACGGTCTTCCCAGTTGAAGCGTTTGACGAAGATAAATACTTGATTTATCTCACTAAAAAAGGAATAACCAAACGGTCTCCTTTATCAGCTTTTTCAAATATAAGAAAAGGCGGTCTCTTTGCTATTACTATCCGTGATGAAGATGAACTTATTGCGGTACGCTTAACAGATGGACAGCGAGAAGTTATAGTAGGTACGAAAAAAGGTCTTGCTATTCGCTTTGATGAAAAAGACGTTCGATCAATGGGAAGAACGGCGGCAGGAGTGAAAGCCATTACCCTTTCAGATCAAGATGAAGTTGTCGGAATGGGAATTATCGAAGAAGAAGCCGATGTCCTCATTGTGACTGAAAAAGGTTTTGGAAAACGGACACCAGCAGATGAATATCGTACGCAAACACGTGGTGGAAAAGGGATCAAAACATGTAACATTACCGATAAAAATGGGGATGTCATCTCACTACGAACAGTGAAAGAAAATGAAGATCTCATGATTATCACATCAAGTGGCATCATGATTCGTACAGCGGTATCTGGTATCTCACAACTTGGACGTAATACAATGGGGGTTACTCTCATTCGAGTTGGTGAAGGAGATAGCGTGGCTACAGTAGCAGGTATACAAGCAGATGAAGAAGAAGACACGGAATCATCTGAAACAAATGAAACAACTCAAGATTGATTAATAATTAAAGAAGGAGGAATCGGGTACTTTCCGATTCCTTTCTTGATATAATAAAGTCAATCGACATAGGATATAGTCTGAAAATTTATAAACCGAATATTCGAAATTATACAACCTTACATTTAGTTATCCGTGAAAAATACATAATTGAGGAGTTGAGTGTCGTGAGAGTTCCATATCAATCACTTATTGAAGGCTGTATATTAAAGCAAGCTGTTTATTCTAAATCTACTCGCCCTCTTATTCCAAAAGGAACCATCATAAATACTCATCATCTTAAAGTTCTTAAAGGTTTTCTTATTCCGGAGGTAGAAATTGAAACTTATTTAGATAATGGGGAAAGGTTCCAAGGCAAGAGAATTGAAAATAGAAAAAACCATTTTAATATCAAAGATAAAGCAAAACCAAAATCGATTGAAGACTTCTATCAACAGGCAGTAAGCGGCTATGCGAGATCCTTTAGCCAGTGGCAAGGAGGGACATCTATTCACATGTCTTCCATTCGTCAAGATTCCCTGCCGTTACTTCGTGCTTCATTGGAGAGAACGGACTGGATAGCTCTTAAATTAATCCAAGGGGATTTTATTCATGATGGGACTCAAAGAGCCATTGGAATGGGTATCTTGTCTGCTTTTTTAGCCAATAAATTAAATTATGACTATGGTGATCTCTTACAAATTGGTATTGGTGGGATACTAGCTAATTGTGGTTTAGCCAAACTTTCCCCTTCGATTCTCTCAAGATATCCTCATTTAAAGAAAGAAGAAAAGATGGCCTATGATCAACATCCGATTCAAAGTTATAAAATGCTAAAAACGGTTAGCACGATAAAAGAAGGCGTGTGTCTAGGTATTCTTGAACATCATGAATATGGAGATGGATCAGGCTATCCTTTAAAATTAACTCGAGATAAGCTACATGAATTTAGTTATATCTATTCTACAGTAGAAACCTTTCTCAGCTTAATGAAAAAAGAAAAACCGATAGATGCATTGATCAATTTGAACAAAAACTACCTTTTTAAACTAAACACACCAACACTCGAGGTCTTTACCGTTAAAGTCATGGAACTCTTTTTGGGATACAAAGTGCTCCTATCGAACGGTCAGACGGGGGAAATAAGCTACATCCCTTCTCCTGCCCCAACTGAACCTTTCATAAAGACGGATCATGACAAGATACTTGTCCTTAACAGTGAGTCTAATATTAAAATAGAAAAGATCTTGGTTAATTAAATGAGGTTGCTTGAAAAAGTCACCAAATGATAGTGCTTGGCACCCGCTTGTTTTTCCGGTGCTCATTTTAGCAAAAATCTACATTCTGGTCCTAAGGAAATGCGCCGATCTTTGTCTTCCGACGCCCAGGACGGGCTAGTACTGGTGTTTCTTGCAGGATTCTAGCGTACTTAGCCGTAACCCTTTTCATTTGTCACCTCTTTGAACACGCACTAAAAGTAAAAGATGGTTCACCCATTCATTAAATAATCAGAAATGATGGCGGGGACTTTGTTGATGGTAATGTCTAAAAAACCTTTAATATAAGAAATATCATTGGAATCACGTTGATAAAGGAGATCGTACCACCAATCTGTTTCATACCGACATATCATACTTAGATTGTACAAAATAAGATAATGGGCAAGAAGCTCAGGTATCTGACTTGGATAATCTCGCTGATTAGATATGAACAACTGTTGATCCTGTTTCATTTGCAGTGGCTGTGGATTGAAAAAAGGTACCGGACGTTTAAGCGTTAAGACAAAAACATCATCAGACATTTCCTCAGCTAGAATGATATCGTGATGAGAAAGTATTCGACTCAGACGAGATTTAGAAATACATAGATCATCTATAATGTTTTTAGAAACCTCAAACTCTTTCTCACTCTTGGGAAACAATGGATAGTGGAATGGAGAATGAGTTAACCGAGTATAGAGATGTCCCATTTCAGGAATCATTTTTATTAACGATAACATGGTAAATGATTGTCCGGTAATTTGTTTCATGTGAAACATCCGCCCTAAAATTAATGAAAACAATCCGTGTTGTTGAATCCGAACCGAATCTTGCAAAAAGACATAGTTTTGCTTTTTTCGTTTTCTTGTTGAAAGCCCATGCGCCAAATCATTACTGTTTTCTGGATAATAAGGGTTGTTACGAATAAGACATGCTTTAAGTAATTGAATCATCCCATAATAGATTAACATCGGCTTAATTTCATAAGGAGCCTTTAGAGCCTGCCGGTAGTAAATTTGACTATGTTGCACATAATAAGAAAACGAAAGCCCATTTTTATAACTTAAGGATATGGCTTCATCAACTGAATGCTTTTCATAAAATGATTTTAAATAGGATTGGCAGTATGATGTCGATTCAAAAGGTAAATAGTCATGAAACATTGGATAAACTTCCAAAGAAATTCACTCCTGTTTTTTGAAAACTTCAACTTCTATATGTTGTCTTGACAGTAGTTTGTCCAGTTGGTAAGCTAACAATAAAAATTTCTCGACTTTTTCATGAAAAATGATTATATAAATAGGGGTGACATATATGTGGGAAGATAAATTTAAAAAAGAATCTTTAACATTCGATGATGTACTACTCGTTCCATCGTTGACAGAAATTATTCCTAAAGATGTTTCAGTAAAAGTAAAGCTAACAGATACACTTAAGCTAAATATCCCTCTCATTAGTGCAAGCATGGATACCGTAACCGAAGCTGAAATGGCGATTGCTATAGCAAGACAAGGTGGTCTGGGTGTCATCCATAAAAACATGTCTATGGAAGAACAAGCAGAACAAGTAGACCGTGTTAAACGTTCTGAAAGTGGTGTCATTACAAACCCCTTCTTCTTAACCCCTGACAGTCAAGTCTTTGACGCAGAACATCTCATGGGAAAATACCGCATCTCAGGTGTTCCTATCGTAGATGAGAAGCAACATCTTGTTGGAATCCTCACAAACCGTGATTTACGCTATGTCGAAGATTACTCCATTAAAGTATCTGAAATCATGACAAAGGAAAATTTAATTACCGCTCCAGTAGGAACCACTTTGAGTGAAGCAAAACATATTCTTAAAGAGCATAAAATTGAAAAATTACCTTTATTGGATGAAGAAGGTGTACTCAAAGGCTTAATCACGATTAAAGATATTGAAAAAGTCATCGAGTTCCCAAACTCCGCAAAAGATGAACATGGCCGCCTTCTTGTTGCTGCAGCCGTAGGAGTCACAAATGATGCGGTCAAACGTGCAGAAAAACTTGTGGATGCGGGTGTTGACGCCATCGTTATTGACACAGCTCATGGACATT
The DNA here is from genome assembly GCF_006517395.1 of Terrilactibacillus laevilacticus. Lineage (GTDB taxonomy): Bacteria > Bacillota > Bacilli > Bacillales > Sporolactobacillaceae > Terrilactibacillus > Terrilactibacillus laevilacticus. The sequence goes on from NZ_VDCY01000011.1 coordinate 69,874, forward strand.
CAAAAGGCGCCATTGATAAAGTAAAAGAACTTAGAGAGGCTTTCCCTAAACTCAACATTATTGCAGGAAATGTCGCAACCCCTGAAGCAACAAAAGCTCTTATCGAAGCTGGTGCAGACGTCGTTAAAGTTGGTATTGGACCAGGTTCTATTTGTACAACACGAATTGTAGCAGGTGTAGGTGTACCACAAATTACAGCTATTTATGATTGTGCAACGGAAGCGAAGAAACATGGTGTTTCCATTATTGCGGATGGCGGAATCAAGTATTCTGGAGATATTGTGAAAGCCTTGGCTGCAGGTGGACATGCTGTTATGCTTGGAAGTTTACTCGCTGGTGTTGATGAAAGCCCTGGCGAGAAAGAAATCTACCAAGGAAGACAATTTAAAGTTTACCGAGGTATGGGATCTGTAACAGCGATGGAACACGGTAGTAAAGACCGTTATTTCCAAGAAAATAAAAAGAAACTCGTTCCTGAAGGCATTGAAGGGCGCGTTCCATACAAAGGAAAACTTGCGGATACGATTTTCCAACTCATTGGAGGCCTTCGTGCAGGCATGTTCTACTGTGGAACAGCAACACTCGAAGATTTACGTGAAAAGGCTAAATTCACAAAAATTACAAATGCTGGACTTCTAGAAAGTCACCCACATGATATTCAAATTACAAAAGAAGCACCAAACTATTCATTGAAATAATAAAGTGAAACTTCCTTCAGTGGGGGTTTTTCGACGCACAGGATGTGCTAGTGCAGGCGTTGCGACAGGACGTCGCGTTTTTAGCCTGCGTCATCCCCCACTGAGGGTAAGCCAGAACCAATCGGACCTTTACGGCAGTTGATCCCCCACCTATTCTTTGAATATTCGGAGTCTTGAGGTGGGTGTCTTTACTAGCCGTTAAGGCGGGATTAAAATTTTGATTATTGAACAGTGGTGAGTTGTTGAATTTCCACTCACGTTTTACACATGTCAAAACAAATGTTTAGTCAACAATTGGCGGTTAAAACCGCCTTTTGTCATGTAGTCATAACGAATTTTATATGGTAAACTATTTTTTGTGATTATAATTCGGAGGTGTAGGGGTTGAACTTCAAGATCCATTTGCAAAAGGCCATCGTCTTTTGCGCTGTGTTTTGCTTTTTGATTGCTTTTAGTCTTCAAACTCCAAGCATGGCAAAAGCAAATACAAGTGAAAGTAATTTAAATGTAAACGCAAAATCAGCTATTCTAATTGACGCAAATACAGGACAAATTTTATTTGAAAAGAATGCAGATAAGGTTCTCCCCCCTGCCAGTATGACAAAAATGATGACTGAGTATCTCGTCATGAAAGCTCTACATTCAGGGAAGTTAACATGGGATACAAAAGTAAGTATCAGTGATTACGTTTATCACATATCTCAAAATCGCGCTTATTCGAATGTTCCACTTCGAAAAGATTACCAATATACAGTCAAAGAATTATATGAAGCTATGGCTATTTATTCTGCAAATGGTGCAACCATTGCATTAGCAGAAAAAATTGGCGGAAGCGAAAAAAACTTCGTTAATTTAATGAATAAAACCGCCAAAGAAATTGGCATGGAGCACGCCAAATATATCAACAGTTCAGGACTAGAAAATGTCGACTTAGGGGACTATGCACCAGTTGGCGGACCGAATGACAGTAACTTACTATCACCTAAAGATCTTGCTAAACTTGCTTATCGAATTGTTACTGATTACCCCGAGGCTTTGAAAATATCCAGCACACCACTTAAAGATTTTACAGCGGGTGTTGATCATCCAATTAATATGGTGAATTGGAATTACATGCTTCCTGGTTTTGGGGAAAATATGAATCAATATAAATATCAAGGTGTCGATGGCCTAAAAACAGGACATACAGATCTTGCAGGGTATTGTTTTACTGGTACTGTCAATCAAAATGGACATCGTTTGATTAGTGTTGTTTTCGGAACAAAATCAGATGGTGCACGTTTTATAGAAACGAGAAAGCTTTTTGACTATGGTTACCAACAATTTTCAATGAAAACATTAGTTAAAAAGGGAACCGAATTAAAAAATGCGAAGACTTTATCTGTACTAAAGGGTAAAGAAGATAAAGTAAAAATAGGCCTCGGTCAATCATTAAAATTAGCTGTTGAAAATGGCAATGAAAAAGATTATAAAATTCAATTTCATTTAGATAAATCGAAACTTGATAAAGATGGTAACCTTGTTGCTCCTGTGAAAAAAGGGGAAAAGGTGGGTTATGCAACCGTCACGCATAAAGATGGTTCACCTTATTCTTATCTCTTTAATCAGAAATCAACAGAAATTCCTGTTGTCACCTCTCAAGCAGTAGAAAAATCAAACTGGTTTGTTTTGATGATGCAAGGTATTGGTCATTTCTTTGCTTCCATTTTTCATGGTATTGGAAGTTTATTCGGAAAAATTTTCTAAGATATCATTTAAAATCTTTTCACTTCTCTCTAACGATAGAGGGAAGTTTTTTTATCCTTCATTGTAATGAGGTTAAATCTCTATTTTATTTCCCTTCTTAACAAATAACCCAAGCCATAGGTTGTAAAATACGAAGTATATTCAAATAAAATCATCAAAGGTCTTAAGAAAAATGATTTTAAATCAAAGTTTTACCCAATTGTATCTTGGGAATAAACAAAAAAAGGATTTATCATACTATAAAATAAGAAACATTGAAAGAAAGGTGTATTAGGGATTTCACTGAAATATGAGTTGTGATAAAATATATACACTAAATTGAATTATAGGATGGGAACGTATTGGAAATAAGGCTGGCTGAGGAGAAAGATATAAAGGATTTACAAAAGATTGCTGAACGGAGTTGGCATGATACGTACTCGGGTATTATTCCTGATAAGATCCAGGATGAATTTATTAAAAGAGCCTACTCAGATTCATTTCTATTAAAGAGAATACAGCATTCTTTTTTTATTGTGGCCAAATTAGAAGGGAAAATTGTAGGTTTTGCTAATTTTTCATTTAAGAATCTTCACAAAGATGTGGAACTAAGTGCTATTTATCTTTTGCCAGAATTCCAAAGGAGAAAAATAGGTTCAGCTCTTTTACGTGAAGGAATTAAACAACTTTCCCCCATTTTCCATCTCTATGTGGATGTCGAAAAGGGAAATAAAAAAGCATTATCTTTTTATCAATCACATGGATTTAGAAAAATTAAGGAATTTGATGCCATGTGTTTTGGACACCGATTACAGACGGTTAAAATGGTTTTAGACCTTGAACCTTTAGAGCAAGAGGACTTGCAATTTTAAAAAAAATGATGTAAATTACATTTAAATACATGGAAATCGGTGAAGAGAAATAGTAGCTTATGATACTCTCTACAGAGAGCCGTCCTTGGTGTAAAGCGGTGTGAGTGCATAGGCGAATCCATCTCTGAGTAGAGGACTGAACTAGAGTAGGTCTTCTCGGGTATACAGTCCGTTATCTGTTATGAGTGACGAATGCATACATTGCATTAGTAATCAGGGTGGCAACGCGGGTTAACTCTCGTCCCTTTTATTAAGGGATGGGGGTTTTTTTGTTTGGGCAATCCTACCCATGTATCAATTCATGATGTAAATGAGAAAATTTAACTTCCATTTTGTTTAGTAGTATTTAACAAGGTCAATTAGATTGGATAAATAAGATTACTGGAGGATTAAACATGTTAGATTTAAAATTTGTCCGTGAAAATTATGAAGAAATAAAAGTAAAATTAGATAAAAGAGGCGAAGATTTAACTGATTTTGACAAGTTTCCGACTCTTGATGCAAAACGGCGTGAGTTGATAAAAGAAACGGAAGAATTGAAAGCCAAACGCAATGAGGTTTCTCAAGACATCGCAAAAAAGAAACGGGAAAAACAAGATGCCGATGCTCAAATAAAAGAAATGCGTGAAGTTGGAGATAAAATAAAAAGGATTGATGGGACACTTAGAGAAATAGAAGATGAGCTCAAACAATTAATGCTTTCCATTCCAAATATACCTCATGAAAGTGTTCCTGTTGGAGAATCTGAGGATGACAATATTCCCATTCGTCATTGGGGAACAGTCCCTGAATTTAGCTTTGAGCCTAAACCACATTGGGATCTTGCCACAGATCTTGATCTCATCGACTTTGAAGCGGCAGCCAAGGTAACAGGAAGTCGATTTGTTTTCTATAAAGGTCTAGGTGCCAGATTGGAACGGGCTCTCATTAGCTTTATGCTCGATCTTCATCAAGATGAACATGGTTATACTGAGATGATACCACCATATATGGTGAATCGGACAAGTATGATTGGCACTGGACAATTACCTAAATTTGAAGAAGATGCTTTTAAAATTCGTGAAGATGATTATTTCTTAATTCCGACAGCCGAAGTACCTGTAACGAATTACTATCGCGATGATATTCTTGATGTTGCAGATTTACCTATTGCTTATGCGGCATATAGTGCATGTTTCCGTTCAGAAGCAGGATCTGCAGGCCGTGACACACGAGGATTAATTCGTCAGCATCAATTTAATAAAGTCGAGCTTGTCCGCTTTGTCAAACCAGAGGATTCTTATGCAGAACTTGAAAAATTAACAAGCCATGCCGAAAAAGTTCTTCAGCTGCTTAATTTGCCATATCGCGTGCTGAGTATGTGTACGGCAGACCTTGGTTTTACCGCAGCCAAAAAATACGACATCGAGGTTTGGCTTCCAAACGCCAATATGTATCGCGAAATTTCATCTTGCAGTAACTTTGAAGCTTATCAAGCAAGACGTGCGAATATCCGTTTCCGCCGTGAACCGAAAGCAAAACCTGAGTATGTACACACTTTAAATGGTTCTGGCCTTGCCATAGGTCGTACTGTAGCCGCTATTTTAGAAAACTATCAACAAGAAGACGGAAGCATTGTAATTCCGGAAGTCCTAAGGCCATATATGCGTAATTTAGAAAAAATAGAAGTAAAATAAAATTTTAAAATGAGGGGTTCGAGGTTGAGAAAAAGTGATCCTTTACAAATAGCTAAACAGTTTGTCAAACAATATCATCCTAATTGTGATATGGCATTACTCTCAGGAAGTGTAGCTAGAGGTGATGAAACTGATACGTCAGATCTTGATATTGTCATCATAGACTCTCATCTATCTCACCCTTTTCGAAAATCATATTTGTTTGGTCATCAGCCAATAGAATGCTTTGTTCATAATGAACAATCATTAGTTCAATTTTTTCAAAGTGATTGTGAGCGCGGGAGACCAAGTCTTCCGCACATGGTTGCTGAAGGCTTGACGATCATAGATAAGGGTCTCGTTCAAACATTTAAAGAACAAGCGAACCAACTATTAAGACAAGGACCCAGAGCTTGGACAGATGAAGAAATAGCCGCAAAACGTTATTTTATTACCGACCTATTAGAAGATTTTGAAGGATGTAGGACAAGATCTGAAGGTATCTTCATCACAGGACAATTGGCAGATGCAGTCCATATCTTTATATTGAGGATGAATCAAAGATGGATTGGTTCTTCAAAGTGGATCTATAAATCGATGGCTAACTTTGATCAAAAAGTTTGTGCAGATTTTGTACAAGCCTTTGATACTTATTACAAACAGAATAATAAAGATGAAGTTATTCGGTTTGTGGATCAAACCCTACTCCCTTATGGAGGCAGATATTTTGATGGCTTCAGTATAGGTGAGTAAAAAAGCTATTCTATGTATGATTTGTGGTAAATATTAAACCAAAATATGAACTATATCAGTAAAAAAAGAGGGGTGCACAATGAGTAAGTATTGGAATGAACGAATACACAAGTTAGAACCCTATATTCCAGGTGAACAACCAAAAGATAAACGGTATGTTAAATTAAATACGAATGAAAACCCTTATCCACCTTCACCAAAAGTTCTTCAAGCGATAAGAAATGCTGCGGATGATCAATTACGATTATATCCAGATCCAAATACGGACGATCTTAGAGCAACACTTGCAGAAGTTACTGGTTTAACTAGCGAGCATATTTTTGTAGGTAATGGTTCAGACGAAGTTCTTGCCTTTAGTTTTATGTCGTTCTTCTCTCCCGATCGTCCCGTGATGTTTGCCGATATAACATATAGTTTTTATAAAGTGTATGCCAATTTGTGTTCTTTAGAAGCAAACATTATTCCACTTGATGATGAATTTAAGATACCAGTGGATGCTTTTTGTAAACCCAATGGTGGTATTGTTATTCCTAACCCAAATGCACCAACTGGCCGAGATATTTCCCTATCATCTATAAGAAAAGTTTTAGATGCCAATCTAGATAGTGTTGTGATTATTGATGAAGCCTATGTTAATTTTGGAGCAGAGTCTGTTGTTCCTTTGATTAAGGAATACCCTAATTTACTTGTCGTCCAAACTTTATCTAAATATAGTTCGCTCGCAGGTATACGTGTCGGTTTTGCTTTAGGTAATCCAGAACTAATTGATGGTTTAAACCGGTTAAAAAACTCAATTAATTCATACACAATCGATCGATTGGCTTTAGCAGGAGCTAAGGCTGCTATTGAAGATGACGCCTATTATCAACAAGTCGCCGATAAGATTATTACAACAAGACAGAAGACAACAAAAATATTACACGAACTTGGGTTTAACATCGTTCCTTCACATGCTAATTTTATCTTTATCACACATCCATCATTTAACGCAGAGACTTTGTTTTATAATTTAAAGGAAAAAGGTATTTTAGTTCGTTATTTCAATCAGGCTCGAATTTCAAATTACTTGCGAGTAAGTATTGGAACTGATGAGGAAATGAATCAATTTGTTGAGGCAATAAAAGAAATCATAAAGGTTTAATAAAGGAGATAAGAAAAACATTTTTTAATTTCTACAAAATGTTTTTCTTACTTTTTCGACATAAATGAACAGATTTTATAAAAAATTGTCTAAAAAAACTTGCCATGTTTATGATGGTATGTTATGATTAATCTCGTGTCACGGAGGAATACCCAAGTTTGGCTGAAGGGATCGGTCTTGAAAACCGACAGGGGCTTAACCGCTCGCGGGGGTTCGAATCCCTCTTCCTCCTCCATAATTGTTTTTAAAAACAAAACAACGGTTGTTTTATTTTTTTTGCAAAAAAAATAAACGACATTTTTCGATAAAATAAAATGTAATACGCTTACAAAATATATTGACAGACAATTGTGATTGTGATTAAATTTAATTAAACCATTTTACTATTTCATATATGATCTGGATGTAAGAATGAAGACCCTTCCTAGAAGTGTAGTAGTTTTTACCTCCTACACTTATGGGAAGGGTTCTTTTTGGATTAGATATGCAACAGGAAAGTGGTTTAGTTCAAAGCGCGGGTAGCGCAAGGTTTTAGGGAGGCATTATTTATGCAAAACGGTAAAGTAAAATGGTTTAATGCAGAAAAAGGATATGGCTTCATTGAAGTTGAAGGCGGAAACGATGTATTCGTTCACTATTCTGCTATCGAAGGCGAAGGATTCAAAACATTAGAAGAAGGTCAAGAAGTTAGCTTCGAAATCGTTGAAGGTAACCGCGGACCACAAGCTGCTAACGTTACAAAATTATAATCCCAACCAAAAATAGCCAAAAGCAGTCCAACGATTGGACTGCTTTATTTTATGACGAAGAATTAACATAATTTCAATTTCCCTACACACCTTATTCTAAACTCTTAAATGTTTTATTCTTTTCAAAAGTATATTTTTTTTGTATAATAATAAATGTCACTTTAATGACATGGCTCCGTAGCTCAGTGGATAGAGCGTCGGTTTCCTAAACCGTGCGTCGCAGGTTCGATTCCTGCCGGGGCCATTTTATTATCAGAGTTCAGCATTGCTGGACTCTTTTCTATTGGTGATTATTTACATGAAATAGAGCCACTTCATTTGTACATACTAAGATTACCCTTAAAGAAAGGTGGTATCTTGATTTGGTTGATCAAGTCGGAACAACATACAGTGTTAAAGAAGAAAATGAAATTATGGCACAGGAAAAACATAATTCGCGAAGAAGGAATGGATCGATAAAGGACCATCCTCTGGAACGTATGGTTTCAGCTAATCAACAAGACAATGATCGATAACACTAAACCAAAGGGGTGACTTCTTTATGGGTTCTAAAAACAATTCCATTAAAGAAAAGTATTTCGATTCGCCAAGAGCCAATGTGAAACACGGTTCACGTCAGGTTAATGGTGAAACTCAACAAACATTGACCAATGAAATTAGACACATTTTCAAACGTGCGAATATGTAACGAAAAGGCGGTTTCCAATTTGGAAGCCGCTTTTTTGACTATAGCATAAAAAAACATTATGATGTGTTATATCATTCCAAGAATATAAAGGCTTTATAGTGCGTGTTCAAAAAGGTGACAAACGAAAAGGGTTACTGGCTAAGTACGCTGGCATCCTACAAGAAAAGCCAGTACTAGCCCGTCCTGGGCGTCGGAAGGCTAAGAGCGGAGCAGTTCCCGAGGACCGGCATTCCTCGCGTTGTGGTAGCTTCGGCCGCCCGCCACAGGACGTGAGCGATTTAGCCAGCGATCCTCTTGTAACCACTACATGAGGACCGGAAAAACAAGCGGGCGTCGAGAATTCGTAGCTTATCATTTGGTGACTTTTTGAACAACCTCTTATAAACATTTAATTGAATTTTTTAAAATAATTAAATCAGGTAGGTTAAAAAATTAAAAAATGGACGTATACTGATTATTAAAGAAAAGAGAGACAAATTTTATCCCGCCTTAACGGCTAGAAAAGCCCCCCACCTCAAAGTTCTAAGCATTCAAAGAAGATTGGTGGGGATCAACTGTCCGTAAAGGTCCGATTAGTTCAGGTTTACCATCAGTGGGGATGAAAAGTTTCACTTTTTTTGAAACCCATTTTACCTCTTTATCGTATTAACTTTAAAGAAACTATTTGAAAGGATGACTTGTTTTGACGACATTAACCAGTCATGTTAAAAATCAACCGTATTCTAAACTATTTGCTGCTTTTTTCTCAGGATTATTGGTTGCAACTGCTGGATTATATACAGGGCAATACGTACCGCCAGCACTCTTTCTTCCACTCGTTGTAGTTGAAATTATTATGCTTATAGCGATGGTATTTGCGAGAAAACGAAAAGCGATTGGCTATCTCTTTATGTATGCTTTTATGGCGATTTCAGGATTAACTCTGTACCCCGCTATTAGCACGTATATCAGTATTTTAGGAGCAACCGTTGTCTTACAAGCTTTTGCTGTAACAACAGCTGCTTTTGGTGGAATTGCTGTTTTTGCCATGGTGAGTAAAAGAGATTTCACATTCCTAGGTAATTTCTTGTTTATTTCTGTGATTGCGTTAATTGCCTTGGGGATTATGAATATCTTTTTACCTTTTTCAAGTACTACATCACTCGTGATATCAGGATTCGGTATCTTAGTTTTTGTTGGCTACACGTTATATGATTTTAGTCGATTAACGGTGTATGGTTTCTCTGACCAGGATATTCCGGGAATTGTGGTCTCTGTTTATCTCGACTTTGTAAACCTCTTCTTGTACATCCTACAGTTTATGGGAATACTCTCCCGCAATGATTAACATCCATAAAGAAGTCAGAAAAAAAGTCGCTCATTTTTAGAGCGACTTTTTTTCTGACTTCTGTTATCTATTTTCTTTATTAGAGATATGTTCAGAATGAAACGATTTTTTACGAAAATTCACAATTACTGTCGAAATGTTATTTTTTTTCTTTTATTCATCGGATATACTAACTAAGGACATAATAAATATATATTTTTTTTGGAGGTATTATCTTGGGACAACGCATCATTCAAGTAGACGAACGACCATCATTATTGAAGAGTCTTCCTCTCAGTCTTCAACATTTATTTGCGATGTTTGGTTCAACTGTATTAGTACCGATTCTCTTTCATGTTGATCCTGCTACGATTTTATTAATGAATGGGATTGGAACACTTATTTATTTATTCATTAGTAAGGGCCGCATTCCAGCTTATCTTGGTTCTAGTTTTGCTTTTATTTCACCTGTTACTGTTGTTTTAACTCAATACAGTTATCATGATGCTCTTGGTGGCTTTATTGTAGTAGGTCTGATATTTATTATCGTGTCCTTAATTATTAAAGCAGTTGGAACTAGATGGATTGATGTCGTATTTCCGCCAGCGGCCATGGGATCCATTGTGGCCGTCATTGGGCTTGAACTTGTTCCTGTTGCAGCAGGCATGGCTGGTTTTATTAATAATACGGGGGCAAAGAATTGGGCTATTGATCCAAAGACGGTCACTGTTTCAATTTTAACAATGTTAATCACCATCCTTGGCTGGGTTCTATTTCGGGGTTTTCTTAAAATAATCCCTATTTTAATCGGGATTATTGCTGGCTATATAATTGCAGCAAGCCTGCATATGGTTAATTTCTCAGTAGTTGAAAAGGCACCGTGGTTCTCCGTTCCACATTTCTATGCACCATCGTTTCATCTATCAAGTATTATTATCATCGTTCCAGCAGCCTTGGTAGTTATTGCAGAGCATATTGGACACCTTGTCGTAACTGGTAAGATCGTAGGAAAAGATTTAGTCAAGGATCCAGGTCTTGATCGATCCATGCTAGGAAATGGCGTTTCGACTGTCATTTCTGGTTTCTTCGGATCTACACCTAATACGACCTATGGAGAAAACATTGGCGTTTTGGCCATTACGAAAGTATTCTCTACATGGGTCATAGGTGGTGCAGCGATCTTAGCCGTGCTCCTTTCATTCGTGGGAAAACTTTCAGCCTTGATTTCACTCATTCCAACACCCGTTATGGGAGGGATTTCGATTCTTCTCTTTGGTGTTATTGCGGTTTCTGGTCTACGTATTCTTGTTGAAGCTAACGTTGATTTTGCGAAATCACAAAATATTATCCTAGCTTCAGTTGTATTAGGAATTGGGATTAGTGGTGCAGCATTGAATTTTCATATTGGACAAGCCTTGATTTCACTAAAAGGGATGGGACTTGCAACAGTTGTTGCTATTATCCTCAGCTTGTTCTTTAAATTAATTAATGTACTTAGAATCTCAAATGATTTGGATGAGGAATAAGTTAACGTGAAACGAGGCGTCACCCCTGGGTGGCGCCTTATTTACTCTTTAAGAAGGCATAATAACTTAGGTTGTAGGATCGCAATCGGTAGTCTTTCTGCAATTTGAATATTGAGCAGGCTATATTTAATTGTCAAACTTTTTTGAGACATTATGGGTTATAATAAACCTATAAGTGTAAAAAAGAAGGGACATGATCTTCTTGACCAATACGCGTGTATTTACAAAAGGTGAAGAAATAGCTAATGCAACGATTCATGGAATTGGAATGCTTTTGAGTATCGCTGCGTTAATCATTTTAATTGTATTGTCGTCAATACAAGGTTCCGCTTGGTATATTGTCAGCTTCACATTATTTGGTGTTACAATGTTACTTCTTTATACCTCATCAACATTTGTCCATGCCATTCCTCGTGGAAAAGCAAAGCATGTTTTTGAAATTCTCGATCACTCATCAATCTATTTCTTTATTGCTGGGACGTATACCCCTTTTTTATTTATTGGACTAAATGGATGGCTAGGTTGGACATTATTCGGTATTGTAAGTTTTCTCGCCGTTGGAGGAACCATCTTCAAATGTTTTTTTGTTAAAAAATATGTCTTTTTATCAACCTTACTCTATATCGTCATGGGATGGTTGATCGTTCTAGCTTGGCAACCCTTAACGGCACACGTTCCTGAAATAAGTGCTCAGTTATTATTTGTCGGTGGACTACTTTATACGGTTGGTTCCATATTTTTTGTTTGGAGAGGCTTTAAATATCACCATGCAATGTGGCATTTCTTTGTTTTAGTTGGTTCAATCGCCCATTTCTTCTCCGTTTTATTCTTGTTACCGTGATTAAGCTTTTTTTAGCACATCTTTCTTCTAGAGGTTGTTCAAAAAGTCAACAAATGATAAGATGCGAATCTCGGCGCCCACTTGTTTTTACGGTCCTCATGTAGTAAAAACCTACATTCCGGTCCTCAAAACAGCGCCGCCTTGATCTTCTTGCTTCTAATTAGTCACCTTTTTGAACACGCACTTCTAGGGAGAGATGTGTTTTTTAGTTACAGATAAAAATCCCCAATAAACGGACCATTGGTTTATATACTCCTCCTTCCCAGTCTAAATGCCAATAAATTCTTTTAACGATAAAACATACCTATTTACTTTATCTCACTAATGCGATATAGTTTCACATGCAGCTAAGTTTTACAGAAGGTGATGAAGAAAATGAATAAAAAGCAATTAAATGTTTGGGTACTAACCTCATTAGTTGTTGGGAATATGGTAGGTTCGGCTATTTTTATGACGCCAAGTACATTAGCGTTAGAAGCCAGTCCAGCGGGTTCCCTACTTGCGTGGATTTTAACTGGTCTCGGCGTGTTATTTATTGCCCTTGTCTATGGTATTCTTTCTATAAAAAGACCTGAGATTTCTGGCGGGCCACAAATATATGCTAAATCCTTATTTGAGGAAGGGACGGAACGCTCTCGTTTAATGGGGTATTTTGTAACATGGGGTTACTATGTAGCTAATTTCATTGGAAATGTAGCCGTCATAACCACATTTACAGGTTATTTATCCACCTTTTTTCCGGTGATGAATAGTACGTTATTACTTTATAAATACGGTGATATCACCGTGACATTGGGTTATTTGTTAAACTTCCTTGTTAGTTCAGCTTTGTTATGGTTTGTTTTTGCTTTCATATTAAAAGGGATTCAAGGAGCGGGAAAACTAAACCTTATGGCCACAGTGGCTAAAGTGATTGGATTTCTTCTTTTTATTTTAGTAACACTATTTGTGATTCAGACACAGTATTTCACCCCTTTTACTGAATTACAGACGGCAAAAGGTGAATCCGTTGGTTTGTTTGGTCAAGTGAATAGTGCCGCTGTGACAACGATGTGGGCCTTTATTGGTGTAGAATCTGCTGTTGTATTTTCTGCTCGTGCCAAAAGTGGACGAGATATTAAACGTGCAACGATCATGGGATTACTTATCGCCTTATTTATCTATATTGCCATCACTGTTCTTGTTATGGGGACTCTCCCACGTCATGAATTAGTCCATTCATCGAAACCACTCGTTGATGCGCTAAGTCAAGTAACAGGTCATGCGGGAGGATATATTTTAGGATTACTTGCTCTCATAAGTTTATTTGGGTCATCCATAGGTTGGATATTACTTAGTGCAGAGGTTCCTTACCAATCGGCTAAACAGGGCTTTTTCTTAAAAAGTTTTGCTAAGGAAAATAAAAATGGGACGCCTGTTGTAGCTTTGGTTGTAACATGTTTGATTGGACAACTGTTCCTTTTATCAATTATGTCAAATTCTATTTCTGAAGTCTTTACCTTTATGACTACTTTGGCGACATTATCTTATTTAATACCCTATATTTTCGCATCCTTATATTTATTGAAAATAGTCCTAAGCGGAAAGGATTACCTTCATAAACAAAAAGAGCGATTTAGTGATGGGATCATTGCATTTATTGCCACTCTATTTTCCCTTTGGATCATTAAAGCCGGTAGTGAGGACCTCAGAACATTTTTATATGGTCTTGGCATGATTATTTGTGGTCTTGTCCTCTACCCATTTATTAAACGCTCATTGAAATGATGGGAAAGGTAAATATCACGATTAGAAGACCCCGTTGCAATATGGTAAGCTTTAATAAGAAAGTGTCCTTTGCAAGTTGAAACTTCGGTCAATTAAGTGAAGGCTCCCCTCCAATGCTGGGAGTCTGCTTCTTTTATAGTTAAAGGCATTAGGAGAGAAAAGCGATGAATCAGGATATAAAATATATGAAACAAGCGATTATTGAGGCTAAAAAGGCTGAGGAGCTTGGTGAGGTACCTATAGGGGCCGTTATTGTTAAAGATCAAAAGGTCATTGCTTCTGCTTATAATTTAAGGGAAACCTCTCAAAGACCTATGTCTCACGCAGAGTGTATCGCTATAGAAAAAGCAAGCGAACATCTGGGTTCCTGGCGTCTTGAAGGATGTACGCTATATGTGACGCTTGAGCCATGCCCCATGTGTGCAGGTGCGATTATTCAATCTCGAATTGAAAAAGTGGTATTTGGTGCCAATGACCCTAAAGCAGGTTGTGCTGGAACCTTAATGAATTTACTGCAAGATCAAAGGTTTAATCATCAGACAGAAGTTGTATCGGGCATCTTAGAATCTGAGTGTGGAAATCTTTTAACATCTTTTTTTCAAAATTTAAGACAAATGAAGAAAAAAAGAAAACAAGAAAAAACGATTGATCCTTAGTTTATGCTACCCTCCTAATTGCGAATTTAAAAAGATTGTGCTATATTATAAACTGTCGATCTGGAGGCGTACCCAAGCTGGCTGAAGGGGACTGACTCGAAATCAGTTAGGGCGCTCTGAGCGTCGCGGGGGTTCGAATCCTCTCGCCTCCGCCATAAGAATTTTACAGTAATTCCCATTGCGTTTTATTGGTCGACTTGTTATACTAGCCATACGCTGAAATATTTCAGCCTTAAACATGTTAATAACTTTGCCGTGCTAGACGGGGAGGTAGCGGTGCCCTGTACTCGCAATCCGCTGTAGCGAGGTTGAACTCCCTTTCGAGGTCTTCGTATGGTGATGCAGCCTTAAGTAAGTGGTGTTGACATTTGGGTCCTGCGCAACGGAAACTTATGAACCCTGTCAGGTCCGGAAGGAAGCAGCAGTAAGTAAGACCTTTCGTGTGCCGCGGGGCTGCCTGAATCGAGCTAACTGCTTAAGAAGCGGTCATTTTACTTAGATCGACAAAGGGTGCACGGCGTTAATACATATTAAGTAAGAACAAAGATAACCTAATTTGGTTGTCTTTTTTTATTATATAAACCTCGATTCATTTTCAATTTGTATTAATATGTAAGTCACTTATGTAGTAGGCCGTGATTAATTTAATCTCTTCTTTACTTTGAAATCCAAAGTTAACACGTTATAATAAGATATTATGAGAAGGGCGAGAAAGGGGGATTGGAAATGGGTTATAAAGCACTGTATCGAGTTTTGCGTCCGCAAACCTTTCATGACATAGCAGGTCAAGAGCATATTACGAAAACTTTGCAGAATGCACTTGCTAAACAGCATTTTTCTCATGCTTATCTTTTTAGTGGCCCAAGAGGAACAGGAAAGACAAGTGCCGCAAAAGTATTGGCTAAAGCGATTAACTGTGAGCATGCACCTGTTTCTGAACCCTGTAATGAATGCCCAGCTTGTTTAGGTATCATGAATGGTACCATTTCTGATGTCATTGAAATTGATGCAGCTTCAAATAACGGTGTCGATGAGATTCGAGATATACGGGATAAAGTTAAATTTGCACCAAGTGATGTTAAGTATAAAGTGTATATTATTGACGAAGTGCATATGTTATCAACAGGCGCATTTAATGCTTTATTGAAAACACTTGAAGAGCCCCCAAAGCATGTGGTGTTTATTTTAGCAACAACTGAACCTCATAAGATTCCGCTTACCATTATTTCAAGGTGTCAACGGTTTGATTTCAAAAGGATTTCTTTATCTGCCGTTATTCAACACTTAAATTATGTTGTTAAAAAACAAGACATTGCCGTTGACGAGGAAGCTTTGAATCTGATTGCAAAAGCGTGTGATGGTGGGATGCGGGATGCCTTGAGTATTTTGGACCAAGTCGCCGCTTACAGTGAAGAAAAAGTGACTCGTGATGATGTTCTTGAAGTAACAGGAATGGTTTCTGAACAATTGATCGGTGATATCGTATCTAAAATAGATGCTCAGGATGTTTCGGGTGCAATTCAAACGGTCAATGAGATTTTAGATCGAGGAAAAGATGCACAGAAACTAATAGAAGATTTATTGTTTTATTATCGTGATTTGTTAGTCTATCAAACGTCACCTGATCTAGAAGAGATCCTATCAAGGCCAAGTATTGGTGATCAATTTAAAGAACACGCAGCGTCTATTTCAGATCATCAGATTTATGAAATCATTCGAATTCTAAACCAAACGTTTCAAGAAATGAAGAAGACGAATCACCCTCGAATCTTTCTTGAAATGGCTCTTGTGAACCTTTGTAAAAAAAATACACGAGGAATATCGACGATTCAATCAGTCCCAAGTGATACATCAAAGTTGGAAGAAAGACTCGCTAAACTTGAAAACCAATTGTCTCTAATGAAGACAGACCAGTCAGTTTCATCAAATAGAGTGGCCGAACCAGAAAAACGACCGCGAGGAAAACGAAATAGTCGTCAGCTTACTCTCCCAATGCAGGAGATGAAGCGGGTCTTAACGCAGGCATCAAAAACCGACCTCAAACAGCTGCGTGGATCATGGGCGGATATCATGGCGCGAATTCGTGCAAGAAATGTGGCTGCCCATGCTTGGCTCTTAGAAAGTAAGCCCGTTGCAAGTTCTTCAGATAGTTTTTTACAAGCCTTCAAGTACGACTTTCACTGTCAGATGGTTATGGAAAACAAGGGGAATATTTTGCAAATGGTTGAAGAAATTCTCCAAGAAGTCATTGGCGAAAAACGAAAAATGTATCCTATTCCTATTCAGAATTGGGAAGAATTAAAAGAAAGTTTTATTAGAGAAGTCAAATCAGATGATCGGGATCAATCGGCCGTTGAATCAAAAGAGGAAGATCCATTGATCACAGAGGCGGAAAAACTCGTTGGTCCTGATTTGCTTGAAATAAAAGATTAACTATTGGAGGGAAACAAACATGAGAGGCAATATGAACAATATGATGAAACAAATGCAAAAGATGCAAAAGCAAATGGCGAAAGCCCAGGAGGATTTAAAAGAACAAATCGTTGAAGGGACAGCTGGCGGCGGTGTCGTAACGGTGAAATCAACGGGACACAAAGAAATTGTTGAAGTAAATATTAAAGAAGAAGCCGTGGACCCTGACGATATTGAAATGCTTCAAGACCTCGTATTAGCAGCAGTCAATGACGCTCTTACAAAGGTAGATGAATTAACAAACAAACAACTTGGTAGTTTAACAAAAGGAATGAATTTACCAGGAATGTTTTAGGAGGAACAGGCTTTGCAATATCCTGAGCCGATCGCAAAACTTATTGATAGCTTTATGAAACTACCTGGGATTGGACCCAAAACCGCCGTGCGTCTAGCTTTCCATGTAATTAACATGAACGAAGAAGATGTATTGGAATTTGGAAGATCTTTGGTGAATGTCAAACGTAAATTAATTTATTGTTCAGTATGTCAAAATATTAGTGATCGAGATCCTTGTTACATTTGTGATGACTCTTCAAGAGACCGATCGGTTATTTGTGTGGTTCAAGACCCAAAAGATGTGATGGCTATTGAAAAAATGAGAGATTACAATGGACTATATCATGTACTCCATGGCTCGATTTCTCCTGTAGATGGCATTGGTCCAGAAGATATAAAAATAACTGAATTGATTCAACGTTTGAGCGATGAAGGAATCAAGGAAATTATTTTAGCGACCAATCCGACTATTGAAGGGGAGGCAACGGCTATGTATATTTCTCGTTTGGTCAAACCAATTGGTATAAGAGTGACACGCATAGCACATGGACTCCCCGTAGGTGGAGATCTAGAATATGCTGATGAAGTGACTTTATCAAAAGCGTTAGAAGGACGACGAGAGTTATAAGGTTTGGAGGCCTTAAGCTATGTTTAAAAAAAAGAAAAGGTTGCTGCGCCGAACGTTAACGGATTCCCTTGTTAGTACGCTTGAAGTATGTAAAGATGATTGGCTCAACAAAAAGCGCGTGATTGATGCGAGTATTGAACCATCCGAAGAAGTTTTGTATCAATTACGTTTAGCAGAAGTTAAATACTTCTTTTTACTAAAAGAAGCACGTGCACAACAGCTGTTTAATCCAAGAGAATAGGCAAGAAAAGATGATCCACCATTCAAACTAGCGAATAGTCTTCTATAATATGAAGACGATAGTTCTTTATGGGACATGCCCAGCATACACTTTTAGAAAAAGAGTGGAGGGCATGTCTTTATGTATCCTATCCTTGGTGCGTCCATATTTGTTGGTATTCTACTCGTGATGTTGTTTATTGGTGCCCCGCTTAAGCCTATAAGGTGGTTGGGGCAACTGGCTGTTAAATTAGTTGTTGGTGCATTTATGCTTTTTATCTTGAATACAGTAGGAGAGTTAATCAACCTTCATGTACCGATCAACGCTGTAACGACTAGCATTAGTGGCTTATTAGGTTTACCAGGTGTAGCCGCGCTAGCTATTATTAAGTATTATATAATCACATAGTTAAAAATAAAGTGAAACTTCCATCAGTGGGGGTTTTCTTCATCCCCCACTGATGGTTAGTTGAACCAATCGGACCTTTACGGGCAGTTAATCCCCCACCTATCTTATTTGAATACTCAGAATCTTGAGGTGGGGGTCTTACTGCCCGTTAAGGCGGGATAAAAACATTTTCTGATTAAGTTCAGAGATGTTTTGTTTTTTAGTTCATGCACCTTATCTCTCATTCTAGTATAAGAAGGGCCTAACGAAGATCGACTAAAATATTTAATCACCTTTTCTAAAATAGATATTGACATTTTAATTGAGTGTAGCTATAATAATATTTGTCGTTAAGAAACAAGAAACAAATACTTGACAGAAAAAAGAATATCTTTTAAGATAATCAAGTCGCTGTTAAACGACATAAAAAACTATTGACAGTAATCTTTAAAAGTGATAAACTAATAAAGTTGCTGTTGAAAAATACTGGATTAAGAGATTGTTCTTTGAAAACTAAACAAAAGCCAAGCGTAATATCAAACGGGTAACACCGATTGATTTCTTTGAAAAAAAGAGCGATGGATCAAATGAAACGGTTAATGATTTGTTCATTATAAATGAACTATAACAGGTTAAGATTGTCGGTTAAGAATGTCACGTCCTGTGATGGTGCCGACATTGTAATGGACTTCGACTAAAGACGCAACGTCCTGTTGCAACGTCGAAGCTCGTACCTGTTAAAGGAAGTCGGTTAAAGACGTCACGTCCTGTGACAACACCGACATTTGCACATCCTGTGCATCATCGGAGAGTTTGATCCTGGCTCAGGACGAACGCTGGCGGCGTGCCTAATACATGCAAGTCGAGCGCAGGAAGCAAAACAATCCTT
>NZ_VDCY01000012.1 GCF_006517395.1 Terrilactibacillus laevilacticus
TGCGGCATAGAAAAAGCACCTCCTTTGATTGATATATGTATCATAACAAGAGGTGCTACGTGTTTAGTATGCGTTGTTTGAATGGGGGCTTACTATTTTTTTATTTTTTTCCGCAATTAAAGACAAAAATAGCATGAAACGATCGCTTCTTGGAATCAAAATAAAAAAGACAGTTCATATAAGAACTGCCCAAAAAAGTGATTGCATTTAATTTACTATTTCAGTGTTATTGAATACAACACCGCGTTCTGTTTGAGATAGAGGTGAGTGAATGATACTTCCAAATAAACCAATTGCTGTTAACAATATAAAAATAAAGGTGAGCAATTTACCATTTTTCATTAAATGGCCTCCCCTATGATTTTCCGATTAATCTCAATGGCTTTACGATAATAGTGTGTTGACTTCTCATATTGTTGAAGATTAAAGTAATAATCCCCTACCCATTCCAAATACTCTTCTAAGTCGACCCATAATTTTTGTTCTTCAAAATAGGCTAATCCTTCTTTAAACGCGACCTCAAAGTCTCCACTGTTCACTTGTCCAAATAAGTGATGGATGAGATCTAATTTTACTTGATACTCTTTATCATTAATCTCTTTTGCTAGCTTTCTTCCTTTTACAAACCATTCTTCTGTGTCATTGGCTGCTAATTTATATTTTTCTCTAACAATCGTGAACAGTGTTTTTACCTGAAAGTTCTTACTAAAATGACAATACTTTAAGGCGATTAAAAAATGATGAATGGCTTTTTCAATCTCACTTTGTTCTGAAAAAAACAATCCTAAATTATAATGAAGGGCATATTGAAATCTTATGTCTTCTATTTGAAGAGAATCATGCTCCGCCTGGTCAAAGTAATTTCTCGCTTCAGGAAAGTTTTGCATGTCAATATAATTTAGAGCTAATAGAAGTTTACAGTACGACCCATTTTTAAAATAATCACCTTTGTCTTTGTAGATCATTAAAGCTGTTTTTGCGTGGCTAATGGAAATAAGATTTTGTTTCATTTGATAATACATCGATCCAATTTTATAATGAAACTCCGCTAACTCCACTTCGTCTGCAATAAGGGAGAGCAATTCTTCGGCTTTTTTATAGTAAGTAAGTGCTGTTTCATAGTCTTTGACACTATGTGCATATATTCCTGAAAAAAAGTTAAAGTAATACGTTAATAAATCATTCATATCTTCTTTAAATGGCTGAACTTCGGTCATTAATGTTTTTGCGTGTTCATATTGACCTAGGAGGAGTTGATGTCTGAATTCTAGAAGTGAATAATAGATTGATAGAGAGGGATCTTCCTCCATATCCTTCATCACTTGTTCAACTTTCAATTTAACTCTCTTCGCTTCATGTAACTGATCCTTTCGTATGTGACAGTACCAAGTATTCAGTAAATGAGCAACGTCAGTTGAACGAATGATATTTTGATTCATCTTCAAATGACCTCCTCCCTTTATATGTTCAATTATACAACTTTAATTATCCAATATATACAATTTTCTTTCAATTCTTGCCTATTTTCTTAACTAAAATTTGTTTTTGTAACATGTTAGTCAATTTTTATTTGTCGAGGAACACGATTCGAAAAAGCTGTAATATGATCAAAGCCACAATCTTTGGCTATTTGGACCGCTTCATTGAAACCAGCTCCAACATCCTGCACTCTATGAGAGTCTGAACCTATTGTAAGGATCTCACCACCGAGTTCTCTATAACGTCGAACAACGTCTAATGACGGAAGTGTTTCTCCCACACCTCCACGGAGCCCAGAGGTATTGATTTCTATACCGATATGTCTTTCAACCGCTTTAATTAATATTTTTTCGATCATGCTAGCATGATCTTCATAGCGGTAATAACCTAAAATAGGATGGGCATAGCGTTTCATTAAGTCGAAATGGGCAATAACGTCAATATCTGCGTAACTGACCAGTTCAAAAACTTCGCTAAAATAATGGGAATAAGCCGTTTCTGGTTCTCTCTTAATCACTTCACGAAGTTTATGGTTATCAATATTGTGGACCGAGCCTAAGATAAAATCAAAATATTTGCCATCTAATTCTTTTTTATATTGATCCCTGAGTAAGTGGGGTTCACAAAGCTCAATTCCTTTTTTTATAGAAAGCTTGTCACCATATTGTTTTTGACAAGTGGCTATGTCATTAAAATAACGGTCAAAGTTCATATGGCCATATGTTGAAGCCCTTGGGTTCACTGAGAAATGTTCCGTAAAACAGACCTCATGGATTCCTTTTTCTATGGCTTGTTCACAAACTTCTTTCATCGTGGCCTTTGAGTCAAAAGAATTATTGGTATGGTGATGATAATCATAAACAAGCATCATTTTAACCTCCAATCCGGCTTCTCCCGAGTCAAGAGGATGCCGTCTGATTTAATTCCGATTCAATATTATATAAAAACCATTATAGCATTTTTTACCTCTTAATAAATACTTTTCTGTTATATCTTCCCATTAGCTTGACTTATTGACTCGTGTAAAATCGACGTACGTATTGGCAATATAGAAAATGAACCATTTGTATATTCATAAACTACTTTTATAATGAAGGGTGTTTAGAAATTCCGAACTGTAGCTCTGTTGACTTGATAAAAAGGAAAAACGTCTAGTTCTTTAATTTGGCTAGACGTGATCTCTTAATGTTATTTATGAGTTCTTATGCAAAATAATATAAATTCTCAAGCCGTTGCTTAACTTCCTTTAACTCCGCCGCTGAAAGAAGCCATTCTTGAGATTGTAATTCTTTCCTTATAAAGAGATTTAAGTCTTTTGGTCCAATACATACTTGAGGCAAATCTCTTTCCGAATAATTACGAATCCGATGGTCATCCTTTGGTGAATCAAAATATAAAATAGGAACAACTTGGCTCGAATCCAAATCGAAAAGGGATCGTTCTAATTCTTTTGCTAAATCACAAAGTTCCCTTCCGATATTCATTTGGAGTTCAATATTTAATGTATTTTTAAACTCACCTGAAACGTCACTGCCTTTTTTTCTAGTTAGGATGAAAGTATGTTCACCATCCTTTAACTCCTCTTCATGAAAAATATCAAATAAAAAGTCAAGAGGATGGGATAGTTCCCTTGTTAGCCCATGATAGACTCTTCCTTCCCAGTATTTTGATTCAATTAAATAAATACCAGTAGGCAGTAATAAAACATGACTTAATTGCTTTATTTTATTTTCTCCGTTAATAGTATAATATGGCAAAAAGATATTTCCGATGATCAACATATCTTCTTCTTGAATAAGTTGTTCATTGAGGCACAGTTTCTTAATATCCTTTAAGACTCGATACGTAGCTGCATCCTTTGGACATTTCAAACTTCGTTGTAGAAAGTTAATGTAATCCTTTTGTTTACTTAATTTCTTTTCATAGTTTTCTTGAATGCCAACAACTGTCATACTATGATCCTCAAGTAATCCTTGCATGGTCTTCTCTGATTCTTGTTCAAGTCGGTTTCTCTCTTTTTGAAGGGATAAAGCGACTTCTTTCTTACTTTGCTCGATTAAATGATAAGCCTCATTTTGAATTTTCTTTTGTTTTCTGAGCAAATAAAAACAAATAACGACAAGA
This sequence comes from Terrilactibacillus laevilacticus, assembly GCF_006517395.1. Taxonomy (GTDB): domain Bacteria; phylum Bacillota; class Bacilli; order Bacillales; family Sporolactobacillaceae; genus Terrilactibacillus; species Terrilactibacillus laevilacticus. The sequence continues at coordinate 3,604 of NZ_VDCY01000012.1, forward strand.
CTTATCAACATGATGATTAATATAAAAACCAAAAGATATCCATCCTTTCACTATGAACATCTCTATCATACCAAAATTTGCTCTATACATTTGAATTGACGAAGATTTTTGATAGATTTCTAATATTTCATAGATTTTATTGATGATGGACTCTTAGAATGCCAGTTGGATATAGCGGTCAATCCGATCGGATCATATGACAAACTTAATGAAGAAATAAACACAAATAATGATCAAGATCCACAATGGAATACTAAACAAACAAGCAAATAGGAAACCTTTGAAAAAGGATGGTTTATTTTCGTCGAACATATGAACAGCTCCTACTATTCTTAGTAAGAGCATTATTCCCAAATTAGCTAGAAAATAGTACTTCCTTTTACTTAAATCTAGAAAACTCCTGATAGGAGTCATGGGGCGAGGTTTTTAAGGAACGGTCAAGTACGATGGTTCATCCATTTCTCTTCTATTCTGAATACTTTCCAAATGACGACGGATACGAACCAAGATCCAAGGAGAATAATCACCAATCCATAACCAAGATAACCTAAATCTAATCCACCAAGCCAATTCCAAAACGCTCCCTCTAAATGAAAGGTCGCTTTAGATACTTGAGCTAATTCCACAAAACCAATTAAGAAAGCAGCTGCAACAGAAACGGCTGTGACGGTGATATTGTAATACACTTTTCGAATAGGCGTATGGAATGCCCATTTATAGGCATGTGTCATAAAAATGCCATCAGCCGTATCCATGATATTCATCCCTGCGGCAAATAAAAGAGGTAGCGAAAGAATACCAATAAACGGCATTGCACTCTTAGCAGCTCCTGCAGATAGTGCGAGCAAGGCAACTTCACTCGCTGTATCAAATCCAAGTCCAAATAGAAACCCTAATGGATAAACATGCCAACTACGAGAGACAAAGGAAAACAAAGGTCTAAATAGACGCGACATGAACCCTCGTTGGTCTAATAATTTTTCAAGTGCTAAGTGATCATATGGATCGTGCTTCATACGAATAAAAAGTTTTCTTAAATCTACCAATATCATGAGATTTATCATCCCGATGATAACAAGAAAGATTCCGGAGACAGTTGCACCAATTGTTCCACCAATGTGTTCAAACATCGGCATATGTTTTTGTGCCCATCGAACAGATAAACCAAGCGCTAATGTCATGAGAAAAACAACCGATGAATGGCCGAGTGAAAAGAAAAAACCAACACCTGACGCATCCTGTTTTTGTTGAACCAACTTTCTCACCGTATTATCAATGGTTGCGATATGATCTGCATCAAAAGCATGTCTAAGCCCTAATGTATAAGCAACGATACCTAAACCTAAAATGGCTGGGTATTCTGATATGGACATAATCAAAAGAGAAATACCAACAATATGTACGACAATAGATGCCACACCAAAACCTAACCATTGAAATCTATGTTGTTCTTTCTTCACTTCATCTCCTCCAAACATCTCTTTTTATAACTACTCATCATGAGTTTGAACTGCATAACCAATTTGAATAGGTCACCATCTTATTTTGCTCATGTTTAAATTTGATTAGTGGTTTATGCTGCTAGGTTAATATTTTCGTAGTTCTGGAACAGCTCGTCCAAACCGTCTCTTAAAAAACTTCGAACACCCTTTAAATACATCTTCCAACTGTTTTGTATTCGTGGCTAATATTCGTATTAGGATACCTGAGACTTCTAATCTTGAAAATCCAATCTGACATTCATCATAATCTCTTAATAGATGCTGAGATAATTCCTCTAAATATAAATCAATCGATTGATCGATGATGGTAAGCGAACCAAAATGGGTATATCCTTCAAGAAAACCAATACCTTTGATTTTTTGGGTTTGCGGCATAAATCGCAAATGATCCAAGACAACAAGTTTACCATCAATATAGATGTCTGATTTCAAATGGATCTTAGTATATGGAAATAATTCACCATCTTCAGACCATCCCGGAGTCATGGTTTCAGCATAGAATAATGACGCGTCTTGAGACATATCAATGATGGTTTTTTGTTCATATCTTGCATCTTGATAAGCAATTAATGGATCTGGCCAATATTCTAATACACTCCCGCTCTCAAGATGGAATCGATTTTCTTGGTAGATAGGATCCCGCATGGTCTTATACACTTTTGTCGCTGATTGCGTTGTTAACAGTAGTTCAGCATCTTCTTGTAGATGAACGGAAATTATGTAACGATCCCCGTCAACATAGCCCCCGCCAGGATTTAATATGTAATAGCATGCCTGTCCACTATCATCGAGATAAAGTGGACGCATGACTTTAAAAGCCCCTTGAAAAAAAACCGATTCGGCTACCGTTCGATTGGTCTTTTTTTTCATGTGTAATTGGAGTTCGCCTGTCCATCGGTTCATGATTTGTCGTCCTTCCTCATCTAGATGTCTTCGTTCATTCCTTGTAGTAAAGCATTTTCTTCAATCCACTGAATCACGTCATCCAGACCAGATTCGTCTTGTAAATTTGTAAAAACAAATGGTTTTTTGCCTCGAAACGTTTCGGTATCTCGTTTCATAACATCTAAATTGGCATGAACAAAGGGCGCGAGATCCGTTTTATTAATGATAAATAAATCTGACTTAATCATCCCTTGACCACCTTTTCGAGGAATTTTTTCCCCTTGGGCAACGTCGATAATATATATCGAGAAGTCAACAAGTTCTGGACTAAAAGTAGCGGCTAAGTTATCTCCGCCACTTTCCACAAAAATCAGTTCAATGTCTGGATGACGTTCTTTCAATTCATCAATCGCTTCCACATTCATAGAAGTATCTTCACGTATGGCCGTATGTGGGCATCCACCCGTTTCAACACCAATGATACGACTCGATGGTAAAACGCCATTTTTTATTAAAAATTCCGCATCTTCTTTTGTATAAATATCATTCGTTACGACAGCCATGCTTAATTTATCTTGCAAATGTCGAGTCAATTTCTCAACGAGCATGGTTTTCCCAGCCCCTACTGGACCGCCTACACCTATTTTGATGGGTTCCATCCTCTTCACCTATCCTTCTATCCTTCTGGATTTCAAAAGTTTAACTCATAAAAATTCGGACTGCCAAATGTTCATGCCGCATTTGGGCGATTTCGAGCCCTGGGGGTGTTGCCCCTAGATCATCGATGGACAGTTTCTTGATTCGGTCTGTCAGTATTTCAATTCGACTTTTCATGTCATGTAATAGTGTTTGGCCAGCTGTTTGACCGATTGGAATGCCTCTAACCGCATTCTGAATAAGACCAGATATGGTGCTGTATAAATAAGCAACAATCGTCTCTGTCTCTGATAGATGAAGCTCATAAGAGATCATCGCAAAGACAAGCGCTGGGTGCGCCTTGATGTGATCTGTTTTGATTTTTTGTTTGTACATATCAAGTATGGAGTTGGGGTAAAGGTCCTGACAAAGCTTAAGCAATCGCATGCCGACTTTTCGATTCGCTTCCCTTGATTCCCTTGATAAAGATTGTGCATCTAATCTAACAGCAATTTCCCAAAAGTCCGTTAAGTGTCCTTCGCTTAAAGCTTGAAACCCTAGGTAACAGCCGAGCCCATCCGAAAAGCACATCTGATCCTCGGCATAAACCATGAGCCATTCTTTCATGGTTTGTTTGTCATGTACTTTCCCATCTTGAATATACGTTTCAAGTCCGTAAGAATGACTAAATTGACCCACAGGTAAATTTGAATCACAAAGTTGGAGAAGAGAAAGTAATTGTAAATTATCCATGGGTATGTCCAATATGCTTAAAGGCTTGTTTTAATTTTTTTTGTCTTTTTTCAAAAGGAATGCCTAATTTCTCAAGTAGCTCTTCCACTAAATAATCGTACTGAACGTACATCTCGGCCCCTTCAAATTGGGCAGGCAAATGTCTATTTCCTAACTGATGGGCAATCGTGCCCATCTCTTCGATATCCCGAGGTAAAATGGCCATGATTTCATCAGGTAAAACATCCACTACAATCATGTTGTGGTCATCTTGAAACAGAATATCGCCTACATGAAGTTCCGAATACTGCGGTAAACGAATGCCTATTTCTCTTCCGTGGTCCGTCTTGACCCGTTGCACGCGTTTCAACAGATCACTACTCTCAAGATATACCTTTTCAACATGCTTTCCTTTTTTATCATCTATTGACCAGTCTTCGATATTCCCAATCACTTTTTCAATAATCATGCTGTTGTTTCTTCCTCCCTGTTTACCGATTGTGAAATTTTATTTTTTACAATATCGTTTTTGGCACTTTGGCTTAAAATTGTTTCTTAAAGTGAGTGTTCAAAAAGGTGACAAATTAGAAGCAAGAAGATCAAGGCGGCGCTGTTTTGAGGACCGGAATGTAGGTTTTTGCTACATGAGGACCAGAAAAACAAGCCAACGCCGAGATTCGTAGCTTATCATTTGGTGACTTTTTGAACATCCTCTTAGAACAAGAAATACTTTTGCGCCATCGGAAGCTCATCCACTGGGTCACATGTTATATGCTCACCATCCACTGTCACCTTATAGGTTTGTGGATCCACCTCAATATTTGGCGTCTTATCATTGAATTTCATATCCTTCTTTGTTAAGTTACGTATGCCTTTAACCGGTTTGACTTGTTTTTGTAGGCCTAGCGTTTCTTTTATATGATGTTCGTAAGCATAGGTGGATACAAATGTAAGGCAAGTTTGCGTGAGGGCTTTTCCGAAAGCACCAAACATCGATCGATATAAAACGGGTTGTGGTGTCGGAATCGATGCATTGGCATCTCCCATCACACTATAAGAAACCATGCCACCTTTGATGATCATATCTGGTTTTGCACCGAAAAACATCGGATCCCATAAAACAAGATCTGCCACTTTACCCACTTCTACAGAACCAACATAGTCAGAAATACCATGCGCAATGGCGGGATTAATCGTATATTTTGATATGTAACGTTTAACTCGATAGTTATCCCCCACCCCTGTATCTTCTGGGAGTTTACCACGTTGTTTCTTCATTTTATCTGCCGTTTGCCAAGTACGAAGAATAATTTCACCAATACGACCCATTGCCTGAGAGTCTGAGCTTGTCATACTAAAGACACCCATGTCTTGAAGAACATCTTCAGCTGCTATTGTCTCAGGACGAATGCGAGAATCCGCAAATGCAAGATCTTCAGGAACACTCGGATTAAGATGATGGCACACCATCAACATATCAAGATGCTCCTCAATCGTATTCACTGTATACGGCAGCGTCGGGTTCGTTGAAGAAGGTAAGACATTTGGAAAACTTGATATTTTTATAATGTCCGGTGAGTGACCGCCCCCTGCACCTTCCGTATGGTACGTATGGATCACACGATCTTTGAAGGCTTCGATCGTATGTTCAACAAAACCGCCTTCATTAAGCGTATCGGTGTGGATTGCGACCTGCACATCGTACCTATCGGCGACATTTAATGAATGATCAATAGCAGCATAGGTCGCTCCCCAGTCTTCATGGACTTTAAGTCCTATGGCACCTGCTTTAACTTGTTCAGCAAGCGGTTCATCGCTTGAGGCATGTCCCTTTCCTAGAAAACCTAAATTAATCGGCAGGCCTTCTGCTGCTTCTAACATACGGTGAATATTCCATTCACCAGGAGTAATCGTTGTGGCTTTTGTTCCTTCAGCAGGGCCTGTCCCCCCGCCTATCATCGTGGTAATCCCAGACATAATGGCTGTTTCTACTTGATGAGGATTAATAAAATGAACATGCGTATCAATACCGCCAGCCGTTAATATTTTCTTCTCTCCCGCAATGACTTCTGTAGAAGCTCCAATAACGATATCAACGCCTTCCATCACAAGAGGATTCCCTGCTTTTCCGATTTGACTAATTTTACCGTCACGAATCGCAACATCCGCTTTATAAATCCCTGTGTAGTCAACAATAATCGCATTGGTTATCACTACGTCTGGAACGTTGTCGTCTCTGACAGCCAGTGGATGTTGTCCCATCCCGTCTCGAATAACCTTACCTCCACCAAAAACGACTTCATCACCATAGCGGGTATAATCCTTTTCAATCTCAATAAAAAGGTCTGTATCGGCTAAGCGGATCGCATCGCCCGTAGTTGGACCGTACAAATCTGCATATTGTTTTCTCGTCATTTTAAAAGACATTAGGGTTTCACCTCACCGTTCGTCTTATTGTTCAATCCATAGACTTTTCTTTCTCCACTAAGAGCAACCAGCGGTACTTCTTTTTCATCACCTGGTTCAAAACGAACCGCAAGCCCAGCTGGAATATCTAACCGGAAACCGAGAGTTTCTTCTCTATTAAATTCTAAAGCTGTATTTACTTCATAAAAATGATAATGTGAACCAACTTGAACAGGGCGGTCTCCGCGATTAACGACTTTTATTGTCTTTGTTTCTCTGTCTTTATTGCAAATGATCTCTTGATCACACAAAATGTACTCTCCTGGTATCATCTTTTCCCCATCCTTTATCTTATTTTATAGGGTTATGGACAGTGACTAATTTAGTGCCATCTGGAAAAGTAGCTTCGACTTGGACATCGTGGATCATTTCACTGACGCCTTCCATAACATCCTCTTTTGTCAAAATTTGTGTCCCATAAGCCATCAACTCAACGACACTTTTTCCATCTCTGGCTCCTTCAATGATTTCATATGTAATGATGGCAATAGCTTCTGGATAATTTAATTTCAAACCTCTAGCTTGTCTACGTCTTGCTAAATCAGCTGCAACGACAATTAAAAGCTTCTCTTGTTCTCTAGCCAATAATCGCATATTTCGTTCTCCTTTCAGGGACTGCTGAAACAAATTCTCTTACAAATAAACACTTTGAATCTTAAACTTATAAAGAAACGAATCTCTAAAATTACAATACTCGCAATCATTTTTTCTATAAAAATAAACATTCATTAGTTATAGAATATTCTAACATAAAAAGAATTATTAAAAAATAAAATAGTTGGATGATTTAACCCAATAAACTCTAATGGTTATGGTTACTATAAATAGAATAAAATCAATAAAAGAACGTGTTCAAAAAGGTGACAAATTAGAAGCAAGAAGATCAAGGCGGCGCTGTTTTGAGGACCGGAATGTAGGTTTTTACTACATGAGGACCGGTTTAAACAAGCGGGCGCCGAGATTCGTAGCTTATCATTTGGTGACTTTTTGAACAACCTCTATAAGTAAAATGATAAAAAACTTACCGATTGCGGGACCTAAAAGGCGCAGACAGTGGCCTAGAATGTGTCACTACGGCTTCGCCTTCTTGTCAACTCGATGCTTAATCGAAGAAGATGATGCTAGTTGCACTTATACCTTAAATTTTTGTACTTTCTTAAAATATAAAAAAAAGTCACCTTCGTTCTAGTTTCATGTTACTATATCGTTATGGCAAAAATTTTGTCTTTTTTTGTTTGAACTTTACCGGAAAGGGAATTATATGATGTTAAAAAAAATATTTGTGATATTAGGTATTATTGTAGGACTAGTCATTGTGGCTGGTGGGGCAGGTGTTTGGTACATGTATCACTCTGTCAAAACCACGGCAAATAAAATATACGATCCTACAGAACCGAAAACCCAAAGTGATTCAAAAGAACTACAAAACCAAAAACCTTTCTCTATCCTTTTACTCGGTGTAGATCAACGTAAAGGTGATCCTGGACGCTCAGATACCATGATTGCTTTAACTTTGAATCCGACTAAGAAATCCATGTTAATGGTCTCCATCCCACGTGATTCGAAAGCTGAAATTGTAGGTCATGGCTCTATTAGTAAAATTAATAGCGCCTATGCTTACGGAGGATCTAAAATGGCTCTTGATACCTTTAATAAATTTTTAGGTGTTAACTTTAACCACTATATTCGTATAAATATGGAAGGTTTAGCTGACCTTGTTGACGCAGTGGGCGGCGTTAACGTTCATAACGATATTAGCTGGCACGATGAAGGGTATTATAAAAAAGGCTATTACTATCAAAAAGGTGATATTACCCTAGATACAGGTGCTAAAGCACTTGGATATGTAAGAATGCGACACTTAGACAATCGGGGCGACTTTGGGAGAAACCAACGTCAGCGAGATGTGATTATGGCTGTGATTAATAAAGCCGCTAGCTTTTCATCATTTTCTAAATATCAGGATATTCTAAAAGCCATACAAAGCAATGTCAAAACGAACTTAACCTTTGAAGATATGAAAAACATCGCCCAAAATTACCGTGATTGCAGACAAAATGTCACAAATTATGAAGTCAAAGGGAACGATGATTGGGAAAAAACTTCAAGCGGCCAGAAAGTTTATTATCTTAGTGTACCGGAAGATGAGAAACAACGTGCTCGTGACTTAATATCAGAACAACAACAATAGTCATTTGATAACACCGATCTTCCGAATTTAGGAGATCGGTTTTTTACTGTGAAGACTACTGATAAACTTGCAACCTATCTTTAGGATAGCTATAATCAGTTAGGTATGTATTAGCAGAGTTCGAAACCCTCCTCTGCTTTACTAAAAAAACTATGGGAGAGATGTTATGAATCAACAAGAAAATATCATCGATGTACCTTATCGTCTTATAACTTTAGCCATGCTATTTGTTACATGCCTGATCACGGCCAATTTATGTGCAGTCAAACTTTTTTCAGTAGGGTCCATTTCTATGACCTCCCCTATAATTTTTTACCCATTAACATTTATCATTCTCGATAGTATGACAGAAATTTGGGGAAAGCATGTGGCGAAACGCATTATTTGGATTGGTTTTTTGGCCAATGTCGTCTTTATAGGATTCATTCAAATCGTTCTTCATTTACCGGCTGCACCGTTTTGGCACGGCCAACAAGCGATGGAAACGGTACTTGGTTCTCTGCCGAGGACGGTTTTCGCTTCATTAGTCGCTTATTTATGCTCCCAAACACTTGATGTCACCATATTTTCAAAACTTAAACAACGTACTCAAGGACGAATGCTCTGGTTAAGAAGTATCGCAAGTACAGCCTCAAGCCAGCTCATTGATTCGATCATGTTCATGTTTATTGCTTTTATCGGTGTCATGCCTTTATCTAATATACTTACAGCGATGAGCTCTGAATATATTCTTAAATTTAGTTATTCTATTATTGGGGCACCACTCATTTATTTAGTTGTTTTTTATGCAAAACGTACACAAGGAGGAAATAAAGTATGTCAGAACGAAGCGGGCAAAATGATGAATTAACTTTACTTGGCAATAAAAAAACCGTATATAGCTTTGATTATGATCCGAGCGTTTTGGAATCCTTTCAAAACATGAATACACACCGTGACTACTTTGTAAAATTTAATTTTCCGGAGTTTACGAGTTTATGCCCCATCACGAGTCAACCTGATTTTGCAACACTTTACATTAGTTATGTTCCTGACCAAAAAATGGTTGAAAGCAAAAGTTTGAAACTTTATTTATTTAGCTTTCGAAACCATGGCGATTTTCATGAAGATTGCATGAATAAAATTGCCGATGATCTGATTAAACTCATGGATCCAAAGTATCTTGAAGTCTGGGGTAAATTTACGCCAAGAGGTGGCATCAGTATTGATCCCTATGTAAACTACGGAAAACCAGGTACAAAATGGGAAAAAGTGGCGTTTGATAGACTAGCCAAACATGATCTTTATCCCGAAAAAATTGATAACCGTTAACAAAGCAGGAGCTCTCGTTGCAGCTCCTGCTTTTAATGTTTAGCTATATGTATGATAGACTTTATATAAAAACCACGAGGTATAATTATGAATCGATTTATGAAGGCTGCTTTAGTTACAGCTGGTGCAACAATTGCAGCAGGCTATTTCGTTACGAATAAGATCATGTATATAAGGAAGAAAACAGATCAGTTTCTTATTGATCGAGAAGTGCATACTTTTCAGCATTTTGATTTAAAAGAATATCAATCAATGCCGAAGGAACCCTTTTCGCTTAGATCTCCTTATGGTTACCTTATAAATGGCCGCTTTATTCCTGGAAAATCCACTCAAAAAATCATGATATTTTGCCATGGCGTGACGGTTAATCAATTCAATTCCGTAAAATATGCCAATCTCTTTTTAAAAAGAGGTTACAGTGTCATTATTTATGATCATCGAAGGCATGGACAATCTGGAGGTAAAACGACAAGCTATGGTTATTACGAAAAATATGATCTAGAAACTTTGGTCAATTGGGTTAAAGAACGGTTTGGCAACGACATTATTCTGGGCATTCATGGAGAATCTATGGGTGCATCAACCATGCTTCAATATGCAGGAATGATTGAAGATGGAGCTGACTTTTATATTGCCGATTGTCCTTTTTCAGATTTCTATCAACAATTACACCACGTTTTAAACAAGGATTACCACCTGCCAAAATGGCCTTTATTACCAATGGCTACATTATTTATTCGGATTCGTGACCACTATCGGATACAAGACGTCTCACCCATGCGTTATATCAAAAATGTGCACCATCCCGTTTTATTTATCCATAGTAAACAAGATGATTATATTTTAAATGAAATGACAGTGGCTCTATATGCGGCCAAACCGGACAACAAGCAACTATTCTTAGCTGAGCTGGGCGCTCATGCTTGCTCATATTCTGACAACAAAAAAGAATATGAAGCGGCTATTGATAATTTTCTTGCCTCTTATCATTTTAATTAGTACTAAATATACAAGCACGATCACATCTCGAATCGTGCTTGCTTTTTCATATTATCTACACCATGGATGCTATGAAAATTGTGCACAACTAGGTGGTCTGGGACTGCCGCCCGGTCCGCCTTGACCAGGCCTCCCTGATCTAGCCAGCCATCCTTGGCCTTGGAGATTTGGTGGGGTAGGTCCTAAAGGTCAAACCAAATACATCTGTATGATGTTCTTAATGAAATACCCATGGGTCACTGGAATATATCAAGACTAGGAATCTGCTAATTCAAGTTTATCTACTCATTTCTATTTCTTTCGTTTGCTCAAGTGCCGACATAACTGCACCAATCGCTTGTATCCAACTCCCCGCAAAGTTGGTCATTTCTCCACTTTCTTCATCTTCTGGATCATGAAGTTCTTGAATTCCTCCAATCGATTGCAAAGCATTCCCAATGGCTTGCAATAAATTTCCAACTCTATCCCATGGTGCCGATTCATCATCTACGGAATCTGAAAAACAAACAAGACTTCCAAGAGATTGTATCCAGTTGCCGGTAATATTTTTTTTAAGCTGATCAATATCATCCACTGGAAGGACTAGTCCGTAGACGACGGTTAAGTTCCCAATCGCTTGAATTTCTTGTCCTAGTTTATTTAACGTCCAATGAATCTCTGCATCCGCACTGAGACCTGCTCCCGTCGCTTGAAGCACATTCCCCCATAAATCTAAATTTATTCTCATTTGATCTGTGAAGGCAAGTGTAGGTGTACTGCCAATAGCAGATACGATGGTTCCAAGAGCTGAAGTCCATGATCCGGCTAAGTCTTTCAGTTCAATATCCATTTTAATCCGCCATTCATATAGTGTCTTTACATTATATTCAAAGAGGGATCTTAGGTTATACTATATGCAATAGTTTAACTGACTCAAAAATTCTCTTATAAGGTGGACTTCCATGTTAGAATTAAAAAACATTACCTTCCAGCCAAATAGCTCTCCTATTTTATCCCATATTAATTTGACCATTAATGAAGGGGAAACAGTCTCAATTATTGGTCCTTCTGGAAGTGGTAAAAGTACTCTACTACGATTGATGGCTGATTTGATTTCGCCTACAGATGGACAATGCTATCTAAATGGTGAAAGTTACATAAATTATAAACCTGAACAACTACGTCAAACCATTAGTTATTGTCCTCAAACACCGATTATCTTTGGCGAAACAATACTTGATAATGTCAGTTTCCCAGCAAAAGTCCGAAAAGAAAAATGTGATATAAAGCGTGCTAACTATCTACTCACTGCATTTAATTTAAGTCAATATGACTTAAATACAAATGTTAGTCGTTTTTCCGGGGGTGAAAAACAACGTCTAGCCATCATCCGCCAACTTATGTACGTCCCTAAATTTCTTTTATTAGACGAAGCTACCTCTGCATTAGATCATCACAATCAACAGTTAGTCGAACAAGAAATATTTAAATGTCATAAAGAAAAAGGGTTAGGTATAATTTGGATAACCCACGATATTAAACAAAGTACCCGCTTATTTTCCCGTAGGTTAACAATTGAAAAGGGAAAGATCTCAAATGAGGAAGTGATTAAATGAGTATGACCTCCCTGATCTTCGCATCGAGTTTACTTATCATTCCAATCATTGTTTCATATAAACAGCAACTCGATTTATCAAAGGATATGATCATATCTGTCCTTCGAGCGATCATTCAACTTATTATTGTTGGTTACATATTAACGTTTGTTTTTGAAGCCAGACAGCCAATAATTGTCATAACGTTAGTTTTTATTATATTGATAAACGCTGCCTTGAACACGAGAAAAAGAGTGCCAAATGCTGTTAAACATGGCTTTTGGATATCTCTATTCGCCCTTGTCATTAGTACAAGCATAACGATGACGATTCTAATTCTAACGGGAGCTCTTCATTTTAAAGTTAATGAAATCATACCTGTCTCAGGAATGGTGATTAGCAATGCCATGATTGCGATAAATATTGGTTACACCAACTTAGAAAAAGCTTTTACTCAACAACGAATGGAAATAGAAGCCAAATTATCTCTTGGAGCCTTACCTCACTTAGCTTCGAAAACCCAAATACAAGATACAATGAAAATGGCCGTGATCCCAACCATCGATTCAGCAAAAACGCTTGGAATTGTGGCCTTGCCGGGAATGATGAGCGGGTTAATCATAGCAGGAACGCCGCCTCTGGAAGCCATCCGTTTTCAAATTATGGTCACATTTATGTTGTTATCTGCAACCATGATCGCAACCATGATCGCCATCTTTATCAGTTACAAACAGTTTTATAATAAAAGACACCAATTGAATATTTGAATACGGTCAGTCTCCCATAAAAATAATTAACCCTCACTCTAGGTTCATAACGAGTGAGGGTTTTCTACGATTATAATACTGCCTATTTCACTTATTCCATATCCTGATAAAGCTTTAAAACTTATTGCTCTTTTCGCCTATTCATCGCCTAAAATTGCCACTGGGCTAAATGACTCATAATGAATGTGCTCCTTAGGAACTCCCCATTCTTGTAAGGCTTTAATAATAGCATCCATAAAAGGAAGGGAACCACATAAATAGAAGTTAGCATTTTGGGTTGCAACGTTCAATTTTAAGAAATTTAAATCAATATACCCTTCTTTATCAAAGTTTTTAGAGTCTTTGTCCTCTTCAGTCGGTGAGTTATAACAAACTAATGACGTTACATTATCATGATCAACAGCTAATTGTTTTACATCCTCCTGAAAAGCATGGGTTTTACTATTTCGAGTTGAGTGAATAAACGTTATACTCTGTTTGACTTGATCCTTTACAAGAGCTTGTAACATACTGAATATAGGAGTTATCCCGATACCACCACTAATTAAAACCACAGGCAAGTCATCATGTTGAAGTACAAAATCTCCCGCAGGAGCAGAAAATGGAAGTGGATCACCAGTTTGAATCGTTTTATGTAAATAATTTGATACAATTCCTTTTGGTGAAGTATCGTGCTCATCTTCCCGTTTTACACTGATTCGATAATAATCTTTACCTGGTGCTTCCGAAAGACTGTAATGGCGGATATGGGTATATTTCTCTCCAGGAACTTTAATTTTTATGGTAAGGTACTGTCCAGCTTTATAAGTGGCGATGGCTTTCCCATCTTCAGGCTTTAGATAAAAGGATGTTACTTCATCACTTTCTTTGACTTTTTTATCCACAATAAAGTTTCGGTAACCTTCCCATCCTCCTGGTTGACTTTCTGTTTCTTCGTACAGCTTCTTTTCAAGTTCGATAAAAGCATCCGCAATATAGCCATATGCTTTACCCCATGCATCAATAATTTCGTCTGTTGCTGTATCACCAAGAACATCCTTTACCGCTTGAAGTAAAGTTTCTCCTACTATAGGATATTGTTCTGCTTTAATGCCGATAGCACGGTGTTTTTGAGCAATTCTTTCAATTACGGGTTTTATCGCATCAAGATTGGTGATATGCTCTCCAGCCGCGTAAACGGCATATCCCAATGCTTCTTGCTGGAGACCTCTTTTTTGATTCGTTTGATTAAAGACGTTGTATAAATCAGGAACTTTTTCAAACAATAGCTTGTAAAATCTTTTCCCAATTTCTTTACTGTGTTCTTTTAAGACAGGAGCCGTTGTCTGAACTATTTCTATCGTTTTTTCGTCAAGCATATCAAATACACCCTTTCTTCTAATAGATATGAAAATGAACATTAATACCACTTATCGGGCATAAAAATTCAGTTTTTTTATTATTCCACATTCAGTTTGTTTTACTCTTATTAAGTCGTTTTTTAGCTTCTTTAGGTCTGAACAGTAAAAAAATGAGAGTAATACACCCTCATTAGATTTTTTAATTAACTTCCCTTTAGAAGTGCAAGTTTTTTAACAATTTTATATTGGTCAACGTCATGAATAAATTCATTGCCACAATACATACTAATTTTGATTCATCATTTTAACTTTAGGAGGAATCATCGTGCAAAATCAACAAAATCAAACGTCTCAAAATATGCAAACTTATCAAGTACCGCCTAATTTAAATCATGGTGGTCATGAATTGTTTGACGTACATGAAGTTTTATCAGGATCCATTAATACGTTAAACACATATATGTTAATGCGTGAATTTGTCAAAGATCCTGAATTACGTGATATTCTTGACCGTCAATACCAATTTATTCAAGATGAATATAACTTAACATGTGAATGTTTTAAAACAGGGCAGCATCCTTCTAAGAGAACACAGCCATATATGATGAAACAAAATAATGATTTCATCTATGGAATGACACCAACTTCTCCAAAAAAACCGATGCAAAGTACCTCTGAGATTTCTGATGAATTTATCTCAGGTACGATGCTTTCTTGTTGTAAATCAGGGGCTTCAGCGAGAACCATGGCAGCTACTGAATCAACAAACCCAGTTGTTCGTCGTGTATTAGCTGCTTCAATTCAAAACTGTATTGAAATGGCTTATGAAATTTCTCTCTATCAAAATAAGCACAAATATTATCAAGTACCACAACTCGCTCAAGAAGACATGCAACAAATTCTGAACTCATATGCCCCTGCGCAAACTTCTCCTATGCAAAATAATAATATGACTCACTAAAAAAGGTTTAAGATACTCTCCTTAAATAAGTCAAATAACTCCAGATGAAGTTTATCTGGAGTTATTTGACCATGTTTATCTTTTTATTTTAATTTGGTAAACGTTTAATTTTTTATACAATGTGGTTCTAGACATGCCCATTTTCTTGGCAACCTTACTTATATTCGAATCCATTTCCTTTAAATAATTTAAAATTAACGTTTTCTCAGATTGGGCATTATCAATGACCGTAATATCTTCATTCCCTTTTTGAGAGCGTTCCGATAAATAAGATTCATTCTTCTTTGGTTTTTCTAACTCATATATATCTATCTCAGATTGAAAATGTGATAAATAATAACTTCGTTCAACAACATTACTTAATTCCCTAATATTTCCTGGCCAAGAATATGCTTTAATAGCTTCCAATGCTTTATGAGAAAATATTTTTTCTGTATGATTTTTACCGTTTAATTTATTTAGGAAATAATTTGCAAGCTCAGGAAGATCTATACTTCGCTCTCTTAAAGGAACAAGATTGATTTGGAAAACACTTAATCGATAGTACAGATCACTTCTGAATGTTCCTTTATAAGCAATTTCGTTCAATAGATTCTTATTGGTTGCAGCTATGATTCGGACGTCGATGGGTATTCGTTTATGGTCACCAACTCGTGTTATTTCATTTTCTTGCAGAACTCGAAGTAATGTCACTTGTAAATCAAGTGGTAATTCACCTACTTCATCTAAAAATAGTGTACCACCGTTCGCTATTTCAAATAAGCCCTGCTTTCCATTTTTATTTGCACCTGTAAACGCCCCGCCAACATAGCCGAAGAATTCAGATTGAATAAGTTCCTTTGCTATAGCTCCACAATTGACAGCAACAAATGGTTTATCACTTCGCAAGCTTTCATTATGGATAGCATTCGCAAATAGCTCCTTACCCGTCCCGCTTTCTCCAATAATAAGAACATTTGCATCGGTTTGAGCCGCTGTTTTTGCTACATTTAATGTCTCAATAAAAGACGAATCTTTACCAATTATATCTTGAAACAATATTTTATGATGATTTTTTAACCTCCTTTGATTAAATAGAGTAAATTTAATTAAATGATAATCATGCCAGCATTGATAACTTATATCGAAAACTTCATTTTCTATTCTTCGACGAACGGGTTTCCCCATCGATTTATCGATGATATAGTCAAGATTTCTCTTGATCATATCTTTTATACTTGGTTTTTTAATCAATAAACTTTCTGCATAGTCGTTCATAAACACAATATTTTCATTTTGGATGAGAAAAAAACCTGAATTACTTTGATTTACTATTTCTTGTAAAATATTCTTATATAATAAATGATTTTTTCTTTCTTTAATAAACTTGACAAATGAAAAGACAAACAATTCCAGTGCACTTAAACAATTTAGTAGATTAGTAAAATGATCCGTTTTCGATAAAACGCCTAAGACACCAAGACATTCATCGCCTTCTATAATAGGAATTCCTGCCGTAATACACTTTTTCAAGGAGGGATCATCATGTTGAATGCCTTGTACAATACATGTGTAATGGTTAATTAAGGCTAAACCATATCCATTTCTCCCCTTTGATTCTACAGACCACTTTGTTCCAGGTTTTAACTCTGTATGCCACTCAAACGCTGACTGTTGACCTATACACTCAATTAATATGCCATCAGCCCCAATTAGAAAAAATTGATACGGATAAAACATAGGCAATTGATTAAGGAAAAAGAGATTATCCTTCCACCGCTCTTGTCGGTTCGTTAATTGTTCTTCTGAAATCGTATAATTTTCCAAGTGCTTTGTATTCCTCGGGTTTGATGTATAAATTCGAAGAGGCAGCGTTGAAGCGGAATAGGAACGAAATGGTGTTGGCGCTATTAAGGTTGGCGATTCCCAGATAACATCAAAATTCCCCTCAGCTGTAGCATGCCCTATTCGAGAATACTGCCATAAATGATGATTATTATCATCAAATTTAACAAACCCTTGTGGTGCACCAAAGGTAGATTGGCATAACATCTCTCTTAAAATTGATGTATCAAACTTTTTCATTTTTCTTAATGCATCGCATAACAAGAAAACACTATTATAAGTATTTTCCATCACAGAACTGATTACATTTGATCCAAATCGATCATGATAGGTACGCACAAATTGTTGATTTGCTTCATTTTGTATAGTTTTAAAATAAGGAAAGGATGTATAGATTTCCTTACCATGAATAGCGTTCATAGCCTTTAATTCGGTTTCTGCTGTAATAGGACTACATAACGGCATTTGAAATCCATACTGATGGTATTGTTGATAGAAACTAACAGCACTATCACCAATCAATGTAGAAAAGACAATATCAGGCGCCGTGTATTCTATTTGTTTTAAGATATAATCAAAATGTTGACACCCGAATGGCGCATAGGATTCACCAACAACTTGTCCACCATTAATATTAAGAAGTTGCCGCATATGATAATTGGTTTCTCGAGGATAAATATAATCTGATCCTACTAAATGAAAAGATACACCTAACTGTGAAATAATCCATGGAACAAAACTTTGCAGTTGTTGATTAGGTAAGGCTCCACAGTAAAATACCCAATCATATTGCTCATTTCCTTCATAGAGCGTTGGATATAAAAGAAGAATATTATATTTTTTTAATAATGGTAATATCGCTTTTCTACATGCAGACGTATATGGGCCTATTAAAACTTGAACTTTTTTATTAATGATAAGATGTTCAGCTTTTTTATAGGTAAGTAAAGGATCTGAAGCTATGTCTTCCACGAAAGGTTCAAGAGGTTTTCCATGTATTCCACCAGATTGGTTAACAGATTGAATCGCAAGAAGGGCCGATTGATACTGACCGATCTCGGTAATGGCTGTACACCCAGTTAATGAAAATAAGATTCCAATTCTAAAACAATCATTGGACAATGAGCCTCACCTTCCCTTACATATTATCACTCTATTAGTTATTATACGCAGTAAATGAGATACTTTCATTCATACTATCTGACTATTTTAAATTATATTAATGTTCATTTTTGTTAAAGAACATAAGAACACTTTTGAACACTTTTGAACATTAATTGTCAAAATATATTAAAAATTGTCTACTAAACATTCATAATTTTACATTTTTTAATTGGCATCGTTTTTGCGTGTATCCAAGTAGGGTGACAAAATTCACATTTCAAACATCAAAGGAGGAAGTATCAAATGCCAGTAGGAACCATATCAAGTACAAAAGATACCGTAGGAGTAGCCGTTGTCAATTACAAAGTTCCAGTACTAGAGACACGTGAAGAGGTTTTAGAAAATTGCCACCGTATCGCTGATTTTGTCGAAGGCACCAAGATGGGATATCCAGGATTAGATCTTATTGTTTTTCCTGAGTATTCGACACAAGGATTTCATCCAACGAAGTGGAGGGATCTATGTACCACGGTTCCAGGACCTGAAACTGATATCTTTGCTGAAGCTTGTCGAAAAAACAAAGTATGGGGTGTATTTTCAATTACTGGTGAAATCAACCCGATTGGAAACCCATATAATTGTTTCATTTTAATTGATGATAAAGGAGAGATAAAACTTAACTACCACAAAATTAATCCATGGGTGCCAAAGGAGCCCTGGTATCCTGGGAACGAAACGATGGTTGTTGAAGGACCTAAAGGTCTCATGATTGGAGCTAACGTTTGTTATGATTCCAACATGCCTGAAATCGTTCGTGATACGGTCATGAAAGGTGCTGAACTTGTCGTCCGGATTCAAGGTTACATGTATCCATCAAAAGAACAACAAATCAAACTAGCTAGTATTCGAGCTTGGGAGAACCTAACTTATTTTGCTGTTGCCAATATGGCTGGACGAGATAAAGTCTATTCTTACTTCGGTCATTCTAACATTATCGATTTTGATGGAACAACGCTTGCAGAGTGTGGGACAACACCAGACGAAGTCACTTATGCCGAGCTATCCATTTCAGCTATTCGAAATGCTAGAAAAAACTGGACGGCCGAAAATCACCTTTATAATTTGACCCATCGTGGCTATTCAGCGGTTGAAAATGGAGTTGCATCCAGCCCTTATTCTTTTTATAAAACCTGGGCTGATGATCCAGAGAAAGCAAAGGCCATTTGTGAGGCTATGACACGATCAACTCCAGAGCAACCAATAGAAAAAATTTACGAAGAAGAAACAACATTGAAATAATTAGTCTCTTCAATAAAAAAATTGAAAGTGTGGTGTTTTGGATATGCAAGAACAACAACAAGTTACCATCCCAAATAAAACAAAGAGAAGCTTTAATTCATGGGTCAATAATCCTATGATAGAAGACTATGCTCTAAGATACGCTCCAAAATCATTCCGAAAATGGTCTGAATTTGCTGTTGCAAGTTCTGCAATTGGCGGTATCGCCTTCCTTGCTGATTTCGCTATTGGGGGGTCCATAACGATTGCTTATGGGTTCACCAATGCCTTTTGGGGAATTTTAATTGCCGGTCTCATTATTTTCCTTACAGGCATTCCGATTGCACACTATTCATCTAAGTACAATGTAGATATGGACCTCTTGACCCGTGGAGCTGGTTTTGGCTATCTTGGTTCAACTCTTACCTCTCTTGTTTATGCCACTTTTACTTTAATTTATTTTGCAACTGAAGGGGCCATTATGGCTCAAGCATTAGAAATTTATTTTCATATTCCACTGGGCATAGGTTACTTGATTGGTGCATTAGTCATTATCCCAATCGTTACATTTGGTATGACAGCTCTAGCTAAATTCCAAATTTGGACTCAACCACTTTGGATTGTTCTTATGGTTGTTCCAGTTATCGCAATTCTAGTAAAAGACCCACAATCCCTTGCAACTTGGACCCAGTTTGGTGGAAATTCATCATCCGGTCCTTCTTTCAATCCTTTATTCTTTGCCATGTCAGCAGGGGTTGTACTTTCTCTAATCACGCAAATTGGTGAACAAGCCGATTATCTAAGATTTATGCCTGATCGAACTGCGAAGAACCATAAGAAATGGATTTGGGCAGTCATTCTTGCAGGTCCTGGTTGGATCATTATCGGTGCATTCAAACAATTATGTGGTTCCTTTTTTGTCTCATATATTGCCCCAAGTGTTGGATTTGAGAAAGCTGGCGAACCGATTCAAATGTTTATCAAAGCTTTCGGCACCTTTATTCCTGGAGCATTCCTTGTTCTCACCATCGCTACATTTTTTGTCTTAATGTCTCAACTTAAAATCCAAGTCACTAATGCTTACTCTGGATCCTTATCTTGGTCTAACTTCTTTTCTCGAATCATTCATTTCCATCCTGGACGCGTTGCTTGGCTATTTCTTCAAGTGGCCATTGCCCTTGCCATGATGGAAGCTGGAATTTTTAACTTTTTAAATGCTGTTCTCGGATTTTATTCTAATGTTGCAGTGGCTTGGATTGGCGCTATTGTAGCTGATTTAGTCATAAATAAAAATTTACTTAAAATTAGTCCACCGTATATTGAATTTAAGCGAGCCCATCTTTTTAATTTCAATCCCGTCGGTTTCGGATCGATGATCATTGCTTCAGTTATTTCAATCATTGCGTATTTCGGTTATCTTGGTGACTTTTTACAAGCTTTCTCGCCTTTTCTATCACTTGCCTTAGCTTTCATTTTGGCTCCAATCATTGCGATTGCAACAAAAGGAAAGTATTACATTGCACGAGAAAACCCTGCTCAGCAACAACTTCATGCAGCAGCACTTGAGCATACCCACATGCATGCACACAGCCACAATCATGTTCATGAGAATGGTGAATCAACATGCGCCGTATGTTCTTATGATTACGAACAAGAGGACACGACTTATTGTCCATTTCATGGAGGAACTATTTGTTCACTTTGTTGTAGCTTAGAGAAAAATTGCCATGATATGTGTAAAAAACAAAAAGCATAATGTTATGGATTCTTTTTAAATCATCTTTTGTAAATTTATTTCATACTCCTTCCAGCATGTCTGGAAGGTGTCTCCACTTCTATGAATGAAATCACCTCTATTCTTCATTCGTAGAAGTGGGGCTATAAGAAGTAAAGTTTGACAGAGTAATTAATAATGGCTCCGAATTTATTAAAATCTAGGAGGTTAGGATATGGGAAGTATCGGAAGTATGACTAAACCAAGTGAAGGATTTCTTACCGCATTAATTCAGTACCCTGTACCCATCGTAGAATCTAGAGCAGATATTGATAAACAAATCAAACAAATAATTAAAACACTTCATTCGACGAAAGCAGGATACCCTGGTGTTGAATTAATTGTCTTTCCGGAATATAGTACCCAAGGTCTTAATACTAAAAAATGGACAACCGATGAGTTTCTATGCTCAGTACCTGGCCCGGAAACAGATCTATTTGCTAAAGCCTGTCAAGACGCTGGGGTTTACGGTGTCTTTTCGCTTATGGAAAAAGACCCTGATGGCGGTGCCCCATTTAATACAGCGATCATTATAGATCCAAGTGGAGACATCATTCTCAAATATAGAAAACTTAATCCTTGGGTTCCAGTTGAACCTTGGCAAGCAGGAAACATGGGCTTACCGGTATGTGATGGCCCTGGAGGTAGTAAATTAGCTGTTTGCATATGTCATGACGGTATGTTTCCTGAAATTGCACGAGAAGCTGCATATAAAGGGGCAAATGTCCTCATTCGAATCTCGGGTTACAGTACACAAGTCAACGACCAATGGATTCTAACAAATCGTTCAAATGCTTGGCAGAATCTCATGTATACTATGTCGGTTAATCTAGCAGGTTACGACGGCGTATTTTATTATTTTGGTGAAGGACAAGTTTGTAATTTTGATGGCACCACACTCGTTCAAGGTCATCGAAATCCTTACGAAATTGTAACGGCTGAAATCTACCCAGCATTAGCCGACCAAGCAAGAAGAGATTGGGGACTTGAAAATAATATTTATAACTTAGGAACACGTGGTTATGTTGCAACACCAGGAGGGGTGAAAGAAAACCCATATACATTTATTAAGGATTTAGCAGCAAACCATTACAGACTCCCTTGGGAAGATGAAATCAAGATTAAAGATGGTTCAATATATGGTTATCCATCTCCAACTGTAAAAGCGTAAATTAATACCATAGGGTCACAAGAATTATGTTTCTTTTCTTGCGGCCCTAATTTTGTCACTTTAGAGACAATTTAATGAATAATGCTTAGAAGAGGTTGTTCAAAAAGTCACCAAATGATAAGCTACGAATCTCGGCGTTGGCTCGTTTTTCCGGTCCTCATGTAGTAAATACAAGAGGACCTTCAACTAAAATCGCTCACGTCCTGTGAGCAACGTTGAAGCTACCACATCATGTGGAATGCCGGTCCTCAAAACAGCGCCGCCTTGATCTTCTTGCTTCTAATTTATCGCCTTTTTGAACACGCACTAGAAGAGGTTCCATTATAAAATAAATATATCAAAAAATTTATAACCCTCCTCTTAATTCCAAAATAAATTCTTCTCCCATGTCGAAAAAAATTTAGGAAGATCCTTCATCTAATATGTAAATTCTATCAAAATTTCTCCCCCATCTAACCGTTTAGTGCTAATATATAGCTAGATTGCTTATTTAAATATTTCACATGCAAAGGAAGAATATGATGCTTAAGAAAATATTTATCACTCTAGCTATTGTTGTTGGAATTGCTCTCGTTGGCGGAGGGGGTTTTGTTTGGTATCTCTATCATTCTGTTAAAACGACCGCTAATAAGATTTATGATCCGGCAGGTGGATCCGAGAAAGATTCAAGTGCCATCAAGAACCTTGAAGCCTTTCCTATTTTACTTCTTGGGGTTGATGAACGTAAAGGCGATGTTGGGCGGTCTGATACGATGATCGCTCTAACGCTTAATCCAACGAAAAAAACCATGCAAATGATCTCTGTCCCTCGTGATACAAAGGCAGAAATCGTTGGTCACGGAACAGTAAGTAAGATTAATAGTGCTTATGCTTATGGCGGACCTAAAATGGCATTAAACACGTTTAACAACCTGTTCAATGTGAACTTTAAACATTATCTTCGGATTAACATGGAGGGTCTCGCAGATTTAGTCGATGCTGTTGGTGGGGTCACTGTCCACAACGATATTGATTGGCATGACGAAGGCTATTATAAAAAAGGCTACCATTATCAAAAAGGGGATATCACGCTCGATAATGGAGCAAAAGCTCTAGGGTATGTAAGAATGCGTCACTTAGATCCACGTGGTGACTTTGGACGAAACCAACGACAACGTGATGTCATTATGGCTGTTATTAACAAAGCCGCAAGTTTTGGATCATTCTCCAAATATCAAGACATCTTAAATGCCGTTCAAAAAAATGTTAAAACCAATCTAACATTTGATGATATGAAAAATTTAGCCTCTAAATACCGCGACTGCAAACAAAATGTTCAGAACTATGAAGTAAAAGGCTCGGATGATTGGGAAAAAACATCGAGCGGTTCAAAAATTTACTTCCTTCAGATTTCTGATGATGAAAAAGAACGCGTGCATCAAATGATTCAAGATCAACTAAGCGAATAAAGTGAAACTTCAATCCATGAGTGTTTCTTCATTCCCCGCGGATAGTAAGCCTGAACCAATCGGGCTCTTACGGGCAGTTATCCCCCACCTAGGAATGCTCGTTTACATTCATTACCTTGAGGTGGGGTCTAGACTAGCCGTTAATGCGGGATAAAAAATAAAGACTAAACAAGCCCACGTCCCTTTTATCGGGACGTGGGCTTGTTAGTAAAGAGGAACGAAATTAATTTTTAGACTTGCCTGTCACATTTATAGCTTGTCTAAAATTATCTCACTTCTAATTTCCCTTTTGATAATACGATTTCTTGTAGATCAATCTTTATTTGTTTCGATAATTTCTTAAGATGAGATACTTCACTTGGTGTGACAAGACTAATGACAATGCCTTTTTTACCCGCTCGTCCAGTTCGACCTGACCTGTGAATATACGTTTCTTCATTAGTCGTATCTGTTTGAATGACATAAGGTAAATCTTTAATATCGAGCCCTCTAGCCGCCACGTCAGTTGCCAGCAAAAGTGTGTATTTACCTTCCCTAAATGCTTTTAGAATTTGACTACGTTCGACTTTGCCAACTTCACGATGAAGAACACCAACATGGACATGATGGTATTCTAATTTTTCTGCATAAGTGGCTAAATGAGCGATATCTCGCACAAAAACAAGCGCCTGCATTCCTTCTATATGAGAGAGCTTTTGTAGAACTTTCACTTTATCACGCTGAGAGGAAACGATGTATTGATGCTTAACATTACCAGAATCTTTTTTCTTTAATTTAAACTTTATGACGATGGCATCTTTTGTGATTTCAAGTAATGTTTTTTCTACATTTGCACGAAGCGTCGCTGAATAGCATAAAATTTGTCTGTCACGAAGTGTCGATTTAATAATATCTTTTACTGTCCCTAAATGTTCAGAAGCAACAAGTTGATCGACTTCATCTAGTACAATCGTTTTCACTTCATGCATCTTCAATTTCTTCATCTTAATGATTTCGTGAATGCGACCAGGGGAGCCCACAATAATATGTGGTCCTTTTTTCTTAATATTTTCCAATTGCTTTTTGATGTTTGCTCCGCCAATCAGTGATAGAGCTTGAATATCTGAACCTTTTTTCCAATCTAAAATCACTTGATAGATTTGCATCACCAGTTCACGAGATGGTGCCAGAATCACAACCTGTGGATTCTTTATACTTGTGTTTATTTTTTCTAAAAGGGGTAAGACATACGCCAGAGTCTTTCCTGTACCCGTGGGTGACTCAGCGATAAGATCCTTTCCTTCCATAATCGTCTCAGCCGTTTGTTCTTGAACTTCTGTTGGAACTTTAAAATCAGCCTTTATAAAATTTTCTTTTAAAAAAGGTTGTACTTTATCTAAAAATGCCCATTGTGTCATGTTATTCCCTCAATTCATATCAATCGAATGTAAATTAAAGAGGTTGTTCAAAAAGTCACCAAATGATACGCTACGAATCCTCGACGCCCACTCGTTTTTCCGGTCCTCATGTAGTGGATACACAAGAGGATCGCTGGCTAAAATCGCTCACGTCCTGTGGCTGGCGCTTGACGATACTACATCATGTGGAATGCCGGTCCTCAAAACACAGCGCCGCTCTTAGCCTCCGACGCCCAGGACGGGCTAGTACTGACGTTCTGGCAGGATGCCAGCGTACTTAGCCAGTAACCCTTTTCATTTGTCACCTTTTTGAACACGCACTTAAAGTATCTCAAATCCCGATCCATATTACAATTTTTACTTAACCCTGTATAAGAAACAACTTGCCCCCTTTTACTTCCACACGTTATACTTTTTTAAGTAACATAAATCATCCGACCAAATTTGGTCCTGCATAGAGGTGTAACATTGATATTATCTGTAGAAAAATTAAGTCACGGTTTTGGTGATCGTGCGATATTTGACGATGTTTCCTTCCGTCTTTTAAAAGGAGAACACGTTGGTTTAGTCGGCGCCAATGGTGAAGGCAAATCAACCTTTATGAATATTATTACCGGAAAGCTAATACCGGATGCTGGAAAGATCCATTGGGCCAAAAACGTTCGCGTCGGTTACCTTGACCAACATTCTGTTCTTGAAAAAGGAAAAACAATTCGCGATGTTTTAAAAAGTGCTTTTGAATATCTTTTTAAAATCGAAGAAGACATGAATGCGATGTATAGCCGAATGGGTGAAGTAGATCCTGATGAACTCGAGAAGTTATTAGAAGACGTTGGCGTTCTTCAAGATATGTTAACGAATAACGACTTTTATGTGATAGATGCAAAAGTTGAAGAGACAGCCAGAGGTCTAGGGCTAATGGATGTTGGACTTGATCGGGATGTGACTGACCTATCCGGTGGACAACGAACAAAGGTCTTACTCGCTAAGCTTTTGTTAGAAAAGCCAGAGATCCTTTTACTTGATGAACCAACAAACTATTTAGATGAAGAACATATCGAATGGTTAAAACGCTACCTTCAAGAATATGAGAATGCCTTTATCTTAATTTCGCATGATGTCCCCTTTTTAAACAGTGTGATTAATGTGATTTATCATGTGGAAAATCAAGAACTCAGCCGTTATACTGGGGATTATCATCACTTCCAAGAGGTTTATGAAGTCAAAAAACAACAGTTAGAAGCGGCATACAAACGACAACAGCAAGAAGTTGCGAAGCTAAAAGACTTCGTTGCCCGTAATAAAGCTCGAGTTAGTACGCGAAACATGGCGATGTCAAGGCAGAAAAAGCTTGATAAAATGGATATGATTGAGTTAGCTGCGGAAAAACCAAAGCCTGAGTTTAATTTTAAACCTGCACGTACATCTGGAAAACTGATCTTTGAAACAAAAGATCTTGTCATTGGCTATGATTCACCGCTATCATCTCCCCTCAATTTACGGATGGAACGGGGGCAGAAAATTGCTTTATATGGAGCCAATGGAATCGGGAAAACAACCCTTCTAAAAAGTTTATTGGGTGAAATTGAGCCTATTTCTGGATCTGTTGAACGCGGGGAACATCAGCACATCGGCTACTTTGAGCAGGAAACAAAAGATCCATCTGCGAAAACATGTATTGACGAAGTTTGGGATGCCTTCCCTTCTTTTACTCAATATGAAGTGAGAGCAGCACTCGCTAAATGTGGTTTAACCACTAAACATATCGAATCACGTGTCTCCGTTTTGAGTGGGGGCGAAAAAGCTAAAGTACGTTTATGTAAACTAATTAATGATGAAACAAACATCCTTGTTTTAGACGAACCAACGAACCATTTAGATGTCGATGCAAAAGATGAATTGAAACGAGCCTTACAGGCATACAAAGGCAGTATCCTGCTTATCTCTCACGAACCGGAGTTCTATGAAGACATTGTAACCGAAAAATGGAACTGTGAATCTTGGACAACGAAAGTATTGTAATAGATCAAGGCTAGGAGTTATGGAATTCCTAGTCTTATTCTAGTGCATATGGTACCCATCAATTTTTATCAACAAATAAGCTGCCATCCATCTGTAATTCTGCATAATTCACCTCATGAATTGAGTGAATCCCGTTCATTTTCAACTGATTAATGATCCATTCCTTTTGAATATGCGCTTCTTTTAAATTCTTCTCTACTATTTTTCCATCAACAATTAGTTCTGTTGGAATATAACGGCGGTAATGGATCTGTACATTAGCATCTTTTTTTGTTAAAGGCTCTTTGTCTTCTTTTTTTAACACACTAAGCTCTCCATTAGGTTCTAGAATCGCATAATCTACATCCGCTAGTGAAAAGACATTACTATTTCTTAAAAGCATCGTTAAATCATCAAGATTTAATTTTTCTGCAACCATTGCTTTTTTCATTATTTTTCCCTTTTTTATAATAATCGTCGGTTCATCATTTAAGAGTACTCTAGCTTTCGAAGACTTTAAACTAATATACTCTATGAGAAGTGTTAATAATGCCCAAAGTGTCATACCTGTAAAACCATCAATTATTTTTATATCTCTGTGAACAACCATATCACCCGCTATATTTCCTAAGGCAATACCTGTAATGTAGGTGAAAATCGTCATTTGACTGAGTTGTTTTTTACCTAATATTCGTGTCAAGATGAGCAATAAAACAAAGCCAATTAATGTTCGAATAGATGTCGTTAAAATTCTGTCCATGGAGCACCTTTGTCAATATAGATTCGTATTTATTTCTATGATGGAAGTTTATCTTAGTGTATGCACTAAGACAAATACTAAACATGACTATAGGTTTCTGCTAATAAATACCGAACGTATTACCGATTGACTGCCCCATATTAATAATGGAAAAAGCCTCCCTCATTTTGAGGAAGGATATATCTCATTTCTTTAAATTTTTCTCGGCCATTTTAATCATTTCACGAACCATTTGGCCGCCTAAATGTCCACCGATTTTTCCAGCTTCTTTGGACGTCATGTTCCCGTTATATTTATCATTTAGTGGAACTCCAACTTCTTTTGCTACTTCATATTTTGCATTTTCGGGCTTATCTGTATGAGCGATTTTAGCTTTTAACCGATCTACACCTTCTCTTGCTTCAGGAACTAACAACTTATTTCTGTTCGGCATTTGAATCCCCCCTTCTCCCATATCATGCTCTCGAGATGATCACTTTATCCCACCTAAAGATTCTGAGTATTCAAAGAAGATAAACGGGGATCAACAGGTACAAAAAAACCTCCTTCTAATGGAGGTTTTTAAACGGATAAGAAGGTCTTCTTTCTAAATCCAAATAGCCATTAGGCTGTCTTGGATTCCTGTACTCTTTCTTGAATTTTCTCTTTTCCAAACAGGATCTTTCCAAACGATGCGGCTAATACTTGCTGAAGCAATTGACCAAGTACAACTGGTAAAACGACAGCTGCAGGAAAATAAGTCACAGCCAGTACAGAGCCAGCACTTATGTTTCGCATGCCCCCGTTAAACGTAAGGGACACCGTTTCCTCATGGTTCCATTTTAATAACTTGCCAATTGTCCAACTGACTAAATAACCAAAGGATGAAATTATAAAAATGCAAACGAGAATCTTAATTACTTTAAGATCAATATGTTTCAAATAAGTTGATAAAACACTCCCATTGATTAAAACGATTGGAAGAACACCTAATTTAAATGGAGATGACCATTTTCGAACGATATTTTTGGTACCTTCTTTAGCAAATTGATTGAATACCATCCCAAGTAAAGATGGAATCACAATCATAGTAACTAAATTGAGCGTGAGTGAAAATGGATTTAGATCCACTTTTTGTCCGACAAATAGAAGTAAACTATATGGGACAATAATGGGTGAAAGAATGGTGTCAATAATAATCGTTGTTAGGCAAAGGACATTGTTTCCTCTAAAGATAGAAACCCAAACAAAGCTTGTCACACCACAAGGAATGACAACAACTAAGATAAAACCAATAATGGTTAACGGGTCATCTCCGAATACAGCATGTCCGATAGAAAGAGCAACCATTGGTACAAGAACGTGTAGAACCATCAATGTGACAAAGATCGGCAGTGGATGTTCAAAGACATTTTTTAATTGTTTAAAATTAGCACTCGTACTTCCTGTAAACGTCATAATGGCAAAAATCCAAGGGATAAAACTGATGAGTTTTGTTAATGGATCTCCTATTATGACGCCAACAAGCAAACAAGCTGGAGTTAAAAAAGGCAGTAATGATATGACCTTCTGTATTTTGTTTTCTATCATGATATGTCTCCATTACAAATTATTTTCGTGGTATAGAAAAATATTTATGAGTTCAATAAAGACTATTAAAGTTTCTACCATTCATCTTTCTATTCGAACCAGAGTATTTTATTTCATATTATCACAATACTTCGAATCATATCATTGTTCTTGAAAAATTTCTTTAAATATTCTTATTTAGCTTACAGATTGATTATTCTTTCATAGATTCAAACTTGGGTTAATGAGAAAGCGCTACTTTTAACGCTTATGGACAATTCTAGACTGTTCAGATACAGATTAAGTGAAATCTAAAAAGGGTAAGAGATTTATAGTCTACAACTTCTAATTTAAGGAGGAAGTGAACATGATGAATCTAGGTCTTTTGCTGATTCGCCTCGTCATGGGCTTAACCTTCATGGGACATGGAGCACAAAAAGTGTCTTACTTATTTGGCGGGAGTGGAGTCAATAAAACAGGTGAGTCATTTGAATCAATGGGGCTTAAGCCTGGAATCCCGATGGCCGTATTAGCTGCGCTTGGCGAGTTAATCGGAGGTGGTCTTTTTGTCTTAGGTTTACTAACACCTGTATCAGCTATTTTGATCGTTGTTACGATGCTCGTTGCCATTGTAAAAGCTCATCTTTCTCATGGTTATTGGAATGCCAAAAATGGATTTGAATATAATCTGTTAATCGCTTCTGTTGCCATTGGGGTTGCGTTGATAGGCCCTGGAGAATACGCACTTGATGCCCTTGTTTTTTAATAGAACAAGGGCATCAAGTGTTTTTTTCTGTATAGGTTGTTCAAAAAGTCACCAAATGATAACTTGCGTATCTCGGCGCCCGCTTGTTTTTCCGATCCTCATGTAGAAAAAACCTACATTCTGGTCCTCAAAACAGCGCCGCCTTGATCTTCTTGCTCCTAATTTGTCACCTTTTTGAACACGCATAAGATTTAAAGTTTCTTAACCTCTCTCAAATCTTTTATGACCCGCTGGCGGGTTTTTTGTTACATAGGTTCCCGCGATGAAATCATGGATGGCCCTTTTGTCCTCACGAAAGGCGACCATAAAAATACTGATAATTAAACAAATACCAAAAGACACGGTATAGACAAGCCCACCGACTATATACCGAAGCAGCATTGTTCCGATCGTTGGTTTTTGGCCATCTAATTTGACGATCCGTATACCGCAAAGTCTCTTCCCAGGTAAATAACCGCTCCATACGATAGGAATTAAAACAAAATATAATAAAGAGACAACATCTCCAAATATTTGTACTGTCCCAATACCTGAGTCTCTCTCCAAATAACTTTTACCAAATATAAAAGCACCAAGCAAATAATCGATGACCATGACAATAATGCCATCAATAATATTAGCGGCTAAGCGAATCCAAAAGCCTGCTGTTTGCGTTGGCTTCATATCATTCACCTCCAATAGACTTTAATAACAATTGACAATTCACTTGTTTTCATATTCCCGCAATAAGCATATTAAAACAAAAATTTCTCTTTATGGAGGAGGTGGTCCCCCATACTCTGTTACTCTTGAAAGGGTTTTCGATATATCTTTTGTGTTTACGGATTTAGTCGAAAACTTTTTTCTCTATTTTAGAAAAAGGCGGAAGATCCTTTATTTAACAAGGTTTTTCCTGTAATGCTAACCATTCGAAATAACGGATTATTTGTCAATATTGTGAACAATGTAATGAACGTGTAATGCTTTAAATTATAAAATAAGAAACGCATCAGTACGCCATTTGTATTTTTTTCAAATATCTTAAGTTCTGGTCATTAAACAATGACTTAACCCGTTCCATTGCTTAGATAATTTGAAGGAGGTACAAGGAATAAAAAAGAGGAGGTAGGAAAAAAAACAATTTAAAAAACTTAATTGTGAAGAGACTTCCGATCTCTCCACAATTAAGTTTCATCAAAGAATTCGTCCAATCAACACGATTCAAGTTCGCAACTAAACTCAGCATCCCCATGCAATGTTTAGTACGACCATATTGAATTGTTGTATTTAAGAGGTTGTTCAAAAAGTCACCAAATGATAAGCTACGAATCTCGGCGTTGGCTTGTTTTTCCGGTCCTCATGTAGCAAAAACCTACATTCCGGTCCTCAAAACAGCGCCGCCTTGATCTTCTTGCTTCTAATTTGTCACCTTTTTGAACACGTACTTTAAGTGTTAATTAAGAGAACGGGATCCTTTGTTAACTACATGTTAACATATCCCAAGCAAGCCTTTCACTTATTTTCAGTCTATTGAAATAATAATGATCTAATTTAGAACTTGGGGGAACATAAATGATCAATTACACAAGTCGTCCTTATATGGTTCAAATTCCACATTTTGATGAAATTCCTAGTGTTAGAAAAACCTATATGAAACCTAGAATTGCGGCCTTTATTCCAGCTCACAATGAAGAGAAATCGATTCGAGATTGTTTAGCTGGTTTAGGCGATCAGAGTCTCCCTTCCGGCGTTGAACTAGATGTATTTGTTATTGCCGATAACTGTACAGACCGCACCAAAGATGTCGCGGAATTAGCGGGAATGGAATTTGGTTTAAATGTGGAAGTGATCGTAACAAAAAATAACAAACAACGAAAAGTAGGCGCTTTAAATTCAGCCTGGAAAGGGATTTATGGGGATATTTTAGATTTATATCATACAGAACTCACGGAATACCAAATGATGTATCAACAATCGGTTAAAGCTATATTAGGCATGGATGCCGATAGTCGACTTGCCCCTGGAGCACTAGCCTATCTTTGGGATGGTTTAATGAGTGGACGAAATATTGGCGGCGTTATGGCGAAATATACCATGAGAATGCCGAAAAAGAAAAGCCTGCTCTCAAAAGACGATACACACTACGAAGAGAAAATTGCAAGCGGCGAGTATGGTGGACCTTTAGCACGATGGTGGACACATCAACAAAAACAAGATATGGCAAGCTGGCTGCTCGATTTACAATACCACGGCGGGAGCACCTATGTTCTTGGAGGGCAAGCCACCTTATTCAGGCCAGAAGCCCTGCAAGACATTGTAGATGAAAATAAACTTGATGGACCCTGGCAGAATGAAAGCGACGTTGAAGATATGCTACTGACTTGGCAACTTCAGAAATCAGGTTGGAAGACATTGATTAGCCCCCATGCTCGTTGTTTTGTGGATGCAATGAGAAACTACCATTCATATAGAGAGCAACGGAATAAATGGAAGTCTGGAACAGTCAATCTATTAACAAGTAAAGATCTCAAAGTCAAAACTCGGCATACAGGGCGACTTTGGCGTTCGCAAGCTAAAATGTTCATTGACCTTATCGTTCGAGTCTTATTTGTCACTTTACTCGCTCTCTCTCTTGCAACCGATCAATATACATGGAATTGGATTTGGCTCACTCCAGTTGTATTAGCCTCTTTACTAAACATGATACTAGCCCTAAAAACGCCGATGCATCGACCAATAGATGTGATTTTAGCGACACTATTAATAAGTCCTGAAATTTACCTTTGGGTGAATTTGATTACCTTTATACAAGTTTGGCTAGAGAAGCTCTCTGCAAATAAGAAAGATGGATGGGCCAGTCAATATGCAGCAGAATCCGGGAAAACACGCAGTAAACTCACTCAAGGTGTCCTTTTATTTATCTTGTTTGTCACGGCTTCAACTTTCGCTTGCATCCATTTCAGAGATACATTAACAAGTCCTACCACTCAAGCCGCTATAAAGCCTTATCTCATGTCTGGTTGGATTGTTTTAACTTATCTCACTATTTTAGAATCTCTCATCATGTTGTATCAAATCTGGACCCTTAGAGGACAACATAAGGCTTAATCAAATTTTGCTCCGACCTATATCAAATTAATTAAATACTAAAAAGACCAGAAACATCAGATGTACTGAACCCCAAAAGTTAGATTTTTAGGTCTAACTTTTGGGGCTCACATCAAAACTTCTGGTCTCTTGTTTTATAAAAAGTATTTCGGATAAAAACTTTAGTTAATGAAAAGTTCTATACCCACACAGTGTTCTACAATACAGAATACCCCAACGCTTTCACATCTTTATTAAAACCTTGAACGGTTTCCAAAGATAATTGATAAAGGTCTTTCCCGATATTAGGAAGTTTACTTAATATAGCTGGGGTGCACGTGATAATATCTGCCCCGCACTCTTCTGCCTGAAAAATATTATATAATTCGCGTGAACTCGCCCATAGAAGTTCGGTTCCCGGTTTTTCATGACAAATTGTTGCGGCTTCTTTCATGTAAGGAATAGGATCAACGCCAGCATCCGCCATTCGACCGGCAAAAACAGAAACGATATTTTTAGTTCCTAATTCAAAGGCATCCACGGTTTCTCTAACTTGGTCAAGAGTTAAGATAGCCGTAACATTTAATGAATAGCCACATTTAGAGAGTTTATGAATCAAAGGAGCAGAAGACTCCCCTTTTGTATTGATTATAGGAATTTTTATATAGACATTTTCTCCCCAACTCGCTATCTTATGGGCTTCTTTTTCCATTAAATCAAAATCATCTTCAAACACTTCAAATGAAATAGGTAAATCAGGAATTTTTTGAATGACGTCCTTCGCAAAAGTTTCATAGTCTTGAATACCTGCTTTTTTCATTAAAGAGGGATTGGTGGTAAATCCCTTTATATCCCCTGTTTCATAAGCTTTTACCATGTCCTCGATCACTGCTCCATCTGCAAACACTTTAATTGATAACCCTTTCATTTTACTGCCTCCTTTAATTTTCTTCATCTTCAACAATGTGATTAAGTGTCGCACTCTTCGTCTTAATAAAGTTTGGCACGAACAAAACAATAAGTGTTGCCAAGACAAGGGCATAGATACCCATGGTCGTGAATGAATGGCCGACTTGACCGATTAATATACCAAGGACTGCAAAATCCATGTCTCCAAAAGTGGTATTGGCAAAACCAAGTGCACCTAGAACAGGCATGAGTAACGCCGGCAAGAAGGTGATCGCTAATCCGTTTACAAAAGCCCCTAAAGCAGCCCCTCTTCTACCTCCAGTTGCGTTTCCATAAATACCTGCTGTTGCTCCGCAGAAAAAGTGTGGTACGAGTCCTGGAATAATCAGTACTCCTCCCGCAAGGCCAAGCACTAACATACCGATAATGCCACCGATAAAACTGCTCACGAAACCGATAATGACCGCCGTTTGTGCATACGTAAAGAAGACCGCACAATCCACTGCCGGAACAGCATTAGGAATGATTTTCGTGGCAATCCCTTGAAAGGCTGGAATTAAATCAGCTAAGATCATACGAACTCCCGAATAAACAATCGTGACACCAATGGCAAAGGTTAAACCGAGCATGGCCGCATATAAAAATGGGGACATCCCGCTTGAAAGCGTTGATACATATTTGGGACCAGCCGCAATAGCCGCAACTAAATAGAAGAAGACCATGGTGATCGCTGTAGAAATCGTCGTATTTCGTAAAAATCCCCATTTTTCAGGGATATTGATTTTTTCTGTACTGTGATTGGCATCGCCAAATCTAGCGCCAACCCAAGCCGATAAGTAGTATCCTAGACTTCCAAAATGGCCCATGGCGACATCATCACCATCAGTCACTTTTAATGTGTATCTTTGACCAATGGCTGGTGAGATGGCACTCCAGGCACCTAGGAAGATACCACCAATGATGACTAATTGAACACCGGAGAATCCAGAGGCCCCTAGAACGGCGGACAAAAGACAGGCCATAAAGAAACTGTGATGTCCCGTTAAAAAAACATATTTATATTTTGTTAATCGAGCAAAAAGAATATTTAAAACAAGACCTAAAACGAGAATGGACATCGTTTCGACACCTAAAATTTTCTGGGCACTGGCGACAATCGCTTCATTATTTGGAACGACACCTTGAATATGAAACCCTTTTTCGATCATCTTACCGAGCGGGGTAAGATTCGTTGAAATAACATTCGCACCCGCACTGAGCATAATATAACCGAGAATAGGTCCTAAGGTTCCCGTTAGTATTTTATGAAAAGGTTTCTTTAAAGCAATAAGTCCAATACATGCCATCAAACCAATAAGCAGGGCAGGTTGAGAGAAAACATCACGTAAAAAGCTAAGGATTGAAGTTAAAATGCTCATCTAGATTCCCCCTTTATCTACTAACTATTTAATGATTTTATGGTCTCAAGAACATCTTCTTTAATTTTCTTTTTATTAATATAGCTTCTCGTTACAGCTACTTTTTGGTTACTATCAAATTGTTCGGCGAGTTCTGCTACGGTGACAATTAAGTCACAAGGTCTTCCTTTAGCAGAGTTAAAGTCACAAGACTCTACATTGGCATCGATCCCATTTTCATTGCAAATTTCTTCAATTTTCATTTTTAGCATTAAGCTGCTACCAATGCCGTTTCCGCAAACAGTTACAATATTTAACATGTCCATCACTCCTTTTTTTAACTATATGCTGAAATTAGGTGATACATTTCTTCAACCGTTGTACTCGCTATCATTTTCTCTATGTTTTCCTCATCTTCTAGCAGTTCTGAAAGCTGACTAAGGGCTTTTAAATGAGTTTCGCTATCAACCGCTGCAAGAACAATAACTAAGTTAACAAGTTTGTCGTCTTGATCACTTGAAAAAGAAATAGGTTCCTCAAGTTTTAGCATAGCCATTCCTAATTGGTTGACCCCTTTTTCTGGCCTGGCATGAGGAATAGCAACTCGAGGGGCAATGACAATATAGGGTCCAATTTCTTTAACCGTATCAATCATCGCATCAATGTAACTATCTTCTATGATCCTTGAATCTAGTAATGGATTGGCAGCTTCTCGAATGGCAGATTCCCATGAGTCTACCCTCTGCATAATCTGAATACGGTTTTTTGTCAGTAATTCATTTAACACAGGTCGATACCTCCCTTTCATCTGAACAAGCGGTTCTAAACATAATTTTGATAAAGCTTGAGACAAACCACCTTCATCTTGAATGGAAACAAACGGGCGAATGGCTTCGATGATCCTGCGGCTGTCTATTTGTCTCGGTGATGCTGCGTACATATACCAATCAACCTCTTGAATAATTCGTAGTTTATCCGTCACCGTTAAGATCGGATTAACGACGATCAAAGGTTTGTCTGTATTAATTAATAGGGTAGAAAACACAATATCTATCGATGTGAGATTCGTATGATGAAATTCTTTTACGGATAAAACTTGAACAATATCACATTGAGGCACTAAATTTTCAATTTGATATTTAAGCATATTCGAAGTACCTACGCCATTCGGACAAATAATAACGCCTTTTTTGCGATGAATGGTAAAACCTTGCGTCTCTATAAAAGCGCCAAAATGTAAAGCAACATAAGCAATTTCATCATCTGAAGCCTTTTGATTGACCTGTTTTTCTAATGATCTTAATGATTTCTTTACAATATGAAAAAGATCTGGATGCTCTTTTTTTATTTCGTCAACAAAAGGATTCGTCATTGGAATCTGATACTTGATTCGATAAAAGGCCGGCTTAAGATGGGTATATAACGCATCTCTTATCCAGCTTGAATAAGGAATACGAAGACAAGTCATTCTTTCAAATTCATGGATAATCTCATTGATAAGTTGATTAATCAAAGTTTGATTAGGTTCTTGGTATTGCCGACTATCTTCCTTAATATTTATTCCTTGAAGAAGCAATGTTAAATAAACACATTCATCGGCTGCCGTTTCTAATCCAGCATTCTTAAGAAGTTTTTGGGCGGTATATGAAAAAGGAGATTGACCTAAAGCGTGCTTAATATCCGATGAAATGTGTATGGTATTCCCTTTTTCAATCCGTAAAAATAAAAAAGTTAAAAAGATCATTTGCTCTTTCATATTCTCTTCGACAAACGTAATGTCGAGTTGCTCTTCAACTTGCCTTAAGATTCGATGGACCTGAGCATAAGATGAATCAAAGGATCGTCTTGGACTATTCCCTTCATAAATCTTCTTTAATAAGTCATAACCGTTTTGGTGTTGCACCATCTTAGTTATTACTTGCATCACAACATTTCGAATGTCATATTCATGTCCCTTAAAATGGTAACCTTCCTGTCTGTTGTAGCCAATTTCTACATTGTTAGTTCTCACAGCCTCTCCCGCTTCTTTTAGAGCAGAAGTGACCGTGCTTTTGCTTAGCATCAATGAATGGATAAAATGGTGCATCGATAGATAGTCTGGTTTAATGAACAAACTAACTAGTATAAAGGACACTTTATCCTCTTGCGACAAAGTATAATCTACATGTTTCATAGAGGATAATAGTTTTATAGCTCTTTCCTTTACTGCCTGTTCAATATACAAACCATGAGACCGTTGAGTGACAATTGGTGGCAACTGATTCTCATCTAACCACTGATTAATCTTCTTTAAATCATAATAAATTTGTTTGCGTGAATAGCCCGTTTGCAATACCAACTGTTTAATTGTGATATGCCTTTCTGATAAAATGTCTTCGAATAACTGAATAGAACGTTGATCTAACAGTGGAGCTCCCCCCTGTCATGTTTTTATTATATGAACCAAATAGCAAAGTAAACGCTATCATCCTGTTTTACTTTTGCACATTGAGATGTGCAAAAGTCATTCATTAGGCCGTAGTTTGCTCCTGAAACAAATACAATTATCTGAAATATACCAACGGGAGAGGTGGGATCCATGGAGACAAGGATTTATCTAACATGGTTTTGTCTGATCCGCGTAGGTAAAATATGACTTACGGGAAGTTGGCAAGGATCGATAAAGAAAAATACCAATATTAATTAATATGAAATAGTGATCATCTCTTTAGTGTAATTTCCCTATCAATGAACGATTCTGTATCTTTTGGAGGTAATCTTGTCCCAATTAACATTTAATAGGGTAAAAAAAACTTGCCGATAAGACGCAGACAGAGGCCTTTCTTACAGTGTAAGAAAGAAACCTTTCCTTGAAACACATGATTTTTAAATATTTGCCAACAAAAAAAGAACGCCTAATAGGGGATCATCCACATTTAGACGTTCTAGAAAAATGTTAACCTCTATTAACATGTATTTTCAAATACTTTTCGAGAATCACTATTTCACTAATTTGGCTTTAATTTGTTTTTCCATTTCCTCAACGGCTTGCTTAGGAGTTCTTTCTTTACTAATGGCTTTTGAGATTTCAATTTGAATGATATCTGAAATCTCCTGGTAATTCGGGGCTACTGGCCTTGGAACAGCAGCAGCATAACCCGCTTGAAAACCTTTATCTGCAAAGAATGGGTTTGCTTTTAACACTTCTTTATCTTGAAATAAGGATGTCAAGGTTGGGACATTACCCATCTTAATGGCTGTCATTTTTTGACCTTCTTTTCCTGTCATAAATTTAACAAATTCCCAGGCTTCTTTTGGATGCTTTGAAAATTTTGATATCCCCAATTGCCACCCACCTAAAGCAGAAACAGAGCCTTTATCACCTGCAGGAAGGGGAGCAACGCCCACTTTACCTACAATTTTTGATTGTGTTTTATCATTTGATAAAGCGTATAAATAAGCCCAATCTCGAATAAATGGTGACTCATTTTCTACAAAGGCCGTATGTGATTCAACCTCTGTAAAGGTGTTAACATTCCCTGGGACAATATTAGAATGAGCAATATCAACCATTTTCTGTAACCCTTTGATGGCTTCAGGACTATTAATCACCACTTCTCCTTTTCGGTTAATAAATTCGCCTCCATACGACGCAATAAATTCAACCGCATTACAAACAAGTCCCTCATATTGCTTTGCTTGCATTAAATAACCATATTGCAAACCATTTTTATTTTTATATTTTTCAGCCACTTTTTGTAATTGATCCCATGTTTTTGGAACTTCACTTTGAGGAATGATATCTTTTCTGTAAAACAGGACACCGGCGTCGCCAAAACGCGGCATGGCCCATTGTTTTCCATTAAAATTAGAGGCCAACACCGCACCTTTGTTATAATCACCCATATCAATACGGTCCTTTTGGATAAACCGATCGAGAGGCAATACATATCCCGCTTGAGCAAATTCTGCTGGCCAAACAACATCCATTGAGATCACGTCATACTCAGAGGATTTGGCATTTAAAGCTGTTACATAAGCATCATGCTGCGAAGTTGAAGAAGAAGGTAAAACTCGAAACTCGACATCAATGTTTGGGTGTTTCTTCTCAAAGGCTCGAATCAAATCTGGCACATATTTTGAATTATTCTTCCCTTGTGAAAAAACAATTTTGACCTTTTTATCTGAAGATTTTTGATCACTATCTTGGCCTCCAGCACCACAACCTGTCAGAATAAGGACAAAAGTGAGTAAAAGAACTAGTAAACTCCGTTTTTTTCTTCTCATTAATCTTACTCCCCCTCAGAAATTGGAATCGCTTTCATATTTTTATAAAAAATATACTCCATCAGTGGGGGCTTTTCGACGCACAGGATGTGCTAGTGCAGGCGTTGCGACAGGACGCCTGGTTTTTAGCCTGCGTCATCCCCACTGATGGTCAGCCTGAACCAATCGGACCTTTACGGGCAGTTAATCCCCCGCCACCCTTCCTTCAAAACTCAAAAATCTTGAGGTGGGGGTCTTTACTAGCGTTAAGGTGGGATTGCTCACATTGAATTATATGACAGCTAGAATAAACTATTCTTTGAACATGACACAAAATAGTTAGACAGATTTCGAGTTATAAGGTGGTGAAAAAGCAGGAGAATGATCGTTTTCGGAGTTTGGCCTACTTTCGATCACCGAACCTTTTTTCTAGCAAGACTTTCAACATCTCTTTGTCCCACTCTCCTGTTTTAGCATTATAAATTCCAAAATGAGAAGCAAGTTCCCAATATCCCCAGCTAAATCCTAATTCTTCAGCTTGTTCACGAATCGCCTTAGTCCATCGTAAACGTGAGGAATAAGGCGCCCTATTATTAGCGCCAAACTCACCTAAATAAATTTGGACTCGATGTTGATCCGCCCATCTTTCCACACTCTTAAATCTATCTTTTATATAAGCTATTTCTTTACTAGTACCTTCCCACACTAAATCATGTACCTCGGGGTAACCAAGGTAGGGATTGCTTTGAAAAGTAAACTCGATCGGCTCGTAATAGTGAATAGAAACAATTAAGTGATCGTCTTTAGGTAAACGAAGGGCGTCTAATCGGTACAGCGTATAATAGTTATCCGGACCAACGATAATACGTCGGATCGGATTTGTTTGGCGGATAATCGCGATGGCTTCGGCAAGGTAGGTATTCCATAACTCCCCCACTAGTTGATCTTTCGGTTCATTTAACACTTCAAAAATGAGTCTTGAAGAATAATGTTGATAACGAACAGAAAGCTGCTCCCAAATTCGGAGAAAGCATTCGTGATAGGCCTTTGGCTCTTGCATCATTTCTTCAAAATGGTGCAAATCGAGAATGACCGTTAAATCCAAATTCAATGCATGAGTCACACATTCGTCTACATACTTCATAAATGGCTCATCTAAACAATAGTTTGGATTATTTTTGGCATAATCCGAAAAACGAACAGGTAGTCTGACCGTATCAAATCCAGCTTCTTTAATTTTATTAAAATAGTCTAATTTCATTTCAACATCCCAAGGAAAATCACGAGGGGCGTCTAAGGCATTACCTATATTGATGGACTTAAACAGGAGAGGGGCTGCTTTAACTTGTTCTTGTGGCTTTCTAAAGAATTTATAAAACAAGAATACTATAAATATAACAATAAAAAGAACGATAAAGGTAATCGTCATGACATCGTTTCCCTTCGTAAGAAATATCTAATTCTGTATCTCTAAATCAGCCTATTAATGTCTCTTATTTTAAACCTTTGTCTCTTTATTCTTCTACAGTAAGTTCTTCTTCTGTTAAATTCTATTTCTTAACCTAAAAAAACTGCTAAATCAGTTTGTATGACTGAATCGGCAGTTTTCATAAAAATTTAATCTGTTGTCCGTTTGACTAATTCTCCTCCAACGATCTTTAACTCTCCTGGAGCCACTTCTTTGATTTTGTAATTCGTTTCAATTGAAAAATCCTTATCTTCATATGAAAATTCATCATCTTCTTTAGGAATGGTTTCACTCCAGTTTTCAGATACATTCACCGTATAAGTTCCATCTTCACCCGCACTAATACGATTAATATCATAATTATTTATCGATTCTTCAATACCTTTATCATAAAATTCCTTAACTGCATCGGTCTGTTCTTTATAAAATGCTGAACCCGTCTCAAAGTAATCCCCAAAATCATCCGCTTCACCACTATTTACAGCTGATGCCAGATCACTAAAGTAACCATCAAAGTATGTCTTAAGTAATTCTGTATTCGCTTGATTGTCATTCGGGTCTAGATCGTAAAACTCAGAACTGTCTTCTTTTTCTGAAAAGGTAAGATCAATACCATTAGATTCAGCTGATTCAAGTGAAACACTATCATAATCTGAATCATCATTCGAAATATCAACACGATTGGTTTGAATTGACTTACCATTTACCGTATAAACGGCATAAAAAGAAGGTTCATCATCCTTTTTAAAAGGTCCCCATTCACCGATTTCAGATATTTTTTTACCTGTCGCTTCATTGTTCACATACAACTCAGCATTCATAATGTTACTGTGAATGGGAATATAAACACCAGAAAAATCAGCACTAGCTTGAGAAGAACGAACACTAAGTTGTTTTGTCATGTTCAAATGATCTGATTTTCCATAGACTGTATACAATCCCGGAATAACGGCATTTAATACCACAGTCTGTGGAGATTCACTAGAAGCTTCACTGGCTTTCTGAGACTTCTTCAATCCTTCAATGCCGACTTCCATCCCTTTTAAGTTTGTTCTCACCCTTGGATGTACCGCTTGAGTCGTGATTTGATATTTATCATATATAAGAAATTTTTTACCTTTTGCTTTAAGATAATATAGGCTTGAACCGACAGCTTGACTATCTTTTTCTTTAGCAGCACTCTCTAAAGAATGAATCACATCTGTATATATTTCTGGTTCTTTTTTAAACAAAGCAAGCATCGCTTTCACTTGCGGTTCATTTACTTTTGATTGTTCATTGGTATGAATTAACTTCGCTAAAGAAGCCACATCTTCATCTCTTACTGCTTTTTCAAAAGCGTCTACAGTACGTTCTGGATTAGTCAACGACTTACCTACATAAAATAATGTAATTAGAACAATAGCCGCAGCTAAAATAGGAATATAGACTCTTTTTTTAATTCTAAATGTCTTTCGGGACCCTTGTCTCTCAGATGATATGCGAGAGGCTGGAGGTTGAGGAATGACTTCTTGTGAAGCGGATTCCTGGCGAGTCTCTTCACCTATTTTTTTCCCACAATTTGTACAAAATTGTGCGTTATCTGGAAGAGTGTGCCCACACTCTGTACAATGTCTGGCCATTTTCATTTGTCCTCACTTTCCAAGTTTTATTAAAAAACATCAAAGTAGCTACTGTATTCTTCAATGGTTTCTAATGCAAATTCTTTAAGTATGACGAATACAACAATATTAAAGATAACTTGACAGATAATCGCAAGGTACAGAGAATCCACCTTCGCACCCTTGGAAAATCGATAGATGGTTAAGATGTTGGCTAGCTGCATACCTATAGATAAAAGGATAAGGATAAAAACATAGGCAAGTATTCCGACGAACGGAGCAATAATCAGCACGGCAGACAATAGCATGATGGGAACATTCATATGACCTAGCGTTGCAACAATATTTTTATAAGAGATTGATAGTTTTCCAATTTTCAAAGTTAAGAATATAATCAAAGCATATAAGGCGATAATAACAGCCGTAATAATGGCTCCTTTTAAAACGTCACCAAAACCAAGCACGTTTGAAACCGGTGAAAAGCCAAAACTTAATCGTTTAACCGTATGGTTCACAAAGACAACTAACGAAATCGGTAAGAAAAGAGCAAATAAAATTAAAGTAATCAGTCCATTATTAAAGTCATTTGAAATTTGACTTGGAGCTTTCAATGTACTTTTTATGTATGACCAATAATTTGAAAACACTTCGGAGTTAATCGTAATTTCTTTTCGTTCTACGGTTGATGCCGTTTCTGTTCTTTGTTCGGTTCTTCTCTCTAAGTTACTTAATTGATTTCCGCACGTGGCGCAAAACTTTGCTCCTTCATCATTTTCACTTCCACATTTTTGACAAAACACAAAATCCCCTCATTTCAATTATTATATTTGTCCAATATTTAATATCGGTCATTTATTGACCATTTTTAAGCATAGCCTTTATTGTATCTTTACTAAAATCTTCTTGATATAACACGTGATATTGATTTTCAGCTTTTGATAAGACCCAGATTACATAATAATCATCATTTTGTTTATCAGCCACTAAACGAGTATTTTCACCATATTCATCAATAATCTCTGATTTAACGGAAGCTTTTAATGTATTTAATGGAAGGTATTTGAGTTGAAGTTTTTCTATCCCTCCATTTTCCTGAACTGTATCATTTAGAAAGTCCATTGATTCTTGAATTTCTTCTTGTGTATTTGGGAAACCTTCAGCATGCCCTGCGATTTGTACAAATGTTTTGGCATCACTATTTGTGGCAGCTTCATATAATTGGTGTATCGTATCCACCTCTTTATCTCCTGGATTAGAACATGCAGTTAAAATAACTAAAATAG
Source organism: Terrilactibacillus laevilacticus (assembly GCF_006517395.1). Lineage (GTDB taxonomy): Bacteria > Bacillota > Bacilli > Bacillales > Sporolactobacillaceae > Terrilactibacillus > Terrilactibacillus laevilacticus. The sequence continues at coordinate 48,008 of NZ_VDCY01000012.1, forward strand.
CTAAACAACAAATCATACTAAACTTCTTCATCTTTTTCCCCCTAAATTATTTACACGACACGACATTAAAAAAATCAGCACCGAAAGCGCTGATTACACAAAAAATATATATGATATTTTTGGTGCAACCCGACGATCTTGATCTACTCACATAGATTTTAGACTCGTAGCTTTGCGTCCTTACCTTTCGATAAGTTTGCTAAGATATAATTCTATCTTACTATTACTTTCAACTTAATATCAATCATATTTTAAATTTAGGATTAATTACCTAGTTAGCAGGTTGTAAATATTTGGTTTATGAGCTAAAGAGAAGGGTATGAGGTGAATACACACCATTATCCTGTTGGCTATAAATTCATAAGCATGCAGATTCAAGTACGAAATTAGACGGAAAGGAAACGATAACATGAAAAGCAAAGAAGATTCAGATGATGGGAAAATTGTAACCATTAACAAAAAAAGTTCTACATCAAAAAAATCATTTTCTCAGAAAACCTTTTTACGTTTGATCACGCTTGTTTCGACTTTTGGCGGGCTCTTGTATGGATATGATACGGGTGTTGTTAATGGGGCTCTCCCCTATATGTCAAGACAAGATCAATTAGATTTGACACCGTTTACACAAGGTCTTGTCACGAGTTCATTACTGTTTGGAGCTGCTTTTGGCGCTATTTTAGGAGGCAGATTGTCTGACCGAAAAGGACGTCGTAAAACAATCATAAGTGTCGCATGCGTGTTTTTAATAGCAACACTTGGTTGTTCATTTGCACCTAATGTACCAATAATGGTCATGTCTAGGATGGTCCTAGGTTTAGCCGTAGGAGCTACTTCTGTTACGGTTCCAGCCTTCTTAGCCGAGATGGCCCCCGCTGAACGAAGGGGTCGGCACGTCACACAAAATGAATTAATGATTGTTTCTGGACAATTATTTGCTTATGTTTTTAATGCCATTCTTGCTCATACTTTTGGCGAATCAGGTTATGTTTGGAGATACATGCTTTTTATTGCGACACTCCCTGCCGTCTTTTTATGGTTAGGAATGTTAATCGTCCCCGAAAGTCCCCGTTGGTTGGCCGCAAAAGGGCGTATGGGGCAAGCTCTAAATGTGTTACGCAAAGTACGCAGAGAAGAAAGAGCAGAGCTTGAATTAAACGAAATCAAACAAGCCATTGAGGAAGAATCAAAAATCAAAAAGGCCACTTTTAAAGATTTGAAATTCCCTTTTGTACGCCGAATCATTTTTATTGGAATAGGTATTGCTGTCATTCAACAAATTACGGGTGTCAACTCGATCATGTATTATGGAACAGAAATATTAAAGGATTCAGGGTTCTCAACAGGTGCCGCTTTAATTGGTAACATTGCCAATGGTGTCATCTCTGTTCTCGCCACTTTTGTCGGGATAGCGTTACTTGATAGAATCGGACGAAGAAAAATGCTATTCACGGGATTATTAGGGACAAGTACCTCCCTTCTTTTAATTGGCATATTTTCAATGACTCTGAAAGAAAATGCCGTACTTCCGTTTATTATATTAGGATTGACTGTCTTATTTCTTGGGTTTCAACAAGGAGCGGTTTCTCCGGTGACATGGTTAATGCAATCTGAAATATTCCCCATGCATTTAAGAGGATTAGCCATGGGGATGTCTATTTTCTGTTTATTTACCATGAACTTCCTTGTTGGCCTGCTATTTCCGGTTCTCTTTGCTGCTATTGGTTTATCAGCAACCTTTTTTATATTTGTCGGACTCGGCATCCTTGCCATGATCTTTGTTAAAAGGTATGTACCTGAGACAAAAGGACGAACGTTAGAAGAAATTGAACATACCTTTCACTTACATGAAGAACGTTATTTTGAAAGAAAAAAAAGACAGCTTAAAAGAAAAAAACGCATGCAGAAGATGAATTCTTAGGTAAACACTAACAAACTAGAAGTCTCGTTCGTTAGAAACTATTAAAACTGATAAAAAAATTGTTATATAATTAAAACAGAATCCCCTTCTTCCTTGGGGATTCTGTTTTTACATAAAAACAAGTACTCTTTTTGGCACGAAAATTGCATATAAAAAGTTGTAAAAACGATTAAAAGGAGAATGTGATTATGACAAACAAACAAGTAACCATCGCTCTTCTTCAACATAGCTGTACAAGCAATAAGGAAGAGAATATCCAAAAAGTAACGGGGATGATTCGTGAAGCTACTCAAAAAGGCGCTCAGATGATTTGTTTACAAGAGTTATCTACAAACATTTACTTCCCTCAAACGATAAATGCAGACTATTATCATCTGGCCGAACCCGTTCCAGGTCCCACGACAGATGTCATGCAAGAATTGGCTAAAGAACTTGGTGTGGTCATTCTTGTCTCCCTCTATGAAGAAGCGATGAGAGGCCTCTATTTCAATACAGTTGCAGTACTAGATGCAGATGGAGCTTACTTAGGAAAATATCGTAAACACCATATACCAGAAGGTCCGCAATATATTGAAAAATACTATTTTGCACAAGGTGACGGTGGTTATCCTGTTTTTGATACGACGTTTGGTAAAATCGGTGTGTTAATTTGTTGGGATGAGTGGTTTCCAGAGCCTTCTCGTATCCTCTCATTAAAAGGAGCGGAGATCATCTTCTATCCATCAGCCATCGGTTCAGAACCAGATTATCCTGAATTAGATACGTCTAGCGCTTGGGTTGATGCCATTAAAGCGCATGGTATTCATAATGGCATATTTATTGCCGCCGTTAACCGGGTTGGTAAGGAGGTTTCAAGTGAAGGAGATATGACCTTCTATGGACATAGTTTTATAAGTGGTCCACTCGGAAAAATGATTTCACAAGCCGAGTCAGAGAATGATGAAATTATTATGGCAACCTTAGATATGAACGAAATTAATCAAGCGAGACACCTTTTGCAATTTCATCGTGACAGACGACCAGATAGTTACAAAGAAATTTTAAATATGAGTTTATAAAATGAATAAACCCGTCATTGGAGTTGATCTCAATGGCGGGTCTTTAATATCAATAGTCAACTAGTTATCTCTTTACTTGTATTCAACAAATTCTGAGCGGTCATGAGCACCATCAAACACAATCTTACCATCCATCATTGTTAATTTGACTTTAACGTCTTTTATTTCTTTAACTGGAAACTCAAAAAGATTTCGATCCAAAATAGCGATATCCGCCCACTTTCCTACCTCTAGAGATCCGCCTTCTAAAACTGCCATAGGCCGGGGTGTAGGTATACGCCTTAAGAGCTTGCGAAAGAGTGACACGTTCAGCCGGTTTCCATGGATCCCCCGCAAAGTCTTCTCCCGTTAGAGCATGGATTCCTTCCATTAGCCCAAGTTGGCTCAAATTCTCGGTTATTTTAAAATTTCCTATTCCTTTTAACATAATTATTCATGGATGAATACGACTGATCCGAAACACAATGAAAAGCATCAATAATTTTTTTCGAAAAATTAGACACTAGTCTAATTGCCCTAGACTTCATGAATGTGTTTGAGTAAATGTCTTGTGAGTCTACTTTTTATATGTAAAACAAAGGAGGCTAATCGAATTGGATCATGTTAAAGCTTTATTAATCAAGTTTATCGCAAATTTAGTTATTCTTATTTTTGGCCTCATTTATAATGCATCCTTTAGTGATGTATTTCTAACTATCTAGTTTTAGAGATAGCGGCTTATATCGTTGGTGATTTGTTAATAGTGCGTGTTCAAAAAGGTGACAAATTAGAAGCAAGAAGATCAAGGCGGCGCTGTTTTGAGGACCGGAATGTAGGTTTTTGCTACATGAGGACCGGAATAAACAAGCGGGCACCGAGATTCGTAGCTTATCATTTGGTGACTTTTTGAACAACCTCTAATACTACCAAATTCAAGCAATTCGGTTGCAACCATTTCAAACTTTGTTATTGCTTTAGTTATTATTTGGTTAATGACAAGTGGCCTAGTAAATATTGACTCACCGTTTATTGCTTCATTATTCTCTTCAATCTTTGTTGGTCTATTTGAGTTTATGTTTCACAAGTATTTAACTAGACATGTTGTTGATGACCCTGACCATACAAATTAAAAAAATGCCCAATTGAATTTGAAAATTTTTTTCATTTCAAGAAAATGGATATGTTCTTTGACATTTAGATGACCACAACATCCCTATTTCTCTCTCATAAATCTCACCACGGCTAGATCCACTTTCCCCTTAGGCTGCTCTCTTTCTTCAAAATTTTCAGTATGAATAAAAGATGTAAGAGCTTCTTCAAACATTTGGTTTGTGACAGATTCTTCACCTGATAAATAGTTTAATCGAAACAACTGTTGAATGATGTTTTGCTTGAGAGTATCATCTAGCTCGACGATATCCTCCTCTTTTGATTTTGAGAAGTACAATTGCTGCAATTGGTAAATTCGTTTTAACTCTTTGATAGGCTCAGGATGATCATCGACACGAAGATCAATCGCTCGATCGTTAAAGCCTCCATATCCACCTTTTTCTCTTACAACGAGAAGAGCTGCGGATTGTTTACCACGGCTATCGCCACCTGATGACTGACCAGCATCTAAAGCTTCGATTAACCGATCAGCAAGAGATCCTTCTGTTTTTAAAAAAGTTTCTCCCATAGCTTCCACTGTTTTTTCACTGATTAAAATATTTCCTTGTGCCGTGAAATGTTCACCCGTTATGCCGCCTGCCCAATCGAAACATTTTGCTCCCGTATAGGTAGCTGAACGCCCCTTCGCATCGATCAATCCGAATTGTCTCAATTCCCGATCATCATCATGCTTGATCAACTCCTGAAGAACTTCTTCGGCACTGTAACCTTTTTCCATCAATTCTAGTCCTTTTGGTCCATACGACGTATTAGCATAGGATTGTGTCGCAACAGCTCCTACACCTGCCTTAGCAAAGGGGACTACGGCACCGACTCCAAGAAATTTTGATTGTACTGCTACGCCCCATTCCTGGGCTTCTGGATCATAACCTACAATGGAAAATGTGGCGACCACATCATTTGGAATCTTCTTCATCTTTATTTCACCTCGTAAATTTTATCTAGTTTGAACCACCAACAAACAATAATTGTGTCTTTATCTTATCTTGATCATAATGAAAGAACAAGGACGATTGGTATCAAGGCCTCTATTTGAAATGGTCCTATCGTCGTTTGCTTTTTTAAATTCGTACTCTTGAAATTTTCACAATTTAAAATTGGCAAAAGTCTACATTTTTTGTTATATCTCTAGCCATTTAACCAAGTTTAAAGGTGGCTGGTTTAGGCAATGCCATTTCTCAAAATGGCGAATCTGGTGGATCTGGTGGATTTATATTAGCATTATTAATGCTTATCTCAGGAATTATTATCCTTGCAGCCAAAAGAAGTAGAGGGGCTCAAATTACGTCAAGCGTATTTTTAATTATTGGTGGCTTGATTGGCTTACTATTAGCAGGAAGCTATTCTGATCTCTATATATGGGGAATTATCTCAATTGTGTTTGGTATATTAAATTTCGTTTTTGTAGCTAGAAAAATAGAAAAAAATGAATAGATGTACTTTGTCAACGTCTCCTTTAATTTGGGAGGTGTTTTTTATGATAAATTCTTTTATTACTTTAAGAATACGTATGTTAAAATTAAAAAAGAAAGTTCAAGAATTTTTACAATAAAATCCAATCTTTAGGAGTCATAGCGATGATAAATGAAGAACGATTATGGGAGCATCTTGAGGCTTTAAGTACGATTGGGAAACAAGAAACAGGCGGTATCACCCGACTTTCTTTTTCGGAAGAAGAACGACAAGCAAAAGATCTTGTCTCGTCTTGGATGAAAGACGCTGGTCTTACCGTTAGAGAAGATGAAGTTGGAAATCTCATTGGTCGTAAAGAAGGACTTGATCCTCATTTACCGGTTATTTTAGTGGGTTCACATATTGATTCTGTCTATCATGGCGGTAATTTTGACGGGCCTTTAGGTGTTTTATCCGGTATAGAAGCTTTACAAGCGATGAATGAGCAAGGAATGGAAACTCAGCATCCAATTGAAGTGGTTGCTTTTACAGATGAAGAAGGATCTAGATTTAGTTTAGGTATGATTGGAAGTAGAGGAATGGCTGGAACCTTAACAAAGGAACATCTTGAACAAGTGGACAAGAATGGAATCTCAGTCGCTGAAGCCATGTCAAAATCAGGATTAGATCCTGAAGAAATCCAACATGCCAGACGAGAAAAGGATTCAATAAAAGCCTATCTTGAACTCCACATTGAACAAGGAAAAATTCTTGAAAGCAAGAACCTATCTGTAGGGATCGTTTCTGGTATTGCAGGACCGATCTGGCAAAAGTTTATCATTAATGGGGAAGCTGGACATGCAGGCACAACACCCATGACCATGCGCCGTGACCCTTTAACAGCTGCTTCAGCCATTATTCAAGTCATTAATAAAGAAGCATCGAAAACAGGCACGACTGTAGGAACTGTGGGTCAATTAGAGTTGGTGCCTGGTGGTATTAACGTAATTCCTGAACGCGTTGAATTCTCTTTAGACCTTCGTGATATCAGTGAAGAAGTGAGAGATCATGTGGAACTTGAGATAGCCACACAAGCAAAATCAATTTGTGAACAATACGGTGTTGAGCTTATCATCGAACCTCTCCAAAGAGTAGCTCCTGCTCCTTGTTCAGACCTCGTTCAAACATGTACAAAAGCAGCCTGTGACAAATTGAATATTGAAACCATGACGTTAAGTAGCGGCGCTGGTCATGATGGCATGCAATTAACTGAACTTTGCCCGATAGGAATGATCTTTGTACGTTCAAAAAATGGGATTAGTCACAACCCCGCCGAATGGAGTTCAATGGAAGATTGTAAAAATGGAGCTAACGTCCTTTGCCAGACCATCTTAAATTTAGACTTAAAATAAACAGAGTATCATTTAAAAAGTATCGTCTTTAAGAACATCGTATCTTCTTCAATTGAAGGTGGGGTGTTTTTTTTAGATGATCGGCTATAAAAAATGAATAAACGGCGACTTCTTTGGGCACTTTACATTCAGAGGAGGTGTTTTTTGTGCCAAAAATTGGAGTAGAAGAATCATTAACCAATGTTATGCAAGAGTTACAAAATAAAGGTTACGATGTCGTTCAATTGAAACAAGAATCAGACGCCAAAGGCTGCGATTGCTGTGTTGTGACCGGACTAGATTCTAACGTCATGGGAATGGCGGATACATCCATTCAGGGTTCCGTTATCGAAGCTAACGGTTTATCAGCAGATGAAGTGTGCCAGCAAGTTGAAAGTAGAATTAAACATTGATCAAGGACAAAGAGCTGATATCTTATCTTAGATTAAGAATCAGCTCTTTGTGTTAATCATGGATGATATATTGGATAGGTTCATTTTCTAAAAATCTTCGGATATTATCGATAGTCACATCGGCAATACGTTCGGCACTCTCTAATGACTCACCGCCAATATGCGGAGTTGCAATCAAATTATCGAATTCATTCAATTTTTCAATTGGCGGCTCGATTTCAAAAACATCCAGTGCTGCTCCTCGAATCTCCCTTTTTCTTAAAGCACTCAAAACCACTTTTTCATCCAAGATAGCCCCTCGAGAAATGTTGATTAAATAAGCGGAATTTTTCATCTCATGAATCGCCTGTTCATCAATCAAATGATAGTTTGATTTTTTTAGTGATGTACTGACAACGATGTAGTCAGAGTCTTTGAGTAGCCTCTTTAATTCTACATAATTGACGCCAAGTTCCCTCGCTGTTTCATCATCTTTATAATGACTAAAAGCAAGAATGTTCATATTAAACCCTTTGGCATATGCAGCAACGTTCTTTCCAATAGCACCAAATCCAATAATCCCTAAAGTTTTACCTCGGCATTCGAATCCTGTTTTATTAACCCAATATCCTTCTTTCGTTTTACGATCTAATTGAGGGATATTTCTAGAGAGAGAAATCATTAAGCCAATGACAAGTTCAGCGACTGCGTTGGCATTCTGGCCAGGTGCATTACTGACGATAATCCCTTTTTCTTTAGCATAGGAAATGTCGATATTATCGACTCCGGTGCCTGTCTTTATAATGTATTTCAAATTAGGCGCTGCATCAATCACATCTCGATCTGCCAAAGCTACTGCCGTTATGTATATCGTTACGTCTTGAATATTTTTTATTATGTTCTCTTTATGCTTGGCTTTGTCGTGCAATAAACATGTAACATCCAATCCAAATTCTTTTATTCTTTGAGTGAATGATTCACGAATGGCGTAGTAAGCTTTTCCGACACAGAACAGAACCTTCACGGTTACTCCTCATTTCTATTCCTTATGGATATTATTCAAGTTTTCTAATAAAACTCTTTCTCTTCAAATACTTAACATCAAAATATGATATGCTTTCCATTTTCAAAACATGTGAACAGACAAAATAGTTGACCAAATGTGTTTACCTCTCAACCATTATTCACTTTCGAAATTATTTTTTATAAAAACTTGTTCTTCCGATTCACTTAAAATTCCGTAGGCTTTCCCTACATTCCCACCTTGGAGCGACCATAAATCGTTGTGATCTTGATCTACAGTACTAAAATTCTTTTTCTTCCATTTGTTTAAAATAGATGATAATTCATCTTTGTTTTCAAAGTTGTTTTTAGCAACAAGCTCTAAAAGGGTTTGAATATGCTCAGGCGTCATTTGAACAGCACCCCATTTTTCATCTGCTTTCACCTTTTGGTGCGTCATTTCATGCATTATCTCAAGGACTTCATCTTCTGTTGGATCTTGAGAAAGCTCTAAATCAGTTTTAATCCCACCAATTTTCTCTGTTTGGGCTTCTTCAGATTTAATATCTTGCTTCGATTTTATTTCCTTACTCTGCGTTTCCTCTTGGTTTTGAGTCATTTGAGATGGATCTGCATTTATTACGTTATAGATATAAATGGACCCTCCGACAATAATGACAAGACATACTGTCATTAAACTATAAAAAAACCACTTCATAGAATACCCCCTCTAAAACTATTCGCTACTTTAATTATGACAAATGCCTTGTAATCATTCAATGACTCTAACAAAATTATCTTAATTTTGTACATATATCACAAAATATGTATTTGACTAAAATACAAATAGTTTTATACATCAAACACTCAACGGGTTATTACCAGTTAACGCGAACAACATCACCTGCTAAACTGAGCAGGTGATGTTTGGTTTTGTTTTAATTTAGGTAGTCAAATATTATTTAAATAAGCTATTTCCAATACTGTGACCAACAATGAGATCTTCAGCTTGAGCTGCTGGTTGAGTTGTGCTAATTAACCCACTTAATAACAATAAGCCCATGATCGTTAAAATAGATAATGAAAGTTTAGTTCTCATAGAAATTTTCCCCTTTTTTAATATTATTTTCTGCTTTCCTACTTATTTCATAATAAAAAACGGATTTTTCGTAACATTTATTCTCATTATAAAAATCGGCCACTTCTAACGCTAACTCACTCATATCAGAGAACTTATTTACTTTTTCTAAATATGTAAATGTCTCATTAATAAGTAATTGATTTATGGGTTCTAAATATAAACCTTTTAAAAAGTTTAATTTAACCATATACTCTTGATCTTCCAATTCCTTCGAATATAACATACCTTTTTCATATAAATTAAATGCCTCTACTAATCTGTTTTGTTTAATTCGAACATGCATTAAATTGTAAATAGCCTTCGGTAAACGAGTAGAATTTTGATCAATGAACAAATCGATAGCTTTACTTAAGTATTCAGCAGCACTATTGTAACTACCCTGTTTTAAAAAGCAGATACCTAAGTTGCATAGAGCAAAAGATGTTAACATATCATCGTATAAAGAATCGGTCCCCTTTAAAGCATTTAAAAGAACTATTGAGGCTTCATCATAGTTCGTATTATCTATTAAATTACCACCAATAATAAACTCACACGTTATACATCGTTGCTTATAAGTGGGAAATCGTTTATATATGTCTTTTGCATATAAAGCATAATTAAGAGATAAATAACTTTTTTTAATATAGTAATAAAAATGAGCTAATCGAAAATGAAATTCAGCTTTCTCAATTTCATCGTCTACAATATATAATTTTTCTTCTGCTTTTTTATAACAAGAAATAGCTTCAATAATATCCTTTTTCTTAAACTCATACATTCCTTTAAAAAACCAAAAATAATAATCTAGTAAACCAACCATTTTTTCTTTATTTGCTTCTAAGTATAAAATATTTTCTTCTATGTTACCTTCGTTTTGCGAGTAAAAACTGAGCATGATCTTGTGCCTAAAATCGAGTAATGAATAGTATAGTAGAACATTTTGATTTTCTTCCATATGATCTAAATCTTTCACTATTTCCTTTTTTAATCGTACAGAAAGTTCCAGATTGTTTTGGCGAATGGCTGTGTACCAATCGTTTAACTTTGAAGCAACTTCTTCTGATGCTATTTTTGTAATCATCCCATCCCTCCCATTTAGTTTATTATATTAAATTTTCATTCTTTTCTATTTACTCTAACTATACCATGTTTAGGATATTTATGGTATATTTTTAGAAAAAGATAGTTAAAAATTCAATTAATGAAAACAATGAATGTATATTTTGCCCTGCCATGCATGGAGGAGAGCTTTTAAGAAGGCCAAAAAACGTAAAAAGTAAAAAAGGAAACAGGGAGGGATCCCCTGTTTTATGTAGAAAGATGATCATTATAAAAAAATGAAGTGGTTATAATGGAAATATTATTCAACTCTAATAATGTTGAAATTGCTAACTAATAAGACCTACTTAGTAGTATTATCTATCTACTTTCCGTTTGACAGAAACGGAGGATTCGCTCAACAAACCTCATTACTTCTTCTTCCCTTGTTGCCCACGAAGTAACAAGTCGAACAGCGGAGTTTTCAGCATCGACTTTTTCCCAGTTGTAAAATAAATAGTCTTTTTGCAGCTCATTTACTAATGCATTAGGCAAGATAGGAAAGATTTGATTGGATGGAGAATGCGTTAGAAATGTCAAATTAGCTTGGCGAATGCCATCACTAAGCTTACTTGCCATTTTATTGGCATGATCGGCTAACTCAAAGTATAGATTGTCTCGGAAAAGTTCAAGAAACTGAATCCCGATCAATCTACCCTTAGCGAGTAAGGCTCCTTTTTGTTTCATATGGAAACGGAAATCTTCTTTGAGTGATTCTTTACAAATCACTAATGCTTCTCCTAGCAACGCACCGTTCTTTGTTCCACCAATATAGAAAGCATCGACTAGGTCTGGTAAATCACTTAATTTTAAATCGTTTTCTTCAGAACATAAAGCAGACCCAAGTCTTGCACCATCTAGATATAAAATAAGCTGATTCTCTTTGCAGAATTTACTTAAATCCTCTAATTCTCTCTTCTTGTAAATCGACCCGATTTCTGTCGTATTAGAGATGTAAACCAATTTAGGTTTTACCATGTGCTCATCTGGATGTGAATCAAGAACACCCTTAATCTTTTTTGGCGTAAGTTTCCCATCAACCCTAGCATCACAAGTGATCACTTTATGCCCGGTAGCCTCTATAGCTCCTGTCTCATGGACAAAAATATGACCAGTATGAGCAGCTATGGCTGCATCAATAGGTCTTAGAAAAGCTGAAATAGACGTAAGATTGGTTTGTGTGCCTCCAGTGAGAAAGTGAATATCTATGTCTGTTCGTCCCAATTTTTGTTTTAATAGATCTATCGCTTCTTGAGAATACTTATCTTCCCCGTAACCTTCATCCTGCACTAGATTAGATTCAATTAAAGCATTTAAAATTCTCGGATGTGCCCCTTCACTGTAATCATTTTTAAAGCTATACATGGTATCCACCCACCTCAGATTTAATTTATTAAACCACACTTAATAAAAATATATCATAGGTTGACTGCTTACACACCTGACAAAAACAGACGTATAAAAGAAAAAACCGGTATATAATATACCGGTTTATCTTGACATTATGTAGAGCCGCCTTTGCCGTAACTCGTTAAGAAAGTTTTAAACCACCACTCCTCAAAGTGGGTGTTTGCAGAAACCATCCTGTTGTCCTCTGATCATATAGATAAGGCGTAACATTCCGATTCCAATATAAAACTCCCTATTACAGCTTAAAGGTTAAAACTTTATTAGGTTTACGTACAGTGCAGCTTATATTGGTATATTACATGGAAAAAGTTATTTTGTCTATGTTAATTTATGGAATTAGTAAACTCCTTATATCACTACGCCGGTTAAAAATATAAGAGAAGAAAACAATTTTTTTATGAAACTGTCATCCTAGCGTGTACAAAACTATAAAAAATGTCTTTTTTCGGTACCAGGTACCAAAACTAGGTCATCTAATATTTTATATAAACCTCAAAACTTTTTATAACCTAAAAATTTACCATCCAATGTGATGACAACTCGGTCACCTTTTGGATCCTCTTTTTTCTCAAGATTCATTTTAAAATCGATCGCACTCATTATGCCATCACCAAATTTTTCATGTATTAACGCTTTGATTGTATCACCATAAACAAGAATGAGCTCATAAAGACGATATATGGTAGGATCCGTCGGTGGCATGGAGAAAATTTCACCTCGAAAAGGGATCGTTTGAAGATTACTAGCCACTTCTTCTGGTAGTTCAAGAATTTTCACAAGAGCTTTCGCTTCATTTTCATCCAACGTTTGTTGTCCCATAATGGCTGCGGTCGTATAAACTTCCGATCTACCTACTGCTTCAGCTAATTCAGCAAAAGTTAATCCCTTTAATTGTTTTGCTTCCAGTATCATTTCCGTTGTACTATCGAACGCCATTTACAAGACTCCCCTTTTTACTAGAATAGTTTATTTTAAAAGTTAATTGTGAGCTTAGAAGATGCACCATTTTCTTAATAGGTCAAAGATACCACAGTCTTTCATATTTGTTAGTATGTATGGTAGATTCCATGACAAAGAAATTGACTTTTAAAAATAGAGGAAAAGGGCTTACTGAGATTCAGGTTTTATCCAAATCAAAAACTTTACAAATACATCTTAAATCACCAATCTAGTCCCGCTTGTCTTCTGATCTAACATGGCTCTTAACACTGCCCCAATTTGCGCCCCTGCTTCAATCGGCTGCGTTCCACCTCGATGAATGTTCGATATCACATTTCGATTAGATTCAATCGTTCCTATCCTTGGTTTATAGCACATATAGGCACTCATGGAATCGGCGGAAACAAGACCAGGACGTTCACCAATTAACATAACAAGGACATCCGGCTCTAAGATTTCACCAATAACATCCATACAAGCGACTCGACCATTTTGAACATAAAAGGTAGTCCCAGATGATAAACCATATGACTCGAGGGAATCTAATAAAGCTGGATAAACATCCCGTATGTTGGATTCAATTGCTTTAGAGCTTAATCCATTGGAGATGACAATCTGAACTTGTGGCTTCTTTTTACAATGCTCTCGAATGAAGGATTCTCCTTCACTCGTAAGCTTTCGTCCTAAATCTGGTCTTTTTAGATACATTTCTTTCGATTGGCACGGTGTTTGAACAATAGGAAAATGAAATTCTTCAAAAAATGCTTTTGGGATATCACCATAAACTGAATCGACTGCCATAGCATGATCCATGCGTAATTTTAGCATGATCTCTGTTTTAGGTCTGGTGCCCGAACAGCCTACACCAATACGCGCCGGCGTCGACTGTATTAGTTGCTCTAGCGCTAATTTATTATCCGTCAACTCAATCATCCCTTTACCTTTGTTTTAATGAACCCCTCTTTGAGATAAGAAAAAGGTTGGATCCCCCGCTCTCTTTGTCAGTTTTCCATTCTCCATCAAACCTATGTCTTCTAACCATCGTTCAAAGGCAGGCGCTGGTGATAGATGAAGCAATTCTCTAAGAGTCGCAATGTCATGATAACTCGTAGACTGGTAATTTAGCATACAATCGTCGGCCATTGGCACTCCAATTAGAAAATTGACACCCGCTGATGCTAATAAAACAGCTAAGTTGTCCATATCATTTTGATCAGCTTTCATATGATTCGTATAACAAACATCAACACCCATCGGAAGGCCGTGCAATTTTGCCATAAAATGATCCTCTAAACCTGCTCGGGTGACTTGCTTGCTATCATACAAATATTCTGGTCCGATAAATCCAACAACAGTATTCACCATGAATGGTTTGTAGTGACGTGCTAAGCCATAACACCTTGCTTCAAGTGTGACTTGGTCAATATCGTGATGGGATTCTGAGGACAATTCAGAGCCTTGCCCTGTTTCAAAATACCATCGATTTGGGCCAGTCGCTGTTCCTTCTTTATAAATTAACTCGTTCGCTTCATCTAAAAGTTCAATATTGATCCCAAAGGCATCGTTCGCTTTTTCAGTCCCTGCTAAACTTTGAAAAATAAGGTCGGCCGGTGCACCTTGCTGAATGGCTTTCATTTGTGTCGTAACGTGAGCAAGCACACAATTTTGTGTCGGAATATTCCAAGTGTTCATCACTTCTTTTGTCATGAGAAGGATTTCTTTTACACTGGATGAGGTGTCAATAACGGGATTGATACCAATCACAGCATCTCCAATTCCATAGGAAAGGGCTTCGTATAACGATGCTCGAATCCCTTGCAAGCTATCAGATGGATGATTTGGTTGAGCCCTCCCCGCGAGCACTCCATTCTGACCCATCGAGGCATTACATGTCGTGATCACTCGGATTTTCGATGCTGCTTGAATTAGGTCAAGGTTAGTCATCAGTTTTGTCACGCCTGCAATCATTTCACTTGTCAAACCACGCCCAACTTTCAGCATCGTTTCTCCATCAACCTCTCGACTGAGGAGGTACTCTCTCAATTCGGATAAAGTCCAATTTTTTATCTTATTGTACTCAGATTCATCTAAATCGGATTCGATGAGTTTTGTAACCTCATCTTCTTCAGGTGATAATAGTGGATTTTCCCTCATGTCACAAAGCCGAGTTTCAGAGAGTAAATATTTCGCAGCGATTCGTTCACTCACATCGTTTGCCGCTATTTTGGCCAATTGATCTCCAGATTTTTCTTCATTCGCTTTTGCCATGATCTCTTTAAGGCTATTAAACTGATACGTTTTTCCGAGAATGGATATTTTCTTGTTCATGATATGCACTCCATTTTTAAATTAATTGATGATTTAAATAGGGTTTGCATTTAAGCATCTGATGTAAAAACAAGTGTTTTAACAATAATAGGAATAATAGAACTAGGTAAGGGCTGTCCAATATCAATGTAATCCCCATGCTGTATATTAATTTGATCAATACAAATCAAGCAATTTACCTTTCCATTTAAACGAATGGAAAGAGCATGACCCAAAGCCTTGGCCATATCGTTTTGACAGATAATCACGATATTTTTTTGATTTGGAAGGTATTGAGAATAAATGTTTTCAAGTATATTGACTATTTTTTTCAGTTTTTCATAAGAACAATAATCAATACCACTCAAATAAAGGGCAAAGGCTGGATCAAGTCCCATTGAATGAAGGCTAAGTCCCTTTTTAATAGTTTCCGAAAAAATATGATCTAATTGATCTGATTGTAATTCTTCATTTTGTATATGTACTTTTTCAACAGGTACATTTCGTATCGGAAAATTACCATTTTGAATAAATACCGTTGAACCACTTATTTCAGTCGTTTGTGTCCCTGCGCCTATCACCGTTGCCCTAACGGTTTGTTTAGGAGATAGTACGTTGAATGATGATCTTTTCATTAATTGATTTAATGATGTAGCAAGAAACGGGCCAATATCTCCATATCTCGTTCCTTCTTCTAAAGTCATTCGTTCGCTATTCTTCATTAATTCCCCAACGCCACCCGAAAACATCCATGTATGAACTGTTGGTAACGATTGGGGCATAGGATCTATGTATAATAATTGAGTATGTTCATCATTAGAACTTTGAGCAAGATAACCGATTAAATTCTTGGCCATTTCATCAGTTATTTGTTTTATTCTCTCAAAGGATATTTGATCACCCTTCTTCACTAGAAAACCGTTTTCCTCTAACCAAGGTTTAAATGAATCAGCCATACCCTTTACAAAACCTGCTGGATTTAAACGAATCAGTCTACCACCAATTCGCAAGGTCGCCGTTCCAATGCACTCTCCATTGAGAAAAAAAGCCGTATTTGCTGTTCCGCCTCCAATATCGATATTGGCTACAACTTGATTAGGAGTTTGAATTGAAAAATCTTGTGCCCCTGATCCTTTCCCAGCTAATAGGCTCTCTAATTCGGCACCTGCGGTAGCCACAACAAAATCACCCGCTCGTTCGGCTAACTGATTCACCGCAATTCTAGCGTTCTTTTTATTTGCTGTTTCTCCAGTAATAATAACAGCACCAGTATGAACATCATCCAATGTAATCCCTGCTTCTTCATACTCACGTTCTAAAATTTTGGCTATATTTGTGTAATCTATCGTTTCATCATCAATAAGCGGCGTGGAATAGATCTGACTCTTGTAGGTACATAGTCTTTTCGTAATTTTATAACTTGGAAGAGAAAAGGCAGATGATACTTTTGAAATTTGTAATCGACTGACAATAAACTTTGTCGTACTTGTCCCAAGATCAATCCCAAGACTCGTGATCCATTCATTTGTTTCATGCATATCATGCAGCTCCAATCTAATAACTAATGAAAATGGAGAATGAGGTAAAGTATAAGAACTTCACCTCACTTATATTAGATATTCTAGATAACCTTACTTTCTTCCTCTTTATTATTTTTACCCGTTAATCGGTCACTGACCGCTTTATAAACACCTAACTGAGGCCCTTTGAAATTCTTATAAGCATGAGCTGCAAATAAAACTAATAATGCAACAAGTACAACGCCAAATACTTTTCCTGTTGCATGATGCAGAACATAACTGCTTGTTAAAGGCACGTCACTCGGCGCAGCTACGAATAAAACGATTAAAAAGGCAACCCACGCGCAGGCAATAACATTAACAAAGACGCTCCATTTTCCTAATGACCATGGACCATTATCAGACTCTAGCCAGACCCCTTTATATATTGCTCGCAATTTAAGAATGATCGGAATAGCATAAGAACTATACAAACCAATAACGCTCAGAGACGTAATAACAGCATAGACATTATCGAAAATACCTGAAAGGAAAGCTATTGAAGCGACTAACCAAATCGCATAAGCAGGTGTCCGGAATTTTGCTGATACTTTTCCCCATAATTTAGATAAAGGTAATCCTTTATCTCGGCTAAAAGCAAAAATCATACGTGAAGACGATGTTAAAGAAGACATTCCACAAAACCACATGGCAATTGTGACAAGCCATAAAACAATCTGTCCGAACGTACCACCCATGCTTTGTTCAATGACCACAAAGAAGGCATTCGTCCCACCTGCTGCAACAGCTGAAGGATCTTTGATTGACAATGTTACGAGAGCTAATAAAATAAACCCGAAAATACCTGAAATCGCAACGGATAAGAAAACACCCCATGGTGCTCGTACTTTTGGATCGGTTGTCTCTTCACTTGTATGAGCAGATGCATCGTACCCTGTAATGGTCCATTGCGCTTGTAGTAACCCTACTAAAAAGGCGAACCAATAAGGTGTCGCATTATTTGTAGCAGTGGAAAAACTCGTATCAAATAGATAGCTGACGTTTTTTGATGGTCCAAAATAGATTAAAGCACCAATAATAACCGCAACACCAATCAAATGGTAAATGGCCGAAACAGAATTTAATTTTGAGACTAATCTAATCCCCATGTGATTAATGATCGCATGACTCGCTAAGATTACCGCATAGACAATTAACATTTGAGTTTTTGTCGGTTGATCAAATAATAATGAAGACGCAAAACCTGCACATCCGTAATCAATCCCAGCCACAATGGTCACTTGACCAATCATATTAAACCAACCCGTAAACCAGCCCCAACGAGGACCTCCGAGAATCGATGCCCAGTGATAAATGGCTCCAGAAGTAGGAATAGCCGATGTTAATTCGGCCATTGCTGCCGATACAAAGAGGACGAATAACGTAACAAGCGGCCAGCCAACTCCCATGACAGCTCCTCCGCCTTGATTGAATCCAAATCCGTAAAGCGTAATCGCTCCAGTAAGAATGGAAATTATGGAGAAAGACACCGCAAAGTTCGAGAATCCACCCATATCACGTAGAAGTTCCTGCTTATAACCGAAAGCTGAAAGATCACCTGAGATCGTTCCATTTTGCCGGGCTATTCGAACACTATTTCTTGCTTTTGTAAAAATACCAATCATCACTAAAACAGCTAAGGCAATGAGTAAAATTCCTAAAAACATCATATGACGGCTTCATCCTTTCTGAATAAAAGATAAATGATTACAGGATTCTGGGTTAAAGGATACTTTTATATTAAAAATGTAGTGGTAAATTGGATTTATTATCCCCTTCTCTCAAGAGATTTCGTTACTTAATGTAGCTTAGTTATATCCTATAAATTATTCATGAAGTTACAACCTTATGTTTGAGTATAATTTATTTTCTGATAAATTGGAATATTATTCTTGGTAAATCTTATTAATTAAGAAAATAATTCTTTGATTTAATCATGTTTTTTTGGACAGACACTTTATTTAAAGAAAAAAACTACAAGTAAAAACAAAAAAACCGGTTAGTAACCGGTCCATATCTATTCAATACGATTTTATTATTCTGATCACTGTTATTCATGAGTGGACAAAGTTGAACTTTTAATTTCATTCATCTTCATCCGCTATAACTAAGTTTATGCCTTGTTCTGATAATTCTTTTTTCCATTTATCTGGACAATTCCAATCCGTTATAATCGTTGAAACGTCTTTTATTGGACAAACGTGGGCAAAGGTTGTTTCTCCAAATTTTGTATGATCCGCTACAATATAAAAATTGTCGACACGATCCATTAATATTTGTGAGATCTTAGCTTGATTTAAATCATATTCTGAAATTCCATTCTTTAAATCTATACCGCCAGCCGGTATGAAAGCCTTGTCAGCTTTTAGCTGTTTTAGAGCTATTTCAGCAATAGGACCGTAAGTTGATTGCTGTCTCATATCCACTTCTCCACCAATGAAAAATATATGTCCATTAAAGTTCTCAAAAGCAGAAAGCATAGCCGGAGTTGAATTTGTGATCAATGTGACATTAGGTTTGTTAGCAAGATGAGGAATGATTTCGATTGCCGTTGTTCCTGATCCAACTCAAAAGATCGGGACTGCATCTTCACAACCTTTTCACAACATTCAATCTTGCACAACATTATCAGCCTCTTTTTTCTACTGTAATGTCTTCATAGAATTTTAATTTAAATTCTATACCCTCACAATAGTTTTTCTTCTTTTACAAGTTGTTGTTCGTTAGAAACTAATTTATTTTGCCAATCAAATAGAGTCTCAATGGTTTTACCTAAACCTAGGATCTGACCATCAGAGTATGGCTTTCCAACAAGTTGAAACCCTACTGGCATCTTCTCATCGGTAAATCCACAAGGTATTGAAAGAGTAGGAAAACCTAGTAAATTGAAAAGTGGTGTCTTTCCTAAATTAAAAATATTAGCCGTTCCATTTTCAATTGGATTAGAATTGATGTCATATGGTGTGATTGAATTTGTTGGGGTAATTAAGCCATCAAAATGAGCTGTTTTACTTAAGACTTCACTTATAAATTCTGCTCTTATACGTTGAGAATCAAGGTATTCTACTGCTGTTATATTTTTATAATTCTCAAGACGATAAGCAGTCTCAGGACCGTACATTTCCTTCTCTTTATCAAGGATAGGTTTATGAACAGCTATGGCTTCTGCACCTAGGATGGTTTTTTGAGCCTCAATGGCTTTTGTTAAACCATCAATATTAATTTCAACAACTTCAATGCCTATTGTTTTTAATTTTCCAATAGTTTCATCCATGAGCTTTTCTACACTGGGGTCTAAATCATCAAAGAAATAATCACGACAAACAGCTAAACGTATTCCTATCACTGAATCGTTCCACTCACCAATGTTGAGATCTTTCGCTTTCTTCTCTCCGAGCAGCGTTTCCATCCATATCTCACTATCACTGACCGTTCGTGTAATTGGACCAACATGATCCAATGAACTACTTAGTGGGAAACACCCCGTACGGTTCACAAGATTAAAGGTGGGTTTGAATCCAACAACACCACAAATAGCTGAAGGCAGTCGAATCGATCCACCTGTGTCGGTACCTAGTGCTCCAAAACACATACCTGATGCAGTAGCGGCTGCTGAACCCCCACTCGACCCACCTGGAATTTTATTTAAATTCCATGGATTATGGGTATTACCATAATGGTAGTTTTCAGTCGTCGACCCTAGGGCAAATTCGCTTAAATTTGTTTTTCCAACAATAATAGCACCTGAGTGATTCAAATATTTAACCACTTCTGCGTCCTTGTTTGGAAGCCAAGATGCAAAGACTTTTGAACCTGAAGTCGAACGTAATCCTTTTGTTTCAAATATATCTTTGATCGCAATAGGGACACCGTGTAAAGGACCTTTATAATTTCCACTCATGATTTCTTTTTCAGCTATCTCTGCTTGCCCTAATGCAACTTCTTTTAAAACTGTAATGAAGGCATTTATCTTTGAGTCAATGTGTTCTATCCTTTTTAATTGAGATGAAACTAACTCAACTGGCGAAATTTCCTTATTCTTTATTTTCTTTGCTACTGTTTGAATGTCTGAATAGAAAAGATTGCTCACTAGTGGTTCCCTCCTCATCATAAGATAATAAGAAATGAGGTGTCTGTTCAAAATTTTTCAAACTAGACACAATGCCAAATTGTTCTCTTAGGTACTCACTTATTGTTTTTTCCATAATTATCACTACTCCTTTAGTTAGAAACTTTATACCTTCCATCTAATGTTAATATGGAGCTTAATAATTTTTTTGTAATAGGGTTATGTGGAAATTGATAGATTTGTTTTGTTGAACCCACTTCCTTTATTTCGCCATGGTACATAACGGCTATTCTGTCACAAAAATAGGCAACTAAGTCCAAGTTATGAGCAATAAAAATGTAGGTTAGATTGTATTTTTTTTGCAAGTTCTCTAGTAAATTAATAATCTGTGATTTCACTGAAACATCGAGGGCAGAAACAGGCTCATCTAGCACTAAAAGTTCCGGTTTCAAAATTAAGGCTCTTGCAATTCCTGCACGTTGTCGTTGACCACCTGAAAGCTCATGAGGATATCTATATGCCATTTCTTTACTAAGTCCAACCATTTCGATAAACTTAATTACTTCATCTAAAACAGCTTTTCGATCTTTAATCTTCTTCAATAGAGGATAAGCAATTTGGGAACCGATCGTTTTTCTTGGATTAAAAGCAGAACCTGAATCTTGGAAAATGATTTGTACCTTACTTTTAAATCGCTCGGCACTTTCTTTCGTAAATTCACTATATTTCTGACCTTTATATAAAATGTCACCATTCGTATGATTTACCAACTGCATAATCATTCTACCAATCGTTGTTTTCCCTGATCCAGACTCTCCAACAATCCCAAAAGTTTCCCCTTTATTCACTGTGAAACTTACATTGTTAACGGCTAAAACCTGATTACCGGATCTTAGCAGATTCTTTTTTTGTCCATATATTTTTGTTAAGTTTTTCACTTCAAGCAATGGCTCAGTCATTTGACTCCCTCCAATCCTGCAATACTATCTTTTAAATAATATTGATAACACGTACATCTTACCCAGTGTGTATCCGTTATTTTATGCATTTTCGGACTGGATTCATGATAATCTTCAGGTATATCAGACACTCTTGGTGCAAAACGGCATCCTGTTAATTTCTTAGCTAGATTAGGAACTTCACCAGATATACTTGATAATTTTCTTTTCTCAATTTTATCTTCCTTATCTAACCAAGATAAATCTGGGATGCACTTTAATAAACCCTTTGTATACGGATGAAGTGGATAATTAATAACTTCATCTACAGTACCCATTTCTAAAATTTCCCCAGCATACATGACAATAACACGATCAGCAAAATAGGAAACTACGCCAAAATCATGAGTTATCATTAAAATGGATGTTCCAAATTTCTGGTTTATCTCATTAAGCAAATCTAAGATTTGTAGTTGTAAAGTTGGATCAAGAGCGGAAGTAGGTTCATCTGCAATAATCAACTTTGGATTTCCAGTCAACGCCATCGCAATAACTACTCTCTGTCTTAAACCGCCACTTAACTCGTGAGGATACGAATGAAAGACATGTTCTGGATTTTTTATTCCCATTTTATCTAATAAGATTAAAGTTTCTTTTTTAGCTTCTTCTTTCGATGCTTTTTTATGATTATGACGATAAATTTCCATAACTTGTTTTCCTATTTTATAAGATGGATCTAATGAAGTCATCGCATTTTGTGCCACTAGGGATATTTTTTTTCCACGAATATCTTTAAATTTTCTTTTGCTCATTTCAAGAATATTTTCACCATCGATTTTAATAATGCCTTTATAGGAGTCAATCAAACTATCTGGTACCATCTGCAAGATTGAATTTATAGTCATGGATTTGCCAGACCCCGACTCACCAACAATTACTAATTTTTCCCCAGCCTTTACATTAAAACTAATACCTTCAACGACAGATACTTTACCACCTGGTATTCTTAGTGTGGTGGTTAAGTTTTCTATCTCCAAGATATTGGTTGAACCATTGTTCATTCTTCTCACCCCAATTTAGTCCTATTATTTTTTGGTAGGATCAAGTAAATCCCTCAACCAATCACCTAACATACTAAACGCAACAGCTAAAATTAATATGGCTAACCCAGGAAATAGAGTGACATATGGATCTCCTTGAACAAGTACGTTTTTTCCGTTACTTGCCATCAAGCCCCAATCCGCAGTTGGCGGTTGAATACCTAAGCCTATAAAACTTAACCCTGCAATAGTAACGACTGTCACGCCCATAAGCGTTGTCGCATAAACAATAAGTGACGGTAAAACATTAGGAAGTAATTCTTTGAACATAATTTCAAACTTTGTTCTACCAAATGCTGAAGCAGCTTCGATGTACTCTTTTTGCATTTCTTGAACAGTATCTGTATATACCACTCTCGTCATATATGGAATTCTAACAATCACCATCGCTAAACAAACATTAAATAATCCTGGTCCAAGAATGGCTGCTATAACGACCGCAAGAAGTACCGATGGAAAGGCAAATAATACATCCATAATTCTCATAATAAATCCACCAATCTTCTTAGAAAAGCCTGCTACTATACCAAGTATAATACTAATAACTCCAGATATGATGACTGGAATTGTCGCCGATAAGATTGAAGTTCTTGAACCGTAGATCAAGCGACTTAAAATATCTCTACCCTGTGAATCAGTACCTAATATATGCCCAGATGTAAATGGCATCGCTAATCGAGTAGCTGTATCAGAAGCTTCATTGGGATTGTAAGGTGCCAATAAAGGGGCAAATATAGCAGTGATGATGGTTACCATAATAATGGCAATGCCGATAGAAGCCATTTTATCTTTTACTAAATATTTTCCGAATTTTCGCCATCTAATATTTGTGTACATTATTTCATCCCCTTATTTATTAGAATCACGAAGTTTGGGATTAACCACTATATTGAGAATATCAACAACAAAGTTCACTAAAACGAAAGATAATGCAATAAACAAGACACCCGCCTGTATCATTGGAT
Source organism: Terrilactibacillus laevilacticus (assembly GCF_006517395.1). Classification (GTDB taxonomy): domain Bacteria; phylum Bacillota; class Bacilli; order Bacillales; family Sporolactobacillaceae; genus Terrilactibacillus; species Terrilactibacillus laevilacticus. Next base: position 71,818 of record NZ_VDCY01000012.1, read on the forward strand.
AATCCTTAGAGTTAATGGCTGTGTATATAGCCAAACCAACTCCCGGCCAATTGAACACAATTTCACTAAATAAGGCGCCACCCAGGATATATCCCACTTGTAATCCTATGATGTTAATGACGGGTGGTAATGAATTTCTTAAAATATGTTTCATATTTAATTGGTAATGAGATAAACCAAACGACTGATAGTAATTAATGTAATCCTTATTTACGACATCAGATACAACATTACGTGTCATTTGTGATATAACGGCAATGGAAACTAACGAGGTAGCAATCGTTGGTAATATTAAATGCATCAATAGATCAGCAAATCCTCCATTTCCTCTAAGATTATACATACCGCTTACTGGTAATAAACGTAATTGAATGGCAAATAGCCACATTAGCATGAGTGCTATCCAAAAGACTGGCATGCTTGCACCAAATACAGAAAGAGCAGATAATATCTTATCAATAACTGTATTTTTCTTTAAACCACTGAAAAAACCTAACCCTACACCAATTAAGATACTCAATAACAAACTTGCAATTGTTAATACTAAAGTATTTAAAAACCTAGGAAAGAGTAGGTGTGAGATATTAATATGCAAACTATACGAATAACCTAAATTACCTGTTATGACCTGCTTAATCCATATAAAATATTGAATAATTAATGGTTGATCTAACCCCATTTTGTGTCGTAAAGCATCAAGTGAGGCTTTTGTTGCTTCCCCACCTAGTAGAGTTTGAGCTGTATCTCCAGGAATTAGATGAATCATTAAAAAAACAATAATGGTTACACCAATTAGTACATATAACATTGAGATCATTCTCTTGATTAAATATAATGGCATGTTAACACCTCTCATCCGTTCTAAATAGTTTGTAAAAAATATTTACCTGTACAACTTCTACAGGTAAATATTTAAAAACTTGTCTTTAATCATTAAATTAATTTTTATTTGTTGTCCAGACATTTGATAAGTCATACCATTCTTCTGCAGGATTGACAAAGTTTTTAATCGATTTACTAATCGCATAAGGAGCTTTATCATTTACGATTGGTGCCCAACCTGGATCTTTCATCATCATGTCTTCTGCTTTTTTCCATAGTTTAATTGATTCTTCCTGGTTCTTAGCGGTCGTTGCTGAATTAAGAAGAGTGTCAAGTTCTTTACTATCATAACGTCCAGAGTTCATGCCACCTGGAGCCATATATTTTGAATTAGCAATCATGGATAAGAAATAAGGTGTTGTACGTCCTGATGACATTTGATTCATTCCAACATTAGGAGGCATACCTTGCATAAATGTTGAGTAGTAATTGATCCATTCTTGAGTATCAATTTTAACTTTAATACCAATTTTCGCTAAATCTCTTTGAATCCACTCAGCAATATCTGTAGGAATTAGTTGGCCAGATCCATCGGTAGATGTTCTCAAGGTTGTGGTGAACCCATTTCCATATCCAGCTTCTTTCATCAATTGCTTTGCTTTCTCTACATTGTAAGGATAGTAATTTTTATTAGGATCATATGCTGAACTTCCTGGCGCTTGAATCGTATTAGCTGGCATTGCACTTCCTTTTAATAAACTATTGGCAATTCCATCACGATTAATAGCGTAATTGATAGCTTGTCTAACTTTAATGTTTTTCATCTCTTTATTTTCCATGTTAAATACTAAGTACCAAACATGTGGTGGTTTAGTATAAGAAATATTGAAGTCCTCTTTCTTAAGCTTAGACAATGAATCAGCAGGTGGTACAGCAATCATATCAACCTCTCCATTTTCCAAAGCAAGAACACGACTTGACGCGTCAGAAATTGGTCTAAAAATGACTTTACTTAAGTAAGCTTTTTTACCCCAATAGTCGTTATTTCTAACAAGGACAATCTTAGATCCTCTTACACGGCTTTGAAATTTGAATGGTCCTGTACCGACAGGATGATTCCCAAATTTTTCGTTGCCATATTTCTTAACAGCTGTAGGACTGACAATTTGTAAAGAATTAATTTGAGCTAACATCCTAGGAAAGTCTGGAAATGGTTGACTTAAATTAATTTGAATATTGTGACCATTAACGATTTTATAATTTTTATAATATAACCATGTTCGGTAGGTTTTGGCATTACCAAGTTCATAATAATACTTAAAATTCTTGTTTGTTAGACGATCAAGGTTAAAGGCCACCGCTTCTGCGTCAAATGGTGTACCGTCAGTAAATTTAACATTCTCCCTCAAATTAAAAGTGTACGTCTTACCGTCTTCTGAAACATCCCAATTTTTTGCTAGTACACCAACTAATTTTGGAGTTGGAGCTTCATTTGCTGATTTTGTTAAATCTTCGCCTATAAGTGGTTGATAGATTTGATTATTAACTCTCATAGTTACCCATCCTGTAGCAGAATGTGGATCTAATACATCAGCTTCTGATTCCATCCCAATTATCATGGTTCCATCCTTCTTCGATGTACTTCCACCTGATGATGATGAGCCTCCACAACCTGATAATACAAGTACAAAGCACATGACAATGATTAAGGCACTTATAATTTTTTTCATGTTAACCTCCAAATAACTTATGATGTTTATAAAACTTAGATACAACAGGAAAAATGATTTCAAAGTCGAATCATCAAAATTGGTTTTAAAATTTTCCACAATTATTTAATTTCAATTAATTTGTCGCGTTATTCAACTGAAAAGGCAGTGTCAATAATTTTGTGTAAATAAGTTTTCGACCTTTTCAGATAAATTGTCACTTGTATTCTAATTGTTCATGTTCATGGATTGTTTTT
>NZ_VDCY01000013.1 GCF_006517395.1 Terrilactibacillus laevilacticus
CCAAATGATAAGCTACGAATCTCGGTCGCCCGCTTGTTTTTCCGGTCCTCATGTAGCAAAAACCTACATTCCGGTCCTCAAAACGGCGCCGCCTTGACCTTCTTGCTTCTAATTTGTCACCTTTTTGAACGCACTAATAGAACAAAAGTATATGACATCTATTACGAGAATAGTGTAAGATAAGGTTGATGTGCTTTTATTCCGCTTTGAAATACAGTCTAACTTTTTTGAATCATAAATATTATAAGTATTAATGAAATTATAGTAAGCGGTTACTAATTATTGTTGAGGTGTTAATTATGGATATGTGGAATGTGGGAGTCGATATAGGAGGTACAACCATCAAGCTGGCTTTTGTAACAGATGATGGGCTCTTTGTTGATAAATGGGAAATTCCCACTAATACAAGTGAAAATGGTAAACATATTGCAAAAGATATTAGTTACAGCATTCATACTAAGTTGAAAGAGAACGGTCATACATTAGATCAAGTAAGAGGCATTGGATTAGGAGCTCCTGGTTTTATTGAAATGTCGACCGGATTTATTTATCAAGCGGTAAACATTGGTTGGAAAGACTATGCGTTAAAAGAGGAGTTAGAAAATGAAACAGGTTTTCCTGTGATCATAGATAATGATGCCAATATTGCCGCTATCGGTGAAATGTGGCTAGGTGCTGGTAAAGGTTCAAAAGATTTATTATGTGTTACACTTGGTACAGGTGTTGGTGGCGGTGTTATTACTGGTGGAGAAGTCGTCCATGGAATCACGGGTATGGCTGGTGAGATTGGACATGTTACGGTGATACCAGAAGGTGGTTCTCCATGTAATTGTGGAAAAACAGGTTGTTTAGAGACGGTTTCTTCAGCAACTGGCATTCGTCGTCTAGCTCTCGAAGCTCTTAATGAGAATCCGGGTCTTGGATTACTTCAAACCATGTTTGAGGAAAATGGTGATATTTCGGCGGCTGATATCTTTAATTGTGCCAAAGAAAAAGATGCCTTATCCATGCGCATTGTTGAAACAGCATCCTATTATTTAGGCTTTGCCTTAGCCAATATTTCAATGATCAATAACCCAGAAAAAATTGTTATTGGTGGCGGTGTTTCCCGTGCAGGAGAGACTTTACTCGAACCTGTGAAACGTTACTTTAAACAATATGCCCTCTCGCGGGTTTCCCAAGCAACAGATATTGTGATTGCAACGCTTGGAAATGATGCTGGGATTCTAGGTGCCGCTTGGCTTGCAAAAAACAAATTGTAATATTAGAGGTTGTTCAAAAAGTCACTAAATGATAAGTTTGAACTCGGCGCCCGCTTGTTTTTCCGTTCCTCATGTAGTGGATATAAGAGGAACGCTGGCTAAAATTGCTCACGCTGGTGCCTGAAGCTACCACATCATGTGGAACGCCGGTCCTAAGGAACTGCGCATCTCTTAGCCTTCCGACGCCCAAGACGGGCAAGTAACTGGCGTTTCTTGCAGGAGGCCAGCGTACTTAGCCAGTAACCCTTTTCGTTTGTCACCTTTTTGAACACGTACTATAAAGGATTTTTCTCCTCAAGTATGTCAGACTTTTTCATAATTAGAGACTTATATCTCATAAACTAGCATATAAATGAAATCTGAGGAGGGGAGTCCGTGAAAGTAACTGTTAGAGAAGGAGATACCCTTTGGTACTATAGTCAACTGTTTGATGTGCCCTTGCAGCTCGTCTTAGATAGTAATAATATGAAAGAATCGGTAGAACCGGGCCAAAAACTTGAAATTCCAGGTTATATAAAAAAAGAAATTAGCTTGGAGAATGGTGAATCCCTATGGTCAATTGCTACAAAGCGTCATTTACCTCTTGATTCGCTTTTTCTCTTAAATGGTTCAAGGGATGCGGATCAAATTAATGAAAAAAGCACCCTTTTTATTCCAATTAAGGTCTCGAAAAGTTTTATACAAAGTGATAAGCCTTATGATTTTAATACATTAAATAAAGACATAAGAAGACTAACAGCCATCTATCCATTCATAAGGCAAGAAACGATTGGACATAGTGTGCTCGGGAAGCCAATTAAAGAACTTAACGTGGGAAACGGACCCAAAAAAGTTCATATCAATGCAGCGATGCATGCGAATGAATGGATTACGTCTTCCGTCATTATGACCTTTTTGAATGATTATTTAGGAGCCTTAACTCATCGGAGAACGATTAGAGGTTTAACAATGGCCCCTTTTTATGATCAAGTGACATTATCTGTTGTACCAATGGTCAATCCAGATGGCGTTGATTTAGCGATTCATGGCGCAGATGTTGAAGACGCAAGACAAGTCATAGATTTAAATCACGGTAGCCGAGACTTTTCGATATGGAAAGCGAATATTCGTGGTATTGATTTGAATGACCAATTTCCAGCGATGTGGGAAGAGGAACGTAGAGAAGGAGAAAGTGAACCTGGTCCTAGAGACTATGGTGGAGAAAAACCATTAAGTGAACCTGAAGCTATTGCGCTTGCAGATTTAACTAAACAAAAAAATTTTGATCGGGTGATGGCGATTCATACCCAAGGAGAAGTGATTTATTGGGGATTTAATGGCCAAGAGCCCCCTGAAACAGAATATATCGTAAATGAATTTTCGAGAGTTAGCGGTTATGAGGCCGAACGATATGTTGAGAGTTATGCGGGATATAAAGATTGGTTTGAGCAAGAATTTCATAAGCCGGGTTTTACATTAGAGCTAGGTAAAGGTGAAAACCCACTACCGCTGACTCAATTTCACGAAATTTATCAGAAATCTTTAGGGGTTTTCTTAGCCCATTTATATTTATAATCATACTTTATATAACTATCCTCGATCATATTTATAGGTGACCAGAAAAATTCTGTTCACCTTTTAATAACCCAGTTTTTATCCCGCATTAACGGGCATTAAGACCCCCACCTCAAGGTAATAAGTGTAATCGATTTCTAGGTGGGGGATAACTGCCCGTAAAAGCCCGATTGGTTCAGGCTTACAATCAGTTCGGGATGAAGAAAATCCTCACTGATTGAGTTTCACTTTATTATATTTGATTTAAAAGGTGTTTTTTAGTTATGATTAAAGGAAAACATGCGACTAAGGAGAAAAATTAATGAAATGGACAATGAAACCTTTAGGGCCTATCCAAACCAATTGTTATATTTTAGAAGACGAAACGACTCGCAAAGCCATTATTATTGATCCTAGTGATTCATTTTCTATTATTGATCAATATATAACACGATATAATTTAAAACCTATTGCTGTCCTATTGACCCACGCTCATTTTGATCATATTGGAGCATTAGACGATGTTCGAAATACATGGCATATACCAAGTTATCTACATAAGGCTGAACAAGATTGGACGACAGACCCAGATAAAAATGGTTCATCAAGATTCCCAATAATAGAACCCATGCGAATCTCTCCAGTAGAGCATATTATTCATCAAGAGCAGCATTTAAGTATCGGTCCATTTGAATGTGAAGTGTTTGAAACACCAGGGCATTCTCCTGGTAGCGTTTCTTATTATTTTAGCGAGGATCACATCATTTTTTCTGGAGATGCCTTGTTTAATGGAAGTATAGGAAGAACGGATTTATTTGGTGGTAACCAAGAACAGTTATTAGCTAGTATAAAGGATAGATTATTTACTTTGCCAGGTGAAACGATCGTTGCTCCCGGCCACGGCACGACAACAACAATTGAAAAAGAAAAAAACACGAATCCTTTTTTAACTTAAAGTTGACAAGATTTCCGAAAAGAAATATCCCACCTTCAAGGAAGTAAGTGGTGAGATGACTTTTCGGTTGGCGTAGCGGGCGTTAATGGCCATCTAGCTCAAATATTTACATAAAATGTCTATCTCTGTTTTTTGTAACATTCCTTAATCTCAATTCATACGTTATAAATGAGAGATTATTGAGGCAGTTCAAAAAGACATCCTTTTGAACCTGCTTGTCAGGGGTGTTGCATTTGGAGGAGAAAACAAGGTATTTGGATTTTCTAGCTAAGATGGGTATTGGAAATGCGCATCCAGGTGGAAGAGCCTTAACCGAAGCGATATTAATAAAATTTCCGATTTCTATGGGTGAAAAAGTCCTTGACGTTGGATGTGGTACAGGCGAAACGTCTGCTTATCTTGTTGATAAAACAACATGTGACTTAACAGCCATTGATTTGCATCCTAAAATGATAGAACAAGCAAAAGCGCGTGCCAAACAACTTGGAGACCCTTATCAAGTTATGCAAGCGAACGCTGAAGCCCTTCCTTTTTCGGATGGTTCATTTCATCGAATTTTCTCAGAGTCGGTCACTGCTTTTACACATATTCCAAAAGCATTGAAAGAGTATTATCGTGTTTTATCCCCGCAGGGTTCAATCACAGCTATTGAGATGACTACAGAACAAAAACTTAACCCAATAGAAATTGAAGATATTAAATCTCTATATGGAGTAAGTCAAGTACTAACAGAGAGAGAATGGTGTGAGTATTTTTACAAGGAAAACTTCTCTGTGGTCACCGGTTATAAAGAAGAGGATTTTTTTAAATCGGGTCAAAGGCTGAATTATGACGTGCCATTAAAATTTACATCAGACTTAGACCAAGAAACGTTAGAAATTTGGATTCATCATCTTGAGATGATGGATAAGTACCGGGATATATTAAGTTATCGTGTTTATCAAGTGATTAAATAAATAAGGTAAACGTTTTTGCTTTCTTTAAAAGGTCGTTCAAAATAAAATTCACATATATAGAATAAAATAAAACGAACCCTACATAGACTCCTATGCAGGGTTCGTTTTTTACTTCGTTTTTTTCGATAATTTCTTTTTTGCACCTTTGACGTAATGTGAGAAGGCAAATGGCAATAAGCCAAACCATTGTTCTCTTTTCGAGGCTTTGTATTGTTTTTTTTCTTCTTTTATTGATTTTCGTACAGATTTGGGTTTTTCCATATGTTGTACAAATTGTTCTGTTAAGAATCGAACGTACTCATCGGATTTCAATATGATCACCCTTTAAGAAGATGACGTTTCAGAAAGATCCATACAGATGGAATAATTTTTTAGGACAATTACTTCTAACGTCTTAAGTATAGTTAACTTTCTGACTCTATAATATTAGGATTTCCAATAAGGGCTGTTCTATTCAAAATAAAACAAATTTCTTTAACGATGGTCGATACGGATTTGTATGTTGTATCAATAACGTAATCGCATTCTAAATAATGCTTAAGTCTCGTTAAAAAAAGCTCAGAAAAAGATTTTCTATTATGTTGCTGCAAGAGTGGACGTGAATGATCTTGTTGTAGTCTTTGCATAATAACATTGAAATCACAGTGTAAATAAATAATAATTCCGGATTGTTTCATTTTTTGGCGGTTTTGCTTACTCATGATAATACCACCACCTGTTGTTACAATCGTTGGGGCTGTTCTTTTCGAGAGATTGGTTAAAATACTTTCTTCCGCTTTACGAAAATAGGGCTCACCATGTAATTGAAACATTTCAGAAATCGTTTGTTTGTATGTTTGAACAATGAACTGATCCGTATCTACAACAGGTAGATGACAATTTGATCCAAGTTTCGCCCCAATTGTTGTCTTCCCTGCTCCCATAAACCCAGTTAAATAGATCAAGGGTTTTTCTATATGCCGTCTATCCATTTTGTAATGCCGCCTTTTTCTGTGTCATAATAAAATTTGTTTTTTTGTTCATGTCCATCAATGGACACGGTCACAAAAACTTCTAGTTCATTATCAGTTGACTTTGTCATTTGAAAATTGACTATGCCATCATCATATATGAAAGACCCTGATGTAGGCAACTCGTTTTTAGCAAGATTTTTTTTAATATCGAATAATCCAAGTTGTGTGACTTCATTAAATCGGAGGGATAGATCACTCTCTTTCTTAAACTCTTGCTCATTTTGTAAGAGAATGACCGCATGAAGGGCAAAGGCGATGATAAGAAAACTAATGATAACACATAGGGGTAAAACAAAACCATCTTCATTCATTTTTGTTCTAATTGGTTTGATCCACATAACTCCTCATCCACCATTCATTTGTTTCACCATCTGTATCAGTTACAGAAATAGAAATTGTTTTTTCCGTACATGAAAATCGAGCATCTTGTACATTTTGGAGAGCAATATCATAACCTTTTTCAAATACTTGTCTATATAATATGTGTCCAGACTGTTGGAATGTAATGTCTTCACCATCTTGAGAGGTTAAAGATAATTTTTTCTCAGTACAGGAAATGGAGGATGCACGTTGCACCTCTGAAAGGGTTTGTTGAAAGAAGATATTCTTTTCCTTTTGCATATCCAAGTTTTGACGATTATTTTTGGCAAGTGTAAGCATGATCGAGGAAATAAGTAATGTTATAGTTACAAATATAGCTAAAGATAACATTAGCGAAAGAAGTGTATACCCCATTCGATTTTTCATGGGGAAACATCTCCACAAACTTGCTTAAGTTGTGATCGTTTATTTTTCCATGAAACACAAAGGGTATGAAAACTCGTTCTATTTTTAGCTTCAATAGAAAAGACAACATTATTTTTTGAAATTTGTTGATCCTGAATGATGGGATTAATAGACCAACGTGTCATTTGATTTTGTAAAATTTGTCTCGCTAAATTTTCTAAATGTAAGTTTTGCTTTTCTACATTGACATGATATAAAACTGGGAAGGCGGTGAACATGGCAATTGAAAGAATGAATAGGCCGATCATGGTCTCACTTAGAAAAAGTCCTTTACAATTTCTCAAAATAAAATCTCCCTTGTCCAATTAATACAACAAATTTATACTGTGTATCACCCAATTTAATGTACAATGTTCCCGCATTGCTAAAGTGACCATTTCTCCCAATGATATACCTACCATTGTGTGAAGCCATGATCAGTTGAATGCGAGGATCGTATGTGATCTTCTTTTTGACTTTATTATCGAACGAAAGTTCTAGGGTGTGAGCGGATTCATAAAAAGAGACCATTGTCGTTTTCTTTTCTGTGACGGCGATGTATTGTGCTTGATGAAAGAGGTCATTGGTTTGGTCAATAAAGTAGCGAAGAGTTTTGTGATCTGAAAGAGATCCATATTGTTGAAAGGCAAGGGGCACGATGAGGCAGATGATCGAGACAGCAATGAGCGTTTCAATTAGGGTAAACCCGTGGCTCGAAAATTTATTCCGATACACTAACTTTACCATCAGTACCTAAGACTAGGGTTTTTCCATCTGGACATTGCGCGCTATCGATATACCCTCCATCTACGAGATCTTGTATTGAACTAGGCAGCACACCCTTGTCCATTTGATAGGCCGCCACTTGACTTTGGACCAGTTTCACAGTCGTCTCACAGCTTTTCTTTCCAACAATATCATGGGATTTCGTCATATTGGGTACCGCAATGAGTAAGAGGATAGATATGATCATAAGGACAATCATCATTTCAATTAAAGTAAAACCACGTTGTGAGGTGAGAACTAGTTTGCGGATGATTTTAAACATGTGAAGGACTCCTTTATTGTGGGATATAGGTGAGGGATAATAAAAAATAAGGGTAATCTGAGAAATAAGAAATAAACTGTGTTAAGAAAATCAATGAAGATAAATCAATGAAGATAAAACGAAGGACAAAGAACAAACACCTCCTTCACGAAGGATTATTAAATCGAGGTTAATATGTAAATTCGACATCGAAAGGTCTGATCCTTTTTTTTATGACAAAAAATGTGAAGAAATTTACTGGTATTTGGGATAGAGGTTCATTTATTAGTTTTTTTATTGAATTTTCCTCGTGTAAGAAGTACCTCCAACATTAATCAAAAGTTAAGTATTTTATATGAGTTAAGAAATGGTATAATAAATTAAATGAATTTTGATGAAGTTCATACATAGAGCAAATGTGATCTTATGAAATTACATACGACGCGGTTCTCCTGTTCTCATTTAGAATGTTGATGAGACTTTCCATAGTCAAACGATTGATTCTTTTTAGCGTTAAATGATTAATTCGGTATAGTTAGAGAAAGGAAACATGTATGAAAGTATTAATTATGACATTAAAAAAACGAATTGAAAGATTTTCTGATTTCTCATTCATTCCTAAAGATTGGGAACTTGTCTTTGCGGAATTTGAGACAGATACACAAAGATTGTTGAAAATGGGGGGCGATGCTGACGTTATTTTTGTTGATGCCATGCAGCCAGTTAAGAAAGAATTAATTGATGCGATGCCCAATCTAAAAATGATTCATTCTGAAGGCGTTGGTTTCGATTGGATCGATGTTGAAGCCGCTACTAAAAAAGGTGTATTTGTTTGCAATAATGCAGCAGCCAATAGCAAGGCTGTTGCAGAACAAGCGATTTTACTCATGCTAGCTGTTTTACGACGGACAGTGAAAGGCGATAGAATGGTGCGGGACGCAAGACAGATCGAAGCCAAGAGCAATTGGAGTCTTGAAGGGATTAGAGAACTTTGGAATTGCCATGTTGGCATCATTGGCATGGGGGCTATTGGACAAGAAACGGCCAAACGTCTAAAGGGATTTGAAAGCAAGGTAAGTTACTATAGCAGAAATCCACTTCCTAAAGAATTAGAAACAAAACTTTGTGTTGATTACTTGCCTTTGGAAGACATTTTAAAGGAATGTGATATCATTAGTCTTCATTTACCGTCTAATGATCAAACGAAGCATTTTATGGATTTAAATCGTTTTCGTATGATGAAAAAATCTGCTATTCTCATTAACACAGCGCGCGGAGAAGTGGTTAATCAACCTGATTTAATCGTTGCTTTAAAAGAAGGACTTATATCAGGAGCAGGTCTGGATACGATTTCGCCTGAACCGGTTCGTCCTAATAACCTTCTATTGCAGTTACCTGCAGAGATAGAAAATAAGATCACTTTTTCACCTCATATTGGCGGAGTCACTGAACAAGCCTTTGTCCAGATGCACCGGTTTGTATGGGAAAACATTAAACGAGTTGAACAAGGAGAAAGACCTAAAAATATTGTTAACGGATGACATAAGAAAGGAAGATGAAACATGATTGCAGAAGAATACAAAAAAATGTTAGGACAAAAATCAATCATAAGAGAAATAGCAGAGTATGGCTCAGAAAGAGCGAAAGAGATCGGGTATGAAAATGTATTTGATTATAGTCTAGGTAACCCGTCGGTTCCCGTTCCTCAGGAATTTACAAATAAATTAGTGGAACTTGCGACAAGCAGGGAGCCAGGATCCATTCATGGATACAGTCCGAGCCTTGGTATTGAATCCGTGAGGGAAAAGATTGCTCAATCATTAAGTAGACGTTTTGACATGAATTATAAAAAAGAGCATATTTTTATGGCATCTGGAGCAGCTGGAGCTCTTGCCCATGCACTCCGAGCAGTGACGACAAAAGGAGATGAGGTCGTCACCTTCGCTCCATTTTTTCCGGAATATACGCCCTACGTCAATAAAACAGGAGCGACTTTAAAAGTTGTCCCAGCGAAAACGGATGATTTTCAAATTAATTTTGCGGAATTCGAAAAAATGTTAACACCAAAAGTCATGGCTGTACTAATCAATACGCCTAACAATCCATCAGGTGCTATATACTCTACTGAAACAATCAAAAAGTTGGCATCGTTTTTACAAGAAAAAGAACGTGAATTTGGACATGAGATCTTCCTTATCTCCGATGAACCATATCGAGAAATTGTTTTTGAAAATGTTGATGCCCCTTTTGTTGCCAAATATTATCCTAATACGATAACATGTTATTCCTTTAGTAAATCCTTATCTCTTGCTGGTGAGAGAATAGGCTATATTGCTGTAAATCCAGAGTGTAAAGATGCGGAACTGATCGTTAATATGTGCGGGCAAATATCAAGGGGAATCGGTCACAATTGTCCACCGTCAATTATTCAGTTGGCCGTGGCTGAAGTCATAGATATGACAGCCGATTTATCCGTCTATGAAACAAATATGAATATATTATATAAGGAACTCACAAGTCTTGGATTTACCTGTGCAAAGCCAGGTGGAACTTTTTATCTGTTTCCGAAAGCATTAGAAGAGGATGCCGTAGCTTTTTGTAAAAGAGCTTTGAAGTATGACTTATTGTTAGTACCAGCTGACAATTTTGGATGCCCTGGTTACTTCAGAATGGCGTACTGTATACCAACAGAAAAGGTCAAACGCTCACTTGAGGCATTTAGAAAATTGGCTAAGGACTATCAATTAGAATGTCAGTCATGAAGCTTTAATTAAATAAAGTTTTTTAAAAACTGCCATCAGGGTTGTTAATATACAACGTTGATGGCAGTTTTACTTTTCTCTAACTTATTTTTTATAAGTGGTTCAAATACCCTTCTTCTTCCAAGCAGATTTGACTTAATGGATACATCATCTTAGTGGAATTAATCCCATTCGCGCATATAATAAACAATCGCTTAGAAGGCGCACTTATCATGAGGAGGTATTTTTGATGGGGGTTATTTTCTCACTATTGAATGCGGTTCTATTCTCCTTGGGTAATGTATATAATCGAAAAACGGATAAAAAGTTCACCGGATTAGAGGCCATGGCGTTAAATATTGGTTTGTTGGCTATTTTTTTCTTTCCACTGAGTCTCATGATAAAAATAATGCAGGGGACTCCTTGGCCTGATGTTAAGACGATCCTGCTATATGCCTTGGTAGGCATTATCCATTCCTTCTTCGCAAGATGGGGGCTTTTTAACACGATTCGTTATATAGGTCCGTCCCGCGCAAGCATGATAAAAAATTCCGCTCCTGCTTTCACGGTTATTTTAGCCTTTATTTTCATGGATCAAAGGCCGACTGCCATTGCCCTGATTGGTATTTTGATTATTTTATGTGCGATATGGACTTTAGGGTGGCAAGAAAGAGCATCAGATAGCGAAGTAAAGTCTCTAGGGGAAACTAGTACGTTTACGAGTTGGCATAAAGGGATAGCATTAGGGGTTCTTGTTGCATTCTTATTTGCTAGTGCAGACATAATAAGAGCAATGTCCATGCAAAGAGGACCGGATGTGATCTTAGCAACTGGAATTTCAAGTATGGCAGCGTGGATCACTTTGGTTCTTTTTTTATTAAAAGAAGGTAAATTAATAGCTACTTATCATAAACATCTCCAATCATTAGATAAAAATTTAGTGCTTGCAACGTTGTTCTGGGGACTTGCTATCATTACCTATTTCATTGCGGTGAAGTATTTATTGGTGGCTTATGTTTCTGCTTTAATTGCAACAGGCCCTATTATGACCGCTTTTTTTAGTTACTTGTTAGCTAGAAACGATGAAAGATTTACTAAGGTATTTTGGATATGTACCTTTTTAATGATTGTCGGTGCTATTTTAATCGTTTTTTTTCAGTAATCAGTAGGGTCCTTTTTTTAAAAGAGATGTCAATCAAACCTAAGTGATGAAGTCAACTTCAGATAAATGTGAAGGGCAAAAGGCCCTCACATTTAACCTGCCATTTGTTCATTTTGGACTCCTTTCTCGGTTAGTTTAAAGAAAGCCACCGATCCAATAAAAGAGGTAATAAATAAGATCGCTCCCATTGGGACAGCGGTTGACTCATCAATTCCAACGAAAGGAGAAACAATGGCCCCAATCAATAACGGAAACATGCCTAATAAAGCACTTGCACTCCCAGCTTGGTTGGCTTGGTTTTCCATTGCCAACGTAAACGTACTCGTTGTGATCATTCCCATTGTAGTCATATAAATGAAAATTAATATGACGAGAGAAGCGAGTGGGCCATTGATGATGGTCATAATGAGAAGGATTGCCGTAGCACTTACAGCCATTATAACAGCGATTTTGAGCAAACGTTTTACATGAATAACTCCGCTAAAACGTCCGATAATAAAGCTCCCTAAAATAATGGCCAGACCATTAATACCAAATAAAACACTATAGACTTGCGGTGAAACATGGTAGATGCCTTGGTATACAAAAGGCGTTCCGGATACATAAGCAAAACTCCCTCCATGTATGAATCCGACAATCAGTACGTAACCTATAAAAGAACGATCCTTCAATAAACGGCCCATCGTCCGAATAGAATGTCCAATCGAACTTGGTAATCTTTTCTCGATTGGTAATGTTTCCTTTAACCAAATAGCGGCAATAAAAATAATAATAAGCCCAACGACACTTAGAAAGAAAAAAATAGTATGCCAGTTTCCAAATGGTAAAAGGAGGATGGCTCCTCCAGTCATTGGAGCAATCATCGGAGCAGCTGCATTTATAATCATTAATAAGGCAAAGAATTCCGTAAGTGCCTTGCCGCTAAACACGTCACGAACAATTGCACGGGATAAGACAAGTCCCGCTGAAGCCGTTAATCCTTGTAAAAATCGAGCGACTATTAAAGATGTGATATTTGGCGAAAGAGCACAGAAAAGTGAAGCTAGTGTAAATAAGAAAATGGAGATGAGCATGGGCTTCTTTCGTCCCTGTGAATCACTAATCGGACCAACGATGATTTGCCCAATCGCAAAACCAATCAAACAAGCAGTTAAACTCAGTTGAACAAATGAAGCACGAGTTCCCAAGCTACTCGCAATATCCGGAAAACTCGGTAAATACATATCAATATTGAGAGATCCTAATATCCCAAGCATGCTGAGAAGAAAAACTAATCCAATACGCTCTTTTCCAGTTGGATTATGTTGCATATCTTAAAAACACCTTCCTACCTAATCTAGTCGATATTATTTAGTCTATGGTAGAAGAAACAGTCTGTCTACTAGTTAATTTTATTTAACGGTGGTATGCTAATTTTTTTATTTTTTTAAAAAACTCATTATTTTGTTTAATGATCGCGACTATAATATATTCGGCGAAAAATACTTTAAACTGTTGGGTGTCTACCTAGACTTTTATTCTTTAACTTTATGAAATAGTATATTGAGCTAACTTATTATTAAAAAACCTGCAATACGGATTAGAAGAAGTTTTGCTTGAAATAATAAAAGGAAAAGAGTAAAATCTCTTTTGTAGATAAAAGATATCCACTATCCACAATGAAAGGAGGGAGACAATTGAAGTTGACTTCTGGCGTTGAACAAGCCGCCTGCATTATCGTCATGCTTTCCACTCAAGCAGCAGACATACCAGTAACAAGCGATGTCATTAGTGAAAGGCTAGGCGTCTCTCCTTCTTATCTTAAAAAAATCATGCGAAAGCTAGTTGTTAGAGGATTAATTAAATCAGTTCCCGGAGTCAATGGCGGATTTGTTTTGGCAAAAACACCTGCGTGCATCCCAATTATTGATCTCGTCGATGCCATTGAAGGAAATGAACCTATTTTTCAATCGACGGGATTGGTTAGGAAAGCATTTGGTGATATTGAGGTCGCTGAAAAAGGGTTTTTAAAGTTTGAAAACATCGTGAATGAAGCTCAAGAAGCCTTTCGTGCGAAACTTTCAGACATTACAGTTGAGAAGTTTTTACAAGAGACCATTGATACGAATGAGATACAGGTGAAAGACTGGAATCAAAAATCTGATGAAGATAATGATTAATTTTTTATGAAAGAAGTGAGAAGAAACAAGTATGAAGATGTTGACAACAGAGTGGAAGAAAATTTTTCACAATACGTGGACCATGATCATTATCTCTGCCCTCTTAATTATTCCCATTCTCTATGCGGGGGTTTTCCTAAAAGCCATGTGGGATCCCTATGGCAAAACGGATAAATTACCTGTCGCGGTTGTTAATGAAGATCAAACGGCAACTTATAAGGGCAAGAACTTAAAGATTGGTCAAGAACTTGTCGATAAACTCAAAAAAAATGATGCTCTTGATTGGAAATTTACGACAAAAACCAAAGCGATGAAAGGGCTCGACGATGGCAAGTTCTATATGGTTATTGAAATTCCGAAAAACTTTTCACAAGATGCCTCTACTGTCTTAGATAAAAATCCTCACAAGATGAAATTAAACTATTATACGAATCCTGGTCAAAACTATATTGCTGGCAAAGTCACAGATTCTGCAGCAAAAGATATTAATCGTGAAATTGCGGAAAATGTGACACAAGAATATGCCCAAAGTGTCTTTGACCAGCTAAAAGATATTGGAGATGGAATGGAGAAAGCATCTGACGGGGCTGGAGATTTAGATCATGGCGCTAAAAAATTAACCAAGGGCAGTCAGAGTCTTTCCGATAATCTTAAGACATTAGTAAGTAGTACACTTACATTCGAGAATGGAGCTAAGTCAGCTAGTAACGGGGCTAAACAATTGAGTGTCGGAGTAAGCCAGCTGTTTACTGGTAGTCAAGCATTAGATCGGGGAGCCTCTGATTTAAATAAAGGCATTCAGCAGTATACAGCAGGTGTCGGTCAATTAAATAATGGATCAATGGCCCTGCACTCAGGTCTCTTAGATGCACAGGCAGGATCTAACCAATTAAACACAGGTTTAAATCAACTTAATAGCCAAGCAAGCGGGTTAACAGATCCAGTTTCAGGAATACCTAAATTGGCGCAAGGACAAAGTGATTTAAACGAGGGAATAAAACGTTTAAATACAGGTAGCCAGCAGTTAGAAGCTGGGTTGAAGAAGCTATCATCAAGTCTCCCATCTCAGGATAATATGAACCAATTATCAAACGGATTATCACAGATAAAAGATGGGTTAAATTCGTTAAATCAGAATGTATCATCAACAAATGGACGTCTTTCAGGTTCGATGAAGTCCATTCAAGCTGATATGACAGGTATTGCAGGAGCTCTTCAAGAATTAGCCACGCATTCTAATGATACGGCTACAAAAACAGTTAATGACGTTAAGAATACAGAAGCGTTTAAACATCTCACACCTGACGGGCAAAAAGAGATATTAGGTGCTGTGCAAAATGGCTTGAAAGAAGGAACTTCCGAGCAAGCGGTACTCATTAAAACCATGAGTGATCATTTAACAGATTTATCGTCGCAGCTTAAGCAATTGCAAACGGCTTCTGAAAGCTTAACTCAACTACCTGATGCTGTAAAAGCACTAAATGACGGAGCAAATCTTGCTATACCAAAGGCTAATCAAGCTCTAAATGGTTATACACCAATTCAATCTGTACTTAATCAACAAATTATTCCCGGAGCTGAAAGTCTAACCTCAGGATTAGCCGGTGCCGAGACAGGAAGCTTGCAGCTTGTAAATGGTGTTAATCAGTTAAACGAAAAAGCGCCATTACTTGTGAATGGTGTGAATCAATTAGCGACAGGTAGCAACCAATTAAATCAAGGGTTAGGTCAGCTTGTAAATGGATCAAATCAGCTTGTTTCAGGATCAAAAGAACTTGATAGTAAATCGGGTCAATTAACAAGCGGATCATCGCAATTAGCAAATGGCTTAGGGCACCTTGTCGGTAAGCTACCTACGATGAAAAATGGCGCTTCTGAACTTGCGATTGGTGTGAATAAGTTGGCAGATGGATCCAGCCAATTACATCAAGGCTCAACTCAGTTATCTGACGGTTCAAATAAAATAACAAATGGTCTTGGCGACTTGCAAAATGGAGCAAAAGACCTCTCTAGTCAACTTGGAGATGGGGCTAATGAGATTAACGATACAAACACAGATCAAGATACGTATAAAATGTTCGCTAATCCAACTCAATTAAAAAATCTAGAATTATCAAAGGTTGAGAACTATGGACAAGGCTTAGCACCATATATGATGTCTGTTGCTCTTTTTGTAGGCGCACTCGTCTTTGGCGTCATGTTCCCAATTAGTGAACCAAGTATGAAACCAACATCAGGATTTGCATGGTGGCTCAGTAAGTTTTCTGTTCTTACTTTTGCTTCACTTGTCCAATCCATGATCTTAGTTGCCATTATGGTATGGGGAGTCGGACTTGATCCATTAAGCATACCGAAGCTTTTCCTTTTAGCGTTTATTATTTCGCTTAGCTTTATGTCACTCATTATGTTCTTCTCGATAACATGTGGAAATGTCGGACGGTTTATCGCGATGATTTTACTTGTCTTGCAACTTGGAGGTTCAGCGGGAACGTTTCCAATTCAATTATCGAATGGATTTTTCCAAGCGATTTATCCGTATCTGCCAATGACATATTCCATCAATGGTTACCGAGAAGTCATTTCATTAGGAGGCAGCATGTGGCCAGCAACGTTTGTATTACTTGGTATTTTTGTCGTCTTCCATTTGTTAACTGTTGTTTACCTCACATTTAAGACAACAAAAAATGTTAGCAAAAGTGTTAAACAAGAAGAAGCCTTGTAACTAAGAATGATCTTAAACGAGTACTCACTTAAAAAGAGTTAGTGCTCGTTTTTTTTTTAGTGATTGGCAAAGATGAAACGATATACTTGTATTAATGACCGATCTTAACAAGGATAAGGTTGAGGTAAAGGGTGGGGGATTTCTTACTAAATGAATGAGAGACATTACCTTTCACAATTAGCCAAATAA
Source organism: Terrilactibacillus laevilacticus (assembly GCF_006517395.1). Lineage (GTDB taxonomy): Bacteria > Bacillota > Bacilli > Bacillales > Sporolactobacillaceae > Terrilactibacillus > Terrilactibacillus laevilacticus. Next base: position 16,485 of record NZ_VDCY01000013.1, read on the forward strand.
AATCACTTTGTGTGGATCAAGGAAATTTCAAAGCCAATTCATTTTAAGATAAAAGTAAAACATGACGTCTCATCCTACTAATTTAGAATGAGAGTGTCATGTTTTTTTATTGTTATAACCCATTCATAATGTGAAAGATAGGAATCAGGATGGAGCTAAATAAGGAAAGCAAGAGGATTCCAATGAAAACGAGAGTTGCGGGTTGAACAATGGCGAGCCATGCCTGAGTGAGTTCTTCTAATTTATTAAGAAGAGTATCACTATAATGCATTAAGGATTGACCCAATCTGCCATTATTTTGACCATGCCTGATGACTTCAATAAATTCACGTAAATAATACGGGTGTTTAGCAAGAATATGATCAAGTTTTTCCCCCTTGATGATCGACTGTCTGACGTGCAAAGCTTCTTGATAAGAAAAGGCCGTCATATTTTGTTTTGTCATGGTATCTAATGCTTGATTGATGGATAAACCTGATCTGAGGAGACTGCCAAGATGGAAAGCGAAAGCTCGGGTGAAATAAAGCTTGATATAACGAGACAAAAGGGGAATTTGACTCATCATGCTAATTTTTTTGATAATCGAGATTTTTTTAAAATAGAAAAAGCAGATGATCCCACATAAGATGGTGATCAAAATATAAACTCCTATCGTTGGTACATGGTGATTAAGAGACAACACGATTCTAGTGATTAATGGAAGTTCAAGATTCATGGAATGATAGAGCTTAATAAAATTTGGGACTAAGAAGGTACTTATTATAAAAATCATGACAATGAACATCCAGATTAAAAATAAAGGATAACGAAGAAGTTTTCGCAATTTGGAACGATGCTCTTCCCGCTTCATCATTAATTGACCACTCTCTAAAAATCCATGAGCTAACTGTCCACTTTGTTCTGAAAAATAGAGGGTGATGCAGCATTCATTAGGGAAATCCATCAAAGTTAATACATGTGTTAGTGTTTGTCCCCCGGAAAGCAAGTGGAGCATATAGTTTATTTTATCTTGAATGACTTTATTTTGATGAAAAGATTGTAATTCTATAGCTTCTTGAAGTGAATAACCTTGACGGAGAGACTCACCTGTTCGAATGAGAAATGTGGCTTGAGATTTTCTTCCCCATTTACGGTTGAACATAGCGCCTAATTTGTCCTTTCGGCATTTCTTGAGGAATGTAACCAGCGGCTATCCCTTGAAGAATAAAATCTTCAATGGTTTTATATGAACGAGAATGTTGACGAGAACCATGTATTAACGTGTCGTGAAGAGAAATCCCAACTAAAATTTCGAAAATTCCTGTTTGTTTTGGTTGATGACGATGAGGACATTGCTTTGTACATGAAGATCCGCAAGTAGGACATTGTATTCTTACTAAGCGCTGAGAAATCACTCCTACTAGAGTTTCTTTTAGGTCAAAAATCGGAATACCAAGCTCTGTCAATCGCTGCACAGTTCCGGGTGCATCGAAGGCATGAACTGTGCTAAGAACGAGGTGACCTGTTAATGCGGCTCTTACGGCAATCTTAGCTGTTTCGATATCTCGAATTTCTCCTATCATCAGGATATCTGGATCATGCCGAAGGAGGGCCCTAAAACCATCAGCATATGAGAAATTAGCTTTTTCATTGATTTGCATTTGTACAAAAGCATCATTTGGTCGTTCAATAGGGTCTTCAAGTGTAATGATTCTAGCATTGTAACGCTTCTTTGCTGCTTGAAGGAGAGTATACAAGGTCGTTGTCTTGCCTGAACCTGTTGGACCAGATACGAGTATGAGTCCACTTTCATACTTCAATAATGAAGATAGTTGATTTGTAGATTCTTGAAAAATAGAGAGATCGGAAATTCGAATGGATTGTTTCTGGGGTTGCAAGCGAATGACGAGACTTTCTTGATAAGGCGTTGGTAAAGTGGATAATCGTAAGTTGACTTCTTGGTGGGAAACATTAGAAATCATGGCACCACTTTGGGGTCGACGTTTTTCACCAATATCCATACCTGCAAGAAATTTAAAATGTGAGATCATCCTCTCTGACTGTTCAATGGGAATCATGTCTAATTCATATAGATAGCCATGAATTCGGAGTTCAATTAAAACATCATGTTTACGTGGAAGGAAGTGGATATCGGAAGCTTCGGTCTCAATGGCATGTTTAAGGATCTGCTGACTTTTTAATTCAATTTCACTTATTTCACTCAATAAGTCACCCTCTTTCAATAATTTAATATCTATATTCTACAAAAGAATGATGAGTCCTTCTTTTTTAAAAAATAAATCTTCCGAATATCGACTACATTTAATTTCCATGTTAATTTTAAACTCATTTGGCACAACTAGAATAAATCATTTGTGGGCATGGAGAGCCCCTCAGCATGGCTAAAAGGCGTATTTAATGACACTATACACGAATGAGTCAAAAATCGTCATTAACAATATTATTCAATAACAAAGTCCATATCAAAAAATCACGATCTCATCAAATTTAAGTGAGATCGTGATGATTGGATTATTTGCTAAAGGCAGAATCATGTAAATAAAATAGACCACCATTAATCAATTGGACATGAATTTTTGGTTCATACTGAGCTTTGAGAGCTTCTTTTTCTGAATGATACGTCTCTGGCTTTTCTTCTTCATCATAAAATTGGTCTAATAAATTTAGATCATGTTTCCAACGTCGAATGGCGTCATTTGCCCAATCATGAGTTTCACTGTTCAACATTTTAACTAAGTAAGATTCTATCCGTCTCACACCACTAAGAGGGCGTATGAGTGGCTGCAAAGTATAACAATAATCTGGTATTTTCGGAGTTAAGGGTAGATTTTCAAGCAAAGATTGAAATTGATCAATCAATGCACCATTTATGAGTTGCAATCCAAGAGAAAGAATACGGTCTTTCTTCACGTCGCATTGGTAGCTTATTTTGATGTTAAGCCCTAACCATGGTTTAAGAGCAATAGACTTTTTTTCTAAAGTCGGTACGCTATGAAAAAGACGAATAAAAGGCGCTAATTGTTGTGCAGATTGAAAAATTTGATGTAATCGTGGTGATCCAAAATGGATAAACTCCCCTTCACCCTCGTCATTTGGATCCGTTTTGAAAGTCAAAATGGCTGTTTCAGGTTTCTGATTTATTTTTTCAATATAATGCCAATAAAAAGGGCGATTCATTAATAATTTATCTAAATCAACAGTTAGTTTAACTTTTAATTGGGAATGGTGATTTTCCAGAATATCACAGTTGTTTGACTTAAAATAATGATATAAATAGTCATGAATCGCCGCTTGCTTCATTTTGCATCTCTTCTTTCAATAAATCTTTTTCTGAATTAATCACACTAGATATATTGTCTAATTTGATCTGGATTTCTCCTGCCGATTCGGACTCTTCAAAAATAGTCAGTACTTGTTTATCTAGGTCACGTAGATTTAATCGCGTGAGAATGTCATCCAATTCACCGATCACATTTTCAAAGAGGTGGATCTTGTTATATAAAAGTTTTAAAATATGGTCTTCAATCGTTCCTTTTGTCGCAAAATTATATATATGCACATCATTTTTTTGACCTAAACGGTGAATACGGCCGATTCGTTGTTCAATCCGCATCGGATTCCAAGGAAGATCGTAATTGATGATATGGTTACAAAACTGAAGATTGAGACCTTCTCCACCTGCTTCAGTGGCTATGAGCACTTGGGCATTGTTTTGGAAAAGTGTACGCATCCAATCCTTCTTACTTCGTTTAAATCCGCCTCGAAACGGGACAGATGAAACCCCATGCTGCTGTAAAAACCATTGAAGATAAAGCTGTGTTGCTCGATACTCTGTGAAAATAATCACTTTATCATTAATTTTTTTTATTAAATCAAGTGCTTTATTTGCTTTTGACTGACCTTCAATTGCATTAATTTTATCAAACAAAGGGTCTATAATTTCATTAAATGCCGGGTTATCAAATTTTTTTCTCATATGATTTAAGGTCACATAAACGGCCTCTCGACTTGAGCATGCTTCTCGTTGCAAGGTAATTAATGAGAATCCTTTAATATTAAGCTTGTTTCTTAGTGTGATGAGTGAGTCATATAGGTCACGCTCTTGATCTGATAAAGGAATTTCAATGGATTCAATCACTCGTTTTGGCCAATTTAATCCAGTATCTTCCCGTCGATTTCGAACCATGACTTGGTTCACTAATGCTTTGAGTTTTTCTTCATTTTTTACTTTTGTTTTTCCGCTGCGATAGTTCTTTGTGAAGGTTTCAGCATTTCCAAGATAGCCTGGCTTAAGTAATGAAACGAGATAAAAAATTTCACTTAATCGATTTTGTATTGGTGTTGCTGTAAGTAAAAGACAAAACTTCTTTTTTAAAGATTGGACAAATTCATAGTTTTTTGTTTTAGAATTTTTTAATTTATGGGCTTCATCAATAATAATAAAATCATAATCTTGCTTTAAAATAAGACTACGATGAGGTTCGCGTTTCGCTGTATCAATGGATGAAATAACCACATCACATTGTTCCCAAACATACGATTTTCTTTGAGGAACCGCAGGAATATAAAATTTACTATTTAATTCGGTTGCCCATTGCAAGACTAGGGAAGCAGGAACTAGAATAAGGATTTTTTTCGCTAATCCACGAATCATGTATTCTTTTATGATTAAACCTGCTTCGATTGTTTTACCTAATCCAACTTCATCAGCGAGGATCGCTTTGCCATGCATCTTTTCAATGACAGTCTGAGCTGTTTCTATTTGATGGGGTAAAAAAGAGACATGAGGCAAATGTTCTGGTGCCATTAATCCTTCAAAGGTTGGAATACGTTTTTCTTCTTCTGCATGAAAAGCAAGTTTATAAACTTCCCAATTTGCCCAAGGTCCATCTGAGTCTATTCGGGAAATAAATTCGTCTTGCCAAGAGTGATCAAAAATGATTTCAGGATCCATCGAGTGTTTCCCTCCAAATGCACTTATTTTGGCTTATACAACCATTAGAGGATAAAGCTAGTAAGATAAAAAAGAAAAAGTTAATAATTTGTCATTTTTTTAGAAAAAATGTTGCCAGTAACAATCAGGTGATGATAGGATATATATGTTAGTATGAACAAAAGTTATTTCTCGTATTACAAGAGGCTTAAAATCTTGAAATCATGAAACATGATACAACTAAATGTTTAGGCGAATGATAATAAGGGGAGAGACTGTAGATATTGCAGCGCCGAAGGAGCAAGCAACTAAAGTTGTGAATCTCTCAGGCAAAAAGACTCTTATTAGACGCACCTCTGGAGAGAGCTTTATTTTGAAGCCACCAAAGGGGATACCAAATCTTTTTATTTACTTTAAAGAATTGGCAAACTTTCAGGTATAAGGACAGGGGGACACGGTAAAGGTGTCTCTCTGTCCTTTTTTGACGTTTATAATACAATAAATGGCAAGAACAATAGTCTGAAAAGTCTGCCACGCAGAAGACAGTCAATTTTCTACAAAGTTGGAATATTGAAAAGGAGCGAGGATATGGTTGGGGGAAAAAGAACACCACTCTATGAGACTTATAAACAAACAGGGGCAAAGTTAATCGATTTCGGGGGCTGGGATCTACCCGTTCAATTCTCAAGTATTAAACATGAGCATGAAGCCGTTCGTACAAAGGCTGGGCTCTTTGATGTTTCACATATGGGTGAAGTCCTAGTAACAGGAAAAGATTCAGAAGCCTATTTACAATATATGATGACAAATGATCTTTCAAATATAAACGTAGGAGAAGCCTTGTATACGGCCATGTGCTATGAAGATGGCGGCACAGTTGATGATTTACTTGTCTACAAAAAAGGAGAAAGCGAATTTCTACTTGTTGTTAATGCATCTAACACCGATAAAGACTTTAAATGGCTTAGGGAGCATGTCAATGAAGACAGAGATGTTAAACTAACCAATTGTTCATCTGAAATAGCGCAACTTGCTTTGCAAGGACCCCTTGCAGAATCGATTTTACAACAAGTGACTTCTGAACCTCTTAATCAAATGAAAGGTTTTACTTTTAAAGATAATATTCTCGTTAACGGTGTTCCGTCGTTAGTTTCCAGGACGGGTTATACTGCGGAAGATGGCTTTGAAATTTATTGTCCATCGGATCAAGCAGAAGTAATTTGGAAAAAATTACTAGACATTGGTCAGGAAGCAGGCTTGGTGCCATGTGGTTTAGGTGCACGAGATACCCTTCGATTCGAAGGGAAACTCGCTCTTTATGGGCAAGAATTAAGCCGAACCATATCCCCAATTGAAGCTGGTATTGGTTTTGCTGTAAAAGTAAATAAATCAGTGCCATTTATCGGTCAAGAAAGTCTTAAAAAACAAAAAGATGAAGGGCCAGAACGTAAACTTGTCGGAATTGAAATGATCGACAAAGGGATTCCGCGTTCACATTATGCAGTCTTTGTCGATGAAGAGCAGGTGGGAGAAGTGACAACCGGCACTCAATCACCAACGTTAAAGAAAAATCTAGGCCTTGCTCTCATAAAATCAGAATTTGCAAGATTGGATCAACAAGTTGAAATCGATATTCGCGGGAAAAAACGTTTAGCCATAGTGATTAAGGCACCATTTTATAAAAAGGGAAGCAAATAAGGGGGATATTCATGGCCACATTTCGTTACTTGCCAATGACTGAACAGGATCGAAAGGAAATGCTTAAGGAAATTGGTATTACATCCGAAGAGACACTGTTCTCTGATGTACCAGAGAAAGTTCGTTTTAAAGGAACATTAAATGTTGAAAAAGCTTTATCTGAACCTGAACTATTACAGGAAATGTCTAGATTAGCTAAAAAGAACACTAATCTCAAAGATACACCTTCTTTTTTAGGTGCGGGTGTATATGACCATTATATTCCTTCCGTTGTGGATAGTATAATTTCAAGATCGGAATTTTACACGGCTTATACCCCGTATCAACCAGAAATTTCACAAGGTGAACTGCAAGCTATTTTTGAATTTCAAACAATGATTAGTGAGTTAACAGCGATGGATGTGGCTAATTCATCCATGTATGATGGACCAACAGCTTTGGCAGAAGCAGCTCTTCTAAGTTGTTCTTCCGCCCGTAAACAAAAGATCATTGTTTCTAGCGCTGTTCACCCAGAAAGCCGTCTTGTTTTACAAACTTACGCCAAAGGTCAACACCTTGAGGTTGTCGAGATTCCATTAAAGGATGGCACGACGGATCTAGAGCAATTAAAAGAGGCAATTGATCAAGATACAGCCGCAGTCATTGTACAATACCCAAATTTCTTTGGTCAAATCGAACCATTGAAAGAAATTGAAACTTTAACACGGCAAGCTAAAAAGGCACACTTCGTTGTTTCATGTAATCCGCTCTCATTAGGTTTATTAACACCTCCTGGTGAATTTGGTGCTGATATTGTCGTAGGCGATTGTCAACCGCTTGGTATCTCGCAAGCTTTTGGTGGGCCTCATTGTGGCTATTTTGCAACAACAAAAAAATTAATGCGAAAAACCCCAGGTCGCTTAGTAGGTGAGACAGTCGACGAAGATGGAAAACGTGGGTATGTGTTGACGCTCCAAGCTCGTGAACAACACATTAGACGGGACAAAGCGACTTCAAATATCTGTTCAAACCAAGCTTTAAATGCCCTTGCATCTTCTGTAGCCATGACAGCCCTTGGTAGAAAAGGGATTCGTGATATTGCCAACCAAAACATCCAGAAAGCTCACTACGCTAAAGCTCAATTGCAAAAAGAGGGTGTTACGGTGCTTACGAATGGCTCCTTCTTCAATGAATTTGTTGTAGATGTCAAACAACCCGTTAAAGAGATTAATCAAAAACTTCTTGAACACGGATTTATTGGTGGTTACGATCTTGGACGAGAGGATGAAACAAAGAAAAACCATATGCTAATTGCGGTGACAGAACAACGGACAAAAACGCAAATTGATCAATTTGCATCCATTTTAGGAGGACTGATTCATGAATAATAAAGAGCAAGCACTCATCTTTGAATGTTCTAAAGAAGGACGGATTGGCTATAGTCTTCCTGAATGTGATGTTCCGAGCGTCAATCTAACCGAATTTCTTGATTCTGACTATATTCGAAACAAGGAGCCGGAACTTCCAGAAGTGTCCGAATTACAAATCGTTCGTCATTATACGGCCCTTTCAAAACGGAATTTTGGCGTTGATTCGGGCTTTTATCCACTCGGCTCTTGTACAATGAAATATAATCCAAAAGTTAATGAAGTTTTAGCACGACTTGATGGTTTCAGTCATATCCACCCTTATCAAGATGAGTCGACGGTTCAAGGGGCTATGGAAATGCTGTACCGTTTGCAGACCAATCTTGCAGAAATAACGGGTATGGATGAAGTGACTTTACAACCAGCAGCAGGTGCTCATGGTGAATGGACAGGACTAATGATTATACGGGCCTTTCATGAGGCAAATGGTGATTTTAAACGTACAAAGGTGATCATTCCTGACTCAGCCCACGGGACAAATCCAGCCTCTGCTTCTGTCGCTGGTTTTGAAGCAGTGACCGTTAAATCTAATGAAAAAGGTTTAGTGGATTTAGACGATTTAAGACGCGTGGTGGATGATACAACGGCAGCCTTGATGTTAACGAATCCAAACACGTTAGGGTTATTTGAAGAGCACATTTCAGAAATAGCCGAAATTATACATGAAGCTGGCGGACGCGTTTACTACGATGGAGCGAACATGAATGCAATCATGGGTATAACAAGACCTGGAGATATGGGCTTTGATGTTGTTCACTTAAATCTTCATAAAACATTCACTGGTCCACATGGAGGTGGTGGTCCTGGATCCGGACCTGTTGGCGTAAAAGCAGAGTTAGCTAGATTTTTACCAAAACCGGTTTTAGTGAAAAAGGATGACCAATACACCTTTGATTACGATCGTCCCGAATCAATTGGCCGCGTAAAACCTTACTATGGAAACTTTGGAATAAATGTTCGTGCCTATAGTTATATCCGTACGATGGGTCCTGAAGGGCTAGCCCAAGTGTCAAAAAATGCCGTTTTGAACGCGAATTATTTAATGAAACGTTTAGCACCATATTATGATGTTGCCTTTAATCAATATTGTAAACATGAATTCGTTTTATCAGGAAGAAGACAAAAGAAACTCGGTGTTAGAACACTTGATATAGCAAAGAGATTGCTTGATTATGGTTACCATCCACCAACCATTTATTTCCCTATGATTGTAGATGAATCGATGATGATTGAACCTACGGAAACAGAATCAAAAGAAACCCTTGATGAATTTGCAGACGCCCTTATTCAAATAGCTAAAGAAGTAGAGGAAACACCAGAAATCGTTCAAGACGCGCCACATAATACCATTATTCGTCGACTTGATGAAACAAGGGCAGCACGGACCCCTGTTTTGAGGTATAATGCAAAATAAGTTTAAAGCAAGTTTCGCCATATCCTTCTAAAGGGGGAATAGGCCGCTACAGAAGAATATTAAACATAAATATAAAAATAGAGACGTCCATGGATGTCTCTATTTTTATATGGAATATAATGGATAACGATATATTTTTCTATTAAAACTTAAGCAGCACAGGCCTCATCATTTTTACCTAAAAAATAAAACAGACATCTTAAGATATCTGTCTGTTTTATGATCTTTCCTTTATTTGTGTTTTACTTTGCCAGTCCATTTTTTGAACCCGCCCTTAAGCTGGTAAAGTTCTTTCACACCCATTTTTCTTAGAACGGCTGCAGCTCTAGCACTTCTAAATCCATTCGCACAATAGAGATAAACGGGTTTATCTTTCCTTATTTCTGTTTTACGCATTTTAAGTTGAGTCAGTGGGATGTTTCGGGCACCTAATATATGACCATTATCAAATTCATTTGGTTCTCTAACATCAATTAATTGTGCTTTTCGGTAGCCAGAGCGAAATGAATCTTCATTAAGTGTTTTTAAATATCTGCGCTGCATAAGTGTGCGAGTCACCGTATAGATAATAAATGCAAGTATTGCGACTAGCAGGATGGTCCAATCGAATTTCATTTAAATTTCTCCTTTATATATGTCTCTAGTCACATTATAACTTTTTTTAGTTTATTTTTAAATAGTTATCAAAAGGGCTCTAATTGGATTAAATTGGAAATTTACTTGTCTTTTAGTTCAATATAGTGTAATATCCAAATAGAACAAAACGGAGAAGTATAGGGGGAGACTGCATGTCACCTACACCAAGTATGGAGGACTACATCGAACGTATTTATTTACTTATACAAGATAAAGGTTATGCCAGAGTTTCAGATATTGCTGAGGCACTTGAGGTACACCCCTCATCAGTAACCAAAATGGTACAAAAGCTTGATAAAGACCAATATCTTATTTATGAGAAATATCGTGGATTCATCTTGACACCAAAGGGAAAAGTCTTAGGGGAGCGTCTAGTTTATCGGCATGAATTATTAGAAAAGTTCTTAAGAGTGATTGGTGTAAGTGAAGAAAAGATTTACGTTGATGTAGAGGGGATAGAGCATCATTTAAGTTGGAATGCCATTGATCGAATTGGCGATCTAGTTCAATATTTCGATGAAGATAAGAATCGTTTGGCTGAGTTAGATGGACTACGAAAAAAAAATGAAAACATAAACAATTAATAGAGGTTGTTCAAAAAGTCACCAAATGATAACTTGCGAATCTCGGCGCCCGCTCGTTTTTCCGGTCCTCATGTAGCGGATACAAGAGGATCTCTGGTTAAAACTGCTCACGCTGGAGCCTGAAGCTACCACGTCATATGGAATGCCGGTCCTAAGGAACAGCGCTGCTCTTTGCCTCCGACGCCCAGGATGGGCTAGTACTGGCGTTCTAGCAGGATGCCAGTGTACTGTACTTAGCCAGTAACCCTTTTCATTTGTCACCCTTTTGAACACGTACGAATGGGGTAATTCAGCCTATACCTTAGTGTAAAGCCCAAGAGATGAGATTCATTTCTTGGGCTTTTTTGGTCTATTCTTATAAGCTTCTTACTACTATTAAAGAGGGAGGGGTGGTGATTATGGATATTGATATTGTTTTTTCCGGTGGCGGCGTAAAAGCTTTTGCTTTTGTCGGTGCGCTGGATGTTCTTGATCAAGCTGGCTACCGCTATAAAAGTATAGCTGGAACGAGTGCGGGTTCTATTGTGGCTGCCCTTTTATCCGCTGGGTATACCATAACGGAAATCAAAGATCTCATGAAAGAATTAAATACGGAAACATTGCTGGATCGTAAAGTGCCAATCTTTCGTTTTTCATTTGTTAAGTGGCTCAGACTTTATTGGCAAATGGGACTATATAGCGGTTCGAATTTTGAAGAGTGGATAACTCAGCTTTTACTTAAGAAAGGTATTCGAACATTTGGAGATTTAGAAAAAGGGTCACTTAGAGTCATCGTTTCTGATATCACTCAAGGTAAAATGGTGATTTTACCAGACGATCTCCATCAATATGGAGTAGATTCTAGAATGTTTTCCGTGGCAAGAGCCGTACGTATGAGTTGTAGTCTCCCATTCCTATTTGAACCCATTTCCCTATTTAATCAAAATGCTGAGAGGTGTTTAATCATTGATGGGGGGATGCTAAGTAATTTTCCAGTTTGGTTATTCGATCAAGGAAATGAGAAACCAGCTCGACCTTTTCTCGGTTTACAACTCAGTCAAAAACCAGATCTATTACCAGCTAGAAAAATAAAAAATGGCGTGGATCTTCTGCAAGGATTATTCCAAACGATGCAAAGAGCACATGATGCAAAATACATATCAAAATTTGCGGCATCTAATATTATTTTTATCCCTGTTAATCATATCAAAACGGCAGATTTTGATTTAACAAATAAAGATAGAGATGAATTATTTAATTTAGGGAAAAAACAAGCGCTCAAATTTCTAAAAAAATGGACATATTAAAAAAATCAGTCAATAATATTAAACAAGGATGCAAGGCGTATCTTAAGTGTAAAGGAGCTGTACGAAAAAAACTTGCCATAGGCAAGTTTTTTTAAAAAAGCATCCGTTTTCTCTTTTTGTGTTTTTTTCCATTAATAACGGTTAAGTGTCCGTGGTCTTTAGCTTTGGTTAAATTTAAATTTCTTTTTAAATGGGTATCTGAAGAAATGACTCTAAAATTATGCTGCAGGCGAGACTTGCTTTGCATAAAATGGTTCTTTGAACGACGGCGCTGTTTTTTCTTTGATTGCTTTACTGCTTTTCGATAAGCCGTATATTCTGTTTTATTGGTACCTATACCCATTAGACGTTTGATAAGAATCATACCTAGAAAAACAACTAAAACTATGATTAAGAGCTGACTCAATAATGCCATAGGATGGTAAATCAAATTCACAAGTAATCCAATTGTTGCGAGGCCAATGATGAACCAGAATATGAGGGGATACATGAGTGATTTCACGACAACTCACCTCCAAGTTTTTATACAACATGGTTTTTAACCATAGAATTGGCTCCTTCTATCATTGCTTCACGTTTTAACATTTCTTCAAATGCTTGGATGGCGACTTCTATTTGATCTGTATCAGGTTCTTTAGTGGTCAGTAACTGTAACCATAAACCTGGATAACCAAGCCATTTTAAGAAATGAATACCCCTTACTCGGTTTGTCAAACGTAAGATTTCATACGCAATACCTAAATCGAGGGGAATAAGCGCTATCCGTGACAAGAGACGCAACCATAAAGGATCCGTTGGGACAAAGAAATAAAGAGCGACACTGATAAATGCAGAAAATAGGATGAAACTAGAACCACATCGATAATGTAATCGCGAGGCGCTTTTTACATTTTCTACAGATAATGGTAAATTGTTCTCGAAGGCATTAATGACCTTATGCTCAGCTCCATGATATTGAAAGACACGCTTCATCATGGGAGTCAAAGAAACAAAGTAGATATAACCTAATAATAAGGTAATCTTGAAGAAGCCTTCTAATAAAATTTGACCAGTGTGATGAGTTACAATTGGTGAAAAAAAGCTAGCTAGAAAAGCAGGAACAAGTGTAAATACAAACTTTGCAAATAGAAAGGACAAAATCCCTAGTACAGCGATACCAAGAACAAAGCCGAACGATTTTTTCTTCTCTTCACTTCGAGGAACTTCATTTTTCTGCTCAAAAGCCTCGGAAGAAAAATTCAGATGTTTGGTTCCAAGAGAACTTGATTCTAAAATAGCTACAATACCACGCAAGACAGGAATTTTTTTTAATTTATTTAGAAAAGGGACGTTCTTTTTTTGACATTCGAAGAAGTCAATTGTACGATCTTGCCGTCTGACAGCGGTTACAGTGGTGTATTTACCACCCATCATCACACCTTCAATAACGGCTTGACCACCATAGCCAATTTGTTTATTTGCCATAAAAACACCAACCTTTTAATGATTCATCTCTTTTATAAACAGTGAGTTATGGAATATTTTAATATATGGTTCGTCTCAATTGTGAAAATCTGAACCATTCTTAAATTTATCTCACTATCTATTTTACTAGAAAAGCAAGCAAACCACTAGGTTGAATAACCAACTTTTTTAAATGGATTTCCGACAAATATGGCCAGAATCTGTCTTATTACATAGAATCAAGTCCTTATCTAGAATTCAAAATTATTATTCCCGTATATACTTATTAATATACGTAAAATAATAAAAAATGCGAAAAAGAAAGCGCTTTATTTCTTCCACACTCTTATTATATTATATATGTTTACAAATTTGTATCTCATTCATGTTAAAAATAAAGAAAATTTATGATTGAGGTTAATATTAGGTCATGAAGATGAGGACTTTTAAGTAAAAGATTGTTACAAGATTTAGTTACGGAAACTTAGTTTCTTCAAGATAAAAAAATCCAATGATAAATGAAATGATCAATTTATGGATATACTATTGCTTGAGAAAATTAACCTCACAAAATGGGAGGGTTTGACATGCCAGAAACCTCAGGAAAAGAAGACAAACAGGGTAAATCATTGGGCCGCATTGCTATTATAGGTTTTTTTGCTGGGCTCATTTGGGGTTTAGTTGGTTTCGTTGAGAAGTATCTTAACTTTTCAAAAGTAGGACCTTCATTGATTCTTAAACCATGGGCCCTTGGCGATTGGAAGAATCATTTATTAGGTGAATTTATCGGTATATTGCTTATTTGCCTTCTATCGATATTTTTGGCCCTTTTATATAAGGTCACTTTGGCTAAAATTAAATCGATCTGGATGAGTGTGCTTTTTGGATTTTTTCTTTGGGTCCTCGTTTTCTATGTATTCCAGCCATGGATACCGGGTTTAGAAACCGTACGGGAACTTGGAAAAAATACGATAACAACGACATTATGCTTATACATTTTGTATGGTTTGTTTCTAGGTTATTCCGTTTCTTTTGAAGTTGATTCAAGTAAAGATTCAAAAGCCTATTCAAATAAATGATGCTATGCTAAAATACAAATGGAGTGTCTTAAACTACATACGTTCAAAAGGAGTTTAATTATGCATCATTTTCTAGTCATTAATGGACCCAATTTGAATGCATTAGGGCAGCGTGAACCTACGATTTATGGCAATAAAACATTAGACTCTTTGGTAAACGAGGTAAAGACTTTTGGGAAAGAACGAGGTTGTCATGTAACATGTGTGCAATCCAATTATGAAGGAAAAATTATAGACTGGATACACGATGCACCTAAGCAGTATCAAGGCATTGTCATAAATCCAGCCGCTTTCACACATTACAGTATCGCTATTCGCGATGCTCTTTCCAGTATTGACTTACCTGTTGTTGAGGTGCATCTATCAAACGTCCATCAAAGAGAAGCTTTTCGTCATAAATCTGTGACAGCTCCTGTCGTTATCGGTCAAATTGTTGGTTTGGGCTTTAAGGGTTACATTTATGCGCTTGATTACCTACTAAAAACGGTTCAAAAAGAGGATAAAAACATTTAGAGCACCGCACTTTGACTCTAATAAAAGAAGACAATTTACTCCCCAGAACTTTTGAACAAGTAGAAAGAAAATTATAATCATTAGATGTCCATTAGACGTTACGGGCTTTTGTAGGAGGAAAAATATGATTTCAGTAAATGATTTTCGTACAGGATTAACCATTGAAGTGGATGGTGGAATTTGGTCTGTTATTGAATTCCAACACGTTAAACCCGGTAAAGGAGCAGCGTTCGTTCGCTCTAAATTAAGAAATCTTAGAACTGGTGCTATTCAAGAAAAAACGTTCCGTGGTGGGGAAAAAGTTAGCCGTGCCCACATTGATAACCGTAAAATGCAGTACCTCTATGCAAGTGGTAATACTCATGCTTTTATGGATCTCCAAAGCTATGAACAAATTGAACTCGATGCTTCTCAAATTACAGAACAATTAAAATTTTTAAAAGAAAATATGGAAGTCAATATTCAATCATACCAAGGTGAAACACTTGGTGTAGAACTTCCAAATACGGTCGTTCTTGAAGTAGTTGAAACTGAACCAGGAATTAAAGGAGATACTGCCTCAGGTGGTTCAAAGCCTGCTACACTAGAAACGGGCTATGTTGTTAACGTTCCTTTCTTTGTTAATCAAGGAGATCAACTTATCATAGATACGCGTTCTGGAGACTATGTTTCAAGAGCATAACTAGCAGGTTATTCATCCGTTAAGCTAATAACCTTGACCATGATTTGATCTCATTCGAGTAAAGAAAATCAAAAATGACTTTCTTGATCAAAATTAAATCATAAGCAAGACAAAACAGTTTCTTTTGAGTTCGAAATTGTAAAAATACGTGACTGTTACAATACAGAAAAAGATGATCTTCATTTGAGGATCGTCTTTTTTTATGCATAGAGAAAGGGGAGGCTTGCATATATTTGATTGAGATGACTAGGCGAACAAATCCTAATGCCTTACTCATTCCGATTTTAGGAAATTAAAGGATGGGTGTTATGAAAGAAGTTCTTAGAATACTACCACAATCAATTCAGCAAATTTTTTTGAAACTGCCAGAAAAAGAGATACAGCATATTGAAGAAATACGCTGTCGAATTGGACAACCATTAGAACTTGTCACATCAGATAACTACTTTCTTAGAGGGTCACGCCAATTTCCCGTTTTTAATGAGAAGGAAGCAGAGGACATGCTTCAAAAACTAAGTAACTATTCCCTATATACACTTGAAGAAGAATTAAAAAGAGGTTACATCACGATTCAAGGGGGACATCGAGTCGGATTATCAGGAAGAGTCATAACAGAACAGGGACATGTGAGACGTATTCGAGATGTAAGTTCTTTTAATATTAGAATTGCTCGGGAAATAATTGGTGTTGCTACACCGCTCATCCCATATCTAAATAACAAAGAAAAAAGATGGAAAAGCACATTAATCATTGGGTCACCACGAACAGGTAAGACCACATTATTAAGAGACCTGGCACGGATCATAAGTGAAGGTTGTCAAGAAAGTAGTATCCCTCCGAGAAAAGTCGGGATTATTGACGAAAGATCAGAAATTGCTGGATGTATCAGAGGGATTCCTCAAAATCAATTAGGTTCTCATGTTGATGTATTAGATGCCTGTCCAAAAGCTGAAGGTATGATGATGATGATTCGATCAATGAGCCCTCATGTCCTCATCGTTGATGAAATAGGGCGTAAGGAAGATAGTGAAGCTTTGATTGAAGCTATGAATGCGGGAGTGTCTGTGATAGCCACTATCCATGCCAATGGTTATGAACAGGTTTCTAGGCGCCCAATGATGAAAACACTATTACGTGAAAAAGTATTTGACCGTTTTATTGAAGTAACCAGTTTCCCGAAAAAGAAACAGACACGCATGGGTCGTATCACGGATATTCGTGACGAAAACGGCTTATCACTACTTCATGTCAAGGAGTTTTAAAGATGTTAAAACCTATTGGTGCCATTCTCATCATACTAACAACGACGTGGATGGGTTTCATTGTGTCCAAGCAATATAGTGATCGTCCAAAACAATTAAGGCAATTACGCTCAGCCTTACAATCATTAGAAGCCGAGATTGTGTATGGTTTAACCCCTATACAACTAGCAGCAGAACATCTGGCGACTCAATTACCAAAGCCGTTATCCATTTTTTTCAAAACACTATCGGATGCTTTAGTTGATTCAAAAGATAATTTACAAGCCGTATGGGAAAATTCAATCCACTCATTTTGGCCAAACACCGCCCTAAAGAAAAATGAGAAGGAAATCCTATTACAATTTGGAGCCACTCTTGGAAAACAAGATAGTGAAAATCAAACAAAACAAATTCAATTAACGCTGGCGCATCTAGAACGTGAAGAGAAAGAAGCTCGCGTGGCTCAAACAAAATATGAAAAAATGTCTAAAAGTCTTGGATTTTTAAGTGGAATCCTCATTGTTTTGTTGCTTATTTAGGAGAGGTGGATGATGTCTTTCTGACTCAAATAGGAGGTGCTAAGATGTCTCTGGATGTTAATACCATTTTCCAAATAGCAGGTATCGGAATTATAGTCGCTATGATTCAGACTGTTCTCAAACAAATGGGAAAAGATGATTGGGCACAATGGGTTACTCTCATCGGTTTTGTCGTGATTTTGTATATGGTTGCGACGCTTATTAATGATCTTTTTGAAAAAATAAGAGACGTTTTTCTCTTTCAATAAAAGGTACCTTTTATCATGATCGGGCTTTATCAAGAAGCTATTATCCCGCCTTAACGGCTAGAAAAGACCCCCACCTCAAGATTCTGAGTATTTAAAGAAGATAGGTGTGGGATCAACTGCCCGTAAAGGTCCGATTGGTTCAGGCTTACCATCAGTGGGGATGACGCAGACTAAAAACGCGACGTCCTGTCGCAACGCCTGCACCAGCACATCCTGTGCGTCGAAACCCCCCCACTGATGGAAGTTTCACTTTATCCCCTTCACTTCTCAAATAACCTGATGGTTTAGAGATGGGAGTTTATTCGAAGCGAGATCCAAGAAAAGGAGGACTTGACCATTGATATTCTCCAAATAGTGGGTTTAGGTTTAGTTGCGACTTTTATTGTTCTTATTTTAAAAGAGCAGAAGCCAAGTTTTGCTTTCTTATTATCCATCTTTGTTGGAGCTCTTATTTTTCTTTATTTAATAGATCAAATCAAGCTTGTCATGGACATGCTTATAGAAATTGCGTCATCCGCACATCTAAACAACGTCTATGTGGAAACCATTTTGAAAATTATTGGAATAGCCTATATTGCGGAGTTTGGTGCTCAAATTACAAGGGATGCTGGAGAAGGCGCTTTAGCATCAAAAATTGAGCTTGCTGGAAAAGTTCTTATTCTTGTTTTAGCTATTCCGATTATGAAGGCGGTCATACAGACCATAATTGGTTTGATTTCGCAATGATGAAAGGGGAAAACTTATGCTAGCTAAAAAGGCGAATAAAATATGGCATTTGACTGCAGTTCTATTTATAGCCTTGTTTATTGTGCTACTTAGTTCTCCAGACGTTGCTTATGGCCAAACTTCTGAGCAAAATTGGGTTGATAAACAATTTAATAATATGGATCTCTCGAAAGTAGAGGATTATTGGCAAAAGATTACACAAGAATATGATGGTTTCTTACCAGAAAGTCAGCAGGTTGACTTTAAAAGTCTAATAACATCGGACAAACAAGGTGTTCTTCATGATTGGATGATCGGTTTAATTAAATATTTGTTTCATGAACTGTTAGTGAACGGAAAATTACTTGGTACCTTGCTTTTATTGTCAGTTTTTTCAATGATACTTCAAACACTGCAGACCGCATTTGATCATCAATCTGTGTCAAAAGTTGCCTATGGGGTTGTTTATCTCGTGCTATTAATTTTGCTACTTAACAGTTTTAAGGTCGCGATAAATTATGCTTCAGATGCGATTGAAAATATGAGCCATTTTTTATTGGCGCTTATGCCTATGCTATTAGGGTTAACCGCTGCAACTGGAGGCGTTACATCAGTCGCCTTTTTTCACCCTTTAATCATATTACTCATTAATACGAATGGTTGGTTAATTGCGAAATTTGTCCTGCCTATTTTATTCTTATCGGCTCTTGTATCAATCGTAAGTACGTTAACTGAGCAGTACAAATTAACTAAACTGGCTTCGCTATTAAAAAACATCGCCATCGGAACGTTAGCTGTTTTTTTTGCTGTTTTTTTAGGTGTAATGTCCGTTCAAGGGGCAGCAACTTCAATTACTGATGGTGTTTTAATGAAATCAGCTAAATTTTTTACGGGAAATTTTATCCCTGTTATTGGACGAATGTTTACTGAGGCGACAGATACCGTTATCGGAGCTTCGATTTTACTTAAGAACACCATCGGAATAGCAGGTTTAATCCTACTCGTTTGTCTGATTGCGTTCCCAGCACTTAAAATTTTGTCACTTGTCCTTATTTATAATATCGCAGCAGCCTTAATTCAACCTCTTGGAGGAGGGCCCATTATTGAAAGTTTAACTATTATGGCTAAGAGTATGGTATATGTTCTCGCATCTCTTGTCATTGTCTCTTTAATGTTTTTTCTGGCTTTAACTATCATTATAGCCTCTGGGAATCTTTCACTCATGGTGAGATAAGGAGGGAGAAGCATGTCCTATCTTATTGATTGGTTAACGCATGTGATTTTGATTGTTTTCTTTGCCATCATCCTTGACATGCTACTGCCAGCTAAAGCTTTTCAAAAATATGTTAAACTCGTCATCGGTTTAGTGATTATCGTATCCCTCCTCGATCCGCTTCTTAAAATTCTACACGTAGATATGGATCAAGCTATATCAAAATTTGGCATGAATAATGACACGTCCCAAACAAAAAATTTAATAAATACAAATAAAAGTGAAATAGAAAGTGAACAAGCTGCATATATTCATAACACGCTGGTTAACAAGATGAAGAATTATGTAAAGGAGGCGTTAGTTGACCGTTATGGTTTAGAGATTAAGCAAATAAAGGTCAAAACAAGCGATGACACACAAAACACACTGACTGTTGACCAAGTGGCTGTAGTTGTTGGACAAGCAGATCCAAGAGATGATATGAAAGACACCAAAGATGAGATTAGACCTGTTGATTCTATACAGGTTGATATTTCAAAATCAAATAGCCCGTCTGAAAACAAAATCGAAGGTCAAGAACATGCAGAGTTAAACAAGGTACGTCAATTTTTGGCTCAGGAATGGGGCATTGATGAAAACGTGATACAGATTCAAAAGGAAGGAGGAGAATAAGTGACATTGATAAAGTGGATTAAAGATCAATTGTTTAAAAAACAAACGGATGATTCTCAAAAGAAACGTCTGAATAAGCAAACTTTATTATTACTAGGTATCTTAGGTATTTCATTTATGCTGATCAGTCATTTTTTCACATCGTCTTCTGGGACAGACCATCAAGACTCTTTGCCAACGGTTACTCAGCCGAAGTCTTTGTCGACGAATCAACTTCAGTCAGAAAAAGAAAAGCTTGGAACGAGTAAATTCTCCTCCATGAGTCAGTATGAATCGTATTATAATCAACGCTTGGCTCATATCCTAGAGCAAATAACAGGCGTATCAAAAGTTTCTGTCATGGTTACTTTTAGTTCAACAGAAAAAAATATCTATCAAGATAACGTCAAAACCCAGACGAATCAAACCGAAGAACAAGATCGAAATGGCGGGACAAGAACAGTTAACGAAAAAAATGAAGATAGCGAAGTGGTCGTTATTGATAATAACAACCAAAAGGCACCTGTCATCGTCGGTAAAGAACAGCCTGAAGTTAGAGGTGTTCTTGTCGTGGCAGATGGGGCTAATAACCCCACATTGAAATCTTGGATTATGCAAGCTGTGAGTACGGTGCTTGACGTACCTAACTATAAAATACAAGTATTACCCAAACGTTAAGGAGGAGAATGAATGTTGTTAAAAAAACAAACGGTATGGTTATTAACGATGTTGAGTTTAATTATTGTTTTATCGGTTTATTATATGACGTCTCCTGGAAAACCAGCTTCAACAGCACTTGATACAAGTAGTCAAGAGGATCAAGCACAAAATAAAAAAGACATCGTAACAACGGCAACAGAAGATAAAATGGCTGAATACCAAATTAAACATGCTGATGAACAAAGAAAACTTGAAAAAGAATATCAAGGCGTGATTAATTCAGAAAAGAGCTCCACACAAGCTGTTAGTAAGGCATATGACAAATTAGAGTCATTAAAAACGATCGCAAGCAATGAAAAGTTACTCGAAGATGTCATTGTGTCGAAAGGCTATTCAGATGCTGTTGTCATGGCTGACGGAGAAAGTGTACAAGTTGTCGTTGCAACAAAAAGTCTTTCAAATAAACAAGCGAATACCATTATGAAATTAACCAATGAATATTTTGGAGCTGATAAATTAGTCAAAGTAGATTATGAACTAACCAAAAAATAAATTAACTTGGCAGAACTCAAATATGATAATAAAGAAGATTTTTCTTTTAAAATCGGATAAAATAAAGGCTAGTGAGCTTATCACTAGTCTTTATTTTGGTTTTTCTTAGAAAATAAGAGTTTGTTTCAGAGATTATATGAAGATATGCATTTTGTTTATCTAAAGTTGACTGTACCTAAGATAGGGGCTTGTGATATGATCTTAAAGGCAATCATCTTATATCCTATGATATAATGATGTAAAAGATGGACAAGATAAAAAGGAGTGCTAATCGTGTTAAAAGTAGAGGATATTCGAGAATTAATAAAGTTAATTGATAAATCTTCAATTAATGAATTTGAATATGAAGAAGAAGGCACAAAAATCTCTCTTAAAAAACAAATTGAAGGTGCCACTCAAGTTGTTCAAGTACCAGCTCAATCGGTGCCTGCTTTCGAGCCAGTACCTACCGTACAACCTAATCAAGAGGCCATAAATACCACTTCTACTTCACAAGTCGAAGACGCTGTAGATCAAGCAAAGTTACATACAATTGAATCACCTATGGTTGGAACTTTCTATGCCTCATCTAATCCAGATTCAGAACCATTTGTGCAAAAAGGATCGAAAGTTAACAAAGATACAGTGGTTTGTATCGTAGAAGCCATGAAACTATTTAATGAAATTGAGGCAGACGTAAAAGGTGAAATCGTTGACGTCCTTGTAGAAAATGGACAACTTGTTGAATTTGGTCAACCACTCTTTGTGGTAAAAGAAGATTAGAGGTTTTTATCATGATAAAAAAATTATTGATCGCTAACCGAGGAGAAATTGCCGTCCGAATCATTCGTGCTGCAAAAGAACTTAATATAGAAACTGTCGCAGTCTATTCTCAAGCAGACAAAGATGCCCTGCACGTTCAACTGGCGGATGAAGCCTATTGTATTGGACCGTATCAAGCAAAAGACAGCTATCTAAATTTTACTAATATCATGAGTGTTGCGACTTCAACAGGTGTAGATGCTATCCATCCAGGGTATGGTTTCCTAGCGGAGAATGCCGATTTCGCTGAAATATGCCGGGAATGCAATATTGTATTTGTTGGTCCTTCACCTGAGGCAATTAACAAAATGGGGATTAAAGATGTTGCAAGAAGTACTATGAAAAAAGCGGGAGTCCCTGTTGTTCCGGGTTCAGAAGGTATTATCGAAACAATGGAAGAAGCTATTAACGTTGCGGGAATCATCGGCTATCCTGTTATAATCAAAGCAACGGCCGGTGGTGGAGGTAAAGGAATTCGGATTGCAAGAGATGAAGAAGAATTGAAAAAAGGGATTGCAATTACACAAACCGAGGCTGAAAAAGCGTTCGGAAACCCAGGAGTCTATATCGAAAAATATATCGAAGATTTTAGACACGTAGAAATACAAGTCCTAGCCGACAATTTTGGTAACGTGATTCATTTAGGTGAAAGGGATTGTTCGATACAACGAAGGCTTCAAAAGCTTGTTGAGGAAAGTCCGTCACCAGCTCTCGATGAAGATAAACGTCAAGAAATGGGAAGTGCGGCGGTTAAAGCGGCAGCAGCTGTTCAATATTCTGGTGCCGGAACGATTGAATTTATTTATGCAGCAGACGGAAATTTTTATTTCATGGAAATGAATACACGTATCCAAGTTGAACATCCAGTAACAGAGTATGTAACGGGAGTCGATTTAATCAAAGAACAGCTCTTAGTTGCGTCAGGTAAACCTTTATCATATAAGCAAGAGGATATCAGAATCACAGGTCATGCTATCGAATGCCGAATTAATGCCGAAAATGCGGATAAAAACTTTATGCCATCGTCCGGACGTGTTGAAACTTACCTACCACCAGGTGGACCAGGTGTCCGTATTGATTCTGCCGTTTACCAAGGCTATGTAATCCCACCTTACTATGATTCAATGGTTGCTAAAATTATTACGTATGGTAATACTCGTCAGGAAGCCATTAATACGATGAAACGAGCCTTAAATGAGTATGTTATTGAGGGGATATTTACAACGATTCCGTTTCATTTGCGACTGTTAAATCACCCTGTTTTCGTACAAGGAGATTTTAATACGAAATTCCTTGAAAAATATCCATTAACAGAAAAGAATTAATTATGGAGGTGACTGAAGTGGAAGATAATCAAACATTTGAAATGAATGAACTTGGGCAAGATTTAGGTAATGTCGAAATCTCACCAGAAGTCATCGAGGTTATTGCAAGTCTAGCTGCGACTGAAGTCATTGGTGTTGCATCCATGCATGGTGGATTTGCCAATGGGGTTGTTGAAAAAATTTCAAGACGCAATTACGGTAAAGGCGTCAAAGTTGAATTGACAGATGAAGGTATCTTATTAGATGTTCAACTGCATATGAACTACGGTGTATCAATTCCTGAAGTTGCAGAAAAAGTTCAAAAGAACATCTTAGATACATTAACCGTTATGACTGGATTAGATGTATTAGCTATCCACGTGCATGTTGTTGGAATTGAATTCGGAGAGACTAATAAGAAAGACAATGAATAGGAATAATGAATAAAAAGAGCGCGTTTAAAAAAGACCGTCTTTCACTTCTTTTTTGAATCGCTTAAAAAAATCAAAGGGAAACCCCTTTGATTTTTATTTGGAGATTCTGTTATTTGTGCTATCATTTTAGGTGTAAGGCAGGATCAAGAAGGGAGTTAACTAATGAATCGCAGGCAAGCTAGGGAGAAAGCGGTACAAGCTTTATTCCAAATTACAGTCGGTCAGGCCGATGCTGAGGAAGCTATCCGTAATGTCCAGGAAATGGAAACGGGAAGTCAATCGAATCCTCTATTTGAACTACTAGTTCATCAAACCATTCATAATATGCCACACATCGATGAACAGATAAAAAAACATTTAATAAACTGGCAATTTGATCGTATAGCCAATATTGATAAAACAATTTTAAGGCTAGGGACATGTGAGTTGCTTTATTTAGACGACATTCCATCTTCTGTAAGTTTGAATGAGGCTGTCGAATTGGCCAAACGCTTTGGAGATGAGAAAACTAGAAAATTTGTCAATGGTATTTTGTCTCAGATAGCGGTTGATTTAAAGAAAAATTAATCAAACTATAATGGAGTAACTGAAGGGAGAATTTTTAAATGGTAAAACTCATTGATGGAAAAGCCATTGCGGCTTCGAAGAGAAAAGAAATGAAACTTAAAGTTGATGAACTTAAAGGGAAAGGGATTAACCCTGGGCTTGCGGTTTTATTAATCGGAAATCACCCAGCTTCAATTTCCTATGTTAAAGGAAAGATTCGTGACTGCGAAGAAGTGGGGATTCATTCAGAATTATTAAGATATCCTGATACAATTTCTGAAGATGAGCTTCTTTTAGAAATTGAAAAATTAAATCAAAATGAGTCGATCCATGGGATTCTTGTCCAACTCCCATTGCCAAAACAAATATCTGAAAGAAAGGTCATTGAAACCATTGCTCCTGAGAAAGATGTCGACGGGTTTCATCCTTTAAATTTAGGGAAAATGCTAACTGGACAAGACACATTCTTACCATGTACACCATTTGGCATTATCGAAATGTTGAAATCCGAAAACATTGAGATTGCTGGAAAACACGTTGTCATTGTTGGAAGAAGCAATATCGTCGGAAAACCAGCTGGCCAACTGTTCTTAAATTTAGATGCTACGGTCACGTATTGCCATTCAAAAACACCTTCTCTATCAGAGCATACAAAGCAGGCAGACATCCTTGTAGTTGCCGTAGGAAGAGAGAATCTCATTGGTGCTGATGATGTGAAAAAAGGCGCGGTTGTTATTGATGTTGGCATGAACCGCAATGATAAAGGAAAACTAGTAGGCGATGTGACTTTTGATAGTGTCAAAGAAGTGGCAGGATACATAACTCCCGTGCCAGGCGGTGTAGGACCTATGACAAGAACGATGTTACTTGAAAACACAATAAAATCGGCCTTAATGGAAATTGGCGGCAAATAGAATGTCCGAAGATCGATACATCAGCATAACGGCTCTGACGCGCTATTTAAAACGAAAGTTAGAATCGGATCGGCACTTGCAAGATGTTTGGCTCCGCGGAGAAATTTCTAACTTTAAAGTCCATTCTAGAGGTCATATGTATATGACGTTGAAGGATAATGGGGCAAGGATTCAGTCAGTCATGTTTGCTGGATATAACCAAAACTTGCTTTTTGAACCTGAAGATGGCATGAAGGTTCTTGTCAGAGGAGAGATTGCTGTATACGAGCCTTATGGACAATACCAGTTATACATTAAGGACATGCAGCAAGATGGAGTTGGAAGACTTCATCTTGCTTTTGAAGCATTGAAGAAAAAACTTGAAGCTCAAGGTTTTTTTTCACCAGATCAAAAGAAAGCTTTACCACAAGTTCCTTATGAAGTTGGTGTTATTACCTCGCCTACAGGAGCTGCGGTCCGTGATATTTATACAACTTTAAAAAGACGCTTTCCTGCAGTTAGAATTACACTATTTCCAGTTCTTGTGCAAGGTGACTCAGCTTCAAAGTCCATTGTTCAAGCTATAAGAAATGCCAATAAAGAGACTTATCTTGATGTCCTCATTGTAGGTCGAGGCGGAGGATCGATCGAGGATCTTTGGCCATTTAATGAAGAAATCGTCGCACAAGCCATATATGAATCTGAGTTGCCGATTATATCGGCTGTTGGTCATGAGACGGATTTTACCATTAGTGACTTTGTTGCTGATCTGAGAGCAGCTACACCAACAGCTGCTGCAGAGCTTGCTGTACCTAATTATAAAGAATTAAAAGCACGTATTATGGATCAATCCAATCGATTATATTATTTAGCGAAACAAAAGGTTAATCGTGCAGAAGAACGTTTAGATCGTTTAAAAAAGGCCTATGCTTTTAAATATCCTTCTCAGCTCTTACGTCAAAAGGAGCAGGAATTGGATATGGCTATATCACAGTTAACAAAAGCCATAGAGCGTAAATACCAATCATGCGTTGACCTGAGTCAACATATTCATGCGCTATTATTGAAACATGATCCAAAAAGCGTTGCTGATCAATCTAAAAAAATGGCGAATGCTTTGCAAGCCCGTTTGCAACGAGCGATTCAACTCCGTTATCAAGAAAAGACATCAATATATAAACATGCTGTAGGGCAACTCCATGCACTTAGTCCTTTGCAGATTATGGCTAGAGGTTACTCGCTATCCTACACTGATCAAGGGAAGCTAATAAAATCTGTAAAAGATGTTCAACCCGGAGATCCATTGAAGGTAAAATTGACTGATGGCTTAATAGATTGTCAAATTTGGGGGATTGAGGAGGGAAAAATAGATGAGTGAGATAAATGAAAAGAATACAGCAGCTCAAGAATCACCTACTATTCTGAGTTTTGAGGAAGCAATGGCAAAACTAGAAACAATTGTCACACGTTTAGAAGAAAACGATGTCCCTTTAGAAAAAGCCATCGATCTTTTTCAAGAAGGGGTTGAATTGTCTAAACAATGTCAGGAACGTTTGAAAAAAGTTGAACAAAAAATGGATCAATTAATTGAACAGAATGGAGAAGTTAAAACATTCTCAATCCAGGAGGATGACGGGTTGTGACAGACAATTTAATGGCTTTTTTAAATGAGAAAAAGTTGGCCATAGATACTCAATTAACAAAAGCTATTGAGAAACTTCATGCGCCTGATGAATTAAAAGAGGCAATGAACTACTCTATTTCAGCTGGCGGAAAAAGGCTTCGTCCAATCCTTCTCCTTTCAACAATTGAAGCGTTAGGTGAAGAGGAGAGCTTAGGTATGGGTACAGCCATAGCACTTGAGATGATCCATACATATTCTTTAATCCACGATGACTTGCCAGCTATGGATAATGATGATTTAAGACGTGGAAGACCAACCAACCATAAAGTTTTTGGTGAGGCCGCCGCTATCTTAGCAGGTGATGCACTGTTAACCTATGCCTTTGAATGTTTAGTTTCTAATTCGGAAAAGCTTTCCGACACCCTGAAGCTCAAGCTTACAAGAAAATTGGCTCATGCAGCGGGACCTGAAGGAATGGTTGGTGGACAACAAGAGGATCTAAGTGCTGAAGGTAGGGAGCTCTCCATAGATCAACTTAAACATATCCACGATTTAAAAACAGGTCGTTTATTGACGTTTGCAATAGAATCTGGTGCTTTAATTGGTGGAGCAAATGATGAACAATTGAAGGGACTTAGACGTTTTTCTAAGCATCTTGGCCTTGCCTTTCAAATACGTGATGACATTCTTGATATTGAAGGTAATGAAGAGGATATTGGAAAGCCTGTCGGAAGTGATGAAGCAAATAATAAGAGTACGTATCCAAAACTTCTAAGCTTACAAGGTGCTAAAGATACATTACATGATCATATTGATCAAGCACTAGTTGTTCTTGAATCATTAGATCTGAAATCTTCTCGTCTGGAACAACTGACTCATTATATTCTAGATAGAAAACAATAAAGTAATACTTCAATCAGTGGTGATTTAGGGGTCTCCACTGATTTTTGAACCAATCGAACTTAAAAAGCTGTTACTCCCTTACATCTGCCTGTTGATCATTCTTGAAGTGATTGATCCATACATATACTTGTCAAAGAATGAATCGTATCTTTATTACCAGTAGAGCATACAGCGATAGAAGTACGGATTCTATAGAAATTTTACATAATTCTAAATTGTTCCTATATCGCGTTATTCATTGAGCCAAAGGTTTAGATATGTTATAATCATATCTGTATAAATGGGTGGTGCAGTATTCTAGTCATGCGACTATATCTGAGGGCGGGGCTAAAAATCCGCCAAAGGGCACATCGATGAAGTTCCTGGTTTCGGCTTAGGGCGCCCAGCCTTGGGTCGTTTCTGGGAGTAAAGAACGTAGGGCGATCCGCAACGGCATGTGGGCGATGACCCTGCGTTCGTGGAGACGCATAGTTTATATGTGGAAAACCTGCTAATGACCCTCACCTCAAATGATTGAGTGGGTCCATAGTAGCGTAGCCTGCCTTGAGTGGGGGCCGAGGGGATTATAACAGCTAGGTAGTTTAACATTTGTTTGGCCGACAGTTTGACTACTGTGTTATATGAAATCGACTCTGCAAAAGAGGATAGGATATGGCTTTCAGCGTGTTTGAGGAAAACTCCTAGACTGTTGTAATCACATTTAAGAAGGATTATAGTGCGGACTAAGTGGTGATCCAGTTTAACGATTGGTGACAACGTTAGTAAGGTTTTAAATGGGAACGGCTTGAACGGCAACGCTCGAGTAACCTTACGGGAAAACCTACTGGACCTAAGCCGTAACGTTTACTTTTTAAATGACCATCCAATATTAATATGTTATGGAATTCGACTTGTTCAAGAGTCGTCTATTTATTTTAAGCGGTTATCATTTAGAAAGAGCTTTCGTTTACACTATAAGAAGCATTGTTTTTGACCTCTTCCATTTTGATCTGCTTACTTCATAATAGTCACCTATTTGAACATGAACACTTGTAATTAGGGGATAAATATGAAAGTTGATATAAAAAAGTCGTTGAAATTTTCATCAAGTATTGCCGTTATCACCCTGGTGTTAGCGGCTATTTTTACAATTGTATCTAACATTCTACTGAGTGATGTTAATGCTATAGTTGGTACACTTATTGTTTTAGGTATTGTCCTAATTGGTATTATTTTTGATATTGTAGGTGTCGCTTCTACAGCTGCAAATGAAATCCCTTTACATGCTATGGCATCTGAACGTGTACATGGTGCTAAACATGCTGTTTATATCGCAAGAAATGCTGACCGAGTGTCAACATTTTGTAATGATGTTATTGGTGATATTTCGGGTATAGTAAGTGGGACAGCTTCTGCTATTGTTGTCATTGAAATGGCATCCCATTTTATTTCACATGAAGATGGAAGTGGTCTGCAAAATGCCATATCAGTTTTATTCACAAGTGCTGTTGCAGGAATTACTGTTTTTGGAAAAGCCTTAGCTAAAACATATGCGATTAGCCATGCTACAAAGATTGTTTTTCGTGTGGGTATATTATGTTATATAATTGAAGAACGTCTACATATTCCCATCTTGAAACATAAACGTAAAAACAAAAATGGTCTTAAGAATAAGGGCGAAAAGGCCAAATAAGGTGAGTGAGTTCGATGGATTTAACGTCGATTAAAGATCCTATATTTCTAAAAGATATGACGATACCAGAATTAGAGCAGCTTGCTCAAGAAATACGACAATTTTTAATAGAACAATTATCAGTTACAGGTGGGCATTTAGCTCCCAACTTAGGTGTGGTTGAGCTCACTCTTTCATTACACAAAGTTTTCAGCAGTCCAAAAGATAAATTGATTTGGGATGTTGGTCATCAATCTTATGTACATAAGATTTTAACGGGTCGTGCCTCACAGTTTGACACGTTAAGGCAATATAAAGGCTTAAGTGGATTTCCAAAAAGAAATGAAAGCGAACATGATGTTTGGGAAACAGGCCATAGTTCAACGTCATTATCTGCGGCGATGGGAATGGCCATAGCCAGAGATTTGAAAAAAGAGAATGATTTTATTATTCCTATTATAGGAGACGGCGCATTAACGGGTGGAATGGCTCTTGAGGCATTAAATCATATTGGTCATGAGAAAAAAGATATGATCATCATCCTGAATGATAATGAAATGTCGATAGCACCTAATGTAGGAGCTCTTCATAATATGCTTGGTCGTATACGAACAGCAGGAAAGTACCGTAGGGCGAAAGAAGATATTGAATATTTAATGAAGAAAATCCCTACATTCGGCAATCGTATTGCAACGATCGCCGAACGAATGAAAGATCGATTAAAGTATCTACTCGTATCTGGGCTCTTTTTTGAAGAATTGGGTATTACGTATCTTGGTCCAGTTGATGGTCATAATATGAATGCTTTAATGGAAAATATGTCTTATGCAAAAAAACGAAAAGGTCCTGTATTAATTCATGTGCTTACTCAAAAAGGGAAGGGCTATAAACCTGCAGAGTCAGATTTGATTGGCACTTGGCACGGTACTGGCCCATATAAAATTGAATCTGGTGATTTTATTAAACCCGTAGGGTCTGCACCATCCTACAGTGGCGTCGTTTGTGATACTCTTCAAAAATTGGCGAGAAAAGATGATCGTATTGTCGTTGTCTCTCCAGCGATGGTTGTTGGATCCAAACTCGTTCCTTTTGCAAAAGAATTTCCAGATCGCTTGTTTGATGTAGGAATTGCTGAACAACATGCAGCAACTGTTGCCGCCGGACTTGCAACACAAGGAATGAAACCCGTACTTTCGATATATTCGACATTCATGCAACGTGCCTATGATCAGATTGTTCATGATATATGCAGACAAAATCTAAATGTTGTAATCGCTGTAGACCGAGCGGGGTTAGTCGGCGCTGATGGTGAAACACATCAAGGCGTTTTTGATGTGAACTTTCTTCGTAGCATACCAAACATCGTCATTATGATGGGAAAAGATGAGAATGAATGTCAAAATATGGTATATACAGCAATGCAGTATCATGATGGTCCGATAGCGATTCGGTATCCACGTGGCAATGGTTATGGTGTTCCAATGGATCAAACGTTAGAAGAGATTCCTATAGGATCATGGGAAGTTATTAAAGATGGAACTGATCTTGCCATTCTTTCCTTCGGTCCTCTACTACATGATGCATTAGATGCCGCAAAACAATTAAAATTAGAAGGTATCCACGCTAAGGTGATTAATGCTCGGTCGATTAAACCTTTAGACCGAGATATGTTAAAGGAATTATCTGAAAAGAATATGCCTATATTAACGGTAGAAGAATGTGCCTTAGAAGGTGGTTTTGGTAGCAGTATACTTGAGTACTTACATGATCAGGGAAATCACGGTCATTTAGTTGACCGAATGGGAATTCCAGATCGTTTTATTGAACATGGTAGTGTTAAAGAACTATTACATGAGATTGGATTGACACCAGAACATATCTATTTGCGTGCAAAACATCTTTTATCAAAACATCACTCGCCGACACACAGGCAAAGGGCTTAATAAGTGAAACTTCCATCAGTGGGGGTTTTTCGACGCACAGGATGTGCTAGTCAGGGGTTGCGACAGGACGTCGCGTTTTTAAGCCTGCGTCATCCCCCGCTGATGGTAAGCCAGAACCAATCGGACCTTCACGGCAGTTGATCCCACATCTATCTTCTTTGAATACTTAGAATCTTGAGGAAGGGATCTTTACTAGCCATTAAGGCGGGATAAAGGAGTAACGATGAAAGAACGTGTAGATGTTTTATTAGTAAAAAAAGGATTATTTGACTCAAGAGAAAAAGCTCAACGCGCTGTCATGGCAGGTATGATCTATTCAGAAAATCAACGAATCGATAAACCAGGAAGTAAAATAGATAGCGAAACGGAGCTTCATATTAAGGGGAATATCCTTCCATATGTCGGTCGAGGTGGACTTAAATTAGAAAAAGCGTTAAAAATCTTCCCTATTTCAGTGAAAGATAAAATCATGTTGGATATTGGGGCATCGACAGGAGGATTTACGGATTGTGCACTGCAAAACGGAGCAAAGCAAGTGTATGCTCTAGATGTTGGGTATAATCAACTAGCCTGGAAGCTAAGGCAAGATAAACGGGTTATAGTCATGGAAAGGACAAATTTTCGTTATTGCACTCGGGATGACTTTGATGAAGGTATACCAGAGTTTGCAACCATCGATGTATCATTTATCTCGTTGACGAAAATATTACCGACTCTTTCGACAATTTTAAAAGAAAATAGTGACGTTGTCGTCTTAATAAAGCCACAATTCGAAGCAGGTAAAGAAGAGATAGGAAAGAAAGGGATCGTAAGAGATTCCAGAGTTCATAAGTCTGTCTTGAAAGAGATTTTATCTTTTAGTGAATCATTAGGATATCGTGTTGAACAGGTAAGTTTCTCACCTATTACAGGTGGAGATGGCAATATTGAATTTTTATCTCATTTCGTTTGGAACCCTAATCAGTTCATGGAAATGGAAAATATGGAAGAGATCATAAACCAAGTCGTCACTCAAGCCCATGAAGAACTAAAAAAATAATATCTAATTAAACGACTTTTCCTTTTATAGGAAAAGTTTTTTTATATATAAATAAACGTATGTTCGTTTTTAAAAGAAAAAACATTGACGATTTTGTCCATTCATTATAAAATAAGAACAAAGGTTCGATTTAACGGAGGGCATTATGTTATTAGAATTACATATAGAAAATTTTGCAATCATTGAGAAATTGGTCATATCCTTTGAAGAAGGCTTAACGGTTTTTACGGGTGAAACAGGAGCCGGTAAATCGATCATTATTGACGCAATTGGTTTATTAGCTGGTGGAAGAGGTTCTTCAGAGTATGTGCGTCATGGGACAAAAAAAGCTGAAATTGAGGCTCTATTCGAAATCGATGCCGATCATGTTGTTTTATCTACATTAGAGCAACTTGGTATTGATCCAAATGATCATATGCTTATTTTAAATAGACAAATATCAAATCAAGGTAAAAGTATTTGTCGTGTAAATGGAAAACTTGTGACCCTTTCGAACTTAAAAGACATCGGACATAAATTAATCGATATCCATGGACAGCACGAGCATCAATCATTATTAAATCAAGACCGCCATATGGCTTTGTTAGACCAATTTGGTGGATCCAAATTAGCTAAAGTTAAATCTGATTATCAAATGCTATACCAACATGTTTCAGAGATATATAAAGAAATGATGAAATTCAATCAAGATGAACAAAAATTAGCTCAGCGTTTAGACTTATTAACATATCAAATCAATGAGATTAATGATGCAAAGCTTCAAATTGGTGAAGAGGAAGCCTTAATTGAAGAAAAAAGAAAATTGGTGAATTATGAAAAGGTTTTTCAAGCTCTTCAAATTAGTTACGAATCATTAAATGGAGAACAAAAAGCACTAGACTCTCTAAGACAGACGATGAATCAACTTGAAACAATTCAATCACTCGATCAGGATCTTCACCGATTTTATGAGGCTGTATCAAATAGTTATTATCTTTTGGAAGAAAATGCGTCATCACTCAGAGATTATTTTGATCAAATGGAATATCAACCAGAACGATTAAATCAAATTGAAGCGAGACTGAATGAAATTCATTTATTAAAGCGAAAATATGGACAAAGTATTCACGAAATTTTAGCTTATTATACCCGAATTAAACAAGAATGGGAAGATCTTTCTAATCATGACCACAAAATGGATGAGTTAACCAAGGATTTTAATGACCATCTTCTTCAATTAAATGATAAAGGACACGTATTAAATAAATACCGTAAACGATCGGCTAATCAGTTAAATAAAGCCATTAATCGAGAACTAAAAGATCTTTACATGGAAAATGCGACTTTTGAGGTCTTAATTGAACAGCCGTTACGTTTAGAAAATTTTTCTGATTTTCAAAAAGATGGTATAGATAAAGTCACGTTTCTCATTACAACCAACCCTGGAGAACCGCTGAAGCCTTTAGCTAAAGTCGCTTCAGGTGGGGAGTTATCCCGTGTTATGCTTGCCATTAAATCTAATTTTAAAGAGGTCATGGGAGTCACTTCTATAATTTTTGACGAAGTGGATACGGGAGTAAGTGGCCGCGTTGCCCAAGCCATGGCTGAAAAAATATATCAGCTTTCAAAAGCCTCCCAAGTGTTCTGTATCACCCACTTACCACAAGTTGCAGCTATGGCCGATCATCATCTTTATATTTCAAAGGATATTTCTCATAACAAGAGAACAAAAACGCAAGTTCATTCATTAGATCAAGAACAAAAAGTCCGTGAAATTGGCAGAATGATTTCTGGAGTCGAGATGACAGAGTTGACAAAACAGCATGCAGAGGAACTTTTATCTCTCGCAAGCCAGATGAAGAACCTCTAGTCACGGGAAGTTTTGCTAAAAATGATCAGTAATAATTCTTCTCTTCTCAGGCAACCTTAATAAATGTCACAACGAAAAAAATTAAGTGTGGGTTAGGAGCGAGGAGAGAAATCATGAACAAGTCGACATGGATTATGCGAATCGCTGGTTTTATTCTCCTTGGCTTCATGTTTGGCCTTGGATGGTTTTATTCTAATGATCAAGAATTGATTAAACATGATAATCAAATGACTATAGATACTGTTTCAACTACCAATCAGGTCAGGATTAAGAAACAATCGAATGTTTTACCGATGGTTGGTGACTTCTCACAGAAAAATAATGAAATTGTTAATGCACAGGAAAACGAGAAATCGAAAGATATATCACAAATACGTCTAATACCTGGTGGAGAATCGATTGGGGTAAAATTAAATACATTAGGTGTCCTAGTAGTTGGATATCACCTAGTGGATAGTGTAAAAGGTGAAAAATCGCCTGGAGAAAAAGCTGATATTCGTGTAGGAGATGTTATTACAAAAATAAATGGGAAAAAAATGAAAAATATAACTGATGTACAGAATACTATTTCAAATTTAGACAGGGAGCAAAAATTAAGCTTAAGTGTTATTAGACAAAATAAGCATTTAGTTAAAACATTAAAGCCTGTTCAAGATAAAATGGATCATCGATATCGGTTAGGTTTGTATATACGTGATTCTGCCTCTGGTATTGGAACCTTAACCTTCTATGAACCGACATCTGGTAAATACGGGGCCTTAGGTCATATTATTTCCGATGTGGATACGAGACAACCTATTATTGTTGACAAAGGCCAAATTGTTAAATCAACTGTTAATGCTATTGATAAAGGCCAAAATGGGAATCCAGGTGAAAAAATCGCATCATTTTCGGATGAACCAAGAAATATTGGAAATATATCAAAAAATACACCATTTGGTGTCTATGGGACATTAAACAAACGATTAACCAATCATATAATGGATCAGGGCTTGCCACTTGCGCTACCTAATGAAGTTAAAGAAGGTCCAGCAAAAATTCTTACTGTCCTAAAGGGAAACAAGGTTGAAGCATTTGATATAAAGATTGTTAGTTCAGTTCCGCAAAAACTTCCTGCTATTAAAGGGTTAGTTATTAAGATTACCGATCCCAGATTATTATCAAAAACGGGTGGAATTATTCAAGGAATGAGTGGTAGCCCAATTATTCAAAATAATAAGATTATTGGAGCTGTCACACATGTTTTTGTAAATGATCCAACTTCGGGATACGGAGTTCATATCGAGTGGATGTTACGAGAAGCCGGAATTAAATTTACAGCACAACATCATCATCAAACATCAAAAGCCGTGAGTTGATCTCAGGGCTTTTGATATTTTATCTTTTTTCTTCAGCATTCTATATATAAACTTTAATTCCTCCAAATATTTTTCGACATTCGACAAGTTTATGGTGTAGAATATTGTAAAACTTGAAAGAAATAAGTTGAAAAACAGAGAATACACAAAAATAGTATAGATAATTAAAAAAAGATAAAAAAGGGATACATTTTTTCGTGTCGAAAACATATAGTGGGAAGAAAAGATATGAGGAGGAACGAAATTTGAAGAAAATAAAGGTTTGTTTGACTGACGATAATCAAGAACTTATAAAAATGATTCAAGAATATCTAAGGGCACAAGATGATATGGAAGTGGTAGCTACAGCCTTTAATGGTCAAGAATGTCTGCAAAAAATTCGTGAAGCATCCCCTGATGTTCTTGTTTTAGATATAATTATGCCACACCTAGATGGTCTCGGCGTACTTGAACAAATTCGATTAAATAATGATTTACCTAAACCTAATGTCATTATGCTAACAGCGTTTGGTCAAGAGGATGTCACGAAAAAAGCAGTTGATTTAGGGGCTTCTTATTTCATTTTAAAACCTTTTGATATGGAGAACCTTGTCAATAATATTCGCCTTGTTGCAGGAAAAAATGTATCGCATTCAACAGGTCAATCGTCAAGTTCTTTTGTCACATCTTCACCAAGACATAGGGCGCAAAATTTAGACGCAAGTATTACAAATATCATCCATGAAATTGGTGTTCCAGCACATATTAAAGGTTATATGTATTTAAGAGAAGCCATTTCTATGGTATACAATGATATTGAATTACTAGGATCAATCACAAAAGTTCTTTATCCGGATATTGCCAAAAAATTCAAAACAACGTCAAGCAGGGTGGAAAGAGCGATCCGTCATGCCATAGAAGTCGCTTGGAGTAGAGGCAATATCGAATCAATATCATCTTTATTCGGTTACACTGTCTCCATGTCCAAAGCTAAACCGACAAACTCAGAGTTCATCGCTATGGTGGCAGATAAACTCAGAATAGAAAATAAAGCGGGATAAAGACTTATCTTAGTAAAAACAAAATATTTAAAACAAAAAACCTTCGTTAGTTTACCCTAATGAAGGTTTTTTTGTGTTAAAAAGTGCATCCTAAAATGAGGGAAGATTTTCTCTGATTGAATCTCACTTTATTAAATCCGTACGTTTATATCTAGCATCTTAGGGTAACTTAATCTTATACAGATCTAACCTTTAGGTAAAGGGGGTAATCGTTTAATTCGAATTTATCTGTATTAATTTTTATTTGAGGTGATTCACGTTGTTAGACATTTTAGTTGCGCTCATCCCAGCCGTTATGTGGGGATTCTTACCAATAGTATCATCAAAACTTGGAGGAAAGGCACAAAATCAAGTTTTAGGTACAACATTTGGCGCTTTGATTTTTTCAATTATCGCCTTCTTTGTTGTTCATCCCAATACATCCTTCCATATTCTGCTCATCGGTTTTATTTCAGGCTTATTTTGGTCATTAGGACAAATGAATCAATTTATCGCGTTTAAGTCTTTAGGTGTATCAAAAACAATGCCTATGTCCACAGGAATGCAACTTGTGGGAACAACCTTGTTCGGTGTTTTTTTATTTCATGAATGGTCTACGACGACAAAGCTAATATTAGGAATTACAGCGATCATTTTAATTATTGTTGGAGTATTTCTAACATCATTTGGTGAAAAGGATGAAGATAATGCGCAAAACAATCTTATTAAAGGTATTACAACTTTAATTATTTCAACCATTGGTTATGTTGTTTATATTGTTATTCTAAGATATTTCAACATCGGTGGTTGGGAAGCCATTTTGCCTCAATCGATGGGGATGGTGATAGGAGCATTATTATTAACCATACGACATAATCAATTTAACAAATATACACTACGAAACGTATTAACAGGTATCATGTGGGGAATAGGTAATCTTGGTTTGCTTATAGCGACACCTCGTGTAGGCGTTGCTACGAGCTTCTCTTTGTCTCAAATGGGAATTATCTTTTCCACACTGGGAGGAATCTTCTTATTAGGTGAGAAAAAAACAACTAGACAAATCATATTTGTTTGCATTGGATGTTTACTCGTTGTTGCAGGCGGGGTATTTATTGGATATGCACGATCACAAGGTTAAACATTGATTATATTAAGGAGTGAATAAAATAATGTATAAAGATTTAGAGGGAAAAGTAGCTGTCGTAACAGGCGCTTCAAAAGGAATTGGTCGCGCCATTGCCACCCGATATGGACAAGAAAAAATGAAAGTCGTGGTTACATACCGAAGTGGTGAAGAAGAAGCTCATCAAATTGTTGATGAAATAAAACAAGCGGGTGGAGAAGCTATTCCATTTCGAGCTGATGTCAGCAAAGAAGAAGATGTTATTGCACTTATAAAAGCCGCTGTCGATACATTCGGAACAATAGATGTCATGGTCAATAATGCTGGTATGGAAATGCCATCACCATCACATGAAATGAGTCTTGATAATTGGAACAAGGTTATAAATGTGAATTTAACGGGTGTATTCCTTGGTTGCCGTGAAGCCCTTAAATATATGGTTGAACATGATATTAAAGGAACCATCATTAATATGAGTAGTGTACACCAACAAATTCCATGGCCTTTATTTGTTCATTATGCTTCAAGTAAAGGCGGTGTTAAATTATTAACCCAAACCCTTGCAATGGAGTATGCGCCAAAAGGAATTCGTGTTAATGCCATTGGTCCTGGCGCCATTGATACACCGATCAACGCAGAAAAATTCAAAGATCCAAAAGTAAAAGCCGATGTCGAATCTATGATTCCGATGGGTAAGATAGGAGAGCCGGAAGAGATTTCCAATGTTGCTGCTTGGCTCGCATCAAAAGAAGCCAGCTACGTAACAGGTATTACTTTATTTGCTGATGGCGG
Organism: Terrilactibacillus laevilacticus; assembly: GCF_006517395.1. Taxonomy (GTDB): domain Bacteria; phylum Bacillota; class Bacilli; order Bacillales; family Sporolactobacillaceae; genus Terrilactibacillus; species Terrilactibacillus laevilacticus. The sequence continues at coordinate 55,250 of NZ_VDCY01000013.1, forward strand.
AATGACGCTTTACCCATCTTTCCAAGCAGGTCGGGGTTAATCTTTTAAACTGGATAGATATTTTCACAAATGATAAACTGGTCCAAATTCACATAAGACCAGAAAGCTTAAGGCTGCCATTTTCCTGTCACGAGCAGGTGAAAGGTAGCTTATTTTTTGGAAAGGATCGTATATTACATTAGTGAAGAAGGGACCGACAAACAAGGAGATCAATGCTGATTTATATATCTCTCCAAAATACTGCTTAAATGTCATACCTATTTTTTACAAATCATCCAAATTAAAAAAGGCTCAATAGAGGGAAATGAGGCAAAAATAATAACAATGAAATAAAATGTAGTCATTGGTCAAAGTTTTATGTAAAATAAGATTGAATCAATATTTAAAGTTTAGTTCGGTTTATTCACATTCCCCATTCATTTAGGTTATAATGGGTACTGGATTAACTTTATAAATCAAAAAGAGAATGGAGAGTTAGTAAAATGGAAAAAACATATTCAGTAATTGATGAAACAGGAATTCACGCACGCCCAGCTACTGTCTTAGTCAGTGAAGCGAGCAAATTCGAATCAAATATTGAACTTGCTTATAATGGTAAAAAAGCAAACTTAAAATCAATTATGGGAGTTATGGCTCTCGGCGTCACTCAAGGTGCTGAAATTACAATCAGTGCAGAAGGTTCTGATGCAGAAGCTGCTTTAGAAGCTCTCGACAAAGTTATAAAAGAAACTGGTTTAGGAAAGTAATTCCTTTACGCTTTAAAAAGGGACAAGGCATCATGCCTTGTCCCTTTTTCACTAGTTTATATAAAACTGTGTTATAATTGTTTATAACTTAAAATTGAGGAAGAGGAGGCAAATAGAATGGATATCATTTTAAACATGTTAAATGATTCAACGATATATATCGCGACAATAACCTTGTTTATTGTTTTATCCATTAATTTTACAAGCGTCTTCCTCAGTCATTACTATAATTCAGATTCTGTCAAAAAAGAACGTTGGATTTATACGAATTATTTAGTCAAAAAATCGGTTCAAGATCAAGTGATGCCGATCAATGTCTTTATACATTGGGTAGCTAAACACATACGCCGAAAAGAAAGGCCAAATGACGATTCAACCGACCATTGCGGTCTCCTCATATCATAATTATTTAAAATTAGAGGAGGACCTAATGAAAAAAATAATAATATTTGTCGGGTTGTTAAGCATGATTTTATTACTGTCGGGATGCCAAATGAATGTAGGAACAGGGTTTCACCACTATATTGTTGAACCCTTTGCATCTTTAATTCATCTCACAGCAACTTTATTTTCGGGAAGCTATGGCATCGCTATTATCGTTTTAACATTGATCATTCGTCTCGTTCTTGCCCCCTTAATGATTAAACAAATGATCAACCAAAATGAAATGCGTGAAAAGATGGAACGCGTTAAGCCAGAAATGCAAGAAATTCAGGCAAAAATAAAACAATCAAAAGACGCTAAAGAACAGAGAGAATTACAACAAGACATGATGGCCCTGTATAAGAAGCATGGCATTAATCCTTTATCAATAGGATGTTTGCCTATTCTTATTCAAATGCCAATTTTATCTGCTTTCTATTTTGCCATTCGTGGTTCACATGCTATTGCTTCACATACGTTTCTCTGGTTTAGTTTAGGTGGGCCCAGTCTAGTTTTGACCATCCTTGCTGGGCTCATTTATTACGTTCAATTTAGAGTTCAACAAACAATGATGACTGTTCAACCGGAACAAGGACAAACAATGAAGATGATGGGTTTTATGTCACCACTTATGATTGTTATGTTTTCATTCAATTCACCTGCCGCTTTACCGTTATATTGGATCGTTGGCGGTGCATTTTTAATCGTACAAACGTATGTGACCAAGTGGATCATTACCCGTCAAAAGCAAACGGCCGAAATTTAATCATGCCATACATTTGATCAATAATAAAACAAAGTTAAACTTCCATCATGGGTTTTTTGACGCACAGGATGTGCTAGTGCAGGCGTTGCGACTGGCCGTCGCGTTTTTAGCCTGCGTTATCCCCCACTGAAGGTAGGCCTGAACCAATCGGACCTTTATGGGCAGTTGACCCTATCTTCTTGAATACCCAAAACTTTGAGGTGGGGGTCTTTACTAGCCGTTCAGGCGGGATAGAAATAAACATACGCTGCAATATCATCTAGAGTTGCAGCGTATGTTTTTTTATATTATTTGAAAAAGGAGTTTTTTCAATAGTGGTGTTAAGTATAAAGGAATATCTTTTATTGTAGGAATGATTAAACAGTCTCGACCGTAGATTTTTTTCATCGTGTCTATTTCTTTATCTTGTGAATCCTCACTTCCCAAAAATACACCAATGACTTCAATACCTTTTTTCCTAGCGTTTGAGACGGCTTTATACGTATCAATTATTCCGTCATTGTCATTATAGTGATACGCTGACGGTTCACCATCTGAAAATACAAGTAAAATTTTTCTTTTCTCAGGACGGATGAGCAGTCGCTTTTCGACTTGCCTAATGGCATAGCCGTCTCTATTATCATCTTCTGGAGAAAGCTGAAGAATCCGTGGTCCAGCGGATTGATGAAGAGATTGTTGAAATGAGATCACTTGGAATAAGGTATTTGGCTGTTCAATATCAGTTGCCTCCATGGCGTCTTCCCAAAAACCTGTAATTTCATGTGAAATCTTTAGTGCTTTTAACGTTTCATGAAAAAGTATAACACCTTGCTTTGTTTCCTCCATTTTATCAATCATAGAGGCTGAACAATCCACAAGTAAAGAAAAAGCAGCGTCTAACTGTTGATCCTCTTTCACGTTTTTTTTGTAAAATAGGGTTGGTTGATTTTGGATAAGTAAAGAAGGCAATTTCTTTTGTGACAATCGTCCAAAATAACGTTCGTGACGAGGGGCGGTTTGTTTTTGTTCAATCGTTTTACGCAATGTTAAAGATAATTGCCGTTCTAGCGATCCAATCTGTTCACGTACTTTCTGATACTCTTGGATTTCTTCATAAGTAGGTTTAATCGATGTTTTTTCAATCCGTTTTGCATGACGATTGACTTCACTATCCTCGTTAGAATGGAGAGAATGTGTAGATTGTCTTGTTTCTTGTTTCTTTTCGATAGAATGGTCATCTTGTTGATGATTGGATTGGTTTGATGAAGATTGGTAGTTACCAGCCGCTTGATCACCCGATTCTATTCGGTTAGTATCACCATCTGTTAAATTTGTTTTCTTTCCTTGATCCAAATCATGCTGCAATAAATTATCACCAATCATTTGCTGTTCTTCATGCCAAGTTGACCATTTATCGTCTTGTGAATTTTTTTCTTTTGAAAGGTGTTCTTCTGACTGACTTTGACATTTATTTGATGATTTTAATTCTTTGGTTTGTTTTTTGTCTCTTATTTGTTCAGATAATCCAAAATATATGGCTTGCATGTCCTTTAATCCAGATTTTAATGAAGTTTCAAAGGTTTTGACCGTTTGTCTAACCTCATCTGTGCTATTGAGTTGATCGAACATATTAGATAAATGACGAATAGCAGGTTTAAGAAACAAAAAAGAGGGAGGCAAAGCCACTGGGCGATGTATTATCTGTAAATATATACAACAGAAAATCATATCTAGCCATTCCTTACTTCTCTTATGATGGGTAAAGCGTTCTCTAAAACGCTGTTGAAACACAATTTGTCGAAAGTTAAAGGCATCACTCATTCCTGCTCTTTCTGTTATACATAACTTCTCTAATCGTCGATCTTCAAGAAGACAGAACAATTGCTTACTAAATTGAGGATACATTAATTGATTGACCTCATGACGAAATTGCATGATAACATTCTGATCTGAATAGTGATGTTCTCCAAATGCTCGGAGGTAAACATCACTTTTCATACCTTCCATTTTTCGTTCTGATAATAAGCGTGACCAATAATGACTAACTGTAAGACGTTTTAAATCTTTTTGATAGTAGGAATAAAACGTAAACTCAACATCTAATGTCGGTTCTTGTGATAATGTTCGTGCAAGATCTGTTAAAGCCATATTGATAAAAGGGTCCGTTTGTTTATCCATAAAATCTAAAAATTTCATTAAAGTGCCCCTTTTTCTTTTTTTAAGTTATGGTACATGACCGTCGTCATATTTCTTTTTTTAAAGGGTTAATTATAAAAAATTATGATGACGTAAATAAGGTCGCCGCAATATTTTCAATGCTAATTCTTTCACGTTGATCATCTAATTTGCTGCTGATTGCTCGTGTAATGGCTCTTTTAGCAGGCATATAGACGGATAGGTCGCATGCATCTAATAATGAACGTATGGATGCTCCTTCATCAGAAATTTGACCTTCTTCAACTTTGGAAGTTAAGTCCTGACTCAGACGTACAAATTGCTTCAACAACTGCTCATCTTTTTGTTTAGATTGTTCCTTCAACATCTCAAATAAGGCTTCACCTTGAATATATGGAACGTCAATAATAACAAAGCGATTTTTTAACGCTTCATTTAATGGTGTAGTCCCAATGTACCCCTCATTAATAGCTGCTATGACTCCAAACCCTTCTTTAGCATAGATGGTTTCACTCGTGAAGGGATTGAGGACCATTTTCCGATAGTCCAAAACACCATTTAATATTGGTAAAGTTTCTGCTTTTGCTGTATTAATTTCATCTATATAGAGTAGATGACCTTGCTTCATGGCCTTTTCGACGGGTCCAGAGACAAATTGAATTTCAGCTTGATTGGCTTTATTGTATGTGATGGTTTTATAACCCAACAAGGCTTCGGCATCCAAATCAACAGAACAATTAATTGAATACATTGGTTGAAACATCAGATTGGATAATAATTCAGCCAATTTTGTTTTTCCAGACCCAGTCGGTCCTTTTAATAGAACATTTTTCCCTAGACTGAGAGAAACGATGGCATCGACGATAATTGAGTCATCAGGCGCCGAATACCCACTTTTTCCAATGTATTTTTTTATTTCATGTGATAGTAATTTTTCATTTTTATTTCTTACCTTCATAATGTGCTCTTTGATTTGCTCTGGTAAAAGTTTCAAATACGTTAATTCCAAATGGTGAGACATAGAACCCTCCGTCTATTGATCATTTTCTTCTATTATATAGGAATAAGAAGATATTTTCTTCTGAACAAACAGTCATGCTGTTTAATAAAGTTGAAAGATAAGCAAATAAACAGTAAAATGAACTGAGATATTTTTACAATAAATCATTCATAAGTCTGTTTTATTAATGAGTGGAAGTTTAAGGAGGTATTCATCATTGTCCTTCGAATCTTGCATTGCAATGAAGGACAGTGATTAATATATCTAACACTCTTCCTACAGAAACGATTAAGAGAAGGGGACAGTTATGGCAATATCAGTTGTTAGAGGCGCACCACAAAAGGTACGAAGTGGACAAGGCGTATTACGAGATTTATCTCAAGAGTTACTTGATAATCACTTCAGTAAAATTAACCTTATTACTGGGCTGAAATCATGGGAGGTAGCAAAGCCTTATCTTAATCTTCCATTTGAACCAAATATCCAGAAATATGCGGGAGATTGCACTTTAGAAGAAGTAGATCGTCTGGCAGAATTGTGTAGTTCATCAAAAGGGAGTATCGTGATAGGTGTCGGTGGTGGAAAAGTTCTCGATTTATCGAAAGCGGTCAGTGTGAAATTAGGGATTCCTGTCGTTTTAATTCCCACCATTATATCTAATTGTTCTCCTTGGGCACCATTAAGTGTTTTTTATCGTGATCATCAATATACCCATTTTGAAGTTTTTGAAGTAAGTTCTTGGTCTGTATACTTGGATACAGATTTGCTGATCCAAACACCAACACCCTATTTTATACAAGGTATTGGAGATACATTAGCTAAATGGTATGAATGCGATTGCTTGTATCGTCAACTTGATGCCCCCAATTTACTAACGACGATTGGACATCAAAGTGCAAAACAATGTTTTGATCAATTAATCAAATATAGTGAGGAAGCTCTAACAGCTGTGCAAACTGGTAAAGTTAATCATGCTTTTCGTCATGTTTATGAAACGATTATTGGTGTAGCTGGAATGGTGGGTGGATTTGGCGATCGTGTTGGCCGAATTGCTGGTGCGCATAGTATCCATAATGGATTAACTGCCTTGGATGGCACGCATAATGTTCTTCATGGAGCTAAAGTCGCTTATGGGATTCTTGTTCAATTAGCTCTTGAGGGTCAAATCGGAGAAATTGATCGTCTCTTGCCTTTTTATCAGAAATTAGGGTTGCCGATCAATCTCAAGGACCTGGATGTTGAACCGAATATTTTAAACATGCAAGTTATTGCTAAACGAGCAGTTCATCGATCCGAGTCCATTCATTTTATGAGAGAGGAACCATACAAAGCTGATGAAGTTGTAAAAGCTATTCAAACAGTCGAATCAATAGCTTATGTATAAAAAAACGTCAGATCATTGATCTGACGTTTTTTTAGAGGTTGTTCAAAAAGTTACCAAATGATAAGCTACGAATCCTCGACGCCCACTCGTTTTTCCGGTCCTCATGTAGTGGATACAAGAGGATCGCTGGCTAAAACCGCTCACGTCCTATGGCTGGCGCTTGAAGTACCACAACGCGAGGAATGCCGCTTTTAAGGAACTGCGCCGCTCTTAGCCTTCCAACGCCGGGGCGGGCTTGTACTGGCGTTTCTTGCAGGATGCCAGTGTACTTAGCCAGTAACCCATTTGATTTGTCTCCTTTTTGAACTCACATTTATATGTGAAATTTCTCACAGATATTAACTTCTTTTTATAATAAAATAAGAGGTGTAATAATTGGTGCGAATATAAGGGTCAGCACAGCTGCTAAAACCATGGCTAGACTTGCTGCAGCTCCTTCCTCTGTTCCAAATTCAAGAGCTTTTGAAGTACCAGCACCATGTGCGCCCATTCCAAGTAATAATCCTTTAGCCAGTTTTTCGCGTATGTGAAAGAAACGTATGATAATAGGGCCGAGTATTAATCCACAAATACCTGTGACAATAACAAAAATCGCAGTCATGGTTGGTACTCCGCCAATATCTGCTGAGATAACCATAGCAATAGGTGTCGTCACTGAACGGGGTAATAGACTAAGCAAATAATCGTTTTTTAAGTGGACTAAATGGGCGTATATTCCAGAACTTGCAAGAGCAACAATGGCTCCCGATGACATACTAACTAAAATCACTCTCATATGTTTTTTCAAAACAGCCCGATATTTATATAACGGAACCGCAAAGCCAACAACTGCTGGTTGAAGCATGTTTGTCAACCAACGCCCGCCTTTATCATAGTCCGTATAATCAATTCCTAAAAGAATGATACATGATGAAAGTAGTACCGGTGCTATAATTAAAGGCGTCAGAATAAATATTTTACTTTTTTTATAAATGAATTTCGCAATGATATAAGACACAATGGTCATAATAATACATAAAAAACTAACTAACATTTAACGATATCTCTCCTTTTGTCGTGAAAATCGTTCAGCGACAATTCCTGTGACGATCATAACAGTAATCGTACTTAAACAAATAACCAGTAAAAATTGTGTCCCATAATTAAAAACGGCTTCTTTATATTGAAGTATCCCAACGGCTGAAGGAACGAAAAAAAGTAGCATCTCACTTAATAGGAAACTTGCGCCCATTTCAATTTTCGATACAGGTAGAATTTTAAAATAAAGCATGGCAAACATTATAAACATTCCAATAATACTACCCGAGATAGGAAGGTGTAGAATCGAAGATAAGAGGTTTCCTATTATGGCGAAGAAGTATAATACCGCTACCTGAATCAATATCTTAAATACTTTTATCAAAATTACACCTCCTTAAATGGTGAAATTAAATGTTGTTACTCTATATTTAATCGTTTTTATGGTTCGTTGATTTTAATTATACATCAGACAGTATATTTGGTGAAATACATATAAGTTAAGTTTATGATTCGAAAAAAGAATAAGTCTTTATATATTAAAGGCTGCCTTATGATTGGGAGATAATATCTTCGTTTTTATCATAATTAGGTCATTTTTTACAATAGAGGGTATTAAGGTTATAAGTTCGTGTTAAAAGGGGACAAATTAGAAGCAAGAAGATCAAGACGGTACTGTTTTGAGGATCGGAAAAACAAGTGGGCGCTGAGATTCGTAGCTTATCACGGCGACTTTTTGAACAACCTCCATAAGAGTATAAATGTGATTAATCATCGATGAATGATTGTGTTTTTACAAGGTAAAAATAAGGTCAAGTGTTTTCTATAATAAAAAATCGATAAAAGCAAAATGTTTGACAGAATTCTGAACTTGTATAGAACAAACAATAATTGTGATAAATATCACAGTATCAGGCTGTTTTGTTTGGTAAGTTATGCATGTGATTTAATTCACACTGTTTATTAAGAAAGATTCTATGGAAGATCTATGGACTTTTAAGGAGCTCTTTATTTCTAATCTATTGGTTTTCGTTTTGCATTTTCATTATATGGATGTACGACGGTTATCAATAAAGGTTTAGCGGTCGTATTTGAATGGAAAGTCTGAGAAGGTGAGGAGGTTTGTTCCTAAAATAGATAAATTCCATCGATTTTATGATTTTTATTTTAACAAAACGTAATGAGAAGGTGTATGTTGATGAACTGGACACAAATTTATGATCCGATGAATAATATCTGGTTTTCGGCTATTGTAGCTGTTATTCCAATTGTAATTTTCTTTCTTGCTCTCACAGTATTTAAAATTAAAGGACATATTGCTGCTTTTATCACTGTATTATCTGCAATATTAGTTGCACTTATTTTCTATCATATGCCATTAAAATTATTAATTGGCGCCACAGGTTATGGCTTTGTTTATGCATTGTGGCCAATTGCATATATCGTAATTGGTGCTGTATTTTTATATAAATTATCAGTGAAAAGTGGTCAATTTGAGATTATCCGGCAATCTATTGTTTCTTTAACAGATGATCAAAGGTTACAAATGCTATTAGTTGCATTTGCATTTAATTCATTTCTTGAAGGTGCTGCCGGTTTCGGTGCTCCAATAGCCATTACTGCTGCCTTGTTAGTAGGACTTGGTTTTGATCCACTAAAAGCTGCTGGTCTCTGTTTAATTGCTAATATCGCCCCTGGTACAGTTGGAGCAATGGGGATTCCAGTTATCGTTGCAGGTCAGGTCACTGGAATTGATCCAAAGGAAATTTCCATTAACTTAAGTAATTATCTTCCTATAATATCTTTCATAATGCCATTTTTCTTAGTCGTCGTTATGGACAGTTTTAAAGGTTTAATAAAAATATGGAAACCGACTTTTGTTGCGGCTATCTTCTATGCTATATCTCAATGGGCAACCTTTAGATTTATTGGTCCAGAATTACCAGACATTATTGCACCGATCGTATGTATCATAGCTTTGGCTGTTTATCTTAAAGTATTTCAAAGAAAAGACGCAAAACAAGAACAAGCTGGTGATGGACTTACTCTAGGCAAAATAGTTAAAGCTTGGTCACCATTTATTGTTTTAACTATCTGTGTGTCTATTTGGTGTACATCAATATTTAAAAACTTATTTTTGCCAGGAGGGTTATTAGAAAAAACAACACTTAATATTCCTGTCCCATGGTTAAATAATTTAGTTATTAAATCAGCACCGCTAGTACCAAAACCTACTCCTTATGCAGCCATGTTTAAACTTGATCTCATTTCTGCTACGGGTACAGCTATTTTAGTATCTTGCGTCGTATCGATGATCTTGCTTAAAGTTAGTCTTAAAGCAGGTGGAGAAGTTTTGGCTGAAACAATTAAAGAACTATATAAACCGATATTAACGATTATGCTAGTTTTAGCTTTTGCTTTTGTTGCAAATTATTCTGGTGAATCTTCAACTTTAGGAATTGCTCTTGCAAATACTGGACACTATTTCCCGATTTTTGCGCCTGTTCTTGGTTGGCTTGGAGTATTCTTAACTGGTTCCGTTGTATCTGCCAATGCTCTATTTGGTGGCCTTCAACAAATCACTGCAAACCAAATTCATGTTGCACCACTTGTTTTAATCTCTGCTAACGTTGCTGGTGGTGCGATGGCAAAAATGATTTCACCACAATCTATCGCAGTTGCGTCAGGGTCAGTTGGACTTGTAGGTAGAGAAAGTGAACTTTTCCGATTTACTGTAAAATATAGTTTGATTTTCTTAGTCTTTGTTTGTATTGTTTCATACGTTCAATCTATACTTTAATATGAACTCACATTTAAACCAACCATGCACAATTAAAGCATGGTTGGTTTTCATTTGTTTATTATATGAATTGAAGGTATATGGTTATAATTGGATTGTTTTTTCATTCATAATTTATGAAATAGCCGAGAACACTTGTGACTTTAGTCATGAGAGGTTCAGTGACATGTTTTTTATAGGCTGATATGATATTAGAAATCACTTATTTAAGAGAATTATTATAAGTTCTTCAAAAAAGAGTTGACATGGAATTTGGATGATGTTAATATAGTTTAAGTCGCTGTTATGAAGTGGTGACTAAGAAATAAAAGAACTTATTGACAATAACATCTGAACTTGATATAATACAAAGGTTGCTATTGCGAATTAGCGATAAGTAATGAAAAAAGTTATTGACAACAACTTTTGAACGTGATAAGATATAAAAGTTGCTGTTGAAAAGCACTAGATTAAGAGATTGTTCTTTGAAAACTAAACAAAAGCCAAGCGTAATATCAAACGGGTAACACCGATTGATTTCTTTGAAAAAAGAGCGATGGATCAAATGAAACGATTAATTATTTGTTCATTATAAATGGACTATAACAGGTTGTGAATCTTCGACTAAAGACGCAACGTCCTGTTGCAACATCGAAGCTCGTACCTGTTAAAGGAAGTCGGTTAAGAACGTCACATCCTGTGACAACACCGACATTGTAATGAACTTCGACTAAGAACGCAACGTCCTGTTGCAACATCGAAGCTCGTACCTGTTATAAGGAAGTCGGTTAAAGACGTCACGTCCTGTGACAACACCGACATTGTAATGAACTTCGACTAAGAACGCAACGTCCTGTTGCAACATCGAAGCTCGTACATCCTGTACTTCGGAGAGTTTGATCCTGGCTCAGGACGAACGCTGGCGGCGTGCCTAATACATGCAAGTCGAGCGCAGGAAGCAAAACAATCCTTTCGGGGTGCGTTTTGTGGAATGAGCGGCGGACGGGTGAGTAACACGTGGGCAACCTGCCTGTAAGACGGGGATAACTTCGGGAAACCGGGGCTAAT
>NZ_VDCY01000014.1 GCF_006517395.1 Terrilactibacillus laevilacticus
TGCATGTATTAGGCACGCCGCCAGCGTTCGTCCTGAGCCAGGATCAAACTCTCCGATGATGCACAGGATGTGCAAATGTCGGTGTTGTCACAGCACGTGACGTCTTTAACCGACTTCCTTTAACAGGTACGAGCTTCGATGTTGCAACAGGACGTTGCGTTCTTAGTCGAAGTTCATTACAATGTCGGCGCCATCACAGGACGTGACGTTCTTAACCGACAATCCATAACCTGTTATAGTTCATTTATAATGAACAAATCATTAAATCGTTTCATTTGATCCATCGCTCTTTTTTCAAAGAAATCAATCGGTGTTACCCGTTTGATATTACGCTTGGCTTTTGTTTAGTTTTCAAAGAACAATCGTTTAATTGTTCGCCACTCACTTAAGCGACTTTCATATTATATCACTTTCAATCAGCGGTGTCAACAACTTTTTTATATTGAGTGTTTAACTCAACAAATACTGCTTTGACAGTTTATCAAAAAACCAGTTGATTGTCAATCTTTTTTGCGCTGTTCTTAACGACAGCTATAATAATATATACTTTTTTACTTGAACTGTCAATACATACTTTATTATATACTGTAAAAATCTATTAATGTCTACTTAATCACTACTTAATTACAAACAATATTAAAACAAAATATCAATCAAGGACATAAATCAAAAAGCTCGGCCATAAAATTGTACAAACGTAAATAGATGAGGTGTTAATACATGAGATTTATTTGGGTTATTAATGGAACAAAATTAAGGAATACCCTATTCATTCTAATTGCAGCGTTCTTTGCAGCACTAGTTGCTTTCATACAGAACCAAGAAATGAGTGTGTTTTCAACAACTGAAGGTCCTAAAGCGTTAACTAGTGTTAATACTAATCAGCCTCATGTTGCTTTAACTTTCGATATTAGCTGGGGGGATGAACAAATAAAGCCGATATTGGAAACACTTAAACAAAAAAATGTCAAAGCGACATTTTTTGTTTCAGGAGAGTGGGCTGAACGCCATCCTAAAATTATCGAGTCAATAAAAAAAGACGGACATGAAATTGGATCACATGGCATGAATCACACAGCATATACCAAATTAGAAGACGGTGAAATAAGAAAAGATCTTACATTAGCAGAATCATCCATCTATAAAGTCAGCAATCAGCGCACTAAATTAATGCGACCACCTTATGGAAAAATTGATCGTAACGTACTGAAAATAGCCTCTACACTTGATCAACAAGTCATCTTGTGGAGCGTCAATCCGCATGACGATACAAATCCAGGTTATCAAAAGATAGCAGCCTATACGATCAATCATACAGAAAAAGGAGATATCATTCGCCTTCATGCTTCGGATTCAGCTAAACAAACCTATCGGGCTCTTCCCTACATCATTGATAATATTCAGAAGAAGGGTCTTTCTTTCACAACACTATCTGACTTAATATCAGACACAAAAGTAAAAACAAAATCATTAAATTAGTGAAAAGAGTACTGAAGATTAATTTTCCCGCAGCCCCATATCATTATTGACTTTTTGCCTGTTGTGCTTTCATTTGCGTTTTTACGGCTTTTTCGATAGCTCCTGATAGCTGTGTTGCAAAAAGTGGGCTTGCCAATGTTTCAGCAACGACTTTTTGTGTTTGTGTCCGAAATTTCTTCGTTTTCATAAGATCTAAGTATTCATTTTGCATATTTGGAGCTTTTAAAACATCCATCATCATACTTTGATAACTTGGATCTTTCATTAATTTCTTTAATAAATCTTTATTCTCACTTTGCATGGTCTTTGCCAGTTTCCCAGCAAATTCGGGATCGGAAATAAGACTTGACCAATATTGTTGACCTTGTTTTGTTCGTAGTTGTTGAATAATCGTATCTTTTACATAGGCATGATCTAAAACAAGTTCTTTTTTCACTTCATTATCTTTAAGTATTTCTTTTATCGTTTCTTTACCTTCATCGGTTTTAAGCATATCTATGACCATTCGTTTTGTTTCCGGATAATTTGTATTATCAGATTTAGGTTGGGCTGCACAGCTGCTTAAATTTAGTATAGCGAACCCGCAACAGACAAAACATACTAATTTCTTATACACCATAATCGCTCCTTTCTTATTCTTAATATGTAACGCAAATCAAGAAATATACTTTAGAGGACTTAATTCATGATAAGCAATTTATCCCTTTCTCTTTTAAAGAAAACTTGCCGATTGCGGAGCCTATAAGACGCAGACAGAGGCCTAGTTTATACGTTGAATTTTTACGCCTTCTTAAAAGTGCAATAAAAAACGTTTGCAGATTTGCAAACGTTTTTTAATAGACTAACCCTTATTTTTTTATATGTTGAACAACTTTCTCTGCAATCTCATCGTATATTCTCCCGATTGGATGATCGTTAAAATAGACACTTGGAGCAAAAACAGTACTATTTTCATCTGGCTGTTGGAGTGGAATATGTCCTAAAAGTTCTGTATTAAGGACGTTGCTTAATTTCTCTCCCCCGCCACGACCGAACACAAATTCAATTTCACCCGTTTTTTTACTTTGATAGTACGCCATATTTTCTATAACGCCGATGATTTCGTGATTCGTTTTATGAGCCATTTCTCCCGCGCGCGCAGCCACAAATGCTGCAGTTGGATGTGGCGTGGTAACGATAATTTCTTTCATATCTGGTAGTAATATATGTGAGCTAAGGGCAACGTCTCCTGTACCAGGCGGCAAATCGATAATTAGAAAATCAAGTTCTCCCCAATTCACTTCGCTAAAAAAGTTATTAAACATTTTCCCCAGCCTCGGACCACGCCAAATGACCGGAGAATTGTCTTCCACAAAAAATCCCATAGACATGACTTTAACACCAAATCGTTCTACTGGAATAATATGATTATCGGCGGTTGTTGGTCTTTCTTCGATTCCCATCATATCAGGGACACTGAAACCATAAATATCAGCATCAAGAATACCAACCTTATGTCCAAGTCTTCCTAGTGCAACAGCAAGATTAACCGATACGGTGGATTTTCCAACGCCACCCTTACCGCTGGCGATACCTATGAAGACTGTTTTACTTTGTTTTGATAGCAAGGGCGAAACATCGTCTTCTGGCAATCCCCCTAATTTTTCAATTTCCTCTTCACTTAATTGTTCAAAACGAAGACCTACAGATTCAGCACCCTGCTCTTTTAACTTTTGAACAATAGCCTGCTGCACTTTCATTTGTTCTTCGGTTTTTATTTTAGCCAATGCAATCTTCAAGCTAACTAGATGCTCTTTGATACTTAATTGCCGCAAAGCACCTGTCTCGACTAAATTTTTATGTAAATGTGGATCTTTAATTGTTTGAAGTATTGTCACAACCTGTTCTTTTGAGAGCATCTCTTTCCCACCTTTTAAAAATTCATACGTCCATAATGATTACCATTTAGTATAACAAACTCCATTATAAATTCCATTTAAAACAACTTTTGAATAAAGAAAATTTGCCGATTACGGGTCCTAAAAGGCGCAGACAGAGGCCTACTTTATACCTTAAAATTTTATACTCCCTCTATATGCTTTCTTAAAGTGTAATAAAAAACTTTCCTAACCAAATTAGGAAAGTCATTACGGTTTTGGTGTTTTTTCATAAGTAAAATAGCGCATCATCCCTTCATAAATGGAAACAGCTACCTTCTTTTGATAATTAGTTGTTGAAAGAAGAGCGCGTTCTTCAGGATTAGATATAAAACCCACTTCCACAAGTGCAGCAGGTGGCTTAATTTTCTTTAATATATAAACATGGTTAATCGGTTTAGCATAACGATCAGTATTTTCTAACTGAACTTTAATGGAATCTTGAATGAACTTGGCTAGAGATTCGTTTTCTTTTGACTTCGGAAAATAAAAAGTTTGAGCTCCCCGCCATCTTTCAGAAGGAATGGCATTTAGATGGATACTAACAACACAATCAGGGTCTGACTTTTCAATTAAGGTCACTCGGCGCATTAAATCCTGTGTCTTCCTACTACCAGTAGGATCTTCGTCAGCTAGGTCTTTATCTTCTTCACGCGTCATGATAACGACGGCACCGGATTGCTGCAAATAATCCTTTAAATGCTCCGCTATACTTAGCGTCACGTTTTTCTCAAGGATACCCCCACCGGTAGCTCCCCCGTCTGGTCCCCCGTGACCTGCATCAAGAACAATAACACGACCTGATAAAGGTAAATTCCAATGCTTTCCGGAATTTCGGCTAATCAGTTTATAATTGATAAGGCCAAAGATAAGAGCGGCAACACATATAAGTAATCCAACTTGTAGTTTGCTTATTTTCATTGTTCTCCCCCTGCCAGGTGGCATAATATAACCTTGTACATTATATGGGACAAGGGGAAAATTTATCACGGTAAATGTAATTTTAATGAAGACGCATTCGATAGCGTTTTAACGCTGTTTCGAATCCTTCTTTCCACCAATAATATAGAAACGATTCACACGCTTTATGGATAGCTTCATTTTTTATATTATCAATATAATACCAAAAAATCCAAAAGTCATAGAGGTCATCCACGAGCATTTTAAACGGTTCACGACTTCGCTGAAAAGCGTTCATCATTTCTACGCCGTAATAGCCTAATCTTGAATATGATGCACCAAGTAAAAAGGATTCAACGGCATAGTCTATACACATGTCAACCACAGTTTGCATATATGATGAAAGAGGTTCTAAAAATCCATCAAAGGTATTTTTTATAGATTCCTGTATTTTTATTAACGAAACATCTTGCAGATTTTGTCTTTCAAAATCAATTTGTTTATGTCTGTATTTATCATAAAAATCCATGACTTCTCCCAAAATAACTCCCTCCTTTACTTATATCATCTAACAAGTAAAGGCAATCCAAACTAACACTTTTTGCCATGCTTTGTTTTTGCGTCCTTGGGAATTTGTAAAATAATTTTGTTCTTCAAACCTCATTGAAAGGAATGATCATGAATCTTCATGAATTGCTTATGTTAGGAAGTGCTTTTTTAATGTTTAGAAAACGTTGTTTGGAGAACTTTTTCTACTTTTATTCGAGGTTGAGTTGATTTAAACCATTGTAAGCAAAAAATAAAAATGATAGCCATGTCAATGACATCTCCGCCATAGTACATGAGCAAACTTCCAAATTCTGCTTGACTTTGTGTGACACCAACCGGTGGATGTACAAAAATATACTTTGCTAAAATAGCATGACCAGCTAAAGCCATAATCAATATAATTCCGCGATATAGAAATGAAATGTGGTGGGGAATAGGATCAATATACAAGATAGATATAGTAAAAAGATAGCCAGCCAGAAAAACATGAATATGAATCAAAAGGTATAATAAAACATGATGGTGCATCAACGTGAACAGTTTGGTACTGTATAAAAGCCATAGACCTCCTATATTGAGGATGACGGTTGTTATAGGATGGGTCAATATTTTTGAAGGCCATTTCCTTAAAAGAGACGTAAGACGTCGTGCTGATGAAATGCTTATCATGCGCAGTAATAGCGTCATCGGTCTAGATAAGGCCATAAGTAAAGGCGCTAGCATGCCTAATAATAAATGACCGAACATGTGAGCTTTAAAATTCATATGGGCATGGCTGGCGAGAGGGCCGGCTACAGAGACTGTTGCAAACAGAACACCAAAAGTCAAAAAGACGATACGGCGTTTCGGCCATGGTTTGTAGCGGCGGTTAGACATAATGACAGCAAAGATATACCAAACAAAAACGATCACAAATGGCAGCGATAAAAGCAATTGGGGACCTAAACCAAGCATATAAAAAAATTCCGATTCACCATTAATGTGATAGCTATCATTCATGTTATTCATGTGAACTCATCATTCCCCGTTTTTTATGGCTCGTTGTAAAAAATATTAAACTAAATCCGATTAAAAGCATGAAAACAGCGATGATGTTCCATACTAAATCATAAACAAACACATTTTCTACATATCGTATTTGATGGATACGCATCAGTTTATGCTGGATTGTTCCATCATAAAACTGGAATCCGCCTGCCCCTAATAAAACTCCTCCCCACCATCTCATCCGATGCCATCCGTTTCGCCTGCGCAGATCGGCCAATAAAAATAGGCTTGCTATGGTAGCAAACCAGCTAAAAGCATGAAAAAGTCCATCTGAGATAAGCCCAATGCTGGTCGACGATTTATCATAAAAATGATGCCAGTGCAAAAGTTGATGAAATATGGCCTCATCCATAAAGGTCACTAGACCTATCCCAAAAAGAAAACCTGACCATAGATTGCGACTTGAAAAGGCTGAATGTTTTTCAGTATTTACATGGTGTTTTGAAGGTTTAATTTTACTATTCATTGATTATTCCTTTCTTTCTTATTAATGACTATTTCCTCCCTATTCCCTTATTAAACAAGTAACATTCAATTTTATAGATTCATTCTTGCCAAAAATTTCTCAAGATATGATATAACTAAAACTTTATTAATCACTCTCTATTAAAATAAAAATTTTTAAAAATAAGGCTCTGTTAAAGTTTAATGTTGATATCTTATAAAAGTAAAACTTCCTAATTTATGGAAGTTCTGCTTTTATAATATTTGCTTGTTAAACTAACGCATCTCGTTAATTCAAGAGAGTTATCAACATTTAAATTCCATCTTTAGAAACTCAAATGTGCTACCATTTGTATCTTGTAAAAAATGTCCTACATCTTTAAATCCAACTTTTCTGTATAATTTTATAGCTCTTTGATTAAAAGTTGCTACTGATAATGTGACTTTTTCAGGTTTATATTCTGTTTGAATAAAGTTAATACCTGCCCTTAAAAATTCTAATCCATTACCTTTTCCAGTTAAATCTGGTCTCATTCCTAAACCAATATCAAAAGTTCCGTCAGCAACCCTACTAATACTAAAAAAAGCAACCAATTCATTTTCTTTTGTTACAGCAAATGTAGAATTTCCTCGTTCTTCTGGATTTAAAAATTCGTCTAAATCCTCTTTATCAGCTTCCATATCATAAAAAGAATATTCACCATCATAATGCCAATTAAATGCAATATCTTCTGCTTGTTCTTGTGTCAAAACACTAAAATTATAAGCCATACAATCCCCCCCTAATAATAAATCTTTCTTATTCCACATTACTGCTCTTTAGTTGAACAAGCAGGAATGTTTATATCGTGAATTTAGATAACCTAAGTGTATCATATGTTTCCATATTTTGTATTAAATTCCCCTTAATCATCAAGTCACTAATAGTAATAGGATTCCTTTGATGTTGAATGGATTCTAACACCTGAAACCAAACAAGGTAATTATTTAGATATTTAGTTGCAACTCCATTAAAACGTTGTATCCATCCTTTAAGCCTTCGGTGATAATTGTTAACGTTCTGGATATGATATAGCCCCTTTGTGCGAACCTTACCATCAGACTTGAACTGATAAATATCCATCCCTTTTTCAGCAGCATATGTTTTAAAAGCACGCCAAGAATCGGTGCATAAAACATTTTCATTTGAAAGTTTATGTCCGATAGCCTTGTCTAACTGCTCTTTTGTTAATCGACCCATTCCCAATGTCTGCGAAAAAGTCATCTTTTCACGGTCTCTTGCGACTAAGACACAAACTTGTTCGTTGCTTATGCCCCGTTTCTTAGCGGAACCTCCACGTTTGCGGGGTTTTCTGTCTTTTATCTTTCTTTGTCCTTTTTCTGAGTATAGAAAATAGGTCTCGTCCATTTCAACAATACCTTCAAAATTAGATATTTCCATTTGTTTTAATGATGATAAGAGTTTGTGCCTCCAGTAGAACAATGTAACGTGAGTAACATTACCAACTAATTCAGCAGATTTACGCAGAGAATATCCCTCTATCATACATTCGATGAATTTAATCCATTGATTGAGATGTCGTGTTCGATATAGAGCAGTATTTGTTAGGTCAGTAAATGTCTTTTTACACGCTTTACAGCGATAACGTTGCTTTTCTACTTCATCTCCATCCACAATCGTTGAGTATGTGCCATACCGAACGATATGTTCTGATTCGCAGTCAGGACAATGATAACCGCTCTTATTTTTGCGTTCAGATATTTCTTGCAGAACAGTTCCTGTCGAAGAAGATGCAGTAAGTGTATCAATTAAATACTCTCGTAGTCGGTGCTTTTCTGCTGGATTTAGTTTTTGAATGGCTTTAAGAATATCAGTTGCTCTCACGTTCATCACCACTTTTATATAGTTAAACCCATTATAGAACATAAGTTCCTATAAATATCAACAACAGGCTTTAACAGAGCCAAAAATAAAAAAGACCCTCTCCACATAAGTGAAAAGAGTCTTGAACGCAAGATTTTAACGTTTTGAGAACTGAGGTGCGCGACGAGCGCCTTTGAGTCCGTATTTTTTACGTTCTTTCATACGTGGGTCACGAGTTAAGAAACCAGCACGTTTAAGAGTTGAACGGTATTCTGGATCAGCTTCAAGAAGTGCACGTGCAACGCCGTGACGAGCAGCTCCCGCTTGTCCTGTGAATCCGCCACCTTGTACGTTGATAAGAACATCATAACGGCCTTCAGTTTCAGTTTCAACAAGAGGTTGTCTAATGATCATTCTTAATGTTTCAAGGTTAAAGTATTCATCGATTGATTTACCGTTAACAACAATGTTACCGTCTCCAGGTACGAGTCTTACGCGAGCAACAGAGTGTTTACGACGACCAGTTCCGTAGTATTGTACTTGTGCCATGGTATTACCTCCTTTTTATATTATCCGCGAAGCTCGTAAGCTTCTGGTTTTTGTGCTGCATGTGGATGTTCATTGCCTTCATAAACATGAAGTTTTTTAGCCATTTGACGTCCTAGGCTATTGTGTGGAAGCATCCCTTTGATTGTGATTTCGAGCATTTGACGAGCACGAGTTTCACGCATTTCGCCTGCTGTACGTTCTTTCAATCCACCTGGATGTCCAGTGTGTCTGTAGTATTTTTTATCAGCCAACTTGTTACCAGTAAGTTGGATTTTCTCTGCATTAATAAGAATAACGTGATCACCAGTGTCAACGTGTGGAGTAAATGTTGGTTTATGTTTACCGCGCAAGATTGATGCGACTTCACTTGCAAGACGACCTAATGTTTGACCTTCAGCATCAATAACGAGCCATTTACGTTCTACGTTTTGAGCGTTTGCCATAAAAGTTGTACGCATGAGAGGTTCCCTCCTTGAGATTTATCTATTTTCAAATGTCAGTTTTCATTTCATAAGTTAAGACCAATATCGTTTCGGGGCTAATAGTGGTCGAATTTCGAAATGCCAAAACATATCTTATAATATTTAAGACAAAAAGTCAAGTGAGATTAAGAGGTTTAATACGTCACTTTCCACATGGTAAGGCCTTGTGGGGGGGCTGTTTGGGACGCATAGGATCGATCTTTTTTTTCAATGATATCTGTAACATCTTTTGGTGTAAGTTTACCCTTTCCTACGTCAAGTAGCGTTCCCACAATAATTCGAACCATTTGGTAAAGAAATCCACTTCCAATCACTTGAATCACCCATTCATGATTCGAATCTTCAATGATTGAAAGTTTGTATATCGTTCTCACTTTATCGACAACTGATGTATTTGTCGCACATAAAGAAGTAAAATCATGTTCACCTATAAATACCTTTGCCGCTTCTTCCATGGCCTCTTTATTGAGTGGCATAGGAACATGATAGGTGTAGTGTCTTCTAAAGACATCTTGCTCCTTGTCAACCAAGAGCTTATAACGATACTCTTTCCTTTTCACATCATAGCGGGCATGAAAATCCGCCGAAACCTGTTCAACTTTTCTAATGTAAATATCATCTGGCAAGAGACTGTTTAACGCTTTTTTCCAGTTTGCAGATGGAATATTGAGCTTAGTCACAAAATGGAAGACTTGTTCATGAGCATGGACGCCAGCATCTGTTCGACCGGAAGCAACAATTTTCACTTCCAATCCTTTATGTATTTTTTTAAGAACCGTTTCGATCGTACCTTGTACGGTTCTTTTATTCGGTTGTATTTGATAACCTGAAAAGTTAGTCCCATCATATGTCACAGTACATTTCAGCTTAACCATAGATCATATACCCCATATTCTCATCAAAATTAGGGCCATGACAAGGAACGTAACAAGAACGAGAACGATTGAATCGCAACTCGACCATTTAAGCTCTCTAAGTCTTGTCCGGCCAACATCACCCCTGTATCCCCTTGATTCCATAGCCATAGCTAGGTCATCTGCACGTTTGAAGCTGCTTACGAACAAAGGTACCAGCAGTGGGACAATGGCTTTTATACGCTGCCTTAACGGGCCTGTCGAGAGGTCAGAGCCCCTTGCAGCCTGAGCCTTCATGATTTTATCCGTTTCCTCCATTAAGGTCGGAATAAAACGAAGGGAAATCGACATCATTAGCGCAAATTCATGTACCGGAACCTTTATTTTTTTCAAAGGTGAAAATAAAACTTCAATCCCATCAGCAAACGAGATAGGGGGTGTCGTTAAGGTTAATAGTGTTGTTATCATCACAATGATCATAATACGTAAAGTAATGAATATGGCAAAGACTAAGCCACCAGACGTGATATGAATGACTCCATAATCGATTAATGGCTTTCCCCCATCCATACTCAAAACATTTACAATGAATGTAAATAACAAAATAAAAAATATAGGTTTAAGTCCTCGATAAATAAACCTAAGCGGCAATTTCGATGCCATGACACTGATGCAGGTGAATAAAAATAACATTCCATAAGTTGTCCATGAATTGGCTATAAAGATAATACAAACAAGAATAAAGACGCTAATCAACTTTGAACGTGGATCTAATCGATGTAGGTAAGAATCACCCGGGAAATATTGCCCAATAATAAGATTATTCATCTTATCACCCCTTTCTCACCGCTTAGAGCTCGAATAATTTCATCAGCCGTTTCTTCGATTGAGAACACGGGTTTTATGTCATTTAGTTTCTGCTTAGCATAAAAAAGTCTTAAAAATTGCATGGTCTGAGGAAGATCGAGTCCCAACTTTTTCAACTCATCTATCTGTATAAAAACATTCTCTGGTGAATCATGCATGGCAACCGTTCCTTTATTCATGACAACGATTTGGTCAGAATAATAAGCTGCATCTTCCATACTATGAGTAACCATGATGGTCGTCCATTGTCTTTCTTTATGTAGTTGTTTGAATAGGGACATAATGTCTTTTCTTCCTTTGGGATCTAGTCCGGCTGTGGGTTCATCTAATATCACCACTTTTGGGTCAATAGCCAAAACACCTGCAATAGCCACTCGTCGCATCTGCCCTCCGCTTAGATCAAATGGTGAACGGGATAGAATGTCGGTATCTAATCCAACCTGCTTAATGGCCCATTGAGCCCTTCTCTCGGCTTCTGCCTCCGGTACACCAAAATTAATCGGACCAAAGCAAATATCTTTCAAAACAGTCTCTTCAAAAAGCTGATGCTCTGGGTATTGGAAAACCATACCGACCTGTTTACGTAATTCTTTTAAGTTAGAGACTTTTTTTCCAGCTTCAATGGATAATGAACCTATTTGGATCGAACCCGATGAAGGTTTTAATAAACCATTAATATGTTGAACTAACGTCGACTTTCCAGAACCAGTTTCTCCAACGATTGAGGTAAATGACTGAGATGCCATTTCGAGATTTATAGTATTTAGTGCGATTCTTTCAAAAGGTGTTTTTGGATGATAAAGGTGGGTTAATTGGTTGAATATAATGTCCATAGCTCGTTCACCAACTCTTCTTCAAATAAAGCATTGTCTGATATCTCTAAACCCTTTTCCTTCAAACAGCATCTTAATTTTATCGTAAAAGGTAAATCCAGACCAATTTTTTCAAAATCAGTGGTTGACTGAAAAAGATCCCTTGGCTTTCCTTCTTTGATCACTTTTCCATCATTCATCATAATCATGCGATCTGCATGAATGACCTCTTCTAGATCATGTGTAATAGAGATAACGGTTATCTTATTCTCTTGATTTAAATGTCGCATAAGCTTCATAATGGATTGTCTTCCTTCTGGATCGAGCATCGATGTTGCTTCATCTAAAATAATAATGGACGGCTCTAAGGCAATAATACCTGCAATGGCCACACGCTGTTTTTGTCCACCAGATAATTGATGGGGCTCTCTATCCATGTAGTCAAACATTCGAACTTGTTTTAAAGATGATTCTAACCGTTTAATCATCTCTTTACGTTCAATACCGCTATTTTCCATACCGAAAGCCACATCATCTTTGACGGTTGCCCCAACAAATTGATTATCTGGATTTTGAAAAACCATTCCGACCGTTCGACGAATGTCCCAGAGTTTCTCTTTGTCTGTAGTATCCCAATGATGAACCGATATGGTCCCTTTTTCAGGCATAATCAAACCCTTTAAACATTTAGCAAGCGTTGATTTACCTGAGCCATTGTGACCAGTTATCGCAAGCCACTCACCTTGATAGACTGATAAGTTAATATCTTCTAATATCCAATTCGTTTCTTTATCATATCGATAATAAACATTTGAAACGTCTATAATTCGGTTCTTCTTATGTATCACAGCTATATCCTCCAAAATCTACCCCATTGAATTTCATTTTAACATGAATTAAGCTTACCGCCTATTTCAGTGAGTAAAAATGAATTAAAGTTTTAGAAGTGGTGAGTATAGGGAAGATAAAGAAAACTTGCCAATTGCGGGGCCTATAAGGTGCAGGCAAAGGCCTGAGCCCGCACTTATACTTTATACCTTAAATTTTTCTTTCTTAAAGTGTAAAAAAAAACAGGAATAAAGTTCTTAAGAACTCATTCCTGCAACGTGTCAATAATTAAACTAATTCGATGATTGCCATTTCAGCGCCATCACCACGACGAGGTCCTAATTTAAGAACTCGTGTGTAGCCACCTTGGCGTTCCTCATAGCGTTTTGCAATGTCATCAAATAATTTTTGAACGGCCGTTTGACCTGACTCTTCATCAGCAACTTCATTACGTACAAAACTAGCTGCTTGACGTCTAGCGTGAACGTCACCACGCTTACCTAGAGTAATAAGTTTCTCAACGAAAGAACGAAGCTCTTTCGCTTTTGAATGCGTTGTTGTAATTCTTTCATTGATGATTAGATCTGTTGCAAGATCACGGAACAAGGCCTTACGGGCACTTGAATCACGACCTAATTTTGCGTATGCCATAGCCACATACCTCCTTTATCGTTATTTCATTTTCTTTTTTGCGCAAAAAAGAAAGAATGTTCGCTCTTATACTTCTTCTCTTAAACCTAAGCCTAGTTCTTCGAGTTTCTCTTGAACTTCTTCGAGAGATTTCCGTCCAAGATTTCTGACTTTCATCATATCTTCTTCAGACTTTTGAGCCAATTCCTGTACAGTATTAATGCCCGCACGTTTCAAACAGTTATATGAACGTACAGATAAATCAAGCTCTTCAATAGTCATCTCAAGCACTTTTTCTTTTTGATCTTCTTCTTTTTCAATCATAATTTCTGCATTTTGTGCTTGATCGGTTAATCCCACAAAGATATTAAGATGTTCTGACAAAATTTTAGCCCCAAGTGAAACAGCTTCTTCTGGTCTAATGCTTCCGTCTGTCCAAACATCTAAAGTTAGTTTATCGAAGTTTGCAACTTGACCAACACGTGTTTTCTCAACTTGATAGTTAACGCGTGACACAGGCGTATAGATCGAATCAATTGGAATAACACCAATTGGTAATTCATCTGTATTGTTTCCTTCTGCAGGAACATAACCACGGCCACGTTTTGCTACCATTCTCAAGTGAAAATGAGCACCAGACTCTAAAGTTGCGATTTCTAGCTCAGGGTTTAAAATTTCGACATCACTATCATGGATAATATCGGCAGCCGTAACTTTACCTTCACGCTGCACATCAATTTCGAGTGTTTTATCCTCTTCTGCATAAAGCTTTAAAGCTAGCTTTTTGAGATTAAGAATGATAGTTGTTACATCTTCTACAACACCTTCAATTGTTGAAAACTCATGAAGTACAGTGTCGAATTGTACTGTCGTAACTGCAGCACCTGGGAGGGAAGAGAGTAAAATTCGGCGCAGCGAATTTCCTAATGTTGTACCATACCCACGTTCAAGCGGTTCAACGACAAACTTGCCATACGTTGCATCATCTGCAATTTCGACTGTTTCGATTTTCGGCTTTTCGATTTCAATCATCCAACAAAACCCTCCTTAAAAACGTCGAAACTTCGGTTAGATGAGTCTAACCGAAATTCCCCGTATGTTTCCCAAATTTAGGGGATACGGTGTTAGCTTATTTCAAAGCTGTCTCGTCCAATATTACGAATAATATCCATTATTAACATATTTTCTAAAGATATACGTTCAAACTAGACGCGACGACGTTTAGGTGGGCGACATCCGTTGTGAGGTACTGGAGTTACATCGCGAATAGCTGTCACTTCAAGGCCAACTGCCTGAAGCGCACGAATTGCAGCTTCACGACCAGCGCCTGGTCCTTTTACGGAGACTTCAATTGTTTTCATACCATTTTCCATAGCTGTTTTACCAGCTGTTTCAGCAGCTGTTTGCGCAGCAAATGGAGTTGATTTACGAGAACCTTTAAATCCTAGGCCACCTGCACTTGCCCAAGAAATCGCATTACCGTGCGGATCCGTAATAGTTACAATTGTATTGTTAAAAGTTGAACGAATGTGGGCGATACCACTTTCAACATTCTTTTTGATACGACGTTTACGCGTACGTTGTTGTTTTGCCATGAACTTGCCCCTCCTTTACTTATTTTTTCTTGCCAGCGATTGTACGAGCTGGTCCTTTACGAGTACGTGCATTGTTTTTTGTGTTTTGACCACGAACTGGTAAACCACGACGATGACGGATTCCTCTGTATGAACCAATTTCGATTAGACGTTTAACATTGAGGGAAACTTCACGACGAAGGTCACCTTCAATTTTATATTTATCAATAACTTCACGAATGCGAGTTAATTCTTCTTCAGTAAGATCTCTAACGCGTGTATCTTCAGAAACACCTGCTTTTGCAAGAATCTCTTGAGCTGTTGTTTTACCAATACCATAGATATATGTTAAAGAGATAACCACACGTTTTTCTCTTGGTACATCGACACCTGCGATACGTGCCATAAGTTAATACACCTCCTATTATCCTTGTTTTTGTTTATGCTTAGGATTTTCACAAATTACCATAACGGTACCTTTGCGACGAATCACTTTACATTTTTCACACATTGGTTTGACTGATGGTCTTACTTTCATTGTGATACCCTCCTTTATAACGTAGAACTCTCATTACTTATGTCTGAAGGTAATTCGTCCACGTGATAAATCATATGGTGATAGTTCCACCGTAACTTTATCACCAGGTAATATTCGAATGTAGTGCATACGAATCTTACCAGATACGTGAGCTAGTATCTTATGACCATTTTCTAACTCGACACGAAACATCGCATTTGGCAATGGTTCTATCACGGTGCCTTCCACTTCAATGACATCTTCTTTAGCCATCGACTGACTCACCCTTCCTCTAGTCACTGACTTTTTTCATTCATAAATTGTGCAACAGCAAAACGTATCTTTCCATTCGTGACACGTCCTGTTTCTTTAATACTCTCATATACTTCGTTCGAAACATAAGGCTCGAGGTCAAGATGGTTGATATTCTTTTTTTTGGCTTTATCAAATTTGCGTTTGTCTCCATCAGCAACTTCGACAAAACGATCATTAAGAATGTTAACAATAACACAATAACTGCCCGCTTCCCTACCCTTTAAGATTTTTGCAATCTGTCCCGGGACAGGTTTTTCATCTGAGACACTTACCAATCAATCATCACCTTCACTTATGGCTTTGTCAAGATTTCATAACCGTTTTCTGTAATAACAATGGTATGTTCATAATGAGCTGCGTTTTTGCCGTCTTCAGTGACAATTGTCCAGTCATCAGCTTCAATGATATTCACAAAACGGCTTCCTGCATTCACCATAGGCTCGACTGCAAGGACCATACCTGGCAAAAGACGTGGCCCACGTCCTGGACGTCCAAAGTTAGGTACATCTGGTTCTTCATGTAAGTCGCGACCAACCCCGTGACCAACAAGTTCACGAACAATGGAAAATCCATTGGACTCAACATATGTTTGGATAGCGTGGGATATGTTGGATAGTCCAACACCTGGCTTTGCTTGTTCCAAACCATGATATAAAGACTTTTCAGTTACTGATAGAAGCTTACGGTTTTTGTCAGAAATTGAGCCAACTGCAAATGTCCAAGCAGAATCGGCATGGAAACCCTGGTAACATGCACCTACATCAATACTGATGATGTCACCCTCTTGAAGAATCCTTGAACCTGGAATGCCGTGAGCAAGTTCATCATTTACGGAGGTACAAATACTTCCGAGAAAGCCATCATAACCTTTAAAAGAAGGATGTGCATCCCGGTCTTTAATGAACTTTTCTGCTATGCAATCTAGTTCAATTGTCTTTACACCAGGAGAAATAGCTTTTTCAAGCTCCTTTAAGCATAAGGCAACAATTCTACCAGAAGCCCTAATTTTCTCAATATCACTTGTTGATTTCAGCTTGATCACTTAAGTTCTCCAAGAATATGTGCAACTGAGTGAAATACGTCTTTAATATCTTGGTTTCCATCAAGCGTCTTTAAATAGCCTTTTTGGCTATAAAAGTCAAGTAAAGGTTGTTGTTGCTTAGTGTTAACCTGTAAACGCTGTTGAACCGTTTCTTCATGATCATCCGGTCGCTGCATGAGTGTAGCACCGTCTTTATCACAAATGCCAGGTTTTTTCGGAGGATTAAACTCGATGTGGTATGTCGTCCCACATTCAGGACACACACGACGACCTGTTAAACGTTTCATTAATTTACTTTGATCAACATCGATATAGAGTACAGCATCAATTTGACGATTGCTCTCGGACATAATTGTTTCCAATGCTTCAGCTTGTAAAACAGTTCTTGGGAAACCATCAAGCAGAAAACCATTTCTGCAATCATCTTTTCCTAAACGCTCACGAACGATACCAATCGTGACTTCATCTGGAACGAGATTACCTGCATCCATATATGATTTTGCTTCTTTTCCAAGTTTAGTTTGATCTTTGATTGCCTGTCTAAACATATCACCAGTTGAGATATGAGGCAATCCATAGTTTTCAACAATTTGTTCTGCCTGAGTACCTTTTCCGGCACCGGGTAGTCCCATAAGAATTAGGTTCATTCTACCCCTCCATCACAAGTATTCATAAAAAATTACCTTTTCATGAATCCTTTATAATTCCTTTTAACGAGTTGACCTTCAATTTTTTTCATCGTATCCAAAGCTACACCGACAACGATAAGTAAACTTGTTCCACCAATACGAACACTAGTTGGAAGATTGCCTACATCAGCAAAAATCATTGGCAACAACGCAATAAGAGCCAAGAAAATAGAACCGATAAAGGTTAAACGGTATAGAATCGTCGTTACGAACTCCTCGGTGTTTTTTCCTGGTCTGATTCCTGGAATATAACCGCCTTGTTTGTTCAAATTATCCGCCATTTTCTCCGGGTTAACTTGAACAAATGTATAGAAATAAGTAAAGGCAATAATTAATACTGCATAGATGAGCATACCAGTTATTGTCGTATAGTCAAACACATTGACAATCCATCGCGTGACAGCATTACTTGGAAAGAATCTAGCAATTGTAGGTGGTGTAATCATCAAGGAAATTGCGAAGATGACTGGAATTACACCTGCAGCATTCACCTTTATCGGCAAATGTGTTGCTTCTCCAACATACGTTTTGGTCCCTACTGTACGTTTAGCATATTGAATAGGTATTTTTCTGATTCCTTGTTGAACAAAAATGGTCCCCACAACAACCGCTAAAACAATAAGCAATATGACCAATAGTTCAAGAACTTGCAAGAACGTATTTGTAGCATCTTGGAAGCGATCGACATAAATTTGATTTATACTCGTAGGTATACGAGCGACAATCCCAGCAAAGATAATAATTGAGATACCATTACCAATACCGTGAGCCGTAATTTGTTCGCCTAACCACATTAAAAACGCTGTGCCGGCAGTCAAAATTATAGCAATGGTCGCGTAAGTCAAAATAGAAGGATTTTCAACCAATCCTGGGAATTGTGCGTTAAAGCCAATTGAAAGACCGATTGCTTCGAAAAAGCCAAGAATAATCGTCCCATATCTTGTTACTTGAGAAAGCTTGCGCCGCCCCATTTCACCTTGCTTTGACCATTCTGTAAACTTTGGCACGACATCCATCTGCAAAAGCTGCACAATGATGGATGAAGTGATGTAAGGCATGATTCCCATCGATAAAATCGAGAAGTTTTGCAAAGCCCCACCGCCAAAGGTATTAAACAAACCGAAAACACTTGAATCATTTAAATTAATGATCTCAGTGTTAATGTTTGGCACCGGAATAAATGTTCCGAGTCTAAAAATAATGAGCATTACAAGTGTAAAAATAATTTTGCGACGTATTTCTTTCACTCGCCACATACTGGAGATCGTCTGAAACATTAGATCACCTCAATGTTTCCGCCAGCCGCCTCAATTGCTTCTTTGGCAGAAGCAGAGAATTTATGTGCTTTTACAGTTAATTTCTTGTTAAGTTGACCTTGACCAAGAACTTTGACACCATCATTAAGCTTACGAATAATGCGGTTTTGTAAAAGCAATTCCGGTGTTACTTCTGTACCTTCATCGAATTTATTCAACGTCTCAAGGTTCACAAGACTGTATTCTTTACGTGTAGGGTTTTTAAATCCACGTTTTGGCAAGCGTTGAATGAGAGGCATTTGTCCACCTTCAAATCCTGGACGTACGCCACCGCCTGAACGTGATTTTTGTCCTTTTTGACCACGGCCAGATGTTTTACCAAGACCTGAGCCATATCCACGACCGACACGTTTACGCGCATGACGTGAACCTTCTGCTGGTTTCAATTCATGGAGTTTCATGTTGGCACCTCCTCTTAATTTAGAATTCTATATTATTCGTTAATTTCGTTGACCTCTAATAGATGTGATACTTTATTAATCATACCACGGATTGCATCGTTATCTGGTTGAACAACTGTTTGGTTTGTTTTAGAAAGACCCAACGTTTTAACAGTCACACGTTGAGATTCAGGACGACCAATAACGCTTCGTTTGAGGGTGATTTCAAGTTTGTTTGCCATTGTCATTCCCCCCTTATCCTAGCAATTCTTCTACAGATTTACCACGCAATTTAGCAACATCTTCTGCACGTTTCAAGCTTTTAAGGCCAGCAACTGTTGCACGAACCATGTTCGTAGGGTTGTTGGATCCAAGAGATTTAGAAAGAATGTCACCAAGACCTGCTAATTCGAGTACGGCACGAACTGGACCCCCAGCAATAATACCGGTACCTTCTGAAGCTGGTTTCAACAACACACTTCCTGCACCGAATCTACCTGTTACTTGGTGTGGAATTGTTGTATTTACAATTGGTACGCTAAACATATTTTTCTTAGCGTCTTCGACTGCTTTACGGATAGCTTCTGGAACCTCTTGAGCTTTACCAGAACCAAAACCTACATTACCTTTTTTGTCACCTACAATGACTAAGGCAGCAAAACGAAAACGACGTCCACCTTTAACAACTTTTGCTACACGATTAATTGTAACAACGCGTTCTTCTAATTCTGATTTGTTGCGATCATTATTTGCCATGGATTCCCCTCCTTTATTAGAATTTTAATCCTGCTTCACGAGCACTTTCGGCGAGAGCTTTTACACGACCATGATAAAGGTATCCGCCTCTATCAAATACGACTGTATCTACTCCTTTTTCCAAGGCACGTTTTGCAATCAATTCGCCAACTTTTTTAGCTGCTTCAACATTATTTCCTTTATCATTATCAAAATCTTTGTCAACAGAAGATGAAGATACAAGCGTTATACCTTTAGTATCATCAATGAGTTGAGCATAGATATGTTTTGAAGAACGGAAAACATTCAAACGTGGTCGTTCTGTAGTTCCTTCAACACGACGACGTATGTGTTTGTGTCTTTTTTTACGCGCGGCATTTTTATCTTGCTTTGTAATCATAGACTTTAAGTCACTCCTTTCCGCTAGAATGCTACTTATTTACCAGTTTTACCTTCTTTACGACGTACCCGTTCGCCTTCGTAACGAATCCCTTTACCTTTATAAGGTTCAGGTGGGCGAATAGCACGAATATTAGCTGCAACAGCTCCAACACGTTCTTTGCTAATACCAAGAACAGATACTTTGTTGTTTCCTTCAACGTTAATTTCAATACCTTCTTCAGGTACAATTTCAACTGGATGAGAGTAACCAACGTTTAATACAAGATTCTTTCCTTGTTTGCTAGCACGGTAACCTACACCAACAAGTTCAAGTTTCTTTTCGTAACCTTTCGTTACACCTTCAACCATGTTACTAATTAAACTGCTTGTTGTTCCGTGCAAGGAACGGTGTTGTTTGGAGTTCGTTGGAACTGAAACAACGATTTGATTTTCTTCTTGTTTAATATTCATATCAGCATGGAACTCACGGCTAAGTTCACCTTTAGGCCCTTTTACTGATACGTGATTGCCTTCGATCGTTACTGTAACATCGTTAGGTACAGCAGTAGGTCTTAAACCAATTCGAGACATCGTGACACCTCCATTCTTTGTATCTTTAATTACCAGACATAAGCTAGAACTTCGCCGCCAACTTGTTGCTTGCGAGCTTCTTTGTCCGTAATGATTCCTTTAGATGTTGAAACGATAGCAATACCGAGTCCACCAAGAACACGTGGTACTTCATTTGCTTTTGCGTAAACACGAAGACCAGGTTTACTAATACGTTTTAAACCAGTAATGACACGTTCGTTGTTAGCACCGTATTTCAAGAAAATACGAATAACGCCTTGTTTCGCATCTTTAATGTATTCTACATCTTTAATAAAGCCCTCACGCTTTAAAATTTCAGCTATTTCTCGTTTGACTCTTGAACCAGGTAGTTCTAACTGTTCATGGCGAACAGTATTCGCATTACGAATGCGAGTCAGCATATCCGCTACTGGATCTGTCATGACCATTCAAAACAACCTCCTTCCCTTAACTTGGTTTTACCAACTTGCTTTTTTTACGCCTGGAATTTGTCCTTTATATGCGAGTTCACGGAAGCAAATTCTGCATAATTTGAATTTCCGTAATACGGAATGCGGACGACCACAACGTTCACAACGTGTATATTCTTGAACAGCGAATTTTTTTTCGCGTTGTTGCTTAATGATCATTGATTTTTTAGCCAAAATTATTCCCTCCTTGCAACGATTTATTTAGCGAATGGCATACCAAGAAGAGTTAATAACTCGGCAGCTTCTTCGTCTGTTTTTGCTGTTGTGACAACAACAATATCCATGCCGCGTACTTTGCTCACTTTATCATAATCGATCTCAGGGAAAATAAGTTGTTCACGAACTCCTAGTGTATAGTTTCCACGTCCATCAAAAGCTTTTTTTGATACTCCACGGAAGTCACGTACACGAGGAAGTGATACTGTAACAAGTTTATCTAAAAAATCATACATACGTTCTTTACGTAAAGTTACTTTAGTCCCAATAGGCATTCCTTCACGCAATTTAAAACCTGCAATTGATTTTTTGGCACGTGTTACAACTGGTTTTTGACCAGATAATGCAGTTAATTCTTCTACAGCACTGTCAAGAGCTTTAGAATTTGAAACAGCATCACCAACACCCATGTTAATAACAACTTTTTCAATTCTAGGAACTTCCATTACGGAAGAATAATTAAATTTTTCAATTAAAGCAGGAACAACTTCCTTCTCATATTTCTCTTTGAAACGGCTCATGCGTTTACCTCCTTTCAAAGACGGCATTAATTATCAAATACTTCGCCTGATTTTTTGGCGAATCTCACTTTTTTGCCGTTCTCTATTCTATAGCCTACACGTGTAGGTTCGTTTGTTTTTGGATCAAGTGGCATCACGTTTGAAACATGAATAGGTGCTTCAAATTCAACAATACCACCTTGTGTACTCATTTGATTTGGTTTTGAGTGTTTTTTCACCACATTTACACCTTCAACAACCACACGTTGTTTCGATGGAAATGCTTCGAGAATGACACCTTGTTTACCTTTATCTTTACCAGAGATAACTTGGACCTTATCTCCTTTTTTAACATGTAAATGAGCCATGGAAGAGCGCACCTCCTTCTTTACTTACTTTGCTATTATAATACTTCCGGAGCGAGCGACACGATTTTCATGAACTGCCCTTCACGTAATTCACGTGCAACAGGTCCAAAAATACGCGTACCGCGTGGGCTTTTGTCATCACGGATAATGACAGCAGCATTTTCATCAAAACGGATATAAGATCCATCAGTACGGCGCATGCCTTGTTTCGTACGAACGACGACGGCTTTAACAACTTCGCCTTTCTTAACAACGCCTCCTGGTGTTGCTTGTTTGACCGAAGCAACAATCACATCGCCAATATTAGCTGTCTTTCTTCCAGAACCGCCGAGAACTTTAATCGTTAAAATCTCACGTGCACCAGAGTTGTCAGCAACCTTCAAACGGCTTTCTTGTTGAATCATTCAAGTTACCTCCCTTCAGCTTATCACCTGAAATAGGTTAGATAATAACTGCTTCTTCTACAATATCAACTAAACGGAAACGTTTGTCTTTTGAAAGTGGGCGAGTTTCCATAATTCTTACTGTATCGCCGATTTTCGCTTTATTTTCTTCATCATGTGCTTTATATTTTTTAGAATATTTCACACGTTTTCCATAAAGCTTATCTTTTTTATATGTTTCAATTAATACTGTGATGGTTTTGTCCATTTTATCAGACACAACGCGACCAACATATTCTTTACGACTATTACGATCTTCAGTCATTCGGAGAACCTCCTCTCATCAACCGTTTTGGATTTTCAATTCACGCTCACGCAATACTGTTTTAGCACGAGCAATTGATTTTCTAACTTCGCGAATACGAGCAGGGTTTTCCAATTGTCCCGTGGCTAACTGAAAACGTAGGTTAAACAATTCTTCTTTTAGGGACTGTACATTTTGTTCTACTTCAGCAGTGGTTAAATTACGAATTTCATTAGTTTTCACTTGCGTCACCACCCACTTCTTCCCGTTTTACGAATTTCGTTTTAACTGGTAATTTGTGTGATGCAAGACGAAGAGCTTCACGTGCTACTTCTTCTGAAACACCACCAACTTCAAATAATACACGGCCTGGTTTTACAACAGCTACCCAACCCTCAGGCGCCCCTTTACCAGAACCCATTCGAACTTCAAGAGGTTTAGCTGTGTAAGGTTTTTGAGGGAAGATTTTGATCCAAACCTTACCACCACGTTTCATGAAACGTGTCATCGCGATACGAGCTGCTTCGATTTGACGACTAGTTACCCATGAAGATGTTTGTGCTTGTAAACCATACTCACCAAAAGTAACTGTAGCGCCGCCTTTCGTACGACCACGCATTTTCCCACGATGTTGTCTACGATATTTAACACGTTTAGGCATTAACATGATTATTTTCCTCCTTCCTTATTTTTCGTTCCTTTCGTTGGAAGGACTTCGCCACGGTAGATCCATACTTTTACACCAAGTTTGCCGTATGTTGTATCGGCTTCAGCTGTACCATAATCGATATCAGCACGCAAGGTATGAAGTGGTACTGTACCTTCGCTATAGTCCTCAGAACGAGCAATATCAGCGCCACCAAGACGTCCTGATACTTGTGTTTTAATTCCTTTTGCTCCAGCTCTCATAGCTCTTGTGATTGTTTGCTTTTGTGCACGACGCCATGAAATACGTCCTTCTAATTGACGAGCAATGTTTTCAGCCACAAGTTTTGCATCCATGTCAGCTTGTTTAATTTCAAAAATGTTCACATGAACTTTTTTTCCAGTTAGATCATTAAGAGCTTTTCTTAAAGATTCAACTTCTGAACCACCTTTACCAATAACCATACCAGGTTTGGCAGTTTTAATGGTTACGTTGATGCGGTTGGCAGCACGTTCTAATTCAATAGAAGAAACTGCAGCATCTTTAAGTCTGTTTTCAATATATTTACGGATTTTGATATCCTCATGGAGATATTCAGCATAATTTTTGTCTGCATACCATTTGGATTCCCAATCGCGAATAACGCCAATTCTAAACCCTATTGGATTAACTTTCTGTCCCACGTATTATCCCTCCTTTTGTTCTGATACGATGACTGTAATGTGACTCGTACGTTTGTTGATTTTGCTTGCACGTCCCATAGCACGAGGGCGGAAACGTTTCAAAGTTGCGCCTTCATCAACAAATGCTTGTGATACAACTAAATCATTTGCTTCTAAATCATAGTTATGCTCCGCATTGGCAATCGCTGAGTTTAATACTTTTTCAACGATAGGAGAAGCTGCCTTCGGTGTATTGCGAAGGATAGCAATCGCTTCACCAACTTGTTTGCCCCGAATAAGATCAATCACTAAACGTGCCTTACGAGGAGCAATTCGTACTTGTTTTGCAACAGCTTTAGCTTGCATGTGTTATTTCCTCCTCTCTATTAACGGCTCGTTTTTTTATCGGAAGCTGCGTGTCCGCGATAAGTACGAGTAGGTGCAAATTCACCTAGTTTATGTCCTACCATATCTTCAGAAACATAGACTGGCACATGTTTACGACCATCATAAACCGCAATTGTGTGTCCAATAAATTCCGGGAAAATTGTTGAACGACGTGACCAAGTTTTGATCACTCTCTTTTCGTTTTTTTCATTCATGTTTGTTACTTTAACCATTAAATGATCATCGACAAAAGGTCCTTTTTTAAGGCTACGACCCATGAATAGACCTCCTTCCTTATTAGAAAATTAATCGTTATTATTTTTTACGACGACGAACGATAAACTTATCTGAAGGTTTGTTGCGTTTTCTAGTTTTGTAACCAAGAGTTGGTTTACCCCATGGAGACATTGGTGATTTACGTCCGATTGGAGCACGTCCTTCACCACCACCGTGTGGGTGATCATTAGGGTTCATGACAGAACCACGAACAGTTGGGCGTTTACCTAACCAACGAGAACGACCAGCTTTACCAACAGACACGAGTTCGTGTTCAAGATTTCCAACTTGACCAATTGTTGCGCGGCAAGTTTCAAGAATCATACGAACTTCTCCAGAACCGAGACGTACAAGAACGTATTTACCTTCTTTACCAAGGATCTGTGCTTCAGCACCCGCTGAACGAACTAATTGACCACCGTTTCCTGGTTTTAATTCGATGTTATGAATAATAGTACCGACAGGAATGTTTTTAAGTGGTAAAGCATTACCTACTTTAATATCCGCATCTACTCCAGACATGATTGGTGTACCTACTTTGATACCTTTAGGTGCAAGAATATATCTTTTTTCACCATCTGCGTAGTTGATCAACGCGATATTCGCTGTACGATTTGGATCATATTCAATTGTAGCAACGCGTCCTGGTATTCCATCTTTGTTACGTTTGAAGTCAATAATACGATATTTTCTTTTATGACCGCCACCTTGATGACGTACAGTCAATTTACCTTGGTTGTTACGGCCAGCTTTTTTAGATAGGCCCGTTACTAGAGATTTTTCAGGTTTATTTGTTGTAATCTCTGCAAAATCTAATGAAGACATGTTGCGTCGACCATTAGAGGTTGGTTTGTACTTTTTGATTGGCATGTCGGTTTCCCTCCTTCTCTAATTATTGATTAAACACCTTCATAGAAGTTAATTTCATTGCTATCTGGAGTTAATGTGACAACCGCTTTTTTGCGTGCTGATGTATAACCAGAATAACGGCCAAAACGTTTTGGCTTACCTTTAACATTCAATGTGTTTACTTTTGAAACTTTAACGCCGAATATACCTTCAACTGCACGTTTGATTTCTGATTTGTTTGCTTTACGGTCAACGATAAATGTGTACTTTTTGTCAGCCATAATGTCCGTTGAGTGTTCCGTAATGACGGGGCGCTTAATAACATCGCGTGGATCTTTCATTATCCTAGCACCTCCTCTAACTTAGCTGCTGCTTCCTTAGTTACGATCAATTTGTCGTGAGAAACGACATCAAGAACATTTACTTCAGGAGCAGTTAGCACTGTTACACCAGGAATATTACGAGATGATAAAACGACAGTTTCGTCAAGCTCAGATGTTACAATAAGAGCTTTTTTCGTTGCTGATAGATTTGTTAATACATTTGAAAACTCTTTTGTTTTAGGTGCTTCAAATGCTAGGTTATCAAGAACAATCAATTCGTTTTCTTTCACTTTTGAAGAAAGCGCAGATTTGATTGCTAGACGGCGAGCTTTCTTAGGTATTTTGTAGCTATAACTACGTGGTGTTGGTCCGAATACAGTACCGCCACCTACCCATTGTGGTGATCGAATAGAACCTTGACGTGCACGTCCAGTTCCTTTTTGACGCCATGGTTTACGTCCGCCACCTCTTACTGCCGAACGGTTTTTTGTTGCATGAGTACCTTGACGACGTGAAGCTTGTTGCATCACGATGGCTTGGTATAAAACTTGTTCATTTGGTTCAATCCCGAACACGCTATCTGCGAGTTCAATATTTCCAACTTCAGATCCTTTTTGATCTAATACAACTAATTTTGGCATGGAAGCATCCTCCTTTCTTATTTAGCTTTTACAGCACTTTTGATCGCAAGATAGCTTTTTTTAGCTCCTGGTACGTTGCCTTTGATTAATAAAAGATTACGATCAGTATCTACTCTTACGATTTCAAGGTTTTGTACAGTGATTTGTTCTCCACCCATACGTCCAGGGAGAGCTTTACCTTTAAATACTCGAGCCGCATCAACTGCACCCATTGAACCAGGACGACGGTGATAACGAGAGCCGTGTGCCATAGGTCCACGAGATTGGTTGTGACGTTTGATTGAACCTGCAAAGCCTTTACCTTTTGAAGTTCCAGTAACATCAACAACGTCTCCAGATTTAAACACATCTACTTTAATTTCTTGTCCGAGTTCATACTCGTCAAGATTTACATCACGGAATTCCTTAATGAAGCGCTTAGGCGCTGTTTTAGCTTTTTCAGCAAGACCTTTTTCTGGTTTAGTTGCGCGTGATTCTTTTTGATCATCGAAACCAACTTGAATCGCTGCGTAACCATCACTTTCAACGGTTTTCTTTTGAAGAACAACGTTGTTAGCTGCTTCAACCACCGTTACAGGGATCACATCACCGTTATCAGAAAAGATTTGTGTCATGCCGATTTTTTTCCCTAAGATTCCTTTGGTCATCCGTAACACCTCCTATTAATTTCATTTAATTTTATAATTTGATTTCAATGTCTACACCTGATGGAAGATCCAATCTCATCAATGAATCAACCGTTTGTGGTGTTGGCTCTACAATATCAATTAAACGCTTATGCGTGCGCATTTCGAATTGTTCGCGAGAATCTTTGTATTTATGAACAGCACGAAGAATTGTGTAGATTGATTTTTCAGTTGGCAATGGGATCGGCCCCGATACCTTAGCCCCCGAACGTTTTGCAGTGTCTACAATTTTTTCTGCTGATGAATCTAAAATACGATGATCATAAGCTTTCAAACGAATACGAATTTTTTGCTTTGCCATGATAATTCCCTCCTTTTCGCCCATTTTTGGAAACAGACTACTCCGCGAAAATATCCGAACAACCCACCTTGGCAAAGGAGCCGGGTGTGTCCGCAACCTTCCGCATCATCGCTATACCCAACCACTCTATTATACACTGACATAGGCGCCAGTGCAAGAGTAATCTCAATAACTACTGTTTAATTTCACTTTGTCTATTATATAAACTTTTAAAGCAAAGATCAAATGTTTTATGAAAGTAATTTATTCCTATTTTTTCCGTGCATTTGAACTTGCATAAAGTCTTTGCTTTAGAATTAGATCCTCAATTATTCTTTCTCAAGTTCTAACTGGTAATATGTAAACATACCCATTTGTAAGACCCTTTTAGTGATCATGTTTTTTCGGATTAAAAAAAGAGTGCCGTAAAAGGCACTCTTTTGAAGATAAAGTTATTATTCGTTGATTGAAGATACAACGCCCGCACCAACAGTACGTCCGCCTTCACGAATTGTGAATTTAGTACCGTCTTCGATA
This sequence comes from Terrilactibacillus laevilacticus, assembly GCF_006517395.1. Taxonomy (GTDB): domain Bacteria; phylum Bacillota; class Bacilli; order Bacillales; family Sporolactobacillaceae; genus Terrilactibacillus; species Terrilactibacillus laevilacticus. The sequence goes on from NZ_VDCY01000014.1 coordinate 28,290, forward strand.
GCGATTGGAGCGATCAATTCAACAGTCATTGTTACGTTATCGCCAGGCATAACCATTTCCACACCTTCTGGAAGGCTGATTGTACCAGTTACATCAGTTGTACGGAAATAGAATTGTGGACGATAGTTAGAGAAGAATGGAGTATGACGGCCACCTTCTTCTTTAGTTAAAACATAAACTTCAGCGCTGAATTTTTTGTGTGCATTTACAGTGCCTGGTTTTACGAGTACTTGACCACGTTCTACGTCAGTACGGTCAACACCACGTAAGAGGGCACCAATGTTGTCACCAGCTTCAGCAAAGTCGAGAAGTTTACGGAACATTTCAACACCAGTTACAGTTGTTTTCTTAGGAGCTTCAGTCAAACCTAAGATTTCAACTTCGTCACCGACTTTAACTTGACCACGTTCTACACGGCCAGTTGCAACTGTTCCACGACCAGTGATAGAGAATACATCTTCGACTGGCATCATGAATGGTTTATCAGTGTCACGTTCTGGAGTTGGAATGTATTCATCAACTTCTTTCATAAGTTCATGAATCGCTTCTTCGTATTTAGCATCGCCTTGAAGAGCTTTCAATGCAGAACCTTTGATAACTGGAACGTCATCGCCAGGGAATTCATATTCAGTAAGTAGATCGCGAACTTCCATTTCAACAAGTTCAAGTAATTCTTCGTCATCAACCATGTCGCATTTGTTTAAGAATACAACGATTGAAGGAACACCACATTGACGAGAAAGAAGGATGTGTTCACGAGTTTGTGGCATTGGGCCATCAGCTGCAGATACAACTAGGATAGCTCCGTCCATTTGAGCTGCACCAGTGATCATGTTTTTTACATAGTCAGCGTGTCCTGGGCAGTCAACGTGTGCATAGTGACGATTTTCAGTTTCATACTCAACGTGTGCAGTTGAGATTGTAATACCACGTTCACGTTCTTCTGGAGCACCATCAATTGAATCGTAAGCGCGAGCTTCAGCACCACCTGTTTTAGCAAGAACAGTAGTGATAGCTGCTGTTAAAGTTGTTTTACCATGGTCAACGTGACCGATTGTACCGATATTAACATGCGGTTTAGAGCGTTCGTATTTTGCTTTACCCATGAGTATATTTCCTCCTTTAATCTCTAAAAGAAAGTTTTAAGTATATTTATTTGTAGTAAGAGGGGGACAAGTAGAGATCCACTGTCCACCACTTAGCTTACAATAAAACGAATGATTACACAACCAAAACTCATTAGTCATCTAAACAATTATATGAGACTTATGCACCGGTTGCTTTAGAAATGATTTCTTCACTTACAGCTTTAGGAACTGCTTCATAGTGATCAAATTGCATAGAGTAAGTACCACGGCCTTGAGTGCTTGAACGAAGTGTCGTTGCATAGCCAAACATTTCAGCAAGTGGAACATGTGCATTAACGACCTGCGCACCAGCACGAGCTTCCATACCATCAACGCGTCCGCGACGGCTCGTAATATCACCCATAATATCACCGAGATATTCTTCAGGCATAACAACTTCTACTTTCATGATTGGCTCAAGAATAACTGGAGCACATGCGTCTTTAGCTTTTTTAAGAGCCATAGACGCTGCAATCTTAAATGCCATTTCGTTTGAGTCAACATCATGATAAGATCCATCAACAAGTCTTGCTTTTATGTCAATTAAAGGATAGCCTGCTAGCAAACCATTTTGAAGTGAATCTTTTAAGCCGGCTTCAACCGCTGGAATATATTCACGAGGAACAACCCCACCGACGATTTTATTTTCAAATTCAAATCCGCCGCCTTCTTCAAGTGGTTCGAACTCGATCCAAACGTGTCCGTATTGTCCACGTCCACCTGATTGACGAACAAATTTTCCTTCAACTCTACCTGCTTTTTTAATTGTTTCACGATAGGCTACTTGAGGCGCACCAACATTAGCATCAACTTTGAATTCACGACGAAGACGGTCAACAATAATGTCTAGGTGAAGTTCACCCATACCACCGATGATTGTTTGCCCGGTTTCTTCATTTGTTTCCGTTTTAAAAGTCGGATCTTCTTCGGCAAGTTTTGCAAGTGCAGCACCCATTTTATCTTGGTCTGCTTTTGACTTAGGCTCAATAGCGACGTGGATAACAGGTTCAGGGAATTCCATAGATTCTAGGATAACGAGATTTTTCTCATCACAGAGAGTATCTCCTGTTGTCGTATCTTTCAAACCTACTGCAGCAGCGATGTCCCCAGAATAAACCGTTTTGATTTCATTTCTGTGGTTGGCATGCATTTGAAGAATACGCCCCAAACGTTCACGTTTACCTTTTGTCGAGTTTTGAACATATGAACCAGCATCAGCTGTACCAGAATAAACACGGAAGAACGTTAATTTACCAACATAAGGATCGGTCATAACTTTGAAAGCAAGCGCAGAGAATGGTTCTTTGTCATCTGCATGACGCTCTACTTCTTCTTCAGTATCAGGGATAACCCCTTTAATAGATGGTACATCAAGTGGTGAAGGAAGGTAGTCGATTACCGCGTCAAGAACAAGTTGAACCCCTTTGTTTTTAAAAGCGGAACCACAAAGCATTGGATATAATTTAACATCACAAGTACCTTTACGGATACCAGCTTTGAGTTCTTCTACAGTAACTTCTTCACCTTCAAGATATTTCATCATTAAATCTTCATCAAGCTCACAAACTGCTTCAACGAGTTTGTCATGGTATTCTTGTGCTTGATCTTTGTATTCATCTGGAATTTCACGTGCATCCGTTCGAGTTCCTAAATCGTCTTCATAGTAATAGGCTTTCATTTCTACAAGGTCGATAATGCCTTCGAAATTATCTTCAGCTCCGATTGGTAACTGAATTGGATGTGCATTCGCTTGAAGACGATCGTGCATGGTCTTCATGGAGTACAAGAAATCAGCGCCGATTTTATCCATTTTATTAACAAACACAATACGTGGAACGCCGTATGTTGTTGCTTGACGCCAAACCGTTTCTGTTTGTGGTTCTACGCCTGATTGAGCATCAAGAACTGCGACAGCACCGTCAAGTACACGAAGTGAACGTTCAACTTCTACAGTAAAGTCGACGTGTCCAGGTGTATCAATGATGTTGACGCGGTGGTTGTTCCACTGAGCTGTTGTCGCAGCAGATGTAATCGTGATACCGCGTTCTTGCTCTTGCTCCATCCAGTCCATTTGTGAAGCACCTTCATGTGTTTCACCAATTTTGTGGATACGACCAGAATAGAAAAGGATACGTTCTGTTGTTGTTGTCTTACCAGCATCAATGTGAGCCATGATACCGATATTACGAGTCTTTTCCAAGGAGAATTCTCTAGCCATCTTGTTCTCTCCTTCCTTATAGTATTTTTCTTACCAGCGATAGTGGGCGAATGCTTTGTTAGCTTCGGCCATTTTGTGCATATCTTCACGTTTCTTAACTGAAGCACCCGTATTGTTAGAAGCATCAATGATTTCATTGGCAAGTCTTTCTACCATCGTTTTTTCGCCACGAAGACGTGAGTAATTCACGAGATAGCGGAGACCAAGTGTTGTACGACGTTCTGGACGCACCTCCACTGGTACTTGGTAGTTTGATCCACCTACACGACGAGCTTTAACTTCTAAAACAGGCATAACGTTTTTAAGTGCCTGATCAAACACTTCCATAGGGTCTTGATTAGTACGTTCCTTGACTAAATCAAATGCTTTATAAAGGATTTTTTGAGCAATTCCTCTTTTACCGTCTTTCATGATTCGGTTGATTAAACGAGTAACGAGTTTTGAATTGTAAAGCGGATCTGGCAATACATCTCGCTTTTCAACAGGACCTTTTCTTGGCATCATAACCCCTCCTTTCAGGTTTATTTAGAATTATTTAGGTTTTTTTGCACCGTATTTTGAACGACCTTGTTTACGGTCATTAACAGCTGCTGTATCAAGAGCTCCACGCACGATGTGATAACGTACACCAGGAAGGTCTTTTACACGACCACCGCGAATAAGGACAACGCTGTGTTCTTGTAAGTTGTGACCAATACCAGGGATATAAGCATTCACTTCAATGTTGTTTGACAAACGAACACGTGCATATTTACGAAGTGCTGAGTTCGGTTTTTTTGGAGTTAACGTACCAACACGAGTACATACACCACGTTTTTGTGGAGAAGATTCATTTGTTAAAGATTTTTTGAAGCTGTTATAACCTCTGTTAAGTGCTGGTGAATCTGATTTTTTCGTTTTAGACTTACGTCCTTGACGAATAAGTTGATTAATTGTAGGCATTATTTTTTCCTCCCTTCGAATATTTTAAACCCACTGATCCAGGCGGTTCATTTTTGATCAAAAAATTTGTTTTTGCACAATAAAAAAGCTTGATGCAAAAACATTATCTTTTTATAGCGACCGCTGCTGCACCAACATCAATGCCACAAGCTTTACCAAGCTTCTTCATTGAGTCAACTGCATGTATCGGTACATTTAGCTGTTGAGCTAGTTCTATGACTTTATTGATCACACGATAATCGGCGTCTTCAGCAACAACAACTTCTTTAATCTGGTTGTCTTTAAGAGCTTTGAGCGCCTGCTTCGTACCAATAATTATTCCGCTTTTCGCCTGTGTTACTTTATCATAAGACATACTGATATCCTCCAAAGCAACAAGGTGTCAGGAGCACTCAGTTATAATAACACCGAGCACTCCTCCTTGTCAATACTCTTTAGCTTTCTTGATTTACAAGTTCTTCTTTTTCAGCCACTTGGCCTTCGATTTTCTCTTCAGATTCCATTGTTTTAGCCGTTTTGATGTCACGATAGTTTGGCATCCCTGTTCCTGCTGGGACAAGTTTACCAATGATAACATTCTCTTTCAAGCCGAGAAGCTCATCGCTTTTACCTTTAATAGCAGCATCCGTTAGAACACGAGTCGTTTCCTGGAAGGATGCAGCAGATAAGAACGATTCTGTTTCAAGAGATGCTTTTGTAATTCCAAGAAGAACAGGTCTTCCTGTTGCAGGGACGTTTTCTGCAAGCAATACATCTCTATTAACGTCTTTGAATGCATGAATATCTACTAAAGCACCCGGCAAGATGTTTGTATCTCCAGAATCTGTGACTCTAATTTTACGCATCATTTGACGAACCATAACCTCAACGTGTTTATCGCCAACTTCTACCCCTTGCATACGGTATACTTTTTGAACCTCTCGAAGGAGATATTTTTGTACTCCTGAGACGCCAGCTACATGAAGCAGTTCTTTTGGATCAATAGATCCTTCCGTTAGAACCTGACCTGGAACAACTTCGTCGCCAACAGCCACTTTTAATCTCGCACCTAGAGGTACTGAGTAGCTGCGTGATTCAAGTTCTCCTTGAATGGTCACTTCACGTTTATCTTTGAGCTCATTGATAGCCGTTACTTTACCAGATAGTTCGGTAATGGTTGCCTGCCCTTTTGGATTTCTCGCTTCAAATAACTCTTGAATACGAGGAAGACCCTGTGTGATATCATCACCAGCAACCCCACCAGTGTGGAATGTACGCATGGTTAACTGTGTACCAGGCTCACCGATAGATTGTGCAGCGATAATACCAACAGCTTCACCGACTTCAACTTCCGAGCCTGTAGCTAAGTTACGGCCGTAGCATTTTTTACAAACACCGTGTCTTGTTGCACATTTGAATACCGAGCGAATGCTGACTTCATCGATGCCAGCGCCAACAATTTTAGCAGCCGTATCTTCATCAATTTCTTCGCCTTTTTTGACAAGAATTTCATCGTTCTCAGGGTTATATACCGTTTCATGTGCTGTACGCCCAACTAAACGATCATATAAACTCTCAATTTCTTCATTACCTTCTTTAATCGCACGAACAACGAGCCCTTGATCTGTTCCACAGTCTTCTTCGCGCACAATGACATCTTGGGCAACATCAACAAGACGACGAGTCAAGTAACCCGAGTCAGCCGTTTTAAGGGCCGTATCGGCAAGACCTTTACGGGCACCGTGTGTGGATATGAAGTATTCTTGAACAGTTAATCCTTCACGGAAACTAGAACGAATTGGAAGTTCGATAATACGTCCAGATGGGTTTGCCATCAATCCACGCATACCAGCGAGCTGAGTAAAGTTAGAGGCGTTACCACGAGCTCCAGAATCACTCATCATGAAAATAGGGTTCGTTTTTTCAAGAGAGTTCATCAGTTTGGCTTGGATGGTATCCTTCGCACGACTCCAAATGGAGACAACGCGTTCATAACGTTCTTCTTCTGTTATAAGACCTCTTCTGAACTGTTTTAATACTTTATTGACTTTTTCCTCAGCTTCGTTAAGAATATCTTGTTTTTCAGGTAACACGATAATATCCGCGACACCTACTGTAATCCCTGCTTTAGTTGAATAAGCAAAGCCAAGCGATTTCATACGGTCAAGCATTTTCGAGGTTTCTGTCATTCTGAAACGTTTAAACACTTCAGCAATGATGTCACCAAGCATACCTTTTTTAAATGGTGAAACTTCATCACGTGCTTTTATTTCATCGGATACATTCGTTCCCATTGGAACAAAATATTTGTCCGGCGTTGCAACTTCAAGGTTGTATTTTGTCGGTTCATTCATATAAGGGAATGATTTAGGTAAGATTTTATTAAAGATTAACTTACCAACCGTGGTTAATAAATACTGTTTGTTTTGTTCTTCTGTAAAAGTCTCATTATGAACAGATGAAGCTGGCACTGCAATACGAGTATGCAAGTGTACGTAGCCGTTTTGATAAGCCATAACGGCTTCATTGTCATCTTTAAAGACTTTCCCTTCACCGATAGCCCCTTTTCTTTCAAGGGTTAAGTAATAGTTTCCAAGCACCATATCCTGCGAAGGCGTAACAACTGGTTTACCATCTTTCGGATTCAAGATGTTTTGTGCAGCCAGCATGAGTAACCTTGCTTCTGCTTGTGCTTCTGCAGATAGAGGTACGTGAACAGCCATTTGGTCACCATCAAAGTCAGCGTTATATGCTGTACATACGAGCGGGTGCAAACGAATAGCTCGGCCTTCTACGATCGTAGGTTCAAAGGCTTGGATACCCAGTCTGTGCAACGTCGGTGCACGGTTAAGAAGGACTGGATGTTCCTTAATAACCTCTTCAAGAACGCCCCAAACATCAGGATGAATTTTTTCAACCTTACGTTTTGCACTCTTAATATTATGCGCAATCCCTTTGGCCACAAGTTCTTTCATGACAAATGGTTTGAAGAGTTCAAGCGCCATTTCCTTAGGCAATCCACATTGGTACATGTGAAGATTTGGACCAACGACGATAACCGAACGGCCTGAGTAGTCAACACGTTTACCGAGAAGGTTTTGTCTGAAACGACCTTGCTTCCCTTTCAACATATGAGATAACGATTTTAATGGACGGTTACCTGGACCTGTTACAGGTCTACCGCGACGTCCATTATCGATTAATGCATCGACAGCTTCTTGTAGCATACGTTTTTCGTTTTGTACAATAATGCTAGGTGCACCCAAGTCAAGCAACCGTTTTAAACGATTATTACGGTTAATGACCCGGCGATAAAGATCGTTTAAGTCAGATGTTGCAAAACGACCACCATCTAGTTGAACCATTGGTCTAAGTTCTGGCGGTATAACAGGAAGAACATCTAAAATCATCCATGTAGGATCGTTTTCAGAATTTCTGAATGCTTCAAGAACTTCAAGTCGTTTGATGGCACGCGTACGGCGTTGACCTTGAGCTGTGTGAAGCTCCTCTTTTAAAGCATCCGCTTCTTTCGCTAACTCAACATCTTGGAGAAGTTTTTTAATGGCTTCTGCACCCATGCCTGCTTTGAAAGTATTACCATATTTTTCACGATAGTTACGATATTCTTTTTCGGATAACAATTGTTTTTTCTCAAGTGGCGTATCGCCAACATCAGTCACAACATATGATGCAAAATAGATAACTTCTTCTAGAGCACGAGGCGACATGTCTAATAGAAGGCCCATTCGGCTTGGTATCCCTTTAAAATACCAAATATGTGAAACAGGTGCAGCTAATTCAATGTGACCCATCCGTTCTCGACGTACTTTTGCACGCGTAACTTCAACACCACAACGATCACAAACAACACCTTTGTATCTTACACGTTTGTATTTACCGCAATGACACTCCCAGTCTTTAGTTGGACCGAAAATACGTTCACAAAAAAGACCATCCTTTTCTGGCTTAAGTGTTCGGTAGTTTATTGTTTCTGGTTTTTTTACTTCCCCGCGTGACCATGATCTTATTTTATCCGGTGATGCAAGACCAATTTTCATGTACTCAAACTTATTAACATCCAACAAGGGGGCAACCTCCCTTATAAATTCAGTGTTTTATTATCGTTCACCGAGAATTTGAATAAACAAATCATAATGTAATCTAAAAGTTTTGCTTAGAGAAAAGAATTTAACCAACGACGAACAAGGTCGCCGTTGGAAATCCATTATTATACATTCACACTTGCGTTTTCATTTACAGGTTCCTCTTCGTCATCAATATCACGGATGTCAATCTCTTCTTTGGTGCCAGAGAGAATCTTAACATCCATTCCTAGACTTTGAAGTTCTTTGATTAATACTTTAAAGGACTCTGGAACACCTGGTTCAGGTACATTTTCACCTTTAACAATAGATTCATATGTTTTCACACGACCCACGACGTCATCTGATTTAACAGTAAGAATTTCTTGTAATGTGTAAGCAGCACCGTATGCTTCAAGTGCCCAAACTTCCATTTCCCCGAAACGTTGTCCTCCAAATTGTGCTTTACCACCAAGAGGTTGTTGCGTAACGAGTGAATATGGCCCCGTAGAACGCGCATGCAGTTTATCATCAACCATGTGTGCAAGTTTGATCATGTACATGATACCAACAGATACACGGTTATCAAATGGTTCTCCAGTTCTTCCATCATACAGCACTGTTTTTCCATCTCTTGATAAGCCTGCTTCAGCAAGTGTATTCCATACATCATCTTCACGAGCACCGTCAAATACTGGTGTCGCAACTTTTAAACCTAATTCTCTGGCAGCCATACCTAAGTGCAACTCTAATACTTGACCGATGTTCATCCGAGACGGCACACCAAGAGGGTTCAACATGATATCTAGCGGACGGCCATCTGGCATAAATGGCATATCTTCTTCAGGTAATATACGAGAGATAACCCCTTTATTACCGTGACGTCCAGCCATTTTATCACCTTCGTGTATTTTACGTTTTTGAACAATATATACACGAACAAGTTCGTTTACACCTGGTGGTAATTCATCACCGTCTTCACGGTTGAAGATTTTCACATCGTGGACGATACCACCTCCACCGTGAGGAACTCTCAGTGATGTATCACGTACTTCACGTGCTTTTTCTCCGAAAATAGCGTGAAGCAACCTTTCTTCTGCTGTGAGTTCGGTGACCCCTTTTGGCGTAACTTTACCCACGAGTATATCTCCATCTTTCACTTCCGCACCGACTCGAATAATACCGCGGTTATCGAGATTATGCAAAGCGTCTTCCCCAACGTTCGGGATATCACGAGTGATTTCTTCTGGTCCAAGTTTCGTGTCACGTGCATCCGATTCATATTCTTCAATGTGAATCGATGTATAGACATCATTTTTCACGAGATTCTCACTCATGATGATCGCATCTTCATAGTTATAACCATCCCAAGTCATGAAGCCAACAAGGACGTTGCGACCTAAGGCTAATTCACCTTTATCCATGGATGGACCATCTGCAAGGATTTCACCCTTATCAACAACCGTTCCTTTTTCAACAATCGGTTTTTGATTATAACAGGTTCCTTGGTTAGAACGTTCGTATTTTTGAAGTTTATAAGTTACGAGATCACCTTCGACATCTCGTCCACCCACTTCTTCAATTGTACGAATCTTGATGTATTTAGCTGATACATACTCAACGCGTCCACGATGCTTAGCACGGATAGCTGCACCTGAATCTCTCGCCGATACATATTCCATTCCTGTTCCGACGATTGGTGAATCTGGAACAAGTAGCGGAACCGCTTGACGTTGCATGTTCGCACCCATCAAGGCCCGGTTAGAGTCATCGTTCTCTAAGAACGGAATACATGCTGTAGCGGCAGATACAACCTGTTTCGGTGAAACATCCATGTAGTCAACACGTTCTTTTTTAACAACAATGTTTTCACTACGGAAACGTGAAATGATCTCATCTTCTACAAAATAACCTTCATCATCAAGTTTGGCATTGGCTTGGGCAACAACATAATTATCTTCTTCGTCAGCCGTTAGATAATCAATATGTCCCGTTACTTTGCCGGTTTCAGGATCCACTCTGCGATATGGTGTTTCAATAAATCCAAATTTATTTACTCTCGCATAGCTAGATAGCGAGTTAATTAATCCAATGTTTGGTCCCTCAGGTGTTTCAATCGGACACATACGACCATAGTGAGAATAGTGAACGTCACGAACTTCAAATCCAGCACGTTCTCTAGTCAAACCACCTGGTCCGAGAGCTGAAAGACGACGTTTGTGCGTAAGTTCAGCAAGCGGGTTCGTTTGGTCCATGAATTGAGAGAGCTGAGAACTACCGAAAAATTCTTTTATCGATGCGATAACCGGTCGAATGTTGATTAATGCTTGAGGAGTAACTGCATTGGTATCTTGAATCGACATTCTTTCACGTATTACACGTTCCATTCTGGATAAACCAATTCTAAATTGGTTTTGTAATAATTCACCCACAGATCTTAGACGACGATTACCTAAATGATCAATGTCATCTGTGTCGCCAATCCCGTGCAATAAATTGAAAAAGTAATTAATTGAAGATAAAATATCTGCTGGTGTAATGTGCTTAACTGATGTATCAATTTGCCCATTACCCATGACTTTGATTACTTTATCGCCATCTTCATCATTAGGAGAATAAACACTAATTGATTGAACAGTGATATTTTGACCCTCTGCTACACCATCTGCCGGTGTATAATCGTTGTAGCCCATTTTCTCTTCAATAATAGGTAATAGGCGGTCTAACGTACGACGATCAAGTAAGGTTCCTTCATCGGCAACGATTTCGCCCGTTTCAGGATCAATCAACTTTTCTGCTAGTCTTTGATTAAAAAGACGATTCTTAATGTGAAGTTTTTTATTTATTTTATACCGACCAACATTTGCAAGGTCATAGCGTTTTGGATCAAAAAAGCGACTTTCTAGTAAACTTTTTGCATTATCCACTGTTGGCGGCTCACCAGGGCGAAGGCGCTCATAAATTTCAATCAACGCTTTTTCAGTACCTTCAGTATTGTCCTTTTCTAAGGTATTCTTAAGGTACTCATCTTCACCTAGTAAATCGATGATTTCTTGATCAGAGCCAAACCCTAACGCACGTAAGAGAACGGTCACTGGAAGCTTCCTTGTCCGGTCTATTCTTACATAAACGACATCTTTGGCATCTGTCTCATATTCTAACCAAGCGCCTCGGTTTGGAATAACAGTAGCGGTAAAGCCTTGTTTACCATTTTTATCGAACTTTTCATTGTAGTATACGCTAGGCGAACGAACAAGCTGAGATACAATAACGCGCTCAGCTCCATTGATTATAAAAGTTCCCGATTCTGTCATTAACGGGAAGTCACCCATAAAGACTTCTTGCTCCTTAACTTCCCCGGTTTCTTTGTTAATGAGACGTACTTTTACTCTCAGCGGCGCAGCATATGTCACATCGCGAGACTTAGATTCATCAACAGAATACTTTGGTTCTCCTAAGCTATAGTCAATAAACTCTAAAACAAGATTGCCAGTAAAATCTTCTACTGGAGAAATGTCTTGAAACATTTCCCTGATGCCCTCATCAAGAAACCACTGATATGAGGCTGTTTGAATTTCAATGAGATTAGGGAGTTCTAACACTTCTTTTATTCGCGCATAACTCCTGCGTTGGCGGTGCCGTCCGTATTGTACGAGTTGACCTGTCAACTGATTCACCCCTCAAATCATGCATATTGAAAAATCGGTAAACGACTACATTTGCTTACCGTGTTACAAAAACATTTGATTAGTTTAACCACTTTCTTAAAAAACTATACACCTACAAAAGTGCATTTTATTGGCATTTAGTTATACTATCACAATAGGTATCATTTGTCAAAGCTTTTTTGCTTGAAAAATATAGTAGCCTTTATTGCGTTTAACCGTTGTAACGTCATCATAGATTTCTTCGAGATATTTTAAAGCAGATGGGGCCCCTTGTTTCTTTTGAATAACAACCCATAGATCTCCACCTTTGACCAAATGGCCATGTGCTTCACGAAAAATACTATGAACAACTTGTTTTCCCGCACGAATGGGCGGATTCGTTAAAATAGCAGCAAACATACCTTCCACTTTTTCAAAACGGTCGCTTTGAAAAACCGTTGCTTGAACACCGTTTTGCTGGGTATTTTCTTTAGCAAGTTGAACAGCCCTCTCATTTATATCAACCATTGTGACATGCCGATCAGAATAGCATCTTGCCAAGGTGATACCAATCGGACCATACCCACACCCCATATCCAATAAATTCCCAGGAACTTCTGGAAGGGTAAAAGATTCAATGAGACATCGGCTCCCAAAATCAATGTCTCCTTTTGAAAAAACACCTCTGTCGGTCGTAAACTTGAATGGAATGTTTCTAATTTGCGTATCAAATTGGTGTCTGTTACTTTCCGTTTGCGGCTGTTTTGAGTAATAATGCTCCATAATCAAACCATCCTTTTTTGAACAATATGAAGAATCTTCAACTCTGAATTCCCCTGTTCAAACCATAGTGATTCAAATAGTCATTCAGGTCAATCCTTTTTTGTTAAGGACAACAAAAACCAACCAACGACAACATCTTTAAGCGAAAACGGAGGGTTAGCTGCACATATATAATCTTCTTAAGGTGGAAAAAAGCCCGCTAATTATAAGCGGGCTCGTTTTTTAAAAAGAATTACTTAAGTTCTACAGAAGCGCCAACTTCTTCAAGTTTAGCTTTTAATTCTTCTGCTTCTTCTTTAGCAATGCCTTCTTTAACAGGTTTTGGAGCGTTGTCTACAAGTTCTTTCGCATCTTTCAAGCCGAGGCCAGTGATTTCGCGAACAACTTTGATAACTTTAATTTTTGAGCTACCTGCAGATGCAAGAACTACATCAAATTCAGATTTTTCTTCAGCAGCGCCTTCACCAGCAGCTCCGCCTACAACTGCAACAGGAGCTGCAGCTGTTACGCCAAATTCTTCTTCAATTGCTTTTACTAAATCATTTAATTCTAAAACTGACATTTCTTTAACTGCACCGATGATATCTTCTTTAGTCAATGCCATGATATATATCCTCCTTAAATTTCATATAAATTATTTTTTGTTAATAAAACCTTAAATTAAGCACCTTGCTCTTCTTTTTGTTCTGCAACAGCTTTAGTAGCGAGTGCCAAGTTGCGAATTGGAGCTTGAAGAACGCTAAGCAACATAGAGAGAAGTCCTTCTCTTGAAGGAAGATCTGCAAGAGCTTGAATTTGTTCAAGAGCTGCATAGTTACCTTCGATAATGCCACCTTTGATTTCCAATGCTTTGTGTTCTTTCGCAAAAGTATGAAGTACTTTCGCTGGAGCAACAACGTCTTCTGGGCTGAAAGCAACAGCTGTAGGACCCGTTAGAACTTCATCAAGAGCTGTTAATTCAGCTTCTGCAGTCGCGCGTCTGATCAAAGTGTTTTTATATACTTTGAAATCAACACCTGCTTCACGAAGTTGTTTACGTAGTTCAGTTACTTCAGCTACATCAAGGCCACGATAATCAACAACAATCGTTGATACGCTATGTTTAAGTTTGTCAGTAATTTCACCGACAACTTGTTTTTTTGCTTCAATAGCCGTACTCATTTCGTCATCCACCTCCTAATGATATTTACCGTACACCATGCGGGAAGTTTACGAGACAAACTCATGAAAAGGCCCCCAGGTCGAGTCGACATGAGGGCACGCATCTATCAAACATCAGTAAAGTTCGTTGTTATCAAGAAATCTCGTATCACCTCGGTAGGAATACATTAAGCGCTCGCGCTCCTACTGTCTACGGTTTATTCAATTAAAACCAAAATCTATTATATAATCTTTTATCTTTTATGTCAATAAAAGATTGAAGAGGTTTCTTTAGTAAAATTATTATCTAGCTGGTGTGCTAACTTTAACACCAGGACCCATCGTTGAAGAAATCGCTACATTTTTGATGTAAGTTCCTTTTGCAGCAGCTGGTTTAGCTTTAATTAACGTATCTAGTAGGACATCAAAGTTTTCGACAAGTTTTTGATCGTCAAAAGATACTTTACCGATTGGTACATGGACGTTTCCGTCTTTTTGTGCACGGTATTCTACTTTACCTGCTTTAATTTCTTGAACTGCTTTAGCTACATCGAAAGTAACCGTTCCTGTTTTAGGGTTAGGCATAAGTCCTTTTGGTCCTAAGACACGACCAAGTTTACCAACTTCAGCCATCATGTCAGGAGTAGCAACAATGACATCAAATTCAAACCAACCGCTGTTGATCTTAGCGATATATTCTTGATCACCTACAAAATCAGCACCTGCTGCTTCTGCTTCTTTCGCTTTTTCACCTTTTGCAAAGACGAGAACCGTTTGTGTTTTACCTGTTCCATTTGGTAATACAACAGCACCACGGACTTGTTGATCGTTTTTACGAGTATCTACACCTAAACGAACGGCGACATCGATTGATTCATCGAATTTAGCAGAAGCCACTTGTTTAACAAGGCTTACAGCTTCGCTAATGTCATACGCCTTTTGACGATCGATTGTTTTTACAGCTTCTTGATATCTTTTTCCTTTTTTAGCCATTTCATTTTCCTCCTTTGTGGTTATAGCGGTTTTACCTCCCACTAAATAAGGGTTGCGGACAATGCCCGGCAACCCCAGCTGCAAGCATGTACATCTCTACTTGTCAGCAAAGTTAAACTTTGAAAACAGTGGTGATTAGTCTTCTACGACAATGCCCATACTGCGAGCTGTACCTTCTACCATACGCATAGCAGATTCTACATTAGCAGCATTTAAGTCAGGCATTTTGAGTTCAGCAATCGCACGTACTTTATCACGTTTGATTGTTGCCACTTTTTTCGTATTAGGTTCACCAGATCCTGATTCGATACCGCATTCTTTTTTAAGAAGAACGGCAGCCGGTGGAGTTTTTGTTATAAAAGTAAATGAACGATCTTCAAATACTGAGATTTCAACTGGGATAATAAGTCCAGCTTGATCTGAAGTACGCGCATTGAATTCTTTACAGAAACCCATGATATTAATGCCTGCTTGACCTAAAGCCGGACCAACTGGTGGCGCTGGATTAGCTTTACCTGCAGGGATTTGTAATTTAACAACTTTAATGACTTTTTTAGCCACGAGACACACCTCCTTAGTCCATGATGTGGTAACGGGTTAGCCCCTCCCACTTATCGTCTTGCTTTCATGTCTCACTTGAAGGCAAAAGATAAAACCTTGCAAACATCAAAATTATACAATCAATAACAAGAGAATGCAAGACCTTTATAATTTTTCAATTTGATTAAAGTCTAATTCAACGGGTGTTTCTCTTCCAAACATATTGACATGGACTTTAATTTTGCCTTTTTCAATGTCAATATCCTCAATGCTACCGACAAAATCAGCAAACGGACCTTCCTTCACTTTGACTTGTTCTTTAAGCTGGAAGTCAATATCTGTCCGTGCTTCTTTCATACCCATTTGCTTAAGTATGCTATCCACTTCTTCAGGCAGAAGAGGTATA
This sequence comes from Terrilactibacillus laevilacticus, assembly GCF_006517395.1. Classification (GTDB taxonomy): domain Bacteria; phylum Bacillota; class Bacilli; order Bacillales; family Sporolactobacillaceae; genus Terrilactibacillus; species Terrilactibacillus laevilacticus. The sequence continues at coordinate 44,147 of NZ_VDCY01000014.1, forward strand.
GGTTTGGAACCAGAGCCAGAAGAACCAACAAATCCAGTAACACCTGGAGTGTTTCGTACAACATACCAAGAATCATCCGTCATAATCATTTCAGTGAGTACATAACCAGGAAAAACCTTCTTGATCGCCGATTTTTTTTGGCCATTTTTAATTTCCGTTTCCTCTTCGACGGGTACTAAAATACGAAAGATTTTATCAGACATCCCCATCGATTCAACACGTTTTTCCAGATTGGTTTTGACTTTATTTTCATAGCCAGAGTATGTATGAATAACATACCAATTCTTCTCCATGACTTATTTCCTCCAAACCTTTTTTCCTAACCTGCCTGATTAGCGGGTGTTTATTAAGAATTCTCCTCATTCAAGACTCTAATGTATAAGATTTCTTTTCCCCTAAACTTAGACCACATTTCACTAAAGTATACGTTTGTTGCCAAAATTAAAAAGGCAGTCTATTAGAGCTGCCAAAAAGTTCATCCCGCCTTAACGGCTAGTAAAGACCCCCACACCAAGATTTTGGGTATTCAAAGAAGATAAGCGGGGGATCAACTGCCTACAAAGGTCCGATTGGATCAGCTAACCCTCAGCAGGGGATGAAACCCCCACTGAGGAAAGTTTCACTTTATTAGCCTGTTATCAATTTTAACAGTCTTGATATACCAAGATCAACCACCGTAAAAAATACCGTTAAAAATACCACTGTTACGATAACCATAATCGTATAATTAACCATTTCTTTACGAGTCGGCCAACTGACTTTTTTCATCTCAGTTCCAATGTTTTTGAAAAATTTGCCTGTGCCTTTCACTATGCTTGCCATAGACTAAAATACCTCCAAAACATTCTACTTTGTTTCTCGGTGCAGAGTATGTTTATTACATGCTTTACAAAACTTATTAACTTCAACGCGCTCTGGATTTGTTTTTGTGTTTTTAGCCGTTGTATAATTTCTTTGATGACAAACCGAGCATTCAAGGGACACTTTCTTCCTCATTACAAACACCTTTTTTTCTAATTTAAAAAGTTCAAAATAGAATTGTTTGAACTTCTTTTATGTCATTAGTAAAATAAAAGATCTCATGATGAGTATCTATACTTAAGTCATATTCATGTACCATATATTCGTTAAAAATGGTTATTTCATGTTAACCACCCAAAATAATGAGCGACCCACATTTTATGAAAATAAGCTTATCCATACTGTTTCAATTTAACACATGGGACTATTCATGTCAATAAACGTCAAACGTGTGAATGGGTTAAAGAAAAATTGCCGATTGGCCAGCCTGTAAGGCGCAGACAGAGGCTCAGCCCGCACTTATACCTTAAATTTTTATATTTTCTAAGGTGTAAAAGAAATACCACAGCCTACACTGTGGTTCAGAAAAAAATGATTTAATCCATCATGACATCATCTAAATCTACTTCTCGCGAGATTAAATCTAATAAGATCGACAAATATGACTCTAACAACCTTTCACTAAGGTTATCTAATTTGTAAAACCGGTTTGGTATCACTAAATTGTTCGTTTATAAACTCATTTCTTTAATTTGAAGATATCTTTCCAACTTACGTTTTATACGTTGAAGGGCATTATCAATGGATTTCACATGGCGTTTCAGATCTAGCGAAATTTCTTGATAACTTCTTCCATCAAGATATAGCCTCAAGACTTTTTGTTCTAAGTCACTTAACAACTCAGAAAGCTTGTCCTCAATATCTGCGAATTCCTCTTGATTTATAAACAATTCTTCAGGGTTTGTTACTTTCGGACCACATATTACATCCATCAAAGTGCGATCAGATTCCTCATCAAAAATAGGCTTATCCAAAGAGACATAGGAATTTAAGGGAATATGCTTTTGGCGTGTGGCTGTTTTCACCGCGGTAATAATTTGTCTTGTTATACAAAGTTCTGCAAATGCCTTAAAAGAAGAGAGCTTGTCCCCTTTGAAATCTCGAATCGCTTTATATAGGCCGATCATGCCCTCTTGAATAATGTCTTCCCGATCTGCACCAATTAAAAAGTATGACTTTGCTTTTGCACGTACAAAGTTTTTATACTTAAAAATTAAATATTCTAGTGCATGTATATCTCCGACGTGAACCATTTGTACAATTTGTTCATCATCTAGTTCGCTGAACTTAACATTATCGGTGGTAATCCAATTTGGGTTTAAACGCACGTCAATCCCTCCGACCTAGTCATACCAAGTGTAGAAATATTATACAGCAAAATATTCAGAATCGTCAAGATCTTTAGAGCCCTCTTCGCCATTTTTCAAACAATTCTTCAATCTCTTTTTTTAAAGGAATTTTTGATTTCGTCTTTTTCTGCCTTGAATGTTTAACCTCTAATGAAATCTGTTTTTCAATATTTTTTAACTCAATGAGGAGTTCACGAGATGATTTACGTAAAGCTCCTTGAGAGAATACCGTCCATTGTTCAGTCTCGTCAGAGGTTGCCACATGAATTTGTGTTTTAACGTTTTTTAACTTTTTAATCACTCTTTCAATACGCTCATCGGCCGTTTCATTTTCCTTTGTATAGATAACCTCTACTCGGGATTGTTTAAGGATTGTTTCTTTTCCCGGTACGAGATGCGCGTCAAAAATAATAACCACTTTCCAGCCTGTATAGGCCTGATATTCAGCCATTCTATCAATAAGCTGTGACCGAGCGGCTGCAAAATCATTCGTTCTTAGCTCTTGCATTTCTTTCCAAGCCCCAATGACGTTGTAGCCGTCCACAAGTAGGATATCCATCCTTATCAGGCCTCTAGCTTATTTCGTTTACGATAAACTTCATACATCAAAAGAGCCGCTGCAACAGATGCATTTAGTGAAGTTACATGGCCTGCCATTGGAATACTGATGAGATAATCACATTTTTCTCTGACAAGACGAGATAGACCTTTCCCTTCATTACCAATCACAAGGCAAATAGGCATTTCAAACTCAGCTTTCCGATAATCTTGACTGCCTTCCGCTGCTGTTCCAGCAAACCATATGCCTCTTTCTTTTAATTCATCAATGGTTCTTGCCAGATTTGTTACTCGAGCAACTGGAATATATTCAATCGCTCCTGTTGAAGCCTTAGATACCACCTGGGTTAATCCAGCTGCACGACGTTTTGGAATAATCACACCATGTGCACCGACACTATCTGCTGTTCTAAGAATGGACCCTAAATTATGGGGATCTTCAATTCCATCTAAAAGAATAAAAAACGGTGTTTCATTCTTTTTTTCAGCTAGTTGAAACAAATCATCTATATCCGCATATTCATAGGCAGCAATAGAGGCTACAATGCCTTGATGCCCGGAAGAATTTGTTAGTTGATCTAATTTTTTTCTTGGAACAAACTGAATCGTTACGCCTCTTTGCCCGGCTTTATCAATGAGCTGCTTAACCCCATGACTTTCTTTATTAATCCATAATTTATTTATTTCTCTGCCTGCTTCCAATGCTTCTAAAACAGCATGTCTTCCAATAATAAATTCATTATCACTCATGGTTTACCAGCCCTCCTTTCACCTGTCTATTGGATGATATTCAAATAATAAACGCATCAATTGTTCAATGCGATTACCCTGATCATTAAAATGCAAATAACCGATCAATGCTTCGAAAGCCGTACTATAATGATACGTTAAAACATCTGTGTTTTTTGGAATGGAGTAGGATTTTGCATTTCTCCCTCGTTTAATGACTTGCAATTCTTCAGTAGAAAAAAAGTCTTGTTCCATCAGATATCTTAAATAGGCTGCCTGGGCTTTAGCAGAAACATAGGAGATGGCCTTGTGATGCAGCTGCTGCGGTTTTACACGTCCACTTATAATGAGTTCTTGACGAACGTAGTATTCCATGATGGCATCTCCCATATAGGCTAGAGCTAAACTATTTATAGCTAGAGGATTGACTTGATCACTCATATGTTAAACCCTTTTCCAGCGAATGCCTTGTGCGGTATCCTCAAGTATGATACCTTGATCTTTTAATTCATCACGTATTTGATCGGCAAATGCAAAATTTCTTGTTTTTCGTGCCTCTTCCCGTTTTTGGATGAGTTGTTCAATTTCGGCATCAAGAAGCTCTTCGTCGACATGTAATTTGAGCCCTAATACGCCTGCCAGCTCCTCAAAAACTTGTTTGTATGCTTGTAAAAGAGCAACAGACGAATTATTTTCTTCAAGAATTTTATTTATATCTTTAGCCAAGTCAAAAAGAACAGCAATCGCGTTCGCTGTATTAAAATCATCATCCATTTCCTGTATAAAACGTTCTTTAAATTTTTCAAGTTCTTTTGTCTTTGTGATGAGTTCATCTTCTGAAAGAAGATCAGCACTTCTTTCCAACCGGTGCTCAAGGTTATAGTAGCTTGTTTTTAGTCTTGAAAATGCTTGCTCTGCATCGCTTAATAATGCATCACTAAAGTTAATTGGATGTCGGTAATGAACCGTTTGAATAAAGAAACGAACGACATTTGGATCGTATTTTTTAATTATTTCATGAACTAAGATGACATTACCAATCGATTTTGACATTTTTTCATTATCGATTTTAATAAAACCATTGTGCATCCAATAATTTGCCATAGCATGTTCATGCAAAGCTTCGGATTGTGCTATTTCATTCTCATGGTGTGGAAACGCTAAATCCTGTCCTCCAGCATGGATATCAATAGTGTCACCTAAATATTTTTCAACCATCGCAGAGCATTCAATATGCCAACCGGGACGTCCTAATCCCCATGGACTATCCCAAGTGATTTCCCCTGGTTTCGCTGCTTTCCAAAGCGTAAAATCCAATGGGTCTTCTTTCTTTTCACCTACATCAATTCGAGCACCTACTTTGAGTTCATCAATCGATTGATGTGATAATTTCCCATAAGATTTAAAGGCTCTTGTACGGAAATAAACATCACCTTCTGATTCATAGGCATACCCTTTATCGACAAGCTTTTTAATGAACGTTATAATTTCATCCATTGTTTCTGTTGCTCGTGGATGAATGTCAGCTTGTAAGACGTTTAGAGCGGAAACATCTTCTTTATAAGCCTGGATAAACCGTTCAGCAATCTCCAGTACGGATTGGTTTTCTTCTATCGATTTATTGATGAGACGATCGTCAACATCTGTGAAATTAGAAACATATTTCACTTCATAACCACGGTACATTAAGTAGCGTCTAACAGTATCGAATACTACGGCTGGTCTTGCATTCCCAATATGAATATAATTATATACAGTCGGCCCGCATACATACATTTTTACTTTGTTTTCCTCAATCGTTTTAAAAGGTTCTTTCTCTCTTGTTAGCGTATTATAAATACGAATGCCCATCTTATCACTACCTTTCCATCTTCTATTCGAAATTCTCTTTTTTACCCAAAACTATGATGACATGACATCATATAGAGTAAAACTTCAATCCTCCACTGATTGAGTTGAACCAATCGGACTTTTTACGAAAGGTTAATAACCATCTATCCTTTTTCGATTTCTCTCATTCTTTTAGGCGAGGCTTTACTTTCCGTTTCCCTAGTTTCTTAAATCCGTGTTTTATCTTTTTTTAATGTTTCAATTTCTCTTTGTAATTGATTAATCATTTCATCCATTTGTTTAAATTTATCCGAAATAGGATCTGGCAAGTCAGAATGATTAAGATCATGGTGATGTACTTTCTTACCATTTTGCCTCACAATCCGCCCTGGAATACCTACAACAGTTGAGTTTGGAGGAACATCATGAAGTACAACAGATCCCGCACCGATCTTTGAATGATCGGCAATGGTAATTGAGCCTAATACTTTTGCCCCTGCTGATATTAAGACATCGTTTCCAATCGTAGGATGCCGTTTCCCTTTTTCTTTTCCTGTTCCCCCTAGTGTGACCCCTTGAAAAACAGTCACATCATCCCCAATTTCACACGTTTCACCAATAACAACACCCATACCGTGATCAATGAAGAACCTGCGACCTATTTGAGCGCCAGGATGTATTTCAATTCCCGTCAGAAACCGGCTAAATTGTGATAGTAATCGAGCTAGAAATAAAAACTTTTTACGCCACAACCAATGAGCAAATCGGTGAAACCATATGGCATGAAGTCCAGAATATGTTAAAATGACTTCTAATTTATTTCTAGCAGCGGGATCTTGATCAAAAACCGTAGCTAAATCTTCTCGCATAACCCCCCGCATATCTTCAAAACCTCCCTGTCTTTAATCTCATTTATCTTAATGAGGTTGTTCAAAAGGTCACCAAATGATAGGCTGCGAATCTCGGCGCCCGCTTGTTCTTCCGTTCCTCATGTGGTGGATACAAGAGGATCTCTGGCTAAAGTCGCTCACGTCCTGTGGCTGGCGCTTGACGCTACCACATCATGTGGAATGCCGATCCAAAGAAAACTACGCCGCTCTTAGCCTCCGACGCCCAAGACGGGCTAGCACTGGCGTATGGCAGGATGCCAGCGTACTTAGCCAGTAACCTTTTTCATTTGTCACCTTTTTGAACACGCACTTAATGTTCTTTTTATGTGTAAAAAAGACGCCTTTATGTCCAATGACACAAAGACGCCTTAGTAGCGTGGTTCCACTTTGTTTGAGATAGTAATCTTACTATCTCCACTTTAGAATTGTTAACGATATAATGAATACCGCTTTTGCCTACTCCTGCGTTTCAGCAAAAGACTCAGAGGTGCACTTCAGTCTATCCTTTCTTAGATCACTTTCACCCTTGATGATCTTCTCTTGTTAAGAAATAGATGGACTTACTCTCCTCTTCAACATTTTTGATTATTCAATTTTCCTTTTTGGGAATAAATTTTATTCTAAAGATCCTCTTAAAAAGACGCAAGTAAACGCTTATTCACAAAATAAATTCTATTCCATCTACCCATTCGATACTATATCCAATATCCACCGAAATGTGCGCGTCCTATCTTGATTCAATAAAACGATTCATTCTGGCAATCACTCGTTCTTTTCCTAATAACTCAATGGATTGCGGTAGTTCAGGACCATGCATTTCCCCGGTTGTCACAATACGGATAGGCATAAAGAGTTTTTTCCCTTTTTGTCCCGTTGCCTTTTGTGTAACCTTAATTCTTTTCTTAATTTCTTCAGCTGTAAAATCCTCTAAGGCCATTAATTCATCTCTAAACACACGAATGACTTCAGGGACTTGTTCTTCATTAATGACATTCTCTTCTTCATCATTATATGAAACTTCTTCTGTAAAAAACAAGTCTGTTAACTCAACAATTTCTGCTCCGTATTGCAATTGACTGTGGTAAAGGGAAATGAGTTTAACAGCCCATTCTCTTTGGTCATCTGAAAGATTTTCAGGTAATCGACCTGCTTTGATTAAATGCGGTAAAGCAAGGTCAACAACTTTTTCGAGTGGCAATGCTTTAATGTAATGGTTGTTTGTCCATTTCAATTTTGTCGCATCAAACACCGCAGGCGATGTACTTAACCTTTCCGGGTCAAAAATCTCAATCAATTCGTCTCTTGAAAAGATTTCTTCTTCTCCCTTCGGTGACCAGCCTAAGAAAGCAATGAAGTTAAATAAGGCTTCTGGCAAGTAGCCAAGTTCTTTGTATTGTTCAATATACTGAACGATACTTTTGTCACGTTTACTTAATTTCTTGCGGCTTTCTCCGACAATTAACGTCATGTGACCAAATATAGGACGTTCAAATCCAAGGGCATCATAAATCATTAATTGTTTTGGCGTATTCGAAATGTGATCTTCTCCGCGAAGCACATGTGTCATTTTCATAAGATGATCATCTATGACCACTGCAAAGTTATATGTGGCAATGCCATTTTTCTTCACAATAACGAAATCACCAATGTCATTTGATTCAAATGATAAGTGTTTTTTCACAATATCATTGAATTCAAGTGTTTGATTCTCAGGCACACGGAAACGAATGCTCGGTTTACGTCCTTCGGCTTCTAGTCGTTTGTGATCCTCATGAGTTAAATGACGGCATTTGCCTGAGTATCTTGGTGTTTCTCCTCTGGCCATTTGTCCTTCACGTTCTTGTTCTAATTCTTCCTCAGTACAATAACATTTATAAGCAAGCCCTTTATCTAAAAGCTCTTGGGCATATTTTTGATAAATATCGAGACGTTCCGTTTGTCTGTATGGACCATATTCTCCACCGACGTCAATACTTTCATCCCAATCAATCCCTAGCCATTTTAAGTAGGTTAATTGATTAAGCTCTCCGCCTTCAACGTTTCTTTTTTGATCTGTATCTTCAATTCGAATAATGAATTTTCCATGTGTATGTCTTGCATACAAATAGTTAAAGATAGCGGTCCTTGCATTTCCGATATGTAAAAACCCAGTAGGACTCGGCGCATACCTTACTCTAACTTCTTTATCCATCGTTTAACGTCACCACTTTCGTTTTGTCTACACTATTTTAGCACTGTTGAGTGCTTCTTTGAAGTTTTTCATCCGTTTTTATTAATGAGATTCTAGTAGTACATATTCAAAAAGATGACAAATGAGAAGCATGAAGGCTAAGAGCGGCGCTGTTTTGAGGACCGGAATGTAGGTTTTTGCTACATGAGGACCGGAAAAACAAACGGGCGCCGAGATTCGTAGCTTATCATTTGGTGACTTTTTGAACAACCTCTAGTAAGCAAACAGCCTGTGCCGCAATACCTTCTTCTCTTCCAGTAAAACCTAACTTTTCTGTGGTCGTTGCTTTAACGTTGATTTGCTCGACTTGGGCTTCTAGAAGTTCAGCAATGACTTCTCGCATTGGAGAGATATAAGGTGCCATTTTCGGTTTTTGTGTAATAATGACACAATCCAAATTGCCTAATTTATATCCTTTTTCTTTCACTCGTCTATATACTTGTGATAATAATTCCTTTGAGTCTGCATCCTTATAGGCCTCATCTGTATCTGGAAAATGTTTTCCGATATCCCCTTCACCAATAGCGCCTAAGAGGGCATCACTAATTGCATGAAGAAGAACATCTGCATCAGAATGTCCTAATAGACCTTTCTCATAAGGAATTGTGATTCCTCCAATAATTAATAAGCGGTTTTCTGCAAATGCATGTACATCATATCCTTGTCCGATCCGCATCCCGATTCCCCCCATGATTCAATTCAATGTAGTGTTCAGCTAAAATCAAATCCTCAGGTGTCGTTAGTTTGATATTTTGATAATCACCTTCCACAACAGTAACAGGTTTTCCTAGTTGTTCTAAAAGGGACGCATCATCTGTAACGACAAAACCTCGTTTTTTACCTTCTACGTGTGCGTTATAAATGGTAGAAAGCTGAAAAGCTTGTGGTGTTTGGACAGCCCACAAGCTCGAACGATCAATGGTTTCTTGCACTTGATGATGTGATACTTTTTTAATTGTATCTTTTACTTTAACAGCTAAAATAGCGGCTCCCGTTTTTTCCGCAGCAAGAGCCACCTTCGTTATATCCTTTGGTTTAATAAACGGACGAGCCCCATCATGAATAAGAATCAATGGATCGTGATTCGATTCTTCTTTCATAGCTTGTAACCCAAAGAAAACACTTTCCTGTCTCTCCTTGCCACCTTCTACTATTTGTTTGACTTTTGTTATATGAAACTCCGTTAATAAGTCTTGAATCTCTACCATTTCTCGTTTATTAGCTACAAGGTAAATCCCTTTGCACGCTTCATCATTTTCAAATACTTGGCATGTATGTATAACCACCGGAATTTGTTTAATTTCTAATAGAACTTTGTTTTTCTCTTTTCCCATTCGTTGACCTTTTCCAGCCGCCAACACGAGTACATTATAAGCCATGAAAACCTCCAAATTAAACTACCATTAAAATAATCGTAAACAGAGAATCTATTTAACTATCTCTTCAACTTAAGTACGTGTTCAAAAAGGTGACAAATGAAAAGAGTTACTGGCTAAATACACTGGCATCCTGCCAGAATGCCAGTACTAGCCCGTCCTTGGTGCCGGAGACTAATCGCGGCGCAAGTTTTCCCTAGGACCGGCATTCCTCGCGTTGTGGTTACTTCAGGCGCCAGCCACAGGACGTGAGCGTTTTTAGCCAGAAATCCTCTTGTTTTTACTACATGACGACCGGAAAAACAAGCGGGCGCCGAGATTCCCGCAGCTTATCATTTGGTGACTTTTTGAACAACCTCTTTAAAATATAAAGAAATATAATACCCATTAACTTATCTGCTTAAACCATATAGTGGTTACTGATGATAGGCGCCAAGCGTAAGATGACACACACGCTGACGCCTAGACTCCCTTGCATTTTGATAAAAAGATTAAGATATCTTACAGCGCTTGTTCTAACAGCTTCGGTTTTGCAAAAATCATTCGGCCTGCAGAGGTTTGCAACACACTTGTAATGATAACATCGATGGTTTTTCCGATGTAACGCCTGCCCTCTTCAACAACAATCATGGTTCCATCATCAAGATAACCTACACCTTGATTTTGCTCTTTACCATCTTTTATAACTTGAACATTTAATTCTTCTCCAGGTAAAACAACCGGTTTAACTGCGTTGGCTAAATCATTAATATTAAGAACTGTTACCCCTTGTAATTCACAAACCTTATTTAAGTTAAAATCATTTGTTACAACGATTCCCGAAACAAGTTGGGCGAGTTTTACAAGTTTACTATCCACTTCTGAAACTTCTTCAAAGTCACCCTCATAAATTTCCACTTTAATATTGAGTTCTTTTTGAATTTTATTTAGAATATCAAGGCCCCTACGACCACGGTTCCGTTTTAAAGCATCCGATGAGTCTGCAATATGCTGCAATTCTTCTAAAACAAAGCGCGGGATAACGAGAACTCCTTCAAGAAAACCTGTTTGGCATATATCAGCAATCCTACCGTCTATAATAACACTTGTATCTAATACTTTAAAAATTTTTCCGGAAGGCGCTGTCATTCCGTCACCCTCATACTCTTTCTTACGTTCTTTGCTCTTGGTAATATGAAAAAGATTGATAAGTTCATCACGCTTTTTAAAACCCACTTGAAAAAAGAAATAAGACAGAAACAAGTAAATAAAAATGGGAAGTACCGTACTAATCCCGACAATGTTTAATCTTTCTAATGGGATTTGAATTAAAAAAGCAATGACTAAACCAAAAACGAGCCCGATCGTTCCAAATAATACATCTGTGACGGGAGCTTTAATAATCTTTTCCTCAAAAGCTTTAATTAAGCCTACTAATGAATCAACAAACCAATATGTGAGCAAGAAAAAGATAATAGCACCTATAACCATTCCTGTATAGGGTGTATATAACCACGATGGTATGCTTTGGCCAAAATTTAATAATGTAATCACTCTAGGAATATAAACAAATCCAAGTGTTCCACCTAATAATATGCATAACAATTGAATCATACGTTTCATCATTCCCAATCACCTCCTCCTATCATTATAGACGGATTTACAAAATTCAAACGGTTCATGAAAAATATTAATAATATGATATAATAGCTGATCACCATGCCTGTTAAATGACACGGTCAATAAATAATTGTTGTTGAATCCGTTCGAAACCTTCTTTAATTTTCTTTGCTCGTTTTTCTCCAACACCTGCCACTTTGTCTAAATCTTTGATTCCTGCTCGTACAAGATGGTTCATATGACCAAACGTTCTGACAAGGTTATCAATGATTGACTGCGGCAACCTAGGTATCCGATTTAACATCCGGTACCCACGGGGATATAGAATATCTTCATATTGATCTTCTCTAGAAGAGTATCCTAATAATTTGATAATGACTTGATCTTTCAATAAATCGTCTGTCGACAATTTTGTTAATTGCCCCAGGACAAGTTGTGCATTAGTTGATTCATCCAGCATATAATCTTTTATAAGCATAAGAGCTTCTTCTTCGACATTCATGACAAGTTCAGTCATTTGCATTCGTATCAGTCTACCTTCAGTGCCAAGTTCATTAATATAATTATTTATCTCCTCCTTTATTCGTAATACTCTTCCTATACGATGAATGACGAGAGTAAGTTCCTGAATTGTAACAAGTTCTTCAAATTCTAAAGCCCCTAAATTAACTAGTCCCTTATCTAAAGCCACTCGATATTTTTCCAGAGTCTGCATAGCCTGGTTAGCTTTCGTTAAAATAACGCCGATATCCTGCAGAGCATACCGTAGATGACCCTTGTAGAGGGTAATAATGCTTCGTCTTTGTGAAATCGAAACAACTAAATTACCCGTTTGTTTAGCCACGCGTTCAGCCGTTCGATGTCGAATACCTGTTTCAACCGAGGGAATCCCATAATCAGGGACTAATTGTGTGTTTGCAAACAAAATGGTTTTACAGTCTTCACTTAGTATGATAGCCCCGTCCATCTTTGCAAGTTCATAAAGAGCTGCTGGAAGTAGGGGACAATTGATTGTAAATCCTCCTTCGACAAGATGCTGCACCTTCTCGTCAAAGCCAATCACGATTAGCCCACCTGTTCCAGCCCTTAGTACGTTGTCAATACCTTCACGTAGCAATGTTCCGGGAGCTATCAGCTTAAGTATCTGATTGATAGAATGCTGTTGGGTTGAATTCATTTGATCCGCCTCCTAATGCATAATCCATCGCTTCCTTTACTGTAGATACGCCTATGACTTCCATACCCTTTGGTATCGTCCATCCACCTAAGTTTTTCTCAGGTATAAAAGCTCTTCCGAACCCTAATTTATAGGCTTCATTGACACGTTGTTCAATTCTTGATACCCGCCTTACTTCTCCTGTTAAGCCTACTTCACCTAAGAACACATCGGAAACTTGAGTGATTTGATCTTTAAAGCTAGAAGCTATACTAATCGCTACGGCTAAATCTGTTGCAGGTTCATCTAACTTTATTCCACCTGCTACATTAACATAAGCATCCTGATTTTGTAGTAATAGTCCCACACGTTTTTCTAGTACGGCCATTAATAAAGATATACGGTGATGGTCAATACCCGTCGCCATTCTTCTTGGATTACCAAAACTTGTTGGAGAAATAAGAGCTTGAATTTCAACAAGAACAGGTCTTGTACCTTCCATGGCTGAAACGACAGCCGATCCAGCCACTCCTTTCGTTCGCTCTTGCAAAAACACTTCTGATGGATTAGACACTTCTATAAGACCCGCTTCCTTCATTTCAAACACACCCATTTCATTCGTGGAACCAAAGCGATTTTTAACCGCCCTAAGAATACGAAATGTATGATGTCTTTCCCCTTCAAAGTACAATACGGAGTCTACCATATGTTCGAGCATTCTAGGGCCAGCGATGGCACCGTCTTTCGTAACGTGACCAACAATGAAGGTTGCGATGCCCTTGGTTTTAGCCATTCGCATCAATTGCCCTGTACAATCCCGAACTTGAGATACACTTCCAGCTGCCGACGTGACATCAGAATTAAAAATCGTTTGAATAGAATCAATAATTAAGATATCAGGTGATAAGTCTTCAGCATGTTTCTCTATATCATGTATATCGGTTTCCGCTAATATATATAAGTTGTCCTCTGAAATATCCAAGCGATCCGCTCTCATTTTCGTTTGTCTAACCGATTCCTCGCCAGAAATATAGAGAACTTTTCTTTTTTGCTTGGCCAATTGACTCGATGTTTGAAGCAGTAGTGTTGATTTCCCAATTCCCGGATCACCACCAACTAGAATTAAAGAGCCAGGTACAATCCCGCCTCCAAGAACACGATTCAGTTCATTCATGTCACATAATATTCTTGGTTCTTGTTCAACTTTAATATGAGTGATGGGCATGGGTTTATTTTTTATTTTTTTTGTACTTGTCCCACTAGATGTTTCACGTGTGATGCGCTCTTCAACTAGGGTATTCCAATTATTGCATCCCGGACACCGCCCCAGCCACTTTGGACTTTCATATCCACATTCTTGACAGAAAAAGACTGTCTTTGCTTTTGCCATACACATTCACCTTTCGTTTATCTGACTACATAGTATCATAAAAAGTATCTATGAACCTAAATAAATCTATTGCATCCATAATATTCCTAAATTAAATTTCAAACCTAATATTGGTCTAAGTTAGAGGTTTAGTGATAGCACAAGAAGCCAATGTGTCTTTTGCGGACCATTGGCTTCTTGTTTTGAAAAAGATAACATTAAACTTGATTTATCTTACAAAGGAACTAAAATACTTTCCCATTATTTGATTTTTCTTTATCTGCTAACAGGAGCCTCTGTTTTATTTTGAACGATAAATTTATCATCTTGATAGTCAATGACCACACTCGATCCTTTAGAAATATTTCCTTTAAGAAGCTCTTCCGATAGACGATCTTCTATTCTTCTTTGAAGAGCACGTCTAAGTGGTCTAGCACCATACTCTGGATCATAACCCTCATCGGCAATTTTCTCGATAGCGGCATCGGTTAGATCTAATATAATGCCTTGATTAGCCAGACGTTCTTTCAATTGTTCCGAAAGAAGCGATACAATGTGTTTTAATTGATCTTTTTTAAGTTCATGGAAAACGATGATCTCATCAATACGGTTAAGGAATTCAGGTCTAAAGGTACGTTTCAACTCGCCCATGACTTTGTCTTTCATGTCACGATATTCTTGACCTTCTGATTCCACTGTAAATCCAAGATATTTGTTTTTCTTAAGCGTACTTGCACCAACATTTGACGTCATAATGATCGCTGTATTTCTAAAGTCAACAGTTCTTCCTTTAGAGTCTGTAAGTCTTCCATCATCAAGCACTTGAAGCAAGATGTTAAAGACGTCTGGGTGAGCTTTTTCGATTTCATCTAAAAGAATAACGGAATAAGGTTTTTGTCTGACTTTTTCCGTTAATTGTCCGCCTTCTTCGTGGCCTACATAGCCTGGAGGTGAACCAACAAGTCTTGACGTTGTATGTTTTTCCATGTACTCAGACATATCGATTCGAATCATGGCATTTTCGTCACCAAATAGAGACTCAGCTACAGCACGAGCAAGTTCTGTTTTACCCACACCTGTTGGACCTAAGAAAATAAATGAACCAATTGGGCGTTTTGGATCTTTTAATCCAGCTCTCGCACGTCTTACTGCCTGTGATACAGCTTTGATGGCTTCTTCCTGACCAACCACTCTTTTGTGAAGAATATCTTCCATATGGAGTAAACGTTCACTTTCCTCTTGTTCAAGTTTTACAACTGGGATACCCGTCCAACTCGCTACGACGAGAGCAATGTCGTCAGGGGTGACTTCAGTGTTTTCTTTTCCTTGTTTTTCTTTCCATTCTTTCTTCGTCACTTCAACTTCTTCTTTTAGTTTTTGTTCTGTATCACGAAGGGAAGCGGCTTTTTCAAATTCTTGACTTTGTACAGCAGCATCTTTTTCTTTTTGTACTTCTTCAAGTTTTACTTCAAGCTCTTTTAAATTTGGTGGTGTTGTATACGAACGTAATCTTACTTTTGAAGCTGCTTCATCTATTAAGTCAATGGCTTTATCCGGTAAGAATCGATCTGAAATATAACGATCCGACAGTTGAACAGCGGCTTCAATCGCTTCATCACTAATTTTCACGCGGTGGTGAGCTTCATAGCGATCTCTTAGACCTTTCAAAATAAGAACAGACTCATCGTTTGTCGGTTCATTAACTTTAATAGGTTGGAATCTTCTTTCCAAAGCAGCATCTTTCTCAATGTATTTACGGTATTCATCAAGGGTTGTTGCTCCAATACATTGCAGTTCCCCGCGGGCAAGCGATGGTTTCAATATGTTCGATGCATCAATGGCACCTTCTGCTCCCCCAGCACCAATCAATGTATGAAGTTCGTCAATAAATAATATGATATTTC
Source organism: Terrilactibacillus laevilacticus (assembly GCF_006517395.1). GTDB lineage: Bacteria > Bacillota > Bacilli > Bacillales > Sporolactobacillaceae > Terrilactibacillus > Terrilactibacillus laevilacticus. Next base: position 59,998 of record NZ_VDCY01000014.1, read on the forward strand.
CGGCTTGCCTAATCTCATCCATGACTTTTTTCAAACGATCTTCAAATTCACCGCGATATTTCGTACCAGCAACCACTGTACCCATATCTAAAGTCATGACTCTTTTATCACGGAGAATCTCTGGAACTTCATTATCAATAATTTGTTGAGCAAGACCTTCAGCCACAGCTGTTTTACCAACCCCTGGCTCCCCAATTAACACGGGGTTGTTTTTCGTACGGCGGCTAAGTACCTCAATCACGCGTTGAATTTCTTTGCTACGTCCAATTACTGGATCTAATCCTCCATCACGTGCTGTTGCCGTTAAGTCCCGTGCAAGACTATCTAAAGTCGGTGTATTCGCATGAGAAGCATTACGCCCTTGCTGGTTGCCAGAGCCTGTTTCATGACTCCCTAAGAGTTGCAACACTTGCTGTCTTGCTTTATTAAGACTCACGCCTAAATTATTTAATACTCGAGCTGCAACACCTTCGCCTTCACGAATGAGTCCTAGCAAGATATGTTCAGTTCCAACATAGGAATGACCAATTTTACGTGCTTCATCCATTGATAATTCAATAACCTTTTTAGCTCTTGGCGTATAATGGATCGTTTGCACGGTTTCATTTCCACGACCTATTAGTGACTCAACTTCCTTTTGAATTTTTTCAGGACTTAAATTCAATGCCTTTAAAGCTTTTGCAGCAATACCTTCTCCCTCACGAACAAGGCCTAGCAATATATGTTCAGTACCTACATTGTTATGTCCAAGTCTCATAGCTTCTTCCTGAGCAAGTGCAAGTACTTTCTGTGCGCGTTCTGTAAAGCGACCAAACATCATAATTTTTTGCCTCCTTTATTATGTTGTTATTGACGTTTTTCAAAATTTAAATGTTCTCTAATGAGTGTTGCTCGTTTAACATCTCTCTCATTTGGGCCTAATTGGTCTTGGAAATAATGTTGTAGAAAGCCGGGTTGTGTAAGAACCATTAATTCATTTAACATGCGTTTCGTTACGTTTTGAATAATCCCGAGGCCAATGCCTAAACGTATATCTGAAATACATGTTGCAGCTTCTTTTGATGGCATGATTCGTGAAAAGGCAAGTTTTCCATAAGAACGATAAATGCGGTCTTCTAATTCTATTTTTGAATTGGTTAATAAATCCCTTCTCGCCAATTTTTCCCGTTCAATAAGTTGCATGACAACCCCCCTTAAATCTTCAACAATATCTTGCTCAGACTTTCCAAGGGTCATTTGGTTAGAGATTTGAAATACGTTACCTAATGCTTCGCTGCCTTCACCGTAAATTCCTCTAATTACGAGACCAAATTGATTAATAACTTGTGCAAGTCGATTTAACCGTTGTGTAAGAGCTAATGCGGGAAGATGGATCATGACAGAAGCCCTAAGTCCCGTTCCAACATTGGTTGGACAACTCGTTAAGTAACCTCTTTCTTCATCAAATGCGTAGTTAAACTTATCTTCTAACCAATCATCTACGCCATTTGCCAGAGTCATCGCTTCATCAAGCTGAAATCCAGGAAAAAGACATTGTATTCTTAGATGGTCTTCCTCATTAACCATGATACTGACAGATTCACTTTGGTTAATAAACACTGAAGTATAACTTGGATTTTGAGCTAGATTAGGACTAATAAGATGTTTTTCAATTAATACTCGCTTTTCAATATCACTTAAATTACTCATGACGACAGGTTCAAATGTTCCTAACGTACTATAAGATTCACCTTTTAACTTTTGCTCAATTGTCTCAAGAGTCGATTTTCGCTGGGATTCAGTCGCAATAATAGGAAATACGAATTCAGAAAGATTTCGTGCCAAACGTATACGACTACTTATGACAATATCATCATCAGGGCCTTCTAGTTGCATCCAAGGGCTAACGGCTTGATCAATAAATTTCTTTAATGACATGCCTTATTCCCCCTTTTCCATGGCCTTGATTTTATCTCTAATTTCTGCTGCCTTTTCAAAATTCTCTTCCTCGACAAGTTTTTGTAGTTTAACCTTAAGATCCTGTACTTTTCGTTTTGTATTTATATCCTTACCCATTCGGTAGGGAATTTTACCTTTGTGTACGGTATTTCCTCCATGAATTTTTCTAAACACGGGGTTTAAACGATCGTTAAAAGTATGATAGCACTCCTGACAACCAAACTTTCCGATTTTAACAAATTCATTATAAGTTAAACCACACTTCGGACATTTTAAGGTATCACGAGTTTGATGTCGTTCTTTTTCTATTGGTTGTTCAAAATTTAATAAACCAGACAAAAGTTGTTGTATCGAAAAACCACCAGGCGTTGCTACCATCACTTCTTCATTATTCTGTGCACATTGATCACAAAGATGGTATTCATGTTTTGTACCATTTACAATTTTAGTAAAATGGAGTGTAGCCGGTCTAAGATGGCAATTTTGACATTCCATCTGAAGTAAACTCCCTTCTTACAATAATCGTTAACATTATATGCACGGATCACTTAAATCCTTAATAAAACTTCTTATATTACATATATAGAGTGTATCAATATAACGTTACATTTTATATTTTAGTGCTTGGAGCATCGCTATCATAATATTTGCCCGAACCTCATCTCTTAGTGGAACACTAAGGTCAAGCACGGATCGATCAATGGCTGACAGCATTAATTTGGCTTCTCTTTTATTAATAATTTCTTCTTCTAATAAACGGATGATAATGGCTTCTGACATATTTTGTGAAATTCGAAATGAAGAAAGTTCAATCATCTCGTCTATCAGTTCCGAACTTGTTGCCGGTTTAACTTTTATGATACGAATATAACCTCCACCACCACGTTTGCTTTCAACAATATAACCTCGTTCAATAGAAAATCTTGTTTTTAATACGTAATTAATTTGGGATGGAACACATTGGAATCTTTCGGCAAGCTCACTTCGTTTTAATTCAATTTTGCTGCTTGCATCTAAAATCTCCTTAATATACCTTTCTATAAGGTCCGAAATGTTCCTCAAAGTGAACTATGCCTCCCATCTTCTTGACTTTGACTATCTTTGACTTTAATTATACTGATTTTTTAATAAATAGCAACTGAAATGGATTGTGACAAATAAAAATGGGTGATAGGTTTATATTTTTTCCGTTTTATATGAAATATAGACCTTGAACTTTTAACTAATTCATCAACTATAAAAAAACAAGCTAGCGTGCTGGATTTTGGCTTTAAGTGCGTGTTCAAAAAGGTGACAAACAAAAAGGGTTATTAGCTAAGTACGCTGACATCCTGCCAGAACGCCAGTACTAGTCCGTCCTGGGCGTCGGAGGCAAAGAGCGGCGCTGTTTTGAGGACCGGCATTCCATAAGATGTGGTATCTTCACGTCAGCCACAGGATGTGAGCAATTTTAGCTAGAGATCCTCTTATATACACTACATGAGGACCGGAAAACAAGAGGGCGCCGAGATTCGAACGATCATTTGGTGACTTTTTGAACAACCTCTTTAAGGAAAATGTGATGGATATGTATATTTAAAAGCATATGTTTGACCAAGCAATGACTTTCCGTTTTATTGAGCGACTTTCCGTTTTATTGAGCGACTTTCCGTTTTATTGAGCGACTTTCCGTTTTATTGAGCGACTTTCCGTTTTATTGAGCGACTTTCCGTTTTATTGAGCGACTCGATTCTCGTGTACGTTGTACACGAGAATCGAGTCTAGAACTTACTCCATATGTAGTTTACAAATTTTTTATTAAAAAAATTATTTTTATCTCACCATTTCTACCTCATTCTTACGATTTCTAATATATAGGGCTTAATGTGTACGCTCCAGATATGTCTATGTTTACCTTCTAAATTGAATTTTAAACTCATGTTAATTGCACAACCCCGAAGTGGTATTACACGACTTTCCAGTAATTGCACAACTTCAATAAACGATCAACTGATGGCCTTTGGATCCTTTGCTTAGAAAGATTTCCATTTTTCATCGTCTATTTGAACTGATCTCAAAAAAATACACAAAAAAGCAGCCAACCTTGGTTGACTGCTTTCTCTTTGCCTAGCGGCGTACTACACGCGCATAGGGGGGCGCCCCTCAATTACCATCGGCGCGTTGCGGCTTCCTCTAGCCTACTAATCTCATCGTCAACTACGCGCTCTCGATGCTCGTGTACATAGTACACTCCGCGTCTCGATCACTTGTTTCCTTGATCTTCTTGCCTAAAGAAACCCTCGCTGAGTTTATCGTCTTCCTTGGTCCTATCGAACTTTACATATACACAAAAAGCAGCCAACCTAAGTTGACTGCTTTCTCTCTTTGCCCAGCGGCGTCCTACTCTTACAGGGGGACAGCCCCCAATTACCATCGGCGCTGAAGAGCTTAACTTCCGTGTTCGAGATGGGAACGGGTGTGACCTCTTCGCCATTGCCACTAGACATATGAAGGTAATCCTTCAAAACTGAAAGTGAAAGCGCGTCGTACATCATGCAAGTGTCGGTGTTGTCACAGGACGTGACGCTTTTAACCGACGTTCCTTGCTTTTAAACAGAAGTTTCTTGGTTAAGTCCTCGACCGATTAGTATCTGTCAGCTCAAGCGTGTCACCACGCTTCCACCTCAGACCTATCAACCTCATCATCTCTAAGGGGTCTTACTAACTTAAAGTTATGGGAAATCTCATCTTGAGGGG
>NZ_VDCY01000015.1 GCF_006517395.1 Terrilactibacillus laevilacticus
CTAAAAACGTTAATTTTAAACAGCTAATTTTGAAACAACCCGTTTAGGACGCAAAATGATCTTAGATCTTTCGAGAAAATAGATAAATAAATCATGTTTGACTAGAATCATGTTTTTTGAAGAAGGTATGAATAATTCAGGGTACTGACTCTCTTTTTATTACATGATATTTGTGTAAAAATCCTATTGGAGATAAATCAAAAATTAGTTCCTGTTGCTTATCGTATTTTTCCACACTTATGACAAAACCGACTTTTACAAGTAAAGCAAACAAAAACCGGATGGGAATTTCGTTTACATCCTAAGCATTCATATTTTGTATTTTGTTCATCTAGTGAAGTTAATCCAAAATTTTCCCAAAAAAGTGTTTATCAACTTGATTTCATAAACAAAGCCATCAATAAATAGTCACTGTTCGCTGACATTTCTACTATCAAACAGTGATAATTATCATAAAATAGTTAATTACTACCTCTTTCCCTTCACTTATTAAAAAATCATGGGATCAATCGCATAAATTCCTGGACCCATAACAGCGACACCAACAGCAACAGCAATAATTAATAAATTATACTCATAGCCACCGGAAGTCACCCAAAAACCATTTTTATTGTGTACTTTTTCTATTGCAACAAGCATTGTGATAACAATAAGGAGTGCAGCAAGTGGGGTTAAGAAACCCACAGTAAATAATAAACCACCAATTAATTCAGATAAACCCGCCATGATAGCCATAAAAGTCCCATGCTTCATTCCAATCGAACTAAAGTAACCGCCAGTACCTTTGATCCCATAGCCACCAAACCACCCGAATAACTTTTGTGCTCCATGCCCAACAAATGTTAAACCAAGTACGATCCGAATAATTAGAAGCCCTAAGCCGATCATGATGCACTCTCCTTTTTCAAATTACATTTATAATTCATATTATCCGAAATTGAGATATATGTTCAAAAAATTTTCGAAATAAAAAAAATAGGATCTCATGCTTATGATCTATCTTTATTAGCATAAGTTCCTAACTTTTTTAATTGATCAATCATCATTTTTTTCTCTTCTATCTCGACACCGCCGAGAATATCATGAATCGCTTCTTTATGTTCAGGGAAGATGTTTTTCATGAATTCTTCACCTTCTTCTGTAAGGGTCGCATACGTAATTCGTCGATCATTTGGACATGGTTTTCGTCTTATCAATTTTTTCTTCTCCAATTTATCAACCACGTACGTAATACTACTGCTTGCTATTAATACTTTACTCCCTATTTTTTGTATCGGTTGATCTCCTTTATGATAAAGAAGTTCAAGTACAGCAAATTCCGTTTGATTAAGACCGTATCTTTTTATATCCTCTTCGACCTGCTTTTTTATTGATTGCATCGCACGATTTAGTACGACAAATAATTTCAAAGAAATATCTTTCTCATCATTTTGGTTTTTATCTTGATGAACCATCAAATCATTCCTCTATAAATAATATCTCGAATTCGAGATAATTATAAATTGAAATAAAAGTTTTGTCAACGAAGCGAGGATAAAATGGGCGACACTAATCCTTTTAAAAAATTTATTTTTATCCTTCATTATATGGAGAGAACAAGGTCTACTCCTAAAAAACAACTTGGTAAAACAAAAAATAAACATAGCCGTCCACACCAACTTGAATAGAGTCATCTGATGATATAGTGGTTCTCCTACCTCCCCTTAGGAAGAGAGAACCTTAGATTTAGTTGATTTTAAAAGATTGGCTCACTATTTCATATGAGTGGAGTCTCGCCTTCTGGTCATATATCATCGTATTAATCATGATCTCGTCGGCATCCGTAAGATCTAGAAAAGCCTGTAGTTTATCTTGAACGGTTTTCGGACTCCCAATGATTGTAGAACCGAGTTTATCCTGCAATGTGGTTTTTTCATAAGGTGTCCATATTGAATCCATTGAATCCACTGGTGGCTGAAGGGGCTTAAGATCATTTCGCATTAAATTAATGAAATGTTGTTGCAATGTTGTTGCCAAAATTTCAGCCTCTTGATCCGTATCAGCAGCAATAACATTGACACAAACCATCGCAAAAGGTTGATCAAGAACGGCAGATGGCGTAAAATACCGGCGATAAAGGTCCAATGCAGGTAACGTGTTTGCCGGTGAAAAATGGCTGGCAAACGAGAATGGCAACCCCAATTGGCCAGCTAATTGAGCGCTAAAACCGCTTGAACCTAATAGCCAAATTGGAATCGTTAATCCTTCCCCTGGAATCGCATGGACTCTACTTGTTTCAGGTGTTTGGTTAAAATAAAACCGAAGCTCTTCAAGTTGTTCAGGAAAATCTTCACCACTTTTATTTAAATTCCGACGCAAGGCATGAGCTGTGAGGCGATCGGTTCCTGGGGCCCGACCTAGACCAAGATCAATCCGTCCTGGATACAAAGATTCTAACGTTCCAAACTGCTCTGCTACAATTAATGGAGCATGATTTGGCAACATGATGCCACCGGATCCAACCCGGATTTTAGATGTCCCTTGAGCGATATGAGCAATCACAATTGACGTAGCAGAGCTCGCAATAGATGGCATATTGTGGTGTTCTGCCACCCAATATCGATGATAACCCCAATTTTCCGCATGTTTAGCTAGTTCTAATGTATTTTGAAGTGACTCAGTCGGTGTCCCTCCTTCAATAATCGGAGATAGATCCAGCACTGAAAATGGGATATCGCTGAGTTGCTTTGTTGTCATGTAACTCATCTTCTTTCTATAATAGCTCTAAAAAAATATTCCTCTACACATATTGGGGGAACATGTTATGTCATATTTTTTCCCTTAACTTTTTTTCGGCTCTCCTACCACTTTGTCCACATGGTTAAATGACGTCACTCGTTCAATAGGCAAGCGAACACTTGCATGAGCTGGTTTCGCTGCTTTGCCAATGGCAACGATCATAACAGGAACATATCGTTCGGTATCAACCCCTAAAGCTTCTAGCAACTCTTTTCGCTCAAATCCACCGATTGGATTTGTGTCATAGCCATGTGCTTTTGCAACGAGCATCAGTTGCATGGCTACTAACCCGCCATCAATTAACGTCGTTTCTCGGATTGTCTGTTGTGACATATTAGAGAAAGCTTCTGGTAGTCTCATCATATAGTTATCTTTGACCTCTTGTGGCATCGTATTTTTTTCTACAGCTAATGAAAAAATTTCTTCTGCGTAGTCAAAATGGTTCATATCGCCTAATATGAGAATCATCGCAGCCGACGTGTTTAATTGTCTTTGATTGAATCGAACAAGATTTTGTAGTTTTTCTTTCTGCTTTTCATCATCCACAACAACAAAGCGCCACGGTTGTAAATTGACAGAAGACGGAGCCAAAGTCGCTTCTTCTAATATTTTCAGCATTTCCTCATGACTAATCTTAATATTAGGGTCAAATTCTTTCACGGAGTGACGTTCACGGATAATGGCATTAAAATCTGTTTTAGTATTTATTGACAAAATATTTTCCTACTTTCATATGATTTAGATCTAAGATGTAAGGTATTTTTAAAATTAGTACAACATCAATGTCTTAATTCAGTTTGAGCTAAAATAAATGGGTTTATGAGATCATTTTAGTAAAATAAAGAACTTGCCGATTGCGGGGCCTATAAGGCGCAGACAGAGGGCTAGTTGCACTTACCTTAAATTTTTATGCTGACTTAAAGGACAAAAAAGAAGCGACATAACCATCGCTTCTTTTTTGTAGAAGTAGTTATCTAACATTCATTTCACTTGGTTTAGGACCTTTACGACGATTCTTGTTCAGTTTATGAATTTGATCCATTTCATCGGTTGTTAGTTCAAAATCAAAAACATTGAAATTCTCTTCAATTCGAGACGGAGTAACCGATTTTGGGATAACAATCGTATTGTTTTGTAAATGCCAACGTAAGACAACTTGAGCTGGAGACTTTTTATGTGAATCAGCAATTTTTTTGATTGTCTCATCTTTAAGCACTTCGCCGCCCTGATCAAGTGGACTCCAAGCTTCAACAAAAATTTCATGCTTAGCACAGAAATCTTTTAACTCATTTTGAGCTAAGTATGGATGGCATTCAACTTGATTTAAAACAGGTTTTACTTCGCATTCTGCAAAGAGACGCTCTAAATGCTCAATATCAAAGTTACAAACACCAATAGCTTTAACTCGTCCATCATGATAAAGTTTTTCTAACGCTTTATATGTATCTACATACTGATCATATTTTGGTGTTGGCCAATGGATGAGATATAAATCGACGTAGTCAAGACCTAACCTGTCCAAGCTTTCATCGAATGCACGTAATGTATTTTCAAAGCCTTGATCTGTATTCCAAACTTTTGTTGTAATAAAGAGATCTTCTCTTGGAACAGAGGATTCTTTAATCGCTTTACCAACACCTTTTTCATTCTTATAGATCATAGCTGTGTCGATCGAGGTATAGCCAACTTCGAGAGCTTTTGATACAGCTGCCGTTGCTTTTTCGTCTTCAACTTGCCATACACCAAAACCTAATTGAGGCATTTTGATACCATTATTTAATGTAACGAAATCCATTGACCAATCTCCTTTTTAAATAAGTTTTTCAATTTTATAGTATTTCCTAAAGAGAGATACGTTATAAGGTAAAGATTTTTCTTGAGTTGTCCAAATAACACTTATAGAGGTTGTTCAAAAAGTCACCAAATGATAAGCTACGAATTCTCGACGCCCGCTCGTTTTTCCGGTCTTCATGTAGTAAAAACCTACATTCCGGTCCTCAAAACAGCGCCGCCTTGATCTTCTTGCTTCTAATTTGTCACCTTTTTGAACACGCACTTATAGAATATCAAGACGCCCGTTAGTTTTCAAACAAAGTGAACTGAACGAATAGCCGAAAGATAAATGGCTTTCTAATATAGCCGTCAATTTGAACAGTTCTATCACTTTTTATACTTCTTTTCAAATAGAGACAAAACAAAACACCCTCAAGGCTTAACGGTGTTTTGTTATACTTACATTAATTTTTCCAAATATCTTCTAATTCCCAAACCTTTAGACCTATTACTTTAACCTTGCCACCTGATTGGAATAACGAAATGTCATGGTTTCGTTCAACAGGATAAATTCGACTCGTCATTGTCGCAATCCCTTCATTAGCGAAGACCTCTATCGAAGAACGATCCAAATAGATACGGAGGTATAATCGATTCTTTTCTGGCAACTTAACTCGGCGAACACCGCTAACCCCTTTTCCACTTTTACTTCGATCGAGGCTTAATTTACTTTCATTAACATCATAAGAAATCACTGTTTCTTCTGTTTGACCACACTGTACCTTGAGCCCGAAATGACGTGCTGTCGATGTTTCTAAATCAAAAATAACTTCTATTTCTAGTAAATCATTTGTTATATCAAATGATAAAGGCTCTTCAACAAGTTTATCCTCTAATAATGTATGTTCTTTTTTCCTTAACTGCTTAAGTTCTTCCACTGGTGTCATGAGAATCTTTTCCTCTTTACTAACATGAAGCTCTCTAGGTAAAGTCAAAGCACCAGCCCAACCATCTTCTTTTGAAGGCATGTTTGATTCCCACATATCCATCCAACCGATGGCAATGCGCCTACCTCGATCATCTTTAAAGGTTTGGACAGCATAAAAGTCATGACCATGATCAAGTTCTGTGAAATCACCATGTTCAAATGAGTTCGATTCATAATCATATTGACCAACAAAGTAGCCCGTTTGAAAAAGATTTTGATATAGATCGCCTGAAGGCTCCATACCTTGAGGAGAAAACATCAGAACATATCGACCATCCAGCTCAAAAAAGTCGGGACACTCCCACATATAACCATGTTTATCATCACTTTGTTCAAGAACGCCATGGTAAGCCCAATCTCTTAGATTTTGAGACTTGAAAAGAATGACCTCTCCGATCCCCTCATCTGTTTGGTGCCCAGCAATCATGTACCAATGGTCGTTATGCTTCCAAACTTTAGGATCGCGAAAATGTTGTGTACTTCCATGTGGGGGGGTTGCAATGACTGGGTTTTGCTCATATTTGTTAAAATGAAGGCCATCTTGACTGATTGCGATGTTTTGATTTTGGAAAAATGTATCCTTCTCTTTATCTATAATGTGATGTCCTGTATAAATGAGAACAAGGTCTTCGCCGTCTACTACTGCACTTCCTGAGAAACATCCATCTTGATCACAGGCATCTCCTGGTGCTAATGCAATTGGGCAATGCTCCCAGTGAATGAGGTCCTTGCTTTTTACATGGCCCCAATGCATGGGTCCCCAGTTTTCATCATATGGATGATGTTGAAAAAAAACATGATACTCACCTTTATATTGTACTAAACCGTTTGGGTCATTAATCCAATTAGCCGGCGCCATGATGTGATAGCCTAATCGATAGCGAGGATGAACGTTTTTTTTGGCTTCTTTAATAAATGCCTCAGCTTTTTTTAAATTGATGGTTGTCATGAGTCAAACCTCCTTTAAAACATTAGGTAAGCGTTTCCATAGTTATCATATGTTAATTGTTTTAACATGTCAACCCGTTGACATGTTTTTTTAAAAACAACTAATATAATCAGTTGTTTCAAGAATGTCTTTATCAATTATGTCGTAAAACCGTTAGAAAGTTGTATTGGAAGAATGATGTTTTTCAACGGCTCATCTACTGCTTCGCCATTAATCTGATGAATAAGAAGATCAACAGCTGATTGAGCGATAGCCTGAATAGGTTGTTGAATGGTTGTTAGTTCTGGTAGACAAGTTTTGACAGTTGACGTTCCATCGTAACCGATTATTTTTAATTCAGTTGGGATGTCTTTTCCCCGTTTTTTGGCTTCAGATAAAACGGTTGCGGCGATAAGGTCATCACTAGCGAAAATCCCATCAACATCTGGGTTTTCATCAAAAAGCTGGTCTATGATGGTTTTAGTATAATTTTCGTCTAAACTTTGCCGTAGTTCGTACGTAATTGGAAACCTCCCTTCTTTAACCATGACCTCTTCATAAGCTTCTCTACGTTTATTAGCGGGTGTTTCTAACTCATGCGGCCCATTAATATGTATAATTTTTTGGCATCCCTTTTTCAATAAATGCTCAGTTGCTACCTTTCCTCCCAAATAATTATCTGATGACACCACGGGGATTGAATTGGATAAATTTCGATCAATAGCGACAGCAGGGAGATACATACTTTCATATTGACTTATGTGCCTATTATGAGCCCCGACGATGATTCCATCGACCTGGTTTCTTTGCAGCATGTCTAAATAGTCAATTTCTTTATCTACTCGATTTAAACTATTACATAGTAAAACTTTATATCCTTTAGAGGAAAAAGCATTCTCTATATGAAAGATTAACTCTCCATAAAAAGGATTAGCGGTTGTAGGGAAAATAAGTCCAATTAAATGGGTTCGTTGTTTAAAAAGGGAGCGAGCCAATTCATTAGGAAAGTAATTCAATTCTTTCATGGCTTGATGAACCTTGTCTTTTGTCTTTTGACTGATATATCCTCTATTATTAAGCACTCGAGATACAGTCGTTGGAGATACGCCCGCATGCCTCGCTATGTCTTTTATATTTGGTTTCATGTAGAATTTCCTTTCTGGTCATAACTATTACTCATTTTACTAAGAATTTCTATATGATTACAAATGGTTTTAATGTAGTTTATTTTAATTAGTTTACATAATGTTATTTCTATATTATTAAATGAACAACTTGTTTAATTTCGTAGACTCTAGTAAAATTTCACTAAAAAGGTGGGGGTAGAATTGGTAGAATTGCCAAGGCACTATGTCGCAACGTTTGATGTTGGGTCGTCAGTCATGAAAGGAATGCTCATTGATCAAACAGGAGCTATTTCAAACCTGTATGATATAGAGTTACATACATACTTAAATGATCAATTTGTGGAGCAAGATCCGAAAGAATGGTGGAAAGCCTTTTTAACCATTACAAACAACTGGTTTGTCTGCGGCATTAAGCCCAGCCAAATAGCAGCTATCACATTTAGTGGCCATATGCAAGACTTGATCACTTTAGATGAAAACGGAGTTCCTCTGACTAATGCGATCCTTTATAGTGATAACAGAGCTTATAACCAGGCTAAAACCATACAAGAAAAATTCCCCGAGATAACGAGTTTATCTGGAAATCCATTTGACAGTACGTCCCCTTTAGCCAAGTGGTTATGGCTTAAAGAGCATGAACCTGATGTAGAAAGTCAGACTAAAACACTTCTTTTTGGACCAAAAGATTACCTCATCTTTCGTTTAACTGGCCAGAAAGTCGTTGATCCAACCAATGCATCTACCCTCTCCTTGATGATGTTGACGGAAAATAATTGGATAGTTTCTGTTTTAAAAGCCTTTGACCTAGATTCAATTAAACTTCCAAACATAAGACAAAGTGATGAAATTATTGGAGAAATTTCACACACAGTATCCGAATTAACTGGTTTTGCAGAGGGAACTCTGATTTTTTGTGGGTTTGGAGATGCAGGTTCAACATCACTAGGAGCCGGGGTTATTCAAGAACACGATCAATACATTTACCTCGGAACCACTGGCTGGGTTGCTTCGGCAACTTCACTTTATAACGATTATAAACCTGGCCATTTTCAACTTAAGTATTTTCAAGAAGATTTATTTTTAGATATTGCCTCTTCTTCAAATTCGGGTAATGTTCACAGTTGGGCTGTCCAACAATTTAGTCAAGGTGATTATCGTTTATTTGAAAAACAAATCGAGCAAACAGAACCAGGGTCTAATGGTCTCCTTTTTTTACCTTATCTAAATGGCCAACGTAGTCCTGTTCCTGATCCTCATGCTACAGGAGCATTTATTGGGCTAACTAAAAAGACAACAACCAAACATATGTGTAGAGCTGTTCTAGAAGGTCTTTGCTTTTCCTTCAAACAATTGATTGACTTAAAATCTCCTCATCCCCCTCATTCCCAGATCTTTTATATGATTGGTGGAGGTACAAAGAGCGCATCCTGGTGTCAAGTTATGGCAGACGTTTGTCACATCATGATTAAGGTACCCGAGAATGCCCAATACCTCCCCGCTCTTGGTGCTGCTGCAAGTCCTTTTATTAAATTGGGGTGGGAAAGCTCATATGAAGCATTCGCTGAAAATATATTAAGTAAGAGGAAAAGTATAACTTACTATCCAAACCTGGCAGCTCAATCAATTTACGAAAAAAGCTATGAACATTTTAAAAAGATTTATCCGGCAATAAATCATTTAGTTGATGTACATTAAATATCAACTAAATGAAGTCACTACCATCTGCTTAAACAGTCGGTAGTGACTTCTTTATCAACAAAGAATCATGTCTGCATATAAGACAACATAACATCTCCGTGATTCATCTAATTCGAGCTCTAATAACTATTAATAGTTATTATTCCTTAAGTAGCCCACCTCTCAAACGATTAACTCCGAATTCCAAGTAAGCTTTTAAGCAGGTTAACATAAAAACCCACCCTTCTTTATTATCTAATAATTCATGTATGACGTCTTCCTCATTGTCCCTAAAACCTTCTTCTTTAACTTCAATAATTGTCTTAGAAGAATCAATTTGTTTGAGTGTAATGGTCACCTTATGTTCTTCTTCAATGGGTCCCCACAAAAAAACAATTTTCTCATTTTTCTTGATTTCAATTATTTTGATTTCCAATTCAGCATGATATAGATCGTATTCCAAAGCGATCGTCTTACCCTCTTCCCATCTTTCTGAGCTCGATGAGAACCAAAAATGACCGATTTTTGATGGATCGACAAAAGCTTCAAACACTTCGTTTGCTGGTTTCAATATATTAAATGTCGTTAGATTGTTCAAAGATAGACACTCTCCTTCAATTATTCCTTTTTTTCATAAGTATAACTTATCTTTTTTTATCCCGCATTAACGGTTAGTAAGACTCCCACTGATGGAAGTTTCACTTTTAGTGCGTGTTCAAAAGGTGACAAATTAGAAGCAAGAAGGCTAAGAGCGGCGCTGTTTTGAGGACCGGCATTCCTCGCGTTGTGGTAGCTTCAGGAGCCAGCCACAGAACGTGAGCGTTTTTTATAGCAATCCGCTTGTATCCGCTACATGGGGACCGGAAAAACAAGTGGGCGCTGAGATTCGTAGCTTATCATTTGGTGACTTTTTAAACATCCTCTTTTATTGGATTAGTTAATAGAAATGAGATTTATCAGTAATGATTCCTTATGTCGATTCAAAATACAGGTACACTAAAATGAACCGTTGAATCATCAGCCTCTCTCGATCTAATCAATATTTATTACAGATCATTGTATCAGAATTTTTATTATTTTTAATAATTTTCATTCAACTCCATTTACACACGAAAAAATTAGGTGTATCATTTTTTTAGACACCAATGAATTTTACATCAGAAAAAATTCATGGAGGGATCGTAGTGAAAAAGGTAGATCTTGAATCTTTAAAAAAAGTAAGTTCACAGTATCATTTGACAATGGATGAAGACGAACTCACAGGTTTTAAAGACTTGATCAACAGTGGTATTTTAAAGTCTTATGAACGGGTGGATCAAATGATCGAACCAGAACTCCCTGTTAAATATGCACGAAGACCGGGATATCGCCCTACCGAAGAAGAAAACCCACTCAATGCGTGGTATTGGAAAACAGAGGTTGATCATGCAAAAACAGGTAAACTAGCTGGTAAAACAATTGCGTTAAAAGACAATATTAGCTTAGCTGGTGTACCTATGATGAACGGGACGAAAGTACTCGAAGGATTTGTTCCACAAATTGACGCCACCATTGTGACTCGGATACTTGATGAGGCAGGTGAAATTAAAGGAAAAGCAGTATGTGAAAGCTTATGTTTAGCTGGAAGTAGTTTTACATCTGATACAGGAGCTGTTCTTAATCCTCATAACCCTGCATATTCTGCTGGTGGGTCATCAAGTGGCAGTGCGGCACTCGTTGCGTCAGGTGCCGTGGATATGGCGATTGGCTGCGACCAAGCCGGCTCCATCCGAATACCAAGTTCGTTTTGTGGTATCTATGGATTGAAACCTACATGGGGTCTTGTTCCTTATACAGGCATCTTCCCAATCGAATTGACCATTGATCACGCTGGACCAATGGCTCGAACCGTTGAAGACATTGCCTTATTACTTGAAGTGATTGCTGGTCCCGATGGCCTTGATCCAAGACAAAAAGGGTTACCATCAAAGCCATATTCAGATTTTCTAACTGGAGAAACAAACGGATTGAATATTGGAATTGTCGAAGAAGGATTTGGCTGGGAAGGATTATCTGAACCCGAAGTAGATGCCATGGTAAGACAAGCTGCAGAATCGTTTGCAGAGTGTGGTGCCCTAGTAAAATCCGTATCTATTCCAATGCATCGAGATGGCGTTCATATTTGGAATGTCCTTGGCAGCGAAGGAGCTACCGTCCAAATGGTTCGTGAAAATAGCCACGGTCTTAATTGGAAAGGTTATTATCAAACCCAATTAATTGATGTTTATTCAAAAGGTTTACAAACTCGTGCGGATGACCTCTCTCTAACTACAAAACTAGTTATTCTTGCTGGTCAGTACATGCAAGATACGTATAATGGCAGATATTACGCTAAAGCACAAAACCTCACTAGACAATTAACTCAAAGTTATGACGAGGCATTCATAGAATATGATGTACTCGTGATGCCAACCCTCCCTATTAAAGCAACAAAACTCCCAACTGGTGACATAGATCTTGATGAATACGTTGCACGTTCGCTTGAAATGATTCCAAATACATCTGTCTTTGACCTAACAGGTCATCCAGCGATGAATGTCCCTTGTGGGATAATTGATGGACTACCAGTAGGAATGATGCTCATCGGACGACACGGCGATGAAGAAACCGTATTGCGGGCTGCACATGCCTTTGAAAAAATGTCTCGTATTAATGTCGATACAGTTATAGCAGCAAAATAATGTATTAATTCCTATTGAAAATCCCTTTTTGTAGATAAAAAACTTTACCTATAAGTGCGTGTTCAAATAGAAGACAAATTAGAAGCAAGAAGATCAAGGCGGCGCTGTTTTGAGGACCGGAATGTAGGTTTTTGCTACATGAGGACCGGAAAAACAAACGGGCGCCGAGATTCGCACTATCATTTGGTGACTTTTTGAACAACCTCTATAATAAAGGGATTTTCTTTATCTCTCTCAACTTAAACCAATATTGTCATATCCCTTTCCATTCTCAGGTCCTTTAATTTTAGAATCATTAAATTTTCTTTTTTTAGCTCCTTCCTTAAAAGACCCCTCCATGTAGGTCCCGCTGGCCTTGATCCAAGACAAAACGAAGTAGCTCAATAGCTAAACAAACAACAAAGAATGATCGTTATGAAAAGAAAATATATTAAAACAAATCACTTATACATCGATCTTTTCCAAATAGAGTCCACATGCATCCGCTAATCGACCCGTTTGGTTCCTTTCTTTTGATTCTATAATGCCAGGTATATTTTCGGGATCAATATTCCCAAGACCAACTTCAATTAACGTACCGACCATCTTTCTAACCATATTATAAAGAAACCCATTTCCTCTTACCCTAATGTAAATGAAACCTTCTTTTTCTTCTATTTCTAAGGCATTGATCGAACGCACTTTAGTTTTTTTCTTTGATTTAGCATTTGAATAAGCCGTAAAATCATGCTCACCAATAAAATATTGGCCTGCTTTTATCATTTTATCAACGTCAAGTTTGTTTTCAATATGCATACTGTACTTTCGCATAAATGGATGGGAGTAATCCTTATTCCATATTTTATATAGATACGTTTTATCCTTAGCATGATAACGGGCATGAAAACGATCAGGAACTTTTATAACCTCAATAACACTAATATCTTGAGGTAAATACCGATTGAGATAGGCTCTGATCTTGGATTCTGTTAATTTTTTATTGAGTTTAACGTTCGCCATTTGGGCAAGTGCATGGACCCCTGCATCCGTCCTACTACTCCCAATAATCTCAACTTTTTCACCTTCTAATTCAGATAAAACTTGTTCTATTTTTTCTTGAATGGTGTTCTCGCCATTTCCTAGGCGTTGCCATCCTTTATAACGTCCACCGTCGTATTGAATGGTTAATTTATAATTAGTCATTGTATTCTCCTTAATAGCGTCTTATTAAAGCACAAATTATTATTTAAGCTCATTTTCGTCATTAAAATAATTTTACCCTAAATTTAATTTTGAGTGTTCAAGGTGTGTTTGTCAAAACAAGCCTAGTTATTGTTTACTCCTACGCCTTATCTTAAGCTATTAACCATGACCATTTTGTTTGCTAACGGCTCTTTAGAGGTATATGTGTTTGTAAATGATTTGCTATTGACTCTTAAGTCAAGATTTAGTTTTTCAACACAGCTAATACCAAACTTGAGGTGAAGACTTTGAATCGAAAATTAGTCATCTTTCTTAGTTCTATGTATGTCTTATTTATGGCCTATTTAACGATCTATTTTTTAATAATTGGCATACCCTTTAAATCATTGGTTGCTCTTAGCGGCATTCTTTGTGGAGGAATACCTCTTATTGTTGCTATTTTTACAAAGTTTCAATTAAATTTATCTATCATCGTTTCCTATTTGATTTTCTTAATAGGGTCCCAATATTTTGGTTCGATTAAAGGATGGTTTGGACAAGGTTCATGGGACACTTTGATTCATTTTATTAGTGGTCCTGTCCTTGCATTTGTAGGTAGAGCATTAAACAAACGATTACTACATCAAGAAGAAAGCGACATCATTTCACCTTGGTTCGTTTTTCTCTCGACTCTCTCTATCGTCGCTTTAGGAGGAGTGATATGGGAAATTTATGAGTTTTGTGTTGATTATTTATTTGGTACCGACATGCAAATGGGAGGAAATTTAGATACAATGACCGATTTAATCGCTGAGACAGTCGGAGGATCAATCATTTCCATTTGGGCTGGTGTTAAAACAAAAATAAGAAACAGCACTCTTTTATCAATTAAAAATCACCATGCTTCTAGGAATAATGTTAATTATTAATTTAACTTCTTTCTCTGGTAAATAATCTTTTTCTAAATGCTAAAAAGCAACCAGAATGTCATCGATCACATGGGAATTTCAAAAGAGCAAACATAAAAAATGTTCATTTATAAAGCAAAATAAAATCAATTCTAGACTTTAAGGATTTATTACCCTATCCTATTGAACACGAGTAGAAACAGTCAAAACATAAAACAAATATATGCAAACCTATTGACAGTAGACAATAAATCACATAACATATGTAAGTCATCGAATAATTTGTATACTAACTAATTATATATAGAATTTTTACTTATGGACTTCTCCCGCTATGATTAGGCGGGATTTTTATGTGTACATGATCCATTTCTACGGTAATAAAAAGATATACATCTATTTTTCACTACATGATAAGGAGGTTTCCACACTAATGGATAAACATCAAACTATTGGTTTTAAAGCTTATAATAGACGCACCATCTTTGGTATTATGATGGCTGGGGCTGTCGTGGCATTTCTTAATCAGACTTTAATTAATGTGGCCTTACCACAAATGATGAATTCTCTTCATATCACAGCTGATGTTGCCAACTGGTTAACCACGATCTTTATGCTCGTTAACGGTATTGTTATTCCTATTACAGCTTTCTTAATGGCTCGTTTTTCGACAAGACAACTTTATCTCTCATCCATTGGACTTTTTACTTTGGGAACGTTAATTTGCGGGATTGCCCCGAGTTTTTCTGTTATATTACTTGGACGTGTGATTCAAGCGATCGGTGCAGGGATCCTATTTCCACTAATTACAAACGTTATTTTTACCCTTTACCCCTCTAATCGACGAGGTTTTGCCATGGGAATATTTGGCGTGGCGATGAACTTTGCACCAGCTATTGGACCTACATTGTCAGGATGGGTCGTCGAGCATCATTCTTGGAGAGTTCTATTCTTCATTATTTTTCCATTCGCACTTCTTAATTTTATACTTTCAATCAAAATGGTTAAAAATGTTTCAGAAGTAAGGCGTTCAAAGCTAGACGTCCTAGGCGTCATTTTATCAACGATAGGCTTTGGCGGCATCTTGTATGGTTTTGCTGAAGCAGGTTCGATGGGATGGACAAATCGACTCGTTTTAACAATGTTCGTTATTGGTGTATTAAGTTTAACTTTATTTGTATGGCGCCAACTAGCAGTTAAGAATCCTATATTAGAATTTCGTATTTTTCGCTATAAAATTTTCACTTTGACGACCATTATAAACGTCACCATTACGATGGCCATGTTTTCTGGTATGATTTTAATGCCGATCTATATGCAAAATGCTAGAGGATTTTCTCCAGTATATTCTGGATTAATGCTACTCCCTGGTGGCATCGTTATGGGTATCATGTCACCGATCACAGGAAAATTATTTGATCGTTTTGGAGCTAAATGGTTAGCTGTATCTGGTTTAGCTATGACAATTGTGACAACCTATTTATTAACTAAACTCACTTTAGATACAACCTTCACTTATGTTGTTTTAGTTTATACAGCTAGGATGTTAGGAATGTCTTTGATCATGATGCCGATCTTTACCGCTGGTTTGAATGAGTTATCTTTAGAGTTAAATCGATTTGGAACGGCTATGGTCAATGCGCTCAGAATGGTCGCAGGTGCTGTTGGAATGGCCTTCTTTGTTTCTATTATGACGAAGAGTGCAGCATCACATGTTAAACAAATTATCTTAGATAATCAGATTAACCCAACAGATAAAATACACATGGCCATCGTAACAAGACAAGCAACCGTTATAGGAATCAATGAAGCTTTCTTGATTGCTACAGGATTAACCATTGTTGCCTTTTTCCTCGCCTTCTTCATTAATCGGACATCTCCAGAAACAAATGAAGAAGTTAATAAGGAAGAAGTTAATGAAGAAATACTCTTAGAAAAAAGAGGATAAATAGAATTGAAGCCAATAGTCCGAAATTGGATTATTGGCTTTTTTCACACTTTAAGTTACTTGCCCGTCCTGGGCGTCGGAAGGCTAAGAGCGGCGCTGTTTTGAGGACCGGCATTCCTCGCGTTGTGGTAGCTTCAGGCGCCAGCCACAGGACGCGAGCGTTTTTTATAGCGATCCGCTTGTATCCGCTACATGAGGACCGGAAAAACAAGCGGGCGCCGAGGATTCGTGGCTTATCATTTGGTGACTTTTTGAACAACCTTTAAGAAAGAAAAATTAAGATATAAAGCAACTAGGCATCTGTCTACGTCTTACAGGCTAGCAATTGGCAAGTTTTCTTATTAATACATTGATTATAAAAAGCCTGATAAAAAGGAGTATAATATTGAAGTCCATTAAGCCTGGATGATTACATTTATCTCATTTAATGAGATATCTAGACTCTTGGATTATTCAACTCTGTTAACTATTGAAATCTCTCACATCCTGCAACTCTTTCACGATATCTGAATACTGTTGATCTAATTTGTAGAACCATAGTATCGCAATTTGAATAACACAAAAGGCGACAGGTAGATAAATAAACATGAATTGAATGGAAAAGTTGGCTAAAGCGCTTACCGTTGTTTGTCCACCAACGTATCCACCAATGGCTAAGCCCCACCCAACAAGAGCAATTCCTAGACCACTTCCAGCTTTGGTTCCGAAGCTGCCCGCACTGTAAACAAGCCCTTCCGTACGGACACCGCTTCTCCATTCACCATATTCGACCGTATCCGCTAGCATGGCAAAAACAGTTCCCATAATAGCTGCCGTACCGAGCGCCTTAATGATTAGGCCTGCCATAACGATCACCAAATTATGTGGCTGAATGGCAATTATCAATGAACCTACAATCATGATGACGCTCCCTACTAAAGCAGAATTACGTTTCCCAATATATTTTATGACAAAAGCTAAAACACAGAAACCGGCCAATTGTGGCAGCAATGTAGCCATACCAAGCATACCAACAAGATTTTTATCATTCAAAATATATTGCGCATAATAAACA
The DNA here is from genome assembly GCF_006517395.1 of Terrilactibacillus laevilacticus. GTDB lineage: Bacteria > Bacillota > Bacilli > Bacillales > Sporolactobacillaceae > Terrilactibacillus > Terrilactibacillus laevilacticus. The sequence goes on from NZ_VDCY01000015.1 coordinate 17,063, forward strand.
TTTATCCCGCTTCCAAGTGCATTATTGGCAAAGAACGCAACAGCAAATACAACCATTAATGCCCAATACTTATTTCGGAATAACGCTTTTAATCCTCGTTTAAGTGGAACATCCTTTTTAACAACAGATGGTTTAACACGTTCTTTAGTTGAAGCAAACGTGACAAAGAATAGAATCATACCAAGAATTCCATAAATCGAGATAGTGATGATCCATCCTTTTTTACCATCACCGAAAGCGCTTACTAAAGGAAGTGTCGAAAATGTAACTAACAAGGCTCCCACATTGGCCAATACCATACGAAAAATATTGAGAACAGACCTTTGATAAGCATCTTGAGTAATCAATGAATTGATGACACCATATGGAACATTGATCGCCGAGTAAATAAAATTCATGAGAAGATATGTCACATACACATAAATTAACGTGATCACCGCACTTGTTGTTGGAACTGTAAACAAGATAACGCCAGAAATTGAAAATGGAACGGCCATCCAAATGAGCCAAGGACGTGCCTTACCATGCCTGCTTTTAGTTTTATCGATAAGAACGCCAACACCGATATCCACAAATGCATCAAGGACACGAGCGACTAACATTAATGTTCCTACTACGCCGGCAGCGATACCAATTGTATCCGTATAGTAGAATGTTAAGAATGTCGTAACCGTACAAAAAAGTAATTGACTGGCAAAGTCTCCAAAACCATAACCTATTTTCTCTTTTAACTTAATTTCTTGAACTGTTGAGACATTAGTGGAGCTTGAGATCGTTTGCTTACTCGTATTTGTAATCATGAATCATTCTCCTCGCTCTTCATATTCAGATGATGATTGATAAATTTTGAGAACTTTTATACATTAACAGTTCTTGCTAAATGAATTTCAATTTGTTAATTTGTATACACGTGCTTCGTAAGGATGCAATGCAAACATGTTCAATTCTTCATTTGAACTTACTTTTTTATTAGCAATCAGCAAACTTTGATTTGTGTAACTCAAATCCTTTGGCAAAACAAAATCAGCTGGTTTCTCTGAAAAATTGAGAATAACTAATATGGCTTCTTTCTCCAAAGATCTCATGTAAGCATAGATTTGATCGTCATCCTCAAGAATTAGACGGTAATCACCATATACAAAAACTTCATGTTCCTTTCTAAGTTGAATTAATTTTTTATAGTAATGAAAAATAGAGTCCTTTTCATTTAATGATTTATCTACATTAATCTCCTTGTAATTTGGATTGACCGAAATCCATGGTGTTCCGTCGGTAAATCCAGCATTAAACTGATCATTCCATTGCATCGGCGTCCGAGCATTATCTCGACCTTTGGCGTAAATATACTCCCAGGCTTTTTGGATGGATTCGTTTCCCTTTTCTTCGTTCTCATGATAGAGGTTTAGGCTTTCTACATCTCTATAATCGTCTATAGATTCAAATCGGACGTTCGTCATTCCAATTTCCTGGCCTTGATAAATATAAGGAGTGCCCTGCAGCGTCATAAGGAATGTAGCCAGCATTTTGGCTGATTCCTGATAATATTTTTTGTCATCTCCAAATCTAGAAACCGAACGTGGCTGATCATGATTTTCTAAATAGTTCGCGTTCCAACCTTTTTCATGTAAACCCACTTGCCATCTTGTCATGACTTTTTTGAGATCTTTAAGCTGCCATGGCACAACATCCCATTTGCCGTTAGGTCCACTATCCAGTCCCATGTGTTCGAAATGAAAGATCATATTAAACTTTCCCTCTGTCTCATCTACATACAATAATGATCCCTCCGGATTGACTCCATCCGCTTCCCCTACGGTCATTATGTCATACTTATCAAACACCTTCTCTTTCAACTCTGAGAGGAAGTTCTGAATCCCCGGTTGGTTTCGGTGACAATCCCATGCGGGGACATAACGAGCCCCTAACAAATTAGGTGCATCTGGTAGTCCCTCTTTCTTTTTAATGAACGTGATAGCATCAATACGAAATCCGTCAATTCCCTTGTTCAACCACCATGTGATCATATTATATAGTGCCTCACGAACTTCTGGATTTTCCCAATTTAAATCTGGTTGTTTCTTTGAGAATAAGTGTAAGTAATATTCATCTGTGAGTTCATCATATTGCCAAGCAGATCCTAGAAAAATAGACTCCCAGTTATTAGGCTCTTTTCCGTCTTTTCCTGGACGCCAATAATACCAATCTCTTTTCGAGTTATCTTTAGAGGAACGCGACTCAATAAACCAAGGATGCTCATCAGAAGTATGATTTGGCACAAGATCCATAATGAGTTTAATGTCTCTCTGGTGAATTTCTTTCAAAAGTTGCTCCCAATCTTCCATTGTTCCGAATACATCCATGATTCCTGTATAATCACTAATATCATAGCCATTATCATCGTTCGGAGATGAATAGACTGGGCAGATCCAGATCACATTAGCACCAAGATCTTTAATGTAATCCAGCTTGGAGATGATTCCTTGTAAATCTCCAATGCCATCCTTGTTACTATCTTTAAAACTTCTAGGATAGATTTGGTAAACGACACTCTCTTTCCACCACTGCTTTTGCATCATTCTACTCCTTTTCCAAAGTTCCATGAATTTTATTAAAATTTTAAGTAAGCGCTTTCCTGTTTGTATTAAAAAAATATAAGTAAAAAAATAAAAATCGTTTTACTTATTAGATACTACTTATAGAAATTATATGAAATATGACATATAAAAATGTGTTTTAGATCAAATCTAGGAAAACGCTTTCCTTAATTTAAATTATAGGATTTTTTTGATTATTGTCAAGTGATATATACACGACAAATATGATAAAATAAAGATAATGATAACGTTTTCATAAAAAGGACTATAGCCTTAAATCGAATGAAAGATGGGTGAACTGATGTGAAAATTACCATAAAAGATATTGCTCGTATGGCTGGCGTTTCCATCGCTACGGTTTCCAGAGTGATCAACAATAGTAAACCCGTCAATGAGGATGTCCGGATGAGGGTTCTAAAAGCTATGGAACAAACTAATTTTCTTCCAAATGCAATGGCAAGAAACCTTGCCAAGAATAAATCTTACTTACTTGGCGTCATGATTCCAGACGTGAAAAACACCGTTCTAGATGACTTAATTAACGGCATTAATCATGTGTCTGAATTATACGGTTATAATACGATGTTAAGTTTAACTTCCGGAATGCTTGAAAATGAACTCCACTATTTCAAAAAGTTCCGCGAAATACAAGCAGACGGTATTATTTTAGCTAGTGAATACCTTAAAGAAGACCTTGTTGAGAATATTAAACAAACCAATATTCCCTGCATTTTGGTTGGCAGAGATCGTTCAGATACCATTCCTTCTGTTCATATAGATAATATAACAGCTGCCTATGAAGCGGTGACCTATCTTATTCAACAAGGGCATCGGAAAATTGGCATGCTACGTTTGCGAAATGAAGATATCGCTTCAGGATATCAACGTTATCAAGGCTATGCCAAAGCATTGACCGAGGCGGGTATAACCATTAATAGAGATTGGGTCATAGAATGCGGGGTCTCTGTTGAAGATGGAATGATAGCGATGCGTAGGATATGTGCGGCAACCGATATACCAACTGCAATATTTTGTGCCACGGATCGTATAGCTATCGGCGCTATGAATTATTTATTTGAAAGAGGATTAAGTGTACCGAGCGATGTTTCCATTTACGGCTTCGATGGCATTGACATGTCATCCATTATTCGTCCAAAGTTATCAACGGTGAAATACTCCGCCAGAGAAATTGGAATGACTGCGGCACGTAATCTAATTAAATTAATTAAAGGTGAAACAATGACTCCCCGTCATTGGGTTCTTCCGCATTATTTAGAAAACCGAGAAAGTGTCAGGTTATTAAAATAAGAAACACGCATCTATTGATCATCTCATTGTTATAATCTATTTTTTAAATAGGCTGCCCGATTTGATCCATTCCTCTATGTAAAGGAAAATATTAAAAAATCGAGAGCCATTGCCCTCGATTTTTTTGTTTGCTCGCTTATGCTTTTGATGGAATATCGTGAAAATCAAGACCGGATTTAACTTCTTTTACATATCCTGCCCGGATCACATAATCACCAAAATGCTCATGTTCTTGTCTTTCTTTCGCATATTCAAAAAGAATTGGTTTGAGTGCTGCAATAATTTCATCTTCTCCGATATTTTCACGATATAACTTATTCAAACGATCTCCAGTAAAACTTGCACCTAAATACATATTATATTTTCCTGGTCCTTTACCCATAAAACCAATTTCAGCAAGAGCAGGTCTTGCACAGCCATTCGGGCAACCTGTCATACGGATCGTGATTTCTTCTTCTCTTAACCCTGCTTCATCTAGTATAAGTTCCAATTTATCGATTAGAGATGGAAGATAACGCTCAGACTCAGCCATCGCGAGTCCACAAGTTGGGAGGGCTACGCACGCCATGGAATTCCGCCGTAAAGCCGAATTATGTTTTCCGTCAGTGAGTCCATATTTTTTAACTAGTTCGTTAATAATCGGTTTCATTTTCTGAGTTACGTTGCCAATAATTAAATTTTGGTTTGGCGTCATCCGAAAATCACCCGTGTGAACTTTCGCAATCTCTCTTAACCCTGTTTTAAGCTTATAATCTTGAGTATCTACAACTCGGCCATTCTGGATAAATAAAGTCAAATGCCATTTGCCATTACCTTTGACCCAACCATAGTGGTCACCATTACGATCAAAATGGTAAGGACGTGCCTCTTCTAGATTCCACCCTAATCGATGATTTAGCTCGTTCAAGACCCATTCTTTTCCTAATCGATCAACGGTATATTTGAAACGGGCATTCTTTCTATTGGAACGATTACCATAATCACGTTGGATCGTAAGAACTTTTTCGGCAACGTCAACAATCTTCTCAGTCGGAATGAACCCGATAAGCTTACCAACTTGTGGATAGGTACTCGTATTACCATGAGTACTTCCCATACCGCCTCCGATCGTGACATTGAATCCAACAAGTTTTTCATTTTCTAATATCGCAATGAAGCCAAGGTCTTGTGAAAAGACATCAATATCATTTGATGGTGGAACAGCAATACCAATTTTAAACTTCCTTGGTAAATAGAAATCGCCGTAAAGTGGTTCTACTTCCTCACGACTATCAACCACTTTTTCTTCATCCAACCAGATTTCGTGGTAGGCTTTGGTCTTCGGTAGGAGATGGTCACTGACCTTATTCGCCCATTCATAGACCTCAGCATGAACAGCCGATTGGTCTGGATTGACGTTACACATCACGTTCCTATTGACATCACCGCAAGCGGCTATTGTATCCAAAAGAGAATGATTGATCTCCTGCAACGTTTTCTTCAAATTCCATTTTAGTATCCCATGCAATTGGAAGGTTTGTCTAGTCGTTAATTTAAGCGTTCCATTTCCATAAGTTTCACTCAATTTATCCATAGTCAAATACTGCTCCGGAGTAGCAACTCCACCAGGCAAACGAACACGAATCAAAAATTGATAGGCGGGCTCCAGCTTTTGCTTTTTTCGTTCATTTCGAATGTCTCTGTCATCTTGCAAATAAGTTCCATGGAATTTTAAAATCTTGGTTTCTTCATCAGGAATAGAAGCTGTAATTGGATCGGCAAAACTCTCAATCAATTTACCACGAAGGTGGTGACTTTCTTCTTTGATTCGTTCCATATCATCGGGTGGTCCTGCTTCGTAAGGAAATCTTTGTGTCATTCTATGAAACTCCTTTCGTTATGAGTCAAATAGTCTCTTAATAAACATCACGTTGGTATCGTTTCTCTTTACGCATCGACGCTAGATAGTCATCAGCTTCCTCTGGGCTTTTGTTGCCTTCTTTTTCAATGATGGTTAAAAGTGCTTGGTGAACGTCCTTCGCCATATGCTTCTCATCACCACATACATATACATGGGCTCCTTTTTCTAGCCATTGATATAAGTCTTTACTCTTCTCTAACATGCGATGCTGTACATAGACCTTCTCAGCCGTGTCACGAGAAAAAGCAATATCCAACCTAGATAGAACACCATCCTTAAGCCATTTCTGCCATTCAATTTGATAAAGGAAGTCAGTGACAAAATGTTGATCACCAAAAAATAGCCATGACTCACCTGCTGTCCCTAGCGCTTCACGTTCTTGTAAGAAAGCACGATATGGTGCGACGCCAGTTCCAGCTCCAATCATAATAACAGGGGAATTTGGATTCTCCGGAAGTCTAAAGTTATCATTTTTTTGAACGTAAACGGATAACCGATCACCTGTTTTGACTTGTTCAGCTATTTGTCCTGAACAAACGCCTTTCCGATCACGACCATGCGCATGATAGCTCACTTTTCCAATCGTAAGATGCACTTCATCCGGATTAGCCTTTAAACTACTTGCAATTGAGTATAATCGTGCCGGAAGTTTTCGTAGAATTTTGATAAAATCAGCTGCTGATGCCTTCCATGGACCAAAGTCTTGAATTAAATCAAGAAGATCACGTCCATCCGCATAAGCCGTGATGTCTTCTCTATTATTAGATTCAACTAATTGTTTAAGTTCTTCATTATCTGATAACTCAGCGGCTTTTTCTAATAATGGCTTCGTCAAAGTCGTTATATCAAAATAGGTAGATAGCGCTTCACGAATCGAAAGGATATCCCCTTGTTTATTTAATGTAATAGATTCATCTGGATTCCATCCTAGCCTCTCTATGATTGCATTGACAATCGCTGGATCATTTTCAGGAAGAATTCCGAGGCTATCTCCTGGCTCAAATGTTAAATTTGATCCTTCTAAGTCTAATTCCAAATGGTGAGTTTCCTTATTCGAACCACGTCCATTTAAATTGATATTTTCTAAGACTTCAGCTTTAAATGGGTTCGTTTTTGAATAATTCGATGAATCAGTTATCGATTGTTCTTGACCTTGGATACCCTCAATTAAGGTAGATTTTGCTTGATCTTCTTTAAGCTTTTCTAAAACGCCTTCAAACCATTCTGCAGCTGGCTCTTCATAGTCTAGATCACAATCAACTCGAGGATAAAGTCTTTCTCCTCCTAATTCCTCTAAACGTTTATCAAAGTCTTTACCTGCTTGGCAGAAGAATTCATAGGATGCGTCCCCTAGTGAAAGAACAGAAAAACGTACCCCCTCTAGCTTTGGAGCCCTTTTGCCATGGAGAAATTCATGGAAAGATAACGCATTATCTGGTGGATCACCATCACCATGCGTACTTGTCACGATGAGTAAATCTTGGACATTTTTGATCGATTTTGGTTTAAAATCTTCCATTGAGGAAAGATTGACGTTAAAATTTTGATCTTCAAGTTTTTGTGAAAAAACCTCTGCAAGTCCTTTGGAATTCCCTGTATCCGTTCCAAATAGAATGGTAATGTCACGAGTTTTCACTTGATTTGCCGTTTGAACAGATACCTCATTCTCTAAACCACTTTGCTCTAGAGTTGTGGTCGCTGCCACTTCTTCAAATCCATGCTGATTGGCAGATAAATACCCGCTTAGCCAAATTTTTTGATAACTTGACAATGAAGGTAACAAACGGTTTAAGAGTTCTACTTGTTCTTTACTAAAAGGGCTGTTCGTTTCTTGTAATTGCATTCACTCCACCTCACTAAGAACTTCTGTTTTTTTGATGGCTAAATCTAGGGTGTTATTTTATGTTCTTTTTATAAATTCACAGAATATATATTTTTAGTCACTTTAGTATGTATACATACTCTGCCTTATTGAATATAATGTTCCTAATAGACTTTCCCCTTTTTTATGCAAATTTATTTAGGATACATCCTATTCGATACCCTTAAACACCCATCTCTCGGTAATCAAATTAGTTTAGTCGGATTTATCATTAAAAAATGTTCCCTCTTTTTTAATGAATTGGATATCCTTGAATAAATAAGAGGTATTAATTCTATTGGTTAACTTTGATTTATTGTAAGTTATATTAATAAAAATATCAAGGTATTTTTAAAATTTCTAAAAATATTTTCGATTAATAAAAACATAAGACTATGAAACCGTTATTTGGGTTAATATATACAAAACACCATTTTGAAAAAGGATTGACCAAAATGGTGTGACTCTTTTTAGCTAAGTCTGAGATTTTGTAAAAAGGTTTTCATAATTATTCCTCAAAATGGTTAAGCCAACCCATCCAATAGTTTTTTCCATCTACAGCCCATACTTCCCTTCGAGTAAAAAAACCCGACTTGGTTCATTTCATCTCATCTCCTACTACCTTTAAATGCTGTTTTTTTTCAAATTGCTCGTTTTGAAAATGTGTTTTCCAGAACACCAATGTGATCATTATAACAAGTCCAAAAGACTGGATTAATATCATTGTACCTAAATTAAATGAAAACAAGGATATTAGGAGTGCTGTAATAGTTGGACATCCAGCACACATAAAAACCACTGTCACCGCTTCCTTAAAGGTGTGTATATCGGTTGTTTTTGTGAATTTAGTTATCCACAAAATGAAAGACAACATTCCCATAAGGATAAGATTACTGATCATTAAACCAACAAAACAAATTAATGTCATGACGCCAAGATAATCTTGTTTATACTGATTGACCCATAGTTCAGAAATAAGGACTTTCATGTTGCTCTTATCACCACTAAAAGTTAAAATACGGTGTTTGGGATAACTAACAGTAAACCCAAACCCATTTTGATCACTAATCACCACTTGATTCGTCTGAAAAACAAGGGAATTTTTAAATCCATGTATAGAGTGGTGATAATCGTAACCAGATACCTTCCATTTGCTCGATGGGTCGATAGCTAGTAAATTTCTCCCATTCTTTTGCTTATATTCAAAGAAAGGCGATAAATTTCCATTTTTAATTGTATGCCCCTTCATTTGTTCGGCAAAATCAGAGTTAATCGTCTTGTTTACCGATGGGGCTATGACCGAGAAGGGTACGGTTTTCATTTTAGAAAGTTGTAGGGTTAGAGGCATCATGAGGCACCCAGTGATGAAAATAAATATAAACGCCAATTTCCACCAGCTGAGATGACGTCTTACAGCAAAAATCCGTTTTGGACTCCACATAAATACAAGATAATTAGTTGGAAATCGATTCAGATTTGTCCCCATTCTTTTCACCTCCCGAATCTTACTGTTTTTGGTTCTTACCTTTTACGATTTTGACAGGCATATTAACCTTTTGTGCCACCAGCGGTTAATCCGCTTTTGAAATAACGTTGTAAGAATAGAAATAAAATCACAATTGGTATCGAGATAAGGAATGAGCCTGCAGCAAACATGGACACATTCTGATTAGTTGGATTTGCAATAAATTGTTGTAGCCCTACAGCGACAGTCATATTTTCTGGTGAGCGCAATAGGAAAGCAGCTAATAAATAATCACCGAAAGGACCCATGAATGCCCATAACGCTTGAACGGCGATCATTGGCATCGCTAAAGGAAGGTTAATCTGGCATAGTATTCTCAGATGTCCTGCACCATCGATTCTAGCTGATTCATCTAAATCTCGTGGGATCGTATCAAAATAACCCTTCATTAACCATGTATTCATTGGGATACCACCACCGACATATACCATCGTCAAATACCAATACTGATCAAGGCCATTAATAATTAAGCCAAGAACAAAAAACGCAGTTAATGCAGCCATGGTAGGTACCATTTGAATAATTAAAAAGAAGATCAAACCATTTTTTCGACCTTTGAACCGATAACGGCTATAAGTGTAGCCCGCCAATGTCACTATGATCACCTGAATGACCATGGTTAAAATCACAATCAACATTGTATTTTTAAACCACGTTAGATAAAGTGATTGAGTAAAGAGTTGATGAAAATTATCTAACGTCCACTTCATGTGCGTATCCAGTGCGAATGCAGCCAAATTACTTACATTAAAAGCTGACTGAACCGTAATTAATAAAGGATACAAAATGATCACACTTAGAACAATTAAAAATAAATAGGTAAAGAACCGATTGAAGAACTTATTTATTTTTTGATTTATTATAAAATGTTTCATTTCACATCATCTCCTCATGGTTAAAGGCATGTGTTTTTTTGAAGGTGATGAGTGAGATACTAATAACGATAATAGAAATAACAATGGTTATAGCAGATGCTATCGCATATTGTGGTGAGGTTCCGGTTGTTAATTTGTAAATCCAAGAAATCAATATATCTGTAGATCCTGCCCCACCACCAACATCACCAGGACCACCTGAGTTAAACAAATAAATAATTGAAAAATTATTAAAATTGAAGGTATACTGTGTAATGAACACAGGTGCCGTTGCAAACAAAATCATTGGTAGCGTTATCTTAGTGAATTTCTGTAAAAAGTTGGCGCCATCTATATTTGCAGCTTCGTATAAATCATCAGGTATCGATTGCAGAACACCCGTAACCATAACAAAAACATAGGGAAAGCCTAACCACGTTTGTATCATTAACAAAGCCGTTTTAGTCCAGAATGGATCTGTCTTCCATGGTATATCTGAAATATGAACAAATGGCAGATAATTAACTAATGTAAGAACTTGTTGATTAATTGCACCAATACTGTCGTTAAACATATTTGAGAAACTCATAATAGTTACAAAAGCTGGTATAGCCCAAGGAAGTAGAAAGATGATACGAAAAATCCTTTTTCCAACAATAAACTTTTGATTCGTAACAACAGCTGTTATAATGCCAAGCGCAATTTGACCAGTTGTAGCTAAGATTGTCCAGATAATCGTCCATCCAAGAACGGTGACAAAGGTAGCACGATAGGAACTCAGAAAGAACATATTAGTAAAATTTTTCAATCCGACCCAATCGATTAGTTTAGTAGGTGGAATATGATAGAAATCGTAATTAGTGAATGCCATAAAAAGAGTGACGAGAACTGGAAACACAATGACAAACAACATAATAAAATATGCCGGAAAGGTTAATAAATAAGGAAAACCACGTTCCCATACATTTTTTAGCATTGAGGAAACACTGTAATTGACCGAACCAAAAAGATTCTGTTGTTTCGCAACCTGTCTTGCATCACTGATACTAAGCAAGACCACCATAAGAAATACAAAGGTGATGATGAGTTGCAATGTTCCTTTAACTAGTAAAAAAAGGGAATGGTCCCGGATCGGAACTGTTCCCAATGTGAAGAAACCTTGAAAAGCAGGTACCCCAACAGTGACAAGCTCAATAAGGAAAATAGCGGTGATAAGGAGAAATAAAAGTCCTTTCAATATTTGCCCATTGTAGATTTGTCCAAAGCCGGGAATGAGGGACAACAAACCTGCTTTTCGGACATCTTTCTTCTTACTTTGGTGATTGTTCATGTTGTTCCCCCTCCTTTTTCAATCTTTCTTTATTTGTCTTTATATTTTTGTTTAATAGTTTTGTGGAGCGATGAAACAGCATCATTAAGGGCCTGCTTAGGTGATTTTTTCCCAGAAGCAGCATTGAACATGGCTGGTTCCATCGTGGTCCAAATCTCAGCCATTTCAGGAATAGAAGGCATTGGTATTGATGACTCATATTGTGTTATAACGGCTTGTGATAGCTGGTCATCTGATTTATTAACTTTATCCTGAGCCTTAGAATTAATCGGAATCTCGCTAGTTTCTTTATAAAATTCATATGAATTTTCTGCATTAGTAACATAAGATAACCATTTTTAGCAATTCCTGGATTTTTTGTGTAAGCAGAGGCTACCCAAGCTTTCCCACCAGCAAACGGCTTGTATTCATTCCCATTTGGCAGAGTAGGAATTTTTGCCACACCATAGTTAATTTTTGATTTTTTGTAGGTCGCTGCTTGCCATGGCCCGTCGATGACAGCACCTGCTTTTCCTTTTACAAATTGATCGGTTACGAAATTGCCTGCAGATTTAACATCTTGCATGCCTTTTGGCCATACATTTTTGAACCAATTAACAGCATAAGTGACTGCCTCTACTGATCCTTCATTATTGAGGCCGATATCTTTTGGATCCGTGTTATTTTTTCCAAAAACATAACCACCATAACCAGCATATAAACCATATCCAAAGTAGAAGTCGGTCCATTTTGCTAGGAAGCCAGTATTTTTACCTGATTCAGTCTTAAAGGCAAACTGTTTGTCTTTTGCAAGTGCTTCCAAATCTTTAAATGTTGTAGGTTTTTTTTTAACTAAATCTTTGTTGTAGAACATCACAAGAGCTTCAATTGTAAGAGGAACACCGTAATATTTCTTTCCAACCTGAACTTGTCGTTGACCTTTTTCATTGAGGAAGCTTAGCATACTTTTATCAACAGCCAATAATTGTCCTTGTTGACCAAGTGCACCGACCCTATCGTACGGAGCCAACATGACATCCGGAGCTTTACCTGCTGGCCCATCTAAAGTAAGCGTTGTCAATTGATCGAACATTGGTTTCTTCACAACTTTCACTGTGACGTTGTTCTCTTTTTCAAACTTGCCTTTAACACTATTAACGAACTCCGCATATGCCTTATTAGAAGAATCAACTGAAACAACCAAGGTATTCTTGCCATTCTTACTATCACCAGCGCCACATGCGGCAAGCATCATAACTAAACCAAACATAACTAGAACTGATATTGTTTTTTTGATGAATTTCATTTTTTTCCCTCCCTGTCATACAAGAATATTATAAATCCATAATGCAAGCGCTTTCAATTGGTATTTTCATGTTACCGATAACAAATTTAACAATAATCATTTTGATGCAAGTACAACAAATTGCTTTGCCGGTACAGTCACACTAGATGATTTAACTGATGTTTCGTTCCATGCATTAACATAGGATATTCCGTTTTTATTTATAGGAACCTCCTCATCGAATTCCCCCTGATTAAAATAAAAAACGAGTGACTGTTGGCCTAGATTTCTACTGAAAGTTAAGATTCTAGTTTGATTATCCACCAAGATCCATTTCAAACGTCCATTTGAAAGAATCTGTTGATACTTTTTTCGGAGAGCAATAAGTTTTTTTGTGAAAAGAAACATGTCTTCATCTTGTTTTTTCTTATCCCAAATCATGCATTTACGGCAAAGTGGATCATTGTCTCCATCAAGTCCAATTTCAGTACCATAGTAAATACAGGGTGAACCCGATTGTGCAAATAAGAATGCTAATGCCTGTTTTACTTTTTTCTTATTACCCTTAGCCCTCGTCAAGATGCGTGCTGTATCATGACTATCGAGTAAATTAAAGGTGACTTCGTTGACATTTTGCATGTACTTCATAAAATGTTGATTTAAATTACTGACTAATTCCATCGCATTTATTTTGTCCTCAATAAAGAAATCAATGATTGCTTGAGTGAGTGGGTAATTCATGACACTGTGAAATTCATCACCTTGCAACCAATTCCAAGCATCATGCCATATTTCCCCTACAATATAGACATCATTTTTTTCTTTAAGTACAGCATGGTGAAACTTCTTCCAAAAAGCATGGTCAACTTCATTAGCCACATCTAGGCGCCAGCCATCAATATCAAATTCTCTAATCCAGTAAGTTGCAATATCAAGCAAGTAATTTTGTACCTCTTGATTCGCAGTATTTAATTTCGGCATTTTAGGTGTAAAAGCAAAGGTATCAAAAGATAATGTTGTCTTACCTTCAATATTTCCATTAGTTCCTTCTGTAACTGGGAATGAATGGATATGAAACCACTCCTTATATGGAGATTTTTCTTCATTCTTGACAACATCTTGCCATTGTTTCGATTGGCTTCCGATGTGGTTAAATACCGCGTCTAACATAATCCGGATACCTCTCTTATGCGATTCTTGGACAAGTTTTCGGAATGTTTCTTTATCCCCGAAATGTGGATCAATGGAATAATAATTCAATGTATCATATTTATGGTTTGTGGGAGCTTCAAAAATCGGATTTAAATAAATCCCATTAACTCCAAGATCTTTTAAATAATCAAGATGATTTATTATCCCTTGTAAATCTCCACCAAAGAAATCTTCCGTACCTGGGTTTTTGCTTCCCCAAGGTAAAACATTTTTAGGTGAAATGGACGGGTTTCCATTGTCAAAACGTTCGGGAAAAATTTGATACCAAACCGTTGACTTGACCCATTCAGGTGCTTTAAATAAATCTACTTCATGGAGAAAAGGAAATTTAAAAAAGTAATCTGGGGATATTAATGTTTTTTTTTCCAACTTAGAAAATCCACGCTCTCCATAAAAAGCGGACTCACCCTCTGATGATATAAGTACAAATCCGTATTGCAAGCGACGAAATGCGGGTTTTGTTTCAATAAACCAGTAATCGTGAAGATTGGTTTGAGCAACTTTTATCATGTATTTACGCTGAGAGATCCATTTATACTTATTTTCCTCATTCTTTACAAAGTTAAAGGGATCCCCATAAATAAATGAAACAGACTGAATATCATCTTTCTTGGTCCGTATTTTAATATGCATCGTATCCTTGTCATATGGATAAGCATAAGCACTGCATGGTTGGTGATAAACCGCCGATTTTTCCATTCTTTTTCCCTCCATTTTAATAAATCTAATGTTAGTGGTAGCAAGTTGATTAAAATGATATGTCTCTTCTATTTATTTAATGGTTGATTCACGAATAATTAATTCAGGCTGGAAGATGCGATTACCAAGTCTTTCACCATCTAAATCTATTTTCTGAAGGAGCATGTCAGCCAACGCCTCTCCCATTTCCATCACGGGCTGGCGTACCGTCGTCAGCTTAGGACTCGAAATTTGATCGAGAAATACACCATCGAAGCCTGTGATCGCTACTTGTTGTGGGATTAAAAGACCTAAGGCTTGAGCTGCTCTAACAACCCCTATAGCTAGTCGATCGGATGCACAGACAAAAGCTATTCTTTCTTCATCCTTTTCTAATTGTTTCGTAGCTTTAGCTTGGGATACATGTGAACTATTTTTCATCATAAACAAATGAGAATTTAAATTATGTTTTTCTATCATCTTCTGATAACCTTTAATCCTTGTTTGCATAAAAGGTTCATCAAGATCAATACCAAAGAATAAGATTTCATTATAGCCAAGGTCAATAACATGCTGAGTAGCCATTTGTATCCCTTTTTCATTATCCACGTCAACAAAATCATAACCCTTATCATTATGCCCAAATAAAACAACAGGTGGTTCCAATTGTTCTATGATGTTTTCATAATCTTCTATTCTCATTCCTGTTGCAATCACACCATCGCATGGCCCTATTTCATGTGAGTTTCTCGTGACTAACTGTAAAGCATAATGATACTTATCAAGTCCGACAGCAATTCCGGTCAATAAATTCATATAGTACGGTTCAGTTGTATCCATCTCTTCAAGTATTAAAAGCTTAATTACTTGTGTCCGTTTTTGTACTAAAGCTCGTGCAGTAAAATTGGGTACATAATTTAAATCCTTCATTGCTTTGTAAACCAATTCACGTAATTCTGGTGAGACTTTATCCGGATGGTTTATTACTCTAGAGACGGTCATTTTAGAAACAACCGCTTTTTTGGCTACATCAGAAAGTGTCACCATCATCATTCCTCGCCTTCTTTTCCATTTTTTTATGTTTCATCTTTTATAAGCGCTTACAAAAGTATATTGCTTCGAAAAAACACATGCCAATGATCATCTATATTCCTATATAAATAATATTATGTAATGATAGCCAATCATGCATTTTTTTGGGTGATTCTTGTTTATTACGTACAATTTTTCTCATCACCTGTTAAGTAGTTTTAAAATGGAAGAACTTGTATAGTCATGATCAACAACGTTAAACTACTTACTTCTATAATTTTTTTGATACTAATCCTAGATTCATGATTATTTCATTTATGCTTAAACCAATGATCCGGAGTATTGATTGTCAGCGAAGATAAGTTAACATAATGTTTTTCTTTATTAAAACAAAAATCCTTTGCCTATTTTAAAGTAAAGGATCTTTGTTTTAGTAGTAAAAATATAATGCAACTTATTTTAGTAAAAGGATTTTAGCGCTTCAGTTATGCGTGTTTCCCCCGATGTTAAATCAAACGAACGTCTAAAGGTATGTTCTTCATCAAGAGCTGCCACTATAACACTCGCTACATCTTCACGCGGTATGTAACCTCGTTCTAAATTCTCTGATATTGTGACCTTTCCACTGCCAGGTTCATCCACCAATCCACCTGGTCTAACAATGGTGTAATTTAAAGAGCTTGCCACTAAAATTTTATCTGCATAGTGTTTGGCTACATAATAAGGTTTAATTGACTCATTCCAATTCTCTCGGTTATGAGCTTGAATCGCACTAACCATGATGAAACGGTTCACTCCCGCCTGTTCAGCCGCTTCAATCGTTTTGGCTGCGCCATCTAAATCGACTAATAATGTTTTATCTGAACCAGTTGCTCCTCCTGAACCTGCCGTAAAAATAATGGCATCACTGCCCGTCATAGCCTCAGCAATCGTATGAACCGTTCCTTCAAGATTTGCTACTCTGGCTTCTACACCTAAGTCTTTATATTTTAATGCCTGCTCTTCTGATCGAACCATGGCATACACCTTATGTTGATCACTTTTACTTAATAAAGAGACAATCTGTTTACCAATTTGCCCATTGGCACCAACGACAAAAACTCTCATTTTAAAAAACCCCCTCACTTCACATTATTATTTCAAAGTCTATGACTCAATTCAAATCATCTACTAAAACCTTTGCCGTACTAGTTATTATTTCCGTGTATATGTAAAAAAGAATACAAGCTATGCTAAAATGATTGTATGAACTGTTTCAATTATTAACGGAGGTGAAAACATGCAACAGCTTCTCTTTGAATCCTCTTGGGATAAAACCATTTCTATGAAAGATCGTAAAATCATACATGAAACATTTTTAAAAACAAAGACTGGCGATCATAACATCCATTTTGTCCCACTATGGCAAGCGTTAAACCATAAAGAAAACTTATTAGTCACTGTACTTATACATAATTTTAGCGATGAACTTCTGTCCTTTAATCATACAACGATAAAATATTTTGAAGACAGAAAGCAAATGGCTAAGTATGTATTTCATTTACCAGCACTTGTTGTTGAAGCGGAAACGAGTATGCCATGGACATTTATTTTTCCTAAAGAAACTATTAGTGAGAATGCGAAGTTGGATGATGGCTATTTGGGGATGTCAGTAGATTTAAATCAATCGTAAACAGTTGTTAGTAATACCATTCTAATTTAATAACGAAGGTTGTGATATGACTTTGCAGAATCAAAATAAATTACCATGGTACTTAAAAGATAAACCCTTCTTTTTCCTTGCTTTATTATTACCTGTCATTAGTTATATCATCATTGTGTGCAACAGAAAAAAACTGAGACACCAAAAAAGCATTGAATATTTAACCTTGTCTACCATAACCACATCAATATGGTTATTAAAATTCTTACCTGAAACCGTTAATACATTTGTATGGGCTATTATTGCTTCGTCATTGATTGGACATTCCGTAGTTGGAATTTTTATAAAAAAATAAGGCGGATAAACAACTCTGAGGCAGGCTCAGATGAATTAAGGGTTGTTCCATGAACAACAACAAAATTAAGCCTCATGCATAATCTATAGAGATAGTAGCCTATTCCATGATGGAGGAAATGCATGATGAGATTCTTGAATTTTAGCGGTGTGGTAACCATGATAAGTGATTTTCCAATAACGACAAATGATGAAGGTTCTGGTTGTTATAAAATGGTGTCCGTCGATAATGGATACGGAAATATTGTTAATTTTATAGTAAGTCCAACAACTTACTTTGTTAACCACGAGATGATCAAACCAGGGGATACAATCACTGGATTCTATGATGGTGATGCGCCTGTTTCACTCATTTATCCTCCCCAATATCAAGCCATTGTGATCACGAAGAATCGCCCTTACCAAAATGTCAAGGTAGACTTTTTCGATTCACAGTTGGTGAGTCGCGACGGTCAACTAAAGTTAAACCTCTCTCCTTCTACCCAGATTTTATTAGTCAATGGGCAAGCCTTTACAAAAAATCCCGCCAACCGAAATCTCATTGTCACTTATGGCCCCACTAGCAGAAGTATCCCACCACAAACGACACCGTATAAAATCATCGTGATCTGTTAGAATTTTTAACCTAAAAAGAGAACACTCAATCAGAAAACGTAACGATTGAGTGTTTTTCTTTGTTTTATCCCGCATTAACGGCTAGAAAAGCCCCCACCTCAAGGTCGTAAGTGTATGCGAAAATTTCTAGGTGGGGGATAACTGCCCGTAAAGGTCCGATTGGTTCAGGCTAACAATCAGTGGGGGATGACGCAGGCTAAAAACGCGACGTCCTGTCGCAACGCCTGCACTAGCACATCCTGTGCGTCGAAAAACACCCACTGATTGAAGTTTCTAGATGCCTTGAACTTGAATTAATCATGTGTTGATTTAGCTGACACATCCCATATTTCCCTCGCATATTGTAAGACGGTATAGTCAGATGAAAAAACTCCTGCCCCGGCTATATTTAACAAAGCCATTTTTTGCCACCTCAAGGTATCTCGATAAATCTGATCGACTTTTTCTTGAGCAAGTCGATAATCTTCAAAATCTCTTAGAACAAAAAATTCATCGCCATATTTAACGAGTGAGTCAAAGATATCTTGGCCCTCTATTTCAACGCCTGGGATCGTCCCATCAATGAGGGCATTCAAAACACGATGAAGGATCGGATTATGGATATAATAGTCATAAGCATGATAGGACCCATCATGATAATATTGATAAACTTCTTTGTCTGTTAAACCAAAAATGATAATATTGTCCGATCCAACTTGATCACGTATCTCGATATTTGCGCCATCTAGTGTTGCGACTGTCACGGCTCCATTCAGCATTAATTTCATGTTGCCTGTTCCAGAAGCTTCTTTCGATGCTAATGAAATTTGTTCGCTGACATCGGCCGCTGGAATGATACGCTCTGCTAATGACACGCTATAGTTTTCAACAAAGACAATTTTTATTTTATCCCCAATATGATGGTCATGATTGATCATGTAAGCGACTGAATTAATCAATTTGATTATTTGTTTAGCGTACGTATAGCTTGGTGCCGCCTTTGCTCCAAAGATAAATACTCTAGGATAAATATCAGTGTTCGGATTTTCCTTTAATTTAAAATATAAGCTTAGAATATGCAGAAGATTAAGTAGTTGTCTTTTATAGGCATGCAGTCTTTTTACTTGAACATCAAATATCGCATCAGGATTGAGTGTTAGATTCATCGTCCTCTTGACATAATCCGCAAAACGTTGTTTGTTTAATTTCTTTATTTGGGCCAATTTGATTAATGTTTCCTCATCATCCTGATAAGCTTTTAACTTAGTTAAATCGGTTGGATTGACTTCCCAATTAGATCCAATTTTACAATCAATAAATTGACGCAATGGTTCATTCGAGAGTAATAACCATCTTCTATGTGTAATGCCATTTGTTTTATTGTTAAATTTGGAAGGAAAAATGAGATAAAAATCATGTAATACTTTTTCTTTAAGTATATCGGTATGCAGTTTTGCGACACCGTTAATACTATGACTCCCTATGATGGCCAAATGGGCCATTTTGACATGTCCGCCTTCAATAATCCGCGTCCGTTCAATCATATGATGATCGTATCGAGATCTCATATCTGCAGCATATCTGTGATCGATCTCACAAATAATCTGATGGATCCGAGGCAATAACGTACTCATCATGTCAATTGGCCATTTTTCAAGCGCTTCAGACATAATGGTGTGGTTGGTGTAACTCAATACTTTGATGGTAAGGTCCCACGCACTCTCCCAATCCATTCCTTCATCATCAAGCAAAATTCGCATAAGTTCTGGTACACACAATGCTGGATGTGTGTCATTAATATGAATAGCGACTTCCTCTGAAAGATGACTGATCGGTAAATTCTTTTTCTTAAATCGACGAATGATACTTTGAATTCCCGCTGATACAAAAAAATATTCTTGTTTCAGTCGTAACAATCGACCATCATAATACGAATCATCTGGATAGAGAACTTCTGAAATATTTTCAATTCGGCTTTGTTGCTTTAGAAAGGAACCATATTCATGACTATCATCGAGTGGATGCATCTCTGCAGACCATAGTCTGAGTGTATTCACAGTCTGTTCATTATAACCAATAATTGGCGTATCATATGGTACAGCTAAAACGGCTTCTTCATTTTCATAATGCGGGACAATCCTTCCAGATGAATTATCCAACCACACGTTGCCATAAAATCGAACGGTTACGGCCTTATTAAGTCGTCTAACTTCCCATATATTTCCGTTTCTCAACCAATGTTCAGGTATTTCAACTTGGTAACCGTTCACAAATTTTTGCTTGAATAAGCCATATTTATATCGTATACCATTACCATGACCAGGGATTGCACATGTCGCCATGGAATCCAAAAAGCAAGCTGCTAGACGTCCGAGTCCCCCGTTTCCGAGGCCTGGATCCACTTCGAATTCAATTAAGTTTTCAAGATGGATTCCAAATTCTTGTAGGCCTTTTTGTACCACATCAAGGATATCCAAATTTAGCAAATTGCTTTTTAACATACGGCCGAGTAAGAACTCCATAGAAAAGTAATAAATCTGCTTTTCACCTTTTTCTAGATAAGATTCATTTGTATTCTTCCAGTCATTTGAAGCGTACGTACGAATCAAATTGCCTAGTGTAAAATATTGTTCGGAGATATCTGAATCTTTTATATCTAATGAATAAAGCTCAGTTAATAAACGCTTATAGTCTTCTTTAAATTTATCCTTTGTCAGTTTCATCACTGTACCCTCCATAAGTGGCCCGTCGTACTTCTTATTCATCTATCCATCTTTACAGAACTTAATTTAGAGGTCTGACTTTAGATATTGTTACTAACAAGCTAAATTCATTGATGGATCAGTGACCACAATCATTATATTTAGCAATCTAGGCTGTTATACAATAATAGTTTATTAACCGGTGAAATTCAATAAAAACATTTATTACTGTCGTTTCCACGAGAACAATTATACGTATTTTGTCTTTTTTCGGTGACAGTCACATACGATTATTTGCTTCTTTATCGTCCTCTTGTTAGACTTGTTTATAGGAGTTGATAAATTATCACAAAAATCCAATAAATACAAACCATGTTTTTTTAGGAATGGCAAAGGAATGTAGAAGGCAAAATATCCGTAAGAATATGGTTCATACTTTGGTTAATTCAACAGTAATTACAGCAATAATATTTACACGGAGGGGAAATCATTTGTCGGAAAATGTTGACAAACCACATAATAAATTAGAACTATTTTTTAGATCTCTATTGGCTCTGGTTGGTGTTGCCATACTTGCCATGGGCGCTATGTTGTGTAAACAAGGAAGCGTAGGACTAGATCCTTTTACAGCTATTAACATAGGTATTTCAGAAAAAATCGGATTAAGTTTAGGCGTTTTCCAACTTATCATGAATGTTATTATTATAGTCATCGTATTATTATTGGACCGAAAAAAGATTGGTATTGGTACGATTATTAATATGGTTTGCGCTGGATTTATGATTGATTGGTTTTCAGATCTTTATACCTTTTTATTTAATTATCAGCCAACCATTCTAACTAAAATTGTTAATGGGATCCTCGGTTTACTTTGCTTTACACTCGGCACTTCGATCTATATGACAGCGAAAGTTGGCGTAGCTCCTTATGATGCACTTGCTCCTATTGCATCGAAAAGATTGCATATCAAATATAAATTTTGCCGTATGATACAGGATATTGGATTTATGGCTTGTGCCTTGTTTGCTGGGGGACCTATTGGCCCTGCTACAATTATCATCTCATTCTTTGCCGGACCATTAATTACCTTCTGGGATCATCATTTTAGCAACAAACTTGTAGAGACTGTGACCGACTTCGGCAAATATCCTTCTGGGAAAAAAATTGGACTTGGTCTAGATACTGCCGGTAAATATACAGTTAATCTCGTCAAATATAGTTATAATCAAACGGTTATCACACAAGAAAAGCTGTCCGACTATTCGGATGAACAATTAGAAGAACGAGTTAGACAAACACGTCAAACCATGAAAAACATGAAAAAAGTGTTGAGTAATACCGTTAAGCTTTACGGGATATTAAAAAAAGAGGAATACATGAGAAAAAGAGTCCTAAAGTTGCAAAAGAAAAATGAAGAAAAAAAACAAATTTCTAATCGTAAAGTTTCAAAAAAATAAATCTAAGTGACCCAAACATTTTTTAACCGGATAGCTCAATTTCTATCTGGTTTTTTTATTCAATGACTTAAACCATCCCGTTTAAATGAATTTCATGTTTCACAACTCTTTGTTTAGGGTAAATTAAAAACAATGTAGATAATAAGGAGTTTTTGAACATATGAAAGCGTTAGTTTTAACAGGTATAGAACAATTGGAAATTCAAGCTATTCCTGAACAACCTTTAAAAGAAAATGAAGTTAAAATAGAGATGAAATACGCTGGGATTTGTGGTACAGATAAACATTTATATAATGGTTTACCTGGATCTGCTAAGGCTGAACCTCCAATCATTCTAGGACATGAAAATTCTGGAGTGATTACTGAATTAGGGCCTAGCGTTAAAAGTCATCTTAAAATTGGAGATCGTGTAGCGATTGATCCTAATATCTCATGCGGTTTTTGCTCTTTTTGCCATGATAATAAGCCTCATCTATGTGAAAATATGGAGGCTATTGGTGTAACACGTAACGGTGGCATGGCTGAATATGTTAATGTCCCTGAAACGAATGTATATAAAATTCCAGATAACTTGAGTTTTAAAGAAGCGGCTATGGCTGAACCTGTAAGCTGTATGCTTCATGCAATTAATCAAATAGATATTAAATCTCACTACACAGCACTAGTTGTCGGTGATGGATTTTTGGGGCAGTTGTTTATTAAATACTTAGCAAATCACGGCTTAAAAAAAGTCGATGTAAGCAACCGTAATCCTAAAAAAATTAACTTACTGAAAAAAATTGGAGCAACAACCGTCTTAAATCCCGAAGAAACCGAACACAATGAAAAATATGATATCGTCATTGAGTGTGTCGGTGTAACCAAAACACAAGAACGGGCTATCGCTTCCGCCAAACGTGGAGGACAAGTGTTAATGTTTGGGGTCGGTGCTCCAGAGAATATCATTCAGATTAACCCTTATGAAATATTCTTTAGCGAGCTAACCATTAAAGGAGCATTCATTAATCCACATTCTATGAATGAAGCCATCCATGTCCTCTCTAATCAATCATTAGCTGTTGATGAGCTCATAACACACGAATTTACTTTAGAAGAAGTACCTGATTTTCTATCTGGCAAGATAAAAGAAAAAGTCACAAAAGCTGTGATTAATTTAGATGTGTAAACTTACATGGTAGTTTTTGCTGAAGCTCTTCTTAGACTTGCTAATTATAGTTGGGGTTATTGATTAACGTCATTTTATCTTTTCCGGAATGTCCCACAGTAGATATTATTTTTTTATTCAATTACAACTACTAAATTTAATCATAACTAAAAGACGAGAGGAATAAAAAACATCTTTTATTTCCTCTCATCCTTTTTTTTAATATTATTTATTTATCGTATCACCCATTATCTTGGCCAACGCTGTTCTCTCGCCATCAACGGTTTAAAAGCAACATGGGGTTCCGTTTGATACCAATAAGCAACAGAAGCCACATCGTCTTGTCGTTCAAATAATCCTCGATTACATACACCAATCTGCTGGACAGTCACTTTTAAATCCCGATCAAATCTAATCGGGTCCATGATGTGCCAGCGATAAAGACTTCTCATCGGTGGACAATCTCCCATAAATTGATCACTATATTTATCTTCCGCATTGGAGTAAAAAGGATAACCTAAAAATGGAGTCGAATACGTATTTTCAACAGCCTTATCACCATCTTTAGTAATAAACCCCCAAGCCCCTCCAAAGTAGTCTTCCAATCCTGTCCCGCATATTGTAGGGTATTCTTCATCCCCATCCATATAAAATTTCATTTCACCTTCGCCCCACCAATATCGTTGTAAAGTGCTCAGCGCCATATAGGTTCCGATATATTGCCCTTTTCCTTTGACGTTATCTAAAATGACATAATCTTGTGTGAGTGAGGTGATTGGTTCTCGTCTCCACTGTGCATGAAAATAGGCCGCTTCATTTGGTATAGAGTCATATAAGCTATAATTAAATTGATAAAAGAATCCTTCAATATCACCTGGATGCTGGTTTTCAATCGTAATAAGTGCCTTCTTTCTGAAAGGCATAGGGAAATAACAATTCAAGCCTCGTGTTGGATTGCAAACAATAGGTAGCGAGTTGACAACATGTGTCGTTGCAAAACCGCTACAGAAAAAATCGCCCAGAGGTACTTCTACAGAAGGTTCTGCTTCGCCATCCCAATACATACGCAGAACTAAATCCCTTAAAACATAAAATCCAGCACTTGTTGTGTCAGTCACAGTTATCCAAAAGTGTTGAAGTATTCCTGAACCATTTATCTCTGCAAGTGTTGCAGTTTCTCCTTCTTTTAAAGTTATGCAAGGTCTTCCTTTTCTTGACGGACCTAAATGACTTGATTCCTTTCCCCCACCACCTTTCTCACCTGTCGGATTTTCCGCCGTTATTGAACGACTTTTCGCATCAGTAATGATAGGTAAATAAGACAAACTGTTTAAAAAAGGATTATTCATCATAATACATTCGCCTCTTCTCATTTTAGTGATTATATTACTGTTTCACGCCACCTGCTGTAATCCCTTCCATAATATTTTTTTCAAAGATCAAGACAAAGATGACAATTGGTAAGATGATCAGCCATCCCATAGAACTAATTAGATCCCAAGGAACTTCAAAGTTACTTTGTCTAGGTATCAGTGTTATGCCAACACTAAGCACTTTAATCTTGTAAGAAAAAAATAATGGGGTAAAAAATTCATTTAGACATTGGATAAAGTTTATAATACTAATCGTCGCAATAGCTGGTCTCATCAATGGAAAATAAATGGTAAATAGTATTCTAATAAAACCAGCTCCATCAACTTGCGCTGCTTCTTCCAGTGATAATGGAATTTGTTTAACAAAGTTATGAAGAATCAGAACCGAGAAAGGTAGCAACGAACTAGAATATAGGATTATTAAGCCAAAATAAGTATCCACTAAGTGAACGGATTTCATAAAATCATAGAGTGGTCTCGCTGTTACAATCGGTGGTATTAAGGCTGAAAAAAGCAGTAGTTTAAATGACCAACTCACACTTTTAAACACCTCAAATCTTGCAAAAGCGTAGGCTGCTGCACCGCCGAGAATGACTGAAACGAGTAACGAAAAAAACGTAATAAACAAGGTGTTGAAAGTCATCTGAGCAATACCTACATTCTCAAACAAATCCACATAGTTTTTAACAGTCATATTTCGTGGAAAATAGTTTATAGGCGTTTTAAATAGCGAGCCTTTAGGTGTTACAGATGAGATAAAAATCCAATATAGAGGCACCAATATGATTCCAGCAACCATTAGTGTTAATCCCCATCTATAAATAAAGGCCACTATTTTTTTACGTTTTACACTTTGATGCATCTCTGTCACCTCTTTATTTAATCATGCTTTCTAATAGCCAAAAAACTTAAACTACTAATAATGATCATAACGATGAATAGACAAACAGCAATAGCGGAGGAATAGCCAATATTAAGATTGGTAAACGCCTCAATTGCAATTCTGTAAGCTAGAAGACTCGTTGAATCCCCTGGGCCTCCTGTCGTCATAGCATACACAATATCGTAGCTTACAATTCTCCACATAGTAAAGAAAATACACAGTGTTAAAATGGTCCTCATGATGAGAGGTAAAGTAATGGAAAAGAATGACTTTATCACTCCTGCTCCATCTATTTTTGCGGATTCATAAATCTCTTCAGGAATAAATTGCAAACTAGCTAATACTAAAATCGCAAAGAAAGGTACATCTTTCCAAAGATCAACAAGAATAACCGCTATTCTTGCTGATTCTGGATGAGTTAGCCAATCAAAGTGAAAATAAGGAAAAATTCTTCTAATCAAATCATTAACGAATCCATAATCATCATTAAATGCCCATTGGGCAGCAAGCCCCGTTACAATCATAGGCATAGCCCAAGGAATTAAAGTTATGGTTCTCAGTAGCTTTTTTCCTTTGAATTTCATATTTAACAACAAGGCAAGAAGAATACCTAAAACTACATGAAAGATCATAGAAACCACAGTAAAGGTTATTGTAAAATGTAGAGAAGAAATAACCTTAGAATCTGAAAAAATGTCAATATAATTTTTTAATCCAACAAATTTAGCTACTCCACCTTTAAACATATTAATATCGAAGAAACTATTGATAAATGTCATAATGATGGGATATATAATAGTAAATCCTCTAACAATCAACACAGGTAAAATAAGTAGCCATGCGATTAAAAATTTTTTTGGTGGCTTTACAAGTAAAGCTTTCATTGCACTTCTCTCCTTGCTATTTGACATTTATAACACTATTTTTTTAGCAGGTTAATCTCTTTTTGTGCTTGATTAACTGCTTCATTTAAACTGATTTCATTTGTCACATATTTTTGGAAGATACCACCTATTGAATTAATAAATTCCATAGATTGAGGTAACAATGGTCTTCCTCGAAGCGTGCTATTTTTAATGTATTTTCTAACACGGTCTAGACCAGTCGCATTGAAATTTGGATCATTAATTACATCAAGACGTGCAGGCAATCTCCCTGACATTTCGCTATAAGCAATTTGGCCTTCTTTACTAGCTGTATACTTTAATACTTTTATGGCTGCTTTTTTCTTTAAAGATGATTTGTTTAGGACATAATGCCATGATGCCATATAAGCATCATTTGTTTTAAATTTAGGCATTGGTTCAATACTCAGTTTATTCGGACCAAATTTCCCTGCTTGTTGGAACGTTGGAATTGCGCCTGTATACATAAATATCATCCCATATTTTCCATCAATAAATTTCTGCATCATTGGATCATAAATATCTGCTATCTGCGACATTGGTGTTACTTTGACTTTGTGTGCCAAGTTATACATAAATTTCAAGGCTTTTTGAGTGTTAGGGTTTTTCCAATTGAAATAATCCCCACCAAATAAATTGATAAACGTCCCTATTTCGTTATAGACATAGCTTTTTTCCCATGATCCACCATAGCCATATACCTTACCTTGTGTTGCTTCCTTGGCATAATCAAGAAATTCTTTTTCATTTTTAGGAACTCCCATACCCGTTTTTTTAAGTATCTCATGATTAACCCAGAAGGATAATATTTCCAGATAGCTTGGAACTGAATAAATGTGCCCATTGAACGTCGGGATATCTTTGATATATTGCTTCGAAAAATTATTAGCCGTATCCTTTGTCATTACATTTTTTTCGAGCGGTTCAAGATATCCGGCTCTTGAAAATGCCGTTATTAATTCATCATTTACAAATAAGAGATCTACTGAGTTATCACCAGAGGACAATATAGTGGTCATTTTGGCTACCATATCATTTGGATTAGTCGGTGTAGGAACAACATTGATTTTAATGCCCGTTGCCTTTTCTATTTTCTTTTGATAAGCCTTCCAACCAGGTTTTGTAGAATCATTTGTCATGAGTGTCAACGATTTACTATCCGATTGCTCGCCAGTAGACGAATTTCCGTTGACACCTACACAACCAGAAATAATACTGATGATCAATGTAAAACTCAAAACAAGGCCACATAACTTAATGATCATCTTCATTTATATTCCCTCCTTTAAAATTAAAGCGCTTTCATATCTCGTGTTTCAAATTATAAGTAATTAAAAGTTGAAATAAAATATAATATTTAACGATAAATTTATAAATTTCTATGAATCGTCTTCTTTTATATTTGTTGATTAAAAATGGCACTAGCTGTATAGTAATAATACAATGTAATCGCTTTCTTTTGGAGGTGTACAAATTTTTGAAACTTTTTTCAATATTCGTCTCTCTTCTTAATCATCATTGTCATAGCTTTCGTAAAAAACTCCTGCTTAGTTTCGTTGCGATAGCTATTATTCCTGTTTTATTTATCGGTTGCTTGTCCTATATGATATCCTATCATATCGCTAATGATAAAATATTAGAATCGGTTTCTCACTCAAGTTCTCAATTGAATCAGACACTTACTTTTCGCTTTAATCAGTTGGATATTGCTTCTAATATACTACAGTATTATATGTATACTTTAATTTTTCAAGGCCATTCGGATGTTTCAGACCAAATTAATCAATATAGTGAGATTAGAAATCATATATCGAACTTAAAAAACGATTTCCACATATCAAATATTACGATTTATATAAAGCCAAATTTACTGTTTAGTAATGAAGGTATCACTTTTTTTAAATTAAATAACCTCCCATCTCAACGACATATTTCACAATACACATTTTTAAAAAATATAAATCAATTACACTGGAAATTATTTAAAAATATGAAGGAACCCTTTGTATCGAATCCAACATCCCAAAATAAAAATTTTATTTCTGCCTATCGTTTATTTAAAAAACAGAATGAAAATTCTTTAGAATACGCTTATTTTATAGATATAAACGAAAGAGAGATCTCTCGTTTATTGTTAAAAAGTAAACCTTATAAAAATATAAAAAGTTATATTGTTAATCAAAAGGGACATATAATTTCAAATACAGAACAATTAAAGTTAGGAAAGTCTATCCCAACATCCCTATTAGCAAAAATAAAAAATAACGAAAAATTTTTTATCCTACAAAACAAACAATTTATAGTACGATATAATCCTACCACGAAATGGTATATCGTAACTGAAATACCAGAAAAATATATCATAAACAATACCATTCTACTGGTTTATTTGATCCTAATCACAGTGGGTTTAGTCATTATTATGGCTATTATAAGTAGCATACTTTTATCCAATAGTTTAAGTAAGAAAGTTAGGTCCATATCGACTTTCATGTCCTCCTATTCCTTTAAATACGAGAAAAAACATCATAATACTGAGATATCAACAATAATGAATAAATACAAAATAAAAGATGAATTCGATCAACTTATCATTACATTTAATACGATGATTGGAAAACTTAACGAAAATTTTGATAGACTTCTTGAATCAAAAATAAGAGAAGAAAAAATGGCTTATCAACTTGAACAATCAAGAATTAATCCTCATTTTTTGTATAATATGCTTGAAACAATTAAGACTTGCCAATCCCTTGGAAGAATTGATGATGCTAGTTCTATGCTTACTAAACTTGCAAAGTTTTACAGAATAACTTTAAAGAAAGGAAATGATTTAATTTCTATAAGGGATGAACTAAATATCGCAAATCTTTACCTCGAAATGGAAAAGCTTAATAAATTAAAGTCATTTCAATGGACGATTAATAAGGAAAAAGATATTGAACATTTTTTAATTCCAAAACTAACCTTGCAACCCTTACTTGAAAATTGTCTTCATCATGGATTTGTTGATTCTATCGAACTAAATATCAGAATTTCTTTATACTTCCAAGATGAAGATATCATTATTGAAATTAAAGATAACGGAAAAGGGGTTCCAGCCAATAAACTTATAGACATGCGAAAGACGTTAGAGAGTGGGATAATCAATACGCAACGTTTTTTTGGTATAAGTAACGTCAATAAGCGGCTATCATTATATTCCCATAACTATCCCCCTCTTTCGATCGATAGTGTCGATAATGAAGGGACAACGATTACCATATCCATTCAACAAAATTTACCAGATGAGTTCATACGTTAGGAGGTGGATCCTATGAAAAAAATTATTATCGTCGATGATAATGCACTAAGTATTGAAGGCATTTGTAAAAGCATCGATTGGAAGGCTTTAAATTCAGAGGTGTGTGCAACATTCTCAAATGGACAAGAAGCCATTCAATCAATAGATGAGCTAGATCCAGATTTGATCATTTCCGACATCAGTATGCCTATTTTGAATGGTATTGATATGGCTAAAATCGTCTTAAAAACTCATCCATATATTAAAATTATCTTTATCAGTGCTTATGAAGATTTTAAATATGCAAAAGAAGCTATTCGGATGGATATATGTGATTATGTGGAAAAGCCCATTGATTATGATTATTTATCCAGAGTCATTAGAGAGATTTTGATCAAAATACAAAACGAAAATGACATATTAGAACAACTTAACAAAAACCGACCAGCACTTATTCAGAATTTTTTTAATGACCTCATCCATTCGAGTCCTGATTACGCCCAGTTCTTCCTTAAAGATCAAGCCAAGTACTTAAACATTGACATAACTTCTAAAAAATATGTATGCGGAGTCATACAAATTAATAATTTTCTAGAAGTCATGAGAACATTTGGCATTGAACGTTACCACGTTCTTTTGATGAAGTTGATTCAAGATATAAATGAACTCTTTTCTAAGCCATTTCATTATTTTTGTAATAACCAAGGACATCATTTGATTATTCATATTGGCAACAAAACAAGTAAACCTGATTTTATTAAGAGTGTAAACAACCTATTCTTCGATATAAATAAAAGATATCTCCATTCAGCTTTGTCCTTAACGATAGGTATTGGAGACGTCATACATTCTGTTTGGGATACTTCCATCTCTTATCAAAATGCTAAACATGCCATAGATTATAAGTTTGTTTTCGAAGAAGAGCAAATACTTAATTTCAAAGATATACAAAGAAACCCTTCACCTGTTTTCTTTACATCAAACGATGAAGAACTTTTAATAAAACTCGTCTCTCAAAAAAACCTTCTCGAACTTAAGCAGTTTATAGTCTCACTACCTGAAAAATGGTCAAAGCTTGGATTAGAGAAAAATGGGATTTTCGCCTATATTTATACGTTACTCGCACGTTTAATTCGTTTTTTGTATGATATTGGAATTGACGACCCGTCCTTTCAAAATAAAGCCGCAAAAATCTATATTAATTTTGATAAATTTGAATCTACGACCCGTATTTGTGAAAGTCTATATAATTTATGTTCAATGGCTTGCCAAAAGTTACAAGAATCAATGGATACCCATCAAATTCAAGTTGTTGAGCAAGCCGTACATTATATTGAAAAAAACTACATGTATGATGACATAGGGTTAAACACCATCTCATCAGTTGTTAACATCAGTCCATCCTATTTAGGGAGTATCTTCAAAAAAGTAAAAAAACAAAGTATCACAAAATATATCACGTCCATACGCATCGCAAAGTCACAGGAATATCTTTCAACAACAAATTTAAAAATATTAGAAATTAGTGAAAAAGTAGGTTATTCAAATCAATACTACTTTAGTGCCTGTTTTAAGAAGATTACCGGCAAGACCCCAAGTGAATATCGATCGGAATCTCAGTTATTTAACGATCCATAATGGCGTAAATCACAGACTTAAAAACTCACATAGACTAACTATTTTAATAAACTAGGCTGCCTTGATCGTCATTATTGATTTTACTCTTTTACCTTTATTAACGTTTAATCGTAATTGTCCCTTTATTAGATTAGTATCGGAGAATTGATGACTTTTAAAAAATTCCTCTTTTAGATATTCTCCGATTCTCCTAAGTCTAATTTCCTACAGAGACTTTTTTAAATTCATTATTTGGTCATTAAGATACATTGTCCTTGTCAATTGGACAAATAATTATATTTTGTCATTTTACGGTGTCAGACACCTACAAATGACGGATGGACAACCCTTCAATTTAGGAGTAACTTTAATATAATTCTAATAATTGTTAATATAGCAACAATTTCTATGAATTAATTACGACAAGTTGAATTGGAGGGGTTTTGTGAGAGGAAAAAGAATTTATTTAATGTTTGCATCAATCGGTATGGTTTTGTCTTTGATATTGCTTATGAACATCTCAGTAAAAAAGGTCTCTGCTATGGATGAAGGAAGAGAGTACAATTTACAAGGGGCGTTTGAACATGCTTCCAAAGAATTTCATGTTCCTGTAAATATACTCATGTCCGTCGCCTACAATGAAACGAGATGGGAACAACATGATGGTCGACCAAGTACATCTGGTGGATATGGTGTGATGCATTTGACGCAAGTAAACCAAATACCAGCTAAAGAGGCAAAAGGTGATGGCAGTCAACATACAATAAAAACAACAGATCAACATCTACATACTTTGGATAAAGCAGCAAAATTATTGGGTGTAGATGCTAATGAATTAAAAAGTGATCCGGAACAGAATATTCGAGCTGGAGCGGCTCTCCTGGCAGACTATGAGAAACAAACTTTTGGCAAATTATCTGATAAACTCGCAGATTGGTATGGAGCAATCGTCATGTATAGTGAATCTGATAATGCATTGACAGCAACTGGTTTTGCAGATCAAGTCTATGCAACAATTCAAAAAGGAGTGGAAAATAGCAATTCAGATGGTCAACATTTAAAAATAACTTCGGTAAACGTTGAGCCTAATAAGAAAACAGCTAATTCCCTTCATCTTGAGAAACCTCAAGAGACAAATGTAGATGCGCCAAAAGGTTTGAATAGTCAATTCATACCAGCACTATATAAACAATTGTCTTCTGATCCAGGAGACTACGGGAATTATGATTTAGCTAACCGTCCATATGATAGCCTCGACATTCGTTATATTGTTATTCATGATATAGAGGGTTCTTATGAAGCTGGAATTAATACATTTCTACAACCTTCTTATGTCAGTGCCCATTATGTCATTCGTTCTTCAGATGGACAAATTACAGAAATGGTGAGACCAAAAGACGTGGCTTGGCAGGCTGGAAATTGGTATATCAATAGTCATTCGATTGGTATTGAGCATGAGGGATACGCTGTTGAAGGAGCTTCCTGGTACAGTGAGCCGATGTATCAACAATCTGCTAAACTTGTAAAATACCTAGCTAAAGAATACAATATTCCTTTAGATAGACAGCATATTCTTGGTCATGATAATGTTCCAGGTTTGGATATCAAACACCAACGAGCTATGCATTGGGATCCTGCGGCCTATTGGGATTGGGAACACTATTTTGAACTTTTAGGTGCACCTTTTAATTCAAATGGAAATACGGTGGATAATACCGTTGATAACCATAAAAATAAACAAATTTTGACCATAAACCCTAATTTTAACAACAATCGTCCGACACTCACCTACAAAAATCAACCTTTAGATCCACATCCTTCTAACTTTGTTTATCTCTATACGCAGCCTAGCTTTCAGGCTCCACTTTTAAATGATCCGATTCTTCACCCAACAAGTTTTGGGACAATGGAGATACAAGACTGGGGCGACAAAGCAGTGAGTGGACAAACCTTTTATCAAGTTGATCAAGACGGAGATTGGACAGCTATAGATTATGGCGGACAAAAAGCCTGGTTCTATAACCCTAATGGTAAGAATACAACAAAAGGTAAAGGACTTGTCATCACACCAAAAAAAGAAATGAGTTCAATTCCTGTCTATGGCTCTGCCTATCCAGAAGCTACAGCTTTTCAAACTATAGGAGATCCAGTTGTATCCAATAACATCATTTATACAATGCCTGCTGGGCAGAAATATATAGGTACTGGCCCAGTAAAATCCGACTATTACTATGCTAAGCTATTCAATCAACCATCTACTTATCATGTCGTAAATGGAAATGACGAATACTATCAAATTACGTATAATCACCGGATTGCATTTGTTAAGAAAAGTGATGTTGATATTCTTAATTAATAACTAATAAGGCTGGCGGGTTATCCTGCCAGCCTTTAAATTATATCATTTGAGATGCTATTTATGTGCCGAACCATTGGCAACATTATATTTAGAATTGTATACGCTAATGTATTTTATTGAATTACTGTTCCTTGCTTTCAAATTCTAAGAGATTTTTCATTTACCACTGTCCTTGTCATTTGAACAAATATGCACATATTGTCTTTTTTCGGTGCCTGACACTTTAATTAATCTATCACACGATTTGTATGATCTCTTTTAAGTCAACCTCTTCTTTTTGTTCTATCGTAATATGTTTATTTTCCGATAGATTTGTAAAAATTATCGGAGTGATGACAGAAGGTACCTTGTCTTTAATACCTTCTAAATCAAAGGTTATTAGAATATCCCCTAAGGTGATGTATTCACCTTCTTTTACATATACTGTGAACCCTTCACCCTTCAGATTAACCGTATCTATTCCTATGTGGATGAGAATTTCAAGTCCGTCATCACTTAGTAAACCAATCGCATGTTTCGTAGGAAAAACACTTGTCACTTTGCCATTGATTGGTGAAATAACAATGCCATTCTTAGGGTCTATTGCAAATCCTTCTCCCATCATCTTTTGTGAAAATACTTGGTCGGGTACCTCTTCTAGGTTCAATAAATTTCCTTTAAGAGGAGAAGAAAAGGTTACATTAACCAAATTAGTTTTCGGAGGCAAGAAAGAAGGTTTATTCTGAATATCTAGATTTGCTGATACTTGAGAAAGATCAAAAGGTGACTTTAATTGTTTTTTCATAGAATCCGCGACAAATTCAACATTAGTTCCTACAATAACCTGGATATTTTTCTTATTTAGTTTAACAACACCATGTGCACCATGTTTTTTTAACATATGATCATCGGCGAGTTGAGAATCTTGGACGGTCAATCTTAATCGTGTTGTACAATTATCGATACTGGTAATATTACTTACTCCACCTAAATCCTGTATAAATTGTGCTGCAATAACTGCATATTTATCATCCGAATCTAATGTTTCTAATACTCTTTGATTGTTCTCAATCGTATCATCATCGTCTTCTCGACCCGGCGTTTTTAAATTCAAACGTTTAATCAACGAATAGAATATGACAAAATAGATTCCACCATAAATTAATCCTTGGACAATTAATAAAATTGGTTTTTGAGCGATTCTGAAGTTTAGAATATAGTCAATAGCTCCAGCAGAAAAACCGAATCCATCATGTATTCCTAATAGATAAGATACAGCCATTGAGCTCGCCGTAAGCAAGGCATGTATGCCATATAATAATGGTGATAAAAACATAAATGAATATTCAATAGGTTCAGTTACACCCGTAAGGAAAGAGGTAAATGCAATACCTATGAGCATCCCTGTGATCGCTTTTCTTTTATGCGGTTTAGCCGCTACAATCATAGCTAAGCATGCCGCCGGTAAACCGAACATCATGATAGGGAAATAACCTGATAAGAACAGTCCTGCCGATGGATCATGTTTAAAGAATCGTGTAATTTCACCATGTGCACCATGGTAATCCCCAAATTGAAACCAAATAAGTGTATTAATGACGTGATGCAAACCCAGAGGAAGTAATAGTCGGTTAAGCATACCATACAAAGCAGCACCAAAAGCACCTAAATCATACATCCATGTACCGAGTAAAGCAAAAGCATGTTGTACACTTGGCCAAACAAAACCAAAAATAAAAGCAAGTACAATCATCGTTGCTGAAGTAATAATAGGCACAAAACGTCTGCCTCCAAAGAAGGCTAACCAATCAGGTAATTAATGGTATGAAAACGATTATATAATAAACCGGCAATTACCCCTGTGACAATACCCCCTAATGCATCTAAATTCACTTCTTTATTTAAAGCTTGTACACCTGCACTTAACACAAAATAACCAATTGCTCCTGCTAATCCTGCAGCCCCATTATTATCCTTTGCGAAGCCAATAGCAATACCAATGGCAAAAATGATAGGCAAGTTGGCGAAAATAGCATTCCCTGCACTCGCAATAAATGGAATATTTAACAAGTCTGGTTGTCCCAATCGCAACAATAAAGCTGCTGCAGGTAATGTTGCAATTGGAAGCATAAGTGCTTTACCAATCCTCTGAAGAAAACCTAGCACAATTAACCCCTCCCTATAAATACAAAAATTAATTATTATCTTTCTATTGCGAAATATCAATATATTAACTATTACATAATTTTATATAGTTGTCTATACATTTAATATGAACTTTTTGGAGTAAGTTGAAGAAATCCACAACAAGGTTTTTTGTGAGAAATAATTTTTCTAAGGCTGTGCTAGGCACATAAAAAAACGAGTACAAATCTTATTTAGACTTGTACCCGTTAATGTATTTAATTTTACTGTTCCAGCATGCTTTAAATTTAAAAGAGATTTTGATATCCTCCACAAATGGACACTTTCTGCATTTTGTCTTTTTTCGGTACCTGTCACCTCATTCCGTCTCTTTCATTTTATCTAGTAACATGATGGTATCGACTAAATGATTATTAAATATTTGACGAGAAATGGCTAAAAGTTCAATAATCATTGGATCTTGTAGAGAGTAGATCACACGATTTCCATCCTTTGTACCTGAAACGATATTCTTTCCACGGAGCACTGTCAGTTGTTGTGACACCGTAGATCCTTCACTCCCTACTAAACTTTGAATTTCATTGACACTTTTATCTCCTTCAGCCAAGATCTCCAAATTTTTTATCCTTAAGGGGTGAGCTAAAGCTTTAAAAAATTCTGCTTTAAATTGGTGCATCTCAAGATTCAATTTCAGCTTTTCTCCTTTCATTAAATAAGTAAGGGGATCTGTTTTCCATTTCATTAGATTTTGCATAAGAATGACATTCTCTAAAAGCAAAATGTTTGCAACCCAAACATTTCGATTGATCCACATGTGATAATGCATAATTGATCGCATCATTTGTATGTTCAAAAATGTGATGCTCACCAATTAGTTCGTATAGACCTGTTTTTTTAAGTATAGTAGCAGGTTGTTGATTTAATCCAGACACGAGTACAATCCCGCTCTTTGAAAAATCTTTTACAATACTCGAAAAGTAAGATTCCCCTGTTGTATCCATGAAAGGGACTTTACTCATTCTGAGCAATAAAATCTTTGGCTTGTAATTTATCGTATTCATAATGCTTTTCTCAAACGCCTGTGCAGCTCCAAAGAACAATGGACCTTCAATATTATAAATGCTCAGTTGTGGGCAATCATGCGTTTCTGTCACGATGCGAGATTCCATTTTATCATTGTCGTGATTAGGCAATATCTTGACTGTTACCATTATATCACTCATTCGCTTTGTAAAAATAAGAACCGCCAAAATCAATCCAAATTCTACTGCCACGGTAAGATTCAGAAAGACTGTTAATAGAAAGGTGACCACTAAAACGAGAGAATCACCTGTTTTGGTTGAAAGGACACTGTAAAATACCCGACTTGCACTCATATTCCAAGCGACAACCATCAAGATCGGTGCCATACTCGCTAATGGAATTTTTGAGGCATAAGGGGCAAAGAGAAGTAAAACGATGAGAACAACAAGACCATGAATGATGCCTGAAATAGGTGATACAGCACCATTTTTAATATTTGTAGCCGTTCTTGCAATGGCTCCAGTAGCCGGAATTCCCCCAAATAACGGTGTCACCATATTTGCAATGCCTTGTCCGATCAATTCCTTATTACTATTATGTTTATCTTTAGTCATTCCATCAGCCACCACCGCTGATAATAGAGACTCAATCGCACCCAAAATAGCAATCACAAAAGCAGGTTTAATCAGATGTGTCACTCGATCTAATGTGATATTCAGAATGTCAAAATGAGGTAATACACCTGAGATTTGTCCATAAGTCGAACCAATCGTTGCAACATGATTCGGATAGAGAAAAGTCGCAATCAAAGTTGAAAAAACAAGACCTATCAGTTGACCTGGTACTTTGGGTAATACTTTCGGTGTGATTAATATTGTTAATAGGCAAATGATAGCCGTACATACACTATAAATATTTAGACTATGTATATGATTTATAACTTCTCTCATATTATCAAGAAATAACTCATGTTTTTCCACACCAGACAGTCCGAGAAAATTAGGGATTTGTCCTGTAAATATAATAACAGCTATACCCGTCGTAAAACCAATCGTCACCGGTCGAGGAATGAATTTAATTAATGCACCTAATTTAAAAATGCCCATTAAACAAAGGATTACACCAGCTAAAAAGCCGGCAATTAATAAATTTTCTAATCCATACGTCATTACAATACCAAATAATATTGGGATAAAGGCACCTGTTGGACCGCCAATCTGATATTTAGATCCACCAAATAATGAAATACAAATTCCAGCAATAATGGTTGTATAAATTCCGAGTTCTGGCTTAACACCAGATGCAATCGCAAAAGCCATCCCCAAAGGAATGGCAATAACACCGACTATAAGACCTGCAATCAGATCTTTTTGAAAATCTTGAAAAGAATATTTTCCAATACGTAGACCGAACTTCTGATGCATAACATACCTTCCTCATTTTACAATATTAATATATCTGATTATTTGAATATAGTATAATACGAATCTACTCTTGTTCATTATGGTTGTCAATTCTTTTTTAGAAACGATAAAACTAAAAATCCCAATTAAGAGACAATATGTTCCATGTCTTAATTGGGATTGTAATTTTTTTAAAAAGGTTGAACAAGAAATTTTCAATGAAAAAAAGAAGTGTAACCTTTATGTTTTCTTAGGGATAGTAATGATGAGTAAGATAATAATAAATAAGGGCTGCCCGTTTGCTGGCAGCCCTTATTGTAGAGTATAGAATATACTGTCCTCGTCAATTAAACAAATTCATGTATTTTGTCTTTTTTCGGTGCCTGTCACCGTCGAATTAATAAATAACCACCGGCTCGTTTTGCTCAAGATTGTCGTATACTTTTTTCATAACATTTGGCGGTGTGTTTACACATCCACCAGATCCATTTTTAATGTAGGCTGTATTGGACCAATTTTTTCGCCATTTCGCATCGTGGAAACCACAGCCACTTGTTGTGAAAGGGGCCCAATAGTTCACTTTGACTGAGTAATTTGGATTACCAACTTCACTTCCTGTTAGAGTGGATGGCGATGCTTTATATTCGATGTACCAAACACCCTTTGGCGTATCTTCATTGTAGACATGTGTACCCGTTACCACATGGGTGGTGACTTGCAATTTCCCATTTTTATAGATCCAAATACGTTGATCTTTGATGGATACTTCCGCATAGGTATCTCCTATCCCATTGTTCGATGTGGTGTGATAACCGACGCCATTGGTGCTCCAGCCAACTCCGTAAATGTTATAGGCAAGAATTGATTTATTTCCTTTTTCAAAAGCTTCTTCTATTCGTTTTGTTTCAGCATCAAGATCGATGGCCCAACCGTAAGATCCCCCTTTTACCGATATGACTTTACCTGAATGGGTCTTAAAGGTATAGTTTTTATTTAAAGTCGATTTAGAGCGATTAAGATCATCGAGCTTTTTCTTAATACCATTCGTATCAATCTTATACTTCATATCTTTTGAAATAGAAGCATTTTTAATTATTTCGCTGCCCTTAAAAGAATACGGTTGGTTCTGTAATTTATAATCAACTGTCCGATTTACGAGCTCTTTTAGCATTTTCTTTTCTTGTTTTATTGTTTGACTATTCGCTTTAACCGGTTGTTTATATATCGGATTCAAATGAATTTCACTATTGTAGGCCTGTTTCTGATAATCCTTTAATAAACGATCGACGTCATACTGGTCCCCGTTCACGCTTTTGGAGACGACGATTTTACCTTCTTCCAAATGGGCTTCAGCATCTTTGGGAGCTTTTAAGTCCTTATTCATGGATTTGAGCTTTTCTTCTACTTTCTTTTTTATTGTTTGGCTCTGTTTTTGATCCGTTTTACTTGGACTCAACTCATAATTTTTTGCTTTTGAAGTAGGTAAAAACGTCCGTTGTTCCTTTAATATGTTCTTTACTTCGGACAGATCTTGAGTTGTAAAACCCATTTTCGTATCTTTTCCATCGTAAATTTGCTTATCTCCAATATAGACGACATTTTTAGATACCGTTGTTTTTAATTTATTTAAGGCTTGATCGGCCGTTAATCCACCGACATTTGTGTTGTTAATCGTGATATGTCGATTGAAATGGGTTGCCTTATAATAATAGACACCCGTAAATATGAGTGCAACAATCACAACCACACTACTTAGAATGATGATATTTTTTTTACTCATAATTTTGACCTCCACAAACCAGTTTACTTGTTTATTAGATTTATAGTATTAAAATCCAATAAAGTTATACCTTCTAAATTATGTATAAAAAAGGGCTTAATATGGATAAGGTTTTCCACCACTTTCCTGACAAAAACCGATCTCCACATAACCTCTTACCCAAATAAACGAAGTTCCCTAAAGTATATATGTAAAAAATGGATTAATATATCGATATTTCATTTGTTGGAATTCACTTTCAATTTATAAAGTCTTGTTTGTAAGTTTTACGCAAACATAATGTCGTCAACTTTCTTAAAGTTTAACTAAGGAGTTATAATCGTTTGGAACTGATAGTAATTCTTCTTCCTACCTGATATCCCTTTCCTTTTAATCTGTATTTAGTTTAACATATCATTACAAATATTACATAAAGATTTCATGAAGACCTTTTATTTTTAATTTATTCATTTTACAGCAAATCAGAATAAAAAATAAGGTACAAATCTTAGTTTGATTTGTACCTAAAAATAGGAGAAGACCTATTGTCAATGTGCCTAACTCATTTACATATAAAGTAAGAAAAGTAATCGGAGTAATATATTTCATTTTTACTATTTTTTTGGACTGCTTTTGTTTAGAAATGTTTTTTTATATTACAATGACAAGCATATTCGGGTAAAAGTATGTATTCGATATCTAATAACCAC
The DNA here is from genome assembly GCF_006517395.1 of Terrilactibacillus laevilacticus. Lineage (GTDB taxonomy): Bacteria > Bacillota > Bacilli > Bacillales > Sporolactobacillaceae > Terrilactibacillus > Terrilactibacillus laevilacticus. The sequence continues at coordinate 57,953 of NZ_VDCY01000015.1, forward strand.
AGCTTATTTTCTTCATATTAAATATTTTTTCCTCATATTATTACCACATTTAATGAAATTTTTTTTAATTCCTGCAAATTGTAATCCCTTCATCTTATCTCTTTAACACTTTTATGCTTATACGCGTTAAAGCGTAAAAATATTTTATTGACTCCTTTTTGATTATTCCATATAATTAGTTCCAATCTTAACGTGTTAGAGATAGGGAGAATAGTAGAATGAAAGATTTTTTCAGCAAGTTATTAAATGGTATGAGTATTGGAATTGTCGTGGCATTAATACCAAACGCTTTATTAGGGGAAATATTGAAACTTTTGATTCCACATTTTCCTGCTTTACAACATTTATTAGATATCACGGTCATTATTATGAGTTTACTTCCGGTTTTGATTGGTGTCATGGTAGGAATGACATTTAAGTTAACTTCCATCCAGACGGCATGCGTAGGAATAGCGTCTATGGTTGGCGGAGGGTCTATTCAAAAAACAGCTGAAGGACTCTTTGCTTTGAATGGAATCGGTATTGTGATAAACATAGGTTTTACAGCTGCGCTAACTGTCTTATTTGTTAAATTGTGTGGCGATCGATTAAAAGCTTATTCGATTCTTTTACTGCCAGCTTTAAGTATTTTAGTTCCAGGCATGATTGGGTTTATCACTCTTCCCTATGTCAAAACTTCAACTGGACTCATTGGTATCGGTATAGCACATATCACAACCTTGCAACCGGTTGTCATGGGAATGATAATTTCGATTGTTTTCTGCCTTCTAATTCTATCACCACTCTCAACCGTGGGCGTAGCAACAGTTATCTCACTTTCAGGTGTTGGTTCAGGAGCAGCAAATCTTGGAATTGTGGCAGCAGGTGTTGGTCTAGCCATAGCGAGTTATAAAGCCAATTCACTTGGCACAGCCTTGGCGCATCTATTAGGCTCTCCTAAAATTCAAATGAGAAACTTTTTTATGAAACCGAAAATTGCGATTCCAATGTTTATCACGGCAGCTGTTCTTGGGGGATTAGCCGGGTTATTAAATGTTCAAGGAACACCTTATAGCGCAGGCTTCGGATTATCAGGTCTCGTTGGCCCATTAAATTATATAAATCTAACCCATGATGGATGGACAACGAAAAATATCTCTATTATGATCAGCATCTTCTTTATTATTCCGGTTCTCTTAAACTTAATTTTAATCTATGTTTTTTCCCGAAAGTTAAAAATGATTAAGTCGGAAGATTATAAATTGAATTTTGATTGATGGATTGTATTTGTCGAAGTGCCTGGCACTTCGACATTATTTAAAATTATCTGTAGTTCTATACCAGAAAATATTGATTTTTATATCTTTTAAATCCTAACCCTTTTTGTTCTCATCAATTTGATGCACACGTCCAACGACCCCGTTCTCTAACATCACTTTAATACCACGATGATGAACGGCTGAATTAGTCAGGATTTTTTTAACCTTACCTTCTGTTAATTTTCCTGATCTTTGATCCTGTTTTTGTACTACCATCACCGTTGCTCCAATTTGAATATCTGCACGTTTTGTTCCATCCATTCAATACACCTCAATCTTATCGCTTATTTAAAGTTTTCTATTCGATTACAGTGATTCATTCCATTATTGGTATAAAAGGTATATCCATAAAAGAAATACCTTAAACTTCCTCAACCTCTTTATTTATCTTCTCATTCAGCATCTGAAATACTTCTGTTATTGTATATCCGCAAATTATCCCGAATGCTTACCAAATTTACGGCTTGTTTCACTTAAATAACTTGTTATTCCAATACCTTTTTTTCATATAACAAATTACTCTCTATCATATCTTGTATCCCCTTTAACATACACTCTATGTAACAAATTTGCTCAAGACTCGTTTAAATTGCTATATTTATAGTATGCTAGATTTATAGAAATAAATTTTAAAACCATTAGGACCTAAAGAGAGTGTAAAATATTTTGTGTAAATGAATAAAACAATGAAAAAGGAAGACCTTTTCCTGGTAGAATAAAGTCACCACAACTCATCCATAGAA
>NZ_VDCY01000016.1:0-30384 GCF_006517395.1 Terrilactibacillus laevilacticus
GCTTTTGGCGGTCTCAACACGAATCCAACTGGTCTAATGATCACATTGGGTTCGGGTCAAAGAATCTCATGACTTTAGTCGTGAGAGGTTCAAACTGAGCCATATAAGTTTTTATAGCTGTTGTATCTTGCTCAACTTCTTTAATTAGTGTTACTAGCTTATCCATCAACTTTATAATCCGATCATGACGTTTTTGCGGGTCTTTTGAATGAAATCTGACCTGTTCAAATCCGGTTGGGGTCTTTTCTAGCCCGTTAAGGCGGGATAAATAAGCCGGTCACCGTTCCCTATTGAAAGAGTCTTACCGGCGAAAAAAGTCAACCTGTCACCGATAGTAGGATGACAGGTTGACTTGAGTCTTTAATTTCCGAAGTTCTGTTTCTACATTTTATAATTAATGGAGCCTTAACGCAAGGAAAAACTGGAATCAACTAATTCAATATCAGGGTGCTTTTGTTCGAACCAACGCAGCGAGAAATCATTTTCAAAAATAATCACAGGTCGTTCTTGATGATCTAGCACGACTAAGTTATTGGATGACTTTCTCAGTTCATCTGCATCTTCTGGTTTGGTAATCCATTTGGCAATTTGATGCGACATCCGTTGCATATCAAGATCAACGCCATATTCTGCCTTCATCCGATAGACAAACACATCAAATTGTAGTTGTCCCACAACTCCTAAAATCGTCTCTTCAAAAGGTGTACGATAGATTTGAATCGCACCTTCTTGAGCAAGCTGATTGACACCCTTTAAAAAGTGCTTTTGCTTCATCGCATTTTTGGCCCGTACTTTTGCGAAATGTTCAGGCGGAAATTGTGGTAATTCGCCGAAATTAAAAGTATCTTTCGATTCACAAACAGAGTCCCCAATTTGATAGAAACCTGGGTCGTATAACCCTACAATATCTCCTGGATAAGCATCGTCAATAATTTCACGACTATCCGCAAAAAATTGTTGCGGCTGCGCAAGTTTAACAGATTTCTTCGTTCGATCAAGCCAAACGGTCATGCCTCTCTCAAATTTCCCTGAACAAATTCGTAAGAAAGCAATACGATCCCGGTGAGCAGGATTCATATTGGCTTGAATTTTAAAAACAAAGCCAGAGAATTGATTTGAATCGGGCTTCACTTTTCCTATGCTAGATTCTCTTTCTTGCGGGCACGGAGCCATTTTTAAATAATGCTCTAAAAATGTTGGAACACCGAAACTTGAAACAGCACTACCGAAGAAGACAGGGGTTTGTTTCCCTTGTTTCACCGCTTCAAAGTCGAAGGGATTTCCTGCTTCATCAAGAAGCATAAGATCTTCCTCTAATTGGCGAATCGTCCCTTCATCCGCAACACCTTTTAATATTTCTGTTAAATCGTCATCTTCTGTTAAAACTTGAGTTTGGCGTTCACGTTTTTCATTGTACCATTCAATTTTATGATCCATTCGATCATAAACGCCACGAAAAGATTGTCCCATTCCGATAGGGTAGTTGATCGGATAAGATTCAATACCTAATACTTCTTCTAATTCTTCAAAGAGTTCAAGAGGTTCTTTTCCTTGCCGATCAAGTTTATTAATGAACGTAAAGATCGGAATCCCGCGATCCTTACATACTTTAAATAGTTTAATGGTTTGTGGCTCTACCCCTTTAGCCACATCAATAATCATGACAACGCTATCCACAGCCATCAATGTCCGATACGTATCTTCACTAAAATCTTGGTGTCCAGGTGTATCAAGAATATTAATTTTATAATCTTGATACGTGAATTGCATGACACTTGATGTTACAGAAATTCCCCTTTGTTTCTCCAGCTCCATCCAGTCTGATGTTGCAAACTTCTCGGATTTACGTGATTTTACAGATCCTGCCGTTCTTATTGCACCACCAAGTAGCAACAGTTTCTCTGTAAGTGTTGTTTTACCCGCATCCGGGTGTGAAATAATTGCGAACGTTTTTCGCCTTTGAATTTCCTGCTGTAATTGTTTCTGATTCATTTTAATACCTATCCTTTTCTATATATAACTTCCCACACGCATGTGATCTGCCTATTTATAAGTCCATGCATGTTTAACAAACAACGTTTCCAGTTGATAAACCTCACATGGATTGTCGCTTAAATTGGAAGCATTTTCTCACAACCCTTTTAAAGTTTTACATGAATGATAAAGTGAAACTTCCATCAGTGGGGTTTTCTTTGCCTTTGACCATTATACATTAATAATTAAAGACACGAGAAAAGCATTCGCTTGACTTACCCAATTAGGATCATGATCATCTAAACGAATGCTTTTACTCTTATATCCTATCCAATTATTTTATCATTTGTTCACGATTTTTTGAACTCTTTCCATTACAGCTGTTTTTAAGTCTTTGAATTTAGCATCAGATTCTTGTTTTGTATCAGCTTTTACACCAAAATAAAATTTAATTTTTGGTTCTGTACCTGATGGTCTTAAGCAGAACCAAGAACCATCTTCTAGCTGATATTTTAAAACATTAGAAACTGGTAATTCAATTTTTGTTGTCGCTTGATTCAAAACGTCCTTACGTTCTGAAGATTGGTAGTCTTCGATAACAGTAATGGGTACACCTGCCATTTCCACTGGTAGTTGTTCCCTGAATTCGGTTAAAATACCATTGATTTGTTCGACCCCTTGTTTTCCTTTTAGGGTGAGCGATTCGAGTCCTTCTTGATAAAATCCGTAAGTTTCAAAAATATCATTCAAGGCATCATATAATGACTTGCCTTGTTGTTTGTAATATGCAGCGGCTTCAGCAGCTAGCAAGCAAGCTTGCACGGCATCTTTATCACGAACAAAGTCTCCGACGAGATATCCATAACTTTCTTCATAACCAAATAAGAATTGGTAGCGATGATTAACTTCAAATTCATGAATTTTTTCACCAATAAATTTAAAGCCAGTTAACGTATCTAACGTTGGAACATCAAAAGCAGAAGCGATGGCACGGCCAATTTCTGACGTTACGATTGTTTTGATAACAATGGAATTTTCAGGCAACAAGTTCTTTGCTTTCTTTTGAGTCAAAATATAATGAAGTAAAATGGCCCCCGTTTGGTTACCTGTTAAAACTGTATATTCACCTTCATTGTTTTTAACCGCCACCCCAACACGATCACAATCAGGATCTGTACCGAGCAAAACATCTGCATCAATCTTCTTGCCGTATTCAATGGCAAGTGCAAAAGCGGCATGTTCCTCTGGATTCGGGGACTTCACGGTCGAAAACTCTGGGTCGGGCTCAGCTTGCTCCTTGACAACCGTCACGTTTGAAAATCCCCAATTTTTGAGTCCTTCCGTAACAGGAATACGAGAAGTCCCATGAAGCGGAGTAAAAACGATTTTTAAATCATCGCCAACTTGTTTAATCACTTCTGGTTGGATTGACAAAGTTTGAAGTTCCTTTTGATACGCTTCATCAATCTCTTGACCTACAATGTTTAATAAACCGTCAGCTTTCAATTCATCTTCATGACCAACGGCCACTTCTAGCTCGTCCGTCACCTCATCAACATATTGAATCAATTGACTCGCTTCTTCAAGTGGAAGTTGTCCCCCAAATTCGTTATATACCTTATATCCATTATATTGAGGTGGATTATGACTTGCTGTAATCACTAAACCTGAAAAAGCCTTTAGATAACGAACGGCAAAGGATAGCACAGGTGTTGGCCTTAATGATTCAAATACATATGTTTTTATACCATGCTTCGAGATGGTTTTAGCTGCTTCCATCGCAAATTCTGGAGAATAGTGACGTGAATCATAGGCAATAACGACGCCACCATGAATGGCTTTTTCTCCGTTTTTTAATATAAACTGAGCAAGACCTTCTGACGCTTTACGTATCGTATAACGGTTTAGCCGGTTAGTTCCTGGACCAAGTTCACCGCGCATCCCGCCTGTCCCAAATTCTAGGTTTTTATAAAAACAATCTTCTAATTGTATTGGTTGATCACTGATGGCTTCTAATTGTTTTTTTAAATCAAGATCTAAATCTTTTTTTTGTTTCCATTTTTGATAGACGTTCTCCCATCCCAATCGTTCCACCTCCGAGTATGTATACAAAACAAGTAATAAATTACATTTAATATAAACTGGTTATAAATTAGAAGATAATTCTATATAAGTATATCAAAAAAACAGGGTTTCTGACTAGAAAAAGATGGGTATAATATAGAATTACAGAAAAATATTTTTTTACAAAAACAGCAAGAATCTCCCTTTGAGATCCTTGCTGTTTTTTTGCTTACTTGTTCCATTTGATTTCATAAAGATCTTTTCGTCTGTCTTTCAACTGCGTCACATTTCCAGCGTTCCGTTGACGTCTTAAAATTTCAAGATCAACATCCCCTACAACAATCGTTTCTATATTAGGGGCACATTCTTCAACAATTCCATCTCGAGGATAGCTAAAATCTGATGGAGAGAAAATACCAGATTGAGCATATTGAATGTCCATATTCTCCACAGAAGGTAAATTACCTACTGTACCAGCAATGACCGTATATACTTGATTTTCAATTGCTCTTGCTTGAGAACAATAACGGACACGTAAATAGCCTTGCCTTTCATCGGTACAGAAAGGAGTGAAAATAATATTAGCTCCTTGATCCACGGCGTAACGCGCTAACTCTGGAAATTCAATATCATAACAAATGCATATTGCGATCTTTCCACAATCCGTATCAAATACTTTCATCTCATTCCCAGGAGTAATTCCCCACCATCTTCGTTCGTTGGGCGTAATATGAATTTTATATTGTTTCTCAATTGTACCATCTCTTCTAAAAAGATAAGCCACGTTATAGATATGATGACCTTCCTCAACAAAATGAGATCCACCAATGATGTTAACATTATACCGGACAGATAGACGTGAAAATAATTCCAAATATTGAGGCGTATAGGTGGTTAGTTTCCGAATGGCCCCGCTCGGACTTTTCTCGTCTAAAAATGACATGAGCTGTGTTGTGAAAATTTCAGGAAAAACCACAAAGTCAGATTGATAATCAGCAGCTACATCCGTAAAATACTCTACCTGCTCGGCAAAATCATCAAAACTGCTTATTTTACGCATTTCATATTGGATAGCACTAATACGAACTGGGAAGGATGTTTTATACAATCGTTTACTTTGCCTTTTAAAATCGATATTATTCCATTCCATTAAAGTCGCATTCGATTTAGAGGCTTTGTCATCAGGTAAATATGCCGTATTAAGTCGTTTTACAACAAAACCATTTAAAAGTTGAAAAGTTAGAACAGGATCATAAATGTTATGTTCAATCACTTCATCTACATATTCTCTAGGCGTCATCTTATCAGCATATTTTTGGAAGTTTGGGATTCTTCCGCCAATAATAATGCTTTCAAGATTCAAACGACGAGCTAGATCTTTCCTAGCATCATATAGCCGATGCCCTATTTTCATTCTCCTAAAGTCGGGATGCACCATCACCTCGATGCCGTAAAGATTCAAACCTTCTGGATCATGATTGGTTATATAGCCTTTATCCGTAATTTCATCCCAAGTATGTTCATCGCTATATTCATCAAAGTTAACGATAAGACTTGAGCATGAACCAATGAGTTTATCTTCGTAAGTGACACAAAATTGGCCTTCAGGAAAGATGCGAAGATGGCTATGTAGCTGATCGACAGTCCAAGGTTCCATGTTTGGAAAACAAAGGGCTTGAACTTCTAGTAATTCAGGAATATCTTGTTCAGTTAAGTTTCTAAGTTCTATTTTCTTCTCAAATTGAGTTGTATCTATTTTAGGCATATGTGTTGTTCCTTTCGAAATTCGATCTTACGAAAATAAAGGATTTAATTGATTAAGTTGTAAATCTATTCACTTACTTACTTTATCTTCAAACAACTGGATGATGTTTTCAATCTGTACGTTCTCCAACGTATCTAATCGATGATCAACATGATCAAACGTCATGTTTTTTGTAACAAAATTTGGTACAACCACACAATATAAACCTGCGTTTTTCGCACCTAATGAACCATTATAAGAATCCTCTATAGCTAATGCTTCATGTGGTTCAACACCTAAACATTTTACAGCCTGCAAATATAAGGCTGGATCTGGTTTTACTTTTTCTACATCGCCAGCGGTACGTATACAAGAAAAATATTCTCTTAGCCCTAGACGTTTTAAATGTCCTTCAGCCCAGCCCGGTTCAGAGCTTGTAGCTAAACCTATTTTTAATCCCAGTGAATCAATTGTTTTGATTAAGGCTTCGACACCTGGTAATGGGGTTTCTTTTTGAGCTCTAGAGATAAACCGTTCATCTCGTTCTTTATAGAATGAATCAGAATCAATCTTTTTCCCTGTTTGTTCTTCTAGGTACGCAATCGGATCAAATCCACCGTGTGTCCCAACCGCTTTCCACCAAACCTCAAGTGGAAGATCAATTCCATATTTTTGATACATTTCCTGCATCGTTTTATACATTACGGTCTCACTATCCATGATAACCCCATCAAAATCAAATACAACCGCTTTAATCATTTAACCAATCCTCTCATTTTTCATGTTGTTCATGTTCTTTTATCTTTCTTTCATCTCCATATTAACAAATATCAATACCCATATCTAACCATAACATAAAGTGAAACTTCTATCAGTGGGGTTTTCTTCATCCCCCACTGATGGTTAGCTGAACCAATCGGACCTTTACGGGCAGTTGGATCCCCCTCCTCTCTTCTTTGAATACTCAGAATCTTGATGTGGGGGTCTTTACTAGCCGTTAAGGCGGGATAAACCTTAACCAAATTTACGAATTCTTTAATACTCCTTCCCGTTTAGTCATTAGCAAGAGTGTGGATATATTGGAGTGCATCTCCATAATAAAAGGAAATCGTATTTCCATCACTTGCGACAACAATGGTCCCTAGTAAATCCGTTCTATAGGTTGGTATTTTTAAATATCTAAGTCGATTAATAACAGCTGGAGCAGGTATCGATTTATAATTATGTCGACCCGTTGATATGATTGCAGCATCAGGATTGACTTTCTTGAGAAAAGGTAACGTCGTACCAGTATCCGCTCCGTGATGACCGATTTTTATGACATCCGCCTTAACATTAACATGTTTGTAGAGAAGTTCTGCTTCACTTTGTTCCCCAGCATCTCCCATTAGAAGGAATGAATTATGGTTATAAACGATCTTTAAAACATAACTATAGTCATTCATATTATCGTATTTGCCCTGAACCGGTCCAATAAAATCAATATCCAAATGACGTGAAATTTCAATATTATTTCCGGCTTTTGCTTTAAAGATCATAATGTTTTTCTTCTCTAAGCTTTTTTTAAGCGTTCTATATATTTTTGTATGATGCGTCATTTTTGGCATGTAGAAGGCTTTAATTTTAAAGGAATTTAATAAACTTGGAACGCCACCGATATGATCATGATGCGGATGAGTGATAATAATCGCATCTAGTGTTTTTATCCCTTTATTTTGTAAATATTGCGAGACGTTCTTTGCATAACGCTCTGATCCCGCATCAACTAAAATATGCTTATGATTCGGCGTTTCAATGAAAATACAATCACTTTGATCCACGTCAATAAAATGGAGTTTCAATGCACCTTTCTCTGCTAGTCCTTTGGAATATGGAAAGCCTATCAAAAATAGACAGAGTAGTAGGCATGTCATGATTCGCATATGATACATCCTCCATAAATCTCTATTTATTCTATTGTTACGTTCCCCTTGGCTTTTTGTTTTTATCCATTCGCCTCTATTCAAAATTAAGCCCTTTTTTTCAGATTACCGATTAATCAGAAAGAATATGATTAAAAAACACGGTCAATTTCATCTTTTTGTAAAAAATAAAGCAAATATTAGCTTGGATTGCATACAATAAAACAATCAACCTTTTTAATGAAAAGGAAGATTGGATGATGTGTTCTTTAAGTCGGTGTTCACCTTATGACATGGTTAATTTAACTTTGGCTTGGAAAAAATTCATGGAGAATTTAACGGTGATAATACGATCAGAAGGGAGCCCTATCCAATGAAGAATTATTTAATTGCTGAGGAATCATGGGATTTACACCGAAAAGGTTATCAAGATCAACGGCGTCACGCTGAAAAAGTAAAAGAAGCGATTAACAGTAACTTACCTGATTTGGTGAGTGAAGAAAACATTATCATGTCAAATGGTCAGAATATTACAAGAATACCAATACGTTCTTTAGATGAATATAAAATTCGTTATAACTTTGACAAAACAAAGCATGTAGGTCAAGGTAATGGTGATAGTAAAGTCGGTGATGTCATCGCAAAAGCACCCGGATCAAGTACCGCTAATAAAGGGGCTGGAAAAGGTGAAGGAGCAGGGGAAGAACCTGGCGTTGACTACTATGAGGCTAATGTATCATTATTAGAAATCGAAGAATTATTCTTTAAGCAGTTAGAATTACCTAATTTAAAGAAAAAACAAGAAGCTGATATTATTGTCGAATCCATTGACTATCGAGATATCCGAAAAAAAGGTTTAATGGGAAATATCGACAAAAGACGCACCATCCTTTCAGCCATAAAACGAAATGCCTCTAAAGGAAAAGCCTCAATCAATCCTATTAAAGAAGAAGATCTAAGATTTAAAACATGGGAAACCATTGTCAAACCAGAGAGCAAAGCCGTCGTCCTTGCCTTAATGGATACAAGTGGATCAATGGGCATGTGGGAAAAATATATCGCGAGAAGTTTCTTTTTCTGGATGACACGTTTTTTGAGAACGAAATATAAACACGTTGATATTGAATTTATCGCTCATCATACAGAAGCTAAAGTCGTGTCAGAAGACGATTTCTTTAACAAAGGGGAAAGCGGTGGTACCATTTGTTCATCCGCTTATAGAAAGGCTCTTGAAGTCATCGATTCTTCTTATCCCCCTGAAAAATATAATATTTATCCTTTCCATTTCTCAGACGGAGACAATCTCTCATCTGATAACAAAAAATGCGTAGAACTTGTTAAAGAAATTATGTCGATTTCAAGTTTCTTTGGATACGGTGAAATCAACCCATATAATCGAAAAAGCACCCTGATGAATGCCTATCAAACGCTCCAAGATTTAGAGCCATTTCAATATTTTGTATTAAAACAAAAACGCGATGTCTATTATGCCATGAAACATTTCTTCTCAAAAGAAGACGATAACAATAAAATAGCTGCATTGAATGTTTAATTAACGATCGAATTCCTTATCACTAAGTCCTTAATAGCGTCATATATCGATGTGACTTAAGACTTTATCTTTATTCATCATATTATTCTTTAAGCGACAAAACCAACACCACATACTGGTGTTGGTTTTCACTATTTAATTCTTTATTTATCTGGGTTTGTCATAAAGGAAAATTTAGACATCGGCCAGTATCTAACATTCACTTTACCGACCACTTTATTCAATTTAACGGGGCCAAAAACTCGACTATCAATACTATTTTGCCTATTGTCACCCATGACCCAGATGGTATTTTTAGGGACTGTTATCGTCCCATTGTTTGGGAAATCATAGGTGAGATCACCTTGAATATCTTTCTTATACTGATTTAAATACGGTTCCTTCATGGCTTTTCCATTAATGTAGAGAACATCATGACGATAAGCTATTTTATCCCCTGGAAGGCCAATAACCCGTTTAACGTAATCTTCTGTCTTCGTTGCATGAAATATAACAATATCAAATCGTTTGGGTTTACTAATCTCGTAATCAATTTTATTGACAATCAACCGATTTCCATCTTGTAAGTTGGGCATCATTGATTTTCCCTCTACTACATAATTTGTAAAAATAAAGCTTCGAACTAAAACCGCAATTATGACGGCAATTCCAAGCGCTTTAATCCATTCAAACGCTTCTTTTCGTGATTTCTTCATCAATATGCCTCCATCTATGTAAGAACGTACTATCTTTAATTTACATGATAAAAAAAGGATACTCAAGCTATCTTATCCCATTTTATACAGATCTATTTTTTTGTAAACCCACTTCACCCTTTATTCATTCGTCAATTTTTTCTTTTTTACTTCCCATTTATCTTTATTAGGAAGAAAAATCTTATTGTAAAAAAAAAAAAACGTTCAAGAATCCTTACGTGATTCTTGAACGTTTTTACGCTTTTATCGATTGAGTAAACTACCGACATAGCGTAAGAGCTCATTAGCAGAAGTTGAATTATACCCATATTCATCAATCAATCTTGCGATAACTTCATTAATCCGTTTAAGCTGTGTTTCATCTGGAGTTTTACTTGACGTCGTTATTTTGACGACATCTTTCAAATCAGCGAATAACTTTTTCTGGATCGCTTCACGTAACCGCTCGTGCGAATTATAGTCAAAACGCTTTCCTTTTCTCGCATACGCAGAAATACGAATGAGAATTTCTTCACGGAACGCTTTTTTCGCATTTTCTGAAATTCCTATTTGTTCCTCAATCGATCGCATTAATTTTTCATCTGGATCAATCTCATCACCTGTAATAGGATCATATAATTTATTTTTATTGCAATAGGCTTCAACATTGTCTAAATAATTATTCATCAACGTTTTAGCCGATTCTTCAAATGAATAAACAAAAGCTTTTTGAACTTCTCGTTTGGCCATCTCATCGTACTCATGCCTTGCAACTGAGATGAAATCCATGTAGCGTTCCCGATCCTCTTTTGATATAGATGGGTGCTGATCAAGACCATCTTTAATGGATCGCAGGATATCTAGTGCATTGATCGATGGAACGCCCTTTTTAATAATAGCTGACGAAATTCGGTTAATAACATACCGTGGATCAATACCACTCATACCTTCATCTTGATGTTCGTGTTTTAATTCTTTTATATCAGCTGAATTAAATCCTTCTACACTTTCACCATCATATAATTTCATTTTTTTAACAAGATCGATCCCTCGACTTTTAGATTCTTTAAGTCGGGTAAGAATGGAAAAAATAGCGGCCGTTTTTAAAGCATGTGGCGCAATGTGAACATTGGAAACGTCACTTTCACGAATCATTTTACTATATATTTTTTCTTCTTCACTAACTTTCAAATTATACGGAACAGGCATCACAATAATACGAGAATGCAAGGCTTCATTCTTTTTATTACTAATAAAGGTTCGATATTCGGATTCATTTGTATGAGCAACAATGAGTTCATCGGCCGAAATTAACGCAAAACGTCCGGCTTTGAAATTTCCCTCTTGCGTTAAGGACAATAAATGCCATAGAAATTTTTCATCGCATTTTAACATTTCTTGAAATTCCATCAATCCCCGGTTAGCCTTATTTAGTTCCCCATCAAATCGATAGGCTCTTGGATCTGATTCTGATCCATATTCCGCAATGGTTGAAAAATCGATACTACCAGTTAAATCTGCAATATCTTGTGATTTGGGATCTGATGGACTAAAGGTTCCGATTCCTACCCTTTTATCCTCTGATAGAAAAATTCGCTCAACTGGAACATCTTCAATACGACCACCATATTCCTTTTCAAGTCGCATTGTATTTAAAGGAGATAGATTACCTTCAATTCGTATACCTGTTTCTTCAAAGAATGCTTCACGTAAATGATCAGGGATGAGATGAAGTGGGTCTTCATGCATTGGGCATCCTTTTATAGCATAAAGAGCTCCTTCATCGGTTCTAGAAAATTGTTCTAATCCTCTTTTTAGTAGAGTAACGAGTGTTGATTTCCCGCCACTTACAGGACCCATTAGCAATAATATCCGCTTTTTAACATCAAGCCTTCTCGCTGCGGGATGAAAATATTCTTCTACCAATCTTTCAATGGATTCATCAAGACCGTAAATACTATCATCAAAGAAATGATAATGTTTATGACCATTTTTCTCAGATACACCTGCAGATATAACCATGCTATATAGACGTGAATGTGCGGACTGCGCTATTTCTGGTTGCTTTCTCACGAGTTCCAAGTAATCTGCAAAGGTGCCTTCCCATTTCAATCGCTCTTCGTAGGCACGATACTCCTTGATTTTTTCAAGAAAGTCCATATAATCCCCCCAAAAAATTGTACAAATCGTATTAGATCGAGTGCAACGACTGTCCTTTGTTTATAAAATCAAGCCTTTTACAAATTCATATTCGCTAGAATCCAAAAAAATGACCAATCTATCGAATTAATCTTGGCAAGATGGAAAAGGATTAATCTAACTCAAAAAAAGCGCACTTCACATATCACTGTAAAGTACGCTTTTTTATTTACGATTCGTTCTAACTAAAAAGCAAAGCCATTGATCGGGATTCAAATAATGTTGAGGAAATTTAATAAAATTCTAATGCACGGCTAAAAACGATCACTTCGGTTCTGAAAACTCAAGATCTGGATAACCTTGTTGTCTTAGTGCCTCAAACACCATAATAGCTGCCGTATTGGATAAATTTAAGGAACGCATCACTTTTGTCATCGGCAATCTTAGACAATGTTCTTTATTCTCTGCAAGAAGTTCTGGCGGCAAACCACTTGTTTCACGACCAAAAACAAAGAAATAGTCTTTTGAAGTATCACTATAATCGAAAGAACTATGGGGCTTGTCACCGTGTTTCGTTAAATAGAAAAATTCGCCTTCACGATATTTATCAAAAAATTCGTCTAATGAATCATAATAGTTAACATCAACATATTTCCAATAATCGAGCCCTGCTCTTTTTAAAGCTTTATCATCTGTTGAAAACCCTAATGGGCGAATCAAATGTAACTTCGTATTCGTCCCTGCACATGTTCTTGCAATGTTTCCAGTATTAGATGGAATCTCTGGTTGATATAAAACGACATGTAATCCCATAAAAATCTAGCACCTCTCACTTTTTTTATCATTATATCACTTAATGGTTAAGATGAGCTTTGATCCTGAACATGAAAGAATTTATATTGAATATTCTTTGTGTATGCTGGTGAATCCTCATAAGCCCAATAACGATGTCTCGTATTGATTGTATGTGCATTAACAAGAGGCATTTGAAATGCATCCTGACTCGTCACAAAGGTGTTATGGTCCCACCTTCCATCGCCATTAAAATCATAGCAAATGATATCGCCAGGTACAAGCTGATCGGGACTCGATACCTCTATCGTACCCATAATATTTTTGTCTGAACTTAAATACCACCTCAAGCTATTAGCTACAGTCCAGCTATAACTCCAATTATTTCCCTCATACCACCAACCCCGGCCACGGTTATATTTTCCGACCATAGGAACATTACCAGCCTGGATACATTGAGAGACAAAATTTGTGCAATCATCAGAATGCCCCTTATAGGCCGGATTATAACTATTCCACCATCTTTCAGCATAACGAACCGCCTTCAAACGATCGTAATTGAAATTCCGATTGAATGGTTCAACTTCTATTTCTTGCTGATGGTGCCTACTCTCATTCGGTTCTTTTGTATAATCAATGTAAGCCTTATCGATTAATAGCTTTGTTTCATCGAAATACGCTCGCCTTACTTCTATAGCTTCTTCAATATAGAAGATGTCACGTTGTTTAATGAGCCACTCGGTATGAAGATGATATGTCAAAGCGTTCGCACCATCTCGTTTGTTATTCCTAATTGGCTGAGCATGAAGAATTGCTTTAATGATTGAAGCTTCTCTCTGCCTAATTCCTTGCTTTTTCTTTTGCATCGTTTGTCTCTCATCATCTGACACATACGAAAAGCGATCCGTATTCTTATCCACCCAAAAATCAGATAACGATTGTAAATATATATTAAAACTATCTAGCCATTGTGATCTCATTATTAAACCCACTTCCCTTATTTATAGGTTTTATACACGATATGAGATCCAACTGCTAAATTATGAGAAAAGTGAGGAGAAAGTTTTAGAAAGCGTCTTATCAAGAGCGTCCTCAAGGAAGGCTTTAGCTTTGCCGACTAGCCAAAGACAATGAACCACAATCTTCTTGGAAAAAAGCCTTAATAAAGAAAACTTGCCGATTGCGGGACCTGTAAGGCGCTAGAACAGAGGTCTAGAATGTGTCACTACGGCTTCGCCTTCTTGGCAACTCGATGCTTAATCGAGGAAGATGATGCTTGTTGCCCTTATACTTTATACCCTTAATTTTTATGCTTTCTTAATGTATAAAAAAAGCCTCTTTTTTCGAGGCTAAGGATAAACGTTATACAGATTTCTCCAATTTCAACAAAAATTCTTTTTTGTCTAATCCTCCGGCATATCCAACCAATAGACCGTTTGTACCAATCACTCGATGACATGGAACAATGATCGGAATGGGATTTTTATTGTTGGCTGAACCGATGGCCCTTACAGCTTTAGGGTTACCAATGATGGAGGCGATTTCTTTATACGATTTGGTTTTACCAAAGGGAATACTTTGAAGTGATTTCCAAACCTTAATTTGAAAAGGTGTTCCGATGTACACAACTGGGAAATTAAACGATTGTCTTTTTCCATTAAAATAATCTTGTAGTTGATGAATGATTTCTTCATGAACCTCTTGATCCAATTTTATTTCACCTTGAATCCTATTTTTTGTTAGCCAGCCTTGGATTCGAGGAAGTGTCACATCTAGTTTACCAAAGTCAATTTTACAAAGACCATTTTCTAAACTAACCAACGTTAAAGGACCCACTGGAGTTTCCATTTCTTCAACAAAAACATAAGGTTTATTAACCATTTTATTCACCTTATTCAATTTATTTGAATTCGAATTAGTTTATTGCTGTTATATACTTGAGACACGATATTTATTAAGTAGGGAATGTAACATTCGACATAACTTTTTATCGTCTGTCTCTTTCTCTAATATTTTATGAATTTTCGATTCGATTTCCTGCACTTTTTCCTCACCTAAACGTGTCCAAATTTTATCTAAAGACCAAACAGCTGTATGTTTAAGGACAGGTCTTGGGTCATTTTGGATAATGTCCAAAAGAAGATAGACAGCCGTGACGTCTTTATAATTTCCTAGAGCAATAATAGCATTTCGCTGAATGGGTTTCTTGCCACGCCAAGAGCCTGACATATCGCCATATGTTTCTTTAAACTCTCGATTACTTAATTGCAATAAGGATTGAAGCAGAGGCTTTACTTTTTCAGCATCTGGCTCCATTTCTTTATGAAAATGATTGTCTATCCCTCGATTGTAGGGACACACTTGCTGACAGGTATCACAGCCGTACACTCGGTTTCCAACCGCTTTTTTATATGGTTCAGGTATATCACCTTTTACTTGGGTTAAAAAAGCAATACATTTTTGGCTATTGAGCTGGCCACCCTGAACGAGCGCCTCCGTAGGACAATGTTCAACACATATATTGCAATCACCACATTGGTCCTCTATTTGCTTATCCGGTTCGAAAGGGATATTGGTCAACATTTCACCAAGATAAACGTATGATCCATATTCCTTTGTCACTAAGTTGGTGTTTTTCCCTATCCATCCTAATCCCGCTCGCTCTGCAACGGCTCGGTCTGATAGTTCCCCCGTATCAACCATCGATTTAACAATGGCACCAGGAACATGAGTCTTTATAAATTCTTCAAGTTTGGCTAATCTTTCTTTTAATATTTGATGATAATCGAGACCCCAAGAAACCCTTGCAAAGGAGCCTCTTCTCGATTCTTTTGTGTTTTTGGGTCTTTCTTCCAGCTTAGTTGGGTAAGATAAGGCAATAGCGATAATTGACTGAGCTTCTTTCATGATCAGTTTTGGGTTGGACCGTTTTTCCAAATCTTTTGCTTCAAAACCTGATTGATAGCCTAGCATTTGCTGTTGATATAATTTTAGCCTAAGATCTTCAAATGGTTCGGCAGTCGTAAAACCGATTTTATCTATTCCTATGATTTTACTATAATCAATAATTTTTTGTTTCAATGTTTGTTCTTTTAATCCCAACTTTTCTCGCCTTTCTTTATCATATCTCGTTCTGTTCTTATAATGAACTTAGTTCTTTAAGAGGTTGTTCAAAAAGTCACCAAATGATAAGCTACGAATCTCGGCGCCCGCTCGTTTATTCCGGTCCTCATGTAGTAAAAACCTACATTTCGGTCCTCAAAACAGCGCCGCCTTGATCTTCTTGCTTCTAATTTGTCACCTTTTTGAACACGTTCTTTAAACGAACCATTCAACTTTTTTTATCTATCTTAACTTGTATCCTTTTCGTCTTACCTTATCACTTATATGTTAAACTTAGATAAAAGCATCATATCCCATTTTTTTGATTATTGTCTATAGTAGCCTGATTGGGACTTTCATGACAAATCCGATCACCTTAATCTCTTTATGTCTTAACAAGTAGAAGGAATCATAATGAAAGGTATGAGACAATGACTACCATAACAATCTCTAATGAACTGAAACACACTTGTCCAAACTTACATATTGGTTGTATTACGTACCATCATATCGTGATTGAATCAATACCGCAAATGATAGAGAGACGCATGGCTGTTTTTTTTAACGAACTAAAGCTAGCTTTAGAGAATAAGAATGTTTCAGACATTGATGGCGTTTCCCAATTTAGGAAAATATTTAAAGCTGTTGGTACAGACCCTTCGCGTTACCGCCCTAGTCAGGAAGCTTTATTTCGCCGAGTTATAAAATCAGGTGAGTTGTATTCCGTTAACTCAGCCGTCGATATTAATAACTTTTTTAGTTTACATTATGAAATCCCAATTGGTATATATGACTTAAAACAGATTCATGGGGATATACAATTAAGAATTGGAGATGACCATGATACATATGAAGGCCTTAATGGCCGGGTCATGTCGATGAAAAATAAAATAACTTCTGGAGATGAAAGAGGGGCGTTTGGAAGCCCCATTGTCGACTCCAAAAGAACGATGGTAACTGAAAAAACAACAGATGCATTAGCTCTTGTTTATTTAAAACCGTCCATGCAAGAGGATGAAGCTCATCAATTACTTCAAGCGATGAGAGACATGTTTATCCAAGTTCATGGCGGCGATGCATCTTATAAGTGGATTAAATAATATTCAAAAACAAAAAAAACAGGAGGAACCTTATATAATGGCAAATACGGATAAATTTAGCGTCGATTTTTTTACTGAAGCTTTAACTCTCCATATCGAAAAAAATAAAGACGTCATGACCCCGACGCAGGCTGCAAATAGTTATTTTCATTCAGTTGTTTCTGCTATCATTCACGATAACTTAAACAAAAATTTTGAACTTGTAAGACGCGTACGAAACTTGGATGAGGCATACAACAAGGTTAAAGAAAAAATGAAAAATGAAACCCCTAATGCCTGACACTTCAATCATTCATTTAAGTAGCAAACACCACATGAAAGAGCTTCATGTGGTGTTTGTTTTTAAAGTCTACAAATATGAAGTGGACATTCCTCACAATGACATATCGTTTTTAAATAATCTAAATCTTTAACAACAATGGAACCTTGATTGTAACTAATAGCTCCTTCTTTTTTTAAAGCCTGAAGCATCCTATTTACAGTTTCTCTTGTTGATCCAATTAATTGGGCCAAATCGGAATTAGTAAAGTTGGTTGTAAACTGAATTCCATTTTCGGTTTCTTTGCCATAAGAATGGACCATTCTAATTAAAGTTGAAGCTAGCGCTCCATTTTTTCCATAAAAAAGAAGATCTCGCATTTTAATTTGTGTATACTGACTCATATAACTCATCCACTTAATAAAATCAATGGATATTTCACTTTTTTCTAACATTAACAATTCAATTTCTCTTTGTTTAAGAACACCAATTTTACAATCTTTTGCTGCTTCAGCTGTAAAAGTATAATTTGTAGGGCCAAAACAAGCTAATTCCCCAAATAAATCATCCGTTGAAAAATAATTTAAAACTAAATCTTTTCCATCATCCGCTGATTTAAACACCTTCACCATCCCTGAAACGATGAAATATAACTTTTCAGCAGCGTCGCCTTCCCAATAGATTGTTTCACCTTTTTTATAATCCGTAACCGTCATTACTTTACGAAGTAATTCAGCATGTTTCTTCGAGAATATCGTTATGTTTTTTATTGCATGATTAATCTTTTGATCCATTCTTAATCACACCTTCCGATGGACAAAACAACAAATTTTAACTTTATTATACTGGTTAAAGACGGTGTTTTCATCTTCAAAGTGTGACAATTATCATACACTTATTCTAGTAATAGGCCAATAGGGTCTTCTAAAAGTTGTTTTATTGTGACTAAAAAACGAACAGCTTCACTTCCATCAACGATTCGGTGATCATAAGTTAGCGCGATATACATCATGGGTCTTGACTCTATCACATCCCCTTCTGGCTTCTCGATCGTTATGGGACGTTTTTGAATGTTATGCATACCAAGTATCCCCACTTGAGGATAATTAATAATAGGAGTTGACAGTAATGAGCCAAATGTTCCACCGTTCGTAATTGTGAATGTCCCCCCGCGAAGATCCTCCAATGTTAATTGATTATGGCGTGCTTTATCTGCAAAATAAGCAATATCCTGTTCAATTTCAGCAAAGCTTTTTTTATCAACATCACGAACGACAGGTACGACAAGCCCTTCCTTTGCACCCACAGCAATCCCAATATCGTAATACTTTTTTAAGATAATGTCTTGACCGTCAATTTCAGCATTTAAATGTGGAAAGACTCTCAAGGCTTGAACAACCGCCTTCGTAAAAAACGACATAAATCCCAATTTAACTTGATGTTTCTTTAGAAAATCCTCTTTCTTTTTTTGTCTAATTTTAATAATCTCAGTCATGTCAACTTCATTAAATGTCGTGAGCATGGCTGTTATACTCTTTGCATGAACTAAGTGATTCGCGATCGTTTGCCTTCTTCTGGACATGGGAATTCGCTCAATCTTTTGTTCTTGTTCACGAATTGAAGATGGTCTAACGGGTGGTTCTTTCTCATTAGATTCTGATTTAACACTTTCGTTTTGTATATCATATGGTCTAATCCGACCAAGTGGGTCCTTCGCTTTTACATCTCGTAAATCTATCCCATTTTCACGAGCGAGTTTTCTCGCTGCAGGTGATGCTAATGGAAAATTTTCAACTTTATTTTTGATTAATGTTTTTTGAATTTCTTTTTCTTGATTTGAAGAACTTTCTTCGTATTGATCCGTTTTTGTTCTATTTGGGCTTGAACCAACTTGAGCTGAATCCTTTAGCTTACCGATAACTTCTCCTACTTCAACGGCCTCACCAGCTTGTTTAATGATTTTATCTAAAACCCCTGTCTCTTCCGAGGTAATTTGAATATTCACTTTATCTGTTTCAAGTTCGACTAAATCATCGCCTTTGTTTATGGCATCTCCGACATTGACCAGCCATTTAACAATCGTGCCTTCTGTAACTGATTCAGCAAGCTCTGGGATTATGATTTCAAACATTGGATGATACCCCCTATATCTCGGATAATTTCAAATAGATGATCTTTCTTTAAAGATCGCATTTAGATTACACACAATGACGCTTGATGATTAGACCACCTACATATGGATTCCCGTTAAGGTTTTGTCCATATTTAATAAATGACGGAGAGGCAAAAGTTTTTTTCGTCTACTTGGATTGCTTAAGTGTTTCAACGATGATTCGTCGTTGTTCTCGTTTATGAATATCCGGTTCACCACTTGCTGGACTCGAACGACGAGGTCGTCCAATGTATTTAAGATCAATATGATGTGGCGCACATTCACGAAGGTAGGGTGCAATATACTGCCAAGCCCCCATATTCTTTGGCTCCTCTTGTACCCATACGAGTTCCTTTAAATTGGGATAACGAGATATCAAGTGTTCAATCTCTTCAGCAGGGAATGGATATAACTCTTCAACGCGAATAATCCTTAACCAAACACAGGCTTCTTTGTTCTTCTCTCTTTCAGTCTCTAGTTCGATAGCTATTTTGCCACTACATAATACAAGTCTCTCCACGTGATCAACCGAATAGAAAGCATCATCCGGTTCTAAGACGGGGTGGAATCCGCCCATGGAGAATTTCTCAATCTTTGACGCTGCTTTGACATGTCTTAATAAACTTTTAGGCGTCATAATAACTAATGGTCTGACTGAGTCATGATCTTTAATGAAGGCTTGCCTCCGTAAGACATGAAAGTATTGTGAACTACTTGTCACGTTAGCGACTGTCCAATTATTTTCAGCAGCCAATTGCAAATAACGTTCAAGACGGCCACTTGAATGTTCAGGTCCCTGACCTTCGTAACCATGTGGGAGCAGCATAACAAGCCCTGATTTTTGCCCCCACTTAGCTCTTCCAGCCGCGATAAATTGGTCAAATATCACTTGAGCCGCATTGGAAAAATCTCCAAATTGGGCTTCCCAAATCACTAAAGTTTTAGAAGCAAAAACATCATAACCATATTCAAAACCAAGAACACCCGTCTCTGATAGTGGACTGTTGAAAATTTGAAACGAACCTTTAGCTTCATTTAGATGTTGTAATGGAATATAGGTTTCTCCATTTTCACTATCTTTTAATACTACATGACGATGGCTAAATGTCCCCCGACCAACATCCTGGCCCGTGAAACGTAAGGATCGTCCATCTTTTAAAATTGAAGCAAAAGCTAATGATTCAGCTAACCCCCAATCGACCACCCCTTGTTCAGATAGTGCCTTCATTCGACGGGTCAGAATTCTTTCTAACTTAGGGTAAGGATGAAAGGATTTTGGCCAATCCATTAAATCACGATTTAACTCATGTAACATCTTTAGTGGTAAGGCCGTATTTACTTCAGGCAACTTAGCTGGAAGCAAATTAAGTCGTTCAAAGTCCTTCTCTTCATCTCTAGATTTGATATCGTCATAAATTTTATGAAATTGGTCATGTAGCGTCTTCTGCATGTCTTGTATGGCATTCTGGGTGATTAAACCTGCTTCTTCACAAACCTTTGCATAAATAGACCGAACAGTCGGATGTTGCTGTATTTTCTTATACAGTAAAGGTTGTGTCGTCATGGGGTCGTCTATCTCGTTGTGTCCAAAACGCCGATATCCAATTAAATTAATTAAAAAGTCTTTATGGAATCTTTGTCGATATTGAAAAGCTAAGTCTGCTGCTTTAAGGCAGGCTTCAGGATCATCACTATTGACATGCACAATGGGAATTTCAAATCCTTTAGCTAAATCACTTGCATATTTCGTTGAACGAGCATCCACCGGATCTGTCGTAAATCCTAATTGATTATTGGCGATAATATGAATGGTCCCACCTGTTTCATATCCCTTTAAACGACTTAAATTTAGCGTTTCAGCTACAACTCCTTCACCTGGGAAAGCTGCATCTCCATGAATAAGGACAGCAAATGACTTTTGAATATTTTGATGTGTTTGACCTTTATTAACTTGTTCTTCTTGAGCTGCTCGCGTATAGCCTTCAACGACAGGGCCAATAAATTCTAAATGACTTGGATTATTCATCAATGTCACTTTAACTTCAGCTGATCCCTTTTCAGCAATCGTCCGATTAGCCCCTAAATGATATTTCACATCACCCGTCCAACCAAAATTGATCCCTTTAGACCCTTCTGATGGAATCATTTCTTTATTAGGAGAGTGGACAAATTCGGAAAATATCTTCTGATAGGGTTTTCCAAGGACATGCGCTAAGACATTTAACCTCCCTCGGTGTGCCATACCCAGAATGACGTTTTTACTGCCTTCATTAACACTAACACCGATCAATCTATCTAAAATTGGAACGAGCATATCTAATCCTTCAATAGAAAATCGCTTTTGCCCAACAAACGATTTATGCAGGAAACGTTCAAATTCCTCTATTTCAGTCAACCGTTCCAGTAATTGAACTTTCTCATCATCAGATAAGGATAAACGGAGATGATCTCTTTCAACTATGTTTGTTAACCATTCACGCTCTTCTTGCTCATAGACATGATTAAATTCATAAGCAAGTGTCGAAGAATACTTTTCCTTTAAAAAAGTTATAACATCGTTAGCTGATTTCAAAGAATTGGGAGCATCTTTCCATATATAGTGAGCAGGTATCATTTGTAGATCTTCAATCGTCAAATGATACTCCTCCAAGTTAAGAAAAGAAGGCGAAGAATGGATGTTATTGACATCGAATAACGGATTGATACGAGCAATCAGATGACCATATGTACGAATATTTTCCACTAATCTAACCGTAGAAACAACGTGCTCTATGCTTATCGAATGATCCATGACACTTTCTGGTCTCTGAGCTGTTTCAAACCCACCTATACCGGGCCGTCCGTACGCTTCAAAAAAATGACGATCATGCGGATCAACGCTATTTTTATCCTTTAAGAATTTCTCATATTTATCCAAGACATAACCCAAATTAGGTCCTGAAAAAGATAACCAAGGATTGGAATTTATATGTTTTTCTGATGTCATAGCTGCCTCTCCTTATAAAAAATTTCTGTTAAGAACCCTATTGATTGATTATTCTGTCAAGTCACATGACAAGTAAACCTCTTTACTTATTGTTACTTACTCAACGCATTTTAGAATCTAAATCAATGATTTTTCATTCGAGAGAAGTTTATACTATTTAATATTAAAATGACTGTATATCTTTGTTTCGGAACTCTATTCTACTGATAAAAGTATTTTAGCATAATGCCTAATACTTAGCACTTTTCTAGATATTATTTGCTAAAGATTAATTAAAGCCGATTCATGGTATAATAATTCTTTAAGAAAATGAATGACATTTTTTATATAACATTTATAGAGGAGCTATTTAACATGAATGAACTCTATCCAGGAACTATAATTGAATGTGATGTTGTTCGCGAAGCACCATTTGGATATTTTTTATCAAATGGTCAAGAGGAAGTCCTCCTTCACCACAATGATATAGAAGAAGGCACCATTCCAAGTGGAAAAATCCGGGTGTTTTTATATCAGGATCACCAAGGCAGGCTTTGTGCGACGATGACCATTCCATCCATTACGCTTGATACATATGATTGGGCTGAGGTAGTTGAAGTAAAAAGGCGTTTAGGTGTCTTTGTTGATATTGGTATCTCAAAAGACATCCTCATCTCAAAAGATGACTTATCTGAGGAATGGTCTATTTGGCCAGATAAAGGGGACAAGCTTTACATTTCGCTTAAAACGGATAAAAAGGATCGTTTATTTGGTAAGCTAGCAGATGAAGAAACGATAAGAGCCATGTCGGCTTTAGCTTCTGATGATATGTTTAATTGCGATATTACGGCTTACGTATATCGTCATTTAATGACAGGTACTCGCGTCATTACGGAGGATCGTATTATAGGTTTTTTACATGAAAACGAGCGCAATAACCAACCTGAACCAAGACTTGGTCAAGCCGTTCAAGGACGTGTGATTGAAGTCAAAGAAGACGGAACAATCAATATAACCTTACGTAAAAGAGGTTATGAAGCGATGGATGAAGACGCAAGAAAAATATACGATTATATGGCCTCACGAAATGGTGCCATGCCTTTTTGGGACAAGAGTTTGCCAGACGATATCTTTAATAAATTTGAGTTAAGTAAAGGTGCTTTTAAGCGTGCTCTTGGTAAACTTATGAAAGAAGGTAAAGTCTATCAAGAAGAGGGCTGGACATATTTTAAAAATAATGAATAGCAGATCATGCCTGAGCCTATTCCACTTAAAGATAGCAAAATGTCATCACAAATTGACCTAATAAACGCTTTCCTTGATAGTTGAAAATATAGACTCACAATACCAAATAAGGGACCAACATAGGCTTAGCACATGTTGGTCCCTTAAGTTTGATAATTTTATTTAATATTAAAACGGGCTAGCAAATATCGCCAAAGCAATGATTCCACATATAACCCCCACACCAGCAAAGTCCATCATAACATCGGAAACCGACACATCTTCAAATAATTTTTCTACGGTTTTTTCATTTTTCATGTCTTTCCCTCCACTCTATAAGATGGTTTAATACTATGACGGTAATGTTCCATTCATGTTAAAGAGGTTGTTCAAAAAGTCACCAAATGATAAGCTACGAATCTCGGCGTTGGCTAGTTTTTCCGGTCCTCATGTAGCAAAAACCTACATTCCGGTCCTCAAAACAGCGCCGCCTTGATCTTCTTGCTTCTAATTTGTCACCTTTTTGAACACGCACTTAAAGTCATTTTTCCCATTTAATAGATGATTTAAACTAAAAAGCCATTTACCTCAGTAAATTTTGAGACTGAAACTTCCATCAGTGGAGGTCTTTTTTAGCCGTTAAGGCGAGATAAAATGGTTCTTTAGTCGATATATTAGAAGACAAAAACACTAGATTTATATATTTTTAGCCCTATAAGTTCGTTCTTTTGTCCATCGTAATCGGACCGTTTGCCATATTAAAGCTAGAAAATAAAAGATGGCTTCAATTATCGTAATATAAAAACTAACAGGCACGTTCGTTATGTAACTTAAACTTAAACCTGCCCAAACCCCAATTAAGGAGAAGAGGGATGAAAGAAGGATCATTCCAAAAACGGAATGCGTCAAGTGTCGAGCGGCTGAAGCTGGCACTGTTAATAGGGCAAAAACAAGCAAGGCACCAACAATTTGAACAGCTTCCGCAACTAAAATAGATAAAACGAATAAAAATCCGATCGAAATAAAACGAACAGGTAAACCTGCTGCATGGGCACCTGCTGGATCAAAAGAATCAAACTTCAATACTCGGTAACTTAAAATAAGTACGATTAATAAAATCAATGAAATGATAACAATCTCGATGACATTTTGACGACTGATACCTACAACACTGCCAAAAAGAATCGTTGTTGCGAAATTGGTTTGCTTATTTGATAGAAATAAAAATAAGATACCTAAACCGAGAAAAAGACTTAAAATGACACTTACTGCCGCATCTCGTCTAAAAATTTTAACTCCCATTTGACCCACGGCAAGCCCACTCACTGTTGTAAACAATAATAACCCGGTTAATGGATCCCAACCCATAAATACAGCGAATGAGGCGCCAGAAAAACCGATATGTGAAAATGTATGACTAATAAAAGATAAACCTCTAGCCATAACAAAGACACCAAAAGCCCCGCACATAACAGCAACAAAGGTGCCTGCAATGAAGGCATGTTGCATAAAATCATATTGGAACATCTAAAAACATCAACTCCAAACTTTTAACAGTATTTAATAAGTGCGAATGCGTTCATCCTTGATCTCTTGATTGATTTGTTGATCAACCGAAGTTATCGATTCATCAGAGTAAGGTGGATGCAAACACAGGGAAAGTTCCTTCTCATCTTTCATTATCTCTTCCGTTTTCCCAATAATATAATGTCCTCTTGTCATATGCAAAGTCCGATGGGCATATTTTTTCACCAAATGTAGATCGTGGCTAATAAATATAATGCCGATATGTCGACTTTCACAAAGATGATGGACGAGAGATGTCATAGATTCTTGAGCTTCGGGATCTAAATTAGATGTCGATTCATCTAAAAGTAAGACATCAGGATCCCTTGCAAGTGCTTGTGCAAGATAGACACGCTGCTTTTCACCGCCAGATAGTTTTCCAATTGGTTTCTTTGCGAGATGAATCGTGTCCGTTTCTTGCATTATTTTGCTGACTTTTTTTCGGTCTTTACCCGTTAACCATGGACGAATCATATTAGGTAAGCCAAGAGATACAAAATCCCATGCACGAATGGGCATATCAGCATCTATTAACCGTGACTGTGGAACGTAACCCATCACAGGTTTTTTATTTGTACTTTTAATGACGACTTTACCTTCTTGTGGAGTAATGAGTCCTAAGATGACTTTTAATAAAGTCGATTTCCCTGCACCGTTTGGGCCTATGATGCCTAGCATCTCTCCTTTATGGACAGAAAAGGAGATGTCTTTGAGTATCCGTTCGCCATTAAAAATGACGTTAATATGATCAACATCTAATGTTTTGAGCACTTTTTTTTCACTCCCTTAATTTTGTATCTATCATGTAAAGAGCCGGTTAACCCTTATTTTGATCGAGAGTTACCGGCAGTAAAAGTATATTTCGTAAATTTGCTGTTATTAGCTTATTTCGATTCTGATTGATCTTGAATTTGTTCTATTTGCCTTAATGCATCTAACATCCACGTTTTATATGTTTTTCCTTTTGGCAAGGTTTCCGTTACGTTAACGATAGGAATATTCTTTTCTCCAACCAATTTGAGAAGTGATTTTAATATCGGGTTTTCTACTTGTTTATTATTGACAAAGAAGTCTATTTTTTTACCCTTTATTTCATCTTGCATTGCTGCTAAATCCTTAGGAGCAGGATCAGAACCTTCTTCAACTGCTAAAGCGAACTTCGAATTTTTTACTTTATAATTGAGAGCCGTCAACATATTATCAAATAATGGTTCTGATACGTCAACACTTTTTGTTTTAGGCTGTTTAAGTTCCTTCACTAAGTCTGTTACAGGTTGTAAGGATTGGCTGTAGGCTTTTGCGTTATGATCATACGTATCAGCATTCTTAGAATCTATTTTAGCTAATCGACCTGCTAGATAGTTAGCAAGTTTCGGCATCGTTTCTGGATTGTACCATAGATGTTCATTGTCGCCCTCTTGTTTTTTCATGACATCTTCACCCACACGTATGGTTGGCACATTCTCATTGGTTGAATCAACCAACTTTTCCACCCAATTGTCGTACCCTATTCCATTATAAATGATGAGATCTGCTTTACTTACCATTATTGTTGTTTGAGCAGTTGGATCAAATTCGTGTGGGTCTACATTAGGCGAATTAATAATAGACGTCACTTTGACATGTTTGCCACCAACCGCTTTTGCGACTTCACCATAAAAATCTTCCGCCACAACAATATTAACTTTTCCTGATGCATGATTAGATTGCTTAGTTTGTGAACCACAAGCGGTTAAGAGGAGTAGACTACCTAAAATTAAAAAAATTCCTATAAACTTACGAATCTTGTCTTTCCCTGCCAATGAGTCCTTTCCTCCTTAAGTCGTTTCTTATGTATTTTTAATCGTAATGCTTACGATTTATTAACAAATGCACATTAAATAGTAATAGTTACGATTTATTTTGTCAAGTAATTTTCATTATTCATTCATTGTAACCAAGTTTTCCTATTTTATGACATGCTAGAAGCTGATCATAGAAATGAACATTATTTTAATTGCATGACCGATTTTACTTCTTTTGTTCAATTTTCTGTTTTTTCTTTTTCACTGGTGCGTTATAATAACCCTAATTCAAATTTTTATCGTAGAGAGAAAAAACGGAGGGAATAACAGTCATGACGCAATTCCAAGTCGAATTAAAAAGAGTTGTCGATGATTCATATAATATAGAAATCGGACGACAACTATTTCCAAAATTAGTTGAAGATATAAACCATGGCTTAATAAAAAATGTAAATAGATTTGCCATCATTTCAGATTCTGTTGTATCAAATTTTTATGGTGACAAACTCCTCCATTTATTAAAAGAGGCAGGATACGATTGTCATCTATTCACGGTACCAAACGGTGAAAAAACAAAAAATAGAGAAACAAAAACAGACATCGAAGATCAAATGTTAGCCCTCGGTTATGGAAGAGACAGTGCCATCATTGCATTAGGTGGCGGCATGATCTCTGACCTTTCAGGTTTTATTGCTAGTACGTTTTGTCGGGGTATTCCTTATGTTAACTATTCAACGACGCTCCTTTCCGCAGCCGATGCATCAGTTGGCGGGAAAACGGCCGTTAACACCCCTGTCGCAACAAATTTAATAGGAACATTCTATCAACCAACCAAGGTATACATTGACTTAGATTCATGGAAAACCTTGCCTCTTCGCGAGTTTCGTAGTGGACTCGCCGAGACGATTAAACATGCCTGTCTTGCTGATAGCCATTTCTTCAGTTTTCTCGAAACTCATATGGAAGATATCCTAACTTCAGATAAACTGATATTAAATGCCAATGTTTGTTCACACATCGCCTACAAAAATTGTGATATAAAATTTCATGTCGTTGAAAAAGATGAAAAAGAATCCAATCTCCGTCAAATATTAAACCTAGGACATACTGCAGGACGGGCTTTGGAAGCGCTCAGTGGATATACTTTATTACATGGTGAAGCCATTGCTGTTGGCCTTGTTATTCAAGCTAAAATAGCCAACAGTTTAGGTTTACTCGAAGCTAAAGAAGCAGACAGAGTATATGCTTTACTCAAAAAAGCAGGATTTAATCTTACTATCCCAGGAGACATTACGTCAGAAGCATTGGTCAAAAAAATGTACACAGATAAAAAAGTCCGAAACGGCCAAATTAGATTTGTTTTGATGTCCAAAATTGGACAAATGAAACAATTCGATGACGGTTCATATTCCGTCCCTGTTAGTGAAGAACTCATCTATCAAGCCATCCAATCCCTATAAAGAAAACTTGCCGATTGGTCAGCCTGTAAGGCGCTGAACAGAGGCCTAAAATGTGTCACTACGGCTTCACCTTCGCGACAACTCGATGCTAAATCGAAGAAGATTATGCTAGTCACACTTGTACTTTATTCCTTAAATCTTTTACCATTCTTAAAGGTAAAAAAACGAAGGAACCTAGTAAACTTACTTCATACTAGGTTCCTTTTTCCTATTCATAGACTGCAACACTTAAACAAGGTACTTATGACTTAGTAAATTTGCTTTAATTATCGCAAGTTTTGATTTTTTTCTACAATTTTTTCTACAATTTTTTCTTCTCTATGATAATATAAAGACGTTGAAACCTTATACAAAAGGATAAAAAAGGAGGGGAAAATGAAAAAGTTTAGTAAATTAATAGCTATGGCTATGGCTATTTTCCTAATTGTTAGTACCATCCCACCTAGTATCTCTTTTGCGGCTACTACATATACAGCAACAGCCAATCTTAACGTAAGATCAACACCTAGCACAAGTAAAAAAGCTATTGGTTTGTTGAACAAGGGATCAAAATTAACAGTCACAGGATCTAGTGGTAGCTGGCTAAAAATTAGGTACAAAAACAAATCAGCCTATGTCTTTGGAAAGTATGTCAAGAAAATGGTTACGTCATCGCCATCGTCTTCTTTTAAAAAGGTTAACTACCTAGGCTATGGAGCAAATGGAGTATACATACGTCAAACGCCTAATGGTAAACACCTTACTACTTGGTCAAAAAATACGCCGATTACCGTTGTTGGACAAACAGGCAATTGGTTAAAGATTAAGTATTATAACGGATATGCCTATACGTATAAAACTCATGTTAAGCAAGGAAAACCATCCCCTCTTTACCGAGCATATGGCAAAGATTATGTCTATATTAGACAAACGCCGAACGGTAAACACTTAGCCACATGGCCAGAGGGAACACCATTTAATGTCTATGCCCAAAATGGAAATTGGATGGTTATTAATTATGGTAATGGTTACGCTTATACGTATAAAGGACATGTCAAAAGAACACCATCTTCAGAAAAAGTTCTATATAAAGGAACAACAACGACTAACTTAGTTGTCAGGGGTACACCAAGCACCAAAGCAACTAAACTCACTACACTAAAAAAAGGTACGACGGTAGAGGTTGTCCGAACAGGTAGTTGGCTTAAAATTAAATATAAAACAGGTTATGCCTATGTTTCTGGTTCTTATGTAAAAAAGCCACAAACTGAGAAAAAGGTAAACTACCCAGGCTATGGAGCAGATGGTATCTATATTCGAGCAACGCCTAACGGTAAGCACCTTACCACTTGGGCAAAAAACACCCCAGTCACTGTCGTCGCAGAAACAGGGAATTGGTTAAAAATTAAGTACAACAACGGTTATGCCTATACGTACAAAACTCACGTCAAAAAAGGAAATCCTCCTGTAGCTTATAAAGCCTATGGCAAAGATTATGTCTATATTAGACAAACGCCGAACGGTAAACACTTAGCCACATGGCCAGAGGGAACACCATTTAATGTCTATGCCCAAAATGGAAATTGGATGGTTATTAATTATGGTAATGGTTACGCTTATACGTATAAAGGACATGTCAAAAGAACACCATCTTCAGAAAAAGTTCTATATAAAGGAACAACAACGACTAACTTAGTTGTCAGGGGTACACCAAGCACCAAAGCAACTAAACTCACTACACTAAAAAAAGGTACGACGGTAGAGGTTGTCCGAACAGGTAGTTGGCTTAAAATTAAATATAAAACAGGTTATGCCTATGTTTCTGGTTCTTATGTAAAAAAGCCACAAACTGAGAAAAAGGTAAACTACCCAGGCTATGGAGCAGATGGTATCTATATTCGAGCAACGCCTAACGGTAAGCACCTTACCACTTGGGCAAAAAACACCCCAGTC
>NZ_VDCY01000016.1:30483-59852 GCF_006517395.1 Terrilactibacillus laevilacticus
CGTAAACTACCCAGGCTATGGAGCAGATGGTATCTATATTCGAGCAACGCCTAACGGTAAGCACCTTACCACTTGGGCAAAAAACACCCCAGTCTCTGTCGTCGCAGAAATAGGGAACTGGTTAAAAATTAAGTACAACAATGGATATGCCTATACGTACAAAACTCACGTCAAAAAAGGAAATCCTCCTGTAGGTTATAAAGCCTATGGTAAGGATTATGTCTACATTAGGCAAACACCTAATGGAAAACACTTATCTACGTGGCCGGAGGGAACACCATTTTATGTCTATGCCCAAAATGGAAATTGGATGGTCATTAAATATGGAAGTAGCTATGCATATACTTATAAAAGTCATGTAACGAAAAATGCACCATCTGAAAAAGTTTTGTATAAGGGAACAACAACCGCAAATTTAAATGTTAGAGTTTCTGCAAGCGGTAGCGCTGCGAAAATTGCCGAACTACAAAAAAACACACCTGTCGAAGTTGTCCGAACAGGTAGTTGGCTGAAGATTAAACATAAACTTGGTTACGCCTATGTATCTGGTCGCTATGTAAAAAAGCAAACACTATCTACACCAACAAAACCTAAAAAATCAACGAACTATCAGACAACTACTTATAAGTATAGTTTAGATACAATAACCAAAAAGCAAATGAGAGTCAGTCCACAAACGGATAAACATTATAATATGTTCATCTCTCAAGGGGCCTTTGTCTCAAAAGGAAAACTTTGGATTTCAGGGTCTTCTGGTGTCGTACAAAGCGGAACATGGAACGTTCGTGGTGGCCCAAGCACTAATAGTTGGGCCGTAACACAGATTTCAAAAGGAAAAAAAGTGACCATTAAGAGAAAAGTCACATCAGGAAAAAATACGTGGTATCAAATTGATTTTCCTACAGGTTGGGTAAACGCGAGTCCGGCCGACGTTGAGTATTATTTAAATCCGGCAAACTTCCAAGCTGGATCAACAGCATACTTTCAATTCCTTAAACTTTCATCTGCAACAAATTTAAATACGAATGAAGTTAATGAGAAAATCCTAAAAAGAAAAGGAATCCTTTCAGGTAAAGCAAGTTCATTTATTAAAGCTGCTAAAGAACAAGGCATCAATGAGCTCTATCTTATTTCACACTCTCTTCTAGAGACAGGTAATGGCACTTCAACCCTAGCTAAAGGAATAATAGTTAATAGCGTAGGTGGGAAATCTGTTAAACCAAAAAAAGTATACAACATGTATGGCATTGGTGCTATTGATTCTAATCCAATTAAGTATGGCGCTGAGACAGCCTATAGAGAAGGATGGTTCACACCAGAAGCCGCGATCGTTGGAGGAGCTAAATTTATATCATCACTCTATATCCATAACGGACAAGACACGTTATATAAAATGCGATGGAACCCATCAGCACCAGCTACACATCAATATGCTTCAGATATTGGCTGGGCGGTAAAACAAACGTCACAGATAAAGAAACTCTATGATCTATTATCAAGTTACACGATCACATATGAAATTCCTAAATATCAATAATTATTCGTTAAAGCTACCTTTTTTAGGTAGCTTTTTTATTCAGATATCCGATTTCCCCCCTCCCCTCCCACTCTAGCACTACTTATTTACTAGTATTGTTTACTCATTTTATTTCAAAACTTGATTTTTTTCTACAAAAAAACCTATCAAGTAAACAGCTATGATATTATTAGATTATTAATCTGAATTTAAAAAATTCTACTACATACATAAAGGAGACGAAATGAAAAAGTACGTTAAAATCATAACTATTTCGATTGCTATTTTACTATTTTTTAACATCGTTCTACCGAGTATTTCCTTAGCAGCAACGGCATACACAGCAATTGAAAATTTAAACGTTAGATCTACACCTAGCACAAATAAAAAATCGATTGGTTTGGCCAAAAAAGGGACCAAACTAACTGTTACAGGAACAAGCGGAAGTTGGTATAAAATTAAATACAACCATAAATCTGCCTATGTCTATGCCAAGTATGTGAAGAAAACAAATACATCAACACCTGTACTTATTAATATTAAATATGATGGTTATGGTGCTAATAGTGTCTATATTCGAGCTACTCCTAATGGAAAGCATCTGACAACTTGGTCAAAGAACACCCCTATCTCTGTCGTTGGTCAAATAGGTAACTGGTTAAAAATAAAGTATAATAACGGCTATGCTTATACATATAAAACGCATGTCAAAAAAGGTAAACCAGCACCTCTCTATAAAGCCTATGGAAAAGATGCAGTGGATGTAATTGATAAATCAAATGGCAAAAAACTGACGACATGGCCAGAGGGAACATCTTTCAACGTCTATGCACAAAATGGTGATTGGATGGTCATTAACTATGGCAGTGGCTATGCTTATACAAACAAAGGTCATGTTACAAAGACGGCTCCTTCGGTTAAAGTTTTAGATAAAGGGGTTACGACTGATAAGCTAAATGTCCGGAGTGCACCAAGTAAACATGCAGTTATATTCACCATTTTTTCTAAAGATAAACAAGTAGAAATCGTTGGATCAACAGGCAGTTGGTTAAAAATTAAATATAATTCTGGTTATGCGTATGTTTCTGCTGCCTATGTCACGAAACAATCAACTAATAAACCAAAACCTATATCTAAACCAGATCCAATTGAAAAAAAAGTAGTTTACCAGGTTTCGCCGTATGATCTTAAAACTGCCATAACTAACCAAGTTGGCCGAGCGCAAACTTATTATGACAAAAGCAAGTTTTCATTTTACATTATCAAAAATGCACTAACTTATGATGCCAAATCAATGAAGTGGATGGCTAATGACACATGGAATGTACGAAGCGGTCCTGGAATCAACTACCCGGTTTTAACAACTCTAGTTACTTCAAAAAAAGTGGACATTGATAGTCAAATTAATGGTTGGTATAAACTTAAGAATTTCCATCCGACGACCATTAATGCCAGTTATGAGGAAATCGAAAAATATTTAAATCCAAATAACTATTCAACCAATGATTTTCAATTTCTCAAACTCTCTTCACCATCATATGCAAGTAGCTCTGAAATAAATGAAAAAATACTCAAAGGTAAAGGCATTTTAGAAGGAAAAGCGGATAGCTTTATTAAAGCTGCTGAGCTATATCATATCAATGAACTTTATTTAATCGCACATACTTTACATGAAACGGGTCAAGGGACTTCCGATCTTGCAACAGGGAAATTAAAAATTGATCCAAATACCGGACAATTATCAACAAACGATTCGGGCATTTCTGTTTATAATATGTATGGCATTGGTGCCTATGATGGACAGTCAGAAAAAACCGGTGCAGAATACGCATATAAAATTGACTCAAAAATAGGAAAAGAAAGATGGGATACTCCAGAAAAAGCCATCATTAACGGTGCCAAGTGGATTGCTGATGGGTATATAAATGCCGGTCAAGATACACTTTATAAAATGCGATGGGATCCAAACCCTACCAAATCTTATTCACATCAATATGCAACCGACATTGCATGGGCCGTAAAACAAACGCCTAAAATAAAAAGCATGTATGATCTTCTATCAAATTATTCAATTACCTTTGAAATCCCAAAATATAAGTAATTCCTTTACCTTGAGGATATCCTCCTCAAGGCTTTTTTACACTTTAAGAAAGCATACTAATTTAAGGTATAAAACTAGGCGTCCTTTATCACCTACCTTTAATCACATTCATTCGTTATATAAAGCAACGAACTAAATAATCCTTAGATTTTTGGGTATATATAATACAGATCAGCATCTCAATTCGTGAACCTATTTTGTATATGTCTATGACTTTAATACATATTATCCGAGGAGGTACATAATGGAAGGCAAATCACTGATGGAGGTTGAAAAACTCGCCGCAAAAAAGTTGAAAATTTTCCACAAAAGTAAAACACGATTTTTATCCCGGGCTATTGTTGCCAGTATGTTCATTGGATTTGGTGTTATAGTATCATTTAAAACAGGAAATTTCTTTTTTTCCGTGGATTCCCCAGCAGCTTATCCCATGGCTGCCCTAGTGTTTGGTTCAGCTATTATCCTGATTTCTTATGGCGGTGGTGATTTATTTACAGGAAATACGTTTTATTATACCTATGCCGCCTTACGAAAAAAGATCACATGGTTTGATGTTGTGAAAATTTGGGCTACAAGTTATGTCGGAAATATTATAGGTGCTGCCTTTTTTGCTTTAATGATTTATTTAACGGGATTGTTTAATAGTCCCGACGTCAATCGTTTTTTACTATATGTAGCCGATCATAAAGTACATGCTCCCATCTTAGAACTCTTTTTTAGAGGCATTCTCTGTAATTGGCTTGTATGTCTTGCTTTCTTCATTCCGATGACATTAAAAGGTGATGGACCCAAAATTTTTGCTATGGTGCTCTTTGTATTTTGTTTTTTTATTTCGGGATATGAACATAGTATTGCTAACATGTGTACCTTCGCGATCGCCCTTGTATTAAATCAGGACCCTGCTATTAATATTGTCAGTGTTGTTCGGAATATTATACCAGTAACGTTGGGAAATCTCGTCGGTGGTGTCTTCTTTATGGGGGTCATGTACTATTACGTTAATAAACCATTTATGGATGAACTCGATGAAGAATAAGTTGACGTCTATAAGTCATCATTCAGGTGGAATGAGATATTCGCGATAATAATATTGGCGGTTTGCTACAAAAATTTTATTTTGATGCGTAAACCAAAAACCTAACTCCTTCACCTTGAGACCCGTTACTTTGCCATCTTGGTCTACCAAAGGTTCTTTAAAACGAATAAGTCGATTTCTAAATGAACAGAGATTCATTGTTATATCTTTGGCTAGTACCAAATCCATCCCTTGTTCATCAAGGGACGGATTTAATTCTACAGTATCTAATCGCTTCCATGCACCGTCTAAGTTTATTTCAAAATCAACTAGCATCCAACTATCATCCCTTCTAGTGCGTGTTCAAAAAGGTGACAAATTAGAAGCAAGAAGATCAAGGCGGCGCTGTTTTGAGGACCGGAATGTAGGTTTTTGCTACATGAGGACCGGAAAAACAAGCCAACGCCGAGATTCGTAGCTTATCATTTGGTGACTTTTTGAACAACCTCTTCTAAATACATATCATCATTATGTCCATACTATATCTCTTGTTAGACATGTATTATTAGTTAAGAAAGGATGAGATCCATTTGAGAACCATAAAGTATAATCCTCTCTATTGCACAGGAATCTTAAAGTGTGAGATTGAAGAAATTTCTGATTCGATCCAAGCAAGGTATATCCTCTCAGTGAAATTAAATCACGATAACAACCGAACTATTACCTTTATTCTTATGAATCCAAGCAAAGCTACAACATCTGCCTCAGATATGACCGTCAATAAAGTGATTAAGTTTGCTTATAATGAAGGATATGGGAAAGCCCTATTTTTTAATCTCTTTCCTTTTTATGAAACGCATTCTAACGGTTTATCCAATATTTTTAATACCATTAGACGCATAGACAATCATGACCTAGATAAAATTTTCGAGAAAAATTTGAACTACATAAAACACTATATGAGTAAAGCTGATAAAGTCGTATTCGGTTGGGGAGATCCATCAAAAAACATCTCTGAATCCTTGCATAAGAAACTAACTCAATCAATTATTGATCATTGTAAGAAAATGAATATTACCCCGTATGTTTTTAAAACGCATTATCAATCACTCTTAACCTTGAAAGGTTCTCCAAGACATCCCATTCGCCCTAGACTAGAGGGGATTGTACCTTTAGATATGAGTAACTCAACCACTTAAGAGAGTGTGAAATAAATTTTTGTCTATTAGTGTGTGTTCAAAAAGGTGGCAAATTAGAAGCAAGAAGATCAAGGCGGCGCTGTTTTGAGGACTGGAATGTAGGTTTTTACTACATGAGGACCGGAAAAACGAGCCAACGCCGAGATTCGTAGCTTATCATTTGGTGACTTTTTGAACAACCTCTATTAGATTTTTTTCAATTTTTCCGATAAAAATATCGTTTTAATATCTTCTATAGACTTTGCTAAATATGTTGGTTTACAGCTCTGTAATTCTTCGTATGAACCGAACCCATATAGTACCCCAATGGAATCGATTCCCGCATTATGAGCACCAATAAGATCATGTTCTCGATCGCCAATCATGACAAAATGGTCTTTCTTGTGATCATGAAATCTATCTAATATAAAATTAATGATTTCCGTTTTCGAAGATCGCGTTCCATCAAAATGACTACCGACGACTAAATCAAAATATTGGTCAATCTTAAAATACTTTAAAATTTGTTCGGCATATACTGTAGGCTTCGATGTTGCCACAACTAAAGTATATTGCTGTTCTTTCAAAGAATTTAACAACTCCGGAATACCTCGATATAACTCGTTCTCAAATATTCCTTTATCTTTAAAACGTTCTCGATAAAAATCAATCGCTGTTTTTGAAGATGTCTGGTCAAAGTTATAATATTCAGTAAATGACACTTGAAGTGGTGGGCCTATAAAACATTCTAATTTATCGATGTCAGGCTCATTAATACCCATTCTCTTTAAGGCATACTGAACGGACTTTGTAATTCCAATTTTCGGATCTGACAGAGTACCGTCTAAATCAAATAAAATGATTTTATATTTAGGCATACACTTCTCTCCTCATCAAATATGTTTGTGTTTCAATATTAACTATTCTAAATTACACTAATTATATCATTCATTAAGTATGACTGAACCTCTCATGACTAAGAGTGTTCTCGGCTATTTCATAAATTCATAGCATAAAGATAAACTTCTGCACACAAAAGAATCGTGTTTCTATCAGATTTTTGGGTGGTACTCCAAGAAGATTTCATCTCTATTGGTCTTAATGCCGCATCACTTCACCAATTATAGTTTATCATAACGTCTTAAGGGACACGCTTTATCCATCTTGTTAAAGAAAACTTATCGATTGCAAGGCCTGTAAGGCGCTAGAACAGGGGCCTGGTTGTTTCTTAATGTGCAATAAACCCCTGAAGTAAAATTCTCTTCAGGGGATTGGAATTAGCATTTTTTAACTATCGTTTTTAAGTTTTACCCCCATAAAATCTTCTCTTATAAGACTTTCGAGGATAATACCGGATAACCCAATTTTTTGATTGTTTCCTCTAATTGACTTGCATTTACTTGGCTTTCATCAAACTCAGTCTTTACTTTACTTGAGTTAAACATGACTTTGGCGGATTCTACACCTTCAGTTTTATTGAGTGTTGTTTCAATTTTTTTAATACAAGACGGACAAGTTAATGGTCCTAATTGGAAAATACCTTTTGACATTTTTTGTTTCCTCCTTTTTCTTTTATTTTAAATCGTTTCTTTGTTTAAAAAATTGATGCTTATCAAGTTGTATATTTTTTATGAAACATAAGACTCTCTTACTTTATGATTCTGTTTATTAAGTTTTTGGCTAGCTTTCGTTTTAAAACCAATTAATCGCATGGCATTCAAGATGACAACTAGTACGCTGCCTTCATGGATGAACATCCCTCCAGCCAGATGCAATTGTCCAGCAAGTACACCAAGGATCAAGATGACTACAACGGCTAAGGCAATAGTGATATTTTGATGCATGTTCCGAATTGTCGCTTTTGATAAAGAATAGGCATGGGCGTATTGAGAAAGTTTATCTGCCATTAAAACAACATCGGCCGTTTCCATTGAAACATCTGTACCGCCTTCCCCCATTGCTAATCCAATATCTGCCGTTGCAATAGCAGGTGCGTCATTAATTCCATCCCCAGCCATTGCGACGATCGCTCCTTGTTCTTTTAATTTCTTCACATACTCTACTTTTTCATTTGGCAATAATTCTGCATGAAACTCATCTATTCCAAGTTGTTTTGCTACTGCTCTAGCTGTGTGGCGGTTATCGCCTGTTAACATCACAATTCGTTTTATTCCATTTTCCCGCATATCTTCTAAGGCCACTTTAGCGTCATCTCGAACTTGGTCTGCAATCGATATAATAGCAACTAAGTGGTTATCAATAGCGATGAAGATCGATGTATTCCCCGCTTTTTCTCGATTAACCGCATATTGTGTCGCGTCGGAACTGATCTCGATTCTTTCAGTATTCATCAGCTTACGGTTACCTGCAACAATTGAATAACCATCAACTGTCGCTGTGATACCATGACCTTTAATCGCTTCGCTTTCACTAATTGTATAAGAATTTAAATCCATTCCCTTTCTTTCTGCTTCTTTCACAATCGTTTGACCTAAATGGTGTTCCGATATCGTTTCTGCTTTTGCCACTAAGCCTAAAATCTTGTCAGTTGGCATAAAAGTAAACGTATGCAAATCTGTCACTTCTGGTTTTCCTTTTGTTAATGTGCCTGTTTTATCAAAAACTAACGTGTCAACTTTAGCGAAATTCCCCATGATGTCACCACCTTTGATCAAAACGCCATTTTTTGCTCCATTACCAATTCCCGCAACATTAGAAACTGGAGCTCCGATGACCAGTGCACCTGGACAAGCAATGACTAAGAACGTAATAGCTAAGTGTACATCACGAGTCATAATATAAACGAGTACAGAAAGTAGAGTAACTGCTGGTGTATAGTAATTAGAAAATCGATCCAAGAAACGCTCTGCTTTTGATTTCGAATCCTGTGCCTCTTCTACAAGTTCAATAATTTTGGAAAAGGTTGTATCATCTCCAACCTTTTCTACAATAATTTCGATATAGCCTGTGTCAAGAATTGAGCCACTATATACGTGGTCATCATTTGCTTTGTTAATAGGTCGAGATTCACCGGTAATAGCTGCTTCATTTATTGATGCGTGACCTTGTACAATCACACCATCCACCGGAATCTTACCCCCAGGTAAAACAACTAAACGATGACCTTCTTGTACATCATCAATACTGATATTCTGTCTGGTACCATCTTCACGAAGTAAGGTTGCTTCCTGAGGCGCCATATCCACTAATTCCTTAAGTGATGAACGTGTCTTTTGCAAAGTCCGGACTTCTAAATAATCTCCGAACAAGAATAAGAAGGTCACGACAGCTGACTCCGTATATTCATGAATAAAAACAGCTCCAATGACAGCCATTGTTACGAGTAATTCAATACTAAATACCCTCATGCGAATCGCCTGCCAGGCTTTAATAGCAATCGGAATAACAGCAATGACGGTTGCTGCAATAAGAAGGACATTACTCCATTCGGCCATCTTAAATGCCTTTGCTATAAAAGCTGCGGCAATTATAAGACCAGAAAGCAGAGTCATATGATTTTTGTGGTGATGGATTCTTTCAGTCATTTTGATTCCTCCTTTTTTGGAGCTTATTTCCCTTTGATGACTTAATCTTATTGGAATCAAAGCTAGAAGGAATTGACCTTGGTCAAGAAATGAAAAAATTTTTGAAAGTAAGGGGATCGCTATTTTGCGTATTGAAGTAGTTTATCTAAGTCAGGAATTCTTATATGCCTTTTTGGTAATTGTTCAATCAATCCTTTATGTTCCAATTCAGTAAATTTTCGACTAATGGTCTCAGGCGTTGTACCTAGATACGAAGCTAAATCTTTTTTTGACATAGGTAGTGTAATAGTGGGACCATTTTCTTCATCATTTTCCACACAGTCCACTAAATAGGCAATAATTCGTGTTTCGACCTTTTCTATCGCGACTTGCATGGTTTGCCTTTCTGAACCTTCCAGGCGTGAGGACATCTCTTCGATGATTTTTAAGGCGATCGTCGGATGCTGTAACAAATGGGCTTGTAAATCGGTTTGTTTGATTAGGCAGATTGATGTTTTCTGGATAGTTACCGCATAATTTTCATGAACCTCACCAGGATGAAATAAGGTCCATTCCCCAATAAAATCCCCAGGATTCAATATTCTGATCAGTTGTTCCTTTCCTGAATCAGCTAAACGGTAAATTTGAATCTTTCCTTGACTCACAATATACAAAGTATCATCTCTTTCTCCCGCACGAAAGAGCATCTCCCCTTTTTGCAACTCCAACGTTTTTGCCGATTCGGCTATTTTATCCATCTGTTGGTCCTCCAAGTGATT
The DNA here is from genome assembly GCF_006517395.1 of Terrilactibacillus laevilacticus. Lineage (GTDB taxonomy): Bacteria > Bacillota > Bacilli > Bacillales > Sporolactobacillaceae > Terrilactibacillus > Terrilactibacillus laevilacticus. Next base: position 40,597 of record NZ_VDCY01000016.1, read on the forward strand.
AAATATAGGTACCGAACGGATACACTTTGCATGGCTATGTTTTGAATGATGTATCATTTGAATTTCTCCTTTTTCATAACGGAAATGAATGAGACCTGTTATCTTTTCAATAAACTCATTATCGTACACTGTAACTCCACAATCAATTTGTTTTCCTTCGCATAGTTAATTCGTTCTTCAAACTGCTGCTGGATTTGATAATCATCTAACTATTTATATATAATTTGGAAATTGATGCTGAAGAGTTTTTAAAGTGGGTTTTAAGCAATGATCTGACTTTCATCGACATTAATGTGAGGTACTTTTGGATTAATTGAGGCACTCTGGCATTGATTTGAGGTACTTTTGGATTAATTGAGGCACTCTGGCTCTGATTTGAGCTACTTCTGGATTAATTGAGGCTCTCTGGCATTGATTTGAGCTACTTTTGGATTAATTGAGGCTCTCTGGCATTGATTTGAGCTACTTTTGGATTAATTGAGGCTCTCTGGCATTGATTTGAGCTACTTTGGTTTAATTGAGGCTCTCTGGCACTGATTTGAGGTACTTTTGGATTAATTGAGGCTCTCTGGCATTGATTTGAGGTACTTTGGTTTAATTGAGGCTCTCTGGCACTGATTTGAGGTACTTCTGGATTAATTGAGGGACTCTGGCATTGTTTTGAGCTACTTCTGGATTAATTGAGGCTCTCTGGCATTGATTTGAGCTACTTTTGGATTAATTGAGGGACTCTGGCTCTGATTTGAGCTACTTCTGGATTAATTGAGGCTCTCTGGCATTGTTTTGAGCTACTTCTGGATTAATTGAGGGACTCTGGCATTGATTTGAGCTACTTCTGGATTAATTGAGGCTCTCTGGCTCTGATTTGAGCTACTTCTGGATTAATTGAGGCTCTCTGGCATTGTTTTGAGCTACTTCTGGATTAATTGAGGGACTCTGGCATTGATTTGAGCTACTTTTGGATTAATTGAGGCACTCTGGCATTGATTTGAGCTACTTTGGTTTAATTGAGGCTCTCTGGCACTGATTTGAGGTACTTCTGGTTTAATTGAGGGACTCTGGCATTGATTTGAGCTACTTCTGGATTAATTGAGGGACTCTGGCATTGTTTTGAGCTATTTTTGGATTAATTGAGGCTCTCTGGCCCTGATTTGAGCTACTTTTGGATTAATTGAGGGACTCTGGCTCTGATTTGAGCTACTTTTGGATTAATTGAAATATTGGATTTATACCTTTAGATCATCCATCCACAATTGTGGTCCACTTTTTCTCTCTATCCATTAATCTATCAAAGGTCCATCAATTTAAGCCCCTTTCCAGTAATACTTTCTTTGAGGGGCTATCGATAAAACGTTTACTTAATTTGAAAAACTCATCTCTGGTAGGTCGTTGGGGTCTATTTTATTTGGCCATTGGCTAATTAATTCTTATTTCAAGGGCATTTTTGAAGAAAATAAAAAAAGCTTTCCTTTATTTTCTATTGAAATCAACAAAAAGTGTTTTTGTCCTTCACTATTCGTCTATTCATTTCCAACATCTCAGAATAAAATGATTAGTATATTGGACAAGGAGGTGGTTTATAATGAGTAGAAAAGAATATGACTTTGTTGCTGATTGGTTTGATTTTTCCGAAGGTACTGACACATTCGATATGGAAATAGAATCAAGTCCGAAATCCACTAGGCATCACTCGAGCAAAAGAAATCCTAGTACCTCTCGAGGTAGAGTTAGGAATATAAGTCCCTCCACTTGTCAGCAACTTGCTGATATTATTGGAGGCGTAGTTGTTACAGCAGATCCAGTTTGTGTAGTTCAACGGCTACGTGAAATAAATGCAACTATTCTAGGACGTCGAACTCAGTCACCTTTAGCCCTTCCATTTGCTCTTTCATTTGAAAACAACGGCCTAAACTTAGGAGAATCAGTCGTCTTGCAAAAAGAAATTAACCCATTCATGACAGAATTAAGAAAAAGAGGGTTTATAGTCACTGCCGTTCATAATCACTGGCTATTTGATAATCCACGATTAATGTATATGCACTGGGAAAATGCTGGAGACGACCCGTTTGATTTTGCTAGAAAAAGCTTTGAAGCTGCAAGAGCAGCAGGTCTTTTTAAAAAATAAACTTGTTAAAATATAGAAACTTATTTTTAGTAGAAAGTTGGCGATGCTTATTAAAAGCATTGCCTTTCTTAGATAGGATTAAGTAGATTATCTAAGGGGGGGAATTTATCTATTAACTATGACCAATTGATATCAATCCACCAAAAAGTTTCTCGTAAAAAGAAATATTTTTCAATAGTTCTTTTTAAAGACGAAACTTACATTAGAGTTATCGATCGGTTTGTTAGATTAGAACCATCAAATAGTTAAGTTCATTTTGTATACATTAATAATTTATCAACCTATGAATTCAGATAGACTTCCAATTGTTGATAAAAATCTGCTCGATGAATGCGTTTGATTTTCCCAATTTCAGAAGGAAACCGGTGAGTACTCGTGGAAATTATGTATTCACATTCTTGTTGGATGGCAGTAGCCCATACATGAAAATCTTCTTTGGTCAAATTTTTTTAGAGGTTCTTGCATTTCTTTGGAGTGTTCAATGGCAAGTTTTTCAGCATCTTTATTGGTTAAACCTGTTAATTCAATTAAAACCTCCCCAATTGGTCGGTTGTCACGAATTCTAGTTTCTATACTATATCGGCCAACTACACTATTGACAGGTAAATCACTATAATGTTCCAATATTGGATAGACAAAGTCGTTTAAAAAGGTTTGAATTTCCCATTCTTCATATTTAACCATTTTTTCGCCTTTTCCAATACCATTGGTAGCATTTCGTATAAATTCAAATAAGCAAACCCGTGAAAGAACGGGTTGATACAGATATGGTAAACGAGCAACTTGTAAAATTTTGCGATTCACTCCATTTTTTCGGATTGCACCACAAATGACTGTGGTATCCAAAAAGACTTTTGGAGGATGGTCATTGTTAAAGATCGAACTCATCCACATCCCCCTCTTCCTGATTCTTTTTATCGAGGTGTTCCAAAATTCCGTTTCCTTTTATATCTTGTTCTCTCGTGGTGATAAAGTTTTCTTCAGGTATTCGCCAATGTCCACCTTCCGAACGGTAAGCCCCTATGAATTTACCACTTTCACACATTCTCCGTATCGTTTGGTCACTCAATCCTAACTTATGACCCGCTTCACTGGTTGTGTAAAAAGGTTTTTCACCTTCTTTGACAGCCTCGTCAATCTCAATCTGAACTTCTGGAAATTGTGTGGGCGTTTTTCTTCTCACACGAGCATCTTGTTTGGCTTTTTTGAAAAGAATTGACGCCAACATTTTTTTGTTTGTTACTTGCGGATCTTCTGTCATTTCACTAATCATTTTAATGTAATCTAATATCTCTTCATATGTCTTTTCCGTAATGTCTCTCGAGATCTTCTTTCGTATATCTGCGTCCAAATGCTTCAATTCATTCAAAAACTGTTCAGCTGGAATAGAGAAACGTAGATGTGAAACAATAGGAGTATAGAGATTCAACAGTTGTAATGATTTTTCAATGGTTGCTTTTAAGACTGCTTCAGCTTTATCTATATCCTGTTGTTTAGCTAAAAATTTTACCGTGTCCCATAGAGTTTCTTGTTCACGATCAATCGTTGCTGTCATTTAAATAACCTCCTTTCGTTTATTAATATATTGTACTATCTAAATTCAACATATTCAACAAACTCAACAAAAGTTATAAAATTTCTAACAGGAACTCATAAAGTGAAACTTCCATAAGTGGGGGTTTTTCGACGCACAGGATGGCAAGTAGCAGGCGTTGCGACAGGACGTCGCGTTTTTTAGCCTGCGTCATCCCCACTGATGGTAAGCCTGAACCAATCGGACCTTTACGGGCAGTTGATCCCCACCTATCTTCTTTGAATACTCAGAATCTTGGTGTGGGGGTCTTTACTAGTCGTTAAGGCGGGATAAATAGACTGTTAGACTGTATCATTTTTGTTTCTATTACTAAATAGACATTTATCCCATGAAAATGCTGACACTTTATCTTCAAAATTGATACCTAGCACTTGATGGAACACTCGTCCATAAAGTCCCACTAACACTAATTATGTGAATTATTACAGCATCCTCTTCACATTTTCGATATTAGTTAGATGCTTTACTTTTAATACAGAAATACCAAGTCTAGTTGTAAGCGGCCTTAGTACAGCGTAATCTTTTTCTGTCATAAACACTTCTCTGGGAATAGCCTGTAAAGACTCTATCATAGACATAAAGGTTTGTTGAATTTGCGTACCTGTGTCATCATTAGTTTCCATCATTTTGTGAAATACAATCATACCGTGTTTCCTTTCCAAAGCAAGAAAGATTATTGGAAAATATGGTCGCTCTCCTTCATGTTCTTGAACAGGATTGCGATGTAAGATTGTTTCTACTTCATAGGATTGATTTTTTTTACGATAGCTCTTTTTCAGTCTTTCTAGTTGAAGTTCATCTATCATTAAATGATATTTTTTTCTTTGAACCGGACTATAATCCTCTATTATCATCCAGTCATCCTTCCAAACCATTGTCTCATTTTGGTTTTCCACTACCCTTGCAAATAGTTTCGGTTCTCCAAATAAAGGAAGAGAAAAACCCGCTATTACCTTTTGAACGACATGTATCGCCTGATCAAGAATGCATATGAACCATTCTACTTCTTTGTCCGATAAGTACCATGGGTATTTTCCGGGTTCAAAGCTTCTAAATTGGGGCCATTGTTTCTTTCCACGATAAGTTAACTGTTCTTTCTTTATTAATTTATAATCTTCGTTAGAAAGATCAGAACGATCGGAAAACGTCAGTAATAAACTTCTTTGCTCAAAAATCTTTTCTTCGGTATATCCAGACGACACTATTTTTGTCATGGTGGTTAGTCCTTCATCACCTATAAAGACCGACAGCCCATATTCTGAGTTAATCCCCCCTATCACAAAACAAAATACTTTTTGGTTATCAGGAAGTTCTACCACAAATACCTCATTATCTGACATAACTTTCCACGGTTCCAGTTGCTTGAATTGATTTGCTAATTTGAACAGATATCCCCAATTATTTTTCCCCTGTTTAATTGACACAGGTTTGGCCAAACTAACCAATCGCTCGTTAATTTCCGAAACTAGTTCATTTGGGACAATTTCTTCCATCGCTACCTCTCCTGATATCCAGTCACCACGACTATCTTCCCCTGGTGCAGCCCCTTTAACCTTTACACATGTTGGATAAGTTTGATCCTCTTCAGGCGGTAAAACCTTTTCCAGAATGATATCATGTTCCCAATTATCCCCATAGTCATACGTATATAGCAGCCTGTCCTTTTCTTTATTAAGCCAACGATTTATCTTTTCTTCCTTTTCATCATAATCATATCTGGCACCAAGGAAGAAAAATTCATTCTGATCATCATCAGTCCCAATCCTAATCATCTTCTTAGAAACAGTCTCTCCATTGGAACGAATAACTTCAAAACCATGAAGGTGATAATCCTCCCATTCAAATAAGGACTGTATCGTTTTATGTAACTCTATAAAAGTAGTATCGCCATTAACGAGCACCCGGCGCCAAACTGGTGGTTTCATATGTCTAATTGTTACCTTTAATTGATAAATCATCATTACACCTCAACTATGTTTTTATTTTTAAGCATTCAGCTAACTTTTGATCAGAAGACGACAACTGTATAAAAAAACAGAAACTACTTATCCTGTTCTATTTCTTTTAATAGTAATATTTAATTCATTGTTTGCATAGTGTTGATACTGGATAAATTTAGCGCAGTCCATACCTCATCTCGTTTTCCCTGTTTAGTCCTCTTCTTTACCTCAGAACATTTCTTCTTTCTCTTTTATGATTTGGTTTTTAGGAGGCCTATTATCAAAATAGTTATCAAATAATTTATTTAACATCTTTATTCTTTCACTGTTATCCATTTCTTCTATAGCTTTCATTATTTCATCAGCAGTTATTTTAAACCACCCCAATTCAAGAATTTAAATATACTTTTTATTGTACAAAAGGTGGTCATGTAATTAAAATAGTAATAATTATTTGTATAGAATCTATGTGATAATCTCCCTAAGATCCATTTTCTTAGGGAGGTTTAAAATTATGAATCAGGCGAGCAATGTGGAAGGAGTGTATCGTCAAATTTTAGGGAGAGTTGCGATAGTGTTTTATCCTAGTGCGAGTCACTGAATCTGAAACAACTATATTAGTTGGTTATTCATTTTTTGGATAAATGTCTCTTAACTTCTTTTGTTGGTATAAAAAAATCAACCTCCATATATTTCTACCAAGGAGATTGATTATGTAAAATTAAATCTATTATATTATTTCTTATTCATTTATTCGTTCACCAGACCCTTGATCTGCTTATTTTCACTAGCTAATTTTGAAAAATCTCCGTTCTTCCATCGATTTAATATTTCTTTGTAAACTTCTTTATGTTTAAGCATTTGCTTATTAAGATGTATAGCACTAGACATCCAATCGATTCTAGCTTTAGTCATTTCTTTTTTATTACTAATCATTTTTTCAAGGTATTTTTGTGCAATTTCATCAGTTACCAAACCACGGTTAACCGTTTTTTCTCCAAACGGGTTAGGATATTGAAATCCATCTATGCCTATCCTTGAAGTTCTCTCAGGATCAGTCTTCATTCCTTCTTCCCATTTCTTAAAAGCTATATCTTCTGGTGTTACTTTTTCGGCATCCCTTTTTAATTTTTCAAAGTATTCTTTCATCCTTTTCTTATTCTCGTTATCGATAGCTTCTTTTTCTATTCCTTTCTCTGAATTGCTATCCGTATGAGTGACAACTGTCACTTTTTGAGTAACCTCTTTATCTTGAGTTTGATGTTTTTCTTCGTACGCATTATGTATAAAGTAAGACACACCTCCGATAACCAGAACTGTTCCTGCAATGAGAATTACTTTTTTAAGCATCATCTCTTCCTTTCTTTTATATATTTAATCCCACCTTAACACAATTGATACAGTTATGTCATAATTATGTAATATTTATTTTTATAGATCACCTGCTGGAACAACCTTAATTAAGTGCTGTGTTTCCAGTAGTCCGTAAATTCCAATTTATCCAAAAGACCGTAATGTAAGAAATAGGAATCCAAAAACATTATTAATAAAAACAGTCAAGGTGATAAATGCGGTTTTCATGATAACCATATCTTATGTATACAATTAAACCTGTTTTTAGAGGTATTCAAAATGGCACATACACCTGTTGTTGGCATTGTGTGGTAAATTCAGTGGCGAACACTGATAAAATACATGGCAAGGGTGGTAAAATTACGGAGTCGCTTAAAATAGTAACAATTATTTAAAACCGGAACAAAATCGCTAACGCGACTTAATCACGTCCCAAGTATAGTCATATCACTTGGGACTATTTTTCGCTCTGCGCATGGTGCCTTCACAAAAAAGACACACTACCTCAACTTCCTCATTGTCTTTTAGATCAAATTGAAATTCATCAACCACAAAGTCGGGTACCTCATCTTCTTTACCACAATCCATACACTTAAAAATAATGGTTGTTATCTCATCGTCTAATCCCAGTGGATCCTCTTCTTCTAACCATTTTAGAAATTCCTTGTTCATGTCATCCTGCTTTTTGTTTTTTGACATCTTCATTCTTCCTCCAGGCTTTAATACACTCCATATCTTCCATATAGTGAAATAAGTAACCATAATCACTATGCCAAATTTCAACCAGATCCATCTGACGGTGACAACATGGGCACAGGAATGGATCTTGATCAAAAGCCTCAATCATTCGTTGTCGATATGTTTTTTTCTTCTTTTTTCGCTCTAATATGAGAGATAATTGTTTCGTTCTTACAAACGAATAGAGACTCAAAATTTGGTTAGCTTTTTGATAGGATCTTCTACTATATAAGCCAAAACGCCCTACCATCCGAAAATGCTTGGGTGGAATATGTTGTAATAGGTTAAATAAGAATTTATAGACGGGCCATGTGACATCTATTCGTTTGCCCGTTTGATGATCCTCATACCAAAAGTGAACCTTTTCCCCATCGTAATCTTCAATACGATATTCCGCAATAGCAGGTCTCGCTAAATATCGGCCAATATACTTCGCCGCCCCTTTGGCATCTTTCATTTTCCTTTCGGCATTTACATAAAACCCTTTTGGATAACGCTGATACAATGTGTTAATGAGTTCCAAGACCTTTTCGTTTTCGGGAAACCATTTCTTCATAAGATCTAAAAGAACCTTTTGCCAAGATCTCCTTAAAAAATCGTATGGAATGTACTCACTTGGCACCCACTCATGACGGTTATCAATGGCACCTTCAGTGACTTATGTATGGATGTGAGGATTAAACTTTAAATCTCTACCAAACGTATGAATGACAGTTATCACGCCTACCTGTAGCTGGCGCTTCTTGCTTTTCCGATGATAATAAAATTTAAAAACTTCAGCGACCTGTTGACTTAACTCATTTAGCTTTTTGCGATCTTGAAAAAAGACCTTTCTTAATTCTCTTGGAATCGTAAATACCATATGACGATGGGGGACATCAAAAATCAGTTCCTGTTGCTTATCGGACCAATCATCGGTATATTTCTTTCCACACTTATGACAAAACCGACTTTTGCAAGTAAAGCAAACAAAAACCGGATGGGGATTTCCTTCACATCCTAAGCATTCATATCTTGCATAGCCTATGTCACGGGTTCCGCATTTAATCGTTTTCTCAACAGTTTCTTTGATATCATCTCGATAGGATGCAGGAAACATTTCCAAATGAAGTTTCCAAAAACCATCAAAATGTTCCTTTAATATTTGTTTAATGACACCACTTTTACGTTTCCCCATGTCCTTAACCCCCGATATATCTACGAACCTTTTACCGAACAGTTTCCTAAACAATAAAAAAGACAGGAAATTATATTGTCCTGCCTCATTTCTTTCGATAATAATATTTAACCAACTGGTATTAGGTCAATACTGGTGGTCGGGGTCGAATCGACACTCCCGAAAGAACACGACTTTGAGTCATAAAGTTCCTTATTTTCTTCATTTATTTATCGTTAAATCCAGTGAGATTAAGTAATACTTACAGTTAATTGTAAGTGTATTATTTTACCTGTTCGCACGATTTATTAAACACTGTTCATTATAATAGTTATAACTTTACTGTTTTACAATAAAAAATAGAGGCTGCTTTTTTAGTTGCAACCACTGTTATCAGTATTATTTATTTTTGGTTTTTAGCATATATTTTTTCTAACTCATTGAAAAATTCAATTCCTCTATTGAATTTTTTCTAAGGTTGTTTTAACAAAATGAGTTTTGTCCTCTGCATATTTATGTTTATTACTTTTGTTTTTGATAATCTAAAATTGAGCCACTTTTCAATGGTTTGATCACATAAAAAATGAGCCACACGATTTCCAATTTTAATAACCTCTCTTATGATTGAAAGTGACCAAACTATCAATTGAAGAGAGAAAAAAAAGGATGATCAATATGGCTCAATTTTATAATATCAACTTCTTACATGAGGTAGATGGCTTATCACAGAGGCAGATAGCTAAGAAACTGGGCGTTTCAATAAATACTGTTAAAAAATATCTAATGGCAAAGGAAGCTCCAAATACCACCGCACCATTACTCGATCGTTTTGACACATCGACCGCACATCCACTTACTGAACGGAGAATCGTATCGATTTCGTCAAAGTATGAAACATCAAGAAACCGCCGAAGAGTAACCGTTGGCGCGCGAGGCGTTTGGGATTCTTGCCCCTGGGCAGGAATCCCAAACACTAACTCCTCCCATTTATGGGATCTAATAATCATAAAGTGGCTCACTTTTGAAGTGATCGCTCTGGCTCAATTTCATATTGACAAAAACAGTATTCTTTTCAAAAGAGAAGGTACCCCATTTCTCATATCCTTTTCTATTGAATAGTACCAATGTACTTAATTAAATTGATGCATTTAAAAATCGAAACGCATCTTATTTAATCGTTACTCCAAAATAAAAGTTACACAAAAACATTGATTTAACAACATTTTTGAGTATCTAATCTTATTTAAAATAAGGTATTATATGTAATGGCACCGGTGATCAAGGTCAAAATAGTTCTATAAGTATTGATATTACAAGGTTTTGAGTGGGTAATGTGTAAAATATGTGAAAAATAATAATAATTGAGATGTACTGGTGCATTTTCCGTATGATAGTGTTTACAGTAATGTTACCTACGGTTTTATTGCTAAAAAATTACTATGCCTAACCATTTTAACCTGTACCATGCTACTGATCAAAAATAATAAGGCAGGGTTACCCCCGCCTCATTATCTTCAGCTAATCTTATTATCAATTTCAGATGTATCTACACCTTCTCCGAACCATTCTCTCAGTTTGTCTTTTGCTTTGTTTTTTATATCTTCATCTATGTACATAGCTACTTGGAATAAAGCAACTCCTAAGGCGCCTAGGTCATCAGTATAACCAACACCCACTGCAACATCAGGAATTAAATCAAATGGAAGGATAAAATACCCTAGTGCTCCGATAATAATAGCCTTAACTTTGACAGGAACTTCAGGTTTTTGAAGTGTAAAATATAAAAGTAATACTGCATATACAACAGACGAACCTGCCTTTTTGGCGAATTTCGTTAGTTTATTCCAAAACTTTTCTTCGGAGTAGTGTTTACTTGTACTTTCTATTTCTTTTTCTAATTCTTCAGGGGACTTTTCCATTCCTAATTCTCCTTCTTTAATACTAGAAAGTTCTTATTTTATCCACCAATTTGTGCAATTGCAATTATGACATTCAAAGCCGAATCCACTTACAACCCCTACTGTTAATTTCACTACAACATTTCATGGTTGTGGTGACCATCCTTTCGCAATTGTTATATATAGATTCTATTCATAATTATATTTAATATTGAAAAATGGGCAGTGTCATAATTTTGTGTAAATAAGTTTTCGACCTTTTCAGATAAATTGTCACTTGTATTCTAATTGTTCTTGTTCGATGGATTGTTTTAGATTTATTTGGCAGGGCTAGCCCTGCCAAATAAATCAAAATTTCGCGTTTCTATGGATAAGTTGTGGTAACTTTATTCTACCAGGAAAAGGTCTTCCTTTTTCATTGTTTTATTCATTTACACAAAACATTTTACACTCTCTTATATAATCAATATAATGTCTTACGTTTACGTCCTTCATATATTAGATTATTTAATTCGTTATATATTTTATCATCTTCCCAATAATTATCATTTGCTTTATCATTTGGATCTCCCCAATCTGGATCACCATTGTCACCTTGGTGATGTAACACAAATTCATCTAATGCCTTATCGCCTGTAGTTTTGTATTTGGTTACTAATGCTGTTGATACATTTGAACTCTCGTCTATTTCATCTTCGTTTATTTTCTCTAAATGAATTGGTGAATTAAGAGTCTCATTTTTAAAAAGTATAAAATAACCAATTAATAATCCAGTTGCTATAATAGTGAAAATAATTCCTAATCCCATCCACATTGTGGCTCTTGCACCCATTATTATATAATTGTAAGCATCTCCTCCCACTATATGATTAAATGAATTCCCCGTATCTAGGTCAGAATCATAATGTGAATAATAATATCCTGTAACAATAGCCATAATAATTGAGCATATTGATAAAAAATAAAAAACAATAATAGCACTGTGGATTGATTCTTTCTTCATCAAACCCCCCCTTGTATATATGTATCTTTTATACCAGGAAATTCGACTAAAAAGGATAGATTCCTGCTGATTTTCAAATTTTATTTATCTTTGTAAAGGTTCATCCCTGCGTCTTAAAATCTAAAATAGCAATTGAAGTGATTACGGCCACTGAAATGTACCACCTCTGACATACTTTTTACCACTGAATGACACGGAATGTACCAGTAAATGCCATGCGTTTACCACTTCATACCTTTGTATAATTAATGGACACACCTTCAGGGTGTGACATTTTTTATATGGAGGTATTTTTTTATGATCCATTATCAAAAGATATTGGAGTTACACAATGAGGGAATCAGTCTTAGAGGCATTGCCGCAAGTACTGGTAACTCTCGTCAAAAAGTAACAGAGATCATCTGTTTAGCTGAAAGAAATAATATTTGGTGCCAGGCACTTGTCGAAATATGTCGTAATATTTAGTACCAAGCATTTGTCAAGCGTTAACTAATTATTACTACTCAAAAATACCTACAAAAATAAGAGATGAAGAGCTTTTTAACGAAAGATTTGACTTATAAAAAGAGGACTTATATAAGTCCCCTTTAAATATTACTTAATCTATTAATTATCATGTCGTGAACTCCAACTTTACCAGCAAGATTAGTGATATCTGTATTAAGATTTGATGTTTGCTTTTTAACTTCAATCAACATACCGATTACGTCTTCGTTTCCGTTTAATTCAATTCTATCTAACTGATTTTTCATTGCCTTAATATCTGATTTTATTTCTTTTAATTCATTTGAAAAATTTTCATTCATTTTTTGAATGGCTTCTAAAATTTGATCCACTTTATATCACTCCTAAGATCTATTGTTTTATTATACAGGATAATAGATGGATTATCATCCTTAATTATTCATAGACATCCTAAATAAGGTGAAATTGCTTTTCTATCAAGCGATCTAGCTAAATCGCTTATTTTTTTGCTAGACACTTGTCAAAAGTTATCGAGCAATGCACGCACTTCATCTGTTGACCCTGTGCTCATCAATTAATTTCTTAATTCACTCGCTCCTCGAAACCCTTTGACATATATCTTAAAAAAGCGATGAAGAGCTTTGAATGGACGTGGCTCTAATTCTTTTGAATATTTATCATGGAGATCAAGTTGCATTCTTAAGAGATCAAGCAATTCTTTACTGCTATGATCTTTCGGCTCTTTTTCAAAGGCAAATGGATTTTTAAAAATACCACGTCCAATCATAATCCCATCAACACCATATTGATGAGCGAGCTTCAAGCCAGACAGCCCATATTGATATTCACACCCCTAAATCCAAGTTTCGACACACCAATACTCGTTTGTCGAAAAAATTCGAGCTTATCCCCCCATATATGTGCAACCATTGGTTGTTCATCCTCTGTAAAAGTCAAACGTCCCCGTACACTTTGGTTTCCCTCAGGGTGACAATAACTCTCCGTGTTTGTAAACTCTGTAAAAAACACATCAGGTCGACCTGCTTTACTCACTACATGGCGAAAAACAACATCCGTCACATCTTCCATTGGTGCAAGTACAAAAAATGGCCGTGGTAAGTCACGCCAAAAGTTATCTATCATATTCAAATTCAAATCCTCTCATTATGAACTCTTAATATTTCGCCCAAGGCACTTGTCGATTAATATCATCAATAAACCATTCCATATTTTCCACTCTAACTCTTACTAAGACGCTTTGATTCCTCAATCATTTCAGGCTCTGTATCAATCTCAACGATTTTTCCCAAACCAATCAGAGAATCTGAATGCTAATTGACTAGTTCCACAACCCAGTTCAAGCATTTGGCCTCTCTCATCTAAAGTAAATTGGTCTATAACGTAAATAATACCATGATGTTCTTTTAAACAAATCATCCCAATAATGTTCCATTGGATTACTCCCTCTATTTTTATAGTCGTAAAAATTGAAGATTATCATTTCATTATTTCAATTTCTTTATCCGTCAAATTTCTTTATAACTACTTGGTCTTTTTATAAGAATTTCTTAATTGCATCTTACTCCACTCTTCTCTTGGAATGTCTCTATGTTTATAATCAACAACCTTAATTTGGCTACTTTCTATTTTAAAAATAATCGTTTCTTCTCCATAAGGTGTTTTATGTGCACCTTCAAAAGTTTGAACTTGAACGGTTACATAAAAAATAAAATTTGTATCATCTTTCTCTATTTTAAGGATCTTCTCGAATCCCCGATCCCACAGTTTAGGCTTATAATAAGTTTCAATAGCTTCACTTATTGGGTCTACTAAGCGTTCAATCAATGCTTCTTTAAGTAATTGTTTTGGAACCGGTATTCTGTTAATTTTTTTGCTTTTAACATCAACAATTTTCCACATGTCTTTTAACGGACCACTTGTTTGTTTTTCAACGGTATAAAGTACATTTGTTCCATCTTTTTTTCAAAGGTGAACAAAACCTTTGTTTCCCTTGATATATAGCCGCGGTTCGTCAATCCACTCTTCTTCCAACTGAATAATTACAAAATATAATTGGGCAAGTGGTGTTATTTTATAACCCAGTTGATTAAAATCACCAAATGAATAGAATTGATAACCTGTTAAGTCAATATCAAAATCCATGCTATCATTTTTGTCGTTTTGTATAGTTGCATGGGCTGAGTATGGCACTAAGATACTCATAAGAATTATAATAATTATAGAAATTGTGGTTAATTTTGGTCTCATGTTTAATCACCTCAATTATATATTTGCCAACAGAGGTGAATTTATTTTATTTACTTAGGACCATGATTGACTATGGTGCTATTGTTGATTTAACTCTCGTTTTCTAAAATTGTCAATTCACTGTTACCTAAATTTTTTTACGCCTTGCCATTAACTAATTCCCCTTTCAACAGTTAACACAACCCTGTGAACACGATTTGATGTAATTTTGTCGTATAGAAAATCAGCTAAAAAACAAATTAAAAACGCCCTCCTACAACTTGTAGAAAGACGTTTAAAACGTTGATATTCCTTAATTCTTCTTTAATTGACGATAATAATAGACCTAAAAAGTTGATACCGGTGGTCGGGGTCGAACCGACACTCCCGAAGGAACACGATTTTGAGTCGTGCGCGTCTGCCAATTCCGCCACATCAATAAATTAAATTGTCTGGATGCCTTGGCACCACTAGCTTTATAAATGATTCATGAGTTCAGGAGTACGCACAAAAAGTGTTGGTTACGCATACGCTCATAAATTTCATAGTATATTGTGCTGCTGCTTACAATTTCAACTTACCATAATATGTTAGAATGGACAAGTATTAAAACAGGCAAGGTAACCTTTCATGGAATGTATAGCTTCTCCCTCCCTTATGGAACGGAGTATAACGATTGTAAATAAAGTGCTCACAAGCTAAAAAAAGCCCTTCAACCATTGCTGGTAGGTACTGACCCCCAAAAGTTAGAGTAATAAATCTAACTTTTGGGGGTGTTTTTATGGCCAAATATAGTGAGGAATATAAAATAAAGCTTGTTACCGAATATTTGAATGGAAATCTTGGATACACACGACTGGCGGGGAAGTACAACATGCCGTCTGAAACACCTTTAAAAAATTGGGTAAGAGCCTATAAAACTCAAGGGATTGAAGGATTAAAACGAAGAAAAGGGAAGGAAGCATACTCTGTTCAATTTAAATTAGATACGATACAATTTATGAAAGAGACAGGCGCTTCTTATCTGGAAACTGCTAATCATTTTAAATTAAACAATCCTTCTTTAATTAATCGCTGGATGAAAGAGTTTAATGAACAAGGAGTAGAAGGCCTAAAACCAAAACCAAAGGGGCGACCTTCTATGTCTAAGAAACTCAATACCAATAAACAAACAAAAAAAGAAGAAAAAAAGTTAACACGTGAAGAAGAGTTAGAACGTGAGAATGAACTATTGAGATTAGAAATTACTTACTTAAAAAAGCTGAGAGCTTTTCGGGAAAATCCGAATGTCTTCCTCGAAAAGCACAAGCAAAATTGGCATTCGAACTCAAAGAAGAAGGATTCCGATTAAAGGATATTTTCCTTGTTGTGGGCATTCCTGAAGCAACCTTTCACTATCATGTAAAAAATTGGGGGAAAGAAGATCCGGACACGGAACTAAAAGAACTCATCACCCACCTATTTAAGAAGTTTTATGAACGCTATGGTTATAAACGAATCACAAAGGAATTAAAGAAATTAGGACATTGTGTTAATCATAAAAAAGTGTATCGACTAATGCGGGAACTAGGATTGAAATGTGTAAAATTTATGCGAAAATCTCGGAAATACAATTCCTATAAGGGGAAGGTTGGAAAGGTAGCGAAAAACCGTCTATCCCGCCGTTTTAATACACCTATTCCTCTTCAAAAATTAGTAACTGACATTACAGAATTCAAATGTCTAGGCGAAGAGAAGTTGTATTTAAGCCCTATTCTTGACCTTTATAATGGAGAAATTATTTCGTTTGGAATCAAGAAACGTCCAACATTGGA
Source organism: Terrilactibacillus laevilacticus (assembly GCF_006517395.1). Lineage (GTDB taxonomy): Bacteria > Bacillota > Bacilli > Bacillales > Sporolactobacillaceae > Terrilactibacillus > Terrilactibacillus laevilacticus. The sequence continues at coordinate 56,930 of NZ_VDCY01000016.1, forward strand.
TCTTGTTATGGAACCTTTAGACGAAACAATTGAGATTATAAAGAATCACGCAATCTACCGTACTACCATCCATTCTGATCAAGGATGGCATTACCAGCACAACCAATGGGTGAAAACATTAAAGAAAAATAAAGTATTCCAAAGCATGTCACGTAAAGCAACCTGCGCAGACAATGCCTCGATGGAGAATTTCTTTGGCCTTTTAAAGCAAGAAATGTATTATGGGGAAAAACTAGTAAGCTATGAAGAATTAAAAAGAAGAATAGAAGATTATATCTACTGGTATAACAATGAACGATCAAAAGAAAAATTGACTGGACTGAGTCCGGTCGAATACCGAACTCAATCCAGTCAATCAGCTGCATAATAAAAACTCTAACTTTTAGGGGTCGCCACCGTAATACATTCATGGCTAAAAGGCTTTTTTATTTATGCTGCTGGATGTGTAAGAAATGTAAAAAAGCGAATTTATTTAGTGCCGTTATTTCTATTTCATTAAAGCACCATTAATTGAAGAAGGGACACAATTATATAAAGTGAATGTCTTTTAAAAATTCTAATGTCCACTCTTCTAATTGTTGAGGTGTTTTATTATTTACATCTACAACTTTAGCGTTAAATTGTTTAAACCATTCTTTTTCGTACTTAAATAATTTTAAATTTTGGTCAAACGAGCTTCTTTTTCTGTTTGAGTCTTTTTTCTTTCTTTGGTAAAGCGTTTCTTCACTGGCATCTAAATATAGAACAATATCTGAACGGCACCTGCGTATTTCTTTAAGTTCATCCTTAAGAAGGTGTTCAATATCCCAGTCAAATCCATTAGTGATAGGGAAATGTAAAGTATAAAACTCAATATCTTCAGGACCTCTATCGAATATCACTTTCCCAGCTGGCAAATGATAAAATCGATTAATTTCTGCTTCAATAAATAGTCGTTGGTTTTCAATAAATCCTTCTTTAGTATAAATATTGAGGTTCTTATTTTTCCTTTTCTCAACGATGGGATATGGGTTTTCGTATGTAAAATATACATCATTGATATGTTTTTCTAATTTTTTAGTTAGGGTGGTTTTTCCTCCAGCCATACCACCTTGAATTGATAAGATTCTATACAAATTAAAACCTTCTTTTCATTAATCCTCCATTTAATGTAAAAATACCCACACCTTTAACACATGAAGTAACTATTGTTATTTATAGTTCCTTCATTCATGCAAAAAATCATTTTTTGTTAACGTAAGTCGCCTATAAATTTTTCACAAATCTATATCCAGTTATTTCAAATCCAAGGTACTTATATAATGCGTGTGCATTAATACGCTTTTCGCTATTTCCACTTAATAGATATATAAAATTTGACCCTTTACTATGAGACCATTCTTCTATATATTTAACAAGTTTTTTCGCTATCCCTTGCCCACGAAATTCTTTCTTTGTAACAAGCGATGTTATTTGAGTTTTTACATTGTTATTTGTATATGTATGATGTAATGTTATCCCTATCATCCCAACAACTGTATCATTCAAAGTAGCTACGAATGTAAAATAATTTGAATTCAATTCAATACGTTCCATTCTTACCTTCATTTCTTCTAAAGATGAAGGGCATCCTAAATCTGTCATTAATTCTGTTAATTGGACTATATCTGACGGTTTATATTTTCTGATTTCCACCATAATAATTCTCCTCCTAAATTCGTTTTTTCCAAATCTTAATAATTATAGCATTTCTTCTTTAACTAAACTCCCGTTAATTTAAGTACATTCTTTCACATTTCATATAGCTAATTTTAACAGAAAACTTAGTTCATTTATCAAAAAAGCACACGGATTGTAAATACCATGTGCTTTCTATATTTTTATTACATTACTATTAAAGGGAACGGCTTAGACTGATTTTCCTATACAGGGATATAACCATCTTATTATGGCTTTCCCAAGTTTCATTCCTTAAAGCTGGTACATTGTATGTCCACTCTATTTCATTCATTAAATCTGCCAATTTACGGCTTCGGTATGGTTCTTTTACTTGACCGTGGATGATTTCTTCATATGCTTGGTTTATTTGGCTTAGTGTCCTCATGCGTCCTTGTCCTGTTCCTCGATTTCCTTTACTAGCTTATAGAAGGTTGTTCGTTTCATTCCAGCTTCTTCAATGGCAGCGGTGGCGGTGATTTCTCCTGCTTTCCATTTGCCGTATGCTTGGTAAAATTCATCTGTTGGCTCTGCTTTTGGTCTACCAAATTGTACACCCTTTTTTATAGCAACATCTATTCCTTCACGCTGTCTCTTTCGGATGCGCTCCCGTTCTTCTTGTGCCATCCAAGATAGTATTTGCAGGACAAGGTCGGAAATGAAGCTACCCATGCTGTCTTTATAATTCGTGGTATCCAGCAGCGGCATATCCAGTACGATAATATCGGCTTTTATGATTTTAGTGATATCTTGCCATTCATTTATGATTTCATCTTTATTTCTACCGAAACGGTCTAATGAATGGATATAAAGAATGTCTCCTTCTCTTAAGCATTGCTTTAAAGCTTGGTATTTTTCACGATTGAAGTCCTTTCCGCTCTGCTTATCCATGAAAATATCCCTTTCCTCGATGCCTTGTTCTTTCGTAGATTCAATTTGTCTGCCTTCATTCTGGTCTTTGCTACTTACTCGGACATAACCAAATTTCTTTGTTTGCATTTTGTTTCTCTCTCCTTCAATTGATTTATTAATGAATGTTGGTATATATCCCTAAAACCTGCGAATATCCGTAAAGGAATTTTTTGATATTAACGAACAAGAAAATTGCTGGTAATCAATGTATTGGTAAAAGTGTACTTAAACGACCACCTGCTAAAGCAGGTGGATTTGGACATAAAATGTCTACGACTAAAGTCGTTCTTAAGACTGAAGTCATCTCAAAGTCCAT
>NZ_VDCY01000017.1 GCF_006517395.1 Terrilactibacillus laevilacticus
AAAAACAATCCATGAACATGAACAATTAGAATACAAGTGACAATTTATCTGAAAAGGTCGAAAACTTATTTACACAAAATTATTGACACTGCCGACCTAAAAAATATAAAGGAATTGTTAATATGAATAAACTAAATACTGAATATAATCATGACTATGTCGATTATATGAAATATCAAAAATCCAAATCTCTTCCCTCAGATTTTATTGTCATCGATTTTGAAACTACTGGGTTAAGCCATAAATCGTGTGAGATTATCCAAATGGCAGCTATTAAATATATCGAAGGTGAAGAGAGTGAGCGTTTTGTCACTCTTGTTCAACCCTTTAGGTCTATTTCAAGTACAATTACAAGACTAACAGGTATTACAAATGAAGCTGTGGCAACCGCGCCATTGATTGATCAGGTCTTGCCTGATTTTGTTCAATTTCTAGAAAATCATGTGATTATTGCTCACAATGCTTCCTTTGATATGAAATTTCTTTTACATAACGCTTACTACTTAGGTTTAGATAAACCCAATAACGAAGTCATTGATACGGTATACCTTGCAAGAAAACATATGAAAGATGTACGAAATCATAAATTAGAAACTTTGAAGACAGCATTAGGCTTATCAAATATGATATCACATAGAGCAGATACAGATTGCGTGGTAACCGCTGAGGTATACAAAAAATGTCGGGATCATCATATGGCGGGGATAAAATAAAAAATCACAGAAAATAATATGAGAGAAAATTATTATTGGCATCCTTTTTGTGCCAATTGAGCATTTTTATATTCATTCTATTTTTAAATGTGGATCTAATCAACTATTTAATCTAAATATATCATAAAGCGATTTATTGTTTCTTCTATTATATTGCGTTACGATATATATATTAGGAAAAATGGTAAGGTATTGTTATCAAAAAGTTTTAGCGAGAACGCCACATAGTAAGTCGAATGACTGCAACAGCACCAGTTAATTTTGGCAGTAGCAGTAAAAGATTATCATTGCCAAGATTATCCCGCTCCTTGAGAGCATACAGAACGACTACAAATTATATATCTTTCCTTTATGTGATTAATCCGATCGCTGCGAAACTTTGAGTCTAGTTTTTAGGAATAAAAAACCTGAGGATAAACGAGTGTTCTTGTTAAGGTGTCTCCTTGGAAATTGAAAGACTTGAAAGACTCTCTAAAAAGTAATTAGATGAAATCCAGCTAGAGCTTATTCACGGAATTAATTACTTACTTAGAAGGATGTTAATTTGGTTAATACATAAAATGAGGAGGAAAGGTCATGAATGTTTTTGAAGCAATCAGCAAGCGAAGGGAAATTACTCAATTTCTAGGAAAGTCCATACCTTCTGAAATATTGGAACGTGTATTGAATGCTGCTTTTTTGGCCCCTAGTGGAAATAATCTACCATCCAGAGAATTTATTTTGGTAACTGACAGAGAAATATTGAAGCATTTAGCCAAAACGACTCCATATATGCCATGGCTCGCAAATGCAGCAGCCGGTATTGTTATTACAGGTTGTCCTAATGTCAGTAAATATTGGATTCAAGATGCATCGATTGCAAGTGGCTTTATTTGGCTCTCGGCAGTTGAATTAGGCTTGGGAGCTGCGTTTGGAGCTGTTTTTCATGCGGAGGATCATATTGAATCAAACAGCCGCGAAACCCATGTAAGGAAAACACTGGTAATTCCAGAAAATCGCCGGGTTTTGGCGATTATGGGCCTTGGGTACCCAGAAAAACAACCTGCTTCAAAAGAGTTAATTCCAAAGGATGAAATTATACATTACCACAAATTTAACGGTGAACATAACAATTGATTGAATATCGAAGTGTTTGGCACTTCGATATTTGTATTACATTAAGCCGTCCATTATATCCCTTGTCGAAGTGCCTGTCACTTCGACATAATGGTGATGTTGATAATAATGATCCTCATGGTTTAATGAGGAATAAGGTGAACAAACAGACGATTTCCCTTTTAAAGGATAGCGTCTGTTTGTTCATTTTCATCGATATAAAGGGCTTGAAATATCAACATTGGTAAATGAAAATTAAGCGCATGCTTTCATAGTTATTTCAGGATCTGGATCTTCACCTTTTTTCCTAGGAATGTCAAAATCGGATAGTAAAAAATGACGTTTAGGTTCAACGTCATGCCTAGCTAATGCATGCTTACAACAGACTAGAATGATTATCTACTGCTTAGTACTAGTGTAATAACTAAATTCTTAATAAAAATACCACAAATGAAATAATTCCAATGACAATGGCAGGAACGGCAGTAGAAATAGGGGCTTTAATCCTAAGATGCAAGAAAGCTCCGAAGATCATTGTCACAGTTAACCAAAGACCACCAAATGCGGCAAGCCTAGGCACCAAAATACCAACTATCATACAAATAGCTCCGATAAGTTGAACGAAACCCGTTATAATTCGAAACCAATTTGGTAATTTAAGATGTTCAAAGTTTTCTAATGCCTTTTTCGCCCCTGTTAGTGCCGTCACACCTAGAAAAGTAAACATAATACCTAAAATAATTTGTAGAATAATAGATACAATACTCATAATTACTCACTCCAATATTTTCAAATTCAGGTACTTGTCTTTTTAGTATATCGCATTATGTCAATCTACTACACTCAGAGTATATAAGTATTTCTGAATCAATATTAGTTCCAGATCAAATATAATCATATAAAACAAAAATATCGAAGTGCCAGGTACTTCGATATTTGTATTACATTAAGCCGCCTTATAACTTATTCAAATAAGGTTATCTGTTCTGTCTCACCAAGTCGTACAATTGATTTTGGCTCATGATCTTGGAAGTAGGCGTGGTGGAGCCATTTTTCTTTAGCCATAACTTTTTTACTTGAATCTGTTGAAGCTCTTAGTCGGCAACTATAAATGATTGGGAAATAGTCTTGGAGAAATTTCCCTTCTGTGTGGGCTGTGAGAGCAATTATTTGAAAACCTAGTTGTTCTGCGACAAAGAAAACAGGACTTAGTACATGGTCGCTCGATGCTTTTCCAAAAGGATTATCGAGTATAACAACTCGATGATGCTTCATACCTGGCTGAATGTGTTTCTTTTTTTCTGCCACATAATTTAGAATTCCTAAAAACAGCGTCATATTCTTGCTCCACTTTTCCCCTCCTGACCATACATTACTTTGCTCCCAGGAGTAAGAACGCGTCGTAACTTTGTTATCGTTTGTTACTTTGCGACAACTTACCTTCATGACCTCATTATTCATGACCATTTGTAGGAGCTGCTTTGATTGGAGCCACATTTCAACTTCTTTTCGTATTTTCTCATCGTCTTGCATATTTTGTTCGTTCAAGAAACGATCAGATTCTAATTGTTTTAGAATCCATTCGACATAATCCCTGATACGCATTTTCCCAACCTCTTCTTCCCATACAGGAATTTTAAAGGTGAAAATGGTTTTCCAATCATCCATAACTTTGACTTTTGTCCTTTTCGGAATTTCCTTGAGTTCTTCAACGAGCGTCAGCAGGTGGGAATGAATTTGGTTAATAAATAATTGTAAATCTTCATCACTCTTACGAATATATTCATTCGCATAATGTGAAATTTTCTCAATGCGCATCAGCATATTTTTCTTAAATTCAATGACATCTTTATAATTTTGTTTATTTTCTACGCCATTGATTGCCATTTTTTGTAACTTCATATCAGAAATATTATTCATACAAAATTCTCTAAATTTTCGTTTTGCCCGATCAACTTCTTTTTTCTCAGCTTCTACTAAAGCTTTAGTTTCTTTAAGGGCATCTTTAATGGCTTTGACCATTTTCTGACGGTTATACGTAAATTCAAGTGCTTCTTCTGCTACTAGAGATATTGCCACAATATCAGGTGCAGTAAAATGATGACCTTCTTCAAAAAGTTCCAATCCGTACCTGGCTTTCTCAACATCTTTTAGTTCATTCTCGATCCTTGTTAATTCCCTGTCAATATAAGCTTTCCGCTCATCTAAGTGCTTACCTTCAGATACTAATTCTTCAGAGATTTCTTCTAAGGATTGGTTGAAAGTGATCATTTTTGTATCAGGAAAATCTTTTATTAATTGATCTTTTTTCGTTTCCCATTTTCCTTTTTGCTTATCTAGGTTTGATTTTTTTTCAGTCACAATGGCGGCTAATTTTTCAACTTTTTGTTTTAAATTTACCATTTTTTCGCGCAAAGTTTCCATGAGTTGAACGCCATCTCCTGGAAAATCTCTGGTTTCTTCAACAAAGGGATGTTCATTTAACAATTCATTCATTGATTTGTTCAAACGTTGAATGGATTCCTTAGCATATGTTTCTTTAGCTATCCATTCTCCTCGCGTAACGTTGATTTCTCGAATTTTCATTTCTAGAGACATCATTTTTTCTGTAATGGTCTTTTTACTTTCACCCGTATGACGTGGAGAAAAAGATTGAAGGGATGTATATGTTTCATCATGTTTCACAATGTCTAACTTAGCATCGGTACTTCTGATACGATTCTCCAGGTCATCCTGTTCTTCCTTCCATGTAGCTAACTGCTCATTTAATCTCGTCATTTCTCGAATCACTTGACTTAAGCGGTGCTCTGTCTCTTTTTCGTTTTTCTTTTCTACATTAACTTCCTTTTCAAATTTGAGGTATTGGTGTCCGCGTTCAATTTTCCAATCTAATCCTTGCTTTTCATCACCGTACTGTTCAGCTAATTTTTTATTATGTTCAGATTTGGTACGCTGCTCAGCTAGAAAGTTTGTTTCTCTTTGAATGCTTGCAGAAAGATCTCCAAGTTGATTTTTCAATTGCGTGAGTTCTTCTTTTAATTTAGTTATTTTATCGTATGAAAAGTGTGATAAAAATTGATTAAAAGCCTTTAAACCGTCTTCCCATTTCTTAATATGTTGTTCTTTTTCTTTACGTTGTATGGTGACATCTTTTGCATACGCGCTGATTTCTTTTTTCCATTCCATAAAGGATGACGCATCTAAATTCTTATGCCAATGACTTGGACCAATCCAATTATTTATCCTCTCTTTCGTCGGTGACTGGGCTTCTTCTGTCGTCATTACTATAATAGGAAATTGAATTTGTTCACGAACATGGTTTAACTTATCGATCACTTTTTGTCTTGATCTATTCGTTGTGACTAATGTCATTGGCCAGAGTGGGTAGTGCTCATGTTTCTCTCTTTCTTCGATCTCCATGTTTTGTAAAAATTCCACACCTGTAACTAAAAAATCGACTTGATTTTTCCATGATGTGAGTTGTTGTTCAAGAAAAGCGTCACTAAAGAATGTTTCCTGATTACCATGGTCATCGACAAATCGATAGGCCACTCGTTCTTTAAGTAAAAGACTATCTTTATCTTTTGTTAGTTTATCAATGGTTTCGATTAATCTTTTTTCGATAGATTCCTGTGATAAATAAACATTTTCCAAAGTGACCCATTGAGAACGTAACGAGGATAGGACTTCAATTAGACTTTTCTGTGCCTCTTCCATCGCCGAAAGTTTAAAAACTATTTCATTTTTGCTCTTTTCAGTGGTAGCGTGAGTCGATTGAAAATCTTCCTTCCTCTCTTCTGCTTCCTTGACATCAATCATAGATTGCTTTTCTTCTTTATGTAATTCCATTAACTGATCGTCAAGATCTTGAAAGCGCACTTGCCATTTAATTAATTCTTCTTGTACATTTTCCTGTTCAGGGTTTGAAAGTAAAAGTTGCTTTAACTGCTCAATATCTTTTGATCTTGTCTCAATTCTACTTACTGTTTTTGATAACTGTTTATATAGATCTTTTTCATTTTCACCTAAGTCATGCTTTTTTTGATCTAACAAGTCCATTTGTTTCTTGATAGGATTTAATTGATCATTCAGTTCTTGTCTATCTTTCTCTAGTTTTTCAATTTCTTCTATATACCAGCCGAGGAGCGCACACTTCTCTTGTTCCAACTGATTTTTTAATTCATCCATGTCTTCAGTTTGATCATATTTTGCAAGCTCACGTTCAATATGGCGTAGAGCATCCTCTTGTTCTTTCTTTTCTTGTTTCATTTTCGCTAATTTTAATGAATAGTAATCGATGGCATATTTTTGAAGATACTCTTCTTGCATCGATTGTTTACCAAGCACTTCATTAAATTCAGCCTTTAGGCGATTTAATATGGTTTCTTCAACAAAAATCTCATATGAAGCTGATTTCACATCGTGGTCATGCTTACTTATCTTCCATTCTTCTAATTTTTCTAACGTATTTACTCTTTCGTTTGTATATTGCTGTTTCTCTTGACTAATTTTGTTCCAAGTTCCTTTAGCACGCTGTTTAACTTGTTCATATTCTAATTCTCTATGGTGAAATTTCTCATAAGTACCTGTGTAATTTTCAAGCTGACTCTCAATTTGCTTATTTTCTTCAAGTGTTTCTTTTAACTTTTTATAATTTTTGAAACTTGTATACTGCTGTTGAAACATATCGGCAAATAGATATTCATCATGACCGACAATCGAATTTTCAACCGTTGGAATAAGTAATCGATCAAAGAGTTGATTAGTGCTTTTACATTCATTGAAGAAGGCTTCGACACCACCTTCTAAGCTATTGATCTTGACAATGCTCTCCCATTCGCTTGAAATAATATGATATTGTTCTTCAAGAAATAATTTATAGTCTTTAATGGTGTTAAACGTCCGTGCACTTAACGTTTTGTCACGCATATGGTTATAATAGTCCTGCATCTCCCCGCGTTCCGATGATCTTTTTCCTTCTTTTCCCTCTCGAACAAAAGGGATTTCCTCGATATTATCTGGATCATTTCCCCCGTATTCATACACATACCGCATGGAATCTAGTCCATTTTTCGTTGTAAAAAGTGAGACAGCCGTCACAACATAACGTCTCGGATTATCATTTGTAATCCATTCAACAGCGATATGAGCAGGATCATTTTCAAGCATTAAAGTATGCTTAATTTTACGATCTGCGAGGTTAACGTGAGGTAGGACCGCTTGTAAAACCGTTTGAATAAAGACCGTCTTCCCGCCTCCATTCTCCAGTAAAACGGCACCATTATGTCCATCAAATAAAAACAATTCATCATTATAACGCTTGTTCCCTTCTTCATAAACGACGTTTGTTAAACGAATTTTACTAATCGATGGCATTTTCTTCCTCCCTCTCAAAGCTATAAATGAATTCAAATAGTCCTTTATTGAATTCTACTTCCATGAAATAACGCTGAATGATTGTTTTAGCTTTTTCGGTTAACGTGATTTCATCATTTCCAATCTCTTGTATCAATTCTTGATCAACTAAAAACCTTTTCACCGTATCCATAAAACTTAAGCGACTAATCGTATTTCCGCTTTGCCTTTTCGCCGTTTCTTTAATATCATCCATGTCTTCCCATTTTTCAATGATAAGACGCCAATTATAAGAAAACTCTTTTTCCAATTGCTTCAGTTCTTCCTCATCATGTGTCTTTAATTGATCGATGCGCTCTTGAATAAAGCGCACCCACTCATCCAAACGAAAAAACTGCCTTGTTGGCTCTTGACTCTGATATGTATCATAAAAGCTGCCAAATAGGATAATCGTAGAAAAATAGAGGAGATAAATATCTCCGTTTGTGGCACCAGATCGCAAATAACGACGCTTAATCCAGTCATTGCTAACATGAAAAGGAGACAATTTGGTTTCCGGAATTAAAAACATTTGCTCACTGGTACTGACAATGACACAATCCACTTCTCGGCTAAAAGCATCAAGAAGCCCTCGAATATCATCATCCGCTCGGTAATGTTGAACCGCTTCCTTATCCGTTACTCCATCGCGTGCGAGCTTAGTATAAATGCTGAATGCTTGCATGACTTTTTGTTCAGGATAATTCATGATTTTTCTGCCTCCAATCTTAAGATCATCTCTTGTATCGAAAACCGTTTATTTCCTTTGATAATCCCCTTGCCCTCTTGAACGATTAACCTTCGACCTCCGAGGAGAGCAAGCGCATCATCTAAAAGTGTCTTTCCTTCATCTCCATCCATCTTTCCTTTGATAATTGGAGAACGTTGATGTAGCACAAGCCAAAAGTGATAAAAATAACGTTGCTTATACAAGGTCGAATCACCATACTCTTTTAGATAATCGATAAACTCAGATAATGTACTTCCTCTATTTGATTCATAAGCAAGTAAAAAGTACTGCATGATGTCTTTATATTTTTTTATCAATTCGTTTCGATAAGGATCATCTGCATCATCCTGCATGTCTAATAAACGATTTTCCGCACGTTCTTCTTGTTCTTCAGTAATATTTTGCTCAGCCAAAAGCGTTAACGGTGACCACATTTGGTTTTCTTCAACTTTAAAAAATGGATGAAGTACACCTGACATTGCTTCGAGCGGCAGGGGCTCAGAAATAATATGGGATACAAGATCTTGATCAAAATTAAACGCCTGAATTCCTGTATAGTAAAGTGACTCTTGGGCTGTTATGAGTGTTGTGTTCTTAAGAGCAAATGTCTGCTCAAGGAGACGTGAATGATTATAGTGAACCGATTCCAATTCTCTCGTAATAGTCAATATTAAGTCATAGGTCTTCTTTTCTTTTTTATGAATATCCTTTGAATAAAGTCGTTCGCGAGTTTCTTTTACAAATTGACGAAGCTCTTTAAATTCCTCATCCTCTCTTATAAGCCGCCCATTAATATCCTCCAACAACTGTTTGTACCGCTCAAACGTCTCTTCTGAAACAATACTTCTTTGAATCTCACGTTTGAGCTTTATGATCCTTTCCTCTAAACTTTCAACATCAATGCGCATTTCATTGATTTGTCTAAGTGCCCCTTTAAATTCACCCTTTTCTAATTGTTTTCTTAACATAAGTTGATTGATCGATAATTGGAATTCACTATAAAACTCTTTAGTTGCAAAAATCAATTCTAATCCATCTTCGTCAAGTGTGTAATATTGGGTGTTCGTCTTCATATCAAAATTATTTGCTTTCAAAATCGAGTATTCAATGGTCTCATCTTGCGACGTTTCCCAATTAAAAAAAGTAAAACTCCGCTTTCTTCCTGTCGTTGGCCTGAAGGTTTGAATGATCGTCCGTGCAATTCTTTCATAATCCGTCTCTTCTAACTGATAACTTGATTCCGTCAGCTTATGCAAAAATCCTGCGAGCTCATTCGTACCGATCTTATATTGTCGCATGAGTTTTTGTTCAAAAAAGAAAAGTAAGGTGAGAAGCCCAAATCCCTTCATATCAATAATATTCTTTGCCTGATCCTGTTCACGTTTTCGATCTAGTTCATACAACGGATCAAAAAGTGCCAACCGTCTCAACCTTTCTCGATAACCATTGGTTATTTCTTGTATATCAAGCTTGTCCAATCCGACTCCCTCCATACCTGTTGTAATTCTCTCGTTTTTAGTGTTTCTTGGGGCCAGTATTTTCCACTTGCAAGCATATTTCGAATGACTTCTTGCTCCACTAATGGAAATTTGAGGAGGAATGCTTTCATAGAATCACCGTGTTCACGTTGATAGGCTTTTCCAACTGCCGGCTCTTTTTTTAAGCATACGAAATAAAAAGGCATAGCAAGGCGCACTGGCTGTTTGTTGTTTAAAGCATGCCATATCCATATTCCTTCTTTATCTAAGTCCCCAAAATAGAAGAAATCATGATGGGCTACTACCGGGTATTGTATCGAAAATTGTTCAATACTTTTAATAATGGCTTTCCCACGGCCATAGATTAGGGTTGAAAACTTGGTTTCTCTTAATATCTGGAGTAACCCTTGATACGTTGTTTTATTTTCAACAATAAGGTGGTATTGTTTTCTTGCATTTATTTTTTTTGGATTGATCGCAAACATAAGGGGTTCTGAGACAGGAATAATATTTAGGAGATGAAAAAGACCAATTCTTTCAAGGATTTCTTTTCCGCCTTTTTCAATAATCCACTTTTCATCTCCAACCAATTCATAACTCCGCTCTGGAGCTGGAACGTATTCTGTTGGAAATGAATTTTGTTTTATAAATTGATCTACTTTGAGAATAAAAGGCAAATGCTTTTTCCAAATGGAGGGATCCATTCTATAATACTCATCTATATTAATAGAAGGGTGCAATTTCCCTCGATAAATTTGTAATTCTTTATGAAAATCTCTCATGAGTAGACTTTTATTAATTCGATATTGAAAGGCAAGTGACGGAGACCGATCTGTACGTCCTTTCGCTTTGACCATGACGAGAATTTCCCTTTCTTCAAATTGTAAAATGGTTTCAGAAAAAGCCTCGTATGTTGGAAAAAATGGGTTTAGCAAGTGTTCAAGTTCTAATAAAGTGATTGTCTTCTTCTTAAATGTAGTAAAGATCTTTCTTATTTGATCCAATTAGACATGCACCTCAAATCAATCAGTAAATTATATACCACTATTGTACTAGATTGCAGAGGTGAACGCAGTATGATTGTTCAAGTAAACTGTATTGTTTTGAAGTTTTTAATCTTCATTTGTTTTTTCATCCATACTTGGCGGATTGCCAAGAAGAGGTATGAAACAACCATTTTCATAACCTTCCATATAGCTGGCCTCTTGATCTACATCATCCTCTGAAAAGATTTTGCGATACTTTTCAAATTCTTTTGCCGTTATAACCGAATTAAATAAAATTCTTTTCCGATGTCCATCTTTTCTAACAATGACACAAACCCCGTGCCCTTCTTGTTCATTAATCTCCCATACATAACCCTTAATTGGATCAATTTTATAGAACTTCGAATAAGTATATCCGCATTTATCACAAATAATATACTTTTCATCTGACTTATAATAAAAATCTTCAATTGCAGAACAAGCACAATTAGGGCATTTAGTAACAGTATATATAGAAGCTATTTTTAAATCTCTCCTTTAAGAGGTTGTTCAAAAAGTCACCAAATGATAAGCTGCGAATCTCGGCGCCCGTTTGTTTTTCCGGTCCTCATGTAGTGGATACAAGAGGATCTCTAGCTAAAATCGCTCACGTCCTGTGGCTGGCGCCTGAAGCTACCACATCATGTGGAATGCTGGTCCTAAGGAACGGCGCCGCTCTTAGCCTTCTTGCTTCTAATTTGTCACCTTTTTGAACACGCACTTTAATTTTTTTGGATAAGTGAATGATTGTAAAAATAGATATGCGTAGTTCTATCGCAAGGAAAAGTTAAAAAAGCGGATAATATAGAAGATGTTGCGAACGAATTAGATGTGTTAATGCCTGAAATGGTGAAGGTTGATGGAGAACATGTTATGAATATCCTTAACTTTATAATTAAAAAGGACGTTCATTAGTTAACATAAAAAATCAGAGTAAGAGACATATCGACAATTGGTAAGCCAAAAGCGATAAATTTTTGTTCTTTATAGTCCATATGAAAAATGTCGTATTCGCAAAGGATCGGTTAAATGCATGCTTTTGGTTTTCTCTCCATGCAATGAAGAATTCGGGGAAATTCGATACGTCTACGAGTTTTTTATATGAATTGAGCTTTTGGAGAGACTGAGAAAGTTTCAACAAGAACCCATGTACCTGAAATTGCTTACGGACTTATTACCAATCAATTATTACACCTCCCTTCGTTGTTTATCACAATTTTCATTTGTTAGTCTAACAAGTTGAAAAAATCAATACATAGATGTAGAGATATGAATAAGTGGTGGTTTAATACGTGGTGTACATATAAGATGGTAGATTTCGTAGTTAATAGAGAAGATAAGTTATCTTAATTTTAAATCTTTTTTGAGATTTGTCAAATGAAATGTCTTTTTGAGTCCTATCAAGTTATGTTAGGGTTCATTGAATTTTTCTATGTACGGAAGTTTCATTCTGTTATAGTTGTCACAATATTTATGATTCGGTAGAATATACATATATCCTTTACATACCTTTTATTATAAGTGATTATTGGGAATCCTTATATTAGGGGGTGAAAGGATAAAAAAGGAGGATGATAAAGAAATGACTACTCAAACTCCATCTCATGAAACACAACAAGAACTTTCTTTTGAAGAAAAGTTGAGACTATTATCTAAATCAATAGGAAACTTTAATATTGGAAAAGATTCAGATAAAATCTGCCGCGAAGTTAGAGGAAAAGAATAATGAATATTCAATGCCTTGAAGAATATTGCATCGCCAGAAAAGATTGTTCTGGAGATGCTTTTTTTATTGATACAAATTATCTCATCGCCTTTGTAAATACTACTCATCCCTATCATATCTCCACTGTTATCCATACGATTTTTTTACTCTATAAGTAGGCAAAGCTTTACATAAGTGAAACAGTATTATCAGAAGCTGTCATTGAACAAACTATTGGCTCGGATAATTTTGCAAAGATGTTAGGTTTAGGTATGTAAATACGATAAACCACTCAATAACAGAGAATAAAGGCGATCATGTTGTGAGATTATCCTCAATCTATATTTCCCCCTCCTAAGACACCTCCAAATAATTCTTAATCTGAATCGCCAAATAAAGATCACATCTTGTCTTAAATGATGAAAGATTATGATCCAATATCTGCGCTATCCGGCTAATTTGATAGTTAATCGTATTCCGATGAACAAAGAGTTCTTTTGCTGTTTGATTAATGCTGCAGTTGTTGTTCAGGTAACACTCTAAGGTCTGTAAGTATTTGGTGTTATTGAGTTCGTCATATTTCTCGAGTTGATATAATTTTTCATTTTTATAATCTCTTAATGCTTCTAAATCGTTGATAGGTAGAAGGAGTTTTAGAAAATCTAATTCATTGTACAGACCGATCGGTTTCTTAATGACAGATTTCTTGATTAAGTCTAATACTTTCGTCGCTTGGGTATAACTGTTTTTGATATTAAAGATTGCAGATTGGTTCGCACCAATCCCAGCGAATAAATCCTTATATTCATAGGAAAGATCATGAAATAGGCGATTTATAATCGAAGAAATATGATCTTCTGTGTCATTGATAAAGACAATAATGAGCTTAACATCCAATAAGAATGAGATAAAAGCATGGTTTTCTTTAACGAGACTGTTTTCCATTCTTTTTTTTAAGTTAAGTAATGTATTTTCATCACTTTCTAGCATTTGAAACGCTGTAATGCAGTACTGATTGTTCTCTTCATAGCCGTATTTGTCTAATATAATAAGGTATTCGTCAATATTATTTTGATCGAAAATCGCGCCTTTGATCGCTTTTGTTAATTCCGTTTCTTTCTTTTCGGATTGAAGAAGTTCATACGTAAAAATTCGTATCACATCGGCTAAATAAATATGCCAGGGAACAGAAAATAACGGAAAGTGATGTTCGTTACAATAAGCAATCATTTCGGGTGTTATATTTTTGATAAAAGGACCTATATTTACAATCATGCCGCTAGCACTGTTTTTGACGTTCTGTTTAATAAGATTGAAGAGATCTTCCTCTTTCTTTAACCCAACACCTGTTGTAAAAGTCATTTCATTTCCATGGAGAAAATCGGACATATCCAAACTTTCAACCGTATGGATCCATCTCACTAGATTATCTAGTCCTTGTTCACCCGCGAGAAGCGTCAATTCATGGCTATCCTTCACTTTCATATAAAGTTGTCGAACAGAATTGGCCATAACGAACTCCCCCTTTTTTAAGAATTATACCAATAAGAGCAAACCTGAGAAAAGTAGCAAAATATTAGTCAAAGCCATAAAGAGATTCTGCTTAATTTTATTAAACAGGTAATTACCCGCAAAAATACCAATTGTTATCGGGATAATGGATAGTAGACATAGAAGTAAAATATGGCCATCAACTTGTCCAGAAAACGCTTGTTGACCAAATAAAAACGTGTTCAACATCGACCAAACAGCTGCCATCGTCGCTCTGAATTCTGTTTTATCTTTAAATACGATGGCGGCATAAATGACTAGTAAGGCACCTCCAGAGATGATCAATCCATGAATGACTCCAGCCAGGAGCAGTAACATGAGTAATAGTAATTTGGGAAGGCGTAATCTCTTTTTAATACATAAGTTTTTCAAAGCAATGATAATAATTAATATCGCGTATGAAAGAATTAAAACATGGATTGGGATTTTGCTATAGATCGAGAGGCCTACAATAATGCCGATGATCATAAATATAATGATTTTGGCCAATTCTCGTTTATTTATATAGTTGTAATTGCGAATAGCAATCCACATGCAGCTGATCAAAGTAATAAAATTTAATAAAATCTTCGATAATGAGACTCCAACGACTTGTATTGAGAGCGGCATGGCTATTAAAGTGCCGGCAAATCCAGTGATCGTTTGAATGGCGTTAGAATAAAACATGATGAAGAATAATAATATGAATTTCACGAGTCTTCGTTCCTTGTCTATATCATTTATGTGCTAAAAAAATGTTATTTGGCTATTTCCTAAGTCGGAACAACCAAATAACATTGACTGATTTTTTATTTCAAAAGTGTTTTTTCCTTTACGTCAAGTCCAGCGAATGACCGATACATGTCATACAACATCTCATCTGTCACTTCAACTGGATTATTATAGAGATTAGGATGCCGGCTTAATTTAACAAGTTCATGAATTTGATCTTCCGTTAAATGAAATTCCGTTAAATCCACGGTTAAGTTTATGTCTTTTTTTAGCTTATAGATCTGGTCAGCCATTTCATCCACAGAGCTAAATCCTACATTTCTTGCTAATTCCGTTAAGCGTCCACTCTCTGCTTTTTCGTTAATACGGGCAAAATAATCTAATGTGATTCCGCAAGCTTCACCATGCGGAATATCGAAAAGGTTCGTTAAAGGGAAAGAACATGCATGAGATGCCGCTGTTTTTGGAAGGGTAAAAGCGAGTCCTGCGATTAAACTTGCCTCACACATCTTTTCTCTTGCTTCCAAATTTTCAGGATCCTTATAGGCTGTATAGAGATAGTTGAACACAAGCTTTGCTGCGTGAATGGCAAAGGCATCGCAGATCGGTTGATGGCCTTTACTCCAATACCCTTCTAGGGCGTGAGATAATGTATCAATACCTACACAGGCGGTGACTCTTGGTGACATGGTCATCGTTAACTCTGGATCGATGAGTGCAATAGATGGATAGAAATTATCCGAATTAATCGGTCCCTTATACCCTGTTTCATAGTTTGTCAAAACCGATACACACGTCACTTCAGAACCAGTTCCAGATGTTGTTGGTACTGCGATCAAAGGCAAGTGTTCTTTTGGCAGCGGCAAGCCTGTTCCGTGGTACGTAGTAATATCATCATCGGTTAAGCAAATGGTAGCTGCTGCTTTAGCACAATCCATCGAGCTTCCTCCGCCTAAAGCAATGACAAAATCACAATTAAATTGTTTAATGGTATCGGAACATTCCATCACATTTTTTACAGAAGGATTAGGCATAACATCACCATACACATGGTTAATCATCCCATTTGATTGTTCTTTGATCGTTTTTACTAAGGCACTGTCTTTAAAATGATGCCCACATACAATGATCCCATTTTCCTTCCCAAGTTCCTTGGCGATCATGCCTAATTCTTTAATTCTTCCATTTCCAAATCTAATATTTACAGGTTGACTGTAATTCCACATCATAAACACCTCACACACGTCTATTTTTTGCTTTGTTTTTTAAATCAACTTTTTTGCATTTTTCCTTTAAGTTTGACTTGATAATAAACTAATAGGATCACTAACCAGCCTATCCCACCAAAGACTGAGATTCTCGTTAACGGCGATGTGATAATCGCAATGAGAGCTGTAATCAAGATGAGAAGTCCGATAATCGGGACAGTCGGCCATAGTTTAATAGGATAATGTAGTGATTTATTTTGTTGGTTAGCTTTTCGTCTAAATAGTAATTCACTGACTAAGATCACACCCCACGTCCAAAGCGACGCGAAAGCTGATGCACTTGTAATCCATACATAGACATTATCTGGTGCCAAATAAGTAATGAAGACACCGATCGAGATTATGGCTGCGGTGATCCATACAGCGACATGAGGAACGTCGTTTCGGTTCAGTTTGGTAAAGTTGTTAGAGTAGTACCCCTTCTTTGCCATTCCGAAAAGCATACGGCTTCCACCATACACGCCGGTATTACTCGATGAAAAGGCAGACAAAATGATAATTAAATTAACCAATCCTGCGGCAAACGGAATGCCAATTTTTGTGAACATCAAAACATAAGGACTGGCACTTTTCTCTAAGATATACGTCCATGGAAAGGCACAAAGCATAATGAAGATCGAGCCAATATAAAATAGAGAGATTCTTAACGCAACTGTTTGAAACGATTTTTTCAAAGTGACTCTTGGATTATGCGATTCCCCTGCTTCAACCGCCAGTGTTTCAATACCGCTATAGACTTGAACGACAAGTGAAATCGTGGCTAACACACCTAAGATCCCGTTTGGTAAAAAGCCGCCATTTGACCAAAGATTCGTTAACCCAACAGCCTGTCCGTGGTTAAATACACCGGTTAGAATGATAAGAGCACCGAATGCCATAAATACGGTGATCGCCATGACTTTTAAAATAGCAAACCAATATTCTAGTTCACCAAATATTTTGACGGTAAGAAGATTTGAAAGTGTAAATAGAACTAACGCAATCAGTCCAGGGATCCAGGCTGGGAAGCTCGGGTACCAATATTGAACGAGCTTTCCTATGGCAGCGAGTTCGGACATGACGGTCGCGACCCAATAAAACCACCACATGCCTGATGTTAAAAAACCCATCCGGTCTCCCATATACTCTCCAGCAAAATGACTAAATGAACCCGAAATCGGATTTTCCATCGTCATTTCACCTAAACAACGCATCACAATCGCCGCTAATATCCCGCAAAACACAAAACTAATTAAAACACCCGGACCTGCCAGCTTCACCGCTGTTGCCGATCCGTAAAACAAACCAACTCCGATAACGCCTCCAAGAGCAAGCATTTGAATATGTCTTTTCGATAAACTCCGTTCCAGTTCTTTCTCGCCTTTCGTTTCTTCAACCCATTCTTCTTTTAACTTGGCCTGCATCTTCATGACCTCCCTCTATAAACAAGATAGATTTCGATTAAAACAAATAGGTATGATCAACCCAAGTCAACACTTCATCTAAGATTGGCAGAGTTTCTAGTAACTGTTCTTTCGTCATGATGAGTGGAGGACAAATATTGATGTTATTTTCACGTCCAAAGGTCGAGAACCCTTTTTCTTTTAATTTGCCCATGATGGTTGACATAATGTTGTTAGATGAACCATAGGGCACAAGAGGCTCACGTGTCGCTTTGTCTTTGACGAGTTCAAGTGCAGAGAAGAGTCCGATATATCGAACATCGCCCACACATGGATGTTTTTCTTTCATGTCTTCTAAAAATTCACCTAAATACTGTCCAACTTCATTGACATGATCTAATATGTGATGTTCGTAGTAATAATTAACCGAAGCAACGCCTGCGGCACAGGCTAATGTATGACCGCTATACGTTAGGCCGCATTGCAGAACGTTTTCTTCAAAATATTTGGAGATCTCTTCGCTTACAATGACACCGCCGAGCTGAACGTAGCCGCACGTCACACCTTTTGCAAAAGTAATTAAATCCGGTTCGATACCCCAATGTTGGAATGCAAACATTTTTCCTGTGCGACCAAACCCAGCCATCACTTCATCACAAATCATTAAAATACCATATTGATCACATAACTTTCTAACGCCTTGTAAGTAACCTTCTGGAGGAATGATGACTCCATTCGCACCTGTAATACTTTCTAGTAAAATAGCCGCAATGGCATTCGGTCCCTCATATATGATCTGTTCTTCTAATTGATGAAGATAATAGTCAGTCGCCTTTTCTTCATCTGCAAATTTAATTTTTTCATGATAGATATATGGATCGAAAAATTTAATGAAACCGGAAGCTGCAGGATTTTCGGCTGCAAATCGTCTAGGATCACCAGATGCGTTAGCGGCGCCTAAAGATGCGCCATGATATGATCTATATCTGCTTAAAATTTTACTTTTACCTGTAAACATACGAGCCATTTTGATCGCATTTTCATTTGCTTCTGCTCCGCCATTCGTAAAGAATACTCTTGAATAATTGTCACCTGCAATATCCACTAACATTTTCGCTAATTTTGCTTTAGGCTCCGTCGCATAAGCCGGTGCCATAAAAGCCATTTTGTCGACTTGCTCATGAATCGCATTGATAATTTCTTTATTGTTGTGACCTAAGTTGGTACAAACTAATAATGAACTCATATCGGTATATCGTTTACCTTCGTAATCCCAGAAATAAATGCCATCTGCTTTTTCAATTGCTAAAGCCTTATTCCCTTGTTTTGACCATGAATGCATCACATAATCTTTATCCAATTCTTGAATTTCTCCACCAGTTAATTTTTGATTAATATTTAAAACATCAACCATTTGATTATCCCTCCATTTTTATATAAATTTTCAGTCAGATAAATATCGTTCTTTGTGATCAAGCACATAACCCACCGGCAGGTTATGTTAATTGACTGAAAGGGTAGCTAACCTTTATCAAAAAACGCTGAGTTAAACAATTAAGGATTATATTATTAAATTTTTACTATACAAATCATTATATATTTTTAGAATTTTATTACAATAAGACTATAGCTTAAGAATTTTTGTGCTCGAGCACATAGGGAATCTAAAGGAAGAGAATTTTTTTGCCTTCATCATACAAGACATGTTACAGTTAATTAGAAATTAATGAAAGCGTAGGTAAGGTTTATGATCGAAGTGAAAAGTTCTCCCATTAGTAATGGAGAATTCAATAGAGGCGTTTTTGCGACTTTCGATATAAAAAAAGGAACGCTGATCCATGAAGCACCCGTTATTGCGTATCCAAATGAGCAACATGAACATATCGAAAAAACATTACTAGGGGATTATGCTTTTCAGTATGGCATTCATCATTCGGCGATTCTTCTAGGCTATGGCATGCTGTTCAACCATTCTTATGAACCGAATGCCCACTATAAGATTAATTTTGACCATCACACATTTGACTTCTATGCCTATCGAGACATAAAAGCGGGCGAAGAGATTTTCATCAACTATAACGGTGATGTCGATAACAAAGATCCTTTATGGTTTGAGGATGAAGAAGATTGAACCTCTCACAACTGAAGTCGCGAGTTACAGCTGATTCATAAAACAAATCCACCTTGTTCATTTCTTAGAATAAGGTGGATTTGTCATGATTACTTTAGATGGAAATCGTTCACTATCAAAACTTACCTATAAATCTAAAACTCAATTCTGCCATGATCGTAGAAATAACGAAGGTTCCTGTATAAACTACGAACGAGATAACGACGATTCTCCATCCTAACTTTTTAAATTGATTTAAGTCTTTGCCAAATGATAAACCTGCATAGGCTAGTATAGGTGTGGCCAAAGCTAAAAAGTTGACGTTTCCTGTTTCTTTAGTTATCCATTCACTTCCAGGAAAGATTTTTGTTGTGACCAATAAAGCGATTAAAGAAATATAGATAACTGCAGGTAAGTTAATGGGCAATATCTTCTTTATTCCCCAACCTACAATGGTTATAAGAACAATGATTAACATACCAGGTAGAGCTTTAATGGGTGAGACATGATATCCCGCCCAATTACCTAATAATGCAATAATTCCAATAATGATATATGTTAAGATCATATCTTTCATTTTTAAGTTATTTTCCAATGCCGTCACCCCTCTATGTTTTAATGTTTTTAATCTCGTTTCTGTGTTTTCTACCAAGGATTGGGTTTAACTTATTATATAAAAATTCTGTAAGTGGTAAAGATATGAATACACAAATATACGTTCCTAATAATGTCGTAATAAGGTTAGCGCCACCTGAGAATACTGCTATAGTACCTGCCTGCTCGGGATAAATGGTAACTAGCGTTCCTGTGACTGCCGCCATCATACTCCCTGATCCAACACCCGCTCCCATCGCCAAAGAAAGTGGATGAAAAATATCAAGTTTAGCGATGACACTTGTGAGGAGTGACAAATAAAGTGCGCCAAAAAGGGTTCCACACACATAAACTCCTAAAGCTCCTCTACCTTCAGGTGAATCTGAACGATATTTTTCAGAAATAATAGCGAGATTGGGTTCTCTATCAATTGAAAAAGTGGCTCCGATCGTTTCTCTTTTCATTCCTATCAACAAGGCAATTGGAAGACCTAAAATAATGGTTCCTAAGATATGTCCAGCCTCTTGCAAGAGTAGGGGGATACCAGATTTAAATAGTTCCATCAATTGTGGTCCCATCATTGTCCCTAACTTAGCAATAAAAAGCATAAACGAAATACCTAATATATTAGCTGAAATTTGCATTTCTTTCTTTTTTAAAATTTTAAGTTTAGGAATGCTCATGATTGATCCAATAATTAATGCATATAGCATAGGAAATAAAGTAATCGTACCAATACCTAAGCCGAGTTCATGTACACCGATAAGTTCTGAAACACAAACCAAAATCAAAACAAACAGATGAACCTTCCAACTGAACATCGATGGCTTTGCACTCATAATATCTCTCCTTTTATTTTAATTTTCAATATTTATTACAAGTTAAGTTTACAATTAGTTTACTGAATATGTCCTCCCCCCTTTTCAGTCTTTTTTCATGTCACCCCTTTCTAATCATTTAAATAAAAAGCACCTTCCTATTTAGTAAAATGATTACTAATAGAAAAGGTGCAGATTATATCATAACGAAAAAAACTCTTGTAATCAACTCTTTTAGAGATTTGCGTATAAAAGTAGTAGATATTGATAGATTTATTGAAAAAACATATGCTATTAGAGGTTGTTTAAAAAGTCACCAAATGATAAGCTACGAATCCTCGGCGCCCGCTTGTTTTTCCGGTCCTCATGTAGTGGATACGAGAAGATCGCTGGCTAAAACCGCTCACGTCCTGTGGCTGGCGCCTTAATCTACCACAACGCAAGGAATGCCGGTCCTCAAAACAGCGCCGCTCTTAGCCTTCTTGCTTCTAATTTGTTACCTTTTTGAACACGCACTTAAAGTGAAAAAAAGACCCCTTCCTTTGATTGGAAAGCGTCCAAAAGTTTTTCAATGGCTATTAAATGATTATTTTATAAGTTCCATTATTTGGTCGTAAGCTTGCATCGTAAGCTCAGGATCAGGATCTTCGCCTTTTTTCTTCGGTACATTAAAATTAGATAGTATATAATGATGCTTTGGTTCAACGTCATGTCTAGCTAATGAATGCTTGCAACAGGCTAATGGACAACCATCAATGGCAATGATATCACGTCCAGATTTTGCTGTTCTAACAAGCGGTTTAACATCTCCGCCTACTCCGGCAATACATGACATTTCAGCAATTCCTTCACGATCCATTTTTATCGCAATTGTATTAGCCGTTTGTGCAGCTGAAGAACATCCAGAACATGAATAGACAAGAGGTAAATCTGTTTTTTTCATTGTGGTACTCTCCTCACACCTCTATTTTTGTTTAAGCAGGAATCTATTTTCTTTTTAAATTAAGTTGCTGCTTATATCTAACAAATTAGTTTTATAGTAAGTAATTGACTAAAAAAAGTCTGTGAGGAAAATCACCTTTTTATGGCAACAGTTTACCACGCTGTCACTAAAAAGACATAGTTGAAGTCTGAAAATGCAACTTACTTTTTTGACTTTTAAAACAATCTCTTTTTACCATGTTTTTCCCATTAAACGACTTAATAAAAAACCTAGAGACAAGACACTTTTACCATGTCGAATCTCTAGGCTTTCTACTAATATATCTAAATCTTATAAGACTAGCTTTCCTATCAATCCACTAACCACTCCAAGAACAACCACCGAAATCACCACAAAACCTAACACTTTCTTAGGAAGTGACTTAGCAACGATTAATAACGATGGTAGACTAATGGCAGGTAATGTGATTAGGAGTGCTGCCGCCGGTCCACCACCAAGTCCTATAGACATAAACGTTTGGATGATTGGAATTTCGGCAGCTGTTGGAATGACAAAAATCATGCCGGCAATTGCAAAAATAAGGATTGCAAGTAGGCTATTAGCTGATGCATCACTTAATTGCGGGAATAACCAGACCCTTGCTGCGCCTAATAGAAATACTGATAAAACATATGCTGGAACAATGTAAAGAAGCATACTTCCTAAACTTTTTAACCATTTGACTAAAAAGCTACCTTCTGGTTTTTCATCAGTCATGATTTTATCAAGGTCAATAGGCTCAGCATCTTTCACAAAGCGATTAGCCAAATAGCTTACTCCAAAAGTTAGAATAAATCCAAATATAAGACGCATTAGAGTAAACTTCCACGATAAAACAAACGTCATAAAAATGAGTGTAGCCGGATTAATCATAGGGTTTCCAATCCAAAAGGCCAATGCGGCACCGACTGAGACATTCTTTTTACGAAGACCAACCGCCATCGGAGCGGCACAGCAGGTGCACATCATGCCAGGAACAGAAGCGAGTCCAGCAATCGCCGTGCTACCGAATGATGTTTTTCCAAGGACTTTTATCAGCCATTGGGTTGGCAATAATACTTGAATTAAAGATCCGAGTAGAATACCAAGGGCGGCTGCTTTCCATACGGACTCAAAATAAACAACCGCATAATCCCAAGCCGAATGCCATGATAACGTCTCATCGGAAAGATTCCCCAATATGGAAGAACCTATTGAATGAGTATGGGCCGCTAAGAATGATTTGCTATAATAAGGCAGCCATTTTACATAAAGTAATCCAGCAGCCGCAATAAGTATAAAAGTAACGACAAACCAAATCAATTTTCGATTTTCGGATGGTCGTTGCTGAGGTGTTGTGTCTAGTTGCGACATGTTACCCCTCCTGTATGTTAATTTTAAAGACAACATATTATATCATAAATTCATCCAATTTTTCTCAATATATATGATATAAAAGTTGAATTTTATTCGCTTCAATTTGGAAATTTCCCTTTATTGACAGTGTGTTTTATAATAAAACTATATCTAACTCGTTTTGAAAGGTTGTTTTCATATGACAGAGACACATTCTATAAAGCTAACTTCCCTATCATCTAAAGGAGGCTGCGGTTGTAAAATTGGACCTGCGGACTTATCACAAGTTTTAAGAGACTTGCCAAAAGCGGCTCCAAATCCAAATTTACTCGTCGGCCTTGATACAAGTGATGATGCTGGGGTTTACCGATTAAATGATGAACTTGCGATTGTTCAGACTGTAGACTTCTTTACACCGATTGTTGATGATCCCTATTCTTTTGGACAAATTGCGGCAGCGAATGCCATAAGTGATATCTATGCGATGGGTGGAACACCTCTAACCGCATTAAATATTGTTGCCTTCCCTATCTCAACATTGGACAAGGATATTTTAAAGGAAATTCTTCGAGGTTCAGCCGATAAATTGAAAGAAGCCGGCGTCACCCTTGTCGGCGGCCACTCTATCGATGACAAAGAACCAAAATTTGGACTAGCTGTGACAGGAACAATCCATCCAGATAAAATTCGTGCCAATACCGGCGCCAAACCCGGAGATAAACTGATCTTTACAAAACCGATTGGTGTTGGCATCTACTCGACTTCTATTAAAAAAGATCTCTTAACCGAGGAAGAAATTGCTCGTGTGACAAAGGTCATGTCCACTTTAAATAAAACGGCTTCCGAAACGATGGCGCCTTATGACGTTCATGCTTGTACCGATGTCACCGGTTTCGGATTACTTGGACATGCCTCCGAAATGGCGAAAGGCAGTCAATCTGGTCTTACCATTTATAAAGATCAAGTACCTTCCTTGCCTAGACTTAGAGAGCTTGCTGAAGCTGGTGCCGTCCCAGGTGGAACAAAGAATAACTTTAAACACCTTCAAGGAGATGTCACTTTCCCAAACACCATGGATCAAATCGATCAATGGATATTGTGTGATGCTGTGACATCTGGCGGTCTCTTAATTTCCGTTAGCGAAAAAGAAGCGAATGACTTACTATCTGATTTACAAAGAGCAGGTGTACCAGCCAAATTAATTGGTGAAGTCACTGAGGAAAATCCTGGACATATCACAGTCTTATAAGGATAAATATTCACTCGGTAATAGATAGCAAAAAATCGGCTTATGCCGGTTTTTTCAATTGGATTGATCATAGTAATAGGAAAAACGACGACAGTCATCATATGGCTAGTGGTATGTTTTCCTAGTATAAACATTTCTTTCAAGCTATCAAGTATGGTCCTAAAAGAGAAAGGTGGAAACTTTGTGTTTCAAGATATTTCGATTGATGAATTACTTGATCTAAAAAGTAAAGGTGAAATTACTCTTATTGACGTAAGATCACCATCAGAATATAAAGATGCTACCATACCTGGTAGTTTGAATATCCCATTATTTAATGACGAAGAACGAGCCGAAGTTGGAACGATTTACAAGCAAACCAGTCCCCAAGCGGCCAAAGAACGTGGGCTTGAGATCTTTTCCGCAAAACTCCCTGCTTTTATTAAAGATTTTGCTCAAATAGAAGGCAAAAAAGCCGTATTTTGCTGGCGTGGAGGCATGCGAAGCCGTACTTCTGCTACGGTTCTCGATTTAATGGGAATCAAAGCCTACCGACTAGAGGGCGGCTATCGAACCTATCGTAACTGGGTCGTAGAAAAGCTGAATTCATTTGATTTGAAACCGAAAGTCTATGTATTAAATGGAAACACGGGATCAGGAAAAACAACGATTCTGCACCGTTTGAGGAAAAAAGGATACCCTGCCATTGATCTTGAAGGAATGGCCAACCATAGAGGATCTATTTTCGGGCAAATTGGACTCAAACCTCATAATCAAAAAACCTTTGATGCCCTCCTCTTCCAAGATCTTGAGAGGTTTCAATCATCGCCTTATATTTTAATTGAAGGCGAAAGTAAACGCATTGGGAAAGTCCTCCTCCCTGACTTTTTAGTAGAAAAAAAAGAGCAAGGCATCCAATTATTCATAGATATGCCAATTGAAGAACGAATCACTCACATCTTAGAGGATTACCAGCCATGGAATCATAGGGAAGAATGCATAGAAGCCTTTGATCGAATTAAAAGACGCATTCATACACCGATTGCCAAACAAATTGAAGAAGATCTAAAAGCAGAAAACTTTCGTGCAGCTGTCGGATTGTTACTCGAGTTTTATTACGATCCATTATATGAACGTTCAGCCAATCAATATCCAGAGGACCTTAAAGTTACATTAAAAGTGAAGAATGTCGACGAGGCAGTTGAGGCTGTTTTGGATCAGGTTAAAGTGAAACAGAGTTAGTTTTAAGAACCAAATTTGTATTAGAGTCATCCTTATCAGATTTTAAAGGTGTCCAAAAATTTTGGACACCCTTTTTTTTCAAGATCATGATTATTAAAATGATCATTTTAATGGTTTTCTTTTCTTTTTTAAATCTGACATCATCTTTTTATATTTCTTTTCAGATAAAGGATAGAAACAAAAGATGATAATGGATAGTAATGTGAGGATGCCAGGTATTGATGCATTCATATTTTTAATGGCATTAAGGGATGATAATGTCTGGTCGCTATTAGCTACATAACCTGAGTAGCCTAAATAATAAGCAGAAAATGTTCCAGCTACGGCCACACCCAATTTGTTAACAAAACTCATACTAGATATGACAACTCCGTCTGCGCGAACGTTTGTTTTCCATTCAGCGTAATCCACACAATCTGCAAGCATGCCCCATGCGAGCGTATTCAGTGGCGTTGAAAAAAAGCCACAAATAAATAACCAAACCAATATTATCATAATTGAGGAATATGACGTAAATTGAAGTCCAGCAAATGAGATAAGGGATATCGTTGCCGATATAATCACGACACTCTTTCTTCCCCATCTTTTTGTTAATGTCGGTATAAATAAGTTACTGAGAAAGGCAGCGCCAAAAAACAAAACAGTCCCTATAAATACGAGATCTTCACGATGGATATTATAAGTAAAATAATATACCATGGTACTCAATCGAATATTAAAGCCAATAGAAAACATCAAAAAAGTTGAAATAAGGATGATCAGTGGCTTGTTTTTCAGCAATACCTGTATTGTTTTTTTCAATCCTTGTTTCTTAGGCTTTTTAATAACGACCCGTTCCTTGACGGTCATAAAGCTGAATACATTTAACAATAAACCAGCAACCGCATAGACTAGCGAAGTCATCTGAAACCCAAAGGAAGCATTATCGCCTCCAAATAATTTTACCAAAGGGGTTGCACATGATATAGCTAGAAGGATTCCTATATAAACGAGAATCATACGTACGGTTGTTAATACAGTCCGTTCATGTACATTATCAGTAATTCGCCCAGTTAAACTATTCACTGAAATCGTTTGAACACTAAAGAACATACCAAGTAAAATATAAGTCACATAAGCGTAAATAATATTGCCACTTGATCCAAAGTTAGGAGTCGTAAAACATAAAAAAGTACTTGCTGCTAACGGGACCGCGACCCATAGCAGAAAAGGTCTTGCTTTACCCCATCTCGTGTTCGTTTTATCTAAAAGCGTCCCCATTAATGGATCACAAATAGCATCAAATACACGTACGACTAAAAATAATGTTGCAATAACTTCTGGCTTGATTCCGTCCACATCTGTATAAAAGAATAGCAGATAGGCATTAACAAATTGAAACACGATATTATAGGACATATCGCCAGATCCAAATCCGAATCGCTCAATCCAAGTTAAACGACCATTAACATTTGACGGTAGCTTACTCTCAATCTTTAAATTCTTTGTCTGTTCTGCTTCTAACATACTTACCTCCAAGTTTCATTTTTTAGAGAAAACAATCTATCGCAGATGATAAAATTATCGATCAGCTATTCTTTCATCTTATAAAGACAACTTATAGATTGTAAGTCTTAGAATCTTTGAACTTAGGTTCCGTAATTTATTGATATCAAGTTATCGTTTTATGCGAATGGTCTTTTATTTACAATTTTCACACAAAATAATATATACGAACACCCTCGAAATAATTTTCATCACCTCCTTTATAGTTGAAAAGAGATTTATACTTTTCAACTAGTCTTACCAACGGCTTTTCCTAGGATCCTAATTTAAATGAAATTTATATGGCTATATTTGCAGAAAACATAATATTAAAATAATTTTGTATGCGATGAGTAGTCCTTCCATGTTTAGAAAGGTTGAAGTTTTTCTTTCATACAAATTTGATGAATACAACCAGAAAAATGGGCTTTTCAAACTGCTCCCTATTTTGAGTCAAAGTCTTTATTTTATAAACTGATGGAATAAAATGTGAGTTTTTGTTATTGTATAAGCAATAGTGGACAATTCTTTTAAAGGGCTTTCTATAATGAAATGGCAGTCTTTCTTTGTCTTTTACTATGTATCTATAGACATGACGCAAAACAGGTACAAGTTTATTAAGATACGATGATAAGGCACATGAAAGAAGACCATAGGGCAGACCTTGAAGGGTAAAAACGGGAGAATAGTGAAGAAATGAGAAAAAACTATTGTTAACCACTATAATACAGTGTTCTTACACACTTGGATACTAATTTAGATGGACGATCCCCCATTTTGTTGGAGAGGATATCCAACTTCCCTTCAATTAAATCAACTGATTATCCTCTAGGAACTTTGAGGAGTGAAAAAGCCGCCGTTAATTGCTGGCAATGCCTTTAATAATATGTTGGGTTTCTCCGGTCATTCATCATCTTTACTTTATTACAATAACCCATAACATAGATCAGAATTTATTTATTTTATAACCGAACATCTTACTACTATATATTGTGTCATAAAAGAAAAAACAAATCAACTCATAGGGATTGAGCTAAAGACAAATTAGACAAAATATAACAACTATGCATGATTTGTCTCTCATAGTTATTGTAACTATGAATGAACAGTGATTGAATGAATCAACGATACTAGTAATGGCATATACTTTGGACATGGAAATAAGTTTTATTCAATTATAATAATGGAGGTGAAACAATGAGAAAAATTATGATATTTATCCTTTCATTTGGTGTGGTGACAGGCGGTATTGTTATGTTTAACACCGAACAGAAAAGTAACGGGCAAACAAAGACCGATTCAATTGCGGATCATTTACTCCATCCAAAATATATTATTAAAAAAGGGATAAATGTAAATTCACGTACAGAATCTGCACAATCCTCTGAGTATAAGAGCGGAATACAAAACCTTCCAAATGTATATTTAAACAGACCAGTCGTGATTACAGAAATGCCTTACTCTAAAAACAAATAAGTTCTAAAGTAATGACGCTAAAAACGCCTGGATATCCAAGCGTCTTTATGTTTCTTATAGAGGTTGTTCAAAAAGTCAACAAATGATAAGCTACGAATCTCGGCGTTGGCTCGTTTTTCCGGTCCTCATGTAGTAAAAACCTACATTCCGGTCCTCAAAACAGCGCCGCCTTGATCTTCTTGCTTCTAATTTATCACCTTTTTGAACACGCACTTATATTGTTTTTGGTAATGTTTTTGGTAATTTCTTCACCTAAGAGGTGCTGGTCTCTTTCTTTAGTTGCTGTAATAAATGACGTATCATCTGTCATAAACCCTTACCTTGGAGTTGGCGTTTCAAAATCCTTGAGACCATTGGGATCAGGTTTATGAAATTCATTCAATGATGGAGATAAAAACCGCTTTAGACCTTTTCCTAATTTATAAATTGATCACCCTTTAAAAAATTCCTTCAATGGTTCAAAATCATCGGATAGATCAATATCATTTGGTTCTGCTTCTAGTAACCGTTCGATCATTTGTTCTAATTCATCAATATCTTGTTTATCCGTGTATTCAATGAAGTTTAATTCTTCGAGCCAATCGGTATAAGAATGTTTGGCTTTTCCATAACTATTTCCGAATACGAGGCATGGTGTTTTCGTAATAATGGAAAAGATCATGGCATGCAGGCGATCGGTAATGATTAACTTTTTAGAACGAATTCGATCAAGCATTTTCATGAAGTATTCCTCTCTATCTTCGTAATCAATGGTTTCTACCTCTGACAACACGGTATCAGTACGTTCAACTGTAGTTGTTTCTCCTGCCCAGCTCATTAATTCGGAAATAAAATCTTCATCTGTTACCTTCTCTTTGTCTGCTCTTAAAATAAAGAGCACGCCTTCCCTTTCGATATCTCTTGGCACGATATCTAATGATAACACCATGTCAGGAGTATAAATTACATTCGAATGAAATGTCTCTTTTAACCGGTCTAATGTCTGCGATTCTCTCGCGACTAAAGTTAAATTAGGATTTTGATGATAGGCATCCTGCGATTTCTTCTTTTCTAGATTTCCTTGTTTTGTATCTTCAAAATGGACCGATTGTGGTAATGAAATGGTTTTGTAATTCTTAAAAGCGGCGAATACTTTTCTTCGATCTTCTTCTATATCAAGATAAAGACTTCCTAAATTACCACCACCTGTAAAACAAACGATGTCGTTTTCATGAATGATTTCTTTTACGAGTTCAATACCTGCATCTGTGGCATAATCCATGATTTCGATATATTCATAGTATGGAAAGTGATTCCTAATAAATTTCTCCTCTGCATACGCTATCGCCTGGTCTCCAATGTTCGTATAACTAGGAGAACCAAATAGAAAAACTTTTCTTTTATCATTTACTAAGGCATCTGCATCCACATTTGGAGCAATGCCTTTCACTAACTTTTTTTCTTTTATTGTTTGTCCGTTCATCTCAAGTGCCCTCCTATCGTTTAATAACGGCTTGCTAATATCTATTACCCTAAAAGGTAGTTAAGTAAGCATGAAAACGTTAACAATACGAGTTATATTCACCCGGACACATTCAAACTTCTTCATAATTTAAGCGGTTACATCGCGCTAAACCATGCTATAGTTAAACTTGAGGAGGATTCTGAATTTTTTGGATTAAAACGGAAATTTTAAGATATTAGAAAACAAACTGGTATTCCCAGACCATATTGAGTCTATAAAGATAAGCAATCATGCCTATCTTTATATCCGTTTATCATTTAATTTAGATAAATGAAGGCTATCTCCTATATGCGGGATGGCGTTCTTTTATTGTGCATTGTTTTTTAGGAGGAATGTTTTAATATAACAATAGCTTTCATCAATATTCCTTAGAATAAATTGAAATTGCTTATTATAATTGAAAAAAAATTCCTAAGTTTAAAATTTCAAGTCAGAAACTAACTCAAAATTGCAAATTAATTCAACCTACCCTATAAGACCCATTTTTTGGGGGGAGCTTGTATTCTATTTCCCTACTAATAGATCAGGTTTATGTAAATCATACTTTCCCTATCAGTTGCACTGTAAATAAATTGTAACGCTCTATTAATTTGATTATCACTTTGTAATGACATAATGATAAGTATCCTGATAGAGAAAAAATGGATAAATAAAAATAAATGGAGTGCAAAAACTATGAGAAAACTAATCGTCTGTTCTACATTAGTTGTATCATTACTAAGTGCAGCAACTCCGACTTTTGCTTACACAGTTAAAAGTGGGGACACAATGACGAAAATTGCAACTGATAATGGTATGGCTCTACAAGATCTGTCAAAAGCTAACCCACAAATACAAGATTTAAATTCTATTTTCGTTGGTCAGCAAATAAACTTAAACGGTTTGAATACTGGTACTGAGGCGACAATTAACCAAAAGGTAGACTCAAACTTCAAGCCATTTACGGCAACTGCTTATTCAATGGGAACAGTGACTGCAACAGGAACTAAAGTAGCTCAAGGAAGAACCATAGCCGTTGACCCTAACGTGATTCCATTAGGATCAAAAGTAGAAATTAAGAGTGATATTCCAGGTGTTTCAGGCATTTATACGGCTGAAGATACAGGATCAGCAGTTAAAGGAAACAAGATTGATATATATATGAATACATATGATCAATGTGTTCAATTCGGTTTAAGAGATATTCAATTAAGAGTGTTAGATTAATAGGGACCCATATGGTCTCTATTTTTTTATATAAACATAACACGCTCATGTTCTCGTTTGCTTTGCGTTTTGCCAGAATGCACTCTACAATAGAGGTTACTCTGACTTTCATCTTATTAATAAAAGCCATATTTGGTGATGTATGAAAAGATTCTTACGCCTTTGACTGATTCATCAACATTTTAGCCCTTTCATTTTATTCTCTATGTACTCCGATAGCCATACACAATATTGGTCGTCATTTATTGAAAATACATTGTTCTCATTATGGAGTGGTATCCATGAAATAATCGCTACGATATTAGAAAGTTGTCTTAACAAACCAATCTCTTCTTCTGAACGAATACAGACGATTTTATCGTAATTTTTTTGTTTATAACCTTCAATAAGAAGAACATCAATTTCTGCCAATTGATAAATTGCCATCCAGTCCAGCTGAATATTTGTACTCAACGTTAACAATCCTTCTCCCGAAACACCTGAGAGAAGTGATCCTGCCTGCAACAGACGTGTAGAATCTTTATCTTTAGGAAGAAGTGGCGTACCCCCATGCCCATGGTGCTTAAACGAACCGGCTTTATATCCTTTTTTGGTTAAATAACGAAGAATATTTTCAGCCACTGTGGTTTTCCCACTATTTTGATAGCCAACAACTTGTAAAATCAGTGGTTCAGTTTTCAACGATTCACCTCCCATTCCATTTTCTAAAGAAATAACATGCTTACTTCCGAGTACAATGAATGATTCATCCGCTACAATTCAAGTAAATGGGTATAGTCCTTTTTTGTATTAATATTTATAAAGGATGTCTCTTCGATGGACAAGGCTTGAACAGACACATACAGTACTTTACATTGCTCCAATAACTCCATCATACTCTTCTTATTGCCCTTCAACTGACATTCAATTTTTTCTTTTACCCTATGATGGTATAACCCGATTAATGGCTGCACACGTCCGTTTACGTACGGAACAACCACTTCGTGAGTTTCTTTCCCCTGAAGCTGTTGAAGCAACATCAAGACAATTCTGGATGAAATTAAAGGAACATCACATGGAAGGACAAAATACCAACACGTATTTATCTTCTCCATAACTGTTAAAATGCCAGCTAGTGGCCCTTGTCCTTTATACAGTTCCTTATCTTCAATCACTCTCATGTCCTTCAGCTGATGTAACTCTGGAAGGTGACTTACGATAGTTACGTCTTTTACGAAGGGTTGAAGTGCCCGTATAGAGTATGTAATCAGCGATTCCCCACGCCATGTTACCAATGCCTTTGGTTCTCCAAAACGACGTGAACGTCCTCCCGCAAGAATAATACCTGTAACGCTTTCTTTATTCATCCTTGTTTTCGCCTCCAGACAAACCAACTGTACGATAGTATCTTGTCAATTTACTCCAATATTAAAACTCATTTACAACCATTGCTCATTCCCATCCTCGTCTTCCAATAACAACACATCGACTAAACTGCCTGCTGAATATCCTTTTGTACCGGCTGGCAAAACGATGAAACTATTAGATTCTAATAGTGAGGACACCATATTCGACTTGTCTTTTCCAGAAGGTTCCACGTAGATTTTTCCATCACAGAAAGAAACTTTTCCACGTACAAAACGAGTCACTGGACTTGGTTTTGGAAAATCCTTATGTAAAATAGCTTGTGTTCTTTTTATAAAAGGCTTTAACTGTCCAAGCATCATCTTTATAACAGACCTGGCAAAAAGTTCAAAGCCAACATAACATGCAGCAGGGTTCCCTGAGAGTCCAATGAGAAGTTTGTTCTGAATCACTGCGGCAGAGGTGATGCTTCCCGGACGCATAGCTATCTTATTAAATAAAACTTTTGCACCCAGCTCTTCGTAAATTTTTGGCATGTCGTCGTCATCACCGACCGAGATGCCTCCCGTTGTAATAATCACATCAGTTTCATTTAAGGCACTTCTTATCTTGTCAATCCCGTTGTTAAGCTGATTTCCTATCTGTCCAAAGTTGTATGAATCCGTTCGACACCTTTTGCATTGAGCAATCAGCATATAAGTGTTACTATTACGAACCTTCCCAAACTGAAGAGGTTCCTCAAGATTGGATAAATTGTTCCCTGCTGCGATGATTCCAATTTTCGGCTTTCGTGTAACCGAGATGTTTTTGTATCCGAAAGTGGCAAGTGATGCGATAATACCTG
Organism: Terrilactibacillus laevilacticus; assembly: GCF_006517395.1. Lineage (GTDB taxonomy): Bacteria > Bacillota > Bacilli > Bacillales > Sporolactobacillaceae > Terrilactibacillus > Terrilactibacillus laevilacticus. The sequence continues at coordinate 33,260 of NZ_VDCY01000017.1, forward strand.
GATTTAACACGGTTCCTTTCTTTACGAGTAACTGGTTCTCCTTAATATCTTCGCCAATTTGGCTGACATTCTCTCCTTTTGATACTGGACGTCTGATTTCTATATACTTTCCCCCTGGTCTCTCTACAACTTTAGCAAGTTCAGTCATGATGACCGAATCAGCACCATTTGGCAAGGGGGAGCCTGTCATAACTTTTACAGCCTGTCCCTCTTTGATCGTTCCTCTCCACTCGTTCTCCATTCCAACCGTTCCAACAATCTTGAGAAAAACAGAGTGACCTTTTCCCGCCTTGCTCGTACTTATTGAAGGAATAGCGTAGCCGTCATATGGTGAACGAGTATACGATGGAATCGGATGAGATGCATAGAGATCATTGGCCAGCACCCTTCCGAAACTGTCTTCTAAATAAATCGTTTCGGTTGATAATTGCTTTGACTCAGCGGCCAATTTCTGAATAGCCTCTTCTATAGGAATGGGTTTACGAACAAGAACCAAAATACGACACCTCATTCTACTCATGTTTTGTTATTGTGATTTTAAAATCCTTAGTTTTAATTACAGGTCCAGTTGATCGTCATAAGTTCATATCGAAGTTGATTATTTTTTATTTAAAATCGTAAAGCCATACTTTTGAAATATTTGAAGGGCACCCTTTGTCTGTAAAAAGTGAAAAAAGGCTTCGGCTTCCTTTTTATGTTTTGTTGTTTTGATGACCCCAAGGGGATAAATAATAGCATCATGTGATTTAGCAGGTGCCGATTTGACTATTTTCACTTTATCCGATTGCATGGCATCTGTTTTATAAACCAAACCCGCATCCACATTATTTGTTTCTACATAAGTTAAAACTTGACGTACATCTTTAGCATACACAATTTTACTTTTCATTCTGCTCCACAGTTCTAGTGACGTTAATGTTTGTTTGGCGTAAGTTCCTGCAGGTACAGAGTCTGGTGTACCGATGGCTAATTGATGAACCTTTGAACTGGTGAGTGCATTAAAATCAAGCAACTTATTAGCAGATTTCCTTGACGTAATCAGGACTAATTGATTTCCTAACACATTTTTCTTTTTTTTGATCAATCCCTGATCTACTAACTCCCTAAAATTGCCCTCATCTGCAGAAAAAAACAGATCGACAGGAGCTCCCTCACGAATTTGTTGTTTCAGCATGCCCGAACCACCAAAATTAAAAATGACTTCCGTGTGGTTTTGTTTTTTATCATATTGTTTCTGAATCGTTCGTAAAGCATCTTGGAGACTGGCTGCGGCTGATAGTGTAATAGTCACCTTTTTATGAACATTGTCTCCATCTTGACGTTTAGCGAAACTTGCCGAACAACCTGATGATATAATAAGTATGAAACAAATAAATAGGTAACCGCAATATCGTACTCCCACGTTTCCCCTTCTTTCGAATCTTAAATAGTTTGCTATTTGATTTCAAATCAGGCGGTCGTTAAATGATGACCTGAAAGATTATCATTCGCTTTTCCTTTTATAAGTACCACTTTTACCACCTGTTTTTTCTAATAAATAAGTTGGTCCGATCGTCATATTGCGATCAATCGCTTTACACATATCATAAATGGTCAGTGCACAGACAGAAGCTGCAGTTAAAGCTTCCATTTCCACACCCGTGCTTCCCTTTGTCTTTACTACAGAGTAAATCATCAATTCATAACGATCCGTATCTACTTTCCATTGAAACGTGATATTAATTCCAGTTAACGGTAATGGATGACACATTGGGATGATATCTGATGTTTTTTTAGCCGCCATAATGCCGGCTATTTGAGCAACAGATAGCACATCCCCTTTTTTAACTTGACCATAAGTCATCTTTTTGTAAACTTCTTCCGAAACTAAAATACTCGACTGAGCTTGTGCAATTCTTGCGGTCTCTTTTTTTTCTGATACATCAACCATCCGCGCATGCCCTTGTTCATTAAAATGGGTAAATTCACTCACTTTGACGGGTCTCCTTTCTTTATCCTCCACTCACTGGTGGAATAAGTGCAACGGTATCTCCTTCAGCAATGACGTCCGAATCCGTGGCATATTCTTCGTTGATGGCAATCATAACCTCCTGAGTGGATAGTTTATATTGCTTTTCCATCAACTCTTTAAACTCCTTCACAGTCATTTGTTTTTTATGTATAGTCAAATTTTCACATCCCACTTGTTCACGAAGATGGGCAAATAACAAAACTTGAATCATTCACGTATCACACCCTTATTGATGATCTGTATAAGAGATGGTTCCCTCTTGATTGCCAATCCACATATCTCCATCTTCCCAATGTTCTTTTTTCCATATAGGAACCAGCGTTTTTATCCGTTCAATCGCATAACGATTAGCCTCGTATGCATCAGACCGATGTGGTGAGGATACTGCGATAACGACGGCAATATCCCCTACCTCCAAATGTCCAATTCGATGGGCAATAGCCGTCACTGTGTCGGGCCACTTTTTCTCTATTTCTTTACCAATATTAGTAAGCATTCCTCGGGCCATTGGTTCATAGGCTTCGTATTCTAAATAAAGAGTCTTTTTATCTTGAGTCATCTCTCTAACTGTCCCAATGAACGTGACAATAGCTCCGGCATTCCGGTGCTCCACTTGTTTAATCACTTTTCCGGTATCTATCGGGCAGCTCACAATGTCGAACATTAAGTTTCCTCCTCGCCATATTAAAGATTTTTATAACATAGTATAGGTTGTCCCACGTCACGATTATTGTCGATTTAATTCCCAGATAACATGAGCCAGCTCTGGAAGAATTAATTTGTTCATCGCAAGTCGAACCGCTCCACTCGATCCAGGCATGGCAAATATCACTTTATTTTGAATGGTTCCTGCAAGTGCACGACTCATTAATGCGGCGCTTCCAATATCTTCTGTGTAACTGAGCATTCGAAATAGTTCCCCAAACCCGACGATTTCTTTATCGATCATCGCTTTCACAGCTTCAATGGTTACATCTCTTTTTGTAATCCCTGTTCCACCATTTGTTAAAATAGCTTGCGTCTGTTCATCTCGACATCCCCAGCGTATCGCTTGTTGAATCGCTTCTTTCTCATCTTTGACAATATGATAAGCTGACACAATAAACCCTTGTTTCTCGATTAAATCGATGATCAAGGCTCCACTTTTATCCGTTTCTGTCGTACGCGTATCGGATATCGTGATGACCTGGCACCTTATGCGTTGGTCAGCCTGTCTCTTATGTTCCTGAACACTCATCTATCTCACCACCATTGAAAAATGAAAGTTAACGTATTTTTGAGCTGGCTGCTAGTAACAAGAAGGAGATCAACACACTTGCTAACACCCAGCCCCACATTTTCAACAGATCACCAACGTCATAAGCCGTGTAAACAGCCATGGAAAGTGTCTGTGTTTTCCCGGGAATATTACCTGCGACCATTAGAGTGGCGCCGAACTCTCCCAGCGCTCGCGTGAAGCTTAAAATAAATCCCGATAGCAGTGTTTTCGAGCATAACGGTAACTCAATTTTTAAAAACGACGTCCATTGATTCGCTCCGTCTACCCATGATGCTTCGATGATTTCCTTATCTACCGATAGAAAGCCTGACGTTGCAGTTTGGTACATTAAAGGAAACGCGACGACGGCTGAAGCCACCACAGCCCCTTGCCAAGTAAATAACAACGTATGAGAAAATAGCCATTCTGTTAACGTGCCGAACACACTATGATGCCCCAATAAAGTAACTAGCAAAAGGCCAATCACTGTAGGAGGTAACACAAGAGGTAGCATGAGAACTGTCTCTACAACGGTTTTTCCTCTAAATGTTTGATTTACCATTAGTCGAGCGATCAACACGCCAGTTATGAAAACGATAATCCCTGCGACCACACTAACTTTAAGGGTAACTCCAACAGGCAGCCAAAAATCTATCAATCCACTCATTCCTTTAGGTATTTCAATTTTTATCTCTTTAGTCTCAACTTTTGAATAAGAGGTTGTTCAAAATATTCAAACTTATTTCTTAACAGGACCATTCACTGTCTTGACTTTCTTCACATAATAAGAGCACATCGATTTCCTCACCTCGACTAAATCCCTCTGATCGACCTGGTAATACAGATAGGGCATTCGCTTCAACAAGAGACGAGATCATATTGGGTTTATCCAGACCCGTGGGGGACGCTATCAGACCATTTCCATTATAGAAAACACGACTCCTAACAAAACGGGTAAATGGATTGGACTGGAAATCCGCCATTAACTTGGCTCTTGTTTTCTTTAAGTATGGCTTTTTCGAATTTAAGTAGGTTTGAATGACCGGACGTACATAGAGTTCAAACCCTACATAACAAGATGAAGGATTACCAGATAAGCCAAACAATAATTTACCGTTGAGTTCTGCAACGGTCGTGACACTCCCTGGGCGCATCGCAATTTTGTTAAATAGGACCTGGGCACCGAGCTTTCTATAGATTGCCGGCATATAATCAAAATCACCAACGGATACTCCACCCGTTGTAATAAGAAAGTCAAATCGTTCGAGTGCCTGTGAAATGGATTGATAACATTCTTCAAAGTTATCGGCTAATTTACCTAAATCGTGAGGCTGTCCACCTGCACGCTCAATTTGTGCTTGAAGCATTTGTCCGTTACTGTTTCGAATCTTACCTGGAACGATCGGCTCATCTATTTCTAAGAGTTCAGTTCCAGTCGTATAGATGCCAATTTCCGTTTTTTTTATCACCTTTACTTTGGCATAACCGAATGTAGATAGAACAGCTCGAACACCTGGGTTAATATACGTTCCCTTAGTCAAGAGAACCGTCCCTTGTACGACATCTTCACCCTTATAAGTCATATTTTCGCCTGCTGCAACAGGCCTCGTAATCGAAATAAACGGTTGGCCATTTTTTTCATACTCTTCCGTAGATTCGAACATCACAACCGCATTGCACTGATCTGGAATCTGAGCACCCGTCATAATGCGTACTGCTTGAAAATCGTTGACTTCTTTAGATCCAATAAAACCAGCCCCAACTTCTTCAATCACTTCAAATTCTACAGGATTGTTTTGACTCGCTTTCAGTGAATTCTTTGCTTTTATGGCATAACCATCATAACGAGACCGATGAAAGTGAGGGACATCATGATCGGCTACCACATCTTCCCCTAAATATCTGCCATGTGTCTCTTCAAGACAAACAGTTTCTGATGGTCCATTATAGGCATAAGCCATTACCTTTTGAACAGCTTCACTCACCGGTATTGGCGTTCTTCTTTCTACCATATGCTGTTTCTTTCCTTTCCCAATTGAATATACTTTCCCAGATGGCAGGTCTATTATCCTAATATTTTCTGATAAACCCGTTTGGCATAAGCCATATCGTTCGTTCCATGTATTAAGGCTCGCCCATCTTTAAAGAGGACCATACGTTCCTTTTCGTAGTGAATATGAACTAAATAGGGATTCGCCTGCGCTTTATAACCGGCTTTTTTTAATTGAGAAAGGAGATGATTGATATTCAGATCTACAGGTTTTGGCGGTCGTACCTGAACTGTATCTCTTCCGCATAAAACCATTGTTTTCATTCCACTTGTGTAATCAAGAAAAGGATACGTTCGTTCCTTACCACAGGATAAGCAGTCCTCTCTTTTTGCTTTCGTCATATCGATACTTTGAAACTGATTGTTCCAAAGATCAAAGGTAACAAATGTTTTTCTGAGAGCAGCCCAATCTTCGACAAGAATTTTCATGGCTTCGGCAGACTGATGAGCCGTTACCATTTGGACAACAGGGGCGATAATCCCGCCGGTTTCGCACGTCATACTTTGAAAAGGAATGGCCTTCCATAAGCAATTCATGCAAGGTGTTTTTCCAGGAATCACCGTAAAACTCATTCCGAAGCTTCCAACACAAGCTCCATAAATCCAAGGGATGGATAATTTTTGCGAAACATCATTGATGATCCACCGTGTTTCAAAATTATCCGTGGCATCAATCATTAAGTCATGACCCTCAGCCATCACCTCAAGGTTCGAGGCATTCACATCTTTGATACAAGCAACAATGGAAACGTCATGATTGATCGCTGTTAGATGTTTCTTGATGGCAATCGCCTTCGGAATCTGATCGTGCGCATCACGTTCTAGGTAAAGCTGTTGACGCTGAAGATTGCTCCATTCTACATAATCTCGATCCACGATGGTTAAATGCCCCACCCCTGCTCGAGTGAGTAATTCAGCATTAGCCGTTCCCAAGGCACCCGCACCAATAATTAGCACTTTCTTTTTCTGTATGTTTCTTTGTCCCTTATCTCCAATAGCAGAAAACATGGTCTGTCTGGAATATCGGTCCTTCACTGTCATCTCACCTTCTCTCCCATATAATCTGATTTCAGGTTAACCGCCTATATATGACATCTCTATTTTTTTTCTGCCTTCCTTAGGGATATTTTTTAACCGTTTTTGCCGTTCTTCAGAGTAACGATCTGTTCTTCTTTCCCATACCTGCTTAACAATCTTTTGTAAGTCACTATCTGTCACACCTGAACGCAACGGCGTGCGGAGATCTGTGCCTTTTGTTGCAAACAAGCAGGTAAATAACCGGCCTTCAGCTGACAGCCGTGCTCTCGTACAAGAGGAACAAAACGTATCAGTAACAGATGAAATTATACCTATTTCTTTTGTCGTTCCTTTGTACATAAAGCGGGAGGCAACCTCCCCTGGATAATTAGGTGCTATAGGCTCTAATGGTAATTCCTTATTGATCCTGTCTAAAATCTCTTTCTTAGAAATCACTTGACTCTTATTCCATCCGTTGACGTTTCCGACGTCCATATATTCGATAAACCGTAAAATATGGCTAGTCTCTTTAAAATATTTTGCCATAGGAACAATATCTTGCTCATTGACACCTTTTTGAACGACCATATTGATTTTCACCTTCAAGCCCGCTTTCTCAGCAGCCTCTATACCAGCAAGTACGGAATTTACTTTCACGCCTTGTCCATTTATTTGTCCAAAACGTTGATTGTCTAGGGAATCAAGGCTGACCGATACACGATGAAGTCCCGCTTCTTTAAGATTCATGGCATATTTCGGAAGTAAGACGCCATTTGTTGACATTGCAATATCATGAAGACCTTCTATTCCATGAAGCACTTGAACCAATTTATGGATATCACGGCGCAGCAAAGGTTCTCCACCTGTAATTCTTACTTTCTGTACACCAAGGTGCACAAAAACCCTTGTGAGACGCTCTATCTCTTCGAAAGTCAGTAAGTGTGTTTTAGATAAAAATGGATACTCCGGACCAAATATTTCTTTCGGCATACAATATTGGCAACGAAAATTACAGCGGTCCGTTACCGATATTCTTAAGTCTCTAAGCGGTCGTTTCAATTGATCATCGAGCATCTTTTTCTCCTTTCAGCCGTCTATAAATACTCTTGATTCCATCTTCGTAAATAAGTCGTCGTCCGTTTACGAGTTAAGTCGTTCGATGCGCTTATTCATTTTCTTGCGCCATTCGTTCGCTAATTCTTTGACTGCTAGTAATCTTTTAATTCCATCAATATCATTTGGGTTATGTAAATAGATTTGATGACTAAAAAGAACAGAACATTGTTTTGGATGCCTCTTGATTAACACGATATCCGAATTTTTCCTGATCGTTCCTTCTTTCAGAACACGGGAAAGATAACCGGTAAACCCGGTTTCTACCATTTTTTCGAGAAGATTGGGCACCCCTGTTCTTTTAGAAATTGTATTGCATGGAATTCGACTTTGCGTGATTTGGATGACGGATTCGCCTATTTGGTAAATATCCCCTATACAAACATCTTCCTCTAACATATGAGTAACAGTCAGATTTTCTCCAAATGCAGCGGTGGGTAATTGAATACCAAATTCCTGTTGCCAGAAAGAATAATGTTCAAATGGATATATACACACAGCACGATCAGGACCGCCATGATGTTTTAAATCAGCGACACCATCGTCAAGAAAACCGTTTTTTGTTAAAATGGCTTCCTCGACTTTGTTTTTACATATTCCTGTCGTCATTTCCTTTCCCTGATTGTCATCCATTATTTTTGGTAACCCAATGGCTAAATTTATTATTTTTCGATGATTGTTCCTCACGTTGTAAAACATCCTTTTATATATCAAGAATATTTTGGAATTATCCAACCAATAATTTAATCATAACTTTTATCTTTTCAATTATCTACACTGGATCATCAATTGGGATGATATTCACAGCACAAATTTTGAATCCTGGGATTTTACAGTACGGATCTAAAGCCTGACTCGTCACTCTATTGATACTCTGATTGTCACCCCAATGAATGGGAACAAACACGGTATCTTTTCTTATCCGATGAGTTAGTTTACTTCTGACGGTAGCACTTCCTCTTCTGGACTCCAATTTAACCCATGCTCCATCCTTAATATGAAATTTTTCTGCTGTTTGTGGGTGTATTTCAAGAAAAGATTCATTATTGTCACGATTCAATTGAGGGCTTCTTCTGGTTTGCACACCGGTTAAATAATGTTTTAAGATACGTCCAGTAGTCAAATAAAGTGGAAATTCATCACTCGTTTTCTCTTTCTTATCTTCATTTAGTACTGGAATGATATGTGCTTTACCATCAATACTAGCGAATGAATCTTCAAACAGACGCGCTTTACCAGGATCATCAAGAGAGCGACATGGCCAGAACAATCCTTCACTCTGAGTCAATCGATCATAAGTTATACCATAATAATCCGCCTTACCACCGCGACTAGCCACTCTCAATTCGTTGAAAATGTCTTCAGGTGACGTGAAAGAAAAGAATTTTTCTTTGCCAAGAACTCTCGCAATCTCACAAAGAATCTCCCAATCATGCTTAACGCCCCTAGGAGGTTTCTTAGTGGCCTTTCTTAACGTAACTCGCCCTTCTAAATTTGTCATCGTTCCTTCATTCTCTAGGTATGAAGACGTTGGTAAAATTAAGTCAGCCAATCTCCCTGTTTCTGAAAGAAACATATCAACGACCACAAGGAACTTTAATTTCTTTAATCCTTCTTCAACAAAGTTGACATTAGGGTTAGACACAACCGGATTTGAACCCATTATAAATAATCCCGTAATCTCCCCTTGATGGACTTTTTCCATCATCTCATAGGCTGACACTCCTTTTCCAGGCAGGTTCTTTTCATCAATATTCCATACTTTCGCTATATATGCTCGGTGTTCGGGATTTTCTATACATCTAAATCCAGGAAGTTGATCTGCCTTCTGACCATGTTCTCGACCGCCTTGACCATTACCTTGCCCAGTAATTGCACCATATCCACAGCCGTTACGTCCTATTTTTCCAGTAACGAGTAAGAGATTAATAAAATTTCTAACGGCAAGCGTTCCATCTATTTGTTGTTCAACACCTCGAGCTGTAAAAATCATGCCTGTTTGTGCTTTTCCAAACTTAAATGCGACCTGCTTTATTAAATCAATCGAAATTCCCGTGATGTCCTCAACTTGATCAAGTTGAACGGAAGCTAAGTGTTCTTTTAATGACTCATAACCGTTTGTTCGCTCTTGGATAAACTGCTGATTGACCATTTCATTATCTACGATTATTTTAAGAATACCATTAGCTAGGGCAGCATCTGTTCCTGGTTTTATTCTTAAATGTAAATCTGCAAGAGCTGTTGTTTCTGTTTCCCGAGGATCAATAGCGATGATGAATGCTCCCCTTTGTTTTGCTTTTGAAAAATAAGGAATCAGAGTTGGTTGACATTCAGCAATGTTTGTTCCCGCCAAAATGATGCAACGGGCTTGAACAATCTCATCAAGTCCGTTTGTTAGCCCTCGATCTATACCAAAAGTTTTTTGTGCTGCACTGGAAGCAGCAGCCATACAAAACCTTCCATTGTAGTCAATATATTTAGTTTGCAAAGCCACTCGAGCAAATTTCCCAAGTAAGTAGGCTTCCTCATTAGTAAGCGAACCGCCACCATATACACCTAGTGCATGATTTCCTTCTCCCTGCTTTATTTTAGTAAATTTACTTTTTATAATATGCAATGCTTTCTCCCAGGAAATAGGGACAAACTCATGATTAACCTTTAATAGAGGTTGAGTGATGCGATCTTTCGCCATGACATGCTGATGGGCGTTACGCCCCTTTATACACAAGCGTCCTTCCGATGCAGGATTGTTAACCGGAATAACTTCATATTCCTTTTGATCATGATTCTCGTATTCAACCAATTTCATCTTGCATTGTACACTGCAAAAAGGGCATTGAGTATGATACTCCTTCTTCGTTCCGTTAAATGGAATCTTATTTTGCTTGTTCCCCTTGTATTTTTCCCCCAGCACTTCTTTTAACAGTGTTTCAACATAATTTTCACAACTTCCACAAGTTCGCGATGCTTTTGTACAAGTTCTTACCTGCTCAACGGAATTTAGTTTTTGTTCATGAATGGCTTGTACAATCGTTCCTTTTGTAACCTGATTACAATCACAGATAAATTCATCATCTAATAGATTTAATACACTCGATTGCTGATTATTTGAAGTATTTAATGAAGGCTCAAATGGAGAATGCCCGTCTCGTATTTTACTACTTTCACGAACCATTTTTGCTAACCGTGGACCATCGCTGATATCCCCAAAAAGAACAGTACCAATCACTGTTCCTCTCTCGCATAAAACTTTCTTGTATATGCCTTTACTTTTATCTTCTAAACAAAATGGTGTTGTACCCGGGCGATCTATAAACTCCCCTGCTGAAAAAACATGAACACCAGATACTTTTAACTTAGTAGCAAGAAAAGAGCCTGTATAAGGTTCAGTTTCAACGCCGCATAGATGTTTCGCTAAAACAGCCCCTTGTTCATATGATGGAGCCACTAATCCATATAAAGAACCACAGTGTTCTGCACATTCTCCAATCGCATAAATATTGGGTACATTTGTTTCTAGAAAGTCATTCACGACGATGCCTCGATTCACTGCCACTCCACTTTTCTCGGCAAATGAAACATTAGGACGTATACCAACGGCCATGATCACAAGGTCTGCTTCAAGTTCCGTTCCATCCTTAAAACGTACTTTACGAACACGCTCATCACCGATAATTTCTTCGGTTTCTTTATTCATTACGAATTTTAATCCTTGTGATTTTAGTTCTTCTTCTAATAATTTGCTTGCAGTATGGTCTAACTGTCGATTCATTAAAAAATTAGATCTATGAACGACTGTTACATCCATAGATCGATTAACTAATCCTCTCGCAGCCTCTAGTCCAAGTAAACCTCCGCCAATCACAACCGCTTTTTTATAAATATTAGATGCATTAATTAAGTATTTACAATCATTAATATTCCGATATCCCATAACGCCTTCTTTATCGACTCCTGGAATAGGAAGGATATATGGATGAGAGCCTGTAGCGATGATTAATTGATCATATTTTGTAGACACCATTTCGTCAGTGTATATCACTTGATTCTTTTTATCTATATACGTTATGGGATGTCCTGTGTACAAGGTAAGGTTATTTTTACAATACCAATCCCGGCTGTTGAGAAAAATATCATCTAAATTCGCATCACCTGATAATACATTGGATAATTGAATACGATTATAATTCGGATAGGGCTCATCACCAAAAATCGTGATCTCAAATTTCTCCTGTGATATTTTTAATATGTGCTCGATACAGGATACACCTGCCATCCCATTTCCAATAAGCACTAACCTTTTCTTATCCAAGTTCTTCACTCCCAACAAAAAGATGACGACATCATATTGTATGATTTAAACTTTTTCTAGAAAAATCCTTAATCTTTAGCTGACATTGATCGTTTGGTTGTCCTTCTGACTGTTCTTCATCCATGATTTTCTCCACGAATGAACAGCTAAAAGTAAAACGCCTAAAACAATAAGACCAACGATAGCAAAACAAAGGAACCCTGTTGTATATGTACCTGTTGTTTGTTTCAGTGTTCCTAACAGAGTGGGTACAAAGAAGCCCCCTACTCCTCCTGCTGCTCCAACAATCCCGGTGATGGTTCCGATCTCTTTACCGAAACGTTGAGGAACAATCTGGAAAACGGCACCATTTCCCATACCAAGACAAACCATAACAGCGATCAATAAGAACATCATGGCATAATATGTGGGAAGAAAACTGACACCAAACATGGATAATGCTAATCCGGCAAAAACAAATTTAAGTACATTGGTTCCACCAAATCGATCAGCAATAAATCCGCCAAGTGGACGAAAAACACTACCGACTAACACGCAAAGAGTCACAGAATCTCCAGCACTGACCTTTGGTATTCCATACTGTGAAACAAAAAAAGCACTTAAAAAACTTGTTAAACCAACGTACCCCCCGAAAGTGACAGCATAAAGGATACAAAAAACCCATGCGTCTTTAACTTTAAAGAGTTTAATATAATCTTTTATCGGCTTTGGTTTAGGTTGTGATGGCGCATCTTTTGCCATAAGAATGTAAGCCACAAATATTAAAAGCAAAGGGATAATGGCTAAACCGAGAACATTGTGCCAACCAAATTTTTCAGCTAACCTGGGTGCAAACAACGTAGCAAAAACCGTTCCGCTATTTCCAGCGCCAGCGATTCCCATAACTAATCCTTGTAATTGTGGAGGGTACCAACGACTGGCTAGTGGTAAAGAGGCTGTAAAACTCCCACCAGCTACACCTAACAAAATCCCTATACAAACAAGCTCACTAAATTGATGACCTGACAGCCATCCCCAAAGAAGAGGGATTAACGTAATTAACATACCGCCAATGGCCGTTTTTCTCGGCCCAACTAGGTCACATAAAATTCCCATCGCAATTCGAAAAATTGAACCGCCGAGCGCCGGAAGCGCAACAATTAAACCCATCTGAGCTGGTGTTAATCCAAAGTCCTGTACAATAAATGCTCCAAGCGCACCTAAAATAACCCAAATCATGAAACTGACATCAAAATACAATAGTGAAGCAATGAGAGACGGTAAGTGTCCTTTATTTTTCAAATCAGCTAATTTCATAATAGCCACCAGCTTTCCAATAATATAAAATATTATGACTTTTTATGAAGTAAGGTCGAGATTGAAAGTTTTTTCATGCTGCTTCGCTTAGTATTAAAATCTGCAAACGATGTATTGAATGTTAACTAAACATTTGAAATTCAAAAAATAATAGCCGCTTTTTTTAGATTGAGTATGATGGAGTAAAACATTCTTTATTGCTAACGACATATGTTTTGTCATTCGTTCAATCAGAAATGGATAAGGCCATACATCATGTCATAATGAACCATTCATTATTTCTTTGTGCAATAGATTGTTCAATTTTCCTCTTTACTGGAGTCATTACACGAGATCATGACCAATATAAAGAACATCTAACGTCTCTAAACACCTACCTCATCAAGTGTAACTGGAGTTCTGTTATCACTAAACCATTGTAATTTATCTCTGAACCTGACGACTTCACCGACAACAATCATCGTTGGATTAACGATTTGATGTTTCTCCGCTTCATAAATGACATCTTTTAAAGTAGATATCATCGTACGCTGTCTTTCCGTCGTTCCCCACTCAATTAGTGCAACAGGTGTTGTCGGTTTTCTACCATAAGTCACTAGATTTGAGACAATATGCGGCAGTGATGATACACCCATATATATGGCTAACGTGTCTACACCTGTGGCTAGTTTCGGCCAGTCAATCGTTTCTTTGCCATCTGATTTGCCATGTCCAGTAATAAAAGTAATCGAACTAGCTAAATCTCGATGAGTAACTGGAATTCCTGCATAGGCTGGGGCAGCGATACCTGCCGTAATGCCTGGAACGATTTCAAAATGTACCGCATTCTCAGCTAAATGTTCTGCTTCCTCACCTCCCCTTCCAAATATAAATGGATCACCTCCTTTTAACCGAACAACCGTTTGATACTTTTGAGCATAAGTTACAAGTAATTGATTAATAGCTTCTTGTTTTAACGGGTGCGCATGTGGAAATTTTCCACAAAAGAAAAGTTTGGCTGAAGGTTTGGCTTCTGATAACAAGTCTTTATTGACAAGGCGATCATACATGATAACATCTGCTGACTGAATTAAACGAAGTCCTTTCACGGTGATAAGGGTCGGATCACCTGGACCAGCTCCAACAAGGTATACTTTTCCCATTCTTACCCTCCTCATATCGATTGTTTGTACCTATTTTTACTCATTAAAAGATTCGTTATAAACGCACTTATCGGGATATTTAATCGATTGACTATCTAAATCCTCGATCACAATAAAAATGTCATCATTTTGTATTTTCACTGGGAATGTTCTTACACAGCCTTCATCTGGCTCCTGAACAACTCCATCTACAATGCCTATTTTCCAATTATGCATGGGACAAAAAACATACTCTCCGCTAATCATTCCTTCAGCAAGAACACCTTCTCGATGAGGACAACGGTTTTCAATTGCATAGACTTTTCCATTAGAGAGCTTAAACAAAGCAATATTTTTTTCTCCAATAAGCACTGTTTTTCCTAAATTCACAGGTAATTGACTATATTTTGTAACAAATACATTCTTCCCCATTTGTTCCACTCCTTTTTACTTTTCATTTCCTCCAACATAAACCTTTTGATAAAGTTTTTTCTGTGTTTCCTTATTAGATAAAACAGATGCCCATGGATCTTCAATCGTAGATAACGCTTCATCCATGCGTTGATTTAATTGATCCCGCGTCTCTTTACTCGATAGGACGTCACGGACATGTTCGATACCGACGCGTTCAATCCATGCAGACGTTCTTTCCAAGTATTTAGCATTTTCACGATAATATTGGAGAAAGGCCCCCGCATACTCAAGAACTTCCCCGCTTTCTTTAACTTTACATAGAAGGTCCGCTGTTCTTAATTTTGTACCACCATTTCCTCCGACGTAGATTTCCCATCCACCTTGAACGCCGATCACACCAACATCTTTAATTCCCGATTCTGCACAACTTCTCGGACAAGCGGATACACCCATCTTCACTTTATGGGGCGTATTTAATCCTTCAAATTTTTTCTCTAATTGAATTCCCATATCAATGGAATCTTGAGTACCAAAGCGACAGAATTTTTCACCTACACAAGTTTTAACCGTACGTACAGATTTGGCATATGCAAAACCAGAACGCATATTTAGATCCTTCCACATTTTTGGAAGATCTTCTTTGTCAACTCCAAGTAAATCAATGCGCTGTCCACCTGTCAGTTTGATCATTGGCACTTGATACTTATCAGCAATATCAGCAATTTTTCGAAGTTCATCCGAATTTGTCACACCACCGTACATTCTTGGAACAACAGAATATGTCCCATTCATCTGAATATTGGCATGCATTCGTTCATTAACAAACCTAGATTCTTGATCATCTACATAATGACTAGGATTGACCATATTCAAATAGTAATTTATAGCTGGTCGACACTTTGAACAACCCTCTTTATTTTCCCAGTCTAAAACATTCATGACTTCTCGAACGTTGGTCAATCCCATTGTACGAATGGCTGAAACCACTTCATCTCGGGTCATCGTTGTGCATTCGCATATTGGCTCTTCTTTCTTAGTGGAATCAAACTCATCGCCGATCGTCAGTTTTAACAAATCAGCTACCAATGATTTACATGTGCCGCAAGATCGAGACGCATTTGTACATGCTTTGACTTGCGCGACTGTTGTTAACCCTTTTTCTTTAATGGCTTGAACGATCGTTCCCTTCTCAACGCCATTACATCCGCATATAATCTCGTCATCCTGCATACTGCAAACGACACTCGTTTCCGAATTCTTTTCCGTTTCGGTATTCAAATATTCTTTTACATCAGCCTCTTTATTAATTAAACGAGATAAGTGAGTACTTTCTCGTGTATCTCCAAATAAAATGGCACCTTTTATTTTTCCATTTTCAACCAAAACCTTTTTATAGGTCATTCCCCATCCATCATAAGATTTAATCGTTTTCGTATTCTCTTGCTCATTAATTTGACCAGCAGAGAAAACATCCACTCCCGATACTTTTAGTTTTGCTGAATCGATAGAGCCTGTATAACCATCCGTTTTTTCTTCACAAAGATGGTTGGCCAGAACCTTTCCTTGCTGATAGAGCGGGGCAACCAATCCATAGCAACATCCCTGATGCTCTACACATTCTCCGACAGCATAGATATCTGGTATCTTCGTTTCCATGAAATCATTGACAATAATCCCTCTATGAGTGGGAATCCCATTTTCTTCTGCTAGTTTAATATTTGGACGGATACCTACAGCCATAATGACTAAATCGGCTTTCAGTTCATCTCCGTCGCTGAATTTCAATCCATCCGCATATTCATTACCTGTAATCTCAACTGTTTTTTTATTCAGCAGAAATTCCATCCCCTGCTTTTCTAGTTGAAGTTGCAATAAATGTGAAGCCGTTTTATCCAATTGTCTATTCATAAGGTAATCACTAATATGTACAACTTTTACATTAAGACCTAAGTCCAAAAGACCACGGGCCGATTCAAGCCCAAGTAAGCCACCTCCTATTACCACAGCATCTTTACTTCTTTTTGAATATTCAATTATTTTTAGGCAATCCTTGATATTTCGAAAGGTGATGACACCCTTTTTATCTACTCCGGGTAACGGTAGAATAAAGGGATTTGAACCTGTCGCTAAGATTAATTTATCATAAGGAGTTATTCTGTTTTTATCTGTTTTCACAAGATGGTTATCTTGATCAATCTCTATTACCGTTTCACCTGGATAAAGTCGAATGTCGTTTTTTTCATACCAATCCCAACTATTCAAGGTAATATCCTCCAGCACTGTATCCCCTTGCAATACTTTAGACAGTTGAATCCGATTATAATTGGGATAAGGTTCATTACCAAATACTGTTACATCAAACCGATCAGGATCTATTTTTAATATTTCTTCAAGACAACGTATACCAGCCATTCCATTACCGACGATCACCAATTTTTGCCGCGGCATAAAATCCCTCCAAATTAAATAAATTATTGAAATTGTCGAACTCTTTTTTAAATATGTATCCATTCTACATGTTTAGTTTTATAAATTCAACCCCCTAATGTAAGAAAATCTATCATTTTGTGTTTTGATTGTTTACAAGTACTTTTGAAAACGACCTTTAATGGTGTGAGGGGTTGAGTATAACATTGTCGTGACTCTCAATTAAAAAACCTATTCTTGAGATAACGACAACCTTTTTATAATTCCGTAGTTGTTTTTACATCGGCGTTTTTCTGCTTAAAACTTTCACCCTGTATATATGCACTTTAGCCGGCAATACAAAAAACACCACAGCCATAATAAACTGTGGTGCATCTATTTTTTACCATACAAACAAACCAACAAGCATCGCACTGAGTAATGACACGGCGATACCGCTCACCAATAGCTTCCAAACATTTTTTCCGATCACGGTTGATTTTTCAGGATCTTTATGGAAAATAGAATTGTATGTCCCATAAATCATACCAATGGTACTAAAGTTGGCAAAAGAAGTGAGAAATACAGTTGCTACAGCGATCGTATGAGGTCTTAAGTCACCTAATTGAGACTTTAAATCCATCATAGCAATAAATTCATTGGTTGCGAGTTTTATTCCCATCAGTTGAGCTACATACATGGTATCGTGACCATTCAAACCTAATAAAAAGGCAAAAGGACTGAAAATATACGAGAAGATTTTTTGTATCGTTAAGTCTTCAGCAAACAAGCCAAGGAGTCCGTTTAAGCAAGCCGTCAAGGCAACATAACCAATCACCATGGCCAAGATGACAATAACCATATTCATCCCAACCAGCATACTATTGGAAATTGTAGAAAAAAAGTCCTTCTTATCTTTTTTCGCGGCCTTATAGATGATATCGTCTTCTTTGTTAATACGAACGGGATTTAACACATTTGCGATGATCAAGGCATTTAAACAGTTTAGAGGAATTGCACAGAATACATAAGTTGGAGGTACCATTGACAAATATGCTCCAAGTATTGAACCGCTGACACTACTCATACTCATGATTCCAAATGTTAATAATCTTTTATTGTTTAGTGCAAGTAATGGCTCACGAATAACAGCTAATGCTTCGGTATTTCCTAAAAACATCATCTGAATGGAAAAGAAACTTTCTAATTTTGGCAATCGAGAAACCTTCGAAATGACCCAGCCGACTTTATCAATAATCCATGGTAATATACCAAAATAAGATAGAATATCAAAGAATGTAACAACAAAAATGATCGGAAGAAGAGCACTGAAGAAAAAGTCTATTTGCGGCTGATTCATCACAGATGGAAAGGCAAACGATATACCTTGACTTGCACATGAAGTAAGCCATGTAACAAAGGAAGCGATCTTATTTATAATAAACCCGCCGATTTTCGTTTCTAACATAAACCAAGTAATCAGGAACTCGACACCAAAAAGAATGAGAATCGCTCTCCATTTTACTTCTTTTTTATTTGGCGAACAAAGAAAAATAATCGACATGACGACAAAAACACCTAATAAATTAATCATAAAATACATGTTAGCCAACTCCTAGATGATATTATGAGTTTTGAAAAATGATTAAATCAATTAGACGCTTCTTGCATTTCTCTGTTTATTGTAACCAAATATAAACCCTTCTTTTCAAACTTTCTAACCAATTAGAAAGAAGGAAAAAGAAGGGTGCTATAATAGAAAAGTTTTTAGTAAAATCATTTTGGATCTATGGTTGTAGTACAAAAAACATTTTAATAACCATGTATACTTTTTTCACTTCTTGTAGGCTAGTGATTTACGGCTACTAGGTAGAGACTATCAGACCATATTACTGATATTATACAAGAGAATCTTATTGAATTAGATACACATTCTATCGTTTTTTGTCGAATCTAGCAACCTTATCACATTGATTCGGAATAGCAAGAGTAGTTAGGCTAGTTTTAATACGATGCTGCCTTTCGTTACTCTACCGCTTCTCGGTTTACTTTTTCTTTTACTTCATGAATTTTGTTCATTTTATTTTTCCAACATGCCTCGCTTAAATCAACTGGATATTCTTCTGGTGATCTCGTCCGTTTATACTCATCCCAAAGTACGTTTAAATTTTCTTTTGCAAACGTTCTAATCTCTTGAAGAGTAGGAAGTTCATAGACTAGATTTCCATTTTTGAAAATTGTTGTATGAAGCTCATTGATATCAAAATCTGTGACATATTTACTTATATATGTGTGAACAGGATGGAACATTTTTAAAGGTTTTTCTTTTTCTGGATGCTCATCTTCTATAGTGATATAATCACCTTCAGATTTATGACTTTGACGATTAACAATTCGGTAGAGCTTTTTTAATCCTGGCGTCGTCACCTTTTCAGGATTACCACTGATTTTAATCGTATCTTCCATTTCTCCATGATCATTTTCAATAGAAACCAGCTTGTAAACGGCACCAAGTGCAGGCTGGTCATAAGCGGTAATCAGCTTTGTTCCGATTCCCCAGTCGTCTATCTTCGCTCCCTGAGCTTTCAAGTTCATAATCGTATCTTCATCTAAATCGCTTGACGCAACAATTTTAGTATCAAGAAAACCCGCTTGATCTAGCATTTTTCGTGCTTCTTTCGAAAGATAAGCTAAATCTCCGCTATCCAACCTTATCGCTTTAAACTGGATATTTTCTCCTTTCTCCTTCGCCACTTTAATCGCATTCGGTACACCAGATTTTAATGTATCATAAGTATCAACAAGAAAAGTACATTCTTTATGTCGTTCGGCGTATTTTTTAAAAGCTGTATATTCGTCTTGATATGCTTGAACCATGGCATGAGCATGAGTTCCTGCTACTGGTATACCAAACAACTTTCCCGCTCTGACATTCGACGTCGCTTCAAAACCGCCGATGTAAGCGGATCTGGCTCCCCATATCGCTGCATCCATTTCTTGCGCTCTACGTGAACCAAATTCCATAGCCTTTCCCTCGTCACCTATTACACCTTTTATCCGAGCTGCTTTTGTCGCGATCAGTGTCTGATAATTTATGATGTTTAGTAATGCTGTTTCTACAAGTTGTGCTTCTGGAAGTGGTGCGACTATGCGAAGAATGGGTTCATTCGCAAAGACCAATTCCCCTTCCTTCATCGATCTTACTGTTCCTGAAAAACGGAGATCACGAAGGTAGGATAAGAAATCTTCTTGATACCCAAGTTCTTCTCTAAGATAAGTGATATCAGTTTCAGAGAATTTAAAATGACTAAGGTAGTCAATGACTTTTTCTAATCCAGCAAAGATAGCGAAACCATGACCAAAAGGCATTTTACGAAAGAAAACCTCAAACACTGCTTTTCGATTTTGAAGATGATCATTCCAATATGTTTCAGCCATATTGATGGCATATAAATCAGTATGCAAGGCTAGTCCATCATCTTTATACGTTTGATTCATTTTAATACCTCCTATTTAGTACTTTAACGATCGAATGGTATTTTTACTATGATTGTCCTTCTACACCCTTTTTAAACTACAATACCTTTAGATTAAGTGTATAAGGTGAAACTTCCATCATTGGGGGCTTTTCGACGCACAGGATGTGCTAGTGCAGGCGTTGCGACAGGACGCCTGGTTTTTAGCCTGCGTCATCCCCCACTGATGGTAAGCCTAAACCAATCGGACCTTTACGGGCAGTTGATCCCCCACCTATCTTCTTTGAATACTCAGAATCTTGAGGTGGGGGTCTTTTCTATCCGTTAAGGCGGGATAAAACAAAAAACCGGCAACACTGTAGGACACCGACTTGAGGTTAATGCTTAAAAATATTTCCTAGGCAAGCGCATGATACGACATGATATTTGAATTAAATCAAATTTAAAGTCTGCAAATGTCGAAAAATACCTAGAACTTTTTATCGAAATACGAATAGCTCCTCTCGCATCATTACCGGAGGAGCTACTGGTTGTCCAAAAATATCTATTAAATATCCACATTTCAAATAACATAACATTTGTTTAGCAGTACATTAAGGGGTATAATCTTTCCTCGCCATTTCGATAGCCCCTATTAAACTCGCATCGTGAGAAAAACGAGCTTCCTTCATGGATGGTACAAAAGGCACAAATTTGTCGATATATTGTTTAATGATAGGAAAAATTATGTCTTTATTACGCACCATGCCACCACCGATAACGACTTTTTCAGGATTCCAAGCAGTGGCGAGATTCGCAACTTGCGCACCTATTTCTTGTAATGCTTCATCTATGACATCTGTCACAAGTGAATCTTTTTTATATTCCGAGAACCAATCTTTTGTCTGTTTAAAAAGTCCTGTTTTCTCTTTCAACCTCATAGCGATGCCGATGCCACTTGAAAAAGCCTCAAACGGCGCTGCTTCTTGCTTAAAACCTTTTTCCTCATTTCGATTTTTGAGTAAATAGGCAATTTCCCCTGCAGCCCCATTTGCGCCTCTAACGACTTTATCTCCGATCGTATAACCCGCCGAAATCCCTGTTCCTAGATTGACGTACAATCCATAAGAGGTATTTTTTAAATTACCCCTTCTTAATTCTGCAATCGTGGCTGTTTTCACATCATTTTCCATCCGAATCGTTACTTCACCAAAAACATCCCGCATGTTTCTCTGAAGATTGATGTCCTCCCAACCCATAATGTTGGGGGCAAGATCCACATAATCACCAGAAACGACGCCAATAGTTGAGATTCCAATCCCTGTTAATTGGCCATCTGCTATTTGTATCATCTCTTGTGCGACATCGATGGCTTCCTTTAATATTTCTTTGCCATCTCTTCCCGCTGAGACAATTTCTTTTCGTATAAGTATTTTTTTGCTTTGATCAGCGATAGCGATGGCTGCTTTCGTTCCGCCAAAATCAAAGGCAAGTAAAATTTCTTTCTTCATGTTAAAACTCACTTTCTGTTATTTTGTCCCGCCTTAACGGCGAGTATTGACCCCCACCTTAAGTTCCTGAGTATTCAAAGAAGATAGGTGGGGATCAACTGCCCGTAAAGGTCCGATTGGTTCAGGCTTTCCATCAGTGGGGGATGAAGAACTCCCCCACTGATGGAAGTTTCACTTTATCGATACTTTCTCTACCTCATATTCAACTTTTCTAAAAGGCCATTCGTTATTTTTTCTAGCCCAAATAACGTAAACGATTAACCCTAATACCGTCCAAACAATGGAAAGACGGATGGCTTGCCAGCCTGAAGAATAAAAGACGAATGCCCAGCCAATGAAAGCCAGTATGCTTGGTATTGGATAAAGCCATTGTTTGAAAGGTCTCTTCATGTTTGGTTTCCTTTTTCTTAATACACTAAGAGCTATAATTTGTCCCATAAATTGTACCACAATGGTCACGGCCATTAAGGCATTAATGATCTGACCTAAATCAAAGAAACAACAGATAATCATGATACATCCCATAATGATTAATGAATAGTGAGGGAAACGATGTTTTTTGTGAAGCTTTGCAAAAGGTTTAAAGAACAATCCATCGGCTGCGGCTTGATAGGGTAAACGTGACGCTCCAAGTAACCCAGTGAAAAGAGATGCGAAACATGTCCAAAGAATAAGAATCGTTATAATGATAGCTCCCGGCTCTCCCCAAATTCTTTGCATAAATTCAGTCATGATGTTATGACTTTTCATGCCTTCCTGCCACGGTAGAACGCCGATAACACTAATGTTCATACTTAAATCAATCAGTGAAACTAAAATGACTGATAGAATAACAGCTCGTGGAATTGTTCGACCAGGATTTTTCACTTCCCCACCTAAATAGCACACTGTATAATATCCTAAATAATCATAGATCGAAATCAACATACCCGCACCGAGTCCTATAAAAAATTGACCTGGAGCAAAAGCATCTTTTGGGAAATCAAACGCCATGCTTGGATTAAAATGTGAAATTCCACCGATTAAAATGAGACTAACCGTTAGGATCATCCCTGCCCATAAGACAACCGTTATCTTAGCGATGGAGCCAATTTTTCTATAAAGAATGGCTATCGTGACCAATGTAATCGCAACAGCGGATAATTTAATGCCAAGGGATGATAAATTTGGGAAGAAGTAAACCAAGTAGTTCGCCATACCAATCGCACCGGTCGACATAATCATCGGAGTGGCAATAATGGTTGACCAAGTAAATAAGAAGGGCATTAACTTTCCTGTACGATATTTAAAAGCTTCGCGTAAATAAACGTACGAACCACCCTCGCCAGGCATAGCAGCTCCAAGTTCACTCCAAACGAGTCCGTCAAGAATTGCGAGCAGAGCTCCAATAATCCATCCAAACATCGCCTGAGGTCCTCCCATTGTTGCTAAAATGATCGGCATGGTAATGAAAGGACCTGCCCCCATCATTTGAGACATGTTCATTGAAGTAGCCTGCATTAAACCTATCGAACGATTAAAACCTTTATTTTCCAATTGGAATTCCTCCTCTTTTTTCAACTAAAATATGATAAAAACTTTTTTCAATAACATAAGAAATAACCCCAATACTACTAGCTTCATGATTCAAACTTGCTTTATCAATTTTTGTTTGGAGAGGAGAAAAACGTTTAATATAAGTTCTAATGCTGTCCATAATCTCCATCAATTGATCTGATTTTTGCCCTCCTATTATGACTCGTTCAGGATTTAACAAGCTTATAACATTGGCGAGTGTAATGGATACATCGATGACTAAATCCTTCTCTAAACTTCTCTTTTCTTTATATTCTTGTAAAAGATGAATAACTTTACGCTCGAAACTTCCAAATCTCCCGAATTTATAAGTGTTATCTTGATCTAGATCTTCTTTATCAACAAAGTAGCCAATTTCACCAGCAGAATGTTGAAAACCAGGAACTAGTCTTCCATCGGAAATAATCGCCGATCCAATACCTGTTCCAATGGATAGATAAAAGAAATGGTCCGCCGAGGCGCCTTTACCTATCCAGTGCTCCCCTAATGCCGCACTATCAACGTCATTATTAATGAAAATAGGAATTGGTATATTCTTTTCAAGCTCAGCCTTAAAGTTAATACTCTTCCATCCTAAGGAAGGAGCATCAATAACAATCGATTTCGTGTGATCTACGATAGAAGGTACAGACACACCAATACCCAAAATTGGAGATTCATTATGCTTACATTCTTGATAAAAATTCACTATTTTTTGAGCACATAAAATGACATCTAATTCTGGGGGCAAACTTACTTTTTTCAGGACTTGTCCACCCAAGTCTGTAAGAACACACAAAATACCTGAATTTGTTACATCTACTCCAATAACAGAATAGGACTGATCATTAAACGCAAGATTTGTTCCTTTTCTTCCTCCCTCGGCTGTCGATACACCTAGTCCCATCTCTTTCACCATATTATTCTGAAGTAATTTTTCAACAAGTAATGAAACCGTTGATCGACTAAATCCAAACGCCTTAGCTATATCTGCACGACTACAATTTACATTTCTTCTAATATAGTCTAGAACAAGCAGTCGATTGTTACTCTTGGTATATGGGAAATGAATCAGTTGCAAATCCTCTCCTCCTTTCCATTTAGTTTATATTTAATTTTAGTTTGTTCGATTTTAGTACAAACTGATTATTAATTGTTTTAAATATTAAAGATAAAACTATCCCATTTCAATATTTATGTAAGAAAATATGACATAGTTTTTATTTAAGTGGCATTATATAACAAAAAATGAGACCTACGACTTGTCTGTTACCTTTTTCTGGCATAGTTCACTAGGCCTTGGCTTGATCAATTAACATTACCTGTCAACTTTTTTGTTCGGATGTAGTTATGTGGTTTTATTTACTTTGCTTAGATTTTATGTAGTTTAGGTTATAGTTTTTAGTTTATAGTTTATAGTTTACATAATGTTAATATATATAATTAATGAGTACTTTTTGATTTTTATTGAGCTACTTTCCGTTTTATTGAGCTACTTTCCGTTTTATTGAGCTACTTTCCGTTTTATTGAGCTACTTTCCGTTTTATTGAGCTACTTTCCGTTTTATTGAGCTA
>NZ_VDCY01000018.1 GCF_006517395.1 Terrilactibacillus laevilacticus
AGAGAGAAAGCAGTCAACTTAGGTTGGCTGCTTTTTGTGTATATGTAAAGTTCGATAGGACCAAGGAAGACGATAAACTCAGCGAGGGTTTCTGTAGGCAAGAAGATCAAGGAAACAAGTGATCGAGACGCGGAGTGTACTATGTACACGAGCATCGAGAGCGCGTAGTTGACGATGAGATGCGCCGACTAGCGGAAGTCGCAGCCCGAACACGGAAGTTAAGCTCGAGCGCCGATGGTAATTGGGGGCTGTCCCCCATGCGCGTGTAGGACGCCGCTAGGCAAAGAGAAAGCAGTCAACCAAGGTTGGCTGCTTTTTTTATGCATAGATATAAATCACTTTAGCGAGATTCGAAGTGTACAACGTACACGAGAATCGAGTAGCTCAATAAAACGGAAAGTAGCTCAATAAAACGGAAAGTAGCTCAATAAAACGGAAAGTAGCTCAATAAAACGGAAAGTAGCTCAATAAAACTAATTTTACACTGTCTTCTCTCTTTATTACATGCGACACAATGAGCCTAGCATAACAATTGAGGGTTCAATTTGAGCAAATACCCACACTTTCCCATCAAAACAATATTAAAATTCATCTTCTGATAGATTTTTATTCATCATTTTGTTTCATGTGAAACATTTAAATATCAAGAAAGGCTAACAATTAATTAATATACTCAGATAATATAAATGGAACAGGCACATGAATAAAGTTTATGGATATAATGCTAAAATAAAACTTTTATATTTTGAATCTATTTTGAATAAAAAGCTTGAACAGTGGAAATCCTATTGTTGGAGGTGGATGAAAGATGGGACTAGCAGCTCATTCTTGTACGGGAGAAATTTGTGTCATTTGTGGCGAAATAAAATATAAAGGGATACATGTTTGTAATCAATTAATCTGTGATACTTGTCAAAAAGATATCGTTCGCACAGATGTAACTGATGAAAAATATCGATATTTTATAAGTCAACTTTCCAAACTAAAATTAAAAGAAACAAAACAGTGAGTGAGAATATGAATGTGTTCGTTGCACCCAGATTTTTCATTCAACAATTATATAAAAGATAAAGCAGCCTCTTCATACCTTCATGTAGATGACTGCTTTTTTGTTAGACTTTTTCTAGACTAGTAGAAAACGACAGCCTTTTATCCCGCCTTAACGGCTAGTAAAGACCCCCCACCTCTTGATTCTAAGTATTCAAAGAAGATAGATGGGGGATCAACTGCCCGTAAAGGTCCGATTGGTTCAAGCTTTCCATCAGTGGGGGATGAAGCAGGCTAAAAACCAGACGTCCTGTCGCAACACCTGCTACTTGCCATCCTGTGCGTCGAAAAACCCCCACTGATGGAAGTTTCACTTTATTATTTACTACTATTCTTGTTTAAAAAGAGAGGTAACTTGCCGAGAAAAATAATATCTTCTCTTTCAGCCGCATTACCTTCGGCCAGAATAGCAGCTTTGGCAACCACATTTCCACCGGCTTTTGTAACTAATTCTTCTAAAGCAAGAAGAGAGTCACCTGTGCTAATGACATCATCGATAATCGCAATCTTTTTTCCTTTTATTTTTTCTGCGTCTTTTCCATCTAAGCAAAGCAGTTGTTTTTTTTGAGTTGTAATCGAAACAACTTCGTTAACTAAGGGAGATGACATATAAGGTTTCACGCTTTTTCGAGCAACAATAAAGTCTTTCATGTTGAGTTGTTTGGAAACTTCATAGGCTAACGGAATTCCTTTTGCTTCAGCCGTAATCAAATAATCTATTGAAGGGAGTTTTTCTGCAATTTGAGGAGAAACATGAGAAATTAATTCTGTATCTCCTAGAATGACAAAACTGGCGATACTTAATTCATCGTTAATAGGGATAATGGGTAAATCACGGACGAGTCCTGATAGAGATAAAGGATAACTGTTCATTTTTTGTGTCCTCCCGGTATAGTTCATAGTTTAATAAACAGGTTAGATTATTTTATGTATATAAAAAAAGCGCCTATAAATAGACGACTAGTCATAATCATCAACATATACCCAATAGGCGATTCGAACGTCATAGTAAAGCAATTTACGGTTGCTTTTAGAGAATGCTTACTTAAAACATATACAAATGTATATACTTGAGTTTTCCTATTTCAACGAACCAGGCATCGCCAACTGCTCGCGACAAACGTATATAAAACTCTTCATAGGCGTAAATTCCGATGTAACCCACCGTACATATATACGTCACCTTGTCATGATAAACGTATATCTCGTCTGTTCAGTAGACTACTCTCTCCTTGCATGAGATTTTTGTTGTTTTTTCGCTTAGTTTTCGCATTTTTTCATCCTTAAGGTTCTACCCTATGATTGCACCAGTTTCGCAACATATAGGCACATTCACAACCTACATCATTTGATCACTTTTTACTATGTTTTGGTTTACTGTTTCACAACTCCTAGACGGTATTTCTAAGATTATATTGGGAATATTAAGTTGAATCTACAACTAACTTTAACTTATCATACCCACTGACAAGTTTCAATACGACCAAAGTAAACATTTCGTATGGTCAGCCGGCTGGCGGTAATCTATGTTAAAATAAGCTTAAGCTTAAAATCAGGTGAAGGATGGTATGCTGCTATGGATCAACGACAAACTCCATTATTTGATGCCTTACTTCATTATAAAGATCATCAACGCTATACTTTTCATGTTCCAGGTCATAAAAACGGTGATTGTTTTTTACCTAAGGGGAAGTCCGTTTTTAGTCCGATGTTGACGATTGACGCAACGGAAGTAGAAGGATTAGACGATTTGCATGAGCCAACAGGTGTCATTAAAGAGGCGCAAGAGCTCTTATCTAATTATTATAAGACGATAAAAAGTTATTTCCTTGTGAATGGTACTACGGTAGGGAATCTTACAATGGTTTTATCCACGTGTAAACCAGGTGAAAAAGTATTTGTGCAACGGAATAGCCACAAGTCAATTTTTAATGCTCTTGAATTAGCACGTGTAAAACCTATATTTCTATCACCAAAGATAGATTCATTCACCCAAATACCTATAGGATTAGACATCGATACCGTTAGGGAGGCTATTCATGCTCATCCTGATGTTAAAGCCATGATATTGACCTATCCAAATTATTATGGGATGGCTCCAATAGAATATCGGTCTATTATTGATCTTTTGCATAAGCAAGGAGCCCTTGTTTTAGTAGATGAAGCACATGGCGCTCATTTCACATTAGGAAATACAATACCACCAAGTACATTATCCTACGGAGCTGATCTTGTGGTTCATTCAGCTCATAAGACATTACCAGCCATGACTATGGGGTCTTATTTGCATATAAATTCAGAGAAGATAGATGTAAAAGCTGTGGAAAAATATCTTCATAGTTTACAATCATCGAGTCCTTCCTACCCCATCATGGCTTCGCTTGACTTAGCAAGATCCTTTTTAGCGACGTTAAAAACTAAAAAAATAGAATTAATCTTAGAGTCAATTCAATCTTTTATCAAAGAATTAGATTCTATAGGTCAGATAAAAGTCATTCATGAAGAAGATATCGGTGCGAGTCTAGATCCATTTAAGTTAATCATACAATTGCCCCAATCAATATCCGGCTATTCTTGGCAGAATCAATTGATTCAGCGAGGGATTTATCCAGAGTTAGCGAACCCTCACCATGTCCTGTTTGTATTAGGGTTAGATGATCGTATCGATTATCATAATGTCTTAGAATGTATAAGAGATAGCTTGAAAGAGATCCCCAAATGGGAAAAGTTAAGTTATAAAATAAATCAATTGACCCCAAGATCAAGTCTTAGTTTGTCGTATGATAAGTTTAATGATTATCAAACACGTGAAGTTGATCTGGATCTTTCCCTATCATATATTGCGGCAGAACATGTTATTCCTTATCCACCCGGAATTCCAGTTGTCTTACAAGGTGAAAAATTAACGATGAGCCACATTAAAATGATAAAGGATTGGGACCAAGCAGGGGCTCATTTTCAAAATAAAGCAATGAAAGATAAAAAAATAATGGTGTATGAAGTGTCAAGAAAGGAAGAGCAAGTGTGAAGGGTTTGTTTATTACATTTGAAGGTCCAGATGGTTCTGGAAAATCAACACAAATTAAAAAAATGGCTAATTTGCTTGAAACGAAAGGACTTCCCTATATTTTAACAAGAGAACCTGGAGGTACACGAATTAGTGATAAAATACGAGAAATCATTTTGGACCCAGAACATAATGAGCTCAATGAGGAAACAGAAATCTTACTCTATGCCTCTTCAAGGGCACAACATGTTCAAGAAAAAATTATTCCTGCTCTAAACGATGGGAAAATTGTTCTGTGCGATCGATTTATTGATGCTTCCATTGCTTATCAAGGTTATGGTTTAGGAAAGGATATTCCAACAATCAAAGCTATTAATCAATTTGCTTCACAAGGCCTCGTGCCCCATCGAACTTATTTTATCGATGTGACGCCTGAAACAGGACGAAAACGCATGGTGAAGCGTGCAGGTGGATCATTTGACTTAGATCGAATTGAACTTCGTGAAAATTCATATCACCAAAGAGTTAGAGAAGGATTTATGACTATTTATCACGAAAATAGTAATAGGATTTGTTATATTGATGGTGAGAAAGATCTTAATCAGGTCTTTGAAACCATTGTAAATGATTTTTTTGCTTATTATCGTAATCAAGATAAACTGTAGTGATATATCTACAATTTTGCTTTTACCTCATGTTATTGATTGAATATGAAATCATGATGAAAGGGGAAAGAGATTATGAAATTAGTCATGGCTGTTGTTCAAGATAAGGATAGTAATCGATTGCAATCCGCATTAGTCAAATCAGGATTTAAAGCGACAAAATTAGCGAGTACAGGCGGTTTTCTTAAATCAGGAAATACAACATTTATCATTGGTGTAGATGATGAGAAAAAAAATGAATTATTGACAGTTATTAAGAAAAACTGTCAGTCTAGAGATCAAATCATTACACCTGTATCCCCAATGGGAGGAAGCACGGATGCTTACATTCCTCAGCCTGTGGAAGTAGAAGTTGGAGGAGCAACCGTTTTTATTCTTGAAGTTGCAGAATTTAAACAGTACTAGACCAAACCATGTCGTATTTATCTAAAACCATTGTAATATATAAAAAAGATACTTTGAGCCGTTGTATTTTCGTTAATTATGAGGCATAGGAGAATTTAGGATGTCAATGAAAGTTAATCAAGATCATAAGGTTCAAGAGACGTTTTCTAAAAGGGCCATAAATATGGCCCAACCTAAAACAACGTTTCAAAGTCAAATGGATGGTCAACGCGAAAAAATGCAAATGGATGCCTTGCAAGCGTTATTGACAAAAGTTGATGAACAAGCCAAACGCTTAGTTCATTCACGTACTGTTAGAGATGTCCAAGTTTATAAGAAAGCGATCCAGACTTTCGTGCAAGAAGCCATTCAATTTGGCCTTGGAACCAAATCGTCTCATTCTTGGTCTCAATCTAATAGCTCCCAACTCATTGTTAAGAAGATAGACGAGAAATTGGTCACTTTAACAGATCATGTGCTAAAAAAAGAAACTGATTCTCTTAATCTTCTAGATCAACTAGGAGAAATTAGGGGATTACTCGTGAACTTATATGTATGAAAGAGTGACAAACATGAGCTGGAAGACATTTATAGAAAAACAAAAAACGGCTGCGACAATTTTCACGCATGCCCTAAGGAAAAATGAATTATCTCATGCTTATATTTTAGAGGGGCCAAAGGGAACTGGAAAAAGAGAGATGGCTAAGCTATTGGCCCAAACTCTATTTTGTGAGAATCGAAAAGGGATTGAACCATGTCATGAATGTCGTAATTGCCGACGAATTGCGTCAGGAAACCATCCTGATATAGTATGGGTAAAAAAAGAAGAAGATGCAACATTAATTAAAAAAGAGCAAATTACCTATTTGACAAGGGAATTCGCTTATCGCAGTGTAGAATCTCAAATTAAACTATTTATCATAGAAGATGCTGATTTAATGAGCACTCAAGCAGCCAATAGCTTACTTAAATTTATAGAAGAGCCGCATCAGAATACGGTTGCTTTATTGCTTACAGAGCATATTCATCAACTATTAGACACGATTATTTCAAGGTGTCAAGTTCTTACATTTTCAGCTCTTTCTCGAAAGGATCTGGAAGATAAGCTTATTGAACAAGGCATATCTAAACCCCTTGCAGCATTAAGTAGTCAACTTACGAATCGTTACGATGAAGCCATTTCTTATTGTAAGGATGAATGGTTTGCTAACGCTCGTTTACTAGTGATACAATTAGAACAAAAGCTTTTTAATTCCACACAAGCAGGGCTTTCAACCATGTATGAACTCTTTGCTCCGCATTTTAAAGATCAAAAGCAATGGGACATCGCTTTAGATTTATTACTATTTTGGTATAGGGATATGATGTCGATCCATTTAGATCGTTTAAGTGAAGTTGTCTATTGTGACAAACTCGATGAATTGAAAAGCCAAACCCTGCAAAAATCCTTACAACATATTGCCGATGATATGGCCTACATCTTAAAAGCAAAACGCCAGTTGTTATCGCATGTTAATGGACTAAGTGTAATGGAAGAGCTTATTGTAAAGTTACAAGGGGAGGCCTAATGATGAACTACGATATCGTAGGTGTCCGTTTCAAAAAGGCGGGTAAAATTTATTACTTTGACCCAGATCAACTTGACATTTCACAGGATGATTGTGTTATTGTAGAAACGACAAGAGGCATTGAATTTGGAACGGTTGTGATTGGAAGAAAGACCGTGGGAGAAGAGGATGTCGTTCTTCCTTTGAAAAAAGTCATTAGACTCGCTACTGATGAAGATAAAGAACACGTTAAGAAAAATAAGCACGATGCTGAAGCAGCTCTTGATATATGTTTAAAAAAAGTATACGATCATCAATTGGATATGAAATTGATTGATGTAGAATATACATTTGATCGCAATAAAATTATTTTTTATTTCACTTCAGATGGGCGTGTAGATTTTAGAGAGCTCGTCAAAGATTTAGCAGCAGTATTTAAAACAAGAATTGAACTTAGACAAATAGGTGTGAGAGACGAGGCTAAGATGCTTGGCGGCATAGGACCTTGTGGGCGTATGTTATGTTGCTCAACTTTTTTAGGTGATTTTGAACCAGTATCAATCAAAATGGCAAAGGATCAGAACCTTTCTTTAAACCCTGCAAAAATTTCTGGCGTTTGTGGAAGATTAATGTGTTGTTTAAAATATGAAAATGACCAATATGAATCTGCTAAACAAGAACTTCCAGACATTGGCGAACCGATTGTTGTACTTCACGGTAAGGGACGCGTCGTAGGATTGAATATACTGGAAAAACTCGTGCAAATTGAGTTGAAGGATCCTAATAGAGTGATTGAGTATACATTAGATGAGCTCATCGAGGAGGGAGCCATCTCTTCACAAGCCACTAGATAAGAGGTGGATGGGCTTGGGAAAAAAAGATGTTTTTTCACAAGTAAGTCGATTGGAAGAACAAATTGGACAATTGTATAGTGAACTCGGCGATCTGAAAATGCAATTGGCTAGTTTGCTTGAGGATAATCAGCACCTTACGATTGAGAATCGTAATCTAAGACAGCATAT
Source organism: Terrilactibacillus laevilacticus (assembly GCF_006517395.1). Classification (GTDB taxonomy): domain Bacteria; phylum Bacillota; class Bacilli; order Bacillales; family Sporolactobacillaceae; genus Terrilactibacillus; species Terrilactibacillus laevilacticus. The sequence goes on from NZ_VDCY01000018.1 coordinate 7,673, forward strand.
TGAGAATGTGCAAAATGAGAAGAAATCTCACAAGCAAGAAGGAACCGGTCCAAAACCGGCTACTGTCCGTCCTGAAGTTGGGGAAGGATATGACAATTTGGCAAGGTTATATCAAGAGGGGTTCCATATTTGCAACCTGCATTATGGAAGTATTCGTAAAGAAGGAGATTGTCTTTTTTGTTTGTCGTTCTTAAACAAGAAGTAATGTTCGGAGACCGATTAATTTAGAAGTTAGATATAAACTCGCCATTTGGCGAGTTTTTATTTCACTTTAAGTGCGTGTTCAAAAAGGTGACAAGTCTTGCTACATGATAACCGGAAAAACAAGCGGGCGCCGAGATTCGTAGCTTATCATTTGTTGTCTTTTTGAACAACCTCATAAAGTATAAGTGCGGGATTAGGCTTTTGTCTGCAACTTGTAGGTCCCGCAATCGGCAAGTTTTCTTTATAATGGTTATGTTAAATTTATATTGTTTTTTAGCCGTTTGTGTAAAAGCTAATGCTTTTAACCCAAAAATTTTTTATCAAAACGATCGATTAAGCATAACCACCCATTTGTTTGTTTAAAGGAATGAGAAAATTGGTAGAACTTAAGCCAAATGAACGTATCGATGAGTTATTTAATACACCTCTTAAAGTCATTCAATCAAAAGATTATTTTGCTTTTTCATTAGACGCCGTTTTGCTGGCTAATTTTGTCTATGTTCCTATCCAACGTGGGAAATTAATCGATCTCTGTACCGGCAATGGTGCGATACCTTTTATTCTGTCGACACGTACTAAAGGAGAAATCACAGGGATAGAAATCCAGCAAGAGATTTATGATTTAGCTGAGAGAGGCAATAGGCTAAATGGTCTAGATCGCCAAATTAATTTTATCCGTGACAATATTAAGAACGCCACCCATCGATTTGGGCATCATCAGTACGACGTTGTGACATGTAATCCGCCCTATTTTAAAAAAGAACAGGCAAGAGATCAAAATATCAATGAACATGTGGCTATAGCAAGACATGAAATTCATATTACATTAGAAGACGTCATAACTATTTCAAGCTCTCTAGTCAAACAAAATGGTAAAGTGGCGTTGGTTCATCGTCCCGAACGTTTGGTCGAGATGATAACATTGATGAAGAAAGTTGATTTAGAACCAAAAAGATGTCAATTTGTCCATCCAAAACAAGGAAAACCAGCCAATATGGTACTAATCGAAGCCGCGTACAAAGGCAAACCTGGCTTGAAAGTTCTCCCCCCCATCCATGTTTATGACGAAAAAGGACATTATACGAAAGAGGTATGGCCATCTCATGAAAGAGTATAGCGTGTATATCTTAAAGTGTTCGGATGGAACACTATACACTGGATACACGACAAATATCGAAAAGCGTATTCACGTTCATGAAAGTGGCAAAGGTGCTAAATATACCCGAAGTCGATTACCTGTCCAGTTGGTTTATCAGGAAACCTTTACGACAAAATCAGAAGCTATGAAACGAGAATATGCCATTAAACAATTACCAAGGAAACAAAAAATAGATCTGATACGGGAAAGGGACGTTAATTATGTGGACGCAAGAAAGTTATAAAAAAAACCAAGAAAAAGGAATATTGTATCTTGTCCCCACGCCCATAGGTAATTTAGAAGATATGACCATGCGAGCGATTAGGGTATTAAAGGAAGCCGATATTCTTGCCGCAGAAGACACAAGACAAACGATGAAATTATGTAATCACTTTGATATTCACACGCAGCTCGTTAGCTACCATGAGCATAATAAACAGACAAGTGGAGAGAAACTTATTCAAGCCCTGCAAGAAGGAAAATCAGTGGCTATTGTAACAGATGCTGGTACGCCAGCCATTTCAGACCCTGGATATGATTTAGTTGTCCGGTGTATTGAAAATAAAATCAATATTGTCCCGCTTCCGGGAGCCAATGCAGCCATTACGGCATTAATTGCATCAGGATTAGATACAGAACATTTTCTCTTTTATGGTTTTCTTCCAAGACAAAAGAAACAAAAACAAGAAGCTTTAGAATCTTTAAGTCATCTACCTTATAGCCTGATTTTTTACGAATCTCCTTATCGGGTAAAAGAAACTATAGAATCTTTACATCAAACTTTAGGGAACAGACGAGTGACATTAAGTAGAGAATTAACAAAAACATATGAAACGATGGTCCGAGGGACATTACAGGAGATTATTCAGGCCTTTTCAAAACTAACAATTAAAGGAGAATACTGCTTAATTGTTGAAGGTGCATCAGATAATGAGCAGCCGAGTCAAACGTGGTGGGATGATCTCAATCTAAAGGAGCACTTGACGCATTATATCAAAGTCAAACAAATGTCGAGTAAGGATGCAATCAAAGTGGTTGCGAAAGAAAGAGGTATTCCGAAGCGGGAGGTCTATCAGTATTACATTGAAACTTTTAAATGATTGGAAAATAAAGAGACAGAATAGACTAGCCAAAAACAACCTTTTGGAAAAAAGCCAAATAAAAAAACTGCCTTATTAGAATTTGGGGCAGTTTTTTATGTGCAGTATAGATTCTATTTCTCTATTGTTGTTGTTTTTGTAAGAATCCCTCGATTTCCTTAAGGACAATTTCAGCGCCTTCGCGGCTCAATACTAATTTACCACCGATGTTTAAGTTAGAATCAGAAACATCACCAGTAATTTGGCAAGTCATGCTAGGCTTGTACTTTTTAAGGATGATTTTATCATCATCAACATAAATTTCGAGTGCATCTTTTTCAGCAATACCTAATGTTCTTCTTAGTTCAATCGGAATAACGACGCGACCAAGTTCGTCAACTTTTCTTACAATACCTGTAGATTTCATGAATCGTGTTCCTCCCCATGTTTTTTCTCTTTCTGTATGTCATATTTCGACATATTTTTTTTAATAATACCAACGTTTTACAATCACGTCAATGATTTTCTTTTCAATCTATTTTAACTCTACATTTAAATAAAGTCTATTTTTTTACTTCATTGTAAAATAATAGACTTTAAGATCGCGTTCAATAAGGTGACAAATGAAAAGGGTTATTGGCTAATTAGGCTGGCATCCTGCAAGAAACGCCAGTACTAGCCCGTCCTGGGCGTCGGAGGAGAAGTCGCGGCGCAGTTTTCTTTGGACCGGCATTCCTCGCGTAGTGGTAGCTTCAGGCGCCAACCACAGGACGTGAGCGATTTTAGCTAGAAATTCTCTTGAATCCCGCTACATGAGGACCGGAAAAAACGAGTGGGCGCCGAGATTCGCAAGTTATCATTTGGTGACTTTTTCAAGCAACCTCTTTAATAGAATGGCACTTTTTATCTAATAGTCCTTGTTGTCACCTGAGACTGAACCCTTGTCATTCTTGACATTCGCCATAGCGATTAGTATAGTTTTTTTGAAAGAGACGGAACGCTCATCTGCCTCAAGTAGTAAAATAATGAGGAGGTTTAAATTGTGACGGAGAAGAAAACGTATTATATTACCACACCGATTTATTATCCAAGTGGTCGATTACATATTGGGCATGCTTATACGACGGTAGCTGGAGATGCCATGGCAAGATACAAACGCCTTAGAGGGTATGATGTGAAATACCTTACGGGTACTGATGAACATGGTCAAAAAATTCAGGAAAAAGCTGAAGAAAAAGGCGTCTCGCCTCTTACTTATGTAGATGGAATGGTCGCTCAAATTAAAGCTTTATGGAAGAAACTTGATATTTCATATGATGATTTTATTCGTACAACGGAGGAGCGCCACACAAAAGTTGTACAGAAAATTTTCAAACGTTTGGTTGACCAAGGAGACATCTATCTTGGTGAATATGAGGGTTGGTACAGTATACCTGATGAAACCTATTATACGGAAACACAGTTGGTTGATGTAGAATATAACGTTAAAGGCGAAATAATCGGCGGTAAAAGTCCCGATAGCGGACATCCAGTTGAAAAAGTAAAAGAGGAAAGTTACTTTTTCAAAATGAGTAAATATGCAGATCGATTACTACAATATTATGAAGAAAATCCAGATTTTATTCAACCAGAATCTAGAAAAAATGAAATGATTAATAATTTTATTAAACCAGGACTTGAAGATTTAGCTGTTTCACGTACGGCCTTCAATTGGGGCGTGAAGGTACCAGATAATCCAAAACATGTGGTGTATGTATGGATAGACGCCTTATCCAACTATATTACCGCACTTGGGTATGGAACGGATCATGATGAGGATTACCAAAAATACTGGCCATGTAATGTCCATTTAGTAGGAAAAGAGATTGTCCGTTTTCATACCATTTACTGGCCAATTATATTGATGGCTCTTGATTTACCGCTTCCTAAGAAAGTATACGGACATGGTTGGTTATTAATGAAAGACGGGAAAATGTCTAAGTCTAAAGGTAATGTTGTAGATCCTGAACCATTGATTGATCGATATGGACTTGATTCCCTTCGCTATTATCTATTGAGAGAGGTACCATTTGGTTCTGATGGCGTCTTTACTCCAGAAGCATTTATAGAAAGAATCAATTATGATTTAGCGAATGATCTTGGTAACTTATTAAATCGGACGGTTGCTATGGTGAATAAGTACTTTGACGGCGTTGTGCCAAAAGACAATGGACCAGTGACGCCATTTGATGACGATCTTAAAGCGTTCGTGGATAAAACGATTCAAACGGTTGAACGAGAAATGGAAAATCTTCAATTCTCTATTGCATTAACGGCTATTTGGCAACTGGTTAGTCGAACAAATAAATATATTGATGAAACGGCTCCTTGGCTTCTAGCTAAAGATGAGTCAAAAAAAGAGGCACTCGCTGCCGTTATGACAAACTTGGTTCAAACCATTCGATCCATCACGATTATGATTCAACCATTTTTCACGTCGACACCTAAGAAAATTTTCGATCAGCTCGGCATCTTAGAGGATAAGGAAAAGTCATGGGATAGTTTAAGTAACTATCATTTGAGTCAAGGGTCTTGGACAGTTAAAAAAGGTGACCCTATCTTCCCAAGATTAGATGTAGATGAAGAAGTACAATACATCCTTACCCAGATGCGTCAACCGGGACTTGAACCAACAAAAGAAGAGAAATCAGTAGATGCACAAACAGAACTAGAAGCTACCAAAGATGAAATCACGATTGATGATTTTAACAAATTGGATTTGCGAGTCGCTGAGATTCTTAGTGTTGAAAAAGTAAAGAAAGCTGATAAATTGCTAAAATTACAAGTCGATATGGGTTATGAAAAACGCCAAGTCGTTTCAGGTATAGCTGAATACTACAATGAAGATGAATTGGTCGGTCAAAAAGTGATTGTTGTCGCTAACTTAAAACCTGTAAAGTTACGCGGGGAGTTGTCCCAAGGGATGATTCTAGCGGGAAAATCGGGTAACATGTTAAAAGTAGCAGCCCCGCATGCTGAATTACCAAATGGAACATCTATAAAATAATAAGTTAAAGGTTTAAAGGAATTATCTATTGTTAACAATGGTTAACAATAGGTGGTTCCTTTTTTTTGATTCTAAAAAATGAAAGAAAATAGTTATCCACAGATGGCCAAAAAGGAGTGTCGAAAGTGGAAATAAAAGTGAAATTAACGTCAGAAACGCCCGATTGTTACAGACTCGTAATATACATGACATGTTAATGTTGCTTGTGAAATGTGATCTTATGATAAACTAACGAAGGATTTGAGAAGGTCTTTCTCTTGTTTTTAAATAAGATGAAGATCAATCTTAAATTCTAAAATTGACAATATGGTATTCAGACGAGTCGCTATCTTTTACGATGGCAGCAATGAGATAAAAAGGGTGGTGATGAGGTGCTTTTCGATACGCATACACATCTTAATATTCCTGATTTTAAAGAGGACTATGAAGATGTCTTGTTGAGGGCTGAAGAAGCAGGTGTTACCAAAATGCTTATTGTTGGTTTTGATCGTCCAACAATTACCGAAGCCATAAGAATGATTCAAACAGATTCAAGATTTTATGGTGCAGTAGGTTGGCATCCAGTCGATGCAATCGATATGACTGAAGAGGATCTTCTTTGGATAGAAGAACTTTTGCATCAACCCAAAGTGGTAGCTCTTGGAGAGATTGGTCTAGATTACCACTGGGACAAGTCACCTCAGGATATCCAGAAACAGGTATTCAGGAAACAAATCCAGCTAGCTAGAAAATGCCAAGTGCCGATTATCATACATAATCGTGAAGCAACGGAAGACATCGTTGCGATTTTAAAAGAAGAACATGCAGAAGACATTGGAGGCATCATGCATTGCTATAGTGATAATTGGGATTATGCAAAACAATGCCTCGATATGAATTTCTATATTAGTTTCGGTGGACCCGTAACTTTTAAAAATGCACCATTGCAAAGAGAAGTTGCTGCAAAGGTCCCTATTAATAGATTGCTTATCGAAACAGATTGTCCCTATTTGAGTCCACACCCTTATAGAGGCAAAAGGAATGAACCAGCAAGGGTAAAACTTGTTGCGGAAAAAATAGCTGAGTTACGCCATATCACCTACGAAGAACTTGCAAATGCAACGATGGAAAATGCTCTACGGCTATTTAAAATTTAATTCAATTTAATTCTTATTAATAGATATAAAAACATGATTCTTTCCCCTACGATCAACATTAAAGCCGTAAGTTAGATAGAGAAAACTTGAAAAACTAATGGCATCACTCGTTTGAACGATAAAGGAGAAATCGAATGCGAATATACATGAAAAGTCTTTTATTAAAGAGAAAGAAGACCATCATGATCATGACTTCTGTATTTTTATTGACCTTTGTAGCTTATACTGCTTATGCATCTTCAAAAGTCACGGTTGTTTTTGTTAAAGATGGTCGGGAACAGAAGGTTGAAACACATACGAATAATGTTCGTTCTTTTTTGAAAGAACAAGGAGTCAAGCTTGACGATCACGATGAGATGTCACCAGGACCCAATACATATTTAAAAGAAAATATGAAAATTACTTGGACTCCTGCTCATCAAATCACTCTAGAAATCAATGATCAACAAGAAACCATCTGGACAACTGCCAAGACCATTCATAACTTTTTTAATCTGCAGCACATCGATGTTAAATCACACGACGTTGTGTCTCCATCATTAAATGAAAAAATTACAGATCATATGACGGTACACTATGAACCTGCTAATCTAGTAAATCTTAAAGATGGTCAAGAAGCACAACGTTCAATTTGGACAACAGCTAAGACGGTCGAGGAATTTTTACGGGAACAACACGTGAATGTAAGTAAAGAGGATCGTATCGATCCAGGAATGGATGAACTTATCGCCTCCAATCTCACCGTTTCAGTGGTACATGTTAAAAAAGTTAATAAACAAGAAGAAAAAGTTTTACCTTTTCAAACAAAAACAAAAGAAAGTCCCGATCTACGTAAAGGTGAAATAAAGGTGCTAAAGCCAGGAGAAAAAGGGAAAGTTCATCAAACTTATAAAATAACCTATGAGAATGACAAGCAAGTATCTAAGGAATTAATAAAAACAGAAGAAATCAGTCAGCCGAAAGATCGTGTCATTATTGTTGGCACAAAAACAAAAGCATCTGCTACAAGAACGGTTACGGTCACTAGTACAGCCTATACAGCCGATTGCAAAGGATGTTCAGGTTATACTAAGATGGGACTTAATTTAAAATCGAATCCCGGAAAGAAAGTCATTGCGGTTGATCCTAAAATCATTCCACTTGGAACAAAGGTCTACGTTGAAGGTTACGGTTATGCTATAGCAGGTGATACAGGTGGAGCCATTGATGGACATAAAATTGACATCTTTTTCCCATCTAAACATCAAGCAAATAACTGGGGTAGAAAAAAAGTGAATGTGACCGTTTATAGATAATAGATAAAGTGAAACTTCCATCAGTGGGAGTTTTACTAGCCGTTAAGGCGGGATAAATTTATAATAATAGAATATGAATGTCTATGTGAAAGAAGTACAGGAAACAAACTGTACTTCTTTTTTACTGCAACTAGGCCACTGTTCTCGCGCGTTATAGGCCCTGCAATCTGCAAGTTTTCTTTAAGTTATTTTTAGTGGGATCGTACCTTTTGAAATTGATTTGGGGCTACCTGATGTTTTCTTTACTTTTACTTATAAAACGAAGTAAGATGGAATAAGGTTTTATTATTGTAGGAATAAGGAGAATTAATGGTGGTTATTAAAGAAATCATTGTTGTTGAAGGTAAATGTGATACTTTAGCGATTAAGAATGCTGTTGAGGCGGATACAATTGAAACGAATGGTTCAGCAGTAGATAGGGACGTATTGGAAATGATTCAACGAGCTCAGGATAAAAGAGGCGTTATTATTTTTACCGATCCTGATTACCCGGGTGAAAGAATTCGAAAAATTGTATCAAGCTCCGTTAAAGGATGTAAGCATGCATTTTTAACAAAGCAAGAGGCGAAGGGTCGTCCGAATGAAAGTTTAGGCATTGAACATGCTAAACCAGAGGCCGTTCGAGAAGCTCTTCAAGACGTGTATACGGAAACTGAGGAAACTCAGGAATATATATCTACGACAACTTTACGAGAGTATGGGTTAATAGCTGGACAAAATGCACGTAAACGTAGGGAGAGACTCGGTGAAAAGTTAAAAATAGGTTATACGAATGCCAAACAACTTCATAAACGTTTACGTATTTTTCAAGTGACGCCTGCTGAATTTCATGAGGCGCTTAAAGCCGTCATAGAGGAGGAAAAGCATGAATAAACGCATATCATCACCGAGACAAACGCAAGACATTATCAAGCAACATGATTTTACGTTTAAAAAGAGTTTGGGACAGAACTTTTTAATTGATGAAAATATATTGTCTAACATTGTATCCGCAGCGGACGTTACGGACTCTAGTTATGTTATTGAAATAGGACCAGGCATCGGAGCTTTAACTCAATTATTAGCTGAACGAGCCAAAAAAGTTGTTGCCATAGAAATTGATGAAAGATTAAAACCCATTCTATCTAACACATTAAATGACCATTCCAATGTTACGGTCCGATTCGGTGATGTTCTAAAAGTGGATTTACATCAAATCATAAAGGAAGAATTTCCAGATGGTGCGGAAATTAAAGTGATCGCGAACTTACCTTATTATGTAACGACACCGATCTTAATGATGCTTTTAACCAGTCAACTCTCTATAACAGATATCGTCGTGATGATTCAAAAAGAAGTGGCTGAACGATTGGAAGCGAGTCCTGGTGAGAAAAGCTATGGTTCATTGTCTATAGCTGTACAATATATGGCTGAACCACGCATTATGATGACTGTTCCAAAAACTGTTTTTATCCCACAGCCTAATGTCGATTCAGCGGTGATCCGACTACAGGTCAGAAAAGAGAAGAAAGTACAAGTGATAAGTGAAGACTTCTTTTTTAAACTTGTTAGAGCAAGTTTTGGTCAACGAAGAAAAACACTAATAAATAACTTGATGAATAATCTTTATAAAAAAGATCAAAAAGAGTCATTGATATCTGTACTTGAAGGTGTATCTATTGATCCCAAGCGTCGCGGGGAAACGTTATCGATTGAGGAATTTGGAAAATTAGCGGATGCTTTATACACCATGAAGTAAATTTCTTTTAAGTGCGTGTTCAAAACTGATGACAAATTAGAAGGGTTACTGGCTAAGTACGCTGGCATCCTGCAAGAAACGCCACTACTAGCCCGTCCTGGGTGTCGGAAGGCTAAGAGCGGCGCTGTTTTCTTTGGACTGGAAAAACAAGTGGGCGCCGAAATTCCTGGCTTAAGCTTTCTATCTATGAGCTATCCCTTGCTACGATAGAAGGCTTTTTGTCATTATGGACAGTTTTTTCTCTCAACTACGATTCAAAATAGGTCATAAAGACGGTTTCTCACGCATAAATTAAACTTAGGTTGTTTAATGGGTTGTAAGTGTGAGGAGGACGGACATGACGATTAATATTGGTGATTTAGTTTCGAGATTGTCCTATAACGGTGACGTGTGCTTTCGAGTTGTTACCATTGATAAAGAAACAGAAATAGCCGAATTGATAGGTGAAGATTTAAGGCTTTGTGCAGATTCGCCACTCCATGATTTAATGCTTGTAACGGAAGAAAAAAGACATGAATATGAAAAGCAAACACAGGATTTAGAAAGTCAATCCACTAAACTTTTTAGACAAGATTACCAAAAGTTAAAATTAAAGCGAGAATACACGGCAACAAATGGATATCGTTCAGGTACTTCGTATTTTGAGATGCCAGGCCGCGTCCTTCATATCGATGGGGATCCCCATTATTTAAAAAAATGCCTTCGCGTTTACGAGAAATTGGGCGTTCCGGTTTTAGGAAAATACATGCCTGAAGAGCAAATGCCCGAAAATGTACCTCAGCTTGTCCGTCAAATTAGACCAGATATACTGGTATTGACAGGCCACGATGCCTACATGAAAAACAAAGGATCAGAAGACAACATAAAAGCTTATCGTCATTCAGGACATTTTGTTAGGACAGTTAAGGAAGTCCGCTATATGACACCTAATCTTGATCAGTTGATTATTTTTGCAGGCGCTTGTCAATCCCATTTTGAAATGCTTATTCGTTCTGGAGCCAATTTTGCGAGTTCTCCTACTCGTGTGAATATTCATGCTCTTGATCCAGTATATCTTGTTTCTAAGATAAGTTTTACCTCATTTATGGATCGTATCAATGTGTGGGATGTACTAAGAAATACACTTGCAGGAACAGATGGACTTGGAGGTGTGGAAAGTCGTGGCATGCTAAGAACAGGTTTGCCGTATCAATTACCTTAAAGGTACATAATTTTGTATTTTATTGCAGATGATACAAGTAATAGGATGTAAAAGACATTGACAGAAGGATGATTTACTTGATATAATTCACTTTTTGTTCATATTTGACACATCCGCTCGAATAGTGGTATAATCATGTTAAGTGAGGTGGATTCACGAATGGGAAAAACCATTAATGATATCAAATGCGCTTTAGATGAACGAGTCGGTAAACGATTAGCTTTAAAGGCTAATGGAGGCAGACGGAAAACCATACAACGCGTTGGTGTTCTAGAAGAAACCTATCCATCTGTATTTATTGTGAAATTGGATGAAGATACGAACGCTTATGAACGTGTATCATATAGCTATACAGATGTTTTAACAGAATCAGTCGAAATTACTTTTCTAGAAGAAATAGCGAGCGGGCAGTAAGACACTTTTGTCTAACTGCTTTTTTGTTTGCTTTTTTTTATTATAATGGGTGATGTTCTAAAGATCAAGATGATATCAATAATTAAGACATACATAAGTCATGATTTAAGATCGCGTTATTCGTTAAACTAAAATGAAGAATGACTTGTCACGGCCCGAAACAAAATAAATCAATCACAATAGACTAAAATATTAAAGACTTAGGTTAACTGAATAATGACGAGTATGTAAACAAACAATATAAAAGCTTAATCACATTTATATAAGGGGGTTTTAGATCTTGTCTAGACGTCGTGGCATCATGTCTGAAGAGTTCAAAGTGGAACTTGCGAAAGAACTTGGTTTCTATGACACTGTTCAACAAGAAGGATGGGGCGGTATTCGTGCACGCGATGCCGGTAATATGGTGAAAAGAGCCATCGAAATTGCTGAAAGACAGATGAAACAGGATCAACAATAATGTGATTAAGTAGCCCGAAGCATCCATTGCTTCGGGCTTTATTACAATAACTTATTTGGTTAACCTTCGGGATTTATTTTCTTAGCTTTTCCAAATCAACAGTTTCCTATATTATAGAACTATTAAGAGAGAAAAAGTGAGGGAATGATGTGAAAGTTATTGAAAAAGCGCCGGCAAAAATCAACCTATCACTCGATGTTGTAAGTAAAAGAGAGGATGGGTTTCATAACGTGAACATGATCATGACAACGATTGATCTATCAGATCGAATTGAATGTTATGAGATTGAGGGAGATCAAATAAAAATAAAGTCTTCTGCTCCATACGTCCCAGAAGATGAGCGAAATTTTGCTTACCAAGCAGCCCATCTAATAAAGGAGAAATATAACATCCCGAGCGGCGTTGAAATTGTGATAACCAAAAATATTCCAGTGGCAGCTGGTCTTGCCGGCGGGAGCAGTGATGCTGCTGCGACGATACGTGCCCTTAATCAACTATGGAATCTCGAGATGACATATAGGGACATGCTGAACTTGGCTGCGAAAATCGGCTCTGATGTGGCATTCTGCATCCAAGGAGGTACGGCTCTTGCAACTGGAAGAGGTGAAATTATTACACCGATGGATTCTCCCCCGGCTTGCTGGGTTGTTCTTGTGAAGCCCCCAGTATCTGTCTCAACAGCAGAAATATATCAAGCCTTGAACATAGAAAATGCGACACATCCGAACGTTGAAGGCATGCAAGAAGCCATTAAGCAACAAAATTTTGAACAAATGTGTCTTTTGTTAGGCAATACCCTCGAAGACGTCACGATAGAGAAAGTACCAGAAATTGCCCAAATAAAGATGCAAATGAAAAAGAATGGTGCAGAAGGGGTTTTGATGAGCGGTAGCGGCCCGACGGTATTTGGTCTAACGCGATATGAATCAAGAATGCAGCGCATTTGTAATGGATTAAAGGGTTTCTGTCGTGAAGTTTATGCCGTTAGACTTCGGCAAAAAATAGATATCTTGTCTAAATACGAATAATAGTGTAATATTTACATTAATTATTCGTATTTGGAGGACAGCTATGAAATTTAAGCGAAGCGAAAGACTCGTTGATATGACTTATTATCTTCTTAATCATCCACACCAAATTGTTTCGCTTTCATGTTTTTCCGAACGGTATGGTTCGGCGAAATCATCGATTAGTGAGGATTTAGCCATTGTTAAACAATCTTTTGAGATGCAAGGGATAGGTTTTTTAAAAACGATTGCTGGAGCATCAGGCGGCGTGACCTATATCCCGACAATGAGCAAGGAAGAAGCTTCCAAACTTCTAACCAATTTAATTAGTCAGCTGTCGCAAGCAGAAAGGCTTCTTCCTGGCGGATACCTCTATATGACAGATGTACTAGGCAGGCCACAATATGTTAATGCCATTGGTAGAATGATCGCCTCTGTCTATGCATCTAATGGTGTTGATGCTGTGATGACAATGGAGACAAAAGGAATACCATTAGCTTATGCGGTCGCAACACAATTCAATGTACCTGTTGTTATTGTTCGCCGAATTAGCAAAGTAACAGAGGGATCAACAGTAAGTATCAATTATGTATCTGGTTCTTCGAAACGTATTCAAACCATGGTATTGCCTCGAAGAAGTCTCACTCCAGGCTCAAAAGTTCTGATTGTAGATGACTTTATGAAAGCGGGAGGGACGATGAAAGGCATGATTAATCTATGTAATGAGTTTGAGACGGAAGTGACAGGTATCGCTGTTTTTGTTGAAACAAAAGATGAAAAGCCTAAACTAATCAATAATTATCAATCTCTTCTTAGATTATCCATTACTGAGCAGGAAACTGCGTTAAAAATAGAGAATGGAACAATATACAAAAACTTTACACTTCTAGGAGGCAACTCATGAAAATTACACATTCAGAGCAAGCACCAGCAGCAATAGGACCCTATTCACAAGGCGTGATCGTGAATAATATATTTTATAGTTCAGGTCAAATTCCATTAACTCCAACTGGAGATTTAGTTGATGGGTCAGTTGAGGAACAAGTTCATCAAGTATTTAGTAATATCAAAGCTGTCCTTGAAAGTGCGGGCGCATCATTGGAGACAGTGATTAAAACAACCTTATTTATTAAAGACATGAATGACTTTCCAGCTATTAATGCGGTATATGGAGAATATTTTTCAGAGCATTTGCCAGCACGTTCTTGCGTTGAGGTAGCCAGATTACCCAAAGACGTTAAAGTCGAAATGGAAGTTATTGCACTTGTAAAATAATTTCTCACACCTTTCCCATAAATAATTAGAGTTTTTTTATTTTTTTGAAGGATTTAGAAAAATTATGTAGAATCTTTTTAATAGTCTATTATTTATTGGGAAAAGGTGGTGCCTTAAATGGAAGTAACAGACGTTAGACTACGAAGAGTAAATACAGATGGACGAATGAAAGCTATTGCCTCAATCACGATTGACAACGAATTTGTTGTGCATGACATTCGTGTTATTGATGGAAATAACGGAATGTTTGTTGCAATGCCTAGCAAACGAACACCTGATGGAGAGTTCCGTGATATAGCCCACCCCATTACATCTAGTACAAGAGAGAAAATCCAAGTAGCTGTATTAGATGAATATTATCGTGCTGGAGAAGAAAATGCGACTTATGAGGAGGCAGGTGCCTCATAATTTCGTTTATAGCTAAATCTAGATCTAGAAAATGAAGAACGATAAAATTACGAAAAAGTTTTGATATTCACGATTTGAAGATTTAGATGCACCTGTCTTTCGATGCCCTTTTTATCTCTTTAATAGAAACTTGTTGGTTAAATTGATTGATTCATTCATTTATACACGAGACCTGAGGTAAATTGGGAAGTCAGAATACAAAATATAAATCAATTTGAGATCTAAATCAAAAAATTAGATCTCTTTTTTGTGACTCCATTTTATAATATTCTCTCCGAATTTTTAATTAGACAAATATTCTTTTCTATTCCCTCATGTTCAAATAATTCCGTTACTTTAAGTTTATCTAACTATTTCAGTCTATTTTTTGTCAAATTGATGTAGTGATTTGATGAACTATTAATATCCAGAGCGGTTATTTTATTTCATTATCTTGAAAAACACCCTTTTTTAAGCTATAGTTCTAAATGAATGAATGGGAGGAACGATAAGTTATATGGAGGTTTGGTAATGGTTAATCGCTATGCCGTCATCTTAGCTGCTGGTCAAGGAACTAGGATGAAGTCTAAATTATATAAAGTTCTGCATCCTGTTTGTGGAAAACCGATGATTCAGCATATTGTAGATGAATTGAGCGGACTTTCATTTGATCGAACAGTCACTGTCATTGGTCATGGTGCAGAAGCGGTAAAACGCCAGTTAGGTCAGTCAACTGAGTATGCCTTGCAAGAAGAACAACTTGGAACTGCTCATGCAGTCAATCAAACAGCCCCTCTTTTAAATCAACTCATTGGGACAACGGTCGTTCTTTGTGGAGATACACCACTTATTACGAAAGAAACAATAAAGGATCTATTGGATTACCATGAAAAGACAGGTGCTTCCGCGACTGTTTTAACAACGATCATGGATCGTCCATATGGATATGGTCGAATTATTCGCAAGCCGGCGGGTGAACTCGCCCGTATCGTTGAAGAAAAAGATGCCACACAAGATGAAAAGTTAGTGAACGAAGTTAATACAGGTATCTATTGCTTTGACAATCAGAAATTATTTGAAACTCTTAAAAAAGTTAATAACAATAATGCCCAAGGTGAATACTATCTGCCAGATGTTATTGAAATATTAACAAAATCCTCTGAAAAAGTTGCCGCATATTCCATTGATAATGAAGATGAAACCATAGGTGTAAATGATCGTGTAGCTTTATCAATCGCTGAAAAGCTCATGAGAAAAAGAATTAACGAACTTCACATGCGATCAGGAGTCACTCTCATTGATCCTGATACAACCTATTTATCCAGTGATTGTCAAATTGGTCCGGATACAATTATTTATCCAGGTACAAGCATTACAGGAAAGACGATCATAGGTGAACGGTGTGAGATTGGTCCACATACAGAGATAAAGGCTTGTGAGATTGGCATCAATACGTCGGTAAAACAATCTGTACTAGAGAACAGCTCGATTGGTAATGATGTACATATCGGACCATTTGCGCATATTAGACCTGAATCTCACATTGGTGATGAAGTCAAAGTAGGTAATTTTGTTGAAGTGAAAAAATCAACAATAGGAACTCGCAGTAAAGCCTCACATTTAACCTATATTGGAGACGCTGAAATAGGGAAGGATGTGAATTTTGGCTGCGGATCAATCACCGTGAATTACGATGGTAAAAATAAATATCTAACACGAGTGGAAGATGGAGCTTTTATTGGCTGTAATGCGAATCTCGTTGCCCCTGTGACTGTTGGAAAAGGTGCGTTTATTGCTGCAGGTTCTACAATCACTCAATCGGTTGATGATGATAGTCTAGCCATAGCTAGAGCACGCCAAGTAAATAAAGAAAATTATACCCATAAACTAGAATTTAAGAAAAACAAATAACGGAGGGCGTTTTAAGCATGGTGAATTATTTAGACCCCAATTTGAAGATTTTTAGCCTTAACTCTAACCCTGAACTAGCGCAACAAATTGCAGATCATATTGGTCTTAAACTTGGTAAATGTTCAGTATCTCAGTTTAGTGATGGTGAAATCCAAATCAATATTGAAGAGAGTATTCGTGGTTGCGATGTTTATGTTATTCAGTCAACGTCTTATCCTGTAAACCTCCATTTGATGCAGCTTTTAATTATGATTGATGCATTAAAAAGAGCTTCAGCGAAGACGATTAATGTTGTGATGCCTTATTACGGTTATGCAAGACAAGACCGTAAAGCTAGAGCTCGTGAGCCTATTACAGCTAAACTTGTAGCGAATTTGCTTGAAACAGCTGGAGCAACGCGCGTGTTAAGTTTAGACTTGCATGCTCCTCAAGTGCAAGGTTTCTTTGATATTCCAGTAGACCAATTGGTTGGGGTGCCTATCCTTTCCGATTACTTTGCAAAGAAAAATTTGGATGATCTTGTGGTTGTTTCCCCAGATCATGGTGGGGTTACTCGAGCACGTAAAATGGCGGATCGATTAAAAACACCAATTGCCATTATTGATAAAAGACGCCCTCGCCCAAATGTGTCAGAAGTTATGAATATTGTTGGTGATGTAGAAGGAAAAACAGCGATCATCATTGACGATATTATCGATACGGCTGGGTCAATCACTCTTGCTGCCAAAGCTCTGAAAGAAAAAGGGGCTAAAAAAGTTTATGCATGTTGTACGCACCCTGTATTATCGGGACCTGCAATTGAGAGAATTGAGGCATCGCCAATTTGTGAGTTAGTCATCACAAATACCATTCCTTTGTCACCAGAGAAGAAAATTGACAAAATCACACAATTGACGGTAGCTCCACTCATTGGAGAAGCAATAATTTCTATTCATGAAAAATTATCAGTCAGCCGTTTATTCAATTAATCCGCTCATCTCAAAATAGAGGGGTTCAAAAAAATTGAGGAAATTTACCATATTTATGTTTTAAACCTAAGAATAGTGGTAAGCTATACTTAGGAAAGGAAGTGTCCAAATATGGTATTATTGAATGCTATCGAAAGGGATCATTCAAAAAAATCAATCATTAAGGACTTAAGAAGACATAAAAAAATCCCTGGTGTTGTTTATGGGAAAAATGTTATGAATCAATCGATTGCTGTGGATGAAAGTGATATTTTGAAAGCTTTCCGATCAGAAGGAAGAAACGCGATTTTCCAATTGAAGTTGGAAGGGAACAAAGAAACTCCGGTCATGGTTCATGAAATTCAATTTGATCCACTCACAAGTATGATTACCCACCTAGATTTTCTAAAAGTGGATATGAACACGGAAGTCGAAGCGGTAGTTCCAGTCGTACTCAATGGTGAAGCGTCAGGTGGTGGCGTTGTTCAATTAACAGAAAGTGAATTGAATGTTCGTGCATTGCCAAATAACATTCCTTCAGTTATTGAAATTAATATCACAGGTTTAACTCCAGGTGATCATATTAAAATTGGTGACCTTAAAACTAGCAGAAATTATCGCTTTGTAGGACATACTGATGAGATCGTCGTATCTGTATCTCACGTTGATCAAGTTGAAGAAGAAGAGGCAACCGAATCTCAAGATACGGAAACATCCGCACCAATTGAAGCTTAATTAGGCTATAATAATGTGAAAACTCTTATCAATTGAGTTTTTACCTAGCATTGATAGAAGATAAATGTTTAGAATAGAAGAGGTATACAGACGTAATCTGTTATTAAAGGTTGCGTCTGTTTTTATACGGGATAATGTCCATCAGTGGGGGTCTTTACTGCCCGTAAAGGTGGCTAAACGAACGAGAAGAAAAAGTTGTAATCATGTGTTTTATATAAGGTTTGAATAGAATCTTTTTTTAGGCTCACTCTCACGATATGGCTTATTACACGTCTGCCATTCGGTAAGTTTTCTTTTTATTGAATTGCGAGGGGAATAGATATGAAAGTGATTGTAGGATTAGGGAATATTGGTTCTGAATTTGACCATACAAGGCATAATATAGGATTTGAGGTGATTGATTATTTAGCCAGTCAGCATCATCTTCCACTTTCAAAAACCAAATTTAACGCTGTGTATGGAAAAGGAATCATAGAAGGAGAAGAATGCCTGCTTGTTAAACCACTAACCTATATGAACCGTTCAGGTGAAGCGGTGGCACCCATCCTTAAATTTTTTAAGGTTTCTGTTGATGATCTCATCGTTGTTTACGATGATTTAGATTTGCCTATTGGCAAGATAAGGTTGAGGCAAAAAGGGAGTGCAGGAGGGCATAATGGGATAAAATCGATTATTAGCCATTTGCAAACGCAAGATTTTAAAAGAGTTAAAATTGGCATTGGTAGACCTGATGGTCATGAAAAAGTGGTTAATTATGTCCTTCAACGTTTCTCTAAAGAGCAAATGATCGAAATAGCTCCAGCGATAGAAAGAGCCGCCGAAGCAATTGTTAAAGGAATGAGCTTACCTTTCGTTAAGGTGATGAATACCTTTAATTAATGGATCTCTTAATTTTGTAGGTATTTTATATTCTTGTTTATTGTCCTTTTACTAATACACCGCTAAAATAGAATAAATGCTCTTTGACGTGGTGATACTAAAATAGTATTAACAACGTTAGGAGGGCACCGATGAATATTATCTATAAATGCCGTCATTGCGGAGCAGAAATAGGAAGTATTAGATCTGATCACATTGAAGAAAGCACCCTTGGTTTTGATCATTTAACGGATCATGAAAGACAAGAGATGATACAGTCTAATCAAGAAGGACACATTCAAGTCATGGCGATTTGTGAAAATTGTCAAGAAACATTAGATAAACATCCTGAGTATCATCAATGGGAGACTTTCATACAATGACAATAGAGATTCGAAATCGTCGTCAGGCAACGGGAGGGATATGCCTGTGTTAGGATTAAAAACATATTTTGAAAATCATATTCAAGATGTTGATATGATACTAGAAGGTTACCATGAAGGAATGAAGAATCAGCTTGTTTCTGGCTTAGCAGGGAGTGCTAAGTCTTTATGGCTTTCCTCATTATTTTTAAAGCGTGATAAAACAATGGTTGTTGTCACACATAATTTGTTGCAAGCTCAGAAATTATATGATGATTTGGAAGACCTTGTTGATTCTGAGTCGATTTATTTATACCCAGTCAATGATTTAATAGCCTCAGAGATTGCCATCTCTAGTCCAGAGCTACTTTCAGGACGTATCGATGTATTAAATCATTTGGTTAAAAAAGAAAAAGCCATTATTATTATACCTATTGCAGGTTTTAAGCGTTTACTAGCACCGTCTTACTTATGGGAAGCTGGCATGCAATCTTTTACGATCGGTGACGTGATTGATCTAAAAGAAGTCATGCAACACTTTGTAAGTACAGGATATGTTAGAGAAACAATGGTCACTGCCCCAGGGGAATTCAGTGTACGCGGGGGCATTATAGATGTTTATCCATTAACAGAAGATCAACCGATTCGTATTGAACTTTTTGATGATGAGATCGATTCTATCCGTTATTTTGATAGTGATACGCAGCGTTCACAAGAAAAGATTAAACAAATAACAATTGGGCCAGCTAAAGAAATGATCCTATTTCCCGAACAAATAGAACAACTACAGGAGGAACTTGAAAGCGCATTATCAAAAACACTCCAGAAAGTAAGGGACAAAACAGTTAAAGAAGCTTTAAGTACTCATATAGGAGAAGAAATCGAAGCATTAAGACAAGGCCAAATCTTCCAAGGGATTTCAAAATACATAGCCCTGCTTTATAAAAAACAAACCACCATTCTTGATTATTTACCTGCTAATAGTTTAGTTGTTATAGATGAAGTTAGTAGAGTTCAAGAGACTTCCGATCAGCTAGATCGTGAGGAAGCGGAATGGCAAACCGCATTACTTCAAAAGGGCGAAATAGTACGAGACATTACGTTGTCTAAAAATTGGAATATAATCCTTGAGGAAATACATCAACCTACGTTACTACTATCTCTTTTCTTAAGGCACCATGGCCATATTCAGCCTCAAAATATTCTGAATGTGTCTTGTCGTACGATGCAAAACTTTCATGGGCAAATTAATCTTCTTCATACAGAATGTGAACGTTGGCAGAAGAGCCACTATGCCGTTGTTTTTTTAGCTTCCAGTAAAGAAAGAGCCATAAAATTGGAAAATGTTTTAAAAGATTATAATATTGATGCTCATTATATTGAACGTAAATCCGTTCCTCAAGCATCTATTAATCACATTACGATCGGACATCTAGAAAGTGGATTTGAACTTCCTGCCCAAAAACTAGCTGTTATCACTGAAAAAGAAATATTTAACCGTAAAGTCACGAAGAAGTCTCGCCGCAACAAGAAGTTAACTAATGCTGAAAGATTAAAGAATTACAACGAGCTCAATATTGGAGATTATGTCGTCCATATTGATCATGGTATTGGTAAGTATATAGGCATCCAAACACTTGAAGTAAACGGCATTCATAAAGACTATATGCATATCGTTTATAAAGGAAACGATAAATTATATGTCCCGGTTGAACATATTGATCAAGTGCAAAAATATGTTGGTTCAGATGGGAAAGAGCCAAAGCTTTATGCTCTTGGGGGAACCGAATGGAAAAAGGTTAAACGAAAGGCCAAGTCATCGATTCAAGATATCGCCGATGATTTAATCAAATTGTATGCTGAGAGAGAAGCGAGTAAAGGATACGCCTTTAGTCCAGATGGTAATGAACAACAAGCTTTTGATGCTGCTTTCCCGTATCAGGAAACAGACGATCAATTACAGGCCATTGAGGAAATTAAAAAAGACATGGAAAAAACACGTCCAATGGATCGACTTTTGTGTGGTGATGTCGGTTACGGGAAAACAGAGGTAGCCCTAAGAGCAGCATTTAAGGCCATTGCAGATGGTAAACAAGTTGCTTTTCTTGTTCCAACAACGATTCTTGCTCAACAACATTTTGAGACATCACTTGAGCGCTTTGAGGATTTTCCTGTGAATATTGGTTTATTAAGTCGATTCCGTAGTCGAAAACAGCAACAAGAAGTCCTTGATGGACTTAAAAAAGGCACGGTTGATATGGTTATTGGGACTCATCGCCTTTTATCTAAAGATGTCGTATACAAAGATCTTGGTTTACTGATTGTAGATGAAGAGCAACGCTTTGGAGTGACGCATAAAGAGAAAATTAAGAAGTTAAAAGCAAATGTTGACGTCTTAACGTTAACGGCAACACCGATTCCAAGAACGCTTCACATGTCGATGCTTGGCGTTAGAGATTTATCAGTTATTGAAACGCCGCCTGAGAATCGTTTTCCGGTACAAACCTATGTGACGGAATATAGTGGTGCATTAATTAAAGAAGCCATAGAGCGGGAACTTGCGCGCGGGGGACAAGTTTATTTCCTTTATAATCGTGTCGAAACCATTCAAAGAATGGCGGAACAAATCTCTACGCTCGTCCCGGATGCAAAAGTGACATTTGCTCATGGTCAAATGAAAGAAACGGAACTCGAATCCACTATGATTGACTTCTTAGAGGGGGCTTATGATGTTTTAGTCAGTACAACCATCATCGAAACAGGGGTGGATATCCCGAATGTGAATACGTTGATTGTTCATCATGCCGATAGAATGGGATTATCGCAACTCTATCAATTGCGTGGGCGTGTAGGCCGGTCAAATCGGGTTGCCTATGCGTATTTCACTTATGAAAGGGATAAAGTGATCAATGAAGCAGCTGAAAAGCGATTGCAGGCCATTAAAGAATTTACAGAGCTAGGATCGGGATTTAAGATTGCGATGCGAGATTTGTCTATTAGAGGAGCAGGGAATTTACTTGGTGCTGAGCAGCACGGGTTTATTGATTCAGTTGGATTTGATCTCTATTCAAAAATGCTTCAAGATGCAGTAAATGAAAAAAGAGGCCAGGTTCAAGAAAAAACACAGGATCAAGTGACATTAGATATTGAAACAGATGCCTACATTCCAGATAGCTATATCGAGGATTCACTGCAAAAAATAGATATGTACAAACGTTTTAAAGACATCGACTCAATGAAAGATATTGCCGAACTACAAGATGAAATGATCGATCGGTTCGGTGATTACCCGGCTGAAGTCGATGAATTGTTCACGGCTTCAAAAATTAAGGTCATTGCACAACAGTTGTTTGTTGAACAAATTAAGCAGAATAAACAACAATTACAGCTCATTTTCTCAGAAGATGGATCGAAAAAAATTGATCGTGTGAAATTATTTGAAACGGTCAGCCAAATGGGAAAAGGTATTGGGCTTGGAGCTGAAGGACAAAAAATTAAATTAACCATTAAAACAGCAAACAGAACATCTAATGCCTCTCTAAATGACTTTTTAAAGCCATTAGAAACGATATATCAATCTCAGTTAGAAGAGGAAAAAGTAGGTTAAACAAGCTATGTTGTCAGCGCTTCATCAGATGATTTTCCAATTTCATGAATAGTTCAAGGTGATAAGTAAAATACTAGCAATAGAATTAACATTTACTTTTGTTGGCATAATCTTTACTCACATTCATGAAAGAGAGGAAATTGTATGAAAGCAACTGGCATAGTTCGTCGAATAGATGATTTGGGAAGGGTCGTTGTACCAAAGGAGATAAGGAGAACTTTACGTATTCGCGAAGGGGATCCGTTAGAAATTTTTGTTGATCGAGATGGTGAAGTCATTCTGAAAAAATATTCTCCAATAAGTGAACTTGGTGATTTTGCAAGTGAATATGCAGAATCACTTGCAGATAACTCAGGTTGTTTGGTTTTTGTAACAGATCGTGACGCTGTAATAGCCGTCGCCGGTGGGTCAAAAAAAGATTACTTAAACAAGAGCATAGCTTCAATTGTTGAAGATGCCATGAATCAACGGAAGACCATTTTTGAAGAAAAACAAGGTAGTGAACTCATTCAAGGACAAGACGATTTAACGGGTCCTTATGTTATTGCACCTATTATTGCCGGTGGAGATCCAATCGGGGCAACCATTTTAATTATGAAAGACCAAAAAACGATAGGACAAGTTGAATTAAAGTTGGCTGAAACAGCCGCGGGCTTCTTAGCTAGACAAATGGAGAGCTAAAAGAGGAGTCACCAAATGATAGTACGAATCTCGGCGCCCACTTGTTTTTACCGGTTCTCATGTAGCGGATACAGATCTCTAGCTAAAATCGCTCAACGTGCGAATAGCGCCTAAAGCGACCACATCATGTGGAAAGCGGTCCTAAGGAATAGCACAGCTCTTAGCTTTCCGACGCTCAGGACGGGCTAGTACTGGCGTTTCTTGCAGGATGCCAGCGTACTTAGCCAGTAACCCTTTTCATTTGTCACCTTTTTGAATACGCACTATAACACTTTTCTTATTAATAATCATAATAACAGGACTTACTCAATCTACCAGTGGGTGAGTCCTTTTTATTGTTTGACTTTTTTCTAAGAGATTGTGGTTAGTTGTTTTTGGTTAGTAGGCAAGGCTTTAAACTTAACTTTTTGTGGAGATTTTAACTAGGGTATTGTCATGATTCCTTTAAAAGAAGATACGGTAGCTGATCTACTATGATATAATCCATTTTAACGACCACTTATTGAAAAGGTGAATATATTAAATGAACCGTTTGATATGGCAAGGGACGTTTGTTTTGTCTCTTGCAGCTCTTGTTGTAAAAGTATTAAGTGCGATCTATCGTATTCCTTATCAAAATTTAGCTGGTGACGTTGGGTTTTATGTTTATCAACAAGTATATCCGTTTTATGCATTAGCTATTGTCCTTAGTGGAACAGGATTTCCCATCGTCATATCGAAATATTTATCAGAGGCGAATGAAAGAAATAAAAAATATATCGGTCATGTATTCATTCATGCTTTTATTGTTGTTTTTTTATTTTCTATCGTGTTATTTTTCTTATTATTTTTCGGTGCGCCATCCCTATCCAAATGGATGGGAGATTTAAAATTGGTATCACTGCTTCGAATGGTGGCTTTTATCTACCTCTTCATCCCGTTTTTATCCATCATTCGCGGTGATTTTCAAGGACTTATGTGCAATATGTCACCAACCGCTATCTCCCAAATATGTGAGCAAACCACTCGAGTTGGGATTATACTCGGCCTATCTCTATTTTTATACCATCACCACGGTGGACCTTATCAATTTGGCCGAGCGGCTATTTTTGGCTCCGTGATGGGGCCGTTTGTATCGCTTACGGTCTTAATGACGATCTATGTAAAATACAGGATAAAAGAACCTTTATCTTTTCCATTTTTCTACTTGGACAAGCCATTAATAAAATCATTGTTCATTGAGGGAATAACTTTCTCTTTATTATCAATGACCATTGTTGCATTTCAATTTGTGGATGTCATGTCTTTAATTCCGATTCTTCAACATTTTCACTTTAAGGCTGTAAAGATCGCAAAAGGCATTTTTGATCGATCTTATCCACTCATTCAACTTGGGATGGCCGTAGCAACAACGATGGCCATCGCTTTTATTCCTGTACTGAGTAGGTTAAAATATGACAAAGACCATGATCAGGTAAAAAGCCGCGTTTCACTTATCTTAAGAGTAACGATCGTGTTAGGAGCTTCAGCAGCAGTGGGTCTTTTCATCACGGGAACAGAGGTTAGTCGTCTGTTTTTTGATGATCATTTAGGCGTTCAAACTTTCGTTATCATGGGCCTAAATATTTTTACGATGTCCTTGATTGTGGCTACCTCGACCATACTGCAAGCCATACAACGGATTTGGAAACCACTTATGTATCTTTGTATCGGTCTTGTGTTTAAGTTGATCTTAAATATGTGCTTTGTGCCCATTCTAGGTGTGACGGGTGCAGCAATAGCCACAGTATGTGCATCTTTGATTACAGCCATCCTAAATTTACGCTTAATTCAACAATCTTTAAACGTGTTGGTTATGAGTTATTTGCAAGCCATGAAGTTATGTTTTTCTTTAATTATTATGACGTCTTCTGTTCTGCTTTGGAAAATAATTGCTTATCATTTCTTTATTTTAGGCGAGTTAACTCGTTTAGAATCTCTTTTTATGTCATTAACAAGCGTCGGTATTGGGCTAATAGTCTTCTTCTTCGTCCTCTTAAGAACAAATCTGTTCACACAAGAAGAACTCAATGATGTACCGGTGTTGAATAAATACATGAACAAGATAGTAAAAAAGGTCCGTGAAAATGATATTTGATTTTGCTAAATATCGGTTCAACCGAAACGAGCAGAATAAGTTTTCGTGTATACCTTGACATTGCTTGTAATATATGAACTTGAAAGGTGTTGACTCCGTGGAATATAAGATTGTTGTAATTGGTCTTGGTGCGGGTGATTTAGACCAACTTACTATGGGTATATATCGTAAATTAAAACAAACGGATCATTTGTATTTACGGACAAGCGATCATCCAATTATTCAAGAGCTTGAACAAACGGAAAATTTAACTTACACAACGTTTGATCATGTCTACGAGTCTTATGGACAATTTGAAGAGGTATATGATCATATTGCTGATACGTTATTCGAACAAGTAAAACTAGTCGGAGAGTTAACTTACGCAGTCCCTGGCCATCCCATGGTGGCTGAGAGAACGGTCCAACTACTGCTTGAGAGAAGTCAAAAAGAGAAAGTTAACGTTGAGATTTTAGGTGGACAAAGTTTCTTAGATCCTCTCTTCAGCGCATTAAAAATCGACCCAATTGAAGGCTTAACATTTATTAATGCTATGGATTTTAATGCTGAAGATTTGCCTTTTAATCATCATCTCGTTATTTGCCAGGTCTATGATCAATTTATTGCCTCAGAAGTGAAACTGGCGCTATTAGATCATTTGCCCCATGATTATGAAGTGATGGTGATTACATCAGCAGGGAACAAAGATGAGAAAATAGTATCTGTACCTTTACATGAGCTGGATCATGATAGAGACATTAACAATCTGACAAGTGTTTATGTTCCACCTTTTAAAGAGAAATTAGGGCTATACCATACATTCGCTACATTAAGGCGGATCATTAGGCAGTTAAGAGGACCAGGAGGGTGTCCTTGGGATAAAGCGCAAACGCATGAATCATTAAGACCCTACCTTGTTGAGGAAACATATGAAGTTCTTGAGGCTATCGATGAAGAAGATGATCATCATTTAGTCGAAGAACTAGGAGACGTTTTATTACAAGTGATGCTCCACTCGCAGATCGGTGAAGATGATGGCTATTTTTCTATTGATGATGTGATAAGAACGTTAAGCGAGAAACTTGTGCGACGTCATCCGCATGTTTTTGGAGAAAAAGAGGTTCAGACTCTTGAAGATGTGGGTGAAATTTGGAAACAAGTAAAAGAGAAAGAGCCAGGTAGACAATCAGGTGAGTCAATTCTTCAAAATATTAATGCAGCTCTTCCTCCGATGTTAAAGGCCGTAGACTATCAAAAGCAAATTGAAAAACAGGGGATAAAGCTAATAGATGGTGATCCTTGGAAGAAACTTTCCGATCTTTTGGATGATTATGCAGCATCAAAGGATGAAAAAAGACTGGGAGACATTTTATTTACCTTAATATATATAGCAAGAACCTATAAACATCATCCTTATCTTTCACTGGAGAAAACGAATAGAGAATTTGCCTCACGAGTTCGTCGTGTTGAAAAGGAACTTGGACAACATCAATTCCATGATTTATCAAAAGAGCAAATTCAAACTTTATGGGAAAATAACCAAACTAAATAGGTTCGTATTGTGAGATCTTCTTTCTAAGCTTATCTATTAACAGAGAATGGGGAGAAAGAAGGGTCAATAGAAAATAATCAGGATAAATTTAAAGAGGTGTTTCATATGCGTTTAGACAAGTTTTTAAAAGTATCACGTTTGATTAAAAGAAGAACGATAGCCAAAGAATTAGCAGATAAAGGTCGCATTGAAATTAATCAATTGCCATCAAAAGCAAGTTCAAACGTTAAAGTGGGCGATACGCTCGACATTCATTTTGGCCAAAAAGTCGTCACAGTCAAAATCACTAATTTAAAAGAAACGGCTAAGAAAGATGAAGCAGCATCATTATATGAATTAATTAGTGAACAACCTATTGAGAAGTAAGGTATAAGCCTCGTTGTGATCAAGTTGATGAACACTCTAAATGAACCTACAATTCACGGCCTATTCATAGGAACCATAAGGCAAGAGACCAGGTTTCATTCTTTTTAAGTTCTAAGTTGGACGACTCCCTCATAATTATGTGATAAAGAGGGGGGAGACTGATGGATCAATATTATACGCCGTCGTCGATAAATCGGGACAAGCCAGTCCCCAATCATGATATCATTATGAAAGGCCGGAAAAAGATTGAAATCACAGGTGTAAAGCATGTGGAGAGCTTTGATCACGAAGAATTTTTACTTGAAACGACAATGGGCTTTCTTGCCATTAAAGGTAGTCACTTAAAGATGCAGAACTTAAATGTCGAGCAAGGTATTGTTGTCATCGAAGGTAAGATATTTGACATTAGTTATCTCGATGATCAAGACGGAGACCATGCTAAAGGGTTCTTTAGCAAGCTATTCAAATGACACTCAATGAACAATTTGCAACGATGATTGCAATGATCCTTACGGGATTGTGGATTGGCGTGAGTTTAACCACCTATCACCGCTTTATGCATCCGAACAAAAAGTGGATGTGGACCACAATCCCAACAGATATTTTTTTCTGGATCTGCCAAGGACTACTTATTTTTTATGTTTTGCTTAAAGTCAATGAAGGCCAAATTCGATTTTATATATTTTTAGCCTTATTATTAGGTTATGTGATGTATAAAGGAATCTTTGAGCGGCTGTATGCCGTCATATTAGAACGATTTATTGTTCTTGTTGTTTCTGTTTGTCGCTTTCTTAAAAAATGTCTCACAATTTTACTAATACTTCCTCTTCTAACCCTATTGAAGCTTGTCCTGATATCATGTAAGATGATATTAAAGTTTATAAAAGCCATTTTATATTTTCTTTTTTGTCTTGTTTTCTATCCGTTAAAATGGGTATATATTTTTATCGTACCAAAAAGAGTTAGACAAAAGGGAGAAATGGTGGCAAAAAAAGTGGGCACCCTTTGGGCGAAACTCATCAAGATATTTAAAAGAACGGACTGAGGAGAGGGGATATAGTGAAGGCAGCGCGCACAACAGACGTCAGACATATTCGTTCGGAATATGTTCAATCGCAGGAAGTTTACGAGAAATTCAGAAAGAAACGGCGAAAGGGACTCATGCGTCGACTTGTGGCATTTGGTATTGTGCTAACTGTAATTGTTGGATTTCTGACTTCTATTATCTCATCAAAATCAGACCAAATTGATTCAAAACTAACACAGAAAGAGCATCTCGAACAAAAACTTCGTGCTTCGAAGGAAGATGAAAAGGCTCTGAAACATAATATTCGTTTATTGCATGATAAGGATTATATTGGTGATATCGCACGACGAGATTTTCTCTTATCCAAAAAAGGCGAAATTATTTTTTCTAAGCTTGATATTGACAGTCATTGACATGCTCTTTTTTTGTTATGTATAATAATATAATATTACATACTGAATTTTAGGAGGAGCATTACTTTTATGTCAATTGAAGTAGGCAGCAAGTTGCAAGGGAAAGTGTCAGGTATTACAAACTTCGGAGCCTTTATAGATTTACCAGGCGGGAAAACAGGACTCGTTCATATCAGTGAGGTTGCAGATCGTTATGTTAAGGATATACATGATGTCCTCACTGTTGGTGATGAAGTGACCGTTAAGGTTCTTCAGGTTGAGACCGATGGAAAAATAGGCCTGTCCATTAGAAAAGCTGTCGATAAGCCGAGGCCCAAAGGACCAAGAGGCGGAGCTCCACGCGGCGGCGGAAAACGCTTTGTAAAAGAAACAACTTTCGAGGATAAAATGTCTCGCTTCTTAAAAGATAGTGAAGATCGACTTGCCTCTTTGAAAAGACAAACCGAATCTAAACGTGGTGGACGTGGTGCCCGTAGAGGGTAAACATCCATTTTATATATTAAAAAACACTCAGGTGAATTCTGGGTGTTTTTTTATGCTTAAAGAGGCTGAAATTTATAGGTTGTTTTTTTAGGCTGCCCGCAAACATTGTTGTTTTTGGCTATTAAAGCTTCATGTAGATGAATCATCAATTTATGACAAAGTGCTGAGAAAGGCGTCGAAGACTTTTTTTAATCTTCTCTAATGTTTTGACAAATTATGAAGGTCTCATGTGTTTAAATAGAACATACCAATAATACATTAGGGGTGGTGAAAGGGTTGACTCAACGATTTGAAAGTGTAAATCAAGCTGGACTTGTAGCAATCTCTCCAAGTGTTGAGCAAGATTACCGGTTCTTTGATCGTATTTTTCGCAACCTAAAAACTCGGCTAGAAAGATTATTTTTCAGTAGTGAAACAGGATGTCTTATTGTTGGCTTCTTATTAGGACGAGCCTTAATTTTATCAAGCATGTCTCCTTTTATTATTCCATTCTTCGCAACGATGTTTGCTCTGAAGAAAAAAAAGCGAGGCCTCGCCTTTCTAAGTTTGTTTGTAGGAGCATCGTCCGTCTCTATTTCTCACGGTTCCTTTGCCTTATTTGCCATGTTGTGTTTCATGGCTATTCGATGGTTAACAAGTCGATGGACGAAAGATCAATTCATTAATACATTACCGTACCTTGTTTTTAGCTCGTCTTTTGTTTCTCGTTCTTCCATTAGTTATATAACCGATAGGCAATGGTTATGGTCAAATGAAATGTTAGCTCTGACTGAAGCTAGTTTGTCTTTCTTGTTAACTCTGATATTCCTGCAGAGCGTTCCCTTATTATCCGTAAATTTGAGAAAGCATGTGCTTAAGAATGAAGAAATTATATGTTTTGTCATTATGCTGGCTTCAGTACTTACAGGAACGATCGGGTGGCAATTTTATGGATTTTCGATGGAGCATATTTTGTCTCGTTATGTTGTTTTATTATTTGGTTATGTTGGAGGGGCCGCCATTGGTTCAACGGTTGGGGTCGTCATAGGCTTGATCTTAAGCTTAGCTAATGTGACAAGCTTATACCAGATGAGCTTACTCGCATTTTCTGGACTCTTAGGCGGTCTACTACGGGAAGGAAAAAAGATAGGGGTTTCGATTGGTTTAATGATTGGAACGCTGCTCATTGGACTTTATGGTGGTGGTTATGAACATCTCCTTGGCACAGCTGGGGATTCTCTGGTAGCCATTCTCTTGTTTCTGCTAACACCAAGATCGGTGACAAGAAAGCTGGCCACTTATATTCCAGGGACGAAGGAATACTCAGCAGAACAACAACAATACGTGAAGCGATTACGAGATGTTACGGCTGATCGGGTTGCTCAATTTTCTAGCCTCTTTCAAACTTTATCAAATAGTTTTCAGGGACATGATGAGGAGGAATCTGATCATGAAGTGGACGTTTTCCTCAGTAATGTGACTGAAAAAACATGTCAGACTTGTTTTTTAAAAGAAGCTTGTTGGGCGAGAAAGTTCGATCAAACCTATGATTTAATGACAAGAATAATGGAGGAAACGGGAGACAAACCGACATTAACAAATTCTAAATTAAAAAGGGAGTGGCAGCACCATTGTATAAAACCAGAAAAAGTGGTGAAAGCCATTCACGAACAACAGTTGTTTTATCATGAACACGTCAAATTAAAGAAAAAAATGAAGGAAAGCCGCTTGCTTGTAGCAGAACAATTAAAAGGGGTCTCTCAGGTCATGGGAGATTTTGCAAAGGAGATTCAAAGAGAGAGAGATACCCATCAATTTCAAGAAGAACAAATTTTACTTAAGCTTCAAGATATCGGTTTTGATGTAGAAAATGTGGAAATTTACAGCCTTGATGAAGGGGCTGTTGACATAGAGATGACGTTGCCATCAAATTATTATGGTGAATGTGAAAAATTAATTGCGCCGATTCTTTCTGATGTACTCGGAGAAAACATCATTGTTGAAAGGGAGTGTAAATCTGATTTTCCAAGGGTTCAATGTAAAGTGGCGTTTGGTTCAGCTAAAAAATATACGATAGAAACAGGCGTCGCTCATACAGCTAAAGGCGGGGGTTATGTTTCAGGTGACAACTACACGACATTTGGATTAGGAGCTGGTAAATATGCCATTGCGATTAGTGACGGTATGGGAAATGGTGAACGTGCCTCAAGTGAGAGTCATGAAACATTAAAATTGTTATCAAAAGTGCTTAAATCTGGCATCAATGAGACTGTAGCCATTAAATCCATTAATTCCATTCTATCATTACGATCAAATGAGGAAATCTTTTCAACCCTAGATCTTGCCATGATTGACCTGCAAGATGCTAAGGTAAAATTTCTTAAAATTGGTTCAAATCCAAGTTTTGTAAAACGAGGTGACCATATCACGATGATTGAAGCTGGTAACTTACCAATGGGAATGATAGAAAATGTTGAAATTGATGTAGCAAGTGAACAATTAAAAGCGGGTGATCTACTCGTTATGATGAGTGATGGCATTTTTGAAGCACCGAAGCATGTCGAGAACAAAGAAGCTTGGGTCAAGCGTAAAATTCGAGATATGCAAACGGATGACCCACAAGCCATAGCAGATCTTTTACTCGAAGAGGTCATTCGAGCAAACAGTGGCGAAATTGATGATGATATGACGATTGTCGTCTCAAAAATAAAGCATCATACACCAAAATGGTCAGCTATTTCAACCTATTCAATGGGTGAGGGAATTGATAGGAAAGCACAATAGTAGAGAACGAAGCGTATAATTATTTACCTCCTTGTCTAAGATGAAATTAAGAAGGCAAGAGAGGAGCGAGTAGCGTTGAATAAAGGGAAGATAAAGCAGATCTTGTTAATTACAGATGGATGCTCTAATCAAGGTGAGGATCCGGCTGCTATGGCAGCACTGGCAAAAGAGCATGGCATTGTTGTCAATGTCATTGGTGTAATGGAAAACTATGAAACTGATGATCATGGTATGAAAGAAATTGATAATATTGCTTCCGCAGGCGGTGGTGTGAGTCAAGTTGTGCAAACGAAACAATTATCTCAAACGGTCCAAATGGTGACGAGACAAGCTATGACACAAACTATTAAAGGGGTCGTCAATCAGGAACTTCAAGATATTTTAGGTGATTCAAAGTCAATGGAGGACCTTCCTCCTGAGAAACGTGGTCGCGTAATGGAAGTTGTCGATGATTTAGGTGAAACAGTGGATTTAGAGGTTTGTATTCTTGTAGACACGAGTGCAAGTATGAAAACAAAACTTCCAACTGTTAGGGAGGCCTTGCTTGATTTATCCCTTAGTTTAACTTCACGAATGGGTAAAAATCAATTTTGTCTTTACACATTTCCCGGGAAAAGGAAAGATACTTCTAAAATCATGTCATGGACGCCAAAAATAGACCATATTAGTCAAGTGTTTTCTAAACTAGCATCAGGTGGTGTAACACCAACAGGACCGGCTATACGCGATGTCATTAAAAGTTTTTCCACGAGCTCAAGAAGACATTTAATCTCTCATGATGATGAAGCCTATGATGATGGACCAAGATATTAAGCTTCATTCTGGTACACGAATCTATGGGAAATGGCATAAGAAAAACTACCAAATTATTAGACATTTAGGCAGTGGTGCACAAGGAACAGTTTATTTAGCCCATTCAAATCAAGGCGAAGTGGCTATTAAGTTTGGTAAAGACCCCTCATCATTGATTTCTGAAGTCAACATTTTAAAACGTTTCGTAGCGCTCCAAGGTGATCCCCTGGGGCCTTATTTGTATGATGTGGATGATTGGGTCACTAATAAGGGAACAATTAACTTCTATGTCATGGAATGCATTAAAGGTGTAACTTTAGACGATAGCATAAGGCATAAAGGATTTGAGTGGACATGTGTATTTATATTACAACTTTTAAAGGATTTATCGAGATTACATGAATTAGGGTTTGTGTTTGGTGATTTAAAACCTGAAAATCTCATGATAACAGAATCAAATTATCGAATAAGGTGTCTAGATTTTGGTGGTACCACGCAAATCGGCCGCTCAATTAAAGAATATACCGAGTTTTTTGATCGAGGGTATTGGGGAATGGGGATAAGAAAAGCGGAACCAAGTTATGACTTGTTTGCCGTTATGATGATTTTTATCTATGCAGCTGAAAAAAGAAGATTTAATAAAACGGAGCATCCGCGTGATGAATTGATAAAAAAAATAAAAACAAATCCTAAATTAAAACCATTTGAAAAAATATTATTGAAAGCATTAGGAGGACAGTTTCATCATGCAAATGACATGCGACAGGCATTTTTATATAAAATGAATGAAACCAATAGGATCGACAGTCGTATTACAAGAAGGAGGACTGCTTCGTCTCCATCTAAAAAACGTTACCAAAAGAAAAAATCAGTAAGTGGTTGGATTGGAGCCAGTGTTTGGGCAGTCGTGATTATTACATTATACGTCATGTACACGGTCCTCTATGTGATGTAGTGGGAGGGGTTCTTTATTCCCCACTGGAAGTTTCGCTTTATTATTTGACAGGATGCGTGTCCTTTTTTACACTTTAGAAGCAAGATACCTCATTACCAGAGGACATTTTGTGATTAAGAGGAAGAAAACGGGTAAAAGAAGAATACTAAAAGAGTAACTTGCCATTAAACTGTAGGCTCCTTAAGACTATTTAATGACTTGTCTTTTACAAAAGTTTTTGGATTAAGAGGAGAAACTTTTTATTGAAAGGGTAAGAAAGGAAAGAGAGACTTGCAGTCATTTGTTAAACAATTCATTAAACAACATGATCTCTTGCAGCCTAATACAACGATCATTGTCGGTGTGTCAGGTGGACCCGATTCAATGGCTCTCTTACATTATCTCCACAGTATTCGAAAAGAGTGGAATTTAAAGCTCATAGCCTGTTCTGTGGATCATATGCTACGAGGTGATGCATCACAGGGCGATATGAAATATGTCGAATCATATTGTAAAGAAATGGACATATTATTTTATGGAAAACGTATGGATGTATTAGCCTATAAAAATGCGCATCATCTAAGTGTTGAGGTTGCAGCAAGAGAATGTCGATATCATGTGTTTAAGGAAGTGATGAAAAACCATCAAGCAAATTGCCTTGCACTCGCCCACCATGGTGACGACCAAGTAGAGACGATGCTCATGAGACAAGTCCGAGGAAGCTTCGGTGTCTCTCTTGCAGGCATACCTGTTAAACGACCTTTTGCTACAGGCCATATTATCAGACCTTTTTTATGTGTGACAAAGCGTCATTTAGAACAGTATTGTAAGGAGAATGGCATCTCGCCAAGATATGACAATAGCAACATGTCTTCTGACTATGTTCGCAACCGTTTTAGGCATGTCATCTTACCATTTCTAAAAAAGGAAAATCCAAAGGTACACGTTCGTTATCAATATATGAGCGAGCGGATGACTGAAGATCAAAGATATCTTGACCAACTTGCTAAAGAACATGTAGATCGTGTGATATTAAATGAATCGGAACAAGGGTTGCGGATTGATATTGGTTCTTTTTTAAAGATCCCTCTACCTTTACAAAGAAGAGTAATTCATCTAATATTAAACTATCTTTATTCTAACAAAGGCCTGTCGTCACTGCATCATTCTATACATATCGAAGCATTGCTTCAGTTACTTCAAACAGATCATCCATCAAGTGAGGAACACCTGCCGAATGGTCTTGTTGTAAAACGTTCTTACAATACCTGCGTATTTACATTCAATATTGAAAGTGACTCAATAAATGCTTATCAAAGCATCCTGTCTATACCTGGGACTACAAAATGTCCTACAGGTAGTTTTACAGTCGAATTGGCCGATGTTTATCACTCCACTTCGAATACATCGAACACTTTTTATTTAAGAATGGCAGATATTAGTGAGCCCCTAAAAGTTCGGACCCGATCTCAAGGAGATCGAATAAGTCCAAAAGGAATGTCAGGAACGCAAAAGTTAAAAAGCATTTTTATTAACGAGAAAATTGAGCGTAAGGAACGTGAAATATGGCCGATTTTGGTCGATGCGAATGAGAGTGTTTTATGGTTACCTTTACTCAGACAGAGACACTATAAACCCAGAGGTCAAGAAAAAAGTGCCTTTATAAAAATAACGTTTTTACCGACAGTTAAGCTTGGGAGGAAAACAGAATGAAGGAAGATTTACAGGAGATACTTTTTACAGAGGAGGCACTTCAAGAAAAAATAAAAGAACTTGGAAAGAAGCTTTCTGATGAATATGATAATCGATTTCCATTGGTAGTAGGGGTTTTAAAAGGGGCTCTGCCTTTTATGGCGGATCTCATTAAACGTATAGATGTCCATTTGGAATTGGATTTTATGGACGTATCAAGTTATGGTGATTCTACTGTATCTTCAGGTGAAGTAAAAATAATCAAAGATTTGGATTCTTCAGTTGAAGGACGTGATATTCTTATATTAGAAGATATTATTGACAGTGGTTTAACACTAAGTTATCTTGTTGACCTTTTTAAAACAAGAAAGGCAAAGTCCATTAAGATCGTGACTTTGCTCGATAAACCTTCAGGAAGAAAGGTTGATATTGTCCCTGATTTAACAGGTTTCA
This sequence comes from Terrilactibacillus laevilacticus, assembly GCF_006517395.1. Lineage (GTDB taxonomy): Bacteria > Bacillota > Bacilli > Bacillales > Sporolactobacillaceae > Terrilactibacillus > Terrilactibacillus laevilacticus. Next base: position 43,724 of record NZ_VDCY01000018.1, read on the forward strand.
CTGTTCCAGATGCTTTCTTGGTTGGATATGGGTTAGACTATGCTGAAAAATACCGCAATCTGCCGTATATCGGGATATTAAAACCCGAAATATACAAGTAGAGTGTGTGGCTTGTGAGGGTAATACCATTATGTTACTATTAAATATGGCTTTTTATTGCGGGAGGAGGTAAGGGATGAATCGAATATTTCGAAACACCATTATATATGTTTTTATCTTTTTAGTGATTATTGGAATTGTGAGCTTTTTGACAAGATCCAATCAAGATGTTAAATCATTAAGCTATACAGACTTCCAACAACACTTAACGCAGGGTGATGTAAAAGATCTGAGTCTACAACCAGAAGGTGTGGTCTATCTAGCTACTGGTAAGTTAACAGATGAAAAGAATACAACATTTAAAACGTATGTTCCATCCACTGAAAAAGCACTTAACCAAATTACATTTGCTACAAATAATCAACCAGATGTATTAATTAAACCTCAAGAAAGAACAAGTGGTTGGATTCAATTTCTTACAACAATCATTCCTTTTGTCATTATTTTCTTCTTAATATTCTTCTTGCTAAATCAAGCTCAAGGCGGCGGTGGCCGTGTCATGAACTTTGGTAAAAGTAAAGCAAAACTTTATTCTGAAGAAAAGAAAAAGGTGACCTTTAAGGATGTTGCGGGTGCAGATGAAGAAAAGCAAGAACTCGTTGAAATTGTCGATTTCTTAAAAGACCCAAGAAAATTTGCTGCTCTTGGTGCAAGAATACCAAAAGGGGTCTTGCTAGTTGGGCCTCCAGGTACAGGTAAAACATTACTTGCTAGAGCCGTTGCAGGTGAAGCAGGCGTTCCTTTCTTCTCGATTAGTGGTTCTGACTTTGTCGAAATGTTTGTCGGTGTCGGTGCCTCTCGTGTACGTGATCTTTTTGACAATGCTAAGAAAAACTCACCTTGTATCATTTTTATTGATGAAATTGATGCGGTAGGTCGTCAACGTGGAGCTGGTCTTGGCGGGGGTCATGATGAACGCGAACAAACATTGAACCAACTCCTTGTTGAAATGGATGGTTTTGGCGCCAATGAAGGCATCATTATTATCGCTGCTACAAACAGACCTGATATATTAGATCCGGCTCTTCTTCGACCAGGTCGTTTTGATAGACAAATTCCTGTAGGACGCCCTGACTTGAAAGGGAGAGAAGCTGTTCTCCGTGTTCATGCACGTAATAAACCATTAGACAAGAAAATTGATTTAAAAACGGTTGCAAAATTAACACCTGGATTCTCAGGTGCAGATCTCGAGAACCTATTAAACGAAGCGGCTCTCGTTGCGGCTAGATCCGATAAAAAGCAAATTGAAATGGAAGACATTGATGAAGCAGTTGAGAGAGTCATTGCAGGTCCTGCTAAGAAATCACGTGTCATTTCGGAAAAAGAACGAAACATTGTTGCTTATCATGAATCAGGCCATACGATTATTGGTTTGAACTTGGACAGTGCTGCAACGGTCCATAAAGTAACTGTTGTTCCTAGAGGTCAAGCAGGTGGATATGCGGTATCTCTACCAAAAGAAGATCGTTATTTCATGACGAAACCAGAACTTTTAGAACAAATTATTGGTTTACTTGGTGGTCGTGTCGCCGAAGAAATTACATTTGGCGAAGTAAGTACTGGGGCAAGCAATGATTTCCAAAGAGCAACGGGTATTGCAAGACGCATGGTCACAGAATTTGGAATGAGTGACAAACTAGGTCCAATGCAATTTGGTCATACTCAAAGTGGTCAGGTCTTCTTAGGACGTGATTTCCAAAATGAACCTAACTATAGCGATACCATTGCTTACGAAATCGATACTGAAGTACAGCGCATCATCAAAGAGTGTTATGAACGCTGTAGAGAGATCCTCAAAAAAGATCAAGATAAACTAGAATTGATTGCAAAAACACTGTTAGACGTTGAAACACTTGAAGCAGATCAAATTAAAGCATTGTATGAAACAGGTAAATTAATCGAAGCCAATCATAATCGCTATGCTTCAGAAGACGATGTGACAGTTAATATACAATCGAAGCCAGAAGTCGATGAATTAAAAAAACCTGATGATAAAGATCTATAAAATAAAAAAAAGAGAATCATTTTGATTTGAAGTGTCAATCTCGTGAAGGTGTCTCCTTAAGGAGGCATCTTTCTTTTTTTTATAAAGTGAAATCGGTATGATAATGTTACGCGAGAAAACTTACTGATAAATTAATAACAGATTGGTGATTATGATGATTTTTGTTTGTGATGTTGGAAACACCAATATGGTATTTGGTGTATACAATGAAGATAAATTAATTGAACATTGGCGTATCTCTACAAGTCGCGATAAAACGGAAGATGAATTCGCGATGGTCATTAAAGACTTATTTAATCATGTCGGTCTAAAATTTTCAGATTTTACGGCCATGATTATTTCCTCTGTTGTTCCTTCAATCATGTTCTCATTGGAGAGAATGTGTGATAAGTATTTTCACGTGAAACCACTCATTGTCGGACCTGGAATTAAAACGGGTTTGAACTTAAAATATGATAATCCTAGAGAACTTGGCGCTGATCGCATTGTAAATGCTGTAGCAGCCATACACCATTATTCTTTGCCCCTTATTGTCATTGACTTTGGTACTGCGACGACTTTTTGTTACATCAATGAAAAAGGGCATTATATGGGTGGGGCCATTGCACCAGGTATTAATATCTCAACGGAAGCTTTGTATGAAAAAGCCTCCAAACTTCCGCGAATTGAAATTGTGAAACCTCCTCATATTGTTGGGAAAAATTCAATTCATGCCATGCAATCAGGGATTTTATATGGTTACGTCGGACAGGTTGAGGGAATTGTTTTAAGAATGAAGAAACAATCAATGGAAGAAGCTACAGTTGTGGGAACGGGTGGATTATGTTCATTAATCGCAAGTGAAACAGATGTTATTGATTATATTGATCCCTTTCTAACGTTGAAAGGGTTGTATTTAATCTATAAACGAAATCAAAAATAAAAACAAAAATTAATTTTTCAATTGGCCACAATACAAAGGTAAGTGTCCGTGTAAGGAGGAGTTTTAGTGAGTGATTATTTAATTAAGGCAACAGCTTATGACAATGCAATTAGAGTATTAACCATTGACTCGACAGAAACCGTGTCAGAAGCCCAAAAGAGGCATAACACATGGCCGACTGCATCAGCTGCTCTTGGCAGGACAATGACAGCTGGGGCCATGATGGGAGCCCAGTTTAAAGGGAATGAAAAACTTACCATCACCATTGAAGGCGGTGGTCCTATTGGTGTCATTATCGTTGATGCGAATGCTAAAGGTGAAGTCAGAGGATATGTAACCAATCCGCAAGTTCACTTTGATCTAAATAAATTTGGGAAACTAGACGTGGCAAGGGCTGTGGGGACGAATGGATTTCTCAGTGTCGTAAAAGATCTAGGTCTTAGAGATAACTTTACAGGACGGGTAGCTCTAGTGTCTGGTGAGATTGGTGATGACTTTACGTATTATTTTGCAAGATCGGAACAGATCCCTTCAGCGGTAGGTGTCGGTGTGCTTGTCAATCCAGACAATTCAATCAAGGCGTCTGGGGGATTCATTATTCAAGTTATGCCAGATGCACCTGATGACATCATTTCTAAAGTTGAAAAAAGGTTAAGTGAAATACCACCAATATCCAAGCTTATTGAAGCAGGTCATAAACCTGAAGACCTCCTTCTGACAATCTTTGGTGAAGGAAATTATAAAATTCTAGAAAAAATGCCTGTTCATTTTAAATGTCAGTGCTCTCATGAAAAAATAGCGAATGCGATTAGTAGTCTTGGTAACGAAGAAATACAAGCCATGATTGATGAGGACCATGGCGCTGAAGCCGATTGCCATTTTTGCCGTGAGACGTACCATTTCTCGGAGGACGACTTAAGAGCTTTAATGAAATAGTGTATTTGAAGACACTAATAAGTTGAAACACTCTGTAAAGATGGCATGCTCAGGATGATTGAAAGGATTGTACGCTTTGCCATGAGATAGAAGCAAGCCGTATCAATAACTCGTCTAGATTTAAAATAAATACTTGATTATTTTTTGAATATAATAGAATATTTTTAATCTCAAACCATTGACATTGTAAACCAATGTGATAACATAGACTTAAATTCCTACATGAATACTATGCTTTACCATCGGAGGGGTAAAAATGACAATCGCAAACTCAATCACTGAACTAATTGGACAAACACCTGTCGTTAAACTTGGACGGTTAACAGGTGAGAATGATGCAGAATTGTATGCAAAATTAGAGTTCTTTAATCCTGGCAGCAGCGTAAAAGACCGTATTGCAAATGCTATGATTGAAGCAGCTGAAAAAGAAGGAAAACTTAAACCTGGTGATACGATTATTGAACCAACAAGTGGAAATACTGGTGTCGGGTTGGCACTTGTATCAGCAGCAAAAGGATACAAAGCGATCCTTGTTATGCCAGATACAATGAGCGTTGAAAGAAGAAAACTATTTAAAGCATATGGAGCAGATCTCGTCTTAACACCGGGTTCGGCTGGTATGAACGGAGCTATTGCTAAGGCAGAGGAACTTAGTAAGGAGCACGGTTATTTCTTACCTCAACAATTTAAAAACAAAGCGAACCCAGAAGTTCACTATAATACGACAGGTAAAGAGCTTGTTGAACAGTTCGATCAACTTGATGCGTTTATCGCTGGTGTTGGAACAGGTGGAACGGTATCTGGTACAGGACGCAGATTGAAAGAACATTTCTCAGATATAAAAGTCTATGCTGTTGAGCCTGAAACTTCGGCGGTTCTCTCAGGAGAGAAAAGCGGCCCTCACAAAATCCAAGGAATCGGACCTGGCTTTATTCCAGATACATTAGATACAGATGTTTATGATGATATCATTAAAATCTCTAACGAAGATGCTTTCAAATATGCTCGTTTAGTCGGAATTAAAGAAGGCATTCTATCTGGTATATCAGGTGGAGCGGCTATTGCTGCTGGTGTACAAGTTGCCAAAGAACTTGGTAAAGGTAAAAAAGTGGTCGTTGTTGTTCCTGACAATGGAGAACGTTACTTAAGTACCCCACTTTATCAAACAGAAGAATAAGATAATCAAAATATATGAACTTAATTAGTGACCATACGAAGAAATCGAAAAGATCCTTCGTGTGGTCTTTTTGTTACACAAATTTGAAAGTATAAAAAGAAACATAGTCATAAGTCATATCATCTCGAATAAACGAGTATGATTTTCGCTTTTACTAAAAGGGACTTGTTTAGAGGTTAAGTTTTCTTGACTCTAAATCTGACATGTTGCTCAAGTGAGAACTTTTTACCCCGCCTTAACGGAGAGTATTGACCCCCACCTCAAGATTCCGAGTATTCAAGGAAGATAGGTGGGGTGATCAACTGCCCGTAATGGTCCGATTGGTTCAGGCTTACCATCAGTGGGGATGACGCAGGCTAAAAACCAGGCGGCCTGTCGCAACGCCTGTACTAGCACATCCTGTACGTCGAAAAACCCCCTCTGATGTTTATCCGCTGCGAGTTGATCTATTTTCTTTTACTCTAAAGATCCATACAAAAGTTAACGTCACCGTGTGCTTCATGTTATACTAACGTTATTGTCATTAACATTTGATGTTCAAATATGTGATTTCTGATATATTAGGTCTTTTTTTTATACTTTATTTACTTTCGAAATTAGATTTGAACCTCTCTGATAGATTGATTCTTTTCAAGGTGGTGTTTGTATAGATGACATATGAAAATATTTCTCCATACCATGTTCTTAAATTAAAGAATAAAGAATTAGATTATCGAAATAAGACGTTGATTATGGGTATTTTGAATGTCACGCCGGATTCTTTTTCTGATGGTGGTCACTTTGATAAAGTTGGGCGTGCAGTTAAGCATGCGCTTGAACTTGTTCGTGATGGGGCTGATATCATTGATATAGGCGGTGAATCTACACGTCCTGGTTATACACCTGTCTCTGTAGATGAAGAAATTAGTCGAGTGGTTCCCATCATTAAAGCCATAAGAGAGTATACAGACGTTCCAATATCTATTGACACGTATAAAGCAGAGACAGCTAAACAAGCGATCGAAGCAGGTGCTGATATTATTAATGATATTTGGGGAGCCAAAAAAGATCCTCAAATGGCACACATCTCAAGTCAATATCAAGTACCTATTATTTTGATGCATAATCGAGATAACCGTCATTATAAAAATTTAATTGAAGATATGAAAAGTGATTTGAAAGAAAGCATCGAGCTTGTATTAGACGCTGGTTTATCACCTGATAAAATTATTTTGGATCCAGGGATTGGATTTGCTAAGGATTATGAACAAAACCTTCTTGTTATGAATCATCTGGATGCTTTTCATGAATTAGGTTATCCACTATTACTCGGGACTTCACGTAAAGGTTTTATTGGAAAGACACTGGATTTGACTGTTGATAAACGAGTAGAGGGAACGGGTGCTACAGTGTGTTTAGGGATTATGAAAGGCTATCAATTGATGAGAGTTCATGATGTGTTATCCATGTCACGAATGGCAAAGATGATGGATGCTATGTTGAAAGCGAGTGAGAAAGATCGACAAGATATACATTAATCAGATGACCTTTTACGGTTATCATGGGGTTTTGCCAGAAGAAAACAAACTAGGTCAACGTTTTATTGTAGATTTAGAGTTACTCTTAGATCTAAAGCTAGCGGGAGATAACGATTGTCTTGAAGAAACCATTAATTACGCGGAAGTGTACGAATTAACAAAAGAAATTGTAGAGGGACCGAAATATCAACTGATTGAAAGTGTAGCGGAACGCCTTGCTTCACATCTTCTAGACCACTTTCCGAAACTTAAGGAATGCAGAGTAAAACTAATCAAACCAGATCCCCCAATTCCTGGTCATTACCAATCCGTTGCTGTAGAGATTATAAGGAGCAGAGCCTAAGATGACACAATCAATAGCCTACATAGGACTTGGCTCTAATATGGGTAACCGCATCGATTATTTGCAAAAAGCTTGTGTTTCTATGAATCAACTCTCAAATGTCAAAATCGTAAATTGTTCATCTATTTATGAAACAGCGCCCTATGGTCCTGTGAAGCAGGCCGATTTTCTAAATATGGTAGCGAAGATTGAAACGTCACTCTCTGCTATTGATCTTCTCCATCAGCTTCAACAGATTGAATTATCTTTAAACCGAAAAAGAGAGATACATTGGGGTCCTAGAACCATCGATCTTGACATTTTACTCTATAATCAAGAGAATATTGAAATGGAGGACTTAATCGTTCCCCATCCTGAGATTAGTAAACGTTTATTCGTTCTTGTTCCTTTATTAGATCTAGATCCAAATTTAACCATAACTAAAATAGATAGAACTGTTTCAGAGTTATATAAAGAAAGAAAAGAAGATGAGGGAGTGCGATTATGGAAACGGAACAATGGGGAAGGAGAATTCGGGCTTTTCGAAAATTGAAGGGCTATACGCAAGTTGATTTTGCTAAGGAGTTAGGCATATCTTTATCTATATTAGGCGAAATTGAAAGAGAGAGTCGAGTACCAAGTCAAGATTTAATTATGAAGGTATCGAAAAAACTTGATGTATCGATTGAGGAGTTAATGGAAATCAATTGAGTAAGTTTAGGATAAAAGCAATTTAGAAAGGTGATGAGCATGTTAAAAATTGGGCCCATTGAAATAAAAAATCAAGTTGTTTTGGCTCCAATGGCTGGTGTTTGTAATCCTGCTTTTCGATTGATTGCAAAAGAATTTGGTGCCGGTCTCGTCTGTGCTGAGATGGTGGCCGACCAAGGTATTATTCATCATAATGAAAAAACGCTGCAAATGCTCTATGTCGATGAACGTGAAAAACCTTTAAGCTTACAAATTTTTGGAGGTTCTAAAGAGACATTGGTTGCGGCAGCTCAATATGTTGATAAATACACCAATGCCGATATTATTGATATTAATATGGGCTGCCCTGTTCCGAAAATCACAAAGTGTGATGCAGGAGCAAGATGGTTATTAGAACCTGAAAAAATATATGAAATGGTTTCTGCAGTAGCTGATGCTGTAGAAAAGCCTGTGACTGTTAAAATGCGTATGGGATGGGATTCCGACCATATCTTTGCAGTCGAAAATGCACAGGCTGTCGAACAAGCTGGTGGTCAAGCCGTTGCTGTTCATGGACGGACTCGTGTCCAAATGTATGAAGGCGAGGCAAATTGGGATATCATTAGAAAAGTAAAAGAGTCGGTCAATATACCTGTGATCGGTAATGGCGATGTGAAAACACCCTATGATGCAAAACGAATGCTAGACACAACGGGCGTTGATGGAGTTATGATTGGTCGAGGGGCGCTCGGAAATCCATGGATGTTATATCGTACTGTTCAATATCTTGAAACAGGTGTGATATATGATGATCCTTCACCTAAAGAAAAAGTAGATGTTTGCTTGCTTCATTTTGAACGATTAGCGAAGTTGAAAGGTGAGTATATTGCAGTAAGAGAGATGCGCAAACATGCCGCGTGGTATTTGAAAGGCCTCCGGGGAGGAAATGATGTACGCAAGGAAATTAATCTATGCGAAACGGGCGATCAACTAAGAGAAATTCTTCAAGACTTTATACTTCAAGTTGAATCTGTTCACGCATAAGGGGCAAATTCTATTTGTAGTTTGCACTTAAAGAGGTTGCTTTAAAAAGTTACCAAATGATAGTACGAATCTCGGCGCCCTCTTGTTTTACCGGTCCTCACGTAGCGGAATAAGAGGATCTCTGGCTAAAATCGCTCACGTCCTGTGGCTGGCGCCAGAAAGCTACCACAACGTAAGGAATTCCTATGGAACTGCGCCGCGGCTTCTCCTCCGACGCCCAGAACGGGCGAGTCTGGCGTTCTGGCAGGATGCCAGCGTACTTAGTCAGTAACTCTTTTCATTTGGCACCTTTTTGAAAACGAACTTAACTTAAATAGATAGAACTTGAGAATGCGGATTTAAATTTTAAGGAGATGAACCGTGGGATGAGTCAAGAAATTGAAATGAATGACCAGCTATTAGCAAGAAGAGAAAAATTAAATGCGTTATATGAAAAAGGGATAAATCCGTTCGGAGGGAGATTCGAGCGCACACATTCTGCAACAGAGATGATGAAAGAGTTTGATTCATTTTCTAAAGAGGAACTAACTGAAAAAAACGCACCCGTATCAATAGCTGGAAGAATTATGACAAAAAGGGGTAAAGGTAAAGCTGGCTTCGCTCATATTCAAGATTTGACAGGTCAAATTCAAATTTATGTGCGTAAAGATGCTGTTGGAGAAGAACAATACGATGTATTTAAAACAATTGATATAGGTGATATTGTCAGTGTTAAAGGTATCGCTTTTAAAACAAATGTTGGCGAATTATCTGTTAAAGCCACAGAGTTTCACATTTTATCAAAAGCGATGCGTCCTTTGCCGGATAAATTCCATGGTCTTAAAGATGTGGAACAACGATATCGTCAACGTTATCTGGATCTCATTATGAATCCGGATGTTAAAACAACATTTGTGCAAAGAAGTCAAATTTTAAAATATACAAGAGAGTATCTTGACAACATTGGCTTTCTAGAAGTCGAAACACCAACCATGCACAGCATTCCTGGTGGAGCAGCCGCAAAACCCTTTATTACCCATCATAATGCCCTTGATATGCCTCTTTACATGCGTATTGCCATTGAATTGCATTTAAAACGATTAATCGTAGGCGGTCTCGAGAAAGTATATGAGATTGGACGTGTTTATCGTAATGAAGGGGTGTCCACACGTCATAATCCAGAGTTTACGATGCTTGAATTGTATGAGGCTTACAGAGATTTTCAAGATATTATGTCTCTTACAGAAAACTTGATTGCTCATGTAGCTAGAAAAGTTCTTGGAACAACGACGATTACTTATGGTGAACATACCATCAACTTAGAACCAGAGTGGAGACGTGCCCACATGGTGGATCTAATTAAAGAAGCCACGGGTGTTGATTTTTGGAAAGAAATGACGGACCAAGAAGCGCGTGATCTCGCACATGAACATGGTGTTGATGTAAAAGATTCTATGACATTTGGACATGTTGTTAATGAATTCTTTGAACAAAAACTTGAACATACACTCATTCAACCAACCTTTGTATATGGTCATCCCGTTGCTATTTCACCTCTTGCTAAGAAAAACGCTGAAGATCCGAGATTTACTGACCGTTTTGAATTATTTATTGTGGGTAGAGAACATGCGAATGCCTTTAGTGAGCTCAATGATCCAATAGATCAACGTGAACGCTTTGAAGCTCAAGTGAGAGAGAGAGCGGAAGGAAATGATGAAGCACATATGATGGATGAAGATTTCCTTGAGTCATTAGAATACGGAATGCCGCCAACTGGAGGATTAGGTATCGGCATGGACCGATTAATAATGTTATTGACTAATTCACCATCCATTCGCGATGTTTTATTATTCCCTCAAATGCGTCGTCGCGATGAAAAATAAGTTTTTATGAGAGGAGCTATTTGCTCCTCTTTTTATATATAAAAACATGACGGCTTGGAAAGTCTAAGACGTAGGCGTTTCTAACCCCTGTGTGGACGTCATATGGTACAAAACATAGAAGAGGCTTAAATCTTGCTATGTTTCTAGCATACGAAGTAAGCGTGTTTTAAAATAGTGACATTCCCAATCATATGAATATAGGATTGTTTTAGCTTTTGAAACTATTATTTTTTATCAACTTTGACTTGAAGTAGTCTAAATAATCTTTTATATTAGAAGGGTATTGATTTTTTAATCATGACCCTATATAATAAGTTAAGTCGTCAAGCAAACAACCTTTTAACTTAATAAACAAAAAAGTGTTTGACAAAATCTTTTAAATAAGATATACTAATCAAGTCGCATTGATAAGCGATTAAGAGATTGTTCTTTGAAAACTAAACAAAAGCCAAGCGTAATATCAAACGGGTAACACCGATTGATTTCTTTGAAAAAAGAGCGATGGATCAAACGAAACGATTTAATGATTTGTTCATTATAAATGAGCTAAAGCAGGTTATGGATCGCCGGTTGAGAACGTCACGTCCTGTGACAACACCGGCGCTCGTACATCCTGTACTTCGGAGAGTTTGATCCTGGCTCAGGACGAACGCTGGCGGCGTGCCTAATACATGCAAGTCGAGCGCAGGAAGCAAAACAATCCTTCGGGTGCATTTTGTGGAATGAGCGGCGGACGGGTGAGTAACACGTGGGCAACCTGCCTGTAAGACGGGGATAACTTCGGGAAACCGGGGCTAAT
>NZ_VDCY01000019.1 GCF_006517395.1 Terrilactibacillus laevilacticus
ACCTCATGGCTTAAGTATGGACATCAAAAGATAAGGCTAAAAGCGGATACCGTCTAAAGACGGTGGAGTTAGACCACGCATTTGGAAATTAAATTTCGAATATCGATATTGAAACGATTTGACATACCTTCTACTGTCTGTAGCAGTAACTTCTCACGTGACTGAATACTTCCCCCAACGTAATAAGGCAAACCACAATTAGCAAAAGAAATATGTTCTCCACGTTCCAACATAATTATTTCAACTTTTTCATCTAATCGGCGACATCGAGCAGCTGCTGTTGCTCCGCCTGCAACCCCACCCACGATGACTATCTTTTTATTCTTTTTCATACAAGACACGTCCTCTCATTTAGTTACTCATTTAATCTCAACATGAAGTTATATAAACTTGATGCTCTATCTTGATAAAAACACTCCATTGTAATACAATCAATTACCCCATGGGGTATATAATATATTAAAAAAAAGCCCGTGGTAAAATTATCGGCTTTTCACTAAAAGTTCAACAGCTTCCTTAACCAAGTCCCTATCGACGTATTTTTCCGTTTCTAACTGATCACGAAGACATTGTTCCAGATTTTCCGCTACAATAAGACCAAGGGTGCGATCAATTGCTTTTCTTGATGCAGATAGCTGTGTGACAATTTCTCTACATTCTTTACCTTCTTCCATCATGCGTATGACCCCGCGAATTTGTCCTTCAATCCGTTTTAATCTATTTTTTGTACCTTGCTTATATTCCAAACGTATCCTCCCCCTATTAATAAGAATCTTGCGCGCTTTTCAATACTTTTTTACACAGATTTATATATACCTATGCGGGTATATAATTATTATGTATTTAATATATACCTCACAGGGTATTAAAAGCAACCCTTTTGTTTGAAAAAATTTAATTTCTTATTATTTTATCTTTTGACTAAAGGATATCTAAAAAAATATTACTCCTATAACAAACAAATCATCTTCTAATACGAATCACTTATTTCTCATTACTTGCCTTATATACATTCAAACCAAATACCCAACCCAAGCACCTAATGTATTTAGAATAACATCATCAATATCCGAACATCGATTGGCCATAAATAATTGAATACATTCAATAGAAATGGATAATAGACAGCCCAATAAAACAATTCAAGGAATTTTTATGGGATATAATCGGATAGATAAAAAGAAACCAAATGGAACAAATAATAAGATGCTGCCTAGATCATTCACAATAAGGTTAGAGTATGTTAAATCTTGCTTGAAAATGAGAAAAGGGTTTAGGTTTATAAATCCTTTATTAACACCAATCCCTATTTCAGAATGCGGAAGAATTGTCATATAGAAAAATTCAATAATAAGTCTCATGGATAGTTTAGATTAGATATTTAAAAACGAGGCTTGAAAATAAAGTGAGAATTCAATCAGTACCGTTATATTGGGTGACAAACGGTGTGCCTGAATATTTGTAATTTTAAGAGTGTATTTTTTCCTGCAATCGTTTTCATTGTTTTTATCATAGGGGCTACACTCCTTTTTCATTTTTTAAAATTCACTGAATTGCCTTGCAGTGGTATGTATTTGTTGTTATGGTAGTTACTAACCGAGCACAAAGATAGCTATTTTGGCAACAAAAACAAGCTAAATAGAAAAAGGGAGAGATTTGGTGCAGATAGAAATATTTATTTCTTTGGGAGTATATCTCGTCGGTATGCTGCTTATTGGTTATTATTCTTACAGAAAAACATCCGATTTGAATGACTATATGCTGGGAGGACGTGGACTTGGTCCCGCTGTCACTGCATTATCCGCAGGCGCATCTGATATGAGTGGTTGGATGTTGATGGGCTTGCCAGGTGCGATGTATGCAACAGGTATCTCAAGTTTATGGCTTTCAATAGGGTTAATGATAGGTGCTTATTTAAACTACCTAATACTTGCCCCTCGTCTTCGTACTTACACAGAAGTAGCGAACGATTCTCTAACAATTCCTGATTTTCTCGAAAATCGTTTTCACGATCATTCGAAAATTCTCCGATCCGTTTCAGCACTCGTTATTTTAGTCTTTTTTACGATTTACACATCATCAGGTTTCGTCGCTGGTGGCCGATTGTTTGAAAGTTCATTCCATTCGGATTATAAAGTAGGTCTATTTATGACAGCAGGAGTTGTTGTGGCCTATACTTTATTTGGCGGATTTTTAGCCGTAAGTATGACGGATTTTGTTCAAGGTGCGATCATGTTCGTCGCTCTTGTTCTCGTTCCAATCGTTGCCTTTACCGATGTAGGTGGCGTTCAGAATAGCTTTCATGAAATTAAAAACGTAGATCCTTCTTTGCTTAACTTCTTTAAAGGAACCTCCTTTTTAGGAATTATATCCTTACTAGCATGGGGATTAGGTTACTTTGGTCAGCCGCATATCATTGTCCGCTTTATGGCTATAGGAAATTTAAAACAATTAAAAACAGCCCGCCGAATTGGTATGGGCTGGATGGGAATTTCAATACTTGGAGCTATGCTCACTGGTCTTGTAGGCGTAGCATACTATGCATCTCATGGCCAAACATTAAAAGATCCCGAAACAATTTTTATCGTCTTCTCTAATATCTTGTTTCACCCATATATTACAGGATTTTTATTAGCCGCTATTTTAGCAGCGATTATGAGTACAATTTCTTCTCAATTACTTGTTACATCAAGTTCTTTAACAGAAGATTTTTATAAAACATTCTTCCGCCGCAATGCAAGTGATAAAGAGCTTGTTATTGTAGGAAGACTTGCCGTATTAATTGTCGCCGTGGTTGGTGTCTGCCTTTCATTATATCCAAATGACACCATCTTAGGTCTTGTTGGTTATGCTTGGGCAGGGTTCGGTTCCGCCTTTGGTCCGGTTATTCTCTTAAGTTTACACTGGAAACGTATGACAAGATATGGCGCATTAGCCGGAATGATTGTTGGAGCCGTGACTGTACTTATCTGGGCAAACATTCCAACTTTACAAAAGTTTCTTTATGAAATGATTCCTGGGTTCTTCTTAAGCTTGATTGCTGTCGTAGTAGTTAGCTTATTAACGAAAAAACCATCTAGCGAAATAGAAAATCATTATGATCAAATGGAAGACGAATTGAGAAAAGGTGCTTAATAGGAGACATAACTCGACAAATTTCGGGTAGTGACAGTAGATTGCACCCAAACCTGGCCCCACGGGAAATGACGTGGGGCTTAACGTTTGATTATGTGTCCACCCGACAAAAACAAAAGGAGGTAAATGTCTTTTTGCGGTGCCTGTCACCTTCAATGCGATCCGCCATCTGCATGTGGATCCTGTACGGGATGGGAATCATTGATTATTCAGATGGGTCTCATCATATCGTGATCTTCATGTTCAAGAAAATGACAATGCCAAACATAGTTACCGACATGATCTTTAAAATGCATGATAATTTTTGTGATTTTTCCGTTCTCGACTTTTACAGTATCCTTCCATCCTTTTTCGTAATCATACGGTTCCTCCAGTGGCCCTGTAAATTCAATCGTGCCTTCGGTTTCATAAAGTTCAACATTGAATGGCCTGCGGTATAAAACTTTAAATTGAACTAAGTGAACATGAATCGGGTGTGGCCCACCTGTTAAATTAATTAAATTCCAAACTTCAATACTGTCAAAAGCGGGTTTTTCAGTCGTTGGATCGCCCCACATATGGTTATTTAGCATTAGCATTGGTCTACCATAGCTATCTGTACTTGCACTCAAAGTTAAATCTCGTACTGTATGCGCCATATGTTCATCCAGCATCTCTGGTGGATATAATTCTTGTGGAATTTCACTTGTATCTTCACCATGTAACGGAAGGTCTACACTAAATTGCAACACGACGCTTGTATGTTCATCTGTATTTGTTCCGGAATTTGTAAGTGTGATTGTTTCATCTTTCAACGCCGAAAAATCAATAATGATGTCTGCCCTTTCTGCTGGCTGTATTTCAATTGAAGTTAACCGAGTAGGTGTCGTAACAAATCCGCCGTCTGTTCCAATTTGAGTAAACACTTGATCATTAGAAAGACCTAATACATAATCTCTTCTATTTGAAGCATTTAGCACACGGAACCGATACTTTCTAGGTTCTACCCTTAACTTGGGCCATACTTTCCCATTTACAACTATGGTGTTACCAAAGAAGGCTGGCACAATGGAAGGCGAGACCGGTACGGGAAACGGTGGCTTATCAGGATAAAAAAGCGACCCATCCTCGTTAAATGATTTATCCTGCAGCATCAAAGGGATCTCATACTTTCCGCTTGGTAAGTTAAGCCGTTCTTCAAGTGCATCACGAAGTAAGTAAAATCCAGCAAGCCCTGCATAGACATTTAACCTTGTAACACCCATGGCGTGATCATGATACCATAACGTTGTTCCTGGCTGGTGATTCGTATATTCATATATTTTTCTTTTGAATTTTGGACCTGTCATCTTATAATCCCTGGTATACCAGGCCTCTGGATGGCCGTCACTTCTCCAATCTACATTCGCACCATGAAGATGAACAACGCTTCTAACGTCTGGTGTATCAATGGATCCATGAATCGTATGATCAATAGGAAATAAGTGTTTAGAAGGTAAGTTGTTTATCCACTTGACACGCGTTGTTTCGTCTTTAGTCGCTTCAATGGTTGGCCCAGGTACCCTGCCGTTATATCCCCAAACAGGTGTGAGTGGAAACTGCTTGTGAAATCGGTGTTTGGCTTCTTTCATATAAATTTCATAATATGGAGATTGAGCCTGTGACTCATCATCATCAAGACGAGGTGTCTCATTGATAAACTGCCGCAGATGCATACTTCTGTTTTCATAAGTATCAAATTGCTTCCTCGGCTTAACAACAGGAGGTTTTTTAATTTCATCAACAAATTTTGGAATGGAAGCTGGATCAGCAGGATTGACTTTAACTAAAGGGATTTTTTCGATCGTTTTATTGCTAGCATTAATATTATTATCCAATATTTTAAAACTCCTTTGAAATGTTATGGATACCCATTATCAAGCCCATTATATGTTGATATTCATGAGTTGGAACTTGGATTTTTAAAAATTTCCGAATGGTACATCGCAGACTGTAGGCGTTTTAATATAAAATATTAGAAGTTCTCCCTATCTCCTCGTCTATTATTTCGAGCGGTGACAGCCACAAAAAAATTGTCCTTCCAACATGCACAAATCTAGTTATCTGTCTTTTTACGGTGCCTGACACTGCAATCATTATTTTGGGGACGTTTTACAGGCATTGTAATGATTGTTTTTGGTTCTATTGCAGCTTTAGGCGGCTTGTTTGCCTTTATTATTGGTGCCATACCAGGAATTATTCAAGTCATCTTAGGGGTTTATCTGTTTAAAACAGGAACAGAAGCCAAGTTTGCAATAGAAGATAACGAAGCTAGCGACAAATCATTGCATCGCCTATTGGATAATTATTCCAAATATTTATTAATTCAAGGTATTTTCACGATGATTGTTTTTGCTTTCATTGCGCTTATGATTATCTTAAGCCTTGTATTAGGAAGTTACTTTTTTAGCGAATTCCATTTTACTTAAAAAAGAGCACCATCCTCACAAATTGAGGCATGGTGCTCTTTTTTCGGTTTCATTTATCCTAGAGTTTTTTCAATAAAATTTGGGTAACGGACACCCCTGTGAGAATAGAAAAGTCCACTCAGAGTGGACTTTATCTGTCTATGTGTCTTTTTCCGGTACCTGACACCATTAAAAAAACACCACCCTCACAACGAGGCATGGTGCTCATTCTTCAATATTCGACAAAATTCGGGTGGTGACAGGCACAGCCAAAATGGATCGCAACCCACTGGCACCCCCACTACCGAATCCGACTCAAAAATTGTTTTGTTCGCTCTTGTTCAGGATGATTAAACAATAGCGAAGGTTGGCCTTTTTCGATGATGGCGCCTTGATCCATAAAGATGACTTCATCTGCGACTTCTTCAGCAAATTTTAATTCATGTGTCACGATGATCATGGTCCATCCTTCGTTGGCTAAGGATTTCATAACTTTTAATACCTCACCAACCAGTTCTGGATCTAATGCTGAAGTTGGTTCATCAAATAGAATTAGTTCCGGTTCGATAGCAAGGGCTCTTGCAATTCCCACTCGCTGTTGTTGTCCACCTGATAATTGGTGAGGATATTTATGAATATGTTCACTTAATCCGACTTTTTCTAATAATTCTTTTGCTTTTTGAATGGCTTCTTGTTTACCTTTTTTTTGAACTTGAACGGGACCTTCAATCACATTTTCTAAAACGGTCCGGTGCGGAAATAAATTATAGCCTTGAAAAACCATGGCTGATTTTTGACGGATTTGTTTCACGGCTTTTTTTGATAATTTTTTTCCAAATGCAACATGAGCGTCTCCAATTTTAAGCGATCCATCATCTGGTATTTCTAATAGATTTAAGCTCCGAAGCACCGTCGTTTTGCCTGATCCAGAAGGTCCGATGATCACAAGAACTTTTCCTTTATCTAATGAAAAATGAACCCCTTTAAGAACATGATGGTCTCCAAAGGATTTATGCAAATCTTGGACTGATAACATTCTAAAGGCCCCTTTCTCTATTTGGCAACATAACGGTCTAAGCGCTCTTCGATAATATTTTGAATGATGGATAGGATAAAGCAAAAAATCCAATAAATAAAGGCTGCCTCGCAGTATAATAATAAAAAGTTATAACTTGTTGCAGTAATTTCCTGCGCCCGTCTAAATAACTCGGTCACTGTAATCGTGGATGCAAGTGACGTATCTTTGACTAAGCTGATAAATGTATTTGACAGAGGCGGGATCGATACACGCATCGCTTGCGGGATGATCACGCGTCTTAAGGTTTGAAAATACCCCATACCGATCGTATATCCGGCTTCCCATTGCCCCTTTGGTACAGATAATATTGACGCCCGTATAACTTCTGCCGCATAGCCTCCAACATTTAATGATAAGGCAATAATAGCGCCATAAATCGGTGAGATATTAATTCCCAAATCAGGCAATCCAAAGTAGACAATCGATAACTGTACAAGTAACGGTGTCCCTCTAATAATTGAAATATAGATTCTAGCTATCCATTGAAGTAACTTAATTGACGATAGACGGCACATCGCCATCACAAAGGCAATCACAAGACCGATAATAAAAGAAGCTATGGCTAGTGGAAGTGTGTATTTCAAACCTCCCATTAAAATCGGCATGAAAGATTTTGCAGCTAAGTCCCAATCAATGGTGATATTCCCTATAAACATCGAAACAACTTATTCAGAGATATCTTTGTTAAAATATTTTTTTGAAATTTTAGCTAAAGTGCCATCTTCTTTTAATTCTTTCAATGCTTGACTAAGGTGTTTATCTAAGCCAGATCCTTTTCTAACAGGATAGGCTATTTTTGCGGCATTGGATTCAATGACAGCAGCGACTTTAAGATCTTTACTTTTGGTTGTTTTTAGATAATCAAGTACAGCACCTTGATCGTTGACCGTCGCATCAACTCGTTTTTGTTGAACTAATTTTATTGCTTTTGAAAAATCGTCCTGTCCCACAATTTGTGCGCCTGCTTTTCTCGTCATTTCACCATAGTTACTCGTTAAACCTTGAGCCACTTTAACCCCTTTTAGATCATCCAGTGACTTAATTTTCGTGTTGTTTGTACGAGTGACAATAACGGACTTGCTTGTACCATATGGTGTTGAAAAGTCATATTTTTTCTCACGATCAGGATTGATCCCTACTTCATTGGCCATTGTATCAAATCGTTTACTATTAAGCCCTGCAAATTGGGAATCCCATGCTGTTTCTTTAAATTGAACTTTTACACCTAATTTTTTCGCCACAGCTCGTGTGACATCAACATCATATCCGATGAGCTTATTTGTTTCAGGATCGTGATAGGAATAAGGCGCGTACGTCCCTTCCGTTGCCACAACCATCGTGCCTTTATCTTTTATTTGATCAAACAGATCCTTCTTTGATCCATTTGAAGAAGATTGACCACATCCAGACAAAGCTATGACAAGCATAACTGATATAATTGCTATTGCTAACTTCTTCACTATAAAACCTCCAAGAAACGTATTCTTACCTATTTAGTAGGGTTTAATTTACTCTATATATTTCATTATGTCAACCAAATCAATCGTATTTAGAATGTTAAAATTAGTGGTTAGATTCCAATCATTCCTGTTTCATACCTTTTATGAGAAAAATTAGAGTCTATGGGAGTCTACCCTAAAAAGCAACCCCCAAAACCCTATCAACTTTTTTTCTCAATGTAAAGTTAATTGCAAACCTTACTTAAGAGAATCGGATCAAATTAATCCTTTCTATCCCCTAATTCCCGACTAACTTTTGAAATCGTCATTCGCTCTTTACCGTTACCTGGTTGTACAGCATCTTTTCCTTTAATTATGTTCCGTTTTGACTTTGATCCTTTACTCATATGGGTTCCTCACTCCTTTTTTATAAATATGACAAAAATATTTTTAGCCTAAACAGGGATATTTATGTAATTAAGAGCAAATAAAAACGCAGGATCACTCCGCTTTGTTCTTGGAGAGTGATCCTGCGTTTTTGTTGTTGTAATTTCATTCGACAAAATTCGGGGGATTTCGGGGAGGCACGCGCCACAACTGTCCTTCCTATATGAACATATATTCAATAATGTCTTTTTTCGGTGCCTGTCACCGGAATACGCGCCACAAGGCACCTACCGCAACGTCTGTGCAAGTTCTGTAAAAATCACCCCTAGTGCATGAGCACCTGCATCAGGATAGCCTATACTTCTTTTACCAACCGTACCGGCACGACCCATCCGAGCGACAATGTCTTTTGTTTTTTCTGCCCCTTTTACTGCAGCGGAAGCACCTTTTTCAAAGGCAACCTTAATATCTTCGTTCGCTGCTGCACTGTCTTTCCAAGCATCTGCACATGGTGCAAGAGCATCGACTAATGTTTTGTCCCCTACAACGGCACCTCTGCCAAAGGATCGTTCCCCAATTGATTGGATACCCTGGACGACCGTTTGAAGCATGTTGGAAAAATCATAGACGTTTAGTTCACTTTTATTACCTATAGCTTTTCCTGCTGCACGGAAAGCACCGCCCCAAATTGGACCAGAAGCTCCTCCGCAATGTTCCATAATAATCATTGAACTTGCATCAAGAAACGACCCGATTGTTAGTACTTCCTGATTGATAATCGACTTCCATTCACGTTTCAATTGCTTGAATCCTTTAGCAATACTTGAACCAAAATCTCCATCTCCTGCATGGGAATCCAGTTTACAGAATGGTAATTCATTTTTAATAATTACTTCACTCATTTTATCAACAAGATAAAGCATGTTGTTAAGTGTGATGACTCCATTTTTAATAACAGCATGTTCTTCTGCTGTTTCTGTCTCAAGTGAAACTGGGTCGTCACTTTCTTTCTCAATCAAATCAGCATATTGCACCTGTTCAACTGGACCATCTACTTTAAAACCTGGTGCCACTGATTCTTTTGACAATAACGTTTTCAATTCATCGTCTAACTTCATGATAGATAAAGAAACACCGGCCATATCAATACTTGTCATATAATTTCCTACAAAGATACGATTGATTCGGATATTCCGTCTGGATATTTCCCTTGTCACCGCATGATTAAAAAGATAGAGTTCTTGTAATGGCGTACCTCCATACCCATTGACTAATAAAGCAATTTCAGCTGGATCATCATCTTCTATACCTAAATCCTTCAATAAATCATGAGTCATACGCAAAGCAAGTTCATCTGCACTCACCACTTTTTCTCGTCTAATACCAGGTTCACCATGAATACCTACGCCATATTCCATTTCGCCTTCGCCAAGTTCGAAAGTTGGCGTACCACTAGCTGGCAGTGTACATGAAGTAAGCGCCACGCCTAGGCTGCGAACATTTTTTGCCGCTTTTTCCGATACTGTTTTAACTTGTAATAAATCCATTCCTTCTTCTGCCGCGGCACCAGCAATTTTATGTACAAGCACAACACCCGCTACACCGCGGCGTCCGACGGTATAGAGGCTATCTTTCACAGCGATATCATCATCTACGCGAACATAATCTACTTGAATGCCGTCCTCTGAAGCCAAATATGCACCGTTTTTAAAATTCATGATGTCTCCGCTGTAGTTTTTAATAATCAATAAGGTGCCTTTTTTGCTAGCGGTTTCTTTAATCGCCTGATAAACTTGTATTTGTGAAGGTGAAGCAAACATATCTCCACATACGGCCGCATCGAGCATGCCTTTTCCAACGAGTCCAGCATGAGCAGGTTCATGTCCACTTCCTCCACCGCTAATGACCGTAACCTTGTTTTCGTTCATCTCCTTCTTCTTGATCACTTTATACTTTTCTAATAACTCAAGTTCTGGATGAGCCATCACCATGCCATGACACATTTCAATAACGAGATTCTCAGGATTGTTAATGATTTTCTTCATTTATTTGGCCTCCTATTTTTCATAAATCACAATACCAATATTTCTATGTAATAGATGTCAAATTCATTTCCTACTTACACATTAAATTGAAAACGCCTTATTGTAAACGGACACATTTTATAAAATGTTAAAAAAGGACATCTTTGTTGTAAAGGTGTTAATTTATGCACAAAAAAACGCAGGATCACTACCCTCCCTTGAAGCGTGATTCTGCACTTTCATTGTTTGATTTCATAATTGTTTTTCGAAAAGTCAGGGGGATTTCGGGGAGGAACCATGCAACGAGCACTGTCACACCTACACTACAGCGACCAGCACTCACGTCTAAATTTGGGTTATGACTGGCACCTATTGTATCCTATATATATATGAATCCTCAATATATATATTATTAATTGTATTACGTGTAAATCGAATACCACTGATTTTATTAGCGTCAGTTTTAATCAACATCCCTAACGTTTTTATTAATTCATTTTTTGGACTAATTGCTGTAATACTTTGAAGAGAAATCTCAAAAGGTTCTCCTATCATATCAATAGTTGATTTTATTTTTCTGTAAACTTCTTGTGGACCTAGTTCGTCAACTAATGGAGTTGCTATTAACAACCTGTATATATCTGATTCAGGTATGTACAACCAAAGAGCAGAATGAACGGTAAATTTTAATTCATCTAATTTTCGTATTAATTTTTCTCCATTTTTAAGATCCTGTTCTACCAGTATTGTTTTATCCATTGCAAAACCCCCGTTTCTGGATCCGATACTGAAGAATAACGATTTTTTGCTTCAATTTCATTATAAAATAAGTAACGGTGTTGCTCGGACCAATCTTTCACTACAGCTGAATTTCGGTCGCAGCCCAGACACGTACCGCCACACACCTACCGACAAATCAACTCGCATGTAAAATATATTCTTTCAGGTAAAATCGCTTCTTTATTGATCTGCTTTAATAACAAGTCCGCTGCTTTTGCTCCCATTTCAAATGCTGGCTGAGCAATAATTGTCATTGGGGGATTGGTTAAATGAGCAAATGGAATATTATCAAATACGATCAATGAGACATCTTCTGGAATTTTCAGCTTTTTCTCTTGCAAAAAGGATAATATCTCTAAAAAAACAAGATCGTTTCCTGCGAGTATCGCGGTTGGCGGCATGTCCAACTGAAATAATCGGTTGAGATTTTGGTGCAATTCAGAGATATCTGTGCTAATCATATAATCCGCCCGAGGTTCAATATGATGGTCGTTAAGGGCTTGTTTATAGCCTTCGATCCGTTCTTTTCTTGATGAAATGGTTAAAGGTTGTGTCGCAATAGCCAAGCGCTGATGTCCCTTTTGAATAAAATAGGAGATCGCCTCATAGGTGGCCTGCTGATTGTTGGCCAATACAAAAGGTGCTTTCAAATGTGGAATATCACGATCCATAAATACGACGGGATAGCCTTCCTCGACCATTTTTTTGTACAGATCTTCGTTTTGTCCCGTTGGAAAAATGATGAGTCCATCGACTTGCTTGGCACGGAGCATGTCGATATATTTTTTTTCTTTTTTTCCATTATTATCGGCGTTGCATATGATGGCCTGCATTTCATTTTCATAGCAAAAATCTTCGATAGATCGGCTGACTTCTGTAGAAAAACGGTGAACGATATCAGCAACAATAATACCGATGATAAAGGTTCTTTTTTGTTTTAAACTTTTAGCAACATAGTTCGGTTGATAGCCAAGCTGCTCGATGGCTTCTTTGATTTTTCTTCTTGTTCCCTCGCCCATATATTCATATCGATGATTAATATATTGGGAAACGGTACTTTTCGAGACGCCTGCAAACTTTGCGACATCTGCCATGGTTACCTTCGTCATAGCGTTATCCTCTTTCATTCTTTCACATTTTCTTAAGTATAGAACAAAGTGGTTCTGAATGTGAATGGCGTGTATCAAATTAATTGATATAATAAAAAGATCTCTCAACCTAAAACCTACTTGCCCATCAAGCATATATTTTATAATGACTATAAAAGCTTATAGTGCGTGTTCAAAAAGGTGGCAAACGAAAAGGGTTACTGGCTAAGTACGCTGAACATCCTGCAAGAAACGCCAGTTACTTGCCCGTCCTGGGCGTCGGAAGGCTAAGAGCGGCCGCAGTTCCCGAGGACCGGCATTCCACCGGATGTGGTAGCTTCAGGCGCCCGCCACAGGACGCGAGCGGTTTTAGCCAGCGATCCTCTTGTATCTGCTACATGAGGACCGGAAAAACAAGTGGGCGCCGAGGATTCGCAAGTTATCATTTGGTGACTTTTTGAACAACCTCTAATAATGAAAGAGAGAGACTGCCCTATTCAAGACGCACCTTCAATCAAAATTTGAAATAGTGGTCTTCTTCATCAGGTAGTCTCTATATTTGTACAGGGTCAATCGCTTATGATTTTGTCGCTGAGTTTTCTATATTTGCTGTATTCATATACCTTTTGGCTTTTTTGGTCAGTTCGGTTAAATAGGATTCGGTTATTTCCTGTTTTGTATTGACTAAGGAACTCCCGATGCCAACTGCAATGGCTCCAGCAGCCAGATAATCCGCAAGATTGGCTTCATCAATGCCGCCTGTCGCCATTAAAGGAATTTGCGGAAGAGGACCAGCCACCTGTTTGAAAAATCCAGCCCCTAACGTACTTGCTGGGAAAACTTTAATGGCATCGGCCCCATTTTCATAGGCTGTCAGAATTTCTGTTGGCGTGTAAGCCCCCGGTATGCTCATGACCCCATAACTTTTCGTGAGCTGAATGGTTTCGGCATGAACCGTTGGTGAAAAAATAAATTGAGCACCAGACAAGATCGAAGCCTTCGCTGTCTCTACATCCAAAACGGTACCTGCACCCGCAATAATAGTCGGATCATGATGAGATGAGAGCTCCTCTAAGGCTTGCAATGCTCTTGGCGTTTCCATGGTTATTTCAATAAGAGAAATGCCACCTTCCCTCAAAGCGCTAGCGATCGGGATGATATTTTCAGGTGTCGCGCCTCTAATAATTGCGACAATCTTCTTGTTTTTAAGCCTATCTATATTCATACTTATTTCTCCTTCCGCAAGTAAATTTTACAATTCTTGAAACGGTACGTTTGTTTCTTCTGCTACATCTCCTTTTTTCTTCTGCTTTGTCGCCATAATGGTTAAGATCGCTGATAAAAACAGTGAAATGGCCATGAAATTGTAAGACGCGCCATATCCCCCTGTTAAATCATTTAAATATCCTACAATATAAGCCCCTACAAAGGATCCAAGCGCTCCCATGCTATTAATTAATGCCATCGCTCCACCAGCTACGTTACGTGGAAGGATTTCTGGGATAATCGCAAAGAACGGTCCATAAGGGGCATACATCGCCCCGCCCGCAATGGTTAACAAGATAAACGACAACCAAAAATGGCTTGTTCCGAGTAAATAAGACCCATAAAAGCAAACAGCACCAATAAGAAGGAATGGATAAACAAACAGTTTGCGGTTTTGCCATTTATCAGAGAAATATGAAACCGTTAACATTAGTACGCAAGCTAATAAATACGGAACGGAAGCCAGCCAGCCTGTGGCCACAATACTCGTATTAGGGGCTGATTTGATAATGGATGGCAACCACATCACGAATCCATAGACTCCAATGCTCCAGAGGGCGTATTGAATGCTTAGTAGAATCACAGTTTTGGATCTAAAAGCTTCGCCGTAATTTTTAACCGATTTTAATTCCTTTTGTTCCGCTTGTAACGCTTCATTTAAAGCGGCTTTTTCCTCACTGTCGAGCCATTTAGCCTCTTTTGGATGATCATTCACAAGCTTCCACCAGATAAACGCCCAAATAATGCCGGGTAGACCTTCTAAAATAAACATCCATCTCCAGCCAAGTGCATTTAAAATATAGCCTGATACAATTGACATCCAAAGAACCGTCGCTGGATTTCCTAAGATTAAGAACGTATTGGCACGAGACCTTTCCGCCTTTGTAAACCAGTGGCTTAAAAATACAAGCATTGCTGGCATAACAGCGCTTTCAACAACACCTAAACAAAAACGAACCACAAATAATAGGGAAACATTTGAAATCAAGCCCGTAGCTGAAGCGAGTAGCCCCCAAAGAATCAAAGCATAGAAGATGAGTTTCTTTGCACTTTTGTTCTCTGCATAATGGGCACCAGGGATTTGAAAGAAGAAGTATCCTAAGAAAAATAAGGCCCCAAGCAAAGAAGAAGTGGCTGCTGTAATATTCAAGTCATGCGCCAGCCCCCCGGCCGCTCCAAAGCTGTAGTTGGCTCTGTCTAAATAAGCTAAACTATACGTGATAAAGACAATTGGAATAAGGCGAATCCATCTTTTATTAGACAACTGATTCATATTAATTCACTCCTTGATCATGTTTAGTTAAATAGGCAAGTAGTTTCTGTTTGTTGGGATAGCCTGTATTGTCGCCAGATGACTGTACAGCCAAAGCACCGATGGCATTTCCTCTTTTTATCGCTTGTTCTAAAGAAATTTTTTCTAATAAACCGCTGATTACGCCAACGGCAAAACCATCGCCCGCGCCAACCGTATCGATCACTCGAGAGACTTGAATTCCTTTTACATAGCCTTCTTTTTGTAAAGTTTTATAATAAGCTCCTCTTTCACCAAGCTTAATCATTACGGCGCTCGCTCCGGCATCGAGATAATAAGAAGCGATATCTTCAGGTGTATCATAACCGGTGAGAAGTTTCCCTTCTGTTATTCCTGGAAGAACATAGTCTGCTTGTTTGGCAAAAAAGTTGATGGTATCAATCATTTCTTTTTCAGAGTTCCAAAGGGATGGGCGTAGATTGGTGTCAAAGGAGATCGTCTTACCGTGTTGTTTCATAAATTTTAGCGCATGCTCTGCAAAATCTCTGGCAGATAAAGATAAAGCAAGTGGAATACCGGTCATATGCAAATGTCTGGCTCGCAAAAAATAGTCTTCGTCAAAATCGGCAACGTACAATCTGCTTGCAGCAGAACCCTTGCGAAAATACTGCACTTCAGGATCGCCGACTTCTACTTTAGATTTTAACTGAAAGCCTGTTGCATGATCCGTATCTAGTACGATGTGATCTGTCAGCACGTGATGTTCCTGAAGCTTTTGAACGATGAATTTACCGAAGGCGTCATCCCCTACTTTGCTGATAAAACTCGTTTTAAATCCCAACTTAGCTAGACCGATCGCCACATTGGTCTCAGCACCCGCCAGCTCCATAGAAAAAGTTCTTGTTTCATGCAGAGGGCCGATCGAATCCGCGATAAACATCGCCATAGCTTCACCAAAAGTGATAACATCCAATGATTTCATTACGAACTCACCCTTTCCGCATGATCTCCGTTAATGATCTCTATATAACGATTAATGGATGGACTATCTGGGAAAATCGGAAATTCTAACGCTTTCGGAACAGTGGAAAAATACACGTCATTTATTTCTTTCCAAAGTTCTTTGTTCCCGTCATTGATCGGAACCGTCAGTAGTCGATGATTTTGTGGAATGACGTGTTTGACATGATAATACGAAACGTATGGGCTAAGTAGGGCGGCGGCGTCACAGGCATTCTCATTCGTGTACACCCAGTTACCGACATCAAACGTCATGTGAACGGGCACGCTTTGCTTTTCTGCTTGCTGAAAAAATTGAAATAACGGATTGATTCTGCCACCTTCTCTTGTTTGATCATTTTCAATAAGCAATCGAACGGTTGGATACTGATCAAGAAGATTTGTAAGGGGTTTCAAATTTGATTTTTGAACATCAAAGTGGCCTAAAGGAAGCTTAAGCCATTTTGCTTCAATCTGCTTCGCCTCTTCCATCGCGGTCTGAGCCCCTTCTTCATTTAAAGAATAGTTTTCTTTCCATAATGGAATTGGCGCAGAATAAACGGTCAACAGATGATGATTTTTGAGTGTGTGATGGATTTTCTGTAAGTCATGTGTTATAGAGGAGGAGTTTAAGAGTTCTTTTCTAATTTCTATTCCGTTTGCATTGGAATTGGCAATGATGGTGATGTAAAAGTCAATATCTTTTTTCAAACCCTTTTCATCAGAAAAGGCATTTAATGGGATAACTACTTGAGCCATAGATAAATCACCTCACCTTTATCTTTTAATAAACCGGTTTAGTGAAATTATAAACCCTATGTAAGCGCTTTACAAGCCTTTTTTATTTTTAATTTTCGAGTGATGACAGTCGATTGCATTCTGACTTTCACACTGTCTATATAGAATGGACAATTGCATTAACAATGTCCTTTTGCGGTGCCTGTCACCCACGGTGACAGACACCGCCACACCAATGTATAATAAATTAGCAACCGATGTTTGCCTATTGGGGTTTACATAAAATAAAAAAACACTAAGAGGGGATTTTAACGTGAAAACATTATTTAGGAGATGTCTTTCTTTATCATTAGTATTAATTTTAGTAGGTTCTGTTTCATTCTTTTCTTTCAGTAACCACTCCAAAGCTGCTACAAAACATTATTATTATGTTCATAAAACGTCAAATTTGTATAGTTCAACTAAGAGTTCAAAGAAGAAATTGAAAACGATCTCTATTAATGTGAGATTATCCACTTATTCAAGTAAAACGAGCAGTATGTATAAAGTAACATACTCCGGTAAAACAGGTTATGTATATAAAGCTAATTTATCAACTAAGCCAACATATGTGACTCGGTATGTCAAAAAAACAGCCAATCTTTATAATAATACAAGTACTCACAAGAAAAAAATGACCTCCATTCCTATAAACACAAAACTAACGACAACAAGTCCTTTATCAGATAAACTCTATAAAGTTAACTACAAAGGAAAAAATGGGTACGTATACAGTGACAATCTCTCATCAACAAAGGTTAAGGTGCCACAAAAGACAACATATCATTTTGGTGATACAGCTAGAATTGGTGATCTTAAAGTAACTGTGTCTTATCCAATAAACTTGGATCCATATTATGCATTTGAGGATGATTTCTCAGATGTTAATAATGTCGTTGAATTCAAAGTATCTGTCACTAACATTGGTAAAGAAGCCCATTATATAGACACAACTGACTTTGATCTATATAAAAATAATATTAGCCAAGATGAATACTATCCTTTATATCATGATGAATCCATTAGTGGAAACATCCATCCAGGAGATAGTGTCAGAGGATCACTCTATTATGAAACAAATGAAAATTCTTCTTTGAAATTGACGTTTGACAACTATCAATATGATAGCAATTTTAATAAAATAAAAGCCATAAGCTTTTATGGTAGAAATTAATTATAGACATTTTTTGGTATCGAAGCTATAAATCTAAGAAAAACCCCGCTATTCTCATTGCTTTAGAAAATGGCGGGGTTCATTCGTAATTGTAAGTTCTGTGACCGTTGAAGTCATGTCCATATGGTGTGGACATTTTCGTTAGAAATGTCTTTTTGCGGTGCCTGTCACCGGTAGAATAATAGATGGGGGATAGCTTATGGATAGAAGATTCGAGACATTTTCATCAGAAG
The DNA here is from genome assembly GCF_006517395.1 of Terrilactibacillus laevilacticus. GTDB lineage: Bacteria > Bacillota > Bacilli > Bacillales > Sporolactobacillaceae > Terrilactibacillus > Terrilactibacillus laevilacticus. The sequence goes on from NZ_VDCY01000019.1 coordinate 18,059, forward strand.
GTATTTCAATAGAATATTCCATCGTTGGTGATGGAGAACCTATATTTGTCTTGCATGGGGGACATTCAAACTGTAAGGAAGAATTTGGATATAAAGCTTTATTGGAGAATGGTTTCTCACTCATCACCCCTTCAAGACCTGGATATGGTGGGACATCTAAAGAAGTTGGAGAAAGTCTATCAAAAGCGTGCAAATATTATTCTAAATTGCTTAATCATCTAAATATTAAAAAAACCCACTTACTTGCAATCTCTGCTGGTGGTCCAAGTGGAATATATTTTGCATCAAAGTATCCCGAGCAAGTTTGTACACTTACATTGCAATCGGCTGTTACGAAAAAATGGTTAACATCGAGTGATAAAGAATACAAAGCTGCAAAGATTTTGTTTCGCCCAGAAACTGAAAAATTTACATGGGGTTTAATATCTACCATGAACAACATTTTCCCACGATTTATCTTTAAACAAATGTTCCCTTCATTCAGTAAACTGAAGTATAGTGAAGCAAAAGCTAAAATTAATGAAGGTGATGTTGAAGCTATTAGAAAAATGAATAATCGCCAACGGTCAAGTTTTGGATTCTTTATAGATTTAAAACAAGTAAATGAGTTAACTATTGAAGATGTACAAACGGTTACTTGTCCAACTCTTATTATGCATAGTAAGAATGATGCTTCTGTGCCTTTAGAACATGCCTATTTTGCCCAAGATAACATTCCTTCTTCAGAGATATGTATACTTGACTCATGGGGTCATTTAATTTGGCTTGGGAATTCATCTGATGAAACGGATGAAAGCATTATAAGCTTTTTAAAGACTAATAAAATATCATAATTGGTCTTAATTTGGTGGTGACAGTACCACAAGATTATGTGACTAATAGGAATTCCCAGAGAAATGTCCTGCGTACCTGTATAGTGTCAATACTACCCGTTCCGATGAAGATTCAACGGAAATAGACAATTACAGTTTGAGCGCTTTTCAAATAAAGGGAATTCATTCATTTTCCCCCTTGACCTACTCAATTAATCTAATACCGAAATCGCGAGAAACGATCATATACCTCCGCCCTACTGATATGCAAAAAGCACATTCTATTGGAGAAGTATAGATTATCTGGAGTAATTTGAAAAAGTATTAGTTTATTTAAGGGAATAAAGTAACTATTGGTTTGATGTTTGTTATGAACCAAAAGACAACATATGTATGGGGGCCGTTGCAGTACCGCTAATTATCGCTTCAGCCATCAGGCTCCCGCAGCAGCAATTAGTCTATCTTATTTCCTTTGACTTGTTTACATGTGACGTTGCTTCATTAGAGTACATTTCTAACTTTCACACTGTCTTCGTGAAATGGACAATTGCATTAACAATGTCCTTTTGCGGTGCCTGTCACCCACACAGGAATATTTAACAAGGTTTTAGTAAATATTTATATTTGTGAATGAATCTAAATTAAGGAATGGTGGCATGATCTCGTTAAGTGGAAAAAATGCATTAATTACAGGTGCTGGCAGAGGAATCGGGCGTTCTACCGCAATCAGTTTAGCTAAAGAAGGCGTCAATCTAGGATTAATCGGATTAAATATGGCCAATCTTGAAAAAGTGACAGCAGAACTTGAGGCATATAACGTGAAAATTTCGGCAGCATCAGCGGATGTCGCAGATCTGACATCTGTTCAACATGCGGTGGAACATATAAAATCAGACCTTGGATCAATTGATATCTTAATCAATAATGCAGGGATAGCTAAATTTGGCGGTTTTCTCGATTTAACTCCAGAAGAATGGGAGAAAATTATTCGCGTGAATTTAATGGGCGTATACAATGTGACCAGGATCGTATTACCTGACATGATTGAAAGAAAGTCAGGTGATATCGTCAATATCTCCTCCACTGCCGGCCAAAAAGGTGCCCCAGTAACAAGTGCTTACAGCGCATCTAAGTTTGCTGTATTAGGTCTGACAGAATCACTCATGATGGAGGTACGAAAGCATAATATCCGAATTACGGCTTTCACCCCAAGTACGGTTGCTACTGACTTAGCATTTGAAAGTAATCTTATTTCTGGTAATCCTGAAAATGCAATGCAGCCGGAGGATATTGCAGAAATGATTGTAGCGGGGTTAAAACTGCATCCAAGAGTATTCGTAAAGACCGCTGGACTGTGGGCAACAAATCCTTAATAGAGGTTGTTCAAAAAATCACCAGAGATAAGCTGCGAATCCTCGGCGCCCGCTCGTTTTTCTGGTCCTCAAGTAGTGGATACAAGTGGATCGCTGGCTAAAATCGCCCACGCTGGCGCTAAGGCTAACACATCATGTGGAATGCTGGTCCTAAGGAACAGCGCCGCTCTTATCTTCCGACGCCCAGGACGGGCAAGTAACTGGCGTTTCTTGCAGGATGCCAGCGTACTTAGCCAGTAACCCTTTTCGTTTGTCACCTTTTTGAACACGTACTAATACAATAATCGAACAAAAAATTCATTAAATTTTTTTATGAAATATTCGCTAAGAATTATTACATATGAATATTGGTTGTATTCAGGAAAGAGGTATCAAAATGGAATTCTTATCTCGGGAACAAATTATTAATGAATTACAACAATCTTTTCAATCCTATATCGATAAGTATGATATTGATAATATCGGCATTTTTGAAGAAGAAGGTCAAGATGATCGATATTATATCGGCTTCACGGTTAATAAAAATGGAAAGACCTACCATATCCATTCCTCTTACTCGAAAAATGGAAAAGGTGGTTTAAGGCCGGTACAAAATGAATGGACAGTTGAAACCGATGATCCCCAAAAAGAAGATTTAAAAGGCTATCATGATTTAGAAAGTGTATTCCGGAATATTTAACCACATCATCAGATACAATCAGTCAGTCCTCAACAGTGTAACTCGTTACAGAGGACTGATTCTTCGTCTGTCATTTTTATTTATTTTTCCAATAGCAGTTTCATGATGTATCAGTAAATCCCCTCTCTTTTTCTTTTTGCAGTGACTGTCACCCACATATTCACCTACACAAAAACCCCGCTATTCCCATTGTGTTTTTGAGAATAGCGGGGTTCATAATTCGGGTGAGACTGGCACCCCTATCTATACACAAGCCCACCATCAGTCAAGATCGCTTGACCTGTAATGTAATCAGAAGCATCTGATGCTAAGAAGTCTACGAGATTAGCCACATCTTCGGGTGTTTGATATCTTTGTAATGCAATTTCTGAGGAGAATTTTTCGAATGCTTCCCCTGGTTTTAAATCATCACTATATTTAACCATCTCTTCATCAATTCGATCCCACATTTTTGTTTTTGCAATACCTGGGCAATAAGCATTAACAGTAATTTGATGTTTTGCTAATTCTTTTGCAGCTGAATGTGTGAAAGATCGAACGGCATGTTTCGTTGCGGAATATGTACCAAGCATAGCATAGGCTTCATGTCCTGCAATACTACATGCATTAATGATTTTACCTTTGGTATTTTGTCTAATAAATTGTTCGGCTGCCGCTTGTGTACCAAACACGACACCATTCACATTAATTCTAAATAATCTATTCAACTCGTCTTCTTTAATTAGTAAAAATGGCGTTACAGCGTCAATACCCGCATTATTGACGAAAACATCTAAATGACCAAATTTATCAACAGCTTCTTTAACTAAATTAAATTGATCTTCACGCTTAGAGACGTCTCCTTTTACACCGATTACGTCAAAGTTTTTCCCTTTTAGTTCTTCTACCGTCTTATTTAATAAATCTTCGTTAATATCATGAAGAACAACGCTAAACCCATTGCTACATAATTTTTCAGCGATGCCTCTTCCTAATCCTCCAGCGGAACCTGTAACAACTGCTACTTTACTCATAACAAATACCTCTTTTCAATAATGATAGTTTAAAAGATTATTAAGCTTTTACCCTACTTCTAAAAAAGATTATATATATTTGTTCCTACAGGTACATTTTAACATATTGACTAATTTATATCTTGTTTTAAGATTCCAGCTTTTATAATTTTAACCTTATTCATGATTTTTCACATGACGTGAAATAAGGTGTTAATATTAAAACCCATATTCTATAGGATCTTCACAATGAGTTCTAAAGGCATTCAAATTGGTGCAGTCGCCGTACAATCCTATCTAATTGAACAAAGTGCGGTGCCTACATTATATAGGAATTAATTTACAGTGTCCATATGAGGTGGACTGTTATAGTGGGAATGTCTTTTCGCGGTGCCTGTCACCAACTTCTCCTTTCACTCACCATTTCTATCTACTACCTGCGATTTATAGAGTGAAGGAGGTGATCAACATGGCAAGTGCAAATACATTATCATCCGCTCTTTCCTTAGCCCTTGATGGTGGACTGGACGAGAAAGGAAAGCAAATCTTGAAAAAGAAGAGCTTTCGAAATGTTAAGGCAACGGCTTCTCAAGATGCGGTTTATGCTGTGGCACAAGCTCTCGCTCCACTCCAAACGCTCCCGTTAATCGACATCGAGCGTACGGATGTCTTCCAAATCCATGAGTAAAACTAATTTTCTTATTAAAAGGAGGTGAAAATCATGAAAACACTTCAACTTCAATTTGAAAATGCCCAAGGCGGCACGGCAACCGTTTCTTTAGACAACCCGTTTGAACCTGTAAATCCAGCAGCTATTCAAGCTGCACAAACTACGATTCTATCGCAAAACATTTTCAACTCGACAGGAGGCGATTATGTCAAAGTGAAAGGAGCTAAAATCATTGAGCGTAATGTCACGGATATTGTCTTAAGCTAAGCCAAAACGAGGGGTTTGCGGTCCCCTCTTTTATTATATTTAACCGATAAGGAGGCTAAAATGATGGATCAATGGATCGCTATGGCAAAGGATGTTGGTTTCCCCATCATGGTTACTCTTTATTTGCTTTATCGGATCGAAGGAAAACTTGATGAACTCAACCGTTCCATTCAGCAGCTGCCGAACGCGATTGTCCAGACCTTGCCAAAGGATAAAGTGTCTTAAAAGGAAACGCCAAGTCAGTGTATGAAAAAGAGTACTGGCTTGGCGTTAGTTTTATAATTAACGGGTGGTGTCTTTTGACATATTCTTCATGTTGCTAATTCCAATATTAAACACCCGTACATAGATGCCTAATTCCCTCTCTAAATTCACCCTTCCCTCCATTCGATGGATGACGAATCTTGGTACTTTCAATTTGTAGTAAATCTAATGATTCTTTAGCGCAGTTTCCAATAGCAACCACTTGATCAATAGAAAATAATTCGAGAAGATCTAATAAAAATTCTTTTCCCATCATCAATTCTTTCCGAGTTGGCTTTCGATTCGATTCATAATTGCCTAGTTTATGAGGATGAAAAGGATAGGCATTCCACATTAATGGAAACACACCGAAGTCTTGGAATGCTTGCCAGACAATTGTAGCACTGGCTTCCTTCTGTAGTGAAGTATGAGCATATAAAGGAGTATGATTCTGCTGCGTACCAAATAGCTGGTGCTGCTGATTTAAAATATATTCACTTGTAAATGGAACTCCGGACCACCTACAACCTCTATATCCTGGCGCTTCACCGACCAAAAGAGTATGACAATCTAAGTCTTTCATGACTCTTAGATAAAGATTTAGATTGTTGCGAGTCGTTTCTCCCAATGTGTGATCATAGGCATATTGATTAAATGTTAACTCGTTTGTCTTTATTCTCGCCAATTTTTCCACAAATGCTGTAATCTCCATCTCTCTTTCCATCATCTCACCTCTTTTAATTTATATTGGAACTGGAATAATATGATGATAGTCAATAATAGGACTTCACAAAGAGTACATCTAAATAAATTATCTTTGTTTTCAAGCAGTTTTATATCAGATGAATGCATAAGCGATTTTAACCACATCCTCTATAATTCTATGTCTAACATTTAATTAATACTTCGACATAAATCGATATTCTCCTCTACTTGAAAAAATCTATAAATTATCTCCTTCCCTTTTTATCTTAGTCATATTTGTTCGACACCAACTCTAATATTTTAGTATTATTTCGTGTATAGGACGATCTACTCATCTCATATCCTTTATCAATAAGGAAGATCGGAGTTGATGAAGGTGTCCGAATGGTTTGCAGCTAATGATATCAAGGTTCTCCATCATTACCTTCCTTTAGATAAGACAGCAAAGAAAGACTACCGTTTGGCAATAAATACGGATGGTCCTTTAATGCGTTTGTATCGGAATTCAGCTAATGAACTCTTACTGATACAAGGTATTAATGCATACAACTCATTAAAGGTTCTTTCTCCTAATAAAAAAGTCCCTTGTTTTGTTATCAACAATAATATCTCCGAACTTGAGTGGTGTTTCACTTTTTTGCGATCATGTTTTAAAGAAAAAGTATATTTCATGGTTAATTACGAGTATATTATGTATGCACTCAAAAAGACGAATGAGAACGTTAAAAAAATGGCCGAAGAAATTAATTGTTCAGAGAAAGATATCCAGAAATTTATCGTTGATACGAGGGTTCCTGATCATTACAAAGAATTAGCTATTAAATATAGAAAACAAGGCCTTGTTAATGCGATTTGTCAAAATTCAATATTAAAAGACTATCATGATTTTCTTTATAAACTCACATTCAGAGAGAACCATAAATTAACCAAAGTAAAGTTAAAATTATTTGAGGATTATATAAAATTTGGTTATTCATTAGATATAGAGAAGAGTTATGCTATTGAATGGTTTAATAAAATAGTTGATAAAAAACAGGCATGGAAAATATATTGGGAATATTTAAACAATGATTACTCACTGTCAAAACATTATACTCATTTCCCTAGAGTTATCAAGAATAAAAAAATCCGGGCAAAATAACTTATCTTATTAGGGAGAATGGAAGTATCTTTCGAGGAAATTTGGGTGGTGACAAACACCTTTTTCTCGATAAAACTCTGGTGATAACTAGTCCTTCCAATATGGACATAATTGTTGAAAATGTCTTTTCGCGGTACCTGTCACCACAAACACATTATCTCCTTTATTCTGACCATGAAATACCGAGCCCCTTTTTTCTTATCTCTGATCTAGTTTCTTCTCAATATAACACCATTCACATTTTACATTTTTTTGGAGAGCAAGTAATTTGATCTGGACTATAGATAATGTTATTTTAATTTTTAGATAAATATTTAATATGCCTAGTCCTTACATTGCTATTGTCTTTAATACTCTAATACTACCACTTGGTTGTATTACAAGTGAAATAAGACTTATCATTAAGCATTATTCATGTCAATCCTCATAATCAAGTCTCTATTTTATGATTTGTTCTATACTATTTCAGATAGCTTATAGCCTGAGCTGTTCAAAAAAGAGCTTTTCGCCATATTCTGCGTTTTATATTTATTAAGCCAGTCTTAATTTGCCTATTAACAATCAGTGGATCTTCAGTAAACTAATCAATAATATTATGCCCTCAACCATTTGGAAGAGGGCTAAATAACTACTTTTGGTGATACAAAGTGCCATCTTTGTTGTATTCCGATGCTTCACTACTATATTTTTCTATATATTTTTGATTTACATCATTCCATCCATAATCAATGTAATTTGCTTTATCCTTTTTGAAAATTACCATAACTTGATAAGGTAACCTTCCACCCTTCTCCCAATTATAATCTACTCTAATTTTAAAAATATCTTTCTGAGAATATCCTTCTTTTTGTAACTCCCACATAGTTGCAGAAAGAATTTTTTCCCGTTCTTTAATATCACCAGTTGTATATTTTTGGAACCATAATAGTCCGATAATGATTAATAATAAGATTATAAACAAAGTTACGATAGTATTACCTATCTTTTTCTTCATACTCTTATCCCCCAGTTATGTAAAATAGAAAAATGAACCAATTTAAAGAATTATACCATAATCTAAAAACATACTATAAATTCGGGTGGTGAAAGGCCCATAAGACTATTTCAGCAGCTGCCGAACACGATTGTCCAGACATTTCCGAAGGATAAAATGTCGTAAACAAAGCCCCATACCATCATCACGTGTATGGGGCTATTTACTCTTTTTGACATTAGCTTTGCACAAACATTATCTTTGATTGTCAAGTAGTTTTGTGGAAAAACGTGTTTTCAAGGCATAAAAAAATCCTTATAATTAGGTTTGGTAGTTCTGTCCAAATCCTAATATATAAGGAATATCTCATGGACAAGAATAACATAAAACCTACAATTAATGAACTATTTGATGCAATTAATAAAAAAACTTTTTCCAAGCTAATTAACGTGATTGATCTTGACAAATATGTTAAGAAATTGACAGCTTATAAGTTCCTTCAACTCTTAATCATTGCGCAATTGAATGAAACGAAAAGCTTAACGCGATTATCCAAAAAGCTTAGAGACACGAAGGAACTCCAAACTCACATACAGTTTGAGGCGATAAGTACATCCCAACTGTCAAGAAAGCTTGGGCAATTGTCACCGAAGTTATTTGAAAAAATCTTTCACCATTTGGTCTTTAAAATTCAAGCTCAAATGAAGAATAAGCCACTTGTCCGTGATATCGGTCGTCTGCACGTGATTGATTCTTCAACCATGAGCATGAGTTTGAGCCAGTATCCTTGGGCGAGGTTCAGAAAAACAAAAGCTGGCATTCGCCTTCACCTTCGTGTCGTTGTGACGAAAGAGATCACTGCTCCTGACAAAGCCGTACTGTTACCTGCTACACACGCTGATCGAACACAGATGAATGCATTGATTGAAATCGATCCTGATGCGATTTATTTGTTTGATCGTGGTTATACGGACTATAAACAGTTTGAGCGCTTATGCCATGAAAAGGGTCGTTTTATTACACGTGTGAAGAAAAACGCTCAAATTGAGGTGCTTTCTGAACAAGTTCCTGATCCATCCCAACACATTTTTAAAGACCAAGACGTCTATCTCGGAAAAGAAATAACAGGAACGAAAATGACACAACCTTTACGACTGATTGAAACAAAGGATATCGAAGGAAATCTCGTCACGATCATAACCAACTGCTTTGATTTATCAGCTAAAGAGATTGGCGACCTTTACCGTTATCGGTGGAAGATTGAAACGTTTTTCAAATGGATGAAGCAACACTTAAAGATCAAAACCTTTTATGGACAGAGTCAACATGCCGTTTATAATCAAATATGGATCGCACTCATCACATACTGTCTACACGTTTTACTTCAACAGAAAGTGGGTTATAAGGGCCCTCTACTCGAAGTAAACGACACATTGAAAAACCTTTTATTTCAAGGGTTTGATACTTTTGTTCGATCACTATTCAGATCCCCAACTCGAACGTCAAAAGGACGTAGAAAATATGACTGGGAGAACGAATTTCTCCTGATCGAGCAGCAGTTTAACGAAGGTGAGGTGAGCCATTTAAACGACTTAGTGTACGACCCATTGTTCTTATAAAATGGAAAAAAGAAATAGTTTACAAATTATGGATCAGATCTACCTCTTATATCCTTGCTTTCCTTTTTTTATTCAGTGTATAAAATATGTATCTGAATATTCAATCATAAAATGATTTCTTCCAAAAAAACAATTGACACAAAGAATTTAATTTAATGCAACGCTAATGTCTTTTTGATATAAATAATTTTCGACAAAATCTGGGCGGTGGCAGTAGAATCAAATATTTCAGACGTACATTGACTCATTGCTTTAATGAAGGCTTTGGTTGCTGGGGTCGTCTCTTCAAATGAGTGGGTGATCATTCTAACATCGACATCAATAGGTGGATGAATGGCCTTGACAACCAAGTTATGCGGCTGCGAAGCAAGTGAAAATATTGAAATAATACCGATGCCCAATTTATTTTCAACCATACGTACGAGGGTTTCCGTATTTTGCACGATTAAATTGTTCTTTAAATCGCAATGACTTTTTTCATATAGTTTATCTAATGTAATTTCTTGTCCGCTTTTACAAAAGATTAGTTCATGCTGATTCTCTCGTAAATTAATCTTATTTTCCTCGCTCAATCGATGATCTTCCGGAACAACTGCGACGATATGATCTGTATAAAGAGCTTCAGATTCAAAAGAATCAAATGGCGCGGCAACAATGCCCATATCGACGACGCGATCCTCGACCCATTCTTTAATTTGATTGGACGAGCCTTCCACTAATTTAATTTGAACATGGGGATACTGCAAACGAAATGTTGCAAGAACCTTAGGCAATATATTGGCGGTTACTGTGGGCACAGAGCCTATTTTAACTGTACTTCCGATTAAATTATTCTCATAATCGGCGATTTGATAAATTTTATCTTCGATGGATTGCATTTGTCTAGCCAATTTGAGAATGTCTTTTCCCACATCGGTAAGCATAAGCCCCTGTTTCTTATCCCTAATGAAGAGCCTGACATGAAGCATATCCTCTAAATTCTTCAATGCTTTACTAACAGCTGGTTGCGAAATGAAAAGTTCTTTAGAAGCGTTCGTAATATTCATGGTTTCTGCTACTTTAATGAATATATACAAGTTATTCATATTCATAACCATTTAGTTATCTCCTCTTATAAAAATATGTATTTTGCTTATAATCCAATATATCATAATATGGTTTTAATAGGAAATTTAAGTGAGGAGATTTAATTATGAAGAAAAACATTATTTATATAGTGATATGCAGTGTCCTAATTAGTTCAATGGAGATCAATCTCAAAATTGCAGGGGCTTCATTTAATTCGATTCAGTTGACCTTTCTCCGGTTTCTCGTTGGTGGGCTCATTTTATTACCCTTCACAATCTGGTCGTTGAAGAAACGAGGTTTATCTTTAAAAGCCAGACATTGGGGTATTTTCGCCTTAAATGGATTAATTCTTGTCGTGGTTAGTATGACGTTTTATCAATTAGGGGTGGATTATACCAAAGCATCGACAGTGGCCGTTTTATTTAGCAGCAATCCCATTTTCGCCTTGATTCTTTCCTCCCTATTTTTAAAAGAAAAATTATCAAGATCTCTAATCATATCAATGATTCTTTCGGTTATTGGTCTTATCGTTATCGTGAATCCAATAAACTTAACCGACCCTGCCGGCATTACTTTTGCAATTCTAGGTGCTATGGTATTCGGACTATACAGCTTCGTTTCCAAATGGGCGGCCATGTATAAAGGAATCAATGGCATGACGATGACTGCCTTTTCTTGCATTATAGGTAGTTTGGAATTGCTTGTCCTCATCGTCCTTACGCATGTTTCTTTTATAAAAAATGAAATCATGCAACATCCGGCATTAGCATCATTTAAGGAAATTCCTGTTATCCATGGTCTAGCTTGGCATGATATCCTCGTGCTCCTACTCGTAGGAATAGGTAATACAGGCATTGCTTTTGCCCTTTATTTTGTCATCATGGAACGTTCGAATCTGTCCATGGCATCGCTGCCTTTCTTTATCAAACCGGCTCTCGCTCCTATCATGGCATTTTTTATTTTATCTGAAACATTTACCGCTAATCTTGTTATTGGCATTATCATTATACTTGTTGGATCAGTACTGACTGTATATGGGAATAGACTAATTGCCAAGCCTTCCGATTCATTAAATCATCATCGTAAGTCTCAAATTAATGAATACTAATGTTTGAAGCATCATCTGAAATATTAATCTTGACTTTTTGCGGTACCTGTCACCACAAACACAAAAATCGAAACATTTTTTTCAATTCAAATCACTCAATTAAATTAGAGTGACTTTTTCAAAGGATTATAGGATATTTATGTTAAACTTTAATAAATATCAAAATATAGGAGTAAAATATGATGAATTTAAAAGATGTTTTTTCACTTGATTTTGCATACCTTGAGACCTTTGCAAAACGAATAGAAACGTCCTGGGGTGCAATTTTTTACAATGAAAGTCATCCGAATTATTATGACGCAAATCACGCTCACATTAGTGATGCTATTGATAATCCAAAGTTAATAATTGATGAAGTAAAAACTTTTTATAATTCTAGAAAAATCATACCTAGATTTTATATTTATAACTTAGATGCTCAACAAGAATTGGTTGACAAACTTAAATCGAATCATTTCGGTTTCGAAGAATTAATCAATCCTGTTCAATTGTGGGAACAAAAGGTTTTGGAAAAGGAAAATCGCAAGGAAATTTCTATTGAATTGGTTACAAAAAAGAATTATTCTGAAGCGTTAAATATTGAATGCAGTATTACAGAATTTGGGGGCAAAGCAGTTAGGGAAAAGGCTTTTGAGGTAGAATTTAATCATCCTAGTTTTATACATTATTTACTTCGGTACAATGGAATTGCCTGTGCAACAGCTTGTATTTTTATCAATGATAATCAGGCACGGATGGAAAGTGTTGCAACTCTGGAGGCTTACAGGGGGCAAGGATTAATAGGTGAATTGATTCATTATATTCAATCAGAAGTTGCTAAGAAAGAGTTAGAAAACCTTTGGGTGTTTCCTATTAACGAAAAAATAGAAAAAGTCTATCAAAAATATGGATTTAAAACCGTTGCAAAACTGAAAATGGGACACGCCTTTTTAGGGGGAAGAAGCATAAAAGAAATTCAGGGATATTAATTTTGGTTAAAGAATTAGCGAAGCAATAAATAATAACGGAGCTTGGAATACTTTTTCCAAGCTCATTTCTATTTCAAACCTAAACTACTTATACCAAATCAACCGTATTTCCTGTTGTTAATTTTTTGTTAAAACATTTGCGAATTGTTATGCGAATTCGGTTGTGAATTGGTGTTTTGCACCTCTAAACCGAACCCGTTAAAAGCCGATATGAGTGTTTTTCTGTTTATGAGGCAAAAGGTATTATTCTCTCATCTTAGTAGAAACCAAGGTATTATCTCACTTTCGAATTCATGCTTTGATGGGCGAGTTGCTATCACCTATCAAAAACTACGAAGCTACTAAAGAAAATTAAGGGGCAACAACTTTAAATACAATAAGCTACTCAAAAGACGTTATTTAAAGTGCTTTTTTAGGAATATTTGGGTGGTAGCCGTCACCCAAACCTATTCAAAAAATTGTTTCATAATTGGATTGAAGTAGATCATTCTTTGATTTGTTTTTCCTCTAAATTTTATTTCTATTGTAAATGCTTGTAATGGAATAAAATAGAGAATTCCGTTATCAAGATCCACTTCTATTTGCCCATTATATTTATTATAAATTTCTTGTAGTTGTTTTTCTTTTTCCAGTTTGATGGCAGTGGACTTGGCTTTAATTTCTGCTTTTTTCTCTTCACTTATACCCATGCGCTTTGCCCGCTTATCATTTTCGTTCTGCAGCTCTGTATAGTAGTTTGTTATTCTCGTTATATCTTTCTCGAATGCATGAGAATTTTGGGATTGACTGTGTTGCTGCTCTGCCTTTTGTTTCACATAATTTGTTGCTTGTTCCAAAAGCTTTGTCATGTCGACTTCTACAGGAATGGGATAGGTATAGAGCGATTTCTGTTGATAGGTCATCCGATTTTGATTATCTTTCATCGTTTCATCTATACTACCCGCTAACACATTAATCCAAACTTGGTCCAACATTTCATTTTTTTCATCCGTTAGATGGGTTAATTGATAGTGAAAAACAGCCCATATCCCCATTATGGGTTTTTCCTCAATAATCTCGATCTTACCGGATTCATGCATAAGAAAATCAGTTATCTTCTTTAATGGATTCCCTACTTCCAGTCGGTCTATTTCAACAAAACGCAGTGTGCTTAGTGTCTTTTCTTGAACAATGGTAAGTAGTTGCTCTAGAATATAGCTCCCAAACGTAACAAACTCTGCATCTGGATTTTCCTGTGCTACTTCATAATCAAAAGCTAAACGAATTTCGAATCTATTTTGAAAATAACCCGTATATTTTTCTGGTATGAGTACATGGCATAATGCGTATTCTAGAGGTTCCACGAATCCGCCAAGCTCGTCTATAATTTCGGTTACAAATTGCTGCAGCTGCATCGTAATCCTCCTATCAATTTATAGATTCCGCTAAAATAAATCATTGTCCAAGTCCTTTTGTTTTTTCCATTTTTGTTTATTTTCCAGCAGAACTTGTCCAATTTGGTCCAACTCAGACTGAACCTCTTCTGTTGTTTCTGCGTTCGCCCAGGCGTTCATCACCAATTCCGAGAAATCTTCCTTTTCCTCTAAATCGCCAAGAATCGCATCTACTTTCCCAACGACTAGCTCGAACATATTAATTTTTCGATCTAATAAGTCCAATATATAGTATTCAATCGTGTCTTTGGAAGCGAGATTATAGACAAATACATCCTTCTCTTGTCCAATACGATGAATCCGGCCAATCCGCTGCTCAATTGCCATCGGATTCCATGGCAAATCAAAGTTAATCATGCCATGACAAAACTGTAGATTTCTTCCTTCCCCGCCAACTTCCGTACTCACTAATACATCCGCTTTTTCTTTAAAGAAGGCAACCTGCTCTTCCTTCTCTTTGCGCCGCAATCCACCGTGGAACTCTGCTACATGTAATCCGTGGTTTCTTAATAGCCTGCTTAAATAAGCTTGTGTTGTGGCATACTTAGTGAAAATAATCATCTTGTCGCCAAATTCCCTCAAAATAGAAAGGAGTTCCTCTACTTTCGCGTTGGTTTCCGTTTCATTTTGAGCAATCGTATTTGCCCGGTCAAGAAATCTTTTCATTACCTTTCGATCAAATGACGATAATTTCTCATTCGCATAAAGCCTTTCTAACGAAGGGATAATGGCCATTGTCGAACTACCGATCTGCTCTTGCAGACTCTTCAGTTGAAAGCGATTCAAAACAGGATGCTGCTCTTTATAATGATTGCGGATAAATGTACTAATATCATCGTATAACTGCTTTTCCTGATCTGATAATATCACCGTTCTTGTATGGGCAAATCTTTTCGTAAACGTGACATCGACATTGCTCCGTTTATTGCGTATCATCACATCTGCCAAAAGATTCTTAAGTATATCTGCATTTTTTACTTCAATGCCATCTCGACTTTCCACAAAATTCTTTTTAAAATAGCGGTATGTTCTTAATTGTCCTGGTTTTAATAGGGTGATTAAATTGTATAGCTCTTCAAGATGATTCTGAACAGGTGTTGCGGTCAGCAAAAAGATGTATTTCTTATTAATCGCGTTAACAAATTGCCATTTTTGTGTAGCCCTATTTTTCAAATGGTGGGCTTCATCTACAATCACTAAGTCAAACTGCTGCGCAGTGATGGCTTCCCGATAATTCTTTCGTTTGGCCATATCTATCGAGGCGATGACTTTCGGATAATGCCCCCAAGCCTCGTCTCCCATTTTTTTAAAGTCAGGATCATCGGCTCGTATAAAATCTTGATTAAACTTCCTTTTCATTTCATTTTCCCATTGTCCGACAAGGGATGACGGCACGAGTATTAAAATCTTTCGAACTAATCCACGCATGATGTACTCCAGCATAGTCATCCCAGCTTCCACGGTTTTCCCAAGTCCGACTTCATCGCTTAGTAGCACCCGTCCCTTAAAGCGATTAATCACAGATTTAACGGTATTCGTTTGGTATTCAAATGGTTCAATTTCCCGTACATAAGGCAAACAAACAAGCTCCTCTTGTTTTGCTCCCACTTTAAATAGTTGAGCAATTTGGTATAGCTGAAACCATTTATCCGGAATGCTCGTAAAACCCACAATCGAATCAACTACTTTTTTTGTATGTTCTGTATTATGATATTCGGAAACTAGAGGCTCTGAAGGAGGAATATCCGGAGCAACTACTGTAATTCCCTTGTCTTCTGTGAATTCAATTGTCAACCATTCAGAAGAATAATGCGCAAAGAACCCTTTTATTCCTCTCCCTTGGAGGAGCTCTTCTTCCCAATTAATAGAAAATTTCCTGCGTAATCCTTTATCATTTTCCATTTCAAATACATCATCTGCGATATCCATTTGTTTAAAAAAATGAATCAAACCTACATCCATTTCCATTGCTTGTAAATCAAAGAGTTCACGATTTAGTGCAAATAAATACCTCTCCATGTGATAGTCCCTACTTTTTATGTCTGGTTTTAATCATAGTTTAGCATAAATGACAAACATGCTGTATGTAGAAGCCGGAACATTTATTGGAAATGATTCGAGTAAAATTCTAGTAACTTCAATTCTCTCTTGATTCGGAAGGTACTGGGACGTAAACCTAAGGAATTGTATATAGTTAATAGTGAATGAACAAAAAATAATACATTGGTAACTTTTGTAGAAGATGATATTCGCCACGTTATATGTCCTAAAAATAGAAAATAAGTTAGGAAATGAATTAAGAAACATCTTTCATGAAGACTTATCCTTATTACAAGACGAATTTCGATAATTACAATTGAACATACTAGGGAAAGCGAAAACAAATAAAGCGAAGTGTTTAAGAGGTTGTTCAAAAAGTCACCAAATGATAAGCTACGAATCTCGGCGCCTGCTTGTTTTTCTGGTCCTCATGTAGCAAAAACCTGCATTCCGGTCTCAAAAAAGCTCCGCCTTTATCTTCTTGCTTCCAATTTGCCACCTATTTGAACACGCGCTTTAATTGGTGAATTAGGATATAAGAGTAAAGCACATATGACTAGTAAGCATATATATCGTGGGTGGGTCGAGTAGGAAAGAACCTTTCTGCCTTTACGGTATTTCGAGGCTCAATCCATTCAACCGTAGTTTACGGCCCACTATCTAACTGTTTACGCTTAAAGATAGAAGTTACCTCCTATCCTCCAAAACTCGCTACGAGTGAGTGGCTAGCTCTTACTCGATCGGAATCCCACCCGCTATATGTTACGACCTAAGCTCGGTCGCTCTGACAGGCACGCAAAACTTATTTTACTATGAAATCGGTGGTCTTTCTTTTTATTCCTATCTATTTACTACACTAGGGACGCAAATTCAGAAAACTAACTCAACATGCACCTAAAATTACTCACGCACTAACCATTAATTCTAAATCTTCTACGCCAATGCCTTTAAAATATCTATCTAACTCTTTATCTCTCAGCCTCATGTTAACTTCAACTTTGGGACAAGCACAGACAAAGTACAAATTATATTTAATGTGGTGACTCTCTAACATTTCTCTTAAAGATTCCATGTACATAATTTCTTTACAACCTATTGATTTTGGTTGAACTTTGCATTCGTAGAAATCTCCACACTCACCATTCCAATATCCTAAATCAATCGTTGACCTATTTTTGCAATCTATGTTCTTATGCAAAATACAGTTATATTGTACTTGATTTATATTTTTTCCATCTTTAATATGTACTGTTGCTCCCCAACCATATGTATCTTTTTCTAATACTTTTGATCCACCTGAGCAACCGATCAACACTCCTTCTAACATGGCACCTCTTAAAATATGTATATCTCGATCATTTTGACAATGACTAAAGCCATTATCCACTATTTTATATAGATCATCGCCATCAATTAGCCTCAAAATGTTCTTTTTCCACTTGTTAATCATTATCGACAGATTATTCATTGTCCATCGTTTTGACGTTTGAATTAAATAACAAAACTCTGCAATTAAGTTCTGCTTAATATTAAAGAAATCAGCAATATTCTTAGCTGTTTCCTCTGCATAAATGGGAGGATGATCAGTACGTTTAAATGTAATTGATATATTCTCAGTCATAAAATCAATCCTCTATATGTTTAGAAGCGTCGTTTGCTTCAAATGAGTTTAAAACGTCTATAGTTGGTATTGTAAATATCGGTAAACCCATCCTAGCTAAAGTGCTAGCAATACATTCTCTAACATATGGAAGCAATAATGGAATCACTTGAGCTTCAGCATACTCTTCAAAAGTCGAAGTTGTTGAATCATTCTTACACTTACATTTCCCCGAATATACAATTTCAAAATCAAACGGACAGCTTCCCTCGCCAACCTTGGTATGTAAGAAAATTAAAGCAGTCTTATCATCTATTAATTCAACTTTTCTTTTAAAACGAACTGAGACTGAAACATTCCCTGTTCTTTCTTTTTTCTTTTGTGTACAGTTCATTGACACTAATTCTACTTTCTCTAATTGGACACTATTAACTATACATTTATATGCTTCATAAACCGACATAAACAAAATCCCCCTCCTAAGTAACAAAAAAAAGAGAGCTAATTTGATTAGCTCCTTCACTATTCGACACCGTATATATAATTTCCTGCTTTTCATAATCAAGGTATTCCCTGTCATATATATCGTTACTTTCTAAAATATCCGTCAAGCTAACATCACTTAGCCATTCACTCTCACTTGAATTATCGTGATAAGTAATTGAAAGCGTTGAGCAAGTTTCTATACATCCTTTAAAGTATTCCGGTAACTGACAAGCAATCCCTATCAGAGTAGATCTAACATCTTCCGGATAATCAAAATCCATCTCTTCTCCAAGAATATAATAGTCATATTCAAGCTTTGCAATTATTTGATCGTGATATGGTAATTCAGTGGCAGCAATATCTTTTAATTGACTAGCACCAGTTTCAATCATCCACTCTAAGAAACGTTTCCTATCTGTATTAAGATTGGTATCTCTTAGATGTTGAATCATTTGATTGATATTTGTTGTCTCAGGCGCAGAGAAATATTGAGTCAAGGCAGTATAGTATAGTTCTAAGAGTTTATCCAGAGTATTGTTTGTCAAACTATCTGGAATGGATCCATTATAACCGAACCAACCTCTAATATTCATACGCTCTCCTCCGTTCACATTTACAATCTTCTATTCTAAACCAATCATATACTATATACCTAATGTTGACAATTGTTAAACACAGTATTTACATATCAAGTTTATTTATACATCGATATAATATCCTATGCAATTGAAATAAATATATGTCTTTTGTTTAAGAAATCAATCTTTTATTAAGGACGATTGTACACTTCATTGTTGGTGCCTACAATCATATTTTCGACAAAATTCGGGTGGTGACAGTACGCAAAACAAGTATCTTTCGAGGAAATTTGGGTGGGTCGAGTAGGATGGAACCTCTCTGCCTCCGGCAGATTGTGCTCCACCCCCTCTCAGAACCGTGCGAGCGGTTTTCCCGCACACGGCTCTTCCTATCACCCTTCACAGAATATACGTAATGTGATTTCTCAGATCGTAGATACTTACTTTCACCCTTGGCCTTGGAAGTGGAAACTTCTTTAGAAATAGTACAAACTTCTCCCAGTTAAAGGACTTCTTTTGGCTTCTTCGATTCAACCATTTGTAGAGTAACTTTCTGATACAATCACAAAACAAATCCACCGTTGGTGAATTATCAGTAATGCAATAGTAATTGTAGTACCCTATAAGTGACCTTCGTATTCTATCCATAATCAAGTCGGCACTTTTGGTTCTGTTTTCTTTTAGCCAAATCTTAATTTGATGTAGCTTAGCTCTCATTTTCTTGTTATCGGTTTTCCTTTTAACACGAAACTTACCACTTTGGCTCTTACTGCAGTAATGGGTAAAGCCCAAAAACTTAAAAGTTGGTGGTTTATTCTTTCCACGTCTTTTGCAGTTTTCCTCTGCGAATTTACCAAATGGAATAATATTTGTTTTGTCTTCTGCAATCTCAAGATTAAACTTCTTCAGCCTTTGTTTAAGGTCACCAAAGAATTTATATGCATCTTGTTGGTATTGAAAGCAGCACACAAGGCAAGTAGACCACTGGAACCTCCCCAGTAGTCCCTCACAGAACCGGACGTGAACCTCTCAGCTCATCCGGCTCCCATTATTCAGTCGTTGGTTTAATACCTATTTCCCAGTGTTTAAAAAGATTTAAATTTTGTTTGGCAATCCTTCCGAGAAAATATTCTGCTCTCTTCTTATGCCGAGTGAGCCTTTTATATTTCTTTCGCACCCACATAATTAAGGCTTTATTGATATGCCTTAATGTAGAATACATTTCGGATTTATAGAACTTCCCATAGTAATTAATCCATCCCTTAATCTTTGAGTTAAACATATTTGATAGGTCCGTGAGTTCCTTTTCAGCCTTTAGCTGTAGCTTCCAATCCCTCACCTTTTGCCTAATTGATTTCTTAGATTTATTACTAATTGCAGGTGTGAAGTTTATGAAATGCTTTCCCCATCTATTCCTTGAACGCCTTGGCCTGAACGTGTACCCTAGAAAATCAAACGCAATATTTTCGTGATTTTCTCTTCTGTCATCGTCCTTACAATACACAATTCGTGTTTTGGTTGGATGTAGTTCGAGCTTACATTCATTCATCCTATTCTTTAGAGATTCAAGCAACTTCAATGCTTCATCATTTGTTTTACAGTGGATGACGGCGTCATCCGCATACCTTGCAAATGGATTGCTAGGATGGTTAATTGCCATCCATTTATCAAATGTATAATGTAGAAATAGGTTTGCAAGAACAGGACTTATGACACCACCTTGCGGTGTTCCAGAAGTACGTTCTTTCACACCTTCTTTCGTTTGAAAAGGTGCCTTTAACCATCTTTCAATATACAGTTTTACCCATTTAATATTTGTGTGCTTATCCACTGCTTTCATTAGTAATTCATGATCAATATTGTCAAATAAGCCTTTAATATCGAATTCTAGAACCCAGTTGTATTTCCAACATCTTTTGCGGGTTATCTCCAATGCTTGATGAGCACTTTTATTTGGTCTATAACCATATGAATCCTCATGAAAGTAAGGTTCCACCGATGGTTCAAAGTACATTTTCACGGCCATTTGTGCAACTCTATCTGCAACAGTTGGGATTCCTAGTATCCTAGTTCCCCCAGTTTTCTTCGGAATCTCTACAGCTTTGACCGCTGGAGGAAAATAGCTTCCGGAAGACATTCTATTCCATATTTTATAGAGATTATCCTTTAGATTCATTTCGAATTCTTTTAACGACTCTTCATCAATTCCAGCAGACCCTCTATTTGTTTTTACTCTTAGAAAGGCTTCATAAACAATCTTTTTAGATATTGTATACGACTTTGTTTTATTCATAAGCTCCTCCCAATAATCTGGTTGACTTGTTAATAAAACTGAATAACACAACCCCTTTGCTCCGCTTCCGTTAGGAAGTTTCATAGCTACTACGAGTTATTCCGCCCCTATACATGGTATTGGTACTCTGATTCTTGTGGGGCTTCCACTTGAATTTCTCCCTTAGCACCCATGTCGTAGGTTCCCACGTTCCACACCCAAGCCTATATTAAGTTCACGCCGCCTTTATACCGGTCACCGAACGGACAGTAAACAGGTTTCTTCCGAACTTATCCTGAGTCAACGACTCCCCCTCAGTTTTGATGACATCCCTACGCTTTCGATACTTCCTCAGCGGTTCAATGGTTTTCGTCTACTTAATATATACCTGACAAAGTCCTGCTCTGCCTTTTCCTTAACGCTCAATACCATAGCTTTTGACTATAGCACCTTAAGGTGGTTTGCAATCTCTACCTGTATAGCGATTACGAGAGGCCTACTCTCATCTTAGGTACAGCATAGCTTCCTTGTGTGCTTACGCACACTTCAGTTGCTTTCGTGGCACACAGTCATCCGCATAACGTACAATGTAAGCCTGTCCTTTGCACTCTTTTCGTACTTTACGTTCGAACCATAAATCTAAGACATAGTGAAGATAAACATTCGCTAGAATTGGAGAAGCTACACCACCTTGAGGAGTGCCGTGATCTTCTTTGTATCTTCTAGCTTCCTCCATATATCCCGCTTTTAAGAATCTAGCTATAATTCTTAAAAGGCTTGTATCTTTAATTCGATGTTCTAAGAATTTCATCATCCACTTGTGGTCTACATTGTCAAAGAAACCCTTAATATCTACATCTACGATGTAGTTTGTATATCTTTGTTCAATGTAAACGTTTAGAATCTTCAATGCATCATGGCAATTACGATATGGTCTAAAACCGAACGAACAGTCAAGAAAGTCATTTTCATAGATTGAGTTAAGAATCTTAGCTATTCCCTTTTGAACAATCTTATCTTCATATTCTGGAATACCTAACGGACGTTTCTTCTTTGAACCTGGCTTATCAATATAAGTCCGTCTAACGGGTTTAGGGCGATAACTATTCGTTTTCATTCTACGAACGAGGTCTTTGATATTTTCCTCTAGATTTTCGTTATATAACGCTTTAGTTACTCCCATTATCCCTGTAGCTTTATTACCAGGAAGCTCACGATGACATTGTTTTAATGATTCCTCATTTAACAAATGTGCCAATGATGTAAACTTTAACTTTGGCTGAGATTTCGCTATTTCTGCTATTCTTAATAGTTTTGTTTCCATTATAAATCCCTACCTCTGTGTGCAGATAATGTTTCCCTAGTAAGATGATGATAGGGGGAGTACCTTCCCTCCACTGGAGTTACCCTGCTTCATTGGTACTACGTCTCCCTCCGACTTCCTATCAGGCATTTGGTTTTCTCACTTTGTATCGCTTGTCCACCATACTCCTTACATCTTGTAAGAAGACCGATAGGATCTCCCGAGTTGCCGTAACATATCAATGTCTAGCGTGCCGTGGTCACCGACCCCGGAGAGGCTTCAACAAACTTGCCATTACGTCTGTTAAAGTATTGCATTCTGGACTGTCAACAACATCTGCCCTCTCATTTGGTATTTCGAGGCTCAATCCCTTCAACCGTAGTTTACGGCCCACTATCTAACTGTTTACGCTTAAAGATAAAAGTTGCCTCCTATCCTCCAAAACTCGCTACGAGTGGGTGGCTAACCCTTACTCGACGGGAATCCCACCCGCTATATGTTACGACCTAGGCTCGGTCGCTCTACCTGACACCATTTTTTAATTTTTTCCTCAATCATACCGCTACAGATTTATCGTTTATTTCATTATCTTTAAGCCTGAATTTTTTTTCTGATTTCGCCATTGCAATGGTAGCAAGAGAATTTCCGATGACATTTGTCGTTGTGCGGCCCATATCCATAAGAAAATCTACTGCCATAATCATGGCTATGCCTTCCAAAGGTATTCCGAGTGTTGTAGCTGCACTCATGATGACGACTATGGATGCAGACGCTACAGCTGCCATTCCTTTAGATAGTAGCATGACTAGACCGACAACTTCGATTTGTTGTATAAGCGAGAGATCGAGACCATACGCATTGGCAAGAAAAAGAATCGCTGGTGCTAAATAGAGGGTTCCGCCATCAAGGTTAAATGAATAGCCTAAAGGCAAAACAAACGACACTACTGAATTATGAGCGCCATATTTCTCAAGACGTTGTGTAAGCGGTGCTAATACCACTTCGGAACTTCTTGTTGTAAAAGCAATTAGCAAGAGATCTCCAATCGTTCTTAATAACTCAAAGTATTTTACACCATATATTTTTGCAACTATAGGAAATAAAATAAAGACGACAACTAATAATCCAATATAAGTGACTACAATTAAACCAGCAATTGCTTTTAAACCGGAAAATCCATAATTTGCTGTATTAAATGCCAAGTATCCAAAAACACCAATTGGTGAAAATTTAACTACATAATTCAATACTTTAAACATGATATTTGAGATTGCTTCAAGTCCATCTTCAACAGGTTTTACTTTTGCACCTAATGATGCCATTGCAATTCCTACAAATACAGCAAAGAAGATAATAGGAAGAAGTTTACCATTAGAAAAAGCAGTAAAGATATTATTAGGAATAATGTCTAAAAAGAAAGTTTGAAAATCAATATGCCTAGAAATACCATCCATTAATTTGGTATTACCACCATCTAGGTTCACATTTTTTCCTATACCTGTTATATTAGCGAGGAAGATTGAAAAAATGATAATAATGGTCGTAATAATTTCAAAATAAAGAATGGCTTTCCCTGCTAATCTACCAAGATTTTTGACAGATTTCATTTGAGATATGCCGAGAACAACTAATGGGAATATAAGTGGTACAATGGTCATTTGAATCATTTTAATAAATGCATCACCTAGAAATTTTAATTCAAGACCTAATGTTTTACTAGTGGCTCCAACAATGACACCTAGAATAGCTGCAATAAAAATTTGAAGACCTAATGGAATTTTTTTCATTTTACTCCCCCATTTTTAACTAATAGTTTTTTAACTATTCAAAGTTTATCACCAATATTAAATATTTGTAAAATTGAATTATTAGAATAATAAAATTCATGTTTTCGATATTAACATTACATTCTCTTTACGTTCTTCAGATCTTCTTTATGTACCTTTTCTAAACAGGATTCTAATATATTTAGACTTTCTATGACATGCTTCTTAGGAAAACGTGGTTTTATGATATAGCAAATCCGATTAGGGGGAGGATCATCTAATCTGTATATTGAGAAACCTTTCATTTTTTCAAAAGATCTTGTCATAGATATCGGGACAATAGCCCATTGCCCTGGTAGTGTCATGAAGGTTAAAAGAAGTTGAGCGGTATCTAAATGAATGCGCGGATAATGATGATCCGTATGTTCATTAATCCAGTTTTCATGCCATGCACGAAATGCAGAACCCCAATCAATAAATAACTGTTTAGAGAAATCTAAATCACGAATGGTTAATATTCTCTCATAATTTTTAGAACTGCCCTCCTCTTTTCTAACAATGATCATCTCTTCTGAGACAAATTCTTCAATAATTGCATTTGGTATAGGATGTTCTAATAAAGTAAAAGCAACATCTATCTCTCCCATTTCAAATAATTGATGGAGCTCGATAGATTGTTGAGTTCTTACTCGAATATTCACCTTCTCACGATATTGACTTAATGTGCGATACACAGGAGGTAAAATATAGCGATGCACACTATCTACAGCTCCAATTGAGAGACTTAAATAAATAGCACGCGATTGAATAAGAGCGGTCTCTTCCATCAGTTCTTCCCATTTTCTAGCTATTTTCAAAAACTCTTCACCAGCATCTGTCAATGTGATTTTTCTTAATCCACGGCCTCTTTCAATTAAGCCTACACCTACTTCTTTCTCAAGCTGGACAAGACGATGACTTAATGATGATTGTGATAAAAAAAGAGATTCCGCTGCATCCGTTAAACTCTTATTTCGTACAATGGCTAAAAAAGCCTCTATACCCTGTTTATTCAACTTATCACCTCAAATATCTAAGTTATCAATATTTTAATACTACTTTTTGTATTTTACAAATATTCTAATGAATACTAATATTTTAAATAAGTTATTTATCTTATTTTTATCTCATGTCTTCAACCTAATTATGATGGGCACCAACTTATATGAAGACAAGACTAATTCTTTAAAGGAGTGTATTTTTATGTCAACCACATCAAGGCGTTTAGATACTGTTGGTTTCTCAACCATTCGAAAAGTATATGAAAAAACTAATCAATTACGCGATAAAGGGTTAGATATTTACAGTTTAATTATTGGAGAGCCAGATTTCTCCACACCAAAGGTGATCACCCAAACCTTAATTAATTCTATTTCGAATAACCAAACACATTATACGTCTAATTATGGATTAACTGAGTTACGAGAAGCCATTGCCCATAAGTTACAATCTGAAAATAAAATTCTTGCTTCACCAAATGAGGTTCTCATTACGGTTGGTGCTACAGAAGCTGTATATGTTTCAGTTACAGGCATTCTAAATCCAGGTGATGAGGCTATTATTCCTCAGCCATGTTGGCCTTATTATGAAGCGTGTTGTAAATTAGCTGGTGCAACCCCCATACCAATACCTCTTCGTTTGAAAAATGATGCCTTTACCCTTTCTGTTGAAGATCTTGAGAAGCAAATTACACCAAATACCCGATTACTTGTCTTAAATTCACCCAACAATCCAACAGGAATGGTCCTTGATCTTGATACCCTAAAGGAAATTGCCCAGCTTGCAATCAAGTACGACTTGACTGTGATCTCCGATGAAATATATGAAAAAATTATTTACGATGATCAAACTCATATTAGTATTGCTTCCTTACCAGGAATGAGTGAAAGAACGATTACCATTAATGGCTTTTCAAAAGCCTACGCTATGACAGGCTGGAGAATCGGGTACATCCATGCACCTATTCCTCTGTTAAAAGGCTTTGTTAAGCTACATCAATATAATGTCACTTGTCTACCTGAATTTACCCAAAGGGCTGCTGTTGTTGCACTAGAGCAAGCTGCTCCTGATGTGAAACTCATGCGAAATGAATTTAATCGTAGAAGAAATCTTGTCGTCCATATGCTTAGCCAATCCAAAGCCTTAGAAATTCCTAATCCGAAAGGTGCCTTTTACCTCTTCGTGAATATTGAAAAATGCGGGATGACATCAAATCAATTAGCCATGGAAATTCTAGAAGAAACCGGTGTAGCCGTAGTTCCTGGAAGCTCGTTCGGTAAATATGGCGAAGGGTTTATACGATTGTCATATGCAGCAACCGACACCATTCTAAAAGAAGCCTGTAATCGTCTAGTAAAATACGTAGATAGTAAAATAGCCATTAAGCACGATTAAACCCTAATATTAACGGGCAATAAATGGGAGGTTAAACGAGATGAATGTCTTAGGCTCAAATATTATAAAAGACGTCGAAAGATTACCAAAAGAATTGATAAACAAATTTGTACCACTCGCGACAGCAAATATTAGTGATGTCATGGGACGATTTAGAGCCATGGATTTCACAATTCAATCAATGAACAAGCCAGGTGTTCACCTAGTTGGCAGCGCTATTACAGTTCGCATACATCCTACTGATAACGCTATGGTTCACCGAGCTTTAGATATGGCACAACCAGGAGATATCATCGTCATTGATGCTTTTGGCGGAAGGGAGAATGCCATTGTTGGAGAGCTTATCTGTCACTATGCCATGGCTAGAGGGATTGCTGGCATTGTTACAAATTCCCCTATTCGAGATTCACTTGCCATTAGAGAGATGGATTTGCCTGTATATGCAAGGGGTAAAACACCACGTGGTCCATTAAAAGAAGGTTCTGGTGAAATAAATACAACAATAAGCTGCGGTACAGTACCTGTTAATCCTGGGGACATTATTGTAGGAGATGATGATGGCGTTGTTGTTGTCCCAAAACAAGACGCTCTAACCGTATTGGAACAAACACTTCTTATTCAGCAGGAAGAATCCGCTATCATTAAAGAAATATATGCAACTGGAGAATGGAATCGCAAATGGTTAAACAACTTATTACATAAAACTAAATAGTCAATAAGGGAAAAATTAATGGTTTTCACAACCTGATCAATCTATATGAAGTTCCTAATTGTTTATAGCAAATTAATTATGAGGTTTGGAATTAAAAATATGTGGTTTAATTTCCAAAACGCGGTCTAACTCCACCGTTTTTAGTCGGTATACACTTTTAGCCCAATACTTCGATGTCCACACTTTAATTCAGGGAGTGACTAGGCATCCAAAATTTAGTCACCACATACAAAACCCCGCTATTCTCATTTTGTTTTAGAGAATAGCGGGGGGCATTTATTGCACTTTGATAGAACGATATTTACTTTTATTCCCTGCTTTGTCTTTCACTAAAACTTTAAGCGTGGAATTTTTCTTTTGTTTTTTTATTTTGATACTGTATGTGCCTTTTGAGTTGACTGTTGCTTTGCCAAGATATTTGCTTCCATTATAGAGGTATACAGTGGCTCCTTTTTCTGCTTTTCCTGTCACCGTTGTAGACTTATAGGTTACTTTATTGATTGTAGGCGTACCTGGTGCCGTTTTATCAACTACTTTAAATGTCGTTCCTGAACTTTGATTTTTCGATTTGTCTGTCGCATAAGCAACTAAAGTGGTTCCAGCTTTGTGCTTCGACTTTAGCTTGACGGTAAAAGTGCCTTTGCTGCTCGTCGTTGTATATCCAATAACTGAATTTCCTGATTTGATCGTTATTATTGAACCGACTTCTGCTTTACCTGAAATGGTCGTTTGATTATCACCCATAGTATAAATTGTTGGTTTCGATGGTGCGGTTTTATCAACAACTTTAAATGTCGTTCCTGAACTTTGATTTTTCGATTTGTCTGTCGCATAAGCAACTAAAGTGGTTCCAGCTTTGTGCTTCGACTTTAGCTTGACGGTAAAAGTGCCTTTACTGCTCGTCGTTGCATGTCCAATAACTGAATTCCCTGATTTGACCGTTATTGTTGAGCCTACTTCTGCTTTACCTGATATGGTCGTTTGATTATCTCCCATAGTATAAATTGTTGGCTTCGTTGGCGCCGTTTTATCACTCACTTGAATTTGAACTTCATCACTCTTATTTCCACTCGCATCTTCCGCATACACTGTTAACGTCGTTCCGGCTTTTTGTTTTGGTATTGTGACTTTAAAGGAACCTTGGTCATTCGCTGTGCTACTTCCCAGCACTTCACTGCCTTTTTTCACTGTGATTTTCGCGCCCGATTCAGCCGTTCCGCCAACAGACGTATCTTGATCACTGACACTATTCACGCTTGGCTTCGTTGGCGCCATTTTATCACTCACTTGAATTTGAACTTCGTCACTCTTATTTCCACTTGTATCTTCCGCATACACTGTTAACGTCGTTCCAGCTTTTTGTTTCGCAATTGTGACTTTAAACATGCCATTTTCAACGGCTGTACTGCTTCCCAGCACTTCACTGCCTTTTTTCACGGTTACTTTCGCGCCTGATTCAGCCGTGCCCCCAACAGACGTATCTTGGTCACTGACACTGTTCACGCTTGGCTTCGTTGGCGCCGTTTTATCGCTCACTTGAATTTGAACTTCATCACTCTTATTTCCGCTCGCATCTTCCGCATACACAGTTAACGTCGTTCCGGCTTTTTGTTTCGCTATTGTGACTTTAAACGTGCCGTTGTCATTCGCTGTGCTACTTTCCAGGACTTCACTGCCTTTTTTTACAATTACTTTCGCGCCCGCTTCAGCCGTACCGCCAACAGATGTATCTTGATCACTGACACTGTTCACGCTTGGCTTCGTTGGCGCCGTTTTATCACTCACTGTTACGCTAGTTTCAGCACTTCGATTTCCACTTGCATCTTCCGCATACACAGTTAACGTCGTTCCGGCTTTTTGTTTTGGGATGGTTATGTTAAATTTCCCATTCTCATTTGCTGTACCTGTGTATTTACTTGAACCATTTATTACAGTTACCTTCGAATTAGTTTCGGAAGTTCCTGTCACCGTTTCAGATTGATCTGATACTTCATTAACTACAGGTTTAGCTGGTGGTGTAATATCTTTCACTTTAATGTCCTTCGAAGCAATTAATTCATTGTTTGTGTTATAGACATTGAAAGTTACCGTATTGTTTTCGATTAAGTTATTAACTGGAATCTCATATTTTCCATCTTCATTTGACGTTCCACTACCAATAAGCACACCATCTTGAAGAATTTTCACTATCGAGTTGGCAAGCGTTGTACCGGTAATCGTCTTAGAGTCTTTTGTAAAATCATCGATGAAGATCTCAGCTACTTTATAAGTATAGGTATATTTTCCCCCACTTATATCAGTTATTTCCACATTCAACTGCTCACTATCGCCTATATCAAAATCGTTATAACGGAAGGTTCCATTACTCTTCAAAGCTATGTTTTGACCATTTATTTTTAAATTCACAAAAGGAAGAGTCGCTCCACTCAGATTCACCTTTCCATTATTTGAAATAAGAGGTGTATTGTAAAGATTAAAAGGGACATTTGTTAAAACTCGATTTGTCGCAATCATACTGGAAATACTATTTGAACCTGTAAAAATGGCTTGTCCATCTGATGGATAATAATAACCAAAATACATACTGTTTGCCGTTAAGATACCATTAACTTGTAGGCCACCATAACTTCTCAAACCACCTAAAACATAAACATTACCATTGATTGTTACATTACTGTTAATTGTTAACACAGCCCCCGGTACGATATACACATCAGAATTAACTGTTTTATTCGACCAAGACTCGTTATTTGTAACAATATGGCTAGTCAGTGGATCTACGGATTTGATCACATTAAATTGACCTGCACTTAAATCGTTGTCTTCCGCTTTCACAGTTGTAACATTTCCGTTTGTATCTTTAATTTCAATTGAATCAACAATCCATTTTCCAACCTCTGTCGTTTGTTCAACAGGCATTTGCCCAATGAAACGAGTACCATCGTAATGAAGTGGAATTGATACTTTTGTTTTGTTTACTGGGGAAAGATAATGAATGGTTGCCTCTTTCAAATTCGTGTCATCAGAGGCATCTACAGAAATATTCACTTGATCCCCCGACTCTACAACATTCTTATCAATAGAAAGAGATTTATAGGTTGGTAGATTTGATTCGGTAAAAACAAAAAAATTACCAGCCTGTAATTTATTATCCGGATCATCCCAATCCCATACTGATATTTGGTTCTCGGATGTATCATAAATAGTTACGTAGCTTACTTTATAAGTTCCAGATTC
>NZ_VDCY01000020.1 GCF_006517395.1 Terrilactibacillus laevilacticus
TAAAACGGAAAGTAGCTCAATAAAACGGAAAGTAGCTCAATAAAACGGAAAGTAGCTCAATAAAACGGAAAGTAGCTCAATAAAACGGAAAGTAGCTCAATAAAACGGAAAGTCGCGCAAATCGTTATCAAATAACTCGTTGTAAACCAACAGTCTAGTATTAAATCCATAATTAATTAATAAAAGAAGTTTGTCCATAGAAAAATACTTAAAATAAGGTTTATAATAATGATATTATCATTAGATCATAAACAATAATATGTAAGGGTGAATGTGGTGTCCTATAAAATTATTAAGAGCAAGAAGATATATGAAGAAGTAGCCGATCAATTGTTGAATATGATTTCAACAGGTGTATTAAAGCCAGGTGATAAATTAGATTCTGTTCAGAAATTATCTGAAAAATTTGAAGTTGGACGTTCAGCAATAAGGGAGGCTCTTAGTGCGTTAAGAGCAATGGGACTTGTAGAAATGAAGCAAGGCGAGGGCACGTTTATAAAATATTATAATCCTCAATCCTTTTCACAATCACTGACCAATCTACTACTTATGGAGAAAAAGGATTTAGAAGATTTGTTGGATGTAAGAAAAATATTAGAATTAGGGGCGGTAGAATCAGCGGCTTTAAAACGAAATGAAGAAGACTTAAACGCCATTAAAGCAGTTTTAAACAATATGAAAGTTTCAACCATGGAGAGTTCAGATATTGGTGAGAAAGCGGATATTGATTTTCACATTGCAATCGCTAGAGCTGCTCATAATCCATTATTGGAGAATCTCATGTTAAGTGTGTCGGAAGCTATTTCAAAATCAATGAAAGAAACGCGACGTATTTGGATTTTTTCAAAAACAACAACGCTTGAAAAGCTCTTTGAACAGCATCAAAATATTTATGAAGCTATAAAAAGAAAAGATGTAGAAGAATCAAAAACACTAATGGAGTATCATTTAAACAGTGTTCAAAAAACATTATTAACGTATATGCATGAATGATTAAGATTGATTTAATCTTAATCTTTTAAATCTAAAAGCTTGATTTTTGAATAAAATATGTATAAATTGTGTATATTGGATGACTTTTTATAATCAGGTCATCAGATGACCTGATTATAAAAAGATGTTAAATATTTGTGGTACAAAACAATCCAATACTAGAGTTATAGAAAGGGTGATTAGATTGAAAGTTTCCTTATTCATTACGTGTTTAGGAGAACTTTTCTATGCAAAAGTTGGGAAAGATGTCACGGAAATTCTTGAAAGGCTTGGTTGTGAAGTTAATTTTCCAAAAGGTCAAATTTGTTGCGGACAACCGGCTTTTAATAGTGGGTATCTAAATGACGCCAAAAAAGCAGCTAAACAAATGATCCGTGCATTTGAAGATGCTGATTATATTGTTAGTCCATCTGGTTCCTGTACGACTATGTTTCGTGAATATCCTAAAATGTTTGTTGATGAGCCAGGTTGGAAATTAAAAGCTGAAGCAATGGCTGACAAGACATATGAATTCACCCAATTTATTGTTCATGTTCTTGGTGTTGAAGATTTGGGGGCAGAATACGAAGCAAAAGCAACCGTTCATACATCTTGTCATATGTCACGTTTACTTGGTGAAAAAGAAGCGCCTTTTAGACTATTAAAACATGTCAAAGGTTTAGAGGTTATACCGCTTCCTAACAATTACGATTGTTGCGGTTTTGGAGGAACTTTTTCTGTTAAAATGTCACCAATATCAGAAGAAATGGTTGATGAAAAGGTGAGACACATTGAAGAAACTGAGGCAGATTTGGTTATAGGATCCGATTGTAGCTGTCTCATGAATATTGGTGGACGAATAAATCGAAAAGGAAAGAAAATAGAAGTAAAGCATATTGCAGAGATATTAAATCACCATGTAAAGGGAGGCTCTCATCATGCCAATGAAAATAGGGAATCAACCCTTCTTTGATCGTGTTGATGAAGGAATAAACAATGATTTTATGCAAAATGCGGTATCTTCTGCACAAGATGGCTTGCGTGGAAGAAAGTTAAATGCAACAATCTATGATAAATCATTGGTAGATTGGGAAATATGGCGTAGTGCAGGTGAAGAGATTAGACGTCATACATTAGAAAATCTTGATTACTATCTTAAGCAATTAAGTGACAATTGGGCAGCAAAAGGTGGCCATGTCTATTTCGCTGAAACGGTAGAAGATGCACAACATTATATCCAAAAAGTTGTCAAACAAAAAAACGCCAAAAAAGTCGTTAAAGCAAAGTCAATGGTAACAGAAGAAATAAGTCTAAATGAAGCACTTGAAGATATTGGATGTACAGTATTAGAAACAGATCTAGCTGAATACATTCTTCAAGTTGATAATCATGATAGTCCATCACACATCGTGGTTCCATCATTACATAAAAATAGAGGACAAATGCGAGATGCACTACGAAAAGTTGGGTATAAAAACTCAGATAAACCAGAAGAGATTGCAGCTTTTGCAAGAGAAACGCTTAGGCAAGAATTTTTGGATGCTGAAGTGGGTGTCACAGGCTGCAACTTTGCCATTGCGAATACGGGAAGTGTCTCACTTGTTACCAACGAAGGAAATGCTAATATGGTCACTTCATTCCCTGAAACACAAATTACAGTCATGGGGATGGAAAGAATCGTACCTTCATGGGAAGAACTTGATATATTAGTAACTTTACTCTGTAGAAGTTCTGTTGGCCAAAAATTAACAACCTATGTAACAGGTATTACTCCAGGGGAAAATATAGAAGATGTTGATAGTCCAAAAGATTTTCACCTCGTGATCGTTGATGCGGGTCGATCAAATGCCTTAGGTACTGAATTTCAAAGTGCACTGCACTGTATTCGTTGTGCAGCATGCGTGAATGTTTGTCCAGTTTATCGTCATATTGGTGGGCATGCTTATGGATCAATCTATCCAGGGCCTATTGGTGCCGTTTTATCACCCATTCTTGGTGGATATGAAGAATACGGAAAATTACCCTATGCATCAAGCTTATGCGCGGCTTGTACCGAAGCTTGTCCTGTGAAAATTCCTTTACATGAGCTGTTGATCAAACATCGTCAGCATATCGTTAATGGTGAAGGTCATGCTCCATTAAGTGAAAAACTTGCTATGAAAGGTTTTGGAATAGGAGCAAGTTCGCCATCGTTATTTAAAATGGCAACCAAATTAGCTCCAAAAGCAATGAAACCTTTAGTTAAGGATGGGAAAATAAGTAAGGGACCAGGACCAATGAAACCATGGACACATGGTCGAGATTTCCCAGCTCCAAGTTCTGAAAACTTTAGAGAATGGTTCAAAAATCATAAAAAGGAAACAAAAAAGGGTGAAGAATGATGCCGGGTACTGTTGAAAATCAAGATACATTTCTTAATAAAATAGCCTCAAAATTAGGCAGAGAGCGAACTCAACAGGTAAAAAAACCAGAATGGAATTTTCAACCTCAATGGGATGTTTATCAATCCTATTCTCAAGATGAACTTTTAGATATTCTTAAGAAATCTTGTAAACCTCTACATACAAAAGTGTATGAGACTAGTCTAAGTGAACTTCCAGATACATTGCAGAATGTCATTCAAGATTATGATGGTGGTCCCATCGTCGCATGTAAAGATGATCGTTTTGATGAATATGGGCTATCAGAAGCCTTAGATAAATTAAATGTATTTACTTGGGATTTGAATGAGGGACCAACAAACATTGAAAAAGCACAGTCTGCAAATATTGGTCTTGTTTTTAGTGATATAACCCTAGCAGAATCTGGAACGGCTATGCTTATGAATGATGCTGAGAAAGCTCGATCAGTGAGTTTATTGCCGGTTACATCTGTTGTGATTATCCCAAAGAGTTCTATAGTTCCTCGTTTAAGTCAAGCCACTCGAAAAATTAACGAGTTTGCAAAAGAAGGAAAATCAATACCTAACTATATTAACTTCATTTCAGGTCCAAGTAACAGTGCCGATATCGAGATGAATCTAGTCGTTGGTGTTCACGGTCCAATTAAAGTTGCCTTTATTATTGTAAATGATAAATAATAATTTAAAGTTTAGAGAGAGCTAAGTGTTTAATTAAGATAATAAACCAAAGGATAGTTAGTCCATAATAAGGACTGATTATCCTTTTTTATTCTTAATTATAAATCAAAATTCTCAATTAGCAAATGACGATTTTATGAATTTTTTATATTAATCCTTATTGTTTCTCAAGAAAATGATTAACCGTTTCTACAACAATATTGTTCATTTATAAAGTGAAACTTCAATCAGTAGGGTTTATTTCATCCCCCACCTAGGAATGCTCGTTTACACTCATTACCTTGAGGTGGGATCTTTACTAGTCGTTAATGTGGGATAAATTGTTAAGTATTTACAATAGACCTTCATTTTGTTTATAAATAATCTAAATTCTAAAATTTCTCTTTACATGTTGTGTCGAATTATGTAGAATACTAACTATTCATGTTGTTTTATTATTGCTTATAGATTTTATATAAAAGATCAATTTTTCAAAAAAAGGCGCCTTGAAGAGATCTTGAAAAATTTATATAGCCTTTATGTTTTGAGAATAATTGGGGAAAATAGGCATGTTAAAGATTCTAATGTACCCTAAAAATTCATACTATTCATACAGCAGTGAGGAGTCATAAAGTGGAATTATTTAGAAAGAAATCGATACCTTATTTAATCAAACAAGGACAAGGAAAATCACAATTAAGTAAATCGTTAGGTGCTTTTGATTTAACGATGTTAGGAGTAGGCGCAGTTATAGGTACAGGAATATTTGTTTTAACAGGTATTGTGGCTGCGACGGATTCCGGGCCGGGAATTATATTATCTTTCATATTATCGGGAATAGCCTGTGTATTTGCGGCATTATGTTATGCAGAATTTGCCTCAATCGTACCTGTCTCTGGTAGTGCATATACGTATAGCTATGCTGCTTTTGGTGAAGTGATAGCATGGATCTTAGGTTGGGATTTAATTCTAGAATATGGACTTGCTTCTTCAGTAGTTGCTAGCGGTTGGTCAGGATACTTTCAAGGATTATTAGCTGGGTTTGGAATACATATTCCAAAAGCCATAAGCAGTGCTTATAATCCGGGAACTGGCACTTATGTGGATGTTTTAGCCATTGTGATCGTTGGAATTATTACACTTGTTTTATTGGCAGGAGTGAAGCAATCGACGAGAATTAATAATATAATGGTATTGGTTAAAATAGCCGTCGTTCTTTTATTCATTGTTGTCGGGGCTTTCTTTGTAAAACCAGATAATTGGACCCCATTTATGCCGTTTGGTTTTTCCGGAGTTTTAAATGGCGCAGCAACAGCCTTTTTAGCGTATATCGGTTTCGATGCTGTGTCTTCGGCAGCTGAAGAAGTGAAAAATCCACAAAAAAATATGCCAATTGGAATCATTTCTTCATTATTAATTTGTACAGTTTTGTATGTAGCCGTTTCCGCTATTTTAACAGGGATGGTTCCTTACACAGACCTTAATGTAAAAAACCCTGTTGCTTTTGCTCTTCAAGTCGTTGATCAAAACTGGGTGGCTGGTTTTGTTTCTCTTGGTGCTATTATTGGTATAACCACGGTACTATTTGTTATGATGTATGGTCAAACACGATTATTTTTTGCCATTAGTCGAGATGGTTTATTGCCAAAAAAACTATCTAAAGTTCATCCGAAACGTAAAACACCTACACTAACCATTATTTTGACTTTTATTATGGCCTCAGTATTTTCTGGCTTAGTGCCACTTAATCATTTAGCCGAATTAACGAATATCGGTACAATGTTTGCCTTTATCGTTGTCGCCATTGGTGTGGTTGTTTTAAGATATACACAACCTAATTTAAAAAGAAACTTTAAAGTGCCGTTCGTTCCAGTTATACCTTTACTAGCCGTTCTTTCTTGTGGGTATCTGATGCTTAATTTGAAATCGGTAACGTGGAAAGCGTTTGGTATTTGGTTCATCATTGGAATAGTCATTTATTTCATTTACTCAAGGAAACACAGTGAATTAAACAAAAATGCAAGTCAACAAAATAGATAACCATTTTTAAAAAGAAGAGTCAAATACAAATCGTGTTTGGCTCTTCTTCAAGTTTTGATCATTTTACAAAAAAAGGCCGATTAAAACCTTTTCAACTCTATAAAATTATAAACTTAAAAAGTAATTAAAGCCTCAATTAGGTAATAGAAAAAGCCATCAGCTAATTTAAATGATATCTAAAGTGAAGGTTTATACTTTAGATATCATTTAAATTTTTTGGATGGCTTTTTACAATCATTATCTTATTTGCCCCTGTCCATTGACGAGATATTTAATGGTCGTAAGGACGGGAAGCCCCATTGGGCCACGGGCATGGAGTTTTTGCGTACTAATGCCAATTTCTGCACCAAACCCAAATTCTTCACCATCTGTAAAGCGTGTAGAGGCATTATGGTAAAGAGTGGATGCATCAACTTCTTGAAAGAAGCGATCAACATGTTCTTGAGTTTCAGAGACAATAGCCTCTGAATGCTTCGTCGAATAGCGATTAATATGTTCAATTGCTTTATCTAAATGTTCAACAATTTTTATAGCGACAATATAGTCGTTATACTCGGTTTCCCAGTCTTCTTCAGTTGCTACAGGAAAGTCAGGGTATAATCCAGCAACCGTTTGATCAAGTCTGCATTCTACGTTTGCATCGGTTAGCTTCTTTAGGAGACTCTCTCCATATGAATCAAACCATGATCGATGAATAATAATCGTTTCGACTGAATTACAGACAGATGGACGTTGTACTTTGGCATTTAAAGAAATTGAAACGGCCATGTCAAAAGACGCACTATCGTCAATATACAGGTGGCAATTACCGGCACCTGTTTCGATGACAGGTACACTTGCTTGATTCAAAACAGCTTGTATCAAGGATGCACTACCTCTAGGAATCAAAACATCCAAATACTTTTTTAGTTGGAAAAATTGAGTGGCAGTCTCTCTACTTACATCTTCAAGTAATTGAACGGCATCAGACGGAATGGCTGTTTTTTTCAAAGCGTTTTGGATGATTTTAACGAGGCACTTATTCGTATTTAAAGCTGATGAACTGCCTCTTAAATAAACGGCATTCCCGGTTTTTAAGCAAAGACCAGTCGCATCAACAGTGACATTTGGTCTTGCTTCATAAACCATTCCAACAACACCGAGAGGGACTCGAACCTTTCTAATTTGCATATGATTTGGATGAGACCACTCTTCGAGAACATCGCCGATTGGATCTGGTAAATTTACGAGTTTTCGCAAAGCATTTGAAATATCGGATATGCGTTCTTCTGTTAATCTTAAACGGTCAAGATAAGAATGATTTGAGCCATTTTCTTCAGCGAGTTGAAGATCTTTAAGATTAGCTTTTATAATTTCTGGTATCGAATTTTGAAGAGCATCTGCGATTTGCAACAACGCATCATTCTTTTCTTCAGTTGATAATTTTGTCATTTGTCTAGCGGCACTTTTTACAAGTGCGGCTTTTTGTAATAAATCACTCATACACTTCACACCTCATCTTTTTAATCTGTCCATTTTTTATAAGAAACCCAATTATCTCGATGAATGACTTCCGGATGCTGTTTAGGGATAAATTCTAATGAATCTTGATTTGAAAGCTGTTTCATGGCTCTTAACGTATCGGATGAATAATTGACTTGACCTTTTCCAAGGACATGGTTATTTCGATCTAATAATTGGATCACCTCGCCAGCGGAAAAATGTCCGTTAATGTGTTTAATTCCCGCTGGTAAAAGGCTTTTTCCTTGTTCAAGAAGGGCTTTCACGGCTCCATCATCAATTTCGATATTACCGGATACTGGAGAGTGTAAGGCAATCCACTGTTCTGGTACCTTTAATGACGGTTTTAGATTTTCATCACCAATATATGTGCCATCGCCATGACCTTGAAGAATTTGAAGACATTTATTTGCTCCTTCTCCCGTCCCAATGAACGTACGGACTCCAAGTGAAAGGGCTGTTTGCGCAGCGAGTAACTTTGATTTCATTCCACCGGTACCCACTTTTGAGCGGGAAGTACTTTTAGCAAACCCAAGTAGTTCATTCGTAATATCTGGTAAAAAGTTATATCGCTTGGCATTAGGATTGTGATGAGGATTGTCATCATACAAACCATTAATATCTGTTAATATGATGAGCAGATCTGCATGCACGAGTCCGCTAACAAGGGCAGAAAGCATATCATTATCCCCAAAAGTTAATTCTTCAAGAGAAACCGAGTCGTTTTCATTAATAATAGGAATGACATTTCTTTTAAGTAATTCTGATAATGCAGAATAGGCATGGGTCATTTGTTCACGTTTTTGAAAATCTTGTCTCGTTAACAAAAGCTGAGCGCAAACAAGGTCGTGTTTCAGAAATTGGGTTGCATATGCATTTAAGAGTCTAACTTGACCAACGGCAGCTGCAGCTTGTTTACCAGCAATGGTCACGGGTCTTGCGGGATAACCAAGACCGCTATACCCACTGGCAACAGCACCAGACGATACAATAATAACGTCATGCCCGTTTTGTTTTAATCGGCTAATTGCATCGGTATGATCTTTTAATTTAAAATCACTAACTTCACCTTGACTGTTCGTAAGTGAACTACTACCGATTTTAACGACGATTCTTTTTTTTCTCATCAGTTCCGTTTCCTTTCAATCTCTGTCTCTAAGGGCATTTTATTAAAGTAAATAAAAAAGTCACTCTTCCATCCTTTATAAGGACGGGAGAGTGACTTACCCGCGGTACCACCTTGATTAGCATTATTGTTTAATGCTCACTTTCATCTCTGTAACGTAGAGGACGATTAGGTTATTTAGCCTAATGGCTCAAGGGGCAGGTTCAATGGGTGATGACAATGGAATCTTTCAGCCGGTGAATTCCAATCTCTTTTGCTCTCAAGGTCGCCATTTACTATTCCCTATCAATGCATTCCGATATCTTATTTTCTACATATTATGTTCAATAATCTTATGGTTGTCAAGTAATATTTTTGTTAGCCAAAATAAATTGACAGAAAAAAAGAAAAGTAAAAGGAATTTATCGTTTTTAAGTCGAAGTCTAAAAAAGTATAATGTAAAAGGGGATTTGACCATATGACGGATAAGATACGCAAGGAAACAAAAAAATTGATAGATCAAGCTTTGGACAAGTTATATGCCTATTTACGTTTTCCCACGATTTCAGCTCAACATACAGCTATTCATGAAACTGTGGATTTTGTAAAAGAAATGATCGAAGAACTTGGTGGAGAGGTAAAAATTCTAGATGATTGCGGAGGAAATCCAGTGATTTATGCCTGTTTCGAAGCAGGAGAAAAAGCAGATTCTACTAAAACTCTCTTATTCTATAATCATTATGATGTTCAACCACCAGAGCCATTAGAGGAATGGGTCACTCCACCATTTGAACCTACATTAATTGGCGATATTCTTTATGCTAGAGGAACATCGGATAACAAGGGATCCTTATTAACTCGTTTATTGGCTATTCGAGTCTTGCAGTCCTTAGATGGCGGTCTTCCCTGTCAAGTGAAATTTCTGATTGAAGGGGAGGAAGAGGTTGGCAGCCCCAGTCTTGAAGGCTATCTTCAAAAATATCAGGATCTATTTCAATCAGATGCTTGCATTTGGGAATTTGGAAGTAAAGATGAAAAGGAACGGGTTGTTATGGATGCGGGTATTAAAGGGATGGCTTACTTTGAGATAACTTGCACGGGTGAAGATATTGATATGCATTCTTCTTTAGGGGCTTATGTAGATAATGCAGCTTGGCGTCTTGTTCAAGCATTATCGAGTATGAAAAATAAAGAGAACGAAATTTTAGTTGAAGGATTTTTTGATGGAATAACAGAACCAACATTAAGGGAAAAAGAGGTCGTAAAAACACTTCCGTTTGATAAAGATACGATAGCTAAAATTTATGGATTGAAACGTCCATTAATTACAGAGTCTAAAGAAAAAGATCCCAGAATAGCCATGGTTTTTGAACCTACAATGACGATATGTGGAATGTACAGTGGTTATACAGGGGAAGGGTCTAAAACAGTTTTACCAAAACAAGCAAAAGCCAAATTAGATTGTCGCTTAGTCCTTGGTCAAGATCCCGAACATGTTCGGGATTGTATTCGAGTCCATCTTGATAAGGAAGGATTTACAGATGTTCAAATTGAACTCATTAATGGCCAAAAAGCCTATCGTTCAGATTATGATCATCCTTTTTTATCACTCGTAAAAAAATCGGCAGAAGATGCCTATCAATCAGACATTGTTCTATGGCCTAATTCAGCTGGAACAGGCCCAATGTATCTATTTGGTGAAAATCTATCTTTACCAATTGTAAGTACAGGAGTTGGTTGGGTTGAATCGAAAGCCCATGCACCTAATGAATCCATACGTATAAAAGACTTTGAAGATTGCGCGGTGCACATGGCTTATATCATGAAAGGTTTTTCTAAAGCACTGGATCAATAATCTGATGTCTATGAGAATTATACACTTAGTTAAGTGGATTTGTTTGGCACTGAAATGATTTTGTATAATAATAAATTGAGTAGGCTATGCTCCTTTTTAGGAAGGCATATTATGTACTTAATACTATTTGGAGGACTTATGAAACGGATTATTCCACATATCATGATTGAAAATTGCAAAGAAGCTACCCGGTATTATCATTCCATCTTCGGTGGAGAAATAAAAAACACGCAATTATCTGATGGAATTGAGATGTTTAAAGGACAAGAAGGAAAATACATCCACGCTGAATTGCACATAAATAACGTCTGTGTCCTATATTTTGCTGATATTTTTAATAGCCATATAAGTCAAGGAAGTCAAATTCAGCTGGCTTTAGATCTTGAAAGTGAATCAGAAATTCGTACTCTCTATGAGGCACTTGCCAAAGATGGCCAAATAAAAATGGAATTACAGGAAACCTTTTGGGGGGCTACCTTTGGTGTTGTGTTGGATAAATATGGAGTAACATGGGAATTGAATTATCAAAAAGAGTAGGTGAATAAAAAGGCGCTGAATGGGGCGCCTTTTGTTTACAATCCAGATAATAGACGATTGACTTTTGTTTGTTAAAAATATCATTTTTAAAACTTTTAAAAAATTTATTCGGGTAGTCATTAACGGTATATCATTTTACTGTTCGCTGTCCACATCTCTTTTAAAATATATGTTATAGTATGTAAAAGAAATAATCCAGTCACCGATGAGACGAATGGGGGAAATGGAATGGTTTACAATTTTGATGAAGTGATTGACCGGTTTGGAACAGGAAGTTCAAAATGGGACAAACTTGAACAATTATTTGGCAGCAAAGAAGTGCTACCGGTATGGGTGGCAGATATGGACTTCCGAGTACCAGAGCAAGTAGTTAACGCATTAAAAGAAAGGGTCGACCATGGGATATTTGGCTATACAAACAACACGGAGCCGTATTTTAATGCAGTGATTAATTGGATGAAAAGAAGACATGATTGGCAGATCAAGAAAGAGTGGATCTGTCATAGTCCTGGGATTGTAACGGCACTAAATCTTATTGTTTCCGGCTTTACTGAACCAGGAGATCATGTTTTGATTCAGACTCCTGTCTATCATCCATTTAAACATGCGATCGAAAATCATGATCGCATTTGTGTCACCAATTCTTTAAAAGTTGAAGATGGTAAATATAAAATGGATTTAGAAGACCTCGAAGACAAATTTAAAAAATACGATGTTAAATGTATGATTCTTTGCAGTCCACATAATCCTGTAGGTCGCGTTTGGACAAAAGATGAACTCTTGGCATTAGCGGATCTTTGTCTTAAATATGACGTATTGGTTGTAGCAGATGAAATTCATGCTGATTTAGTATTTGTAGGTTCGAAGCACATCTGTTTTGCAAGTCTATCCGATGAGATAAAAAATAAGACCATCGTATGTACAGCTCCAAGCAAAACGTTTAATATTGCAGGTCTGCAGCATTCAAATATTATCATTCCAAATCCTAAATTAAGATCACAATTTAAAAAAGAAGCGAATAAATTTGAGTTGTCACAACCCAATTCTTTTGGTCCGACGGCGACCGAAGTGGCATATAATGAAGGTGAAGAATGGCTTGATGCTTGTATTGATTATATTTATGAAAATTACAAGTACGCCAAAGACTATTTTAAAAATAATATTCCGGAATTTTCTATGTCTGAACTAGAGGGAACTTATTTAGCATGGGTTGATTGCCGAAAACTTGGCTTAAATCGAAAAGAACTTGAGCAGTTTATGCTAAAAGAAGCTAAAGTCGGTTTTAATCAAGGAGCTATGTTTGGAGACGAAGGCGAAGGATTTGTTCGGTTTAACTTAGCTTGCCCACGTCAAATTGTTAAAGAAGCCTTACAGCGATTGGAAGTAGCTCTAAAAGCCCAACGTTCGAATTTGGTATAATTTTGTATAAAAGGATCTATCTTAACACATAGATCCTTTTATAAATAGATAATATTAGTACCTAGTCATAATAACTGATATAACGTCTAGATATAAAATATGGATGGTGATCAAAATGAACTCAAAAGCGAGAATAGCGGGTTTAGGAACCTACGTCCCGGGCAATATATTAACTAATCATGATTTAGAAGAGATGGTCGATACGTCTGATGAGTGGATTGTTCGTGTAACCGGTATTCATGAAAGAAGAATAGCGGATCAAAATCAATTTACGAGTGATCTTGCAAAAGAAGCCGTTAAATCGTTGATGAGACAATGTCATGTTACTGTTGAAGATGTCGATCTCATTATAGTGTGTACGACGACACCAGATTTTTCTTTTCCTAATGTAGCTTCACAAATTCAAGATGCATTTAGAATAAAATCGGCAGGTGCGATGGATCTTAGCGCCGCATGCGCTGGCTTTACTTACGGGCTTCATGTAGCTAATGGCTTGATAAGTAGCGGTTTACATCGTAAAGTATTGGTCATTGGAGCAGAAACAATATCAAAAATTACCGATTATACTGATCGTACAACTTGTATTCTGTTTGGTGATGGTGCAGGTGCAGCACTACTAGAGTTTGATGAAGAGCACCCTAGTTTTATTCAAACGATTATGGGAACAGATGGAAGTGGAGGAGAGCATGTCTATCGTTCAGCCATGTCAAATACTATGAACGGGACAACATTAAAGGGAACAGATAAACTTGTGCAAAATGGACGCGAGGTATATAAATGGGCTCTAAAAACCATTCCAGAAAAAGTGACAGAGTTATTAAATTTGGCTAATTTGACAATTGATGATATTGACTGGTTTATACCGCACAGTGCTAATTTACGTATGATAGAAGCCATTTGCGAGAGACTAAATATGCCAATGGAGAAAACGTTATATAGTGTTGATCAATTCGGAAATACATCACTTGCATCTATTCCACTTGCGTTAGAAAAAGGTATTAAATCAGGACAAATTAAGAAAAATGATAAGATTATTCTATATGGGTTTGGTGGTGGCTTAACTCATTGTGGTCAATTAATCACATGGCCATATTAATCACGTTGATGGATTCATAGTTGAAAAGAAGAGACAAAAAGTGAAAAAATAATTTTTTTGAAACCTTTATATTATATTAACCGTATGTATAGGTGTCATATTACTTGTGACTAAATAGAGGAGGATAAATATTCATGATGAAAAAAATTGCTGCAGCGTTTCTTGCTTTAACATTGGTATTTACACCTATTGCAAGTTCCTTTATCTTCTTTGAGC
Source organism: Terrilactibacillus laevilacticus (assembly GCF_006517395.1). GTDB lineage: Bacteria > Bacillota > Bacilli > Bacillales > Sporolactobacillaceae > Terrilactibacillus > Terrilactibacillus laevilacticus. The sequence goes on from NZ_VDCY01000020.1 coordinate 13,799, forward strand.
CAAATACGGCAAGTGCCAAAGGCTATCGCTCAGGAGTTAAGTCATTTAAAAGTAATAATAATTCAGGTTCATTCTTTAATAGGAATAAAACTCAAAGAAATAACTCGACCGCAACACGCACAAATGGATCTATGTTTAATAAAGGCGGATTTATGAGAGGCATGTTCCTTGGTGGTTTATCTGGATTACTATTTGGAAGTATGCTAGCGAACATGGGAGCGTTTGGCCAGATGGCAGGGTTATTAATCAATGTACTAGCGATTGTAGCCATCATTGCTCTTATTCGTTACATCTTCTTTGGTCGCAAGCGAAACCGTAGAAATGAGGATGATCGCCCGTGGGGGAACAAATAATAACAGAGCAAGATATTATCAACGCCATTTGTTTGTTCCAAGCAAACAAGAAAGACGTAAGACCTGAAACAGTCGAAGCTGAACTTATATATGATGACGAATATGGATTTTCTGCAGAAACTTATGTAAATGGTAGAAAAATCGTGTTGATTGAGTCCAATCTAATTGAAGCGATACGCTATTGGTTAGACACTGAAATGGGTGTTGATCCATATTCAGCTGCTCTGGAATTGGTTTTAGATGATGATCAAGGCATTATTGCTTATATGAAATAAAAAAACTTGAAGTCGATCATATTCCTTCATAAAGTGATTGTACCCGAATAATTAACCATCTTTCAGTAAAGCATAATATTGAAAGAGGGCAAAAAGTATGAAAGACAAAAAAATGAATCAACCGACCATAGCAGAAGGTATGGACACCGAAGATGAATTAAAAAAACCAGCAACCAAAAGAGAAATTAAAAAAGGTGACTATACAAAAGTCACGACCGTGTCATTAGATGAAAATGATCCAAGCTAGCTAAGTACACCGTAATTGAAACGGTGTACTTTTTTATGAGGTTGCTTGAAAAAGTCACCAAATGATAAGCTGCGAATCTCGTCGCCCGCTCGTTTTTCCGGTCCTCATGTAGTAAATACAAGAGGATCGCTGGCTAAAATCGCTCACGCTGGCGCCTGAAGCCACCACAACGCGAGGAATGCGGGTCCTAATGAAGAAAAAAACTGTCCACCCATACTACGACGCCCAGGACGGGCTAGTTCTGGCGTTTCTTGCAGGATGGCCAGCGTACTTAGCCATTAACCCTTTTCATTTAGCCGCCTTTTTGAACACGCTCTTTAAGTATATTTTCATGGTCATTGACCGATTTTTACTTCGATAATTCCTAACCGTAAATGGCACGATATAGTCGCTTGACACCTTCATGAATGTGCTCTTTAGGTAATTTAGCAAATCCAAGAATAAATGAGGTCTCTTGATTTGATTCTGTATTCGTTAAATAAAAGGGGTTCATGCTATAAAGTTCTATTTTCTCTTCTTTTGCCCGTTTCAAAATGTGTTCAGTCGTTCGACCTGTCGTAAACGTGATTCGAAAATGTAAACCAGCATTAGCGCCTTCAATCGTCATTTGATCACCAAAATGTATTTCTAGGGTTTTAATAAGCATTTCTCTTCGTTCTTGATAAAGCTGTTTCATACGTTTAATATGCTTTTGATATTCTCCAGAATCAATAAATTCTTGCAATGTTAATTGTGTTAACACACTACAGCTTTGAAAAAAGTCGGCATACTTTTTACGAAAAACATATAAGAGATGCTGGGGTAGAATCATATAACTCACTCGAAGTCCAGGCATTAAGGATTTTGAAAAACAACCCATGTAGATAACTTTCTCAAAGGTATCCAAACTTTGCAGGGCAGGTATTGTATCACTTTCATACTTAAATTCACTATCGTAATCATCTTCTAGTATATAGCGATGATTTGATTCCATCGCCCAATTTAATATCTGGACGCGCCTTGCAATAGGCATTAATCGACCAGTAGGAAATTGATGAGAAGGGGTAATATACACGATATTGGGGTTAAGTCGGCGAATATCATTTATCGAGGCCCCTTTTTCATCAATACCAAAGGTTTTGACATGAACTTGTTCATTTTTCAGAAAGGTATAGATACGCTTATACCCTGGATCTTCCATGGAGAATGTTGAATTCTCAGGTAATAAGCGAATGAACATTTGCATTAGAAAGTGTGTACCAGCGCCAAGAACAACTTGTTCTGGAAAGCATTTTACACCTCGGGTTAGAGAGATCAGTCTGCAAATGCTCTCTCGTACAGAATATAGGCCTTGGGGATGCTTAATATTATTCATTTGTTCACGTGAATGTTTAATCACTCTTTGTTCACAATGAACCCAACGATCAAATGGGAATTGCGTCGTATCTGTAGCCATATGTGAAAAGGATATCCAATGTTTCATAGAATTTTCATCCTTTTCAATAAGGTCCTGATGAAGCGGCTTTGAAATGACTTGTTGATTGAATGAATCAATATGCTCAATATAAAATCCACTACGTTCTTTTGAATAAATATAGCCTTCTTCTAATAACTGTTGATAGGCATTATTGACTGAATTAACACTCACACTCAATTCTTTAGCCAAGTCACGTTTAGATGGCAATTGTTGATGTGGCAGGTAATGATGTTGTAAAATTTCAGCCTTGATTTGTTCATATATTTGACGATAGAGAGGTACTTTCTTCTTAGAAGTATTTAGACGAATTGTTAGCATATGATCACCCTCTGGTACCTAAAAAATTTGAAAATTGATACTTTTCATCATATCAAAAATAATGCAAGATGAACATACAGAGAATGATGAAAAGGAGATGATTTTGAATGACAGAAAATTTAGTAAAAAGTTCAAAAACAAAAGAACTTCAAGAAAAACGCGATCGTTATGTCGCTAGAGGCGTTGGGAATGGGAATCGTCGTTTAGCAGCAAAAGCAAAAGGAGCCATTGTAACAGACTTGGATGGTAAACGGTTTATTGATTTTGCGGGTGCGATTGGAACTTTGAATGTGGGTCACTCTCATCCGAAAGTTGTAGAGGCAGTAAAAAAACAGTTAGATGACTATATCCATCCTGGATTCAATGTCATGATGTATCCATCCTATATTGAACTCGCTGAAAAATTATGTGAATTAGCGCCTGGAGAGGATGAAAAACAAGTCATTTTATTAAATTCAGGTGCAGAAGCCGTTGAAAATGCTGTAAAAATAGCCAGGCGATATACAGGAAGACAAGCGGTGGTCACTTTTGACCGTGCCTTTCATGGTCGAACAAATTTAACAATGGGTATGACGGCGAAAGTTAATCCTTATAAAACAGGCTTTGGTCCATTCAGCCCTGAAACCTATAAAGCGCCATTCCCTTATTATTACCAAAAACCAAAAGGTATGACAGACGACGAATATGATGAATTTGTGATTGAACAATTTGAAGCCTTTTTTGTGGGTGTTGTATCTCCTGAATCTGTGGCTTGCGTTGTTATGGAGCCTGTTCAAGGTGAAGGGGGTTTTATTATTCCTTCAAAACGGTTTGTTCAATATGTACGTGACTTCTGTACGAAACATGGTATTTTATTTGTAGCTGATGAAATTCAGACTGGTTTTGCTAGAACAGGGAAAACATTTGCCATTGAACACTTCGATGTTGTACCTGACTTAATGACGATTTCGAAATCACTTGCAGCAGGATTTCCTCTGAGTGGTGTTATCGGAAAAAAAGAATATGTTGATGCATGTAATCCGGGTGAACTAGGTGGAACATATTGCGGAAGTCCTCTTGGATGTGTAGCGGCATTAGCCGTCCTCGATATTTTGGAAGAAGAAAAGCTAAATGAAAGATCTGAAGAGATTGGTGCGTTAATTGAAAAACAAGCACTAAAATGGCAAGAACAATATGAATTTATTGGTGATGTGAGAAGACTAGGCGCAATGGTGGCTGTAGAACTTGTTGAAGACCGTGCAACTCGAAAACCTGGCAAAGAAAAAACAAGTGCTATCGTTAAGTATGCTAATGAAAATGGACTATTACTTTTAAATGCAGGGATTAAAGGAAATATTATTCGATTCTTGACGCCACTTGTTATAACAAATGATCAACTTAAAGAAGGATTCTCTATTATAGAAGATGCATTAGCAGCCCTCTAAAACATTTAAAAGTTCGTCTATCTTGAATACGAATTTTGTTTCGAGTTATTTATTTTAAATGAATGTTTATAACTTTGACATACATGCCATTTTTACATGATGTAAAATGGCATGTATGTCTTTATCTTTAAGAGGTTGCTTGAAAAAGTCACCAAATGATAGTGCGAATCTCGGCGCCCGCTTATTTTTCCGGTCCTCATGCAGTGGATACAAGAGGATCGCTAGCTAAAATCGTTCACGTCCTGTTCCTGTGGAATGCCTGTCCTAAGAAACTGTACCGCTCTTATCCTCCGACGCCCAGGACGGGCTAGTACTGGCATTCTGGCAGGATGCCAGCGTACTTAGCCAGTAACCCTTTTCATTTGTCACCTTTTTGAACACGCACTATGAGTATCACATTTTTTAGGTTGTTTTCTTAGGCTGTTCTCGTCTTCTGATTCATTAAAAGTGTCTTTTATGTAATAAAATTAATATATTACATTTAAGATGTAACAAATGTGGTTAAGAATTCGTTATACATCATGACAGGGTGATTGAAAGGAGGATGATGAAACTGCTATATAAAACAGAGCCCATTAAACAGATTGATTCTAATTCTTTTGAAAAGGCAATAAAAACGTATCAGACACATCTGAAGGGATACTGTGTATCCATAGCTAAATGCAGGTGGGATGGTGAGGATCTTTATCAAGAAACCTTATTGAAAGCTTTCAAAAGATGGAAAAAGGACCCTTCTTTTCAATTAACAAAAGCCTATTTGTTTCGAATTGCCTCAAATTCATGGATTGATCAATGCAGAAAGAAGTCCATAGATATCGATCATCATGTAAATATCCAAAGCATTACATCAAATGAAGGTATTAAAATCGAAGAAATACATGATGTCATGGAACGAATGATGACTGTATTAACACCAAAGCAGAGAACGGTCTTTCTATTAGTTGAAGGATTCCAATTGTCTCATGACGAAATTGCTAAAATGATAAACAGTACAGAAGGGGCTGTTCGTGTGACTTATCATCGCGCCAACAGAAAACTGCAGCAGGATCATCTTATTGATCAATTTCGTTCAAAAGATGATAAATACGTTATCGAGGACTATATTCATGCCATTCATACGAACAACTTAAAAGAGATTGTCCGATTGTATGAAAAACAGTCTGTCCTTCAATTAAAGACTCATAAAATGACGAAGCTAAGTGATTCCTCAATGATGGTGTGTGCGGCTTAATTTAAATCAAAGATTAAATGAGGTGATAATATGGCAGGCTTTATCCCGTATGTGATTGAACGTTCAAGTACTGGAGAACGCTCATATGATATTTATTCAAGATTATTAAAAGATCGAGTGGTATTTTTAGGAAGTGAAATAGACGATCATCTAGCCAATGCTTTAGTCGCACAGCTTTTGTTTCTTGCCGCCGAAGATCCAGAAAAGGATATTTCGCTATATATCAATAGTCCTGGCGGGTCAACAACAGCAGGCTTTGCTATTTACGACACCATGAAATTTATTAAACCTGACGTTCAAACCATTTGTGTCGGTATGGCAGCTTCTATGGCTGCGGTCCTGCTTACGTCTGGAGCGAAAGGGAAAAGACTCGCTCTTCCAAATAGTGAAGTGATGATTCATCAGCCATTAGGGGGAGCTAGAGGTCAGGCAACGGATATTGAAATTACAGCTAAACGTATTCTTAAAACCAAAAAGCATATTAATAAAATTATTGCAGAGACATCAGGTCAACCTCTAAGTAAAGTTGAACAAGATACCGAACGTGATCACTTCTTATCAGCTGAGGAAGCAAAGGAATATGGTTTAGTGGATAAAATTATAACAAATGTATAATAGGGATTTAAAGATGCGAGGATATTTTTTATCCTAGCATCTTTTTAACTATCATAAAGATATTTAAAGAGACGAAGTCACTAAATCTTCTTCGTCATATATTTATCACTAAAAATTCGAAAAATACATATTGTCTTCTGCCTAATTAACATTTATAATTGTACTTGAGAATAATTATCATTTTCATGGCTTGTACGATAGGAGGAACGACATGATCCTAACAGAATTAAAAAAAGGTGAGAAAGCGACCATATTAAATTTATCTGGAACAACAGAACTTGTCCAACAGAGATTGCTTGACTTAGGCATAACTGAAGGAGAAGAAGTTTGTTATAAATGTGCTCTACCCTTTGGCGGTCCATGTATGCTTGAAGTATGTGGTCAATGCATTGGATTAAGAAGAAGAGAAGCAAAAGAAATACAGGTGGTGCGAACCTAATGGAAGTAGCATTACTCGGTAACCCAAATACAGGAAAAACATCACTTTTTAATGAATTGACTGGTTCTTATGAATATGTTGGTAACTGGACAGGGGTTACTGTTGATAAAAAGGTTGGAACATTAAAAAAACAGATTGGCCAATTAATTGATTTGCCTGGAGTTTATGCACTAAATCCGATTTCTAAGGACGAAGGAATTGCAAGTCAATATTTGTTAGAGAATCGTTGTACGTCTACTTTAAATATTGTTGATGCTTCCGGCCTTTCAAGAAACTTACATCTTACAATTCAGCTTCTTGAATTTGGAAAACCGTTAGTTATTGGTTTAAATATGGTGGATGTAGCAAAATCACGTGGCATTGCGATAGATGTTCATCAATTAAGTGAAGAATTAAATGTACCTGTTCTTCCCATAATTGCCCGGACAGGTAAGGGATGCCGTGATATTCTTGACTATTTCTCACTAGAAAATCAACACGTATCCCATTTTTCAATTGATTATGGAGAAAAAATTGAAAAAGCAATTGAAAATATCAGTGATTTATTGCATGAAGAACAACTCAATCATCGCTGGTTAGCCTTGCAATTGTTACAAGGAAATCAGATTGTTCTTGATCATATTAAGACCAATAAAGGGATCGATTTAGAAAGAATACAACGAATCATTCAAGAGCTTGATAAACAAATTGAAGAAGTTGAAAAGTGTTCTCTGGCTCGCGCTATTTATTCGAAGAGAAAACAAATTATTAATGATATATTGGAAAAAGTCATTACAAAAGAAAAGAACAGTGACCGTACATTTACGGATATTATAGATAGTATCGTAACGAATAAATTTTTAGGGATTCCGATTTTTTTAAGCATTATGTATTTTATTTTTCACATGACATTCAATTGGATTGGGACACCTGTTTCTGATTGGTTGGATGGTTTCTTTTCTGGGTCTTTAAGTGAGTGGATAGGTCAAGGACTGCAAGCTGTGCATGCAACCCCGTTTATACGAGCCTTAATTTTAAATGGTCTCATTGCTGGTGTGGGTGGAGTTATTGTGTTTGTCCCTCAGATGATTGTCCTATTTTTCTTTATTTCTCTCATTGAGGATTCAGGATATATGGCACGTGTTGCCCTTGTTATGGATCGGATCATGCAAGTGGCGGGGTTAAATGGAAAATCCTTTATTCCTCTAGTTATTGGTTTTGGGTGTAATATTCCTGGCATAATGGCGTCAAGATCCATTGAACAACCTAAAGAACGTCTAATAACCGTTTTAATTACTCCGCTAATGTCGTGTTCAGCTAGACTTGCGGTTTATAGTTTATTTGCTGGCGCTTTTTTTGCAGAGTACCAGGCTCTCGTTGTACTCTCGTTGTATGTTCTTGGCGTTATCCTTGCTCTTGTTATGGCGAAGGTTTTTTCCTTCTTCCTTAAACATGAACATTCTGTTTTTATTGTAGAGTTGCCGCCATATCGCGTTCCTAATGCAAAAACACTGTTTAGAAGTACATGGGATAAGTCGAAAGGGTTTGTGAAAAAAGCAACAACCTTTATTCTGGGTGGAACAGTGGTGATTTGGTTATTATCTTATGCAGGACCACATGGTTTAAATGTAAATATTGATCAAAGCTTTCTAGCGCTCGTTTGTGGTTATATTGCTCCACTTGTTGCACCACTTGGATTTGGTACTTGGCAGGCAGGAACAGCTCTAGTGAGCGGATTTCTTGCTAAAGAAGCCGTTGTATCAACGATGAGTATCGTTTATCATGCTCCGCATAGCGGAACTTTAACGGGTGTTATTAGTCAAGCATTTACACCACTTCAAGCTTATACTTTCATGGTGTTCTCTTTATTATATATTCCTTGCTTATCCACAGTTCCTGCGATTTATAAAGAAGTTGGAACTCGGAAGTTAACGTGGTTTACGGTGATGTACTGCGTTGCTTTAGCCTATATCGTTTCTCTAGTCATTTATCAAGTAGGTCGTCTGATGGGATTTTAAACAATTTCAAAAAAGGGTGAATGTTAATGCTATTTAGTTATATTTTCGGGATTCTTATTTTTGGTTATGCCGCCTTAACAATAACTCGGTTTATTAAAAAGAGCAGGCAGGGTCGATGTGCCGCTTGTGCCCTTCAAAAAGCGTGTGAACAAAAGCCAAACACTTGCTCAAATATCGTCCAAATACAGAAAAATGAGCCGCAATTAATTAGGAATCAACATATTTGAAGATATTTAAACGTCTGTTTTTATGGGCGTTTTTTTGGTGGGATAGCGATTGAAACTATTAAATATCCAAAATATTCATGATTTATGAACTCCATTTAAATAGATGATATAAATTAGGAGTTGCAATTTATCCTTATATAGGAATATAATATAAAGAAATTATTGGAATAAGTAAAACGCGATGAAGAGAAAAAGTAGATGCTTATTTCTTTTTTACAGAGAGCTTCGATTCGGTGAAAGAAGTAAAGAAAGAGTATTGAAAAATGGCCTCGGAGCGTCGTACCGAGCAGCATCATAGTGCCTGTTAGACTACGACAAGTATTGGTTCTTGTTATCAAAAACCACAGTATAAGAGCATTGATAAGTTGCTCCGTACTTGATGAGGCTAATGATTTAGATCATTAGTGAAAATAGGTGGTACCACGTGGGTTAACCCTCGTCCTTATTATTTTTTTAATAAGGGCGAGGGTTTTTTTATATTATTTTTTAGAAAGGATGAGGAACATGCCAATTTTAATTTCTGGGGCTTGGCCATATGCAAATGGTCCATTACATTTAGGACATATTTCAAGTTTATTACCTGGCGATATTTTAGCTCGTTATTTTAGACAGAAAGGAGAGAAAGTACTCTATGTATCTGGTAGTGATTGCAATGGGACACCGATTGCGATTCGAGCCAAACAGGAAGGGGTTGATCCTAAGATCATTGCGGACCGATACCATGCCTCTTTTAACGATTGTTTTAAACAATTAGGTTTCACATATGATTGCTATACTCGAACAGATCATTCACATCATCATCAAATCGTCCAAAATATTTTCCTTGAGTTATATAAAACTGGATACATTTATCGGAAAACAGTCGAACAACTTTATTGTGAATATGATCAACAATTTCTTCCTGATCGATATGTTGAGGGAATTTGTCCAGTTTGTGGTTCCGATGCACGCGGAGACCAATGTGATCATTGTTCCACTATTTTGGATCCAATGGATTTAATTAATCGAAAGTGTAAGCTTTGCGGCCATACACCTGTTGTTAAAAAAAATGAGCACTTGTATTTTCGATTAAGTGCCTTTCAAAAGCAACTGACCCAGTATGTTGACCACGCAGAAAAAAATAAAACGTGGCGAGAGAACGCGATTCAATTAACCAAACGTTATATTCATGAAGGTCTGCAAGATCGAGCTGTTAGTCGAGATCTTCCTATTGGAGTCAATGTTCCTATTAAGGAATTTGAAGATAAGAAAATTTATGTATGGATTGAAGCCGTTTCAGGATACTATTCGGCAAGTCAATTATGGGCAAAGCAAACAGGTAAAAGTACAGATTGCTATTGGAATGAGAATACCATCTCATATTATGTTCATGGAAAAGATAACATTCCTTTTCATACTGTGATCTGGCCCGCGATTCTATTAGGTATCCACAAACCAGCTTTACCGACACATATCGTTTCTAATGAATATGTCACTTTAGAAAAACGCAAATTATCCACTAGTAAAAATTGGGCAGTGTGGATTCCTGATATCATTAAGCGATATCATCCAGATTCGATACGTTATTTCCTTACCATCAATGCCCCTGAAAATCGTGATACTGATTTTTCATGGCGAGAATTTATATTAAGTCATAATAGCGAGCTGCTTGGTGCGTATGGAAATTTTGTTAATCGAACACTGAAATTTGTTGATAAAATATCAGATTTTAACACTATTCATTATGAACTTGAACCCACGCTTCAAGAGAAAATAAATCGTTTATATAAGAGCGTAGGAAAAAATATTGAAGAAGCGCATTTTAAGCAAGGACTAGAAGACATATTTCGATTTATTCGTGAATCAAATAAGTACTTTGATGATAAAAAACCATGGATACAACTTCAAACAGATAAGAAAGGATGTATATCCACTCTTGGAAATTGTTTATCTATCATAGCCAATTTAGCACAATTATTATCACCATTTATACCATTCTCAAGTAGAGAAGTACAAAAAATGTTAGATTTAGATAACTTTTCATGGCAACCCATACAAAAAGAAATTCTAAAGCCAAAGTTGATTAAAACACTTTTTGAAAGAATTGATCTTGTCCAAATTCAGGAAGAACTTGACAACTTATATAAACAAGAAAAAAATGAATGAACTCACCCGCAATCTGAAACTTCGGAGAATCAGGTGGAGACTTTAACTTTACCTAGAAAACAACCTCTAAAAGAAAAGTTTCAGTAGAGAATTCAAGGAAGTTAGTGAACTATCTAGATAGGGAAAATATTGAAAATGCATTGATATTATCGTTCACATTCGTTAGAATATGTAAACTGATACTTATATAAATGACTATAGAAATTGTTTGTTTCAGAAGATGAATGAGTCATGACTCGGATGACGACCTAAGAAAATCATCCAAATAATTGATCAGAAGAGTAAAATGGTTCTTTGTAGTCGTCTTTTTATATAAGAGGTTGTTCAAAAAGTCACCAAATGATAAGCTGCGAATCTCGGCGCCCGCTTGTTTTTCCGGTCCTCATGTAGCGGATACAAGAGGATCGCTGGCTAAAACCGCTCACGTCCTGTGGCTGGCGCCTGAAGCTACCACATCATGTGGAATGCCGGTCCTAAAACAGCGCCGCTCTTTTCCTTCCGACGCCCAGGACGGGCTAGTACTGGCGTTCTGGCAGGATGCCAGCGTACTTAGCCAGTAACCCTTTTCATTTGTCACCTTTTTGAACACGCACTATAAATATATTGGAGAAAATTTTATTTCTGGAGAGAGACCTTATGATCGCACAACAGTCAGAATTAAAGCAAGATGTCGCAAAAGTATGTATGCTTGCTGGGAAAATAATGTTACAAAATGGAGCGGAAACCTATCGGGTTGAAGATACGATGAATAGGATTGCTGCTAGTTACCATTATCCTGATGCAAATAGTTTTGTTACACCAACAGGGATTATTTTTTCAATTGAAGGCATTAACACGACAAGATTATATCGAATTAAAGATCGCGGGACCGATTTATACAAAGTGACCTTAGTTAATAGTCTATCCAGAGTGATCTCAGAAGGGCAGTTGTCAGTAAGTGCTGCATACGAAAAATTAAAAAATATTGAAGAAAATACAAATACCTATCCTAAATGGCTTCATGTCCTTTCAGCTTCTATCATAAGTGGTTGTTTCCTTATTATGTTTAATGGAACATGGAATGACTTTATTCCAGCCATGCTGTCAGGAGGTATCGGCTATGCAATCAACTTATATACTCATGCTATGATAAAAGTTCGCTTTCTAAGTGAGATGTTCTCGGCTTTTATCATCGCTGTTATTGCTTTTGTCATAGTCGCTATCCATTATGGTACGGGTCTTGATGTCATTATCATCTCATCTTTAATGCCGCTTGTACCAGGTGTATTAATCACAAATGCCGTACGAGACCTGATGGCAGGAGATCTGGTATCTGGCTTATCAAAGGGTGCTGAGTCTATGTTAACCGCACTTGCTATGGGTGTCGGCGTTGCCTTAGTATTTAGTATTTTTTAGTCATAAAGTGAATGGTAACATACAAACCAATGACTGAAAGAGATGAGTAAGGAATTTAGCTAATAATTTAGGGAGAGGTGAGAGATTATTTTACTATCGTTTCTTCAACAACTTGTGACAAGTCTCATCGCAACAGGTGCTTTCGGAATTTTGTTTAATATTGAGAGAAATCGATTAATTCATGGTGGTATCGTTGGTATGATTGGGTGGTTGCTCTACTATTTTTTAATAGAATATCGCGTGAATTCATTAATCGCCATTGTGGCCGCATCTCTTGTTATAGGTGTTATTAGTCATATTTTTGCAAAAAAGTTCAAGACACCTATTATTATTTTTAGTGTCTCAGGTATTATTCCACTTGTCCCAGGGGGACTTGCCTATGATGCTATGCGTCATTTTGTCGTAAATGATTATAATACCGCGATACAACTGGCGGCTCAAGCATTTTTGTTCTCGGGAGCTATTGGATTTGGACTGATACTAGCTGAAGTGTTCAATCAGTTTTTGGGGAAAACACATTTAGCGAACCGAGTTAAATAACGTGTTAGGTTCGTAGGATTTAAGTTCTTTTAGGAAAAAAGAACAAGTGTTCTCATTAATTTTAGATGATTAATATTGTGATTTTCCCAATTTTTTTTCGCCTGTGATATGTTAATATTTATATATAGAGTATTAGATTTTGTGGATTCATGTGCAGGAGTCTTACAATATCAGTAGATTTTTGGGATCTTCATTGAATGACTCAAATTTAACAATGCTCTCTACCCCCATATTTAATTATTTACTCATCCTAATATTGTTAAAATAACAAAGATAAGTTATATCCGTCAGTTCAAGCAACTGACGAATCGATATTTCTTGTACCTTTTGACAATATGATGGATGGGTACTTTTTTGTTTTCTTTAAAATAACTACCAAGAAAAATGAACAGAAAAAACTAATGTTAGTGACAGGAGAAGACCTCCTGTCACATTTTATGATGGGATTAATCGATTATATGAATGTGGTTTTTAAAATTCGTGATCATAGAGTCTAGTGGAGTAGTAGAAAAAAATTCGAAGTAATGTTTTTCGCCTTGTGATGAAACAATAAGCTCGTGTGTGGTTGTTTCCGGTTTAATTTTTAACATACCGAATTCAACATTTTCATAATCGATAAACTGATAATAGGGGGTAATGAGGGATGAGAAAAAAATAATACGTTGATTTGTTAAAAATAAACTTCCATGATAGGGAATATTGTGATTAACAAGATGCATGTGATATGAAGAGGATAATCTTGCTTCAATAGTTTCATTTTCTCTAAGTTTCAAACTTTCAAATTCAAACTCATTTCTTGCTATTGACATAATTTCAACTCCCATTTACTTAACCATACTATTATTATACTAAAGAAATAGAAAAAACATCAAAATTATTTTAGATTGGTACAAAAACAACAAATATCAACTCCAGTTATGAATACTAAAGTTTAAGAAACGATTAATTAGGGAAATCACTTATAAATTGTTTTAGGAGGGTCAACAAATGCCTTGGACGATGAATAATTACCCTAATTCATTTAAAAATTTTGATACCCCCGTTCGAAAAAAAGCAATTGAAATTGCCAATGCCATGCTAGATGAGGGTTATGAAGAGGAAAGAGCGATTCCAATAGCGACCAGCCAAGCGAAAAAATGGTATCGACGAGCGAATGATGATGAAGTGAAACAATATATGAAGGAATGAAACTGAATTGAATACGAATTAAAGCCACAAGTATTATTAAAATGTACCCTTTGTAAGGACATTTAACATAATAATGGATACTTGTGGCTTTTTCTTATACTATTAGAAAGTATAAAAATTTGTGCAACTTGACCTCTGTCTGCGCCTTATAGCACCGTAATCGGCAAGTTTTCTTTATTTTTTCTCCTCTAAAGCTTGTTTTAAAGCATCAGCGAGACTATTACCAACGGTGCTATTGTTTTTCTGACTGTATTTGTTTAACAATTGTCGTTCTTCACGTTTAGAGACTTTCTTTTTCTTTTCGTCTGCTTTTTGAACCACATTACACGGTTTGCATTGAAAATAGGCACCTGCTTTACCTTGATGAAATTCCATTTTTTTATGGCAATGTGGACACCGCCGATTAGATAATTTCGGGCCTTTATGTTTTCTGTGTCCACATTCATGATTAGAACATACAAGGATCTTACCATTTCTTACTTTAATTTCTTTCATGAGTGAACCACATTCGGGACATTTTGAACCAGTTAAATTGTGTAATTTATACGATTGATCACTATGTTTAATATCTTGGATAAGTTGTTTTGTTTGATTGACAATGTCTTTTAAGAAAATATCTGGATTTTCTTTTCCTTTGGCAATGTTTTCTAGTTTCCTCTCCCATTCCGCTGTCAAATCAGGTGATTTTAATGATGGATGCACGAGGTCGATCAATTGTTTTCCTTTTGGTGTCACAATCAATCGGTCATTTGTTCTTTCAATGGTCTCTTGAGAGAGTAATCTTTCGATAATTTCAGCACGTGTTGCAGGCGTACCCAGATGATATTTCTCCATTTTGGATAAAAGATCAGCTTCTGAAAATCGAAGAGGGGGTTCGGTCATTTTTCTTTCTGAATAGACCTCTTGAATAGAAAGCGTTTTTCCGACTCGCCACTGATCAAGTGGTAGAGACGAATCCTCGACTCTTGTCTTTTCTAATTTTTTAAAGCCATCCTCAATAATCTGCTTTTCTTTGAGCTGAAATTGTTCTCCAGCAATCTCTAAATGAACCTGTATCATCTCATATTTAAAAGAAGGATAGAAAAGACATAAAAAGCGTAAGGCGATCAACCGATACAGTTTTTGTTCGTCTGAATCTAAATCACTGAAATATACCGGTTGTTCTGTCGGAATGATCGCGTGGTGATCCGTTACCTTTGCATCATTAAAAACAGATTTGGCTACGACATTTCCTTTGTTTTTTAAAACCGGTTGAACTTCTTGTTGGAATGCACTTGAAACGGCTTTTAAACGATCCAACATCGTTTGTTTCATATCCTGCGATAAGTACCGTGAATCGGTTCGTGGATAAGTGACAAGCTTATGTCGTTCGTATAAGTTTTGTAACACGTTCGATGTCTTTTTAGCAGAAAATCCGAATCGTCGATTGGCATCCCTTTGTAATTCAGTTAAATCATAAGGTAGAGGCTGGCGTTCTGTTTTTGCTTTTCGTGTTATATCCTTAATAACAGCTCGTTGATCTTTTGTTTTCGCAAGAATGTCTTTAACTTCTTGTTCTTGATAAAGATTCTTTTTATAAGTTGCCTTAATCCCTCCAATGGTAGCGAAAATAGTCCAATAGGGTTCCGGTTTGAACGCTTTAATTAATTTTTCACGTTCGTAGTTTAGAAATAAGGTTGGTGTTTGAACACGTCCTGCAGATAAGGAATCATGATACTTTGTTGTCAAAGCTCTAGAGACATTTAATCCGATGAGCCAGTCTGCTTTTGCTCGGCAAACGGCAGATTGATAGAGATCGTGATAATTTTTTGATGGTTTTAAATGACGAAAACCATCGCGAATGGCACGGTCTGTTTGCGATGAGATCCAAAGCCGCTGAATGGGTTTCTTCCATTTTATTTTTTCAAGAATCCATCTTGCTACAAGTTCTCCTTCTCGCCCTGCATCTGTGGCTATAATGAAGTCTTTAATATCCGAACGTTTAGCTAATTGCTGAATGGCTTGAAATTGATGTCTCGTATTTTTTATAGGTTTAATGCCCATGTGTTTTGGAATAATGGGTAAGTCTTCCATTTTCCATGTTTTATACCCGCTATCATAGTCTTCTGGCATTTTTAATTCCATTAGGTGACCAAGAGCCCAAGTGACAATATAACGATCACCTTCTATATAGTGTTTATTTTTTCTATTTGATCCAAGAACCCGTGCAATTTCCCGGGCTACACTTGGTTTTTCTGCTAAAACAAGTGATTTCATAACAATCTCCTTTCGTTACGTCCTATTATACCGAAAAAAGGAAGTAAAAAAAGTTTTTAACTCAAAGTGGTCATGTATAAGACTAAAAGAGGTTGTTCAAAAAGTCACCAAATGATAAGCTACGAATCTCGGCGCCCACTTGTTTTTCCGGTCCTCATGTAGTAAAAACCTACATTCTGGTCCTCAAAACAGCGCCGCTCTTAGCCTTCCGACGCCCAGGACGGGCAAGTAACTGGCGTTTCTTGCAGGATTCTAGCGTACTTAGCCAGTAACCCTTTTCATTTGCCGCCTTTTTGAACACGCACTAAAAGAAAAAAATTCATATTTTTTCAAAATGAACTTTACTAATTTTAGAAATATTTGTATACTTATATTGTGCTAAAAAATCGAAGGAGGTGTGTATCATGATTAAAGTTTTTTTAATCTTTACCAAAGAGCATATAAACAAGTTATATGATACACATCTCCTACAGCTGGTCGAATAAACAGATATTAGTCTGTATAAACGTGAATTGGACTTATTTGCCATGGGAGGTTGCTCCCATGGTTTTTTTGCGTTTTCAGGTAACAAAGGGGGAGTTATTTTGCGAATTTTTTTGGATTTGTGGTGGTTTTTTAAGAAAGAAAAATGGCGGTATATTGGAGGGATTATCACTTTATGCATGTCTAGTTTACTCGCCATGATTCCACCTTATCTCATCGGTGTCATTGTTGATGATATAAGAACGAGAACACTAACACCTAGTCAGCTGATCAAATGGTTACTTTTTCTCGCGGTGATTGGTGTCATGTATTATATTGTTAGTTTTATATGGCGTCAGTTTATATTTGGAGCATCGCTTAGATTATCAAAATTAATGAGAGATCGTCTCTATGCTCATTTTACAAAATTGTCACCTGATTTCTATCATAAAAATAGAATTGGAGATTTAATGGCACATGCAACAAATGATGTATCAGCGGTTGAGGATGCAGCTGGAGATGGCGTTTTTACGTTAGTTGATTCGCTAGTGATGGGCGCTCTGGTCATTATCTCCATGGCATCTTTAATTAGTTGGAAATTGACGATTATTGCTCTTATCCCAATGCCGATTATTGGAATTATGACTAATTACTATGGCTCCTTGCTACATAAACGATTTCATAAGGCTCAGGAAGCTTTTTCAAATTTAAATGATAAGGTTCAAGAAAGTATTTCTGGCACCCGTGTCATTAAAGCATTTGGACAACAAAAGGCTCAAAAGGACATTTTTCAAATAGAATCAGATGATGTCGTAAAGAAAAACCTTGCAGTAGCGAAGGTGGATGCGTTGTTTGATCCGACAATTACGTTTGTTGTTGTCATTTGTTATTTTCTTGCTCTCGTGTTTGGTTCTATGTTTGTGGTTCAGGGTTCTATGACTATAGGGGGTTTAACAAGTTTCACACTGTATTTAGGACAATTAGTTTGGCCTATGCTGGCCTTTGGTTTTCTTTTTAATATTGTGGAACGAGGAAGTGCGTCTTATGATCGTATTCGTAAACTCCTAGCGATTCAACCAGACATTGTCGACCAGGCGGGTGCATCAAAAAACATTCCTTCGGGTGAGGTTACATACAATATTCATCAATTCGTATATCAAGAAAGTGAGTCACCTGCTCTTAAAGATATCCGATTTACGATAAAACAAGGTCAAACGTTAGGTATCGTAGGGAAAACAGGTAGTGGAAAAACAACCCTTCTGAAGGCGATGATTCGGGAATTCGATTGTCTTGATGGTGAAATCACAATTGGAGGGACGTCCATTTATGATATGACGTTATCAGCTCTTCGCGGGGCAATCGGTTATGTTCCGCAGGATCATTTCTTATTCTCGGCTACTATTGGAGAAAACATCGCTTTTGCTAAACCCGATGCCTCAAGAGAAGAAATTGAACATGCCGCTAAACTGGCTCATGTTCATGAAGATATTATGCGCTTTGAAGAAGGTTATGCAACTTTAGTTGGCGAGCGTGGTGTCACTTTGTCTGGAGGTCAAAAACAGAGAATATCGATTGCACGGGCACTCATTATTGATCCAGAAATTCTCATTCTCGATGATTCATTATCGGCTGTCGATGCTCAGACAGAGGAAACTATACTAACTAATCTTAAAGAGAATCGTAAGAATAAAACGACTTTCATTTCTGCTCACCGGTTAAGCGCTATAGAGCATGCAGATTTAATTGTTGTACTCGAAGACGGAAAAATTGTTGAACGAGGGACACATGAGGAACTTATGAAAGATAATGGATGGTATGCGGAGATGTATCAAAATCAGCAACTAGAATCTCTTGTAGAGGAAGGGGGAAAAATCTCTTGAGTACGCCATATACAAAAGAAAATTTATCAAAGAAGAGGGTTGTTTTAAGATTAGCTAGCTATATGAAACCACATAAAAAAGCCCTCATGTATGCTTTTATTATGCTTTGTATCGCGACAGCAGCTGATGTACTTGGCCCTATTTTAATGAAAATCTATATCGATAATTATTTAACGCCACGTAACTTTTCTTGGCAACCCTTAACCGTTCTTGCTGTTTCATTTATTTTGGCTTATATGATATCTGTCGTATTAAACTATTTTCAACTTATTTCATTTCAAGTGATCGCTCTTAAGATCATCCAAAAGCTAAGAATGGATGTTTTTGGGAAAGTTCAGGAGCTTGGTTTGAAATTTTTCGATCAAACACCTGGTGGAAGTATTGTTTCTAGGATAACTAATGATACGGAAGGGATAAAGGATTTGTATGTGAGTGTTCTATCGACCTTTATCCAAAGTACCATATCATTAATTGGAATCTTTGTTGGGATGTTTATCTTAGATGTGAGATTAGCTACTTTTTGTTTGCTTCTTATGCCTTTAATTTTTTTACTCATGCAAACATATCGACATTTTAGTGCTAAAGTTTTTCGGGTTACACGGGAGAAAGTGAGCCAAATGAATGCTAAACTAAGCGAATCGCTTCAAGGAATGAACATGATTCAAGCGATGCGTCAACAAAAACGGTTAAAAAAAGAATTCGGTGCCATTAGTTCTCAGTATTTAGTTTCTCAAATGAAGAATATTCGTTTAATCAGTTTCTTAGTTCGTCCGGCTGTATACTCTTTTTACTTAATCACCATCATGATTATGCTCAGTTTCTTCGGAATTCAATCTTTTGAGAGTGTAGTAAAAATTGGTGTGCTTTATGCATTCGTCAATTATTTGGACCGTTTTTTTGATCCGATAAACTCAGTCATGTTTCAGCTCACACGATTTCAACAAGCGGTGGTTTCTGCGGAAAGGGTATTCGGCTTATTAGATGATAAACGAATGGCTCCTGTAAAAGAAGGCACGAGTGATCCGAAAATTACTGAGGGTCTTGTTGAATTTCGCCATGTTACCTTCTCCTATGATGGTAAGAAGGATGTTTTGAAAAATATATCATTTGAAGCGAAACCCGGTGAAACGGTCGCATTGGTAGGTCATACAGGGAGTGGAAAAAGCTCTATCATTAATTTATTAATGCGTTTTTATTCCATTGAACATGGCGAGATTTATATTGATGGGGAGCCGTTAAAAACTTTTTTCGATCAGGAATTACGAGAAAAATGTGGTCTTGTTTTGCAGGATTCTTTTCTTTTCGCCAGTGATGTGATGGAAAACATTAGACTAGGTAAAAAAAGTATAACAGAAGAACAAGTAATGGAAGCAGCTAAATTTGTTCAAGCTGATCAATTCATCGAAAAACTTCCAGGAAAATATCATGAACCTATTGGGGAACGAGGAGCTACGTTTTCCAGTGGTCAGAGACAACTCCTATCATTTGCAAGAACGATGGCGATTGACCCGAAAATTCTCGTTCTTGATGAAGCGACAGCCAGTGTCGATACGGAGACGGAAGAAGCGATCCAAGAAGCCTTGCAAAAAATGCGTAAAGGGAGAACGACCATCGCCATTGCTCACCGTCTGTCTACTATACAAGATGCAGATCAGATTCTTGTCCTACATCAAGGCGAAATCGTGGAACGTGGAACACATCAAGAGTTATTAAAACAAGAAGGTTTGTATCACAAAATGTATCAACTTCAATTAGGTGATGTGAAAAATCAGTCTGGGTCGGTTGTAAGTTAATTATAAAACTTGAGTTATGTATGTATATTTATACATAATTCGGTTTAATTCCTATAATATTTATTCTGCCTTACGAAAGATTAAATAAGATCATTAATAAGTAAAATCTTGCTATTAAGGTGGATGATGAAAAAATGAAAAAAATACTTTCAATTAAAATACCTATTCATTTCTTTACATTTAAAAGAAGTGTGTCATTATTTGATGTAATGAAAAAAAGTAAAAGTCAACTTTATATGTTAAATAATGGAATATACGAGAAAATGACGAAACGTTCAAAGCTTATTTCCTTCTTATTAAATACAAAGGATGAAGACGTCCTAATCGTTATTGAAGGGGAAGATGCATCAAATATACAGCATCATCTCCAAAAATGGTTAAAACCGGTGTCTCATATTTCGTTTGGTTAAATCTTAGTAGTGAATATGAAAGTAAAAAGCCCCTTCTGTGTGTACTGTACCCTAAAAATTAGAGTAAAAATCTACTTTTGAGGGTCACCTCAGTGACACACACAGGAGAGGGCCTTTTTGTTTGCTTACACTTATACATGTAAAATCATTTTTAATAGTGCGTGTTCATAAAGGTGACAAATGAAAAGGGTCTCTGGCTAAGTACGCTGGTATGCTGCTAGAACGAGAGTAACTAGCCCGTCCTAGGCGTCGGAAGGCTAAGAGCGGCGCAGTTCACCTCTAATAAGGAAAAGAGAGTGCTTTTTTAGCAAGATTCATATCATTTTGAAGTAACCGATTTAAATCGTAGGAAGGATAGAAGCCTCTTTGATACATATAATTAAATACTTTGGCATGTGTTTCGATCGCTCCGAGTAACTGGCGCCTTAGAACATTTCTTAAAGATGGCGTTGCCGTTTCTGTAATGGCAATGGCATAATTCCGTACAGAGGTTTTTGCAAAAGCTAGCAAATCTCCTGAATAAAAAGCCAAATCGTCTGGAAGGGCTCTCTCATCACGTTGCGGGCGGGGTGCCATGGGATAAAAACGAAGAAGTTCGTTAATATTTTTGCTAATACTTTCTATGGTTTGTTTATATAAGCTTTTTAGCACTGGATCTCTTACGTCTGAATATGTTTTCTTTAATTTCATCAGACCAACTGATTGAAAAGCTACTAATTCATGTATTTCCATTGTCTCATGCCATCCTAGATGTTGTTGTCTTTCATCTGATTCTGTATCTGTATACATCTCTTTTCCTCCCGATTGTTAAAATAGTCATAATACATTATTCAAGCGAAAAAATGTGGGACTTTGTCTTATTAAATTTGGGCACGATGTTCAGTTACCAAAAATGAGAATAGCCGTTATATTTTTGGCGCTTTCTAAACATATTAAAGAAGATGTTAGATAGAGGTAAAGGGGCGTATTGAGATGACAATGAATGAGCAAGTTCCAAAGGACAAAACTTTGGATAATACAGTTGCATTAATGCGTGAAGGTTATCTATTTATTAGAAATCGGATTGAAGAATATCAATCTGATATATTTGAAACACATGTCCTGGGACAAAAGGTCACTTGTATGGGCGGGAGTGAAGCCGCTAAGCTTTTTTACGATAATGATAAATTCCAAAGACAGGGAGCCGTGTTAAAAAGAATACAAAAAACATTATTTGGATTGAATGCAATCCAAACGATCGATGGTCGTGCACATCAACATCGAAAACAATTATTTTTGTCATTGATGACACCTCTCCATCAAAAACGCTTAGCGGAACTTGTCATGAAACAGTGGATCGAATCGACGAAAAAGTGGGTGAATCTAGATAAGATCGTTCTCTTTGAAGAAGCCAAAAAGACGCTCTGCCGTGTTGCCTGTCATTGGGCTGGAATTAATCTTCACGAATCAGAAGTAAAGGAAAGAGCCGATGACTTTATGTCCATGGTTTATTCTTTTGGTGCAGTGGGACCGCAGCATTGGAAAGGTAGAATGGCGAGAAATCGGGCTGAAAATTGGATACAGTCTATGATAGAAGATGTGCGAAAAGGAACTCAGAAGGCAGAGAAAGGCACTGCACTTTATGCCATGGCGACGTATCAAGATGCGGAAGGAAATGAGTTTGATCCCCATATGGCAGCCATCGAATTGATTAATGTGATCCGGCCCATTGTTGCTATTTCAACTTTCATTACGTTTACAGCTTTAGCGTTAAAAGATCATCCCGAGTATAAAGAAAGCTTGAAATCAGGTAACCCTTATGATCTTGACATGTTCATACAGGAAGTGAGGCGATATTACCCTTTCACTCCTTTTTTGGGTGCGAAAGTAAAAAAAGATTTTATTTGGAAGGACGTTACCTTCAAAGAAGGGATGTTAGTCTTTCTTGATATATATGGAACAAATCATGATCCAAGATTATGGGATAACCCAAATGAGTTTCATCCAGAACGATTCAAAAATAGGGATGTAGGGTCATTTGATTTTATTCCCCAAGGCGGGGGAGATCCATCCACTGGTCATCGTTGCCCTGGAGAAGGTATTACCATAGAAGTTATGAAAGCAAGTCTTGATTTTCTCGTCAACAAAATAGAGTTTGAAATTCCTGCTCAGGATCTAAGTTTTAGCCTAGTAAAAGTACCGACCTTGCCAGAAAGCGGTTTTGTTATGCAAAATATTTCTTTAAATGCGTGAACGTTATAAAAAAATCAGACCGATCATCGTGATCGTGTCTGATTTCTTTTTTGTTCACCTGTCTGATTTTCCAAAGGATCTTCTATCTTAAGTGGATCACCATTATTCATGATTCGTTGCAAAGGAATGCTAAGTTTTACATTTTCCGATTCTAGAATATCAAGAATGGCTATATTACAGGCTTCTCGTATTCGTGAAGCTTCATTTGCATCAGTCGTTAATGAAAAGAATGTGATGTTTAGTTTAAAGCCATGTGTGATGAATTCGGTAAAATATACGGCATTACTGGCTTTATCAAGGTCGTCTCGATGATCTAGCATATCTCTAATAAGATCAATAACCCTCGTCACTTTTTCAAGAGGTGTATCAATCGCAATCAAAACATCAAATTGATTTCGTTTTTTTTCCATTCTCGATGTATTAATGATAGCTTGGGAAGCAAGTGTTGAATTTGGTACAGTAACCAATGCTTGTTCTGGCGTACGTATTTTAGTTGATCTAAAGTTGATGTCTTCAACCGTCCCTACGATGGTTCCTGATTGAATCGAATCTCCTAAAGTAAAAGGACTCTCAGTGATTATGACGAGTCCACCAAAAAAGTTACTCAAGGTGTCTTTTGCAGCTAATGCCACCGCTAATCCACCTATTCCGAGTCCCGTAATGAGTCCGCCAAGCTGATACCCCCAAAGTCCCAAGATAGCAGCAGCAGTTAGAACGATCACGAGAAATTTAATGATTTTAGCGAAGAAAGGAATCACAATTTCATTAAATTTTAAATCGAGTCGATTACCCACTTCTCCAAATACATAGCTTAGCATATTTGAGAAAACATAAAATCCCCATCCAATACAAAAAATAATGGAGGATCTAAATAGAAGTGAAAAGAAGTGTTTCCACTCTCTAGGTAATGGTAAATACATTAGAGCAAAATAGAGCCCAGTTACAGTCAAGAAAAATTCGATCGGCCTTTGGAAAGATACGATAAGCGTTCGATCGACTTTATGATTCATTTGTCCAATAATTTTTGTTAATAGCTTAAAGAAATACTTTGAAAATAGTTTTCTTAGTATAAAAAATAGCACAAAAATAATAAGTGCGATCGCTCCATCGTAAAACGTGATATTTTTTACCCACTCAAACGCTTTAATAATCGTCATTGAATCACCCCGGATAATAGGATATATTTTTTGATACCCAACATCTTATCATGTTTAACCTTTCCCTGCATAACTAAACAATAGACATCATTGAAATCTATGTAGAGATTATTTGTAAGTTAATTAAAAATAAGCTAAAATGGATAAGAAGTTTAACATGAGATCATGAAATTTTAACATAAATTTGGTTTTCGAGTCTAAGACGTAAATACATACACGAATAACATACTATGTTATAGTATTAACATTCTCAGTTGAGATAGGAGTGTTCTATTTTTATGACCAAAAATTATGACCTGGTCCTATTAGGAGGCGGTACTGGTGGGTATGTTGCTGCTATCCGTGCAAGCCAATTAGGTTTAAAAACAGCCATTGTAGAAACTGAGCAACTTGGTGGAACTTGCTTACACCGAGGCTGTATTCCAACGAAAGCGTTATTACGAAGCGCTGAAGTGTTCGCAACCATCAAAAATAGTGAAAAATATGGGATGCTGGGACATGAAAGCGTCACATTTGATATTAAAAAAGTTTTTGAAAGAAAGAATAAAATTGTAGATAAATTGCATCAAGGTGTCAAAAGTTTAATTAAAAAGGGAAAAATTGATTTCTACAATGGCTATGGACGAATTTTAGGCCCGTCAATCTTTTCTCCAATAGCAGGTGCAATATCTGTTGAATACACCGATGAACGGGATAATGACATTCTTATTCCAAAAAATGTTATTATCGCAACTGGATCAAGACCAAAATCTTTACCAGGTCTTGTCCCTGACGGAGAGAATGTCCTTACATCTGACGACGCTGTTAATCTTAAAAGTTGCCCAAACCGCATCATTATTGTTGGCGGCGGCGTCATTGGAGTCGAATGGGCTTCGCTATTCTCGGATTTTGGATCTGAAGTAACTATATTAGAATATGCAGATTGCCTTGTTCCAACAGAAGATCGCGACATTTCGAAGGAACTTCGGCGTCAATTAAAGAAAAAAGGTGTACAGATTGTTACATCTGCAAAAGTAAAATCCGACACTTTAAATGTAAGTGATGGTGTTTCTATAGATGCGGAAGTTAATCATCAAGATGTCACTTACCAGGCAGATAAAATTCTTCTATCAGTTGGTCGCTCGCCAAATACCGAGGATATCGGGTTAAGTAATACATCTATTGAGCTTGATCATGGTTATATCCAAACCAACCAACATTATCAAACAAAAGAGAGCCATATTTATGCGATTGGTGATGTTATCGGCGGACTCCAACTCGCTCATGTTGCCTCCCATGAAGGTATAAAGGCTGCCCAGCATATAGCAGGTTTAGAGGTTGATAAATTAGATGATTTACTTGTACCAAAATGTATTTATACACGTCCAGAGATTGCATCAATCGGTTTTACTGAGGATGATGCAAAAAGTCAATTCAACATTAAAATTGGAAAAATTCCTTTTGCAGCGATCGGTAAAGCCCTGGTCTACGGGGAATCCGACGGTTTTGTGAAAGTCATTGCAGATAAAGAGACAGATGATATTTTAGGTGTCCATATGATTGGGCCTCATGTCACGGACTTGATTTCGGAAGCGGCACTTGCAAAAGTTTTAGATGCCTCGCCGTGGGAAATATCTGAAACGATTCATCCACATCCAACACTCTCAGAGGTTTTCGGTGAGGCAGGACTTGCTGT
The DNA here is from genome assembly GCF_006517395.1 of Terrilactibacillus laevilacticus. GTDB lineage: Bacteria > Bacillota > Bacilli > Bacillales > Sporolactobacillaceae > Terrilactibacillus > Terrilactibacillus laevilacticus. Next base: position 39,514 of record NZ_VDCY01000020.1, read on the forward strand.
TGATGGGAAAGCCATTCACTTCTAAGGAAGACATAATTCAAAAAACACGATCTGTCTTTCTAGTTTATGAAGAGATAAGGATTGAGGAAAGCCAAGGCTTTGAAATAGGAAATGATCCTTTAGCATTTATACCTCATTTCGCTTCTGATGAGATAACCTTTTAATGACATACTTTATGGGAGGTTCGATATTATGGTAACACGACATCAAAAACTAGGTTTAGATGACACGGCGGTATTAAAAATGTATGAAACGATGCTATTAGCACGACGAATCGATGAACGGATGTGGCTTTTAAATCGGTCTGGTAAAATTCCATTTGTTGTTTCATGTCAAGGACAAGAAGCTGCACAAGTTGGAGCGGCTTTTGCCTTAGATAGAGAAAAAGATTACGTAGGGGCTTATTATCGAGATTTGGCATTGGTTTTAGCATTCGGTATGACCTCGAGAGAAGTCATGCTCAATGTTTTTGCTAAATCAGAGGATCCAAATTCTGGTGGAAGGCAAATGCCGGGTCATTACGGTCAGAAAAAAAATCGGATCTTAACGCATTCTTCGCCGGTAACCACACAGGTAGCTCATGCAGTTGGTATTACTCTTGGTGCTAGAATGAAAGGCGATTCAGCGATTAGTCTTGTGACTTTTGGCGAAGGCAGTTCAAACCAAGGAGACTTTCACGAGGCAGCGAATTTCGCGGGAGTTCAAAAGCTTCCTGTCATCTTTTTTTGCGAAAATAATAAATATGCGATTTCTGTTCCGACATCTAAGCAGCTTGCCTGTGAAAAGGTATCTGATCGAGCTATCGGTTATGGCATGTACGGTAAAACGGTCGATGGCAATGATCCGCTTAGTGTCTATGAGGCAGTTAAATACGCGGCTGACCGAGGACGAAAAGGAGAAGGACCTTCGTTAATTGAAGCAGTCTGTTATCGTTTAACTCCACATTCTAGTGATGACGACGATATGACTTATCGGACAAAAGATGAAGTATCTGAAGCTAAGAAAAAGGATGGGGTTTTGACTTTCGCTGCTTACTTACGCGAGGTAAATGTCCTTACCGAAGATATTGAAGCCGCTTTAGAAGAAAAAATAAAACATCTTGTTGATGATGCAACAGATTATGCTGATGCAGCACCATTTGCAGAGCCAGAATCTAGTCTTAAATATGTTTACGATGAAAAAGGAGAGATATAATATGGCTGTTATGTCTTATATCGATGCTATTAACCTTGCTCTTCACGAAGAAATGGAACGAGACGAGAATGTTTTTGTATTAGGAGAAGATGTTGGAGTAAGAGGCGGAGTATTTCTTGCAACAAAAGGATTATTTGATAAATTCGGTGAAAATCGTGTGATCGATACCCCTCTAGCCGAATCAGCTATTGTTGGTGTTGGTATTGGGGCGGCGATGTATGGAACGCGACCGGTAGCTGAAATTCAATTTGTAGACTTTATTTTACCTGCTGTAAATCAAATTGTATCGGAAGCAGCGAAGACACGCTATCGTTCCAATAATGATTGGTCGGTTCCAATGACGATACGGGCGCCATATGGCGGAGGCGTTCACGGAGCCCTTTACCATTCTCAATCATTAGAAGGACTCTTTTCTGGAACGCCAGGTCTTAAAATCGTTATGCCTTCAACCCCATATGATGCTAAAGGTTTATTAAAAGCAGCGATCCGCGATAACGATCCAGTGCTTTTCTTAGAACATAAACGGGCTTACCGGTTAATCAAAGGAGAAGTCCCAGAAGAAGACTATACGATACCTATTGACAAGGCAGAAGTGAAGCGTCAAGGTGAGGACGTTACAGTCATAACATATGGCTTAGCTGTTCATTTTGCCTTAGAAGCAGCTAATAACCTTGAAAAAGAAGGAATCTCCACCCATATTCTCGATTTAAGAACCGTATATCCTTTGGATCAACAAGCGATTATTGATGCCGCTAGTAAAACAGGGAAAGTTCTACTCGTAACAGAAGATAATAAAGAAGGTAGTGTGATCGGTGAAGTGGCGGCTATCATCGGGGAACATTGCTTATTTGAACTTGACGCTCCAATAGCTCGATTGGCAGGTCCTGATGTTCCTTCTATGCCTTATGCACCACCAATGGAGAAATTCTTCATGATTAACCCTGATAAAATAGAAAAAGCGATTCGTGAGCTTGCGGAATACTAGAAAGAGGTGATTTATGTGAGTGAACAGCAAATTACGATGCCTCAACTTGGGGAAAGTGTCACAGAGGGGACAATAAGCAAATGGCTCGTTAATATTGGTGATAAAATCAAAAAATATGACCCCATTGCAGAAGTGATGACAGATAAAGTGAACACAGAAATACCATCCTCTTTTTCTGGAAAAATAAAGAATATAGCAGCAAGTGAAGGAGACACCTTGTCTGTAGGAGCACTCATGTGTACGTTAGAGTTGGATTCACCAACTGATTCGATTATATCCACCCAATCTAAATCAATGAAAACGAATATCGTGATTGAACATCAAATAAATCATGATCATACACAAGGTTCAATGAGGAAACGATACTCACCTGCCGTTCTCAAACTATCACAAGAACATGATATTGACTTATCTCGTGTAAATGGTTCTGGGAAAGGCGGAAGAATTACGCGGAAAGATATATTAAATTTTATTGAAAAAAGACAAGAACAACCTGCTTCTTTCAAGAATGATTCCCTATTAGAACAATCTAATACTCAAACATTGAGTGAGAAAACTCAAATTAAAAATGAGGATCAAGCGGTAAATCCAGGAGATCATGTCATTCCTATTTCAGGGGTACGCAAGGCCATCGCACATAATATGTTAAGAAGTAAGCATGAAATCCCACATGCTTGGACTATGATTGAAGTGGATGTAACCAATTTGGTCAACTATCGTAACACTTTAAAAAACGAGTTTAAGAAAAAAGAAGGGTATAATCTCACGTACTTACCATTCTTCATCAAAGCCGTTGTGGAATCACTAAAGGAATTTCCTCGAATGAATGCGACATGGGCAGGAGATAACATCATTGAAAAGAAAGATATCAATATATCACTAGCTGTTGCTGCGGAAGATGCTTTATACGTTCCGGTTATTCAACATGCGGATGAGAAAAGTATTAAAGGCATTGCTAGAGAGGTGGTAGGCTTAGCCAATAAGGTGAGAGAAAATAAGCTAACCAATCAAGATATGCAAGGCGGTACATTTACGATTAATAATACAGGATCATTTGGTTCGATCCAATCCCAACCGATTATTAACTATCCTCAAGCTGCGATTCTTTCTGTTGAATCGATTGTAAAACGACCGGTTGTTAAAGATAATATGATTGGTATTCGTGATATGGTTAATCTTTGTCTTTCAATTGATCACCGTGTTCTTGATGGACTCGTGGCAGGACGTTTTCTCGCCAGAGTGAAGGAACGGTTAGAAAATATTAAGGCTGAAAATACACCCATCTATTAGGAAGAAAGATATGTCGTAGTCATGTTTGGCGACATATCTTTTTTTCTTATTTTTTAGGTCTCATCAAAGTAACGCCGAAACTAGTATAATAGAAGAAAAAGTAGATGAAGGGAGAAAAGGAAATGAGGACATTAAAAATGGCATTAGATAATAATCATAAGATCTTAACCTGCTATCTATTAGAGAATTCAAATGAGTTTAAAGTCAATGAAAGACGGCCTGCTGTCATTATCTGTCCCGGTGGAGGCTACGACTTCACATCAGACCGTGAGGCGGAACCTATTGCCATGCGTTTTGCGGCAGAAGGCTATCATACCTTTGTTTTGCGATACACTTGCATCAGTGACAAAACTCCGCTTTTTCCACAACCACTTATTGAACTGGCAAAAACCGTCCATCTTCTTTATAAAAATGCGGATGATTGGTTAATTGATAAGGAAAAAATTACTCTATGTGGTTTCTCCGCTGGAGGTCATCTTGTTGCGACTTACGGAACAAAGTGGCATGAAGATTGGCTATCCGAAAAAGTATCTCTTCCATCTGAAGAAAGAAAACCAAGCGCTCTTCTTTTATGTTATCCAGTGATAAATTTAACAAGTGGATGGCCAGGCGATGAAATAAAAAATAAAAAGTATTCTCAACTACTTGGTGAGGAAATAAAATTGGAACAAAAATTAGAGGAATTTGATGCAAGCAAACATGTATCAGTACATACCCCACCAACCTTTATTTGGCATACATCAAATGATCGAGTCGTCCCAGTATCGAATTCACTACAATTTATATCTTCGTTAGATAAAAGTCATATCCCATTTGAAAGTCATATTTTTGAAAATGGCGTACATGGTCTTTCTTTAGCTAATGAGGTGACAGCTAGGGATGATCGGCATATCAATGATGCTGTCAAAGAATGGATTCCATTGGCTCTGACGTGGTTGAAACAAATGAGGCTTAATTAGTAAGGTAAGCGTTCGTTATAAACATAAAACTTGTAGTTTATTTTATTTAAAAAATATATTGACTCGCATAAAAGAACATGGTATATTATTAAACGTCGCTAAATTAAACAATTAAAAACACATAAAAAAGATATTGACATGATTGTTTAATAGACTTATAATGTAAAAGTCGCTGTTACGAAACAGCGATTAGAAATAAAAAACTTATTGACAATAACTTTTAATCTTGATACAATATAAAGGTTGCTGAAATGAGTAGCAAAAAAACTTATTGACAACAACTTTTGTATGTGATAAAATATAAAAGTTACTGTTGAAAAATACTAGATTAAGAGATTGTTCTTTGAAAACTAAACAAAAGCCAAGCGTAATATCAAACGGGTAACACCGATTGATTTCTTTGAAAAAAGAGCGATGGATCAAACGAAACGAGTTAATGATTTGTTCATTATAAATGAACTATGACAGGTTAAGAATCTTCGACTAAAGACGCAACGTCCTGTTGCAACATCGAAGCTCGTACCTGTTATAAGGAAGTCGGTTAAAGACGTCACGTCCTGTGACAACACCGACATTTGCACATCCTGTACTTCGGAGAGTTTGATCCTGGCTCAGGACGAACGCTGGCGGCGTGCCTAATACATGCAAGTCGAGCGCAGGAAGCAAAACAAT
>NZ_VDCY01000021.1 GCF_006517395.1 Terrilactibacillus laevilacticus
ACGTTGGAACCACTTCGAACAAGGTGATGTTCAACGTGATTTGTATAGTGCCTTCCTCATTATGAATACAAAAGATAATCTGTGTGAAATAGACGTTGAACGGGCAAATAAAACTTGGAACCACTTCTTTGATAAGCACCAACAGGAAATAGAACGAATAAAACATTTGAACAAAAAGCACTTAAGCAGTATCGGCTTGTAAAACATCGATACCAAAAGGGTTTTGAACTGAGCCCACAGGGCGATAATGGCAGCAATCGTTGCCTTGTCCATGAAAGTCTAAGGGAAATAGCTGAGTGGCTGATATCAGCCGACAACTCGTTTTCGGTTATTCAGACGAAGGCTGAATGAAAGTACCTTAGAACCTCGTGACTTTAGTCATGAGAGGTTCAGCCAGTAATTTTTTTAGATAATCCAGAGCAACACTTAAACGTTTACTCGCATCTGCATCTAATTCAAAACCTCCACCATCTCTTCGTTTGATCTGACTGTCTAATGTATACACCCCGTGAACAATATGTTGGGCTCCTAATTCTGAAAGAACTGGTTCTAATGCATATTTAAGTATAAGTAGATGGGCTGATGAACCGCCTATAGCCAAAGGTAAGACAACCTTATTGTCAAAAATATGTTGAGGTAACAAATCCAAATAAGTCTTTAAAATACCTGAATATGAGGCTTTAAAAGTTGGTGTTGCAACGATGACGCCTTGACTTTCTTCGACTAGTTGATTTGCTTGTAATATAGACGGGTCACTATAATCAGCGGTAATCAATGCTTTCGCCGATAATTGATGAACATGAATAAAATTTAGATGTATCTCTTGGCTATAATAGTGATCAATAAATTCAATTAAACCATTTAAACGCGATGATAAAGAGTATGAACCGGATATGATCGTTATTGTTTTCATATTTTCTTATCCTCCATTATTCCTATATGTTTAGTTATATTTAAGTTGAACTCATTGTATAACAATTTCCCAGTCCTGACTAATCAAAAAGTTTTGGATAACAAATAAATAAATTTAATTTTATAAATACTTTATACTTTCTAATTCATATAAAACATAGTAGAATAATTGGTATTAATTTCTTAAATAAATAGATGGGGAGGTAAATATCTTGGAAATTCGAGCGATAAAAACTTTTCATTCTGTGGTCGAGTTTGGAAGTTTCCAAAAAGCAGCTGAGAAACTTAACTATTCACAACCTACAATTACATTTCGAATTAAACAACTCGAAAGAGACCTCGGCATTAAACTTTTTGAACGTGGTAAAGTTCTTAAACTCACTCATAGTGGGAGATTATTCCTTCATCGTTCAAAAAAATTACTCCGAGATTATCAAATATTAGATTCAGAGATTGAGCAATTGCGTTTAGGAATAACAGGTACCATTAGGATTGGTATTTCAGAACCTACAGCAAGCTTTAAATTTCCAAAAGTTTTATCAAACTTTTTGGACACCTATCCAAATATTTCAGTGGATGTCTTTATTGAAGATACCGAAACATGCAGTCAGATGCTTGAAAAAGGTGAAATTGATTTTGCCATATGCGGTGAACCAGAAATTAAATTAGAGAATTATTATGAAGCATTTTATCATGGTAAATTAGTTCTTCTTGTCGGTGAGATCAATCCCTTAGCAAAGCAACACGAAGTGTCACTGAATGATCTACGAAATGAACGGTTTATCTTCACACCTGTAAATTGCCCTATTCGTATCCAAATAGAACAAGCGTTAAAAAAAACGATTGGTGACTCTTACAAGAAAATGATAGTTACAAAAAGTACAGCTCATAAATACTTCGTTCAACAGAACATTGGCGTGTCAATTTTCACGGAGACATCTAATTTACATCCCATAGCCCATACAAAAGTCATTCCTATTACAGATATTTACATCCATCCATCTATAGGTATTCTCACCAATGATAACCATCCGATTAACTCAAGTGCAGCTCAAGAACTTATTTCAAAAATTAAAGACTCTTTTTCCGAACAAAACGATTTAGCACTTTAAGCCGGTTTGCAAGGTGAAGAAAAATAGAGGGGAAATTGTATCAATTGCCCCTCTTAATCAAATGAAAGAATCGATCAAACTTTGATAAAACTCGGTGAAATGCTGTTTCCAATTATTTCACCTCGCGTAAAGGCCTGATTCTTTTCTTTGCCTTCTAAAGGTAATAAAGGAAATAGTAATTCAGCTACCCGGTAAGCTTCTTCTAGATGAGGATAGCCCGATAAAACAAAATGATCGAAACCTAATTCTTTATATTCCAGAATTCTTTGAGCTACCGTTTTTGGGTCACCAACAAGAGCTGTCCCTGCCCCGCCTCGAACAAGACCAACGCCAGCCCAAAGATTTGGACTTATTTCAAGGGCTTCTCTACTTTTATTCCCATCTTGATGTAACTTACCCATCCGTTGTTGCCCAACAGAATCATAACGAGATAGTACGCTACTCGCTTTCTCAATCGCCTTCTCGTCCACATGTTCAATTAATCTCTCAGCAGCTTCCCATGCTTCTTTCTCTGTTTCCCTTACGATAACATGCAGCCGAATACCAAATTTTACAGTTCGCCCTTCTTTTTCTGCGAGTTTTTTGACTTCATTAATTTTCTTTGCTGCCTCTTGAGGCGCCTCTCCCCATGTTAAATACACATCAGAGTGTTTGGCCGCTACTTTTTTCCCTGCTTCTGAAGAACCACCAAAATAAATCGGTGGATGAGGTGCTTGTATAGGTGGGAATAATAGGTTCGCTCCTTCAACATGGATATGCTTACCCTTAAAGTCAACGTCTTCACCTTGCAATAGTTTTTCCCACACATGTAAAAACTCATCCGTTGCTTCATATCGCTCATCATGTTTTAAAAAAAGTCCATCACCTGCGAGTTCCGTTGGATCACCTCCAGCTACCACATTAATCAACACTCGCCCTCCTGAAATTCGATCGAGCGTCGCGGTCATTCTTGCGGCTAAAGTAGGTGACATTAGCCCCGGCCTTACTGCGACAAGAAAACGTAAATCCCTTGTTTCAGACGCTAATGCTGAGGCTAATAGCCAAGGATCTTCACATGATTTTCCCGTAGGAATAAGGACACCTTTAAATCCTAGATTATCTGCAGCTTGAGCAATTTGCTTAAAGTAGCGGTATTCTCCTAAACGCCCTCCTTTGGTTGTACCGAGATAGCGACCATCACCATGAGAAGGAATAAACCATAATATATCCATATTAATTAACACTCCTTAAGTTTAAATTTGTTATCTATCAACCTTTATAGGTATCCTGCCATTTCAAATTATGTTTTTCTATGAGTTTGACAAGAGAATCCGTTAACTTACCAACAATGGCAAATATAATAATTCCAACAAAGACAACATCTGTATTACTGAATTGCCTAGCGTCTAACATCATATAACCAATACCTTCAGTGGATCCCATAAGCTCCGCAACAACCAAGGATAACCAAGCGGCACCTAATGACAAACGCAAACCCAATAGTATATTTGGCAGCGCAGCTGGTATAATAAGGAGTTTCAATTGCTTAAATTTACTAAACTCAAGCACACGAGACACAGCAAATAATTTTGCATCCACCCGGCGGATTCCTAAGAAAGTATTCACATACAAAGGGAAGAATGCCCCTAAAGCAATTAATAAAACTTTCGACTCCTCACCAATTCCAAACCACAAGATAAAAAGTGGAGATATGGCTAAATGAGGAATGGTTCGTAACATTTGTAGACTCGGATCTAGTAATTTTTCAGACCTTGAAGATAAACCGACGAGTGCTCCTAACGCGAGGCCTAATCCACCTCCAATGATAAAACCAAATATCGCCCGAATTAAACTCACTTTTAAATGTGTAAAAAGAACTCCCGACGCAATCAGTTCCTTAGCAGCTAAAATGATGGCAACTGGTGAAGGCAATATAATTTTGGTAACCCATCCTAATGAACATACCGTTTGCCATAAGACCACCACAATAACAGGTAGAATAAGACCTGCAATAAACCTAGAATTTCGCTTTTTCTTCATTTTAAATGACACCTTGACATGATCCTTTACTAAGTCTGGCTGTAATACGACGCTTGCTGCAGCTTCACCTTTATCCATTCTTATCACCTACTTTTATTTTTTTAGGGCTTTTTCAATGAATTGATTATCAACAACTTTGTTTGTATCGATTTTTTTATTAATGATTTTCTGTGCGTATGAGAAATCTGCCGTATCCTGTTGCGCTTGATTGATACTATCTGAGATGGGTTTAGTCACGGTCGGGTTATTCTTTAGCGCTGTTTTAACCACTTGGCTATCTAGGTTTTTAGCTTGGCTATAAATCGATACAGCTTCGTCGTAGTGATTTTTTTCCCATTGACGCGCCTCCTCAAAAACTTTCAAAAATTTAACTGTTAAATCTGGATGATCTTTTGTGAATTGTGTTCGGGCTAATAAAAAACTTGGTGCATACGTACCTAATTGTTCTTCATCTATAAGTACTCTTGATTTATTTTTAATTGTTTGATAGGAAATGAACGGTTCCCAAATAGACCATGCATCCACTTTCTTTGAATTAAAGGCTGACTGAGCTTCATCAGGTTGAAGTTGAATAATTTGAACATCAGAATCTTTTAGCCCAGCTTTTTGTAAAGTTTTATAGAGAAGGTAATATCCACTACTCCCCTTGGCGACAGCAATTTTTTTCCTCTAAGATCCTTTAGCGTTTTGATTGAACTATTTTTAGGTACAAGAATCGCATCACCCTTTAGACCTTGTTTTGTATTGGCTATTTCTTTAAAATCAACTCCCGCTGCTTGCGCTGTAATAACAGGTGCATTTCCTACTCCAGCAAAGTCGAGATGATTGGCAGAAATCGCTTCTATTTGTGGTGGTCCACTTTGGAATTCTGTCCATTTCACATTGACGTGATCTTTCTTAAAGGCTTTCTCAAATAACCCCTTTTGTTTCGCTAATAGTAGTGGTCCTATTTCTTGTTGAATTCCGATATTAATGGTTATATCTTTAGAATTTCCACTACTATTTCCTCTGCCGCAACCCACCATCGAAATGGCCGTCGTCATGATTAAAAGTAATACAATTATTTTTTTCATATTTTCTCCCCCATTGTCTCAATTTCTTAAGCATCAGCCGCTGAATAATGATCGAGTTGCTCAAAGTGTTTCAAGACATTTTGCCTTGCCTTTTGAAAAGATTGGTGAGTCCGTTGTCTTGGAAATGGTAATTCAATCGGAATAATATGTCCGACTGTGCCAGGTTTTGATTTCATGACGATCACTTTTGTCCCTAAATAAACAGATTCATCTAAATCATGCGTAACTAAGATCATGGTCGTTTTTGTTTTTAACCATATTTCAACAAGAACATCTTGTAGATGTTGCCTTGTAAAGGCATCTAAAGCACCAAATGGTTCATCTAAAAGTAATACTTTTGGTTCTCTGAGCAACGCTCTTGCAATCGCAACTCGTGCGACATGCCACCCGATAATTCCTTGGGATAAGCTTTTTCATAACCATTTAAACGTACGATATCAATCAGTTGAGAAACCTTCGCACGTATTTCTGGTTTTTTTAAAGGGAGATTCGCTGCGATATTTTGTTCGACCGTCAACCATGGAAACAGCCGATGTTCTTGAAAGATAAATCCTTTTTCAATGCTCGGTTTCTTTACTTCTTTACTCCCAATCACAATACTCCCCTCATAATCAATGTCTAATCCCGCTATAATTTTCAGTAATGTACTTTTACCACATCCACTAGGTCCTATAACAGTTATAAAATCACCACTATTAATCGTTAGGTGAATATCATCCAGCACTGTAACCGGTTTTTGGTCCTTTATAAAGGTCTTTTCTCTTATATCTACATTAATCTCCATAAGTTCTCCTCCTCGTATATTAGAGCCTTCCTTATTTAATCGATTAAGATAATATATAACTAATCCTATAAAAGTACTTTGTTTTGGATAAAAAATTTTCTGAAGTATTTAACACCACCTTGAAGCGAAGAATGCACTTTTAACATCAGAAGTGATCACATTTAGTTTCTGATTTGATAGTGGGACGTTAAAAAAGTGCCTTACTCTCTTAAATAAGTCAGTTTGTTTCCACAAAAGCCCATAGAGAGTGGATAACTAAGATAGACCTCACTTTAGCTCATCCTATTCCGATGTATTTAGTTGTAATTTAAATTAAATATTAACCGATTTTCTTACCATTGGCTAATTGAAAAAATTTTGGCTAGTGATTAATAAATTTAATTAAAGGTGCCTAGTGCCACTCCCCGAATGATGTCCATCCAAAAAAGTATCAAAATATCCGTTATAGCACTGAGAAAATTTTTACTATACAATTCATATATAACAAAAATTAAATTGTGTGGTGATTCAATTGTTTAAACTTCTATTAATTGAAGATGACGTGACACTATTTAATGAAATTAAGGATCGTTTAACTGGGTGGTCTTATGATGTTTATGGGATTGCTGATTTTAGTAAAGTCATGCAAGAATTTACAGCAATAAAACCTCATTTAGTGATTATTGATATTCAATTGCCTAAGTTTGATGGCTTCCATTGGTGCCGGATGATTCGAGCGCATTCGAACGTACCGATCTTATTTTTATCATCACGTGATCATCCTACCGATATGGTGATGTCCATGCAGCTTGGTGCGGATGACTTTATTCAAAAACCATTTCATTTTGATGTACTCATTGCAAAGATACAAGCGATCCTTCGCCGCGTCTATAATTACAGTACCGAACAAATCAAACTTAAAACATGGAATAGAGCGACAGTGGATTATGAGAATAGTACGGTTTCCAACGAGACTGGGTCGATTGAGCTGACAAAAAATGAAATTTTCATTTTAAAACAGCTAATGGAGCAAAAAAATAAAATCATCAGCCGAGAAGAATTAATCAAAAGTTTATGGGATGATAAGCGCTTTGTTAGCGATAATACCTTAACGGTCAATATCAATCGTTTACGTAAAAAACTAGATGATCTTGGTTTAGGGCGCTATATTGAAACAAAAGTAGGGCAAGGTTACATGGCTGTAGAAGAGGTAAATTGACTTGATTAGAAAATTTTTGATTGAAAGATGCAGCTGGATTTTTCTATTTCTTTTCATGATGCTACTTATCATCTTTATCTCTTATATTGATCCGGCCATTCCGTTAGCTCCCGTCCTTTATATCGCTTTTTTATTTGCCATCATCTTTCCCATTTTTATCATCATCCGCTATCGTAAAGAAACGAATTTTTATAAAAACCTGGAAGAATGGGATACCCATCTTGATTTAACAAGTTTAGCCACTGCAGAAAGTCCTTTTGAAAAAATAATCGAAGAAAGTTTGACGAATCAAACGGACCAATTAAAGAAGGAAGCATCACAAAATCGACTGACCTTAGAGCAGGAGAAGGATGAGCTATTATCTTGGATTCATGAGGTGAAAACGCCGTTAACAGCCATGCATTTAATGATTGAACGCTTAGATGACGAAATCATGAAGGCACAATTGACTCATGAATGGCTGCGAATTCATTTGCTGCTTGACCAAAAACTTCATCAAAAGCGTATCCTTTTTATTAAAAATGATTTATACATAGAAAAGATTGATGTAAAAGCGTTAATTTTTAAGGAGCTAAAAGCATTACAGTCATGGTGTATCCAAAAAGGGATTGGATTTGATGTAGATTTAGAGGTCACTGAAGTCTTTAGTGATGGAAAATGGCTAGCATTTATTATCAGACAGCTATTAACCAACTCCGTAAAATATAGTGAAGCATCGGATATTATCATTAAAACCTGCCAACAAAATGGTCAAACGACCTTAGAGATTAAAGATTTCGGACGCGGGATTGACCCTAAAGACTTACCGCGCATATTTGATAAAGGTTTTACCTCCACATCCAAACATCAGGATAATGTAGCAACAGGCATGGGTCTATACTTAGCCAAAAAAGCAGCCCAACCATTATTACTCCATATTGACGTCATTTCAAAACCTGAAACAGGAACAACGTTTACCTTAACCTTTCCAAAAAGAAATGAATTTCATCATATTGCAGGCGTGTGACAAAAATGTCACATGCTTTTATTGTCTGTTAGCTAAATCGAAGGAAAACGGGAGTAAGGCTCTTTATAATTAAACTATCAGTGCGTGTTCAAAAAGGCGGCAAATTAGAAGCAAGAAGATCAAGGCGGCGCTGTTTTGAGGACCAGAATGTAGGTTTTTACTACATGAGGACCGGAAAAACAAGCCAACGCCGAGATTCATAGCTTATCATTTGGTGACTTTTTGAACAACCTCTATCAAATTAAGGAGCGTGTTAAAAATGAGGATATTAGAAGCAACTAAAATATATAAAAGCTATGGCAATAAATTTAATAAACAAGAGGTATTGAAGGGCATCGATATTAGCGTTGCGGAGGGTGAATTTGTTAGCATTATGGGGGCCTCTGGTTCTGGGAAAACAACATTACTTAATGTTCTTTCCTCCATTGATCAAGTTAGTCATGGAACAATCCATATTGATGGAAAGGAAATGACCGGAATGAAAGAAAAACAGTTAGCTGAATTCCGCAAGAATCACTTGGGGTTTATCTTCCAAGAGTATAATTTATTGGATACTCTAACGGTCAAGGAAAATATTCTTTTACCATTATCGATTACAAAAGTGTCAAAAAAAGAAGCTGATCAAAAATTTAAAGAGGTCGCTATAGAACTGGGCATTTATGATTTAAAAGATAAATATCCAAATGAAATATCCGGCGGCCAAAAACAGCGCACGTCTGCAGCCAGGTCATTTATCCATCAGCCAAGCATCATCTTTGCTGACGAACCAACCGGTGCACTCGATTCAAAATCAGCATCAGATTTATTAAATAAGCTCAGCGAATTAAACCAGAAACGAAGGGCAACTATTATGATGGTTACTCATGATCCGGTTGCTGCCGGTTATTGCAGCAGGGTCATTTTTATCAAAGATGGGCAAATATATACACAATTAAATAAAGGGGAAGAAACCAGACAAGCCTTTTTCAATGACATAATGAAAACACAAGCTGTATTAGGAGGGGTGCAAAATGAGCATTAATCACCTCATCCTTCGCAACCTGAAAAAAAATCTAAAAAACTATTATCTCTATGTGTTTGCCTTAATTTTTAGCGTCTCGCTTTATTTCGCATTTGTTACACTGCAGTATGATCCTTCCATGAATGAAGCAAAAGGATCGGTTAAAGGTGCAGCTGCCATTAAAACAGCCGCCATATTACTCATTGCCATTGTCTCTATTTTTCTTTTATATGCTAATCAACTTTTTATGAAAAGGCGCAGCAAAGAGATTGGCTTATTCCAATTAATCGGAATGACAAAGGGTGGCATCTTCCGCCTCTTAAGTGCTGAGAACTTTATTCTTTATTTCAGTTCTCTACTTATCGGAATCTTTATAGGATTTTCCAGTTCAAAATTAATGATGATGATTTTATTTAAATTTATGGGTCTTGAGACAAGCACAACACTTCAATTTTCTGAAGAAGCATTCATTCAAACACTCATTGTTTTTTGTGCCATCTACCTCCTCATCATGTTGATGAACTATCTATTTATTAAAAGACAAACGATTTTATCCTTATTTAGAGTCATTTCTTCGACAGAAAATAAAGTTAGAAAAATAAGCGTTTTTGAGATCGTCTTCGGGGCGATGGGCATAGTGTTGATTCTTACAGGCTACTATATTTCATCAAAACTATTTGATGGGGATTTTACAACAATGAGCGAACTCTTCATAGCCATGAGTTTTATCCTTGGTTCTGTTATCATCGGGACGTATCTTTTTTATAAAGGATCGGTTACATTTATCACAAATATCATTCGAAAAAAGAAGGGCGGTTATTTGAATATTAATGAGGTATTATCCCTCTCTTCCATTATGTTTCGAATGAAATCAAATGCCTTATTATTAACCATTATCACAACCGTATCTGCGCTTGCAATTGGCTTATTATCCTTATGCTATATCTCATACTTCTCAGCAGAGAAAAGTGCTGAAAAGAATGTACCATCTCATTTTTCATTGACAACGACTGAGGATGCAGAACAATTTAAGGCGGCCCTAAAAGCCGAGGACATTGCTTATCGTGAAAAAAGAATTAATGTCATTCAAGTCAATGCCAATGTTGCGGAAATAATGGATACTAAGTTAAAAGAATTAAACTTTGATCCAAATAACATGACTCTTCCCGTGATTAGTGACCAATCAGTCAAAGACCTCAATTTATCGAAGGATGAAACCCTTTTTACGGGATACAATGATATAGTAGAAAAAATAATGTCCCTCAAAGGTTCTGGACAAATTGAATTAAAAGGACAAAGGGAATCCATCTCTCAGAAATATAAAGGTCTAGAAAAGGAATTCATTCTTCCCTACAATTTCACACATGGTGGCCTACCCGTTGTCATTGTTGACGAAACGACTTTTCGGCATTTAAAGAACGATATCAACCCAAAGATTCAGCTCGAATCCTCTCTTTATATTGGAATCGATATCAAAGACAAAGGAAAAATTGAAGAAGCCAATAATATTTTTCAGGATATGACTATTAGTAAGCATCCTACAAATTTGTCACGTCTTGAAATGAGCAATAATCAGAAACAAGTCATGGGACTAACGATGTTCATTGTCGGCTTTCTAGGATTAACCTTTCTAGTTACATCAGGGTGTATTCTGTATTTTAAACAAATGGATGAAAGTGAAGATGAAAAGCCCAATTATACGGTATTGAGAAAACTTGGATTCACTCAAGGAGATCTACTAAAAGGAATTCAAGCAAAACAACTCTTTAATTTCGGAATCCCTTTGGTTATTGGGCTAGTTCATAGTTACTTTGCTGTCAAATCAGGGTGGTTTCTGTTTGGTACCGAGCTTTGGACACCAATGATTGTGGTCATGATTATCTATACGTCCTTGTATTCAATTTTCGGATTACTCTCGGTTCTCTATTACAAAAAAGTGATCAAAGAAGCGCTTTAACATAAAAGCATAAAGCTCCAGCCAAAGAAGGCCTGGAGCTTTATGCTTTTATTTTATTATTAGATTGTCCAAAGTTACATATCTCTTTCAGACGATCATCATCTATTGTAAAGCCAATATGAATGCCATTAAAATGGATAAAAATAATTACACGTTATGTGATCAAGTCCCACAGAAAGTTTTGTAAGGCGTTGTTGACTCACATACTTTCGCATATTCAGTTTGTTCAGTAGAATAAGCGTAAGGGTTTGAAAGAACACCCAATAGCCGTTGCATTACGTTATAATCCCCTTGTTCCACCGCCGCAGCTAATGCCTCTTCCACCCGATGATTCCGTGGAATTATCGCAGGATTGCTCTTCTGCATCAACTGAGTAGCGGATGCTTTCGATTCCTGCTGTCTTACTAATCTCGCCTCCCAGCGTTTTTGCCAATCCTTGAATTCTGTAGCTCCAAATAAGACTGAATCCTCTGGTTTATTTAATGTTAATGCTCGGAAAGTATTCGTATAGTCCGCGCCATATTTCAACATCATACTGAGGAGGTCACCAATAAGAGTTTCATCCTGTTCCTCTTCATTAAATAATCCAAGTTTTGCTCTCATTCCTCTTAGCCAATTTGATTGATAAAGATCAGCAAAATGGGAAATTTTCTCCTGCGCTTTTTCGACAGCCTTATCTTGATGATCATCGATAAGCGGCAATAAGGTTTCAGCAAATCGCGCAAGGTTCCACCCCGCCATATGCGGTTGATTACCATAGGCATAGCGACCACGACGGTCAATGGAACTGAATACTGTTTTCGGATCATAGGCATCCATGAAAGCACAAGGACCATAATCGATGGTTTCTCCACTAATCGTCATGTTATCAGTATTCATCACCCCATGAACAAAACCAACTAGCTTCCATTTAGAAATAAGCTCCGCTTGCCGCTTGATCACTTCTTCAAGGAGTTTGAGATACCGATTCTCATTTTTGGTGATATATGGATAATGCCGATTGATTGTATAGTCAGCTAAAATCCGAAGTTCCTCTTCCGTTCCCCATTCGGCCGCATATTCAAAAGTACCAACGCGCAGATGACTGGCAGCCACACGAGTAAGAATAGCACCTGGCAGGTTCGTTTCTCGGATAATTGACTCACCCGTAGTGACCACCGCTAGACTGCGGGTGGTAGGAATACCCAGTGCATGCATCGCTTCACTAATGATATACTCACGCAGCATGGGTCCAAGCGCTGCCCGGCCATCACCGCCTCGAGAGTATGGTGTTCTCCCTGAACCCTTAAGTTGAATATCAAACCTCTCACCTTCGAGTGTAATCTGTTCACCTAACAGCACCGCGCGTCCGTCCCCTAACATCGTAAAATGTCCGAATTGGTGCCCTGCATAAGCTTGCGCAAGAGGTGCAGCACCTTCAGGAATATCATTTCCAGCAAACACAGCTGCCCCATTTTCACTTTGCAGTTCTTGAATGTTCAATCCCAAGGATGTTGCGATAGAGTGATTAAGAATGACCAACTTCGGTGACTGGACGGGAGTTGGATTGGTACTGGAAAAAAATAATTCCGGCAAACGGGTGTAGCTGTTGTCAAAGTTCCATCCTGCTTTGCTACGCTTTGTCATAATTATCTCCTTTATATCCTTTTCTTTTTATCATCTATTCCTATATGAAATTTACACAAACATATATGTTATCTAATTAATATCAACACAAAACAGGCACTTTTAATATCTGCTTATACCTATTTATTATACTTAAACTTAAAGGAATCGAAAGTAAAACGATAGTTAGACGGACTTTGGATAGTTTAAGTGCTTGTTAAAAGAAACGGCAAATTAAGGCAGTTTTCTTTGGACCAGCTTTCCACATGATGTGGTAGCTTCAGACGCCAGCCACACGATATTTAACATCGTTAACTTTAACTTTAAATCTTCATTGAAGTCAGATTTACATATATGAAAAAATTATAGTATGATGGGAAAGATGTTATTGAGCCTTAGTTGAATTAGAACGAAACAAAATTAAATGAGGACGATTTATATGAAAAGTCAGAATTTAAAGCGTGGATTAAAAAACAGGCATATTCAACTTATTGCCATAGGGGGCGCAATAGGAACAGGATTATTTTTAGGAGCTGGAAAATCAATTCATTTTGCCGGTCCATCCATTATGCTTGTTTATTTATGCATCGGGATTGCCGTTTTCTTTATGATGCGAGCACTTGGTGAACTTTTAGTAGATAATCCTACAACAGGATCTTTTACCAAATTTGCAGAACAATATATTGGTTCCTGGGCAGGTTTCATAACGGGTTGGACCTATTGGTTTTGCTGGGTTGTAACTGGTATTGCGGAAATTACAGCAATAGGACTTTATGTACATTTTTGGCTTCCAAATGTTCCTCAATGGATACCAGCTCTTATTTGTGTCTTTGTATTAGTTTTAATAAACTTAGCCACAGTGAAGGCATTTGGAGAAATTGAATTTTGGTTTGCCTTAATAAAAATTATAACGATTATCGCATTAATCGTCACAGGGTTTGTACTTGTCATTATGAAGTTTAATGTACATGGTACAAATGCCTCCTTTACACATTTATGGGCACACGGGGGATTTTTCCCGCACGGGGCCTCTGGGTTTATTTTTTCTTTCCAAATGGCTATATTTGCCTTTGTAGGAATAGAACTTGTTGGTGTAACAGCAGGGGAAGCAGAGGATCCACAAAACACATTACCGAAAGCCATTAATAGTATCCCACTTCGAATCCTTGTTTTTTACATAGGTGCCTTACTAATCATAATGTCTATCTATCCATGGAACGGGATTGATCCTGAAAGTAGTCCATTTGTCAAAGTGTTTCAATTAATAGGTATACCTGCTGCTGCTGGTATTATTAATTTTGTTGTTTTGACTTCGGCGGCTTCTTCATGCAATAGTGGGATATTTAGTACAAGTAGAATGCTTTACATATTATCCCTTGAAGGAAAAGCGCCTAAGTTATTTGGTAAGCTGAATCATCGAAATATACCTTCGGCAGGCCTATTTGCTTCTACGTCGGTATTACTAATTGGTGTATTGTTGAACTATTTATTGGATGCCACAGCCGTATTTACACTGGTGACAAGTATCGCGACGATCTGTTTCTTATGGGTATGGGGGATCATCCTCATTGCACATTTACGTTTTCGATATTTAAATCCTAAACACTCAAGTACATTTAAAATGCCATTTGCTCCAATCTCAAATTGGATTGTACTAGCATTTTTTGCTTTTGTCGTTGTCGTATTAGGTTTCACAACTGAAACCCGAATGGCTTTATTTGTTACACCTGTTTGGTTTATTATTTTGGTGCTTGCCTATTTATTTTCTAAAAAAACAAAGTGAAATCAGATAATTCTCTACCCTATATTGTCAAGTTGAATCATGTAAATAATATAAACAAAGACTGATTGATAAAATGTCAGTCTTCTTTTTTTAGGAAAATAATTAAACCCTTCAAATTCATCTTTAATTGAGAATAAACGGCCATAGATGCTATTGTTATGATTATATATTACACATATCCATTTAGGATAAACGAACGAAACTCTTGAGCGAAACAATAAACTTGTTTTGGATTTAAATTAAAAATGAACATTTTTCTTGACAAACAAAAACTATTATTTAATAATTAATATGTAATTATAATGATTATAAATAATAAAGCTAATTGCTTTGTTATTTTAAATTATATTTTAGGAGGAAGATACATTATGTCAATTATCGGAAGTGAAGTAAAACCATTTTACGCGAAAGCTTACAAAAACGGTGAGTTCATTGATGTAACTGAACAAGACTTAAAAGGTCAATGGAGTGTTGTATGTTTCTACCCAGCGGACTTTTCTTTTGTTTGTCCAACAGAACTTGAAGACTTACAAAATGAATACCCAGCCTTGAAAGAATTAGGCGTTGAAGTTTATTCAGTATCAACAGATACTCACTTTGTTCATAAAGGATGGCATGATGCATCTGAAAAAATCAATAAAATTACTTACGCTATGATCGGCGATCCATCACAAACGATCAGCCGTAACTTTGATGTTTTAAACGAAGCTTCAGGTCTTGCTGACCGTGGTACATTTATCATCGATCCCGACGGTGTTGTTCAAGCTGCAGAAATTAATGCTGATGGCATCGGCCGTGATGCAAGTGTTCTTGTTAATAAAATCAAAGCTGCACAATATGTTCGCAACAATCCAGGCGAAGTATGCCCAGCAAAATGGCAAGAAGGATCTGAAACACTTAAACCAAGTCTTGACCTTGTAGGTAAAATCTAAGGAGTGCGATAAATGGTACTTGAAGCCGATATTAAAGCACAATTAAACCAATATTTGCAATTACTTGAGAATGATATTGTTCTCAAAGTAAGCGCAGGATCTGATAAAGTTTCAACTGACATGCTAGCTCTTACCCAAGAGCTAGCTTCCATGTCATCTAGAATTACTGTTGAAGACGCTAAATTAACGAGAACACCCAGCTTTAGTGTCAATCGCATTGGCGAAGACACGGGCGTCACATTTGCTGGTGTTCCGCTTGGTCACGAATTCACCTCTCTCGTGCTCGCTCTCCTTCAAGTCAGTGGAAGAGCTCCGAAGGTTGAACAGAGCCTCATTGATAAAATTAAGGGAATAAGTGGAGAATTTCACTTTGAAACATTTGTCAGCTTAACTTGCCACAATTGTCCTGATGTTGTTCAAGCTCTTAACGTCATGAGTGTTCTCAATCCTAATATTACGCACACCATGATTGATGGTGCAGCGTTTAAAGAAGAAGCGGAAAGTAAGAATGTGATGGCAGTTCCATCTGTTTTCTTGAATGGTGAATTTTTCAATGGTGGACGTATCTCACTTGAAGAAATCTTGGCTAAAATGGGCAGTGGTTCAGATGCATCTGAACTCTCTGATAAAGATCCATACGATGTTCTTGTTGTTGGCGGAGGGCCATCTGGCGCTAGTGCTGCGATCTATGCTGCACGTAAAGGTATTCGCACCGGTATCGTTGCTGAACGCTTTGGCGGACAGATTCTCGATACATTGAGTATTGAGAACTTTATCAGTGTAAAAGCCACTGATGGCCCTAAACTCGCTGCAAGTCTTGAAGAACATGTGAAGGACTATGATATTGATGTCATGAACCTGCAACGCGCGGCCGGCATTGAAAAGAAAGATCTCTTTGAAGTTGAACTAGAAAATGGCGCTGTACTCAAAAGTAAAAGTGTCATCGTTTCAACTGGTGCACGCTGGCGTAATGTTGGCGTTCCTGGTGAACAAGAGTTCAAAAATAAAGGTGTCGCCTACTGCCCACACTGTGATGGTCCATTATTTGAAGGCAAAGATGTTGCTGTTATTGGTGGCGGTAACTCAGGTATTGAAGCAGCGATTGACCTTGCTGGAATCGTCAAACACGTCACTGTGCTTGAATTTATGCCAGAACTCAAAGCTGACGATGTCCTTCAAAAACGCTTATATAGCCTACCTAACGTCACAGTATTGAAAAACGTTCAAACGAAAGAAATCACAGGTACTGATAAAGTCAATGGCATCAGCTACATTGACCGTGAAACCGGTGAAGAAGGCCACATCGAATTGCAAGGTGTGTTTGTTCAAATCGGACTCGTACCAAATACCGAGTGGCTTGGTGATACGGTTGAACGCGAACGTGGTGAAATCCTCGTTGATAAACGTGGGACAACAAACGTCCCTGGATTATTTGCCGCAGGTGACTGTACAAATAGCCCGTATAAACAAATCATTATTTCAATGGGATCCGGAGCAAATGCCGCACTAGGTGCCTTTGATTATCTTATTCGGAATTAATTAAAAGACAAACTCTTATTTCATTACATTATATTAAGATCGCTATACAAACACGTATAGCGGTCTTTTTTTCATTGAAGTAATAGCAGGAAAATCATTGTAAACAATAGAATACAGTTATCAGAGTTAAAACTAAAGATTGAGAAGGAGTTGTTTGTGTGAGCATCCAATTTAATAAAGTTCAGGATATTCTAGAAAATTACAAAACCAGCACTTATGAGAAAAATGTGGAGAAATTTTTATCTGCTTATGCTTCGGATGTCCATATCTATGACTGCTGGGAAAACTGGGAATATGTCGGAATTGATCGCTGGAGAGAGATGGTAGTGGCTTGGTTTGATGATTTAAACAAAGACAATATACTTCTTAAAACAGACTTTGATGACTTAGCTATTGAAGAAGATTCTCGTCTCGCTTTCATTCATTGTAAGGCAACATTTGCAGCCCACAACCCATCTGGCGAAATCCTTCGTCAGTTATCCAACAGATTCACATTCTGTATAAAAAAAGAAAATGATTCTTGGCTCATAACGCATGAACATTCATCATTGCCTATCAAAATGGAAACAGGTAAAGGAATTTTTGACTGAAGTATAGCCTCCGAACTCCTTATCATTTTTAATGCATATAGGGCTACTCAAAATATAATGATTGGTTACGATTTGATGAATTTCCCCATTAACGTTGTCTTTATGGAACTGTACTGAATATGCGAGCGGTTCTTTTCCTCTATAGGATCAGCATAAGAAATGGGAGACAATACACTCTGCATATACTTGTGCACCGGATGATGATATATCTCCAGCACCGCCAGAGATTAAAATCAATGGACATGTTTTAGAAAAGAGAACGGCTTTATTTACCTAAACATAAATGTTCACGATGTTTTCCGCGTAAACCCAATTCCTTAGCATATACTCATTTTCACAAAAAGCACCATGTGGATTTAGTTATTGGAGATAGAGAATTGGACTTATTACCAGCAAAAGAATTAGGCATCCGAGCGTGCATTTTTCAGGGTAAGAGTGATATAGCTGATTATCATTTAGGGCATTACTCGGATTTTTTTAAAATTGATTTTTCGTGTGCGTAAGTGGTTGAATGATAATAGAGTTAAAGAGTCTAGATATTTATTTTTTTGTCGCTAAGATGGTTTAATTCTTAGTGTACTAATAGAGATATTACTTTAATAAATATTGACCATACAAAAAAAATTTTAAAAAAAACCTCCAATCCAAGATGAATCAAAGGTTTTGATAAAAATATCTCTTAATCTTTTTGATTAGACGCCGCTACTTCTACATCAGTCCATGGCTTATCGCTTAATCCCAGTGACTGTGCTGTTGACGCATGAATAACTTTGAACATATCTGGATTTTCTACGAGCGACTGGCCATAAGAAGGAATCATGTCTTTTATTTTCGGTTCCCACGCTTTCATATGTTGAGGAAAGCATTTCTCTAATACTTCCAACATCACGTGAACAGCAGTGGATGCCCCTGGAGAAGCGCCAAGCAAGGCAGCGATCGAGCCATCCGCGCTACTAATCACTTCCGTACCAAATTGAAGGGTTCCTTTCCCGCCTGCTTCAGTATCTTTAATCACTTGCACCCGTTGTCCCGCGACCACCATATCCCAATCCTCACTCTTGGCGTTCGGGATAAACTCGCGTAAAGCTTCCATGCGCTTTTCATTCGACAACAACACTTGTTGGATCAGGTATTTAGTCAATGCCATCTCCTTAGCGCCTGCTGCGAGCATCGTGAGAAGGTTATTCGGTTTAATCGAACCTAACAAATCAAAATTCGAACCCGTTTTCAAGAACTTAGGTGAAAAGCCCGCAAACGGTCCAAACAGCAGTGTTTGTTTGCCTTCGATATATCTTGTATCTAGATGTGGAACAGACATAGGAGGCGCGCCAACCTTAGCTTTACCGTACACTTTGGCATGATGCTGCTGTGCAACTTCAGGATTGTGACAGACCATAAATAGTCCGCTCACCGGGAACCCGCCAATATGTTTTGACTCAGGAATGCCCGTTTTTTGCAGTAAAGGTAAACTTCCACCCCCACCACCGATAAAGACGAACCTTGCTGTATGGGTCTCGATTTGACCGCTATTGATATCCTTTACTTTTACTTTCCAAGTGCCGTTCACTGTACGTTTAATATCTTTTACACTGTGCTTATAATTTATCTTAACACATTGCCTCTTTAATTGGTTAAACAAAAGGCGTGTTAAAGCCCCAAAATTGACATCTGTACCCGATTCAATTCTTGTTGCTGCGATAGGTTCATCCAATGTACGGCATTCCATAATTAGCGGAATCCATTCCTTCAGTTTTTCAGGGCTATCTGAAAATGCCATTCCTTCAAACAATGGATTGTTCGATAACGCCTCGAAACGCTTTTTCAAAAATGAAACATTTTTCTCCCCTTGTACAAAACTCATATGAGGGATTGGTTTAATAAAGTCCTCTGGTTCACCAATCAAATGCCTATTAACAAGATATGACCAATACTGCTTCGAAAGCTGAAACTGTTCATTAATTTTAATCGCTTTACGAATATCTATTGATCCATCTTCTCTTTCAGGTGTATAGTTAAGCTCACACAAGGCCGAATGCCCCGTGCCCGCATTATTCCATTCATTAGAGCTTTCTTCTCCTGCCTTCGCAAGTTTCTCAAATACTTTGATTTCCCATTCAGGTGCTAACTGCTTCAACAAAGATCCCAAAGTCGCACTCATGATCCCAGCACCAATTAAAATAACGTCTGTGTCTCTCTGATTATCGCTCATTATACCCTTCCTTACCCCATATTTATAAAAAAAGATGAGGAATCACCTTTTCTAGCTCAATGTATTATAAGTCTATTATAATGATGTATAGATTAAAATATCTAGTATTATCTGAGAATTAGAGATTGTTTGAGGTTGGTAAAAGGTGGGATAACTCTATAAACAAGTATAATTTTAAAACTAAATTTGAGTAGCAACTGTATAAAACAAACAAGTGGCAGTATAAATATCAATGATTGGATCTTGAATTCTAATGACAATCTTTCTTGGTGGCACAAGAGTGATTGTCTGAACGTCCTGTATCTTAATCTTTCTACTCCCGATATCATGTTTTATTAAAAAGATTCTATTATTACATGTATATTCATATCTCAGGTTTGTTTTGATTTTCGTTACACTCTTTAATATGTTGCAATCCTGGTTGGTTTTAATTTTCCATACATCTCTGAACCAATTTGACTGATGAAAGGATTGAATGACTAAATTTGACGAGCTATCATAGACTTTTAAGTTAAAATAAAAATGACCAATCAATAAATCAATTAAAAACTGAAACTTATTTTTATAATATCGTTGCCATTCTCCTATTTTTTCTCCGTCTGAATTATGTATAGTATATTTCTTCGTTGATTGTTTTAATAGCGGCAAATTGAGATAGTACTCCTTCAAAAGACAACTCCCCATCCTAATTTTTATCGTTGAGCTTTGAAGGTTTGTTTAGTTCTTATTTTACATTTTTTATACAAGTCTACTCTAAAAGTCACTAAAGCGAAGATAGGATAATTGTGAAAATAGCAATGGAGGTATAAAAATGGGTCAAGCAATTTCGATTTTCATTATGGATGTTACCAAGTCTTCATCAAAAAAAATCGGAATGAAGTCACGCAATATTTACAATTCTGGAAAAAACAATTGAAAATTGGTGCAAAAATACACTGGTAGCAAAAGTGTCACATCGACATGGAGATGAAATATTGTTTGTTGCACAACACTATTTTACGGCTTATAGATTGCCTTTCAAATCAGTCAACATTGGGGGATTCCTTAACAACAACCTATTTTGGAATATCTTATGGTTCTATTGATGAGAATATTGATATCTTGGACATTGAAATTTGGAACCACCCATTAATAAAAAAGGCATGAGATCAAAGTGAAAAAATTAAGAAAAGTAAAAATAGAAAAACCTCTATGTTATTGCAGACTTTGCGGAATCGAAAGCACTCATTAATACTTCCCCCTTCACTTCGCCCAATAACATTTTTTCCCATTTTAATATACTATATCATTCCTCCATTTACCTATTCGGCTTTTATTTACAGTGCTCGCACATATTCATAAACCTTTGATAGCCATTGCTCTCTCTTATTTTTCGTACTCGTTCTGACACCCCAAAATACGAGTCGCTTAATTTTTCTGACGCCACAGAATCCTAAGACCGCACGCTTGATCCATTTCCATTCTAATTTTCCGCCTAAAGTATTAGCAAATAGTTTAGGTGCATCCTGAGTATAGATAATGGTTGCAGTCATATTTTTAAGTAACCCTTTAGGGATATTGCCTTGATAGGTATAGGCGAAATCAGAGGCAAAGACGCGATCAAAAAATCCTTTTAATATGGCCGGTGCACCAGACCACCAAACGGGGAAGATGAAAATCATATGATCTGCCTGCTGAACTTTCTCTCTATACTCCGCTGTTTCTGGATCATTTTTCATATCTCTACGTTTGATTTTATCATTAAATATTAGCACAGGATTAAATTGATCTTCATATAAATCAATGATAGTATGCGAATGAGCCGATTCTTCAAGCCCTCTCAGCACACTTTGCAACGTTGCATAACTTAAACTCTGCTTATTTGGATGCGCGTACACGATTAGAATATTCATCCTTTGCTCTCCCTATTGATAAAGTACTGTCCACAACGAATTATATCCCACTTAAGGCATTAGAAGAAGATTTTTTTAGCGGAATATTTAGAAATTTTGACCCATGCTATTTAGATTTAAGTTAAACAGATGCCTGTCACTCCCTGAAACTGTCGAATTTTGATATTAATCGAGAATATTTTTTACTAGTCTATCCTTGAACAAGTTGAACCAGTATCGTGTCATGAGAACCACCTATGTTAGTTAGACGGCAGAAAAGGCTAGTGACTCACCTACAATAAATTGTAAGACGAACAAATCGATTCTAAGCATTTACTAAATTTCCCTATCCCCTTCCACTCAATACGTCATACTATTTCCTAATTCTATAAACTTTGGGTGATGACAGGCATTGATATCTAATTGTTCTGCAATTTTCAAACGTGCTTTGCTACATCAAAATATGCAATACAAGTTACTAAACTATTACCCAAAGCATAAATTAAATAAATTGATAATTAAGGGGATTTATATGAATAGTATCAATACACTTTGCCAACAGTTTGGTCAAATCCTAAAAGAAAAGCCAAAAATTAATAACGGGGTTTGTTCTGTAGAAATTAAGCGTAATCTAACGGTTACAATTCAAGGTCGTCCAAGTCGTGGTGAACTTCATGCAGAAGTATCATTTGAGTCCTTGGATCATAATGGTAATGCACTTAATCTTGGTGAAACAGTCATACTCGAAGAAGAAATACCAGCTTTTACAAGCATTTTAATTAGAAATGGTATAATCATCAGTGCACTTCATAATCATTGGTTGTTCACTGAACCAACTATTCTTTATATTCACTTTCAATCTGTTGAGCCACCATTAGATTTTGCTCGTAAAGTAGCAGAAGCATTTAAGGTTCTAAGGTAGTAAATTCACTCCTTCCTTCTTGATCTAGGTGCCTGGCACTTCGACAAAATTCAGCAAACTTCGAGTGGTGACAGGTACTGAAATAAGTATAGTGACATGAGAACCTATGCAGGTTAACTTCTAGAAAAAAATAGTGGTTAACCCGCAAGAAATGGTAAGACGAACAAATTGATTCTATAAAAATTTACTAGAGAGGCCCATCCCTTTCATCAAGCAAATCAAAGATATATGTTTAATTGTTCAATACCATGAAACTGAAAAATACGATAAACCATGACACCGGAAGTAAATTAATCAAGATCGCAAAGCGTTTCTTTTTCAATCGAAACACCCAAGATAAAATGGAACCTACGATTATTGCCACAGGATATAAAGAAATGGCCAAAACGAATGAGACATTAGCTGCATTCACACCACTATCAAAGCTCATAAATGACAATCCCCAAATGACAAACCACGGAAATAAAGAAAGTATATATAAGATTTGGCTAATGATTAAATACGATTTCATTAGTTCCTCCTATCTAAAATTCTGAAGCCTCTCCACATTATCAATATAACTAAATCCATGAAAGTAGTACATTATGTAGATGCCTGGCACAAAACTGTTAATATTAGTGCCCGGCACTTCGACAATCGAATTGGTGCGGTAACTTACATTTTACAGGATCGGACGATTTTTTTTGTACATTTTTTAGAAAAAAAGAAGAGGCTGCCAGAAAGTCAATTTTCACTGATTTTCTGAACAGCCCCTTTTATAGATTCGTATCAAATGAAGCAATATTTTTTCATAAAACCATGGAGAAACTATTATGATGAATCTAACTCAACAAATATTGTTTTATTAAAGTCATTTCATTATAGATTGGTAAAGGAAAGGGAAAACTGGAACCTGTTGATAAAAACAGTGATTCCTATCAAATTCAAGTCAATTTTTTTCTTTATCAAGAATTGCATTCGTTTCAACATGACAACGAAATACAGGATACTAATGACTTCTTTTTCGACTAAACTTAACTTTTAGACCACGCTTGACAACTTGAAAGAACGTCAGCGATCTCACCATTCGTTCCGGTTTAACGTATTTTCGTATCGCACGCAAAACGCTCTTCGGATGCTTAGAAGAGAAAGAGTAAGTTCCATTTTTCTTCGTTCGTATGGCATAGCGAGGAATCCACTTTCCCTTGAACATCACTGAAGCAATAACATATTCAACTTCTTCCCAAGGAATTTGGATATATTTTCGAGCATCCCGGGCATTATAAAACTCAAACCCTTTGTCACCAATCATGATTTTGCCGTACTCAGTTAGTCCAATGAAAGAAGTGCTATCCGTTACAAAATCGACTTTTGTGTTAATTGATTGAACCATTTTTTTGCTCCATCCCCCTTCGCTTCATTTATTTATTATACTTTTGTCATTAATTCGTCTATATTGATCAAGTATTCACGAACGATACATGTCTAAAATCTTCACTATTACATTAAGTGAATTAAGTGGAAAACAACACCAATCACGAATAAACCAAGAATAATAACGATTGGAGAAACTTTCTTCTTAAGCAACCACATGCAAAGAATTGTTAACGCCAAGGCAGCTAGACCAGGAATTAAACTATCTAAGTTATTTTGTAAAGTCGTAATTTTGTGATCTCCCAATGAAAGACCAGCAACTTGCTGTTCCAGCGCTTCCTTAATTCCCTGTGCCCCGGTAGGTAATTTATCCCATTCAATATAAGCACCTTTGTCAAGTTTAACTGAAGATACAATTGGAGTGAATTTTACAGATACCCAGCGGTTAACTAATGCACCAAGGATGAACATACCGAGGATTGATGCCCCTTTGGTAATATCTTGAAGTAATCCACCAGATAAGTCGTCTGTAATTTTAGAACCTGCTTTGTAACCAAATTCTTGCGTATACCACATGAATACCATGCGAATAATATTCCATCCAAAGAAATAAATAATTGGTCCAATTATGTTACCGGTCATCGCGAGAGAAGCCGCTAGTGCACCAAGGATTGGTTTAACCGTGAACCAGAACACTGGATCACCGATACCTGCTAAAGGCCCCATCATACCAATCTTAACCCCTTGAATGGCGACGTCATCAACCGGTGCGCCATTTGCACGCTCTTCTTCAAGTGCTAAAGTGACACCAATAATCGGTGAAGCTACATACGGGTGAGTATTAAAGAATTCTAAGTGACGTTTGAGCGCTGCAGCACGGTCTTCCTTAGAAGTGTATAATTTTTTGATTGCGGGAATCATTGCATATGCCCAACCACCGTTTTGCATACGTTCATAGTTCCAAGATCCTTGAAGGAAAGTTGAGCGCCACCAAACAGAAAGTCGATTTTTTTTGGATAATTTCAATTCTTGTACCATTTATATCCGCCTCCTTCTTAGTAATTATCAATAATATCGCCTAGTGGATCTCCAGTGTTTGAGTTTCCACCATTTCCTGAACCGCCTCTTTTGGAAAGCGCGATATAGATAAGTGCAAGAGCTACACCGATAGCACCAAGACCGATAAGGGTGATTTGTGAAACTGTCGCTAAGACGAAACCAATTGCAAAGAATGGCCATACTTCTTTTGTCGCCATCATGTTAATAACCATTGCATAACCAACGGCTACGACCATGCCTCCGCCGATGGCTAAACCTTCTGTCAACCAAGTCGGCATTGAAACAAGTAAGCCTCTCACCGGACCCGCACCAATCGCTAAAATCAATGCAGCTGGGAGTGCAATACGTACCCCTTGCATACAGATCGCGATGATGTGCCATAATTCAACCTTTCTGAAGTTTCCTTCTTTAGCTGCAGCATCCATAAAGTGTACAAACGCTGTTGCAATCGTCCGGCAGATGATTGTTAATAATAAACCCGCAACAGCAAGTGGAACGGCAATCGCGATTGCTGAAGATACACCCGCACTACCTTGGCCGCCAAGAACTAAAATAATGGCAGATGCAATGGATGCCAGTGCAGCATCGGGTGCTACAGCAGCACCGATATTTGCCCAACCAAGAGCAATCATTTGAAGCGTACCACCCAAGATAAGACATGGTACGAGGTTTCCTGTAACTAAGCCGATTAACGTACAAGCGATGACCGGTTGGTGGAAGTGAAATTCATCCAAAATCCCTTCCATACCAGCTAGAAATGCGACGATAACGACTAATATTATTTGAATAATGTTCAAATCCATAATGATTTACCTCCGTTTCTTCTGATGATTAATATTGTCTTAGTCTGTTTAACTCATCTTGAGATTTCTTGAGAATTTCGTTCATGTCACCTTTTGAATCATTTGGAACTTTTCGTACATCGAAGTCCAAACCAGCTTCTTTTAGCTTAATGAAAGTATCTATATCTTCCTGGCTAAAGGCTAACACCTTGTTTGGTTGAACTTTACCAGGTGAATGTGCCATAGAGCCAACATTGATTGTCTTCAATGGAACCCCACCTTCAACTACTTTCAGAGCATCTTGCGGATTTTCGAAAAGAAGTAATGCGCGTTGACCGCCAAAGTGTTGGTCATCTTTCGCAAGTTTGATCATTTGGTCAACAGGAACAACATGCGCTTTAACGCCTGGAGGAGCAGCTTGTTGGATCAATTTCTTACGAAGTTCATCCTTTGTTACCGCATCAGATACAACGATGATACGTGTAGGTTGTGTAGCTTTTGTCCAAGCAGTCGCTACTTGACCGTGAAGTAGGCGAGAGTCAATACGTGCTAACACGTACTTAAACTTACCAGGAGTTCCTGTATTTGATCGAGAAGGAGCTGGGGCAGTTGCTTTCGCTATCTCTAATTCTTCTGGTCTTATTTTGATCCCTTCTCTAGCTGTGCCTATAATATGCGTAGCAATTTCACGCGCTGTGTTCATTGATAAGCGTGAAGCATACGCTTCAATCAACATCGGTAAATTCAAACCAGAAACAACTGCCCATTTATCTTTGTACTCTTCAAACAAGCTGTTAGCCTGATTGAAAGGTGTCCCACCCCAAAGATCAACTAAGAATAGCACTTCTTCTTGATCGCCAAATGAGGCAATAGCTTCTTTCATTTTTGCCTTAATGTCATTGGGGCCTTCGTTTGGCATTAAGGTAACAGCTTTGACATTCTCCTGATCTCCAAAAATCATTGAGCCGGACTGGAGAATGCCTTCAGCAAAATCGCCGTGGCTTGCTAAAATAATACCTACCATTATTTAATACCTCCTATGATAAATATTTTTACTTTAGTAAATGACTAAAGCACTTAGGAATGTTATCGCTTTCAAAAAAATCGAAATAACATACTGTATAAATTGCTGTACTGAAACACATCTCATCCCCCTGCATGATGATTAAGGGAGGTTTACAGTAAAGTATAGTAGAAAATATAGGAATTATTACACCAAACTCTTGTCGGAAAATGACTTCCAAAGATTTTTTGACCTTTCATTGGAAACCTTGCGGACACCCAGCTTAATACCACGATCATGAAACCACTTGAAAACCTCCACATCGACTGCATTAACTACTATCGGATCGGTAATCATTATCCGCGTAACGTCAAAACTCATAGCACCAATATTGATAGAATCCATCTTTATACCACCTTCGACAATACACCTTGCATCAACAGGGTCCTCAACCAGAATCATAGCTTTTAAAACACCAAAACGCGGACCATGATATAGCCTTATCATTTTCTCCACCGTGATGACATTCGCTTTAATTCGAAAAGGTGCAGCTTACAGCAGTAGCACCCGTAAAAGCCCCCTTGACGTAACCAAACAGATGCGACATCAATAACTGCGGATTGTGTGCGTAATCCGTACATTTGATATGGTAAATCGTAAATCCCTTTTTGGAGATGATCTTCCTATCCAATCCAAAATCATTTCCCTAAATTCAAATATCGAACTAGGTTCAGTCATAATATCTAATCATAGAATTGATTTTTACAATAAAATTATTACGCAAAGGAACAAATATTTATTGTTATTCAATAAATAACCTGTTAAAATCAAAAGAGATTAAATATATCAGTGAGGTGTGTATTATGAAACCAGAAACACTATTTTTAAAGGTAGTTGTTATTCTTTTGGGTTTTCCAGTTCTTGCTTTGTGCATATTTCTGGTACCTGAGTTAGCTAATCTTGCAGCAAAATTATTTCCAAAGGTTGATTATATAAAATATCCCGTTTCTTTGATTTTTTATGTATCAGCATTACCTTTTTACTTTGCTTTATATCAGACTTTCAAACTTTTGCGCTATATTGACAAAAATAAAGCCTTTTCCGAATTGTCCGTTATAGCCTTAAAGAAAATAAAACGCTGCGCCATCACAATCAGCATCTTACATGTTCTAGTCTTGCCGCTCTTCTATCTCTTTGCGGAGAAAGATGATGCCCCGGGTGTCGTTTTTATCGGATTGGTTGTTCCTTTTGCTTCAATGGTGATTGCAGTCTTTGCTGCTGTTCTTCAAAAGCTATTAAAAAAGGCCATTGATATAAAATCAGAAAATGATTTAACGATATGAGGTGAAAACAATGGCAATTATAATCAATATTGATGTGATGTTAGCTAAAAGGAAAATGAGCGTAACAGAACTTTCAGAGAGGGTTGGTATCACGATGGCAAATCTTTCTATATTGAAAAATGGAAAGGCAAAAGCTATTCGATTAACCACTTTAGACGCTATTTGCAAGGCTTTAGAATGTCAGCCTGGGGATGTTTTAGAATACAAAAGCGACGAGGACAGTCAAAGATAATAATGTTTTGTAAAGGAAAGTTGAACTTCATATGACAATGATTAGGGGAGGTATAAATGTGAGCATGAACAATTCAGTCATTGAAAATATTGAAAACCCCCATGAGCTGGAAAGACTATTTAGAAAAGATCCAAAAGCTTTTAAAAAGTCATTCTCACAAGC
The DNA here is from genome assembly GCF_006517395.1 of Terrilactibacillus laevilacticus. GTDB lineage: Bacteria > Bacillota > Bacilli > Bacillales > Sporolactobacillaceae > Terrilactibacillus > Terrilactibacillus laevilacticus. Next base: position 28,447 of record NZ_VDCY01000021.1, read on the forward strand.
TTGGGCGCAAAACCCTGATTCGCAGGTTCTTTCCATTTGGTATGAAAGATTACATTTTAAGGAGACGACAACTACAAAGAAACCATTCTTGCTTCAGAAGGATTTCTTATTCATGGGCATTTTAGCCATTCTGTCCGGGATCAGCACTAGGACCATTTTCCATTTTGTTGAACAGCAAGCCATTGCTCCAATTAACCTTGCTTTCGGCATTCTTCCCTTTATTGCAGCTTATTTTGTCTACAAAAATCGTCCCAAAAAAAACGTTCTTTACACCCTTTTGGTGTTATTCCTAATCTCCGGATTTTATCTTAATATGTTACCATTAAATTATAAAGACAGTATTATCCTTGCTTATTTACACCTTCCCATATTTTTATGGGGATTGACAGGACTTGCATTTACAGGAAATGACTATTCAAATGGTAGCACAAGATTAGCCTATCTTAAATTTAATTTGGAATTTGGCATACTATACGCTAGCATGGCCATTAGCGGCATGCTTTTAGCAGCATTGACCATGCAGTTATTTAGCTTTCTCGGCTTGAATATAGAAGACTTCTATTTTAGAAATATTATTCTATTTGGTGCTGCCGGACTCGCTGTTGTAGCTACCTACCTTGTATCAAACAATCTAAAACTTGCTAAAAATATAACACCCTATTTAGCTAAAATTTTCAGTCCGCTTGTCCTAGCTACATTGTTTGTTTATCTTATAACCGTTATTGGGGTCGGAAAAAATCCATTCCTAGACCGCAATTTCCTTATATCTTTTAATGGAATACTCCTTGGTGTATTGATCGTCACCATATTTTCCATAACTGAAAGTGATACAGACGAGGAAAAGAACATTTCAGATTATATAAACTTTGCCCTCATTGTTCTTGCTCTTATTATTAACAGTGTAGCTTTGTCAGCCATCGTGTTCAGACTATCTTCTTATGGGATAACGCCCAACAGACTGGCTGTTTTAGGCTTAAACATACTTATCTGGGCAAATCTAATTTGGATTATGCTCTCCTATTTGCGCTTTCTGCAAAATAAAACTGGACCGTTTGCCATCCAAAATGCCATTACTAAGTATCTGCCGGTCTATGGACTTTGGGCAGCTTTCGTTACATTTGCATTTCCTTTTATTTTTAGATAGGAAGGTGATATTTATGTAACAATAGCGCCTAATCAGTAATTTTAACAAGCCAATAGTATACAAGTCTTATACATAACTTAGTCTATTGGCTTGGCATATATTTTTAACTGAAACCTCATTTACCTGTGATACGGTTCAGCGAAACTTACCAAATAACATATTTAAATTTGAGAATAAAGTATATATCATAACAGACCACTTATATTGTGGTCTTTTTCAATATAAGTATTTTACGCTTGGGAAGTAAGAGGGTGTTTTATTTGTAATGGAAAATGATTGTAACCATTGGTTCTTACGAATAATACTTCACTTCCATTAAAAATATCACTTTTTGTATGTATCCTTTTATAATCTGGAGTATAATGAAAAACAATTTTCTTTGTATCTTCATAAGTAATTTTTGTAAGAATTTCGTCAATATTAATTTCCTTTTTAGAAAGAATATCAAAAATATCCATTTGTTTACCTTCCTTCTTACAAATTACAATAACATCCTCTTGTTCTAAGTAGTAAATATCATTGTAAAAAACGTATAGACAATAGAACATTAGAATCCCTTGAGTATTTCCCGTTCCAAAATGTTCGGAAACAGGCACTCTTTCAGTTGCAAATTTATAAATAAAATTAATATCCTCTGCATTATTACCATTGAGCTTACGAATACCCGTCCTATCTGAATTACCCGATAAAAAGTCCATTGAAAATTGATACTCATTTACTAATTTAAACCCAAACTTTGGGTAAAAATTTAAAACCGATTGATTAGCAAATAAGTACATAAAATCGTAATTGTCCTTGTATTCATCTAAAACTTTGTTCATTAAACTAGCAGAAAGCCCTCTATTTCGATAATCTGGATGGGTCATTACTGTTCCAATCTGTAATGCCCTTTTTTTCTCACCCTTAATAATTAAATCCAGTACATTGACTGAAACATTTGCAACAACTTTACCTCCATCACTATAAGAAAAAGGAATATAACGGTTACTCCAAAATCCTTTTTGATACCAATCCTCAAAATTTATACCAAAAACCATTGTCGCAAGTTCATTAAAACTTTTTCTAAGATTCTCTTCGTTCTTGTAGTCTTTAATGTAATTCAATTCATTCAAAGTTTTTTCTCCCGTCACAAATAACCATGTCTTTATAAATTCTATCATAATATAGGTGCCTCACACTTCGACAATATTACTATTAGAAATACTTCGTTGGTGTATTATTTTGTGTTGAGATATTTAATCGCATTTAAAACGGAGTGAGAAATCAATAACTCTGTTTTTGTTTATTGAATCCCTTTTGTGCATGGTGTTCCCACAAGAGACTCACAAGCCCCATATGAATCACTAATTATCACCAAAATCCTCCCTGACCTTAGCCTCATAATGTTCTTGGATATACCTTCTTACGAATTGCTCTCGTTTGTCACGGTCTTCTTCCCTGCGGAAGAACCCTATTCTTCTCATTCGTTCTGACTCTGGCTTTTTCCACCAAAGTTCTAAGGCTTCGGCTTCGAGCTTCGACTTCACACGATGTTGTGTGATCATATCTGTCATCCGACGATCCCTTTCTTCCTCTGGGGTAGGAGGTTTAGGTAAGGTCCGTAAAAAGTCTTCTTTTATTAATTGTAATTGAGATGCCGCCGTCTTCCTAAATGCAGCCATAATTTCTTCTTTGATTTGTCTTTTTAATCCTTCTGTATCTATCACTTGTGGATCATTGTTATTGTTTTCATTGATAGGAAAAGGGCGTAAGTCAAACCTGTTTGGTAAATCTGTGAAAATAACATCAAGTGACCATTTCTCATCTCGTTTATCTCGGATATAAAGCGCGATTTGAAGATCCAGTTCATCATACGTCTTTTCTCCAGTTTCGATAGTACGGTTAATATAATGAATCTTCTTTTCTTCCATCCTTTTAAACCAATTGTCAATAGTATTGTAATGTTTCCCGATTTCTTTAGAAAAATCTAGTATTTTCCAATGCACAGTTTGGTCACCCTCCCTAATCACTGGTCCACGGTTCATAAATAATTCCCTTTTTGTGTCTCACTTACAATTAATAGTTCACCAATGATTCACAATAATCCTGCATAAAAAGGTGAAATGACATGAATCATTCAATACAGAACCAGTAATTTTATCTATCACAAATTTTTAAGGGATAGATTGAGAGAAAGATTGATAAATGAGCAAAACAAACGTAAATTTATGGTATAACTAAAATATGATCCTAATCTTTAAAGTCATTAAATCTTCTTTCACTAAAGCGTGTGTTAGTTCAAAAAAAGCGTATCTTTCAGCAAAAAGTCAAAGGGTACATTTTTGTGTGCAGTATTTTTCTTTACTTAACAGGTATAGCGTAAACCTGATACACGGTAGTTTGCTTATACTCTAAAGAACACTTTTTTGTTTTTTTATTTTAAATTATTTGATTGAGTGTTACTTGTGATCACAAAAAGAGTTCGAATAATCGTATAGTGAGGTAATATCTTAAAGTTTGATAAAAATATTGGGTAAAATATTGGTGCCTGGCACTTCGACAATATTCAACAAACTTCGGGTGGTGACAGGTACGCGGAGATAATTTGACCACTTACTCATGATCCCTTAACAGCTCACCACTTGCTGTCTTCCATTCCGCTAATCCATTAGCACTACGACCCATAACTAAAGCTGCAGCAGTTGATGCACTAGAAAAAGTATAATCTTCTACAAGATAACATACACCATCTTCTTTAGTTACTAACAAACCTTTATCAATTAAATCTTTCCTTAAATCTAGATATCCTTGTTGATAAGGATCACTTACCGAACTTGCAAATAATGAACCTTTAAACACCTGAAAACCATCAGAAACAGGAGTACCGATTGCATTTGCTCCTCTAGCCGCATTTATAAAGTACTTTTTATTTAATCGACTATTATTAGATTTACTATTGTTTTTATCCCTATTACCAAACGTATCTGTTACATTAATATCCCATGCTTGCCGCAATAGGCTAATCAATTTCTTTTGTCTTGCTTCGAGAACCTCAGGCGTCCATTCATTTTCTTGAACTACTTGAGTAGTTAACGCAAAAGTCGTAACTCCATTTTTAGGTTGGAAATATGATGTTTTCTTTTTATTAAAATCATAGTTTCGAGCTTGAGAGTTTTTTGATCGAGTTAATAGAACTAAATTACCCAGTTTATGCACATACTCAGATGGATCAGAGAAATTTCTCAACCAATCACTGCCCTCTTTAGGTGTTTGTGGAAGGACGTGCTCAACAGTAATAACGGAATGATCGTAGAAAGGTTGTCCGTTTGTTAGTAATGAATCTAGGCGTAGCAGTACGTATCTCCTTACAGTATCTTTTAACTCTGTATACACGTCGCCATTTAATTTTTCCAAAACAGCCCTTTTGTCATCATCAGATACCATTAATAAAGATTCTTCAGAAAAAACATCGACTCCTTTTTCCATTTGTCTTAGTATCTGTGAGTACTTGGACATTCGCCAATTGAAGTTTTTCCGAAGCACCATGCTGATACCCGCAAATTGTTCTAGTAAACTTAAAAATTCTTCCAGGTTTTCGTTATATTCACGAATGTAAAACATTGCCACAGGAATCCAGTCATTGTTATCAATCCGATTAAGCAAGCTTAATACTTTTATTATCTTTGGCTGATAACTGTAAAAAGATCTAAAATCAACGAGTTTTAGATAAATTTCACTATACGGAATTAATATATCATCAATGAAGTATTTCCCGGTTACTTTAGAGAAGATATCCTCGTATTCATCTTTATAATTTGCACTACCTTTTCTTTTTTGGATTATCATCCTTATATGATCAAACAACTTATTGAATCTATCCCGACCTAATGATACTTCTACATCTTCCCACTTATTTGTGTAAAAGTCTTGTTCATTTTCAGAGATTGCTCCTATTACACGTGCTTTAAAAATATCACTTGGAAGCAAATCCAACCCTCTGTCATTTAAAACAGTAAATATGCGAAAAGCTGAATCAAAATTGGGGGTAGAAACTACAACAATAAAACACAAAGTTGCTAATACTAATGGAAGTGTTTTTATTGTGTCTTCATCTAATTCATTTAAGCGCTCCATAAAATACAATGCATTATCTCGACTAGCTTTTTGGCTATCCGTCTTGAAAGGAGTGTCTTTTGTTACCTTGTGTGTCATTCCTTTTTCTTGTATGTACTTTTTTAGGAACTCATCATCTCTTTTACGTAAATGTAATCGATATGTATCCTTTGTACCTAATATCTTACTACCCTTCTGTACCACCATTTGTTCAATATCATCTGCGTAATCATCGCTTAAAATGTCGCGCAGTATAGAAAATAAGATGGTAAGTGTAGTCAATCGCTGCTGGCCATCTAATACCTCAGATTTTGGGCCGTCTTTTTTTACTAAAACAATACTTCCCAAAAAATAAGGTTCGTCAACATTGCTGACATTATTTTCTTTAATACCATAGTGATTAATAAATTCTAATATATCGTCCAGGAGTTCCCCAGCCTCATCTGTTGTCCATGAATAAGGACGTTGAACAGATGGTACAGTGAACAAATAATCATCAGAAAAAACTTTATATAAAGGAGTTTCTTGAGCTGTTAATTTTGTTTTCATAAAACATTCCTCCAATTTCCTTAACAACTATACAACATGTGATTCATTAAATGTGATCGAACCGATTAAATACGGCTCAATTTTAAATTACCAAATACACAATTACATCAAGAAAGATTTCCACTTTTTATGTAGTGATATAGTCTAGTATTTATACTCTTCTCCATTATCATGTTCATGTGAACAACTGGAATTTCTTTATTGTTTTTATCTTTCATTACAGATTGTTCTACGGTTTTTGTATCTGGAGTAGCCTGACCTAAATAGTAAAAATCACTGCCTTCATCATCATCTTTTTTAATAAAAATATGAATATCTGTGTTATTGTCTTTTGCGTTTATTATTTTTTTCACTTCTTCTGATTTTAATGTTCTATTACTTCTTGTATACCATTTTAATATATCTTGATTTAGAAATTCATCACCATAATCTACACTAGATTCAACTTCACCATTTTTATGATATGTCACAAATATAGGACATGTCTGGTATTTAACCTTATAACCATACATAGTAGAGCTTTCGTCTTTATCCCAATTTAACAGTCTACAGGCATCTTTTCTCGTATATTTTCGATACAATGTAAGCGACTGATCAATTTGATAATACTTATTTTTTTCTTTTGCACTTTGAACAATATCTTTGATCATATGTTTGAAGTACTCATGGGTATTTAAACTTTCGACTATTGATTCATTAAATCTTAATTTATTGTTTTTATCTAGGATAACAATAGGCTTGTCCCCATATTTTTTCTTGTAAGCTTGGGTAAAGAATGACAAGTCAAAAATTCGTTGTACGGATGACAACGTTTTTTTATCTATCTTGCAATTTGCTTCCATTAATTGATTTATATAATCATCATAGTTAATTTGTTTATTATTCAGTAACAGATCTAATAAAATAACCTCGTGTTGTCGTTTCCCATTCAAAATTTCTAAACTAAACATAGTTAAAACTTTATCTTCATACGCTGTTATTGATGGAATTTCTTCTTTTACTTTTAATAAAAATTGATAGTAGTTTGAATACTTATTAGTGATGACAGTTGGATCGATTGAGTGATTTTTTATAAAATCGTATAAATATGGAATCCGGCCAATTCTATTTTTTAATTCAATATAAGCTTCTCTTAATATTCTTAACTCGGTTAAATTGCTGCTATTAATAGATTTATAGATACGATCTTTAGCTATTTCTTCAAAATTTATTGTTGATAAACCCTTAATGTAACCCGAGTCATTCATATATCTACGAATATTATCTTTGTTTAGCGATTGATCTCCTGAAAGAGCAACAGGAATTAAATAGTTTTTCTTATAATTACCGATAAAATCAATAATTGTAACATATTCCTTGGATTCGTGTTTACGCAGTCCTCGCCCTAACTGTTGAATGAAAACAATGCTTGATTGTGTTTGTCTCAACATAACAACTTGATTTATACAAGGAATATCGATACCTTCGTTAAATATATCCACAGTTAGGATATAATCTAAGCTCCCATTTTCTAATCGATTGACTTGCCTTAATCTTTCTTCTTGTGAGTTATCTCCTGTTAATGCTACTGTTCTATACCCCTTCTCATTCAAAGCACTTGATAGTTTTTGTGCTTCTTCCTTCCTACTACAAAAAATGAGTCCTTTAACTTTATCACCACAAAAACCATAGTAATCTATCTTATCTATTAAATGATCAACCCGTTCTTCGGTCACAAGTTTAGACAATATTGTAGTGTCATCAATAGCTTGACCGTTCAATTCTAAGTCTGTAACCCCATAGTAGTGAAATGGACACAGCATATCTTCCTCAAGAGCTTCCTGTAATCGAATTTCATATGCCACATTGTAATTAAATAATTCATAGATATTAAAATCATCTGATCGTTCAGGTGTTGCTGTCATTCCCATTAAAAACTTTGGTTTAAAATATTTAATCACTTTTTGATATGATTCTGCACCAGCTTTATGTACTTCATCAATTAAAATATAGTCAAAATCTTGGGGATCAAATTGTTGCATGGTTTCTGCTTTCGAAATGGATTGAATTGTGGCAAATAAATATTTTGCTTCTAAATCTCTATAAGAGCCTGACAAGATACCAAAATTTTTACTTGGTCCTCCCAGAACTTTATAATAATCTGACTTTGCTTTATGTAAGATTTGCTCTCTATGCGCAATAAATAACAACCTTTTGGGTTTAAAACTTCTCACGTCAAATGCTGATAAATATGTTTTTCCTGTCCCTGTTGCCGAAATAATTAATGCTCTATCTTTACCTGTCTCACGAACGGATTGAATCTCTTGTAATGCCGCTTGTTGCATTTTATTAGGAACAATCTTGAACGTTTCTTTAATTGAATTGGTTTGATAATTAGTTGGAAAATCAGCAACTTGATTTTCTGATCTATTATTTATTGTCTGAACAAAGTTTTTTTCATAATTTGATATCCAATCATTAGTTAAAGGCTGCGCTTCTTTCCAAACTTCATCAAATTGGTTCTTAAAGTGATGAATGATTTCCCCATTTTCGAGTGAAGTTAACTTAACATTCCATTCATAATTTACTTTCAATGCTTGAGCGGTTAAATTCGAACTTCCAACAATTAAAGAATAATGTGTTTGATTGTTAAATATATACCCCTTAGAATGAAAGCCTTCTAGATTTGTTAATCTTACTTCAACATTTGTAATTTTGAGAAGTTCTTTAAATACTTTTGGTTGATTAAAGCTCAAAAATGTTGATGTTAATATTTTCCCGCTAATTCCTTTGTTTTTTAAGTCATGAAGGTGAGACTTTAGAGTTGCTAAACCACTCTCTGTTATAAATGCTACTGAAAACATAAAAGAACTACAGTGATCTAACTCTTCTAATAAGGAATGAAGCACATTTTCACTTTTTCTCTTATTGTTTATTAGTAACTTAGGCTTATAACTACCCTGTTTATTAGCGTTTTGATCAATAAATCCTTTATGTAATGATGCTTCTAAATTTTGAACAAAATTTTCCATAGTTACCACCAATCATTTGCAATATTTAAGAATAATTTTAATATTCTAAAGCCATTAGATCAATATCTTTCCAAAAATAAAAAGCTACTCATATATAGACATGAATAGCTTGTATAAGATCATTACACATTCGTTTTAAATAACTTTTCAATAGTAGGAATATCAGCGGCAGCCCAGTCTAACGATTTAAGTTCATTTGGCAATAGCCATTTAATGGCGGCATGCTCTGTTAATACAGGTTCCCCATCAATAAGTTTACAGAAAAAAGTTGTTAAATGAACAATACCAAAATCATACTCATAAACAGTTTGTTCAATTTGATCACCAATTTCTACTTTACATTGCATTTCTTCTACTATTTCACGTTGTAATGCTTCTTGTGGGGTCTCTCCTGATTCAATTTTCCCACCTGGAAACTCCCATTTATTAGCTAATGACTTTGAAGGTCCTCTTTGTGCACAAAGAATTTTACCTTTTTCTATGATGACTGCTCCCACAACGTAAATATTATTCTTCATTATTTTCTCCTATTTTCGATATTTGTTACTTTCTTTAATTTTTATTATACAATACAATCAATTTTGTTAGATAACTTTTAGAGTTTGAGCATTCTAGCTTATAACTTGATTATAATTCTGTTCTTGCTTGTCTGTACTTATGATGCGGTTCATCCCATCACATCTAAATGAGGTTTTTCATTATCGAAAGCTAACCCTTGATAATCAATTTTAACCAAAATGAAAATAAATATATGCATTATGATTGAAAAATGGGTTATATCTACTTCCTCAGAATTAATATTATAGTGAGCTAGTCTATTTCTTAAATTCATTCCATATTCCTTATTGGTTAAAAAATACTCGATTGTTTCGAGCTCTTCCTTTGAAAAAAGAAGTCTTAGCTTATTTATTTCTGGGCTAGAAGTAAAGTTAAGCATTTCACCTAAAGTAAAGCTAGCTTCCTTAAAAATTCCCGCTACATCATAAGTTAACTTTAAATACAATTCACGTAGAATTCTTTCTATTAAAAGGGTCATGTAAAGGGATGCTAAGAAATATTCTTGGTCATTGAATAATTTTTTGATTTTTGTTAAATCATCCTTTAAAAAGGCAGATAAACCAGTAAAATCCTGTATTTCTTCTGCATATATAATTAACTCCTCCCAAAAGGAATCTTTATATGTTGCCATTAAATACATTGTATTTACAACCATCTGCATTTTAAACTGATTAAATTTTAACGAGAACGATGCTTTTCCATATTTCTCATGATTTATTCCATTCATATAAGAAATAAAATCCAATAGACCCTTCTCTTCACTCTCGTACTGCATAAGCTGATATAAAGGAAAAAATTCCATATAAGTGAGATAATAAAACTTTTCTTTAAAATTTCTACAAACCGATTCTAAATCAGAATACTCTTTTGAGGTAGCTTCAATTTGAAGTCTGTTATTCTGGAGTGAATCGTCTAGAATTTTTTCAGCTGATTCGAGTCTTTTTTTAATTTTAATTTCCCCATGAAGCCCTAAAATACGACTCCCTAAAATGTCCTTCATTAATTTCACTTGTCCAATATTGCTAGCATTTATAAATTCCTTTGATTCTAAGAACAGAACTATCTCTTCTAGAAACTTTAAATATATCTCTTTAAATGCATTTTTAATTCGAATTGAAATTTCAATTTGTTTTTCATATGCCCTTAATTTCAAAGGGAAGAGAATTTTATTTATTAATTTACTTTTTAATTCTGTACTATGAATTACCTTATATAAATCATCAAATTTATACATCATCAAAAAGTCATCAGCAGTCTCAATTATCTCATTCCATACTTTAATTCCACCAGTATAGGCAATACATAATTTTAGTGTTTCACTTTTTATATCATAATCAGCATCTGTAAATATTTTTATTGAGTGGATATTAATAAATTTTATTATCTTTCTTTTTATTAATTCTGCTTCAATATCCTGATTATCAAGTAAGCAATAAAATTTCTTTAGTACAACTTTGGATTCTTCACTGTTTAAAAACTGAATATAGTCTTGATACTCTAAAATCGCCTTAATTTTTAGTAACAATTCATAGTCCCTTATTGAGGTTGCTTCCTTTTGTCCAACTGATATTATTAAATCCACGAGTTGGTTATTTTCCTTCTCTAAGTCTTCCAATAGTTGTTTAATATGAAAACCTGTTGCTAAATCGTTGATACCATAATTTGTAACAGAATAATTATCAAGCACAAAGTCACCAACTCTCAAAGTTATAGGAAACGTATGTTCTATTATAGAATACCATTCCATTTTTTGATTTTCTAGAGTATAGCATAAAAGAGCAGGTTCAAATTGAACCTGCTACTCTTATTTGATATTAAGGTTGATAGTTCACTCGAAAATAAGTTAAGCTCTTAATATCTTTTCCGTTTAACTGAAACCTCCCACAAGCCCATGCGTCGGGTCTTTCCATAAAAACTTTATATGCTATTAGTCCGAAGAAAAGTGCTGCCTGAGTTTGATTCCTTCCACAAGCATGATAAATTGGCTCAAAAACTGTTCCCATCCATAGATAGGTGCCTTGCACTTCGACAAGCACGGCGAACATTGGTTCAAGAGCGAACAGCTACTCAAAACCTTATTCGGATGCACTTAGATCATGTCTTTAGAGAATTTCAAGGGAAAAGTGTGTGGGAGAATGGTAAA
>NZ_VDCY01000022.1 GCF_006517395.1 Terrilactibacillus laevilacticus
AGCTCAAATAGGTTTTCGTTTCGAAAAAATGTTGTCTCACGTTATACAAACCAACGTTGTACATATTTTTACTCAAACGACATAAGGTTTTTAGAGCAATATATTCTTTTTTGGTGAGATTTTTTAACATTTGTTTTTGAACACCATATTTTTCGTCTGATGACATTTTGTTATTTCACCTGCCTTTTTTATACCCTTATTATAAGCTGAACGGGAACGTATATTCCACTCCAGACTCCTTATTATATTAGAGCTACCTACTATTCATCCCACGACTGAAGTCGAGGGATGAATAGTAGGGTTCATAGAAAGCAATCAGTGTACCAAATATAACAATGAATACAACGGCAAAAAAGGCGCGAATTGACCATGTTCCGATAAATCGCCAAGGGGGGTGGTGAATCGAGCATCATCCCTTTTGTTTTTGAATACGATACGGGTATACTTGTTGAATTCACCTTGACTTCTCCTCGTCCAAATATCTTTTTCTTCACCATACTGAATTTTTCATCAAATGAACACTGAAATTTTTGTGTATTCCTATGTATAAAAAGAGACATTTGCTATTTAAAAAAGTAACAAATGTCTCTCTTGGTTTATTCACCAATACTTATTTTCTCGTTTTTATAATTTTGTACCTTCTCCGTAAGGTACTCAATGATTTCTCGCCGTCTAATGATTCCAATAAAGATGCCAAGGTCATCCATGACCGGGACGAAATTTTGGGTTAACGATGTATTAATAATATTTTCAATATCATCATTAATTGAAACAGCTTGACTCCGAGTATGTAGTGGTACGTCTTGAAGCATGATTTTACTCGTTTGATTAAAATCAAGTTGTTTCATATTTTTCAGTTTCCATAATAAATCGCCTTCAGTAAGTGTGCCAACATACTTCCCCTCTTGATTAAGAATTGGGACAGCTGTGTAGCGATAGTGTTCCATCTTCTCCATAGCCTGCCTCATGGTCCAATCTTCATATACATATTTCACTTCACTTTTAGGTGTTATAAAAAAAGCAATGTTCATAACCAGTCGTCTCCTTACTTCATATCATCATATTAATACATATGAAACATCAGCAACGGTCATTTAAATTATTCGATGGTTTATCAAAATTCTTTTCCTAAAATCATTAAATGAACGGTTTATTCTTACGATATAGAGAGGAAAAAGGTTACAAAAAGTTGACAATATGTGTGTAAAACATGTTTTAACTCGGGTGACAATTAATTTCTAAGAAAGAGGACTTATCTGTTGTGGTATAGTTTTAATAGATGTTTTTTTCTAAATTTTTTACTTTGTTAACGAATCATGTTGATAATCAAACAAGGATATTTTTAAGTAAGAGATGTAAGGAGGCTGGGAAAATGAGTAATGTTAGCGAATCAGAGTTATTAATATTAAAAGAGATTGCTGAAGTTTTGAATGAAGGTACAGAAATCGATACCATGTTGCAAGATGTGACAAAAAAGTTATTGCATGTCACCGGATTAAAAATGGCTTGGATTTTTCTTGTTGATCACGACATGAGTTTTCGACTAGCAGCTAAAGAAAATTTGCCTCCTGCATTATCAAAAGATAATTATGCACCCATGTGTACGGAAAACTGTTGGTGTATGAATCGATATAAAAGAGGGACGTTAAATAGGGCCTCGAATATTATTCAATGCAAACGGATTGAAGATGTATTGAAAGCCAAAAGCGGGGATACAAAGGGTTTGACCCACCACGCATCTGTTCCTCTTCTTGCGGGGAATGAAAGGTTCGGCATACTCAATATTGGTTCACCAGACAAAACTCATTTTGAATTAGAGGAATTAGCTCTGTTAGAATCTGTGGCATTCCAAATTGGAACGGCTTTAAAAAGAATAACATTGAGTCAAAAGGAACAAGAGAATGCCCTCATATCTGAACGAAATAGACTTGCTAGAGATTTACATGATTCTGTTAACCAACTTTTATTTTCTCTTAATCTAACAGCAAGAGCAGGTAGAGAGTTAACAAGGGATACTAGGTTAATAGAAACGTTTATATATATACAAGATTTAGCACAAGAAGCTCTTGCAGAAATGAAAGCATTGATTTGGCAGCTTAAGCCAAGTGGTCTTGAACATGGAATGGTCAGTGCTTTAAAAGAGTATGGTCGTATGCTAGATTTGGTAATTAAGATTGAGGTAAGTGGAATGGTCGAGTTACCTAGCAAAATTGAAGAAGCCATTTGGCGTATTGGTCAAGAAGCTCTTGCTAATATTAGAAAACATTCTGGTCAAAATGAAGCGAGTCTTCATTTGCATGTTTCGAACCGAGAAGTTATATTAACGATTTCTGATAAAGGCTGCGGATTTGAATATATAGAAAAAAACGATCTTCCCTCTATTGGATTGAGAAGTATGAGAAGTAGAGTCAACGCATTAAACGGTCGTTTTCAATGCTCAAGCAGCCTAGGTAAAGGGACGACCATCAGTGTGAGTATTCCGATATAGGAGGGTATTATGACAATTCGAGTTCTAATAGCTGATGATCACAACGTGGTTCGAAGAGGGCTTGTCTTTTTTTTAAATACACAAAACGATATTGAAATTGTTGGGGAAGCGAAAGATGGAAAAGAAGCCGTAGAAAAAGCTAAAACATTATTGCCAGATTTGATTTTGATTGATCTAAATATGCCTGTTATGAATGGGATTGAAGCGACTCGAGCGATAAAACAAAGCCATGGGCAAATTAAAATTTTAATACTTACAAGTTTTTCAGACCAGGATCATGTCTTGCCAGCCATGGAAGCAGGTGCTGATGGCTATCAGTTAAAAGACATTGAACCTGATGCGCTTATTCATTCCATACATGCTGTGATGCAAGGAGAGAATGACTTGCATCCCAAAGCAACGACGGAAGTTCTTAAGAGCTTGTCGTCAAAAAATAGACATCGGCCAATTGACGATTTAACGAAACGTGAAAAGGATGTTCTGAGGGAGATTGTCAAAGGGAAAAGTAATAAAGAAATAGCATCTGCCTTATTCATTTCTGAGAAAACGGTCAAGACTCATGTCACTAATATATTATCTAAATTAGAATTAGCTGATAGAACACAAGCAGCTGTATACGCAGTTAAATCTGGTTTTTTTAAATAAAATGATTGGTTTTAAGACAACTTAATAAAGTGAGACTTTCACCAGTGGGGATCTTTACTGCCCGTTAAGGTGGGATGATTTAGTTTACCGAACGACGAAAATCCAGTCGTTCGTTTTTTTTTCCTTAATTGCGAATTCCTGTGATTTTCGATTTCTTTTCGTTTGAGTATGAAAATGGCTACGACTAAAGTCTGATGAATGTTTCATCTGTTACGACGATTTCAAAAGAACTCAAAATTAATAGTATAAAAATATACAAAAGGAGTGGTAAAGAGATGGAGACGAAGCACGCAACTTTATATGAGACTCATGTTCAAACAACCCATTTAGAGAGAGCGATCGAGTTTTACCAGAGACTGGATATGGAACTTGCTATTGTTTTACAAAAACGAAGAGTTGCCTTTTTTTGGTTTGGTGGAAAAGGAGATAAAGGTCAGATGCTGGGTGTATGGGAAGTGAATAAAGCAGATTTTGTTCGTAAGCATTTTGCTTTTAAAGTCAGCTTTGATGAACTTAAAAGGATACCAGAATCTCTCAAAAAAAGAGGGATTCCATTAGAAAAGAGCTTTGGACTCGAACCTACCGAGCCTGTTGTTCATGCTTGGATGCCCTCAGCTTGTTACTACTTTAAAGATCCGGACGGTAACTCACTCGAATATCTCACGGTTTTAGAAGGAGAGTCAAGACCGGAATTAGGCGTTATTCATCTAAGTCAATGGGAAAGGATCGCTCAACATCCAAATTTAAATGAAAGTAGGAAGGATAAATGATCAATTATTATGAGATGACACAACTAGCCAAACTCAAACAATCTCAAATAGAAAAAAATGCAAGTCGCGCTTGGTGGCATACCACAAGAAAAGGGAAAAGAAAGAAAGTAACAAAAAGCAAAAAAGTTTCTTGGTTATTTCATTCTAATCATTATGAATGCGTTAAATGTAAATAAAATAGAATGAAAGACTAAACGTGAAAAAACGCATTGACATAACGAACCCTCTCGTAATATATTGAAATTGAAAGTTAATCTAGCGGTATGGCGTTTAAAGAATCAATTAGTTATGGATAAAGATAATCACAAAGTGAAGAATGTATGTCTCTTCTTTCTAAGTACGATAGAATGAAGGGATTTTTTGTGCTTAGAAAGAGGAGGTTTTTAATGAAGACGTTAAAAAGTAAAAATATCATTAATATTTTATTTATAATCACAGGTTCGTTTTTATTTGCAATTGGTATCAATACATTTGTGATTCCACTTAATTTAGGTGAAGGTGGAGTCACTGGACTTTCGATTATTTTGTATTATTTATTTCATCTTTCACCCAGTATTAGTACCTTTGTATTAAATGGCATTTTATTAATCATTGGATATAAATTTTTAGATAAAAAAACATGTATTTATACCATTATTGCGGTGGTATTCAATTCGATCTTTCTTCATATAACAGCTGGTTGGGTCATACATTTACATGAACATCTAATTGGAGTGGCTTTTGGCGGTGTTATCTCAGGACTTGGAATTGGAATGGTGCTTAAAGCAGGTGGAACAACCGCAGGATCAGCCATCCTAGCGAGAATTGCTAATAAGTACTTAGATTGGAACCTAAGCTACGCCCTTTTATTCTTCGATCTGATCGTTGTCTTTTGTTCATTGTTTATTATTGGGGCTGAAAAAGTGATGTTAACGATTGCGATGCTCTATATTGGAACAAAAGTGATTGATTTTGTTGTTGAAGGATTAAATACGAAAAAAGCTGTGACCATCATTTCGGATTATAAAGATGAGATCGCTCGAGAAATTAATCAAACGTTAGACCGTGGTGTGACCATTCTTAATGGACGTGGAAACTATACGCAAGCTTCCAGAGAAGTCATTTATGCGGTTATTAATAAACAAGAATTAATTAAACTAAAGAAAATTATTCGTAAGATTGATCATAATGCTTTTGTGATTATTCACGATGTGCGAGATGTCTTTGGTAAGGGATTTTTAGATATATAAGAGGTTGTTCATATATTACTTAAGAAAAGAGATTAATATATGTTAAATAAGGTGCAATTAAAAAAAATCCAACAGCTTCAAAAACTATGCGAGGCACATGATGGCATTCATCTAAAATTAAATATAGAGATTTTGAGAGAAAGGGAAGAAGAGGAGTGCGACTATTTTCATTATATTAATGGAAGATTGGCCGGTTATCTTGCTTTATATCCTTTTGGTCAAGAGGTCGAACTATGCGGCATGGTGCATCCGGAATATCGAAGACAAGGCATTATGTCTTTATTGTTTAAACAAGCGCTAGAGGTTATAGAAAAGAAAAAATACAAGAAAATAAGATTAAATGCACCAGCTAAATCAATAACAGCAAAAGCTTTTTTCGATCAACTACCTTGTCATTATTCTTTTACCGAATATCAAATGAAATGGGTCAAACAAGAATTAGCAGATCAGGATAACCTCGTTTCGATAAGATATGCCACTAGGGATGATTATCAAACGGAGATCCAAATTGATGTTCAATGTTACGGTATGTCAGAGAAGGAAGCAGAGGAAGAATATTATGAATTAAAGCAAGAAACAGGATGGCGGTTTTATATTATAGAAAATGATGGCGTTCCGATAGGAAAAATTCGTGTTGAACAAAATGAAGACGAATCTTGGATATATGGTTTTGCTATCTATCCTGAATTTCAAGGGAAGGGTTTTGGGAGAGAGTCATTAAAGAAAATTCTGGCTTTGGAAAAGGATAAGAATGAGATCTGCATTGAAGTTGCAGCAACGAATCGAGCAGCCCTTCATTTGTATAAGTCATGTGGATTCACCGTATTTGAGGTACAAGATTATTATGACTATCGATTAATTTAAAAAGGAAGAGGATCGCCCTCTTCCTTTGCTTTTTTTATACATCAATGTTTATGCACGCGAATATGTAAACGCCATTTTTTGGCTTGCCAAAGCTTATTAAAATTAAATTCGGCTATCATGGTACCTGATAAGATAAAGCCTGCCCCAATAATTCCCTTTGGTGACAGAATATCACCTAAGAATAGAAAGGCAAAAAAGGCGGCAAAGACGGGTTCTAATGAGAAAATTAACCCAGCTGCCGTAGGAGTGGTATACTTTTGAGCAACCGTTTGGCCAATAAATCCAAAAGCACTGCAAAGTAATCCTAATCCTAAAACAGAAATCCAAGATGATGTACTTGCCGGCCATTGTGGAGCTTCAAAAAAGGAGGCAAAAAGAAAGCCAAAGGCGCCCGTAAAGCCGAGTAGACAGATTCCAAGAGCAAGTGAATCAACATGTTTGGTGAATTTCCCATTTATAAAGATAAAAACGGCATTGGTAAGGGCACCAAAAATACATAGTAAATCACCGAAGTTTATTTGCAGGTGATTATTAATAGTTAGTAGCCCTGTTCCTATAAGTGTAAAAATTAGTCCTCGCAATGTGCGTTTATTTGGTTTTATTTTTGAGTGACACCAAGTGATAAGAGGGACAAAAAGAACGGTTAAACTAATAAGAAATCCTGCGTTGGAAGCTGTTGTTAGTTTCACTCCGTAAGTAATAAATATAAAAGAAATGAATAAAATGAGTCCTAAAATAAAGGCATATTTGATTGTAGATTTATTGAGTTTAAGCAGCCTTTTGTAAAAAAGAGCACTTGATGCAATAAAACCTAGTCCGAATCTCATGGCTATTAAATGAAGCGGTTCAAGAGAATCAAGCCCCATTTTCATAAACAAATAAGATAACCCCCAAAACATTGTGACCAAGACCAATAAGATATTTGCTTTCGACTGCTGAGCCAACGTTCATACCCTCTTCTATCTAAAAATTTAAGTTTCACTTTTCATTGTTCAACAGAATTATATATGAGAAAATGGAATTAAAAAAATGAATAATAATGAAGTTACAAATGAAAAAAATTCATGTAAGAGGTGGCCATTTTGTCACTTGTAAAATTTCAAATTATAAAGGCCGTTGTTGATCTCGGAAGCATTACAAGAGCAGGGGAAACATTAAATTTGACGCAATCAGCGATAAGTCATGCGATTACGAGTTTAGAAAAAGAATACGGCTTCTCGCTACTAACAAGATCACGTTCTGGTATCAAGTTGACGCCAAATGGTAGAGTCGTTTTGCATTATATTGAAGAGATGCTGCATACAAGTGAAAAAATGAAACAAGTCATTGCCGAAATAAATGGTCTTGAGATAGGAACGGTCACAATTGGAACTTTCTCGAGTGTGTCAGTCCAATGGCTTCCAGATATCATCAGAACGTTTAAACAACAATTTCCCCGTATAGAAGTTAAATTGCATGAAGGCGGTTATCAAGACATTCATCAATGGATCCTTAATGGAGATGTCGATTTCGGTTTTGTTTCTTTACCTATATCAGAGAAGTTTGATGTCATAACGTTAAAAAAAGATAAAATGCTTTGTATTCTCCCTCAATCACACCCATTGTCTCAAAATGACATCATTGCATTTTCAGATCTACGGAATGAACCTTTTATCATGCCTATGACAAAAGGCGGATGCGGTCTTGATGTTAAGCGTGTCTTTAAAAAACACCGCTTTGCACCAAAAACTATATTTGAGTTGAAAGATGATCAAGCCATTATATCCATGGTGAATAATGGGCTTGGGGTTAGTATTCTACCTGAAATGGTTCTTTCTAATCTTCCGAGTACAGTTCGAGCTGTAAACATAGAAGGAAAGGAAGACTACCGTTTAATCGGCATGGCCGCACATGCCTTCCATCGTGCAGCCCCAGCCACCCAGAAATTTATTAAATGTGTGGAAAATTGGATTAAGGAGCAGGAATGAAAAATAGAAGATATAATATAATACAGAGAAATTCTAAAAACTTCATTTTTGTATAACAGGTTTGTCTTCAAAGGTGTAAACAAGTAACCACAATCAAAAACAAAACAAAATTTATCTGTAAATTTAAAATATTGAATATAATATTTAAAGTCAATGCATAAGGATGAGAAGTTTATTTTATCCCCCAAACGTTCTCATCTTTATAGGCATACTCGAAAGGAGTACATGTAAAATGCTAATTAGTCCGATTTAAAATTCCCCTATAAGTGCGTGTTCAAAAAGGTGACAAATTAGAAGCAAGAAGATCAAGGCGGCGCCGTTTTGATGACCGGAATGTAGGTTTTTACTACATGAGGACCGGAAAAACAAGCCAACGCCGAGATTCGTAGCTTATCATTTGGTGACTTTTTGAACAACCTCTATAAAAAATCAACAAACTAAAAAATGGGGGATAACATTGAAATCAAATCGTAATTTTATTTTTCTAATGCTGGGTCAGTCGGTAGCTAATATAGGTGATGTATTATACATTGTTGCTATTATTAGTGTTTTATACAAATTAACTCAGTCTGCGACTGTCTCATCGTTTGTTCCATTCTCAATAACTTTTGCTATGTTTATATCAAGCATCTTAACGCCACTGTTAATTGAAAAGTTTAATTTAAAGTCACTTTTACTATCGTCCCAAATAGGCAAAACAGTATTATTGATAGGATTAGGCATTTTTATGATGAATAGTTTAAATTCAAGAAATTATTATCTGATTTTTATAATTATTGTTGGTGTTGCCCTTCTTGATGGATGTGCAAATCCAATTAAGCAGACCTTAATCCCTTATTATGTTGAGGATAACTTACTAATCAAGGCGAATGGAATATCTGAAACAATGACACAATCTATCCAAATTGGGACTTGGTTTTTCGGGAGTTTACTTTTAATTGTATTCAACGCAAACCAGTTAATTTGGTTCGTTATGGTTTTATTCTCTATATCCAGCATCCTTTTGAGCTTTTTGAACAAAGTAGAATACGAAGCAGAAAATCAAGAACAAAAATGGACAGTATTAACGAGAGGGTGGAAATCAATTAATCATAACCCTCTATTAGGAAAAGTCGTATGGATGGAGTTTCTCGAAACTGTTGCAAGCTCGGTTTGGATTGCAGCAATATTGTATGTATTTGTTGAAAAGGCATTAAAGGTACAGGAACAATGGTGGGGGTTCATAAATAGTTCTTTTTTTATCGGTTTAGTTTTAGGTAGTATATTGTGTATCAAATTTTCTCGTTTGGTAGATGAAAAAAGAAATGTTTTTATCATGACAGGAGCTCTAATGACCTGTGTTTGTACCATTCTTTTCGGTACAACAAGTGTTCCGGTGATGGCATTGATATTATCAACCTTAATTGGTCTGTTTGGACAGTTAAAAAATATTCCACAACAGACATTGATACAAACAAGTGTTTCAAAGGAACAATTAGCAACGGTTTATACTTCTATTGGTACAATTTCAACAGGTGTATTTGGCGTTTCGTCACTGGTCATGGGATTAATTTCAGATTACTTCGGGGTAAGGAGCGTTTTTATTCTATCAGGTATCTTACTTGCAATAGTTAGTTTAATCACATTTAAAAATAGAAAATTGTTTGTAAAGGACGGTAGAAGGCAATCGAGTTCGTTAAGGTAGATAAAAATGAAATAGGGGTTAAATCCACAATAAAAGGGCTTGGAAATCCAAGCTTTTTTATGTGAGTTTGTTTGTGATTGTTATTGTGAAAAGCCTGCTAATGATACTTCGTTTTAATCTGTTTTTAAAGAACATTATTCTATCTATTAAAGGAAATAGTCATTTAGTTATGCAAATTACAAAATGAGTAGATGCTATAGTAATAGAGCAATTGGAAAAAGGTAAATTAACATTAACAAATTCCGTTGATCATCGACGTAAAGCGCTATGAATTTATTAAACAAACGTTTAATTAAACCATGGTGGCATGAGTACTGCCACGGTAGCTTGTTAGAGAAGAGTTTAAGATGTTTTACTCTTTGGTTCCTGAGTATATCGCATGATTTTTGTTGAAAATAAACGCTTCCTTTTCCTTAGTAAAACCGATTTTTTCAGCGACTCGAATAGATGCCCTATTACTAGGGTCAATAATACTTATTAATTTCTCTAAGCCCAGTTGATAAAAGCCATATTCCTTACAGGCGCTAGCTGCTTCCGTTGCTAGGCCATTTGACCAAAATTTTTTGTTGATATGATAGCCAATTTCGACTTCATTTTGATTGTCCACTTTTTGTTTAACGAGTCCACAGTCACCAATCAGGGCCCTTGTTTCTTTTAAACAAACAGCCCATAATCCATAGCCAACTTCTTTGTATCTAAGTTGATTTCGCTTAACCCACTCTGTGGTTTCTTTAATAGTAAACGGTGCAGGATAAAACGTCATCGTTTCTTTATCTGAAAAAACGTCATGTATGGATTTTATATCCTCGTCTAAATAAGGTCTCAAATAGAGTCGATCCGTTTCAAGAATAATCATTTCTTAACCTTCACTTTCTTAGAGTTTGACAAATGTGCTGCATACCTCTTAACACAATATTACCAAAAGGGTGTCATAAGTATAACTCTTTCATTCAGTAAAAAGTTGAAAATTGATTCATTAACGTAAAAAGGTCTATACTGGTAAAAGGATTGAATCACCATTTACAGACAAAGAAATCCAGTTGAAAGAAGTGATATTATGAATAAATTAAATTTTACTTTAAACAAAGATGCTTTTTTAAAGGATCTGTTTGATTTATTAGCTATTCCAAGTGTAAAGGATGTCGAACATGCCAAGCCAGGTGAACCCTTTGGTCCTGAGATAGCACGGGCGCTTGGTCAGCTATTGGAACTAGGAGAAAAAGAAGGTTTTAGAACAAAAAATATAGACGGCTATGCGGGTTATATCGAGTACGGACCTGAAGAGGCAGAAGATTATATTTCGATATTAGGTCATACCGATGTCGTTCCTGCAACGGGTAACTGGACAAATCCTCCATTTGAACCTTATGTAAAAGACGGTAAAATCTATGCTCGAGGTGCAATTGATGATAAAGGACCGACAATGGCTGCCTTCTATGGATTGAAAGCGGTCAAAGATTCAGGTCTGCCAATCAAGCATCGAATTAGGCTTGTCATAGGTACAGATGAAGAAAGTGGCTGCAACTGTATGAAGTATTACAACACGAAAGAACCCATGGCTTTATTTGGGTTTGCACCTGATGCAGAGTTCCCATTGATATATGCAGAAAAAGGCCGGATACATACACGTTTAGATTATAAAGTTCAACAACACGGTAAGGATTCAGATCTCGTCTTAGTTCAATTTTCATCTGGTGAAAGAATTAACATGGTTCCAGATCAGGCTTATGCTGTCATTTCTGGATCCCGAGCAAATGATGCGGTAGATAAAATAAAACAAGCGTTAGACAACGAGCAAACTGTCTATTCCGTTGAACAAGTGGATGATGGTTGGAAGGTCACGGTCAAAGGGACGTCAGCTCACGGTTCAGAGCCTTATGGCGGCGTGAATGCAGCATTTTTACTTGCTAATGGGTTAAAAGAGGCTCCATTCTCAGATGCTGAAAAACCATTTATTTCTTTTTTAGCTAATACGTTGAATAACGATTTTTATGGGGAAAATTTAGGTATTCCATTTAAAGATGACATTACCGATCGCTTAACCGTGAATGCTGGCATTGTAAGGTTTGATAACTCGCAAGGAGGCTCAGTATCCCTCGATATTAGATGCCCGGTTACAGCTCCGTTAGATGAGTTAATAGAGACGTTAACTTCGGAAGTTAAAAAACAAGGATTTGAGATCGGTGAATTAATAAAAAATGAACCGTTGTATGTGGACCAAAAACATCCAGGCGTTCAAATTTTAAAAAAGGTATATGAAGAAAATACAGGGGAGAAAAATGTTGAACTCTTAACAAGCGGTGGAGGTACCTATGCTCAGTATTTAGATGCCGGGGTCGCTTTTGGAGCTTGTTTCCCAGGTAAACCATACACTGGTCACCAAGTGGATGAATATATTGAATTGGACGATTTAGTACTAGCAACGTCAATTTATGCAGATGCCATCTATAACCTGGCCAATATGGAGAAATAAAAAAATAAATATGAATGCCCAATGAATACATCTTCATTGGGTTTTTTTCCGCTTTGAAGTGGCTCAGTACCCTTTCGAAGTGGTGCAATTCCGTTTTGAAATGGCGCAATCCCTTTCGAAGTGGCGCAATTCCGCTATGAAGTGGCGCAATTCCGTTTGAAGTGGCGCAATTCCGCATCGAAGTGGCGCAATTCCGTTTGAAGTGGCGCAATTTCGCATCGAAGTGGTGCAATTCTGTTTGAAGTGGTGCAATTCCGTTTGAAGTGGCGCAATTCCGCTTTGAAGTAGCGCAATTCCGCTTTGAAGTGGCGCAATTCCATTCCAAAGTAGCTCAATCTATCCAGAAAGTAGCACAAATTCATCCATGATGTGGCTGGATCTTCTCAATTGTAAATTTATCAACATTGACTCTTGCTTAAAAATACGATACAAATGTTATAAGTCTAGTTATTTCCTCTTATTTAACATGTATTGACACACTCACATTATTTTGTTTATCAATTTGCCCCTTACTATGATAAAAGCTCTTATAGTGCGTGTTCAAAAAGGTGACAAACGAAAAGGGTTACTGGCTAAGTACACTGGCATCCTGCCAGAACGCCAGTACTAGCTCGTCCTGGGCGTCGGAAGATCAAGGCGGCGCCGAGATGCGTAGCTTATCATTTGGTAACTTTTTGAATAACCTCTTATAGAATCAGAGAATGATGAGGACGTGTCATAACAATGAATATATTATATATTGTTGGTGAATTTCCAAAGTTGTCACAGACATTTATCTTAAATCAGATCACGGGTTTAATTGATGCTGGGCATCATGTTACTGTATTAGCTAAAAAAAGTGAATCCAATCATAAAATACATGAAGATGTCTCAAAATATCATCTGCTCGATCATGTGATTTATTATGATGAAAATGGGCGCGACAGTAAATTTTTTAAAGGATTGACGTTCATTAAGTCAATTTTCAGCTTTGGTTACAGTCAACTACTCCACAAAAACCATCCTATACATTTATCATGGAAAGTTTTGCTGAGCTCTCCTAACTTAATATTGTTATACAACCGATTGAAGAAAGAACCTTTGCTTGATATTGATGTCGTTCATGCTCATTTCGGTCCAAATGGCTTGCTCGCGCACAGGTTAATTCAAATGGGACTAATCCGTGGGCAGTTATTTACGACATTTCATGGTTACGACATGTTACGGTTTATTAAACAAAAAGGTGATGATGTTTACACAGACCTTTTTCAATCGAAGACGGTCCTACTTCCCATTAGCAACTTCTGGAAAAGAAAACTAGAAGGAATGGGAGCAAATCCCGCTCGGACGATTGTTCATCATATGGGAATTGATGTTGATAAATTTGAATATCACCCGATCAAAATGAGCCAAGATATAAAAATCATGTCGATTGCTAGATTTGTAGAAAAAAAGGGTTTGATTTATGGCATCCAAGCTGTATCTAAGCTAATCAAGAAAGGCTATAATATCACCTACTCGATGATTGGTGGCGGACCGCTTGAGAAAGAGTTTCGTTCAATGATTTCAAATGAAGGACTCGAAGATCACATTCGATTGCTTGGTTGGAAAACGCAAGAACAAGTGATCGAGATAATGAAGGAATCTCATGTGGTTTTACTTCCAAGTGTAACGAGTCATGATGGTGATATGGAAGGGATTCCGGTTATTTTAATGGAAGCGATGGCGATGGGAAAAATTGTTGTTTCAACGTATCATAGTGGTATTCCAGAGCTAATTGAACACGGGGTTAATGGTTTTCTCGTGGAGGAAAGGAATGTAGATGAATTAGTACATACTCTGGCTGATATATTTAGTCTAGAAGACTCTATCTCTATTTCAAAACAGGCGAGAGAAACCGTATTAAATCAATATAATATCGATAAACTTAACAGGCGATTAATCGATACTTTTGAAAGGAAAACCCATTAATATGAACCCATTCGTGAAAAAACTCATTGGTTTTTCAATAGGTCCAATTGGTGGCGCGTTTATCGCTTTTATCACAATCCCGCTAACGACACATTTTATCTCGCCAAATGAATATGGAAGAGCAAGTATGTTTGCGTTATTTCAAGTTCTTATAGGGACGTTCTTATACTTAGGGATTGATCAAGCATATACAAGAGAATTTCACTCGAGCAAGAATCGTGTCCACTTGTTTAAAAACGCCCTCATGATTCCTTTAATCTTATCGCTAGTTGTTTTCTTGCTCATTTGTTTAAATGCCAAAACGGTTTCTCTTTTATTGTTTGATAAGAGGGATTATATTTTAGCCTCTGTTTTGTTTGGGCTGATGCTTATTTTTATTGTTTTTGAACGATTTATTCTTCTATCCATTCGAATGCAGGAAAAAGCAGTTGAATACTCGGTGTTTAATATCTTGATCAAATGTGCGATATTGATCCTTACATTAATCTATATCATTTTTATTCGGCAAGACTTTTTGGCAGTGGTTTATTCAACCGTTTTTGGTCAAATGGCGGGGGATTTTTATCTGATCATAAGGTATAGACATTTATTAAACTTTTATCGTTTTGACATTGATAGAGATCTTATTAAGCAGCTCTTAAAGTTTGGTGTTCCTTTGATTGTCGCAGCATCTGTCGCTAGCTTGTTAAATTCAATAGATCGACTAGCCTTAAGAACATGGAGCAACTTTTTCGAGATAGGGATCTTTACTGCCACTTTAAAAATAGCCGCCGTATTATCTGTTGTTCAATCTAGTTTTACTAATTTCTGGGTTCCTACGGCGTATCGTTGGTTCAACGAGCACAAACCAATCACCCATTATAAATGTATTAGTGATGGTGTGTTATTGTTTATGTCATTATTATTTTGCTGCATCCTGATCTTCAAAGACGGAATTATTATCTTGTTATCACCAAACTATCATGATGCTATTTATATAATAGGCTTTTTGTGTCTGCAGCCTGTCATGTATACGATTAGCGAGACAACGACCTTAGGAATTGTCTTTTCAAAGAAGAGTTATTTGAATATATGGGTGAGTTTAGTGGCTGTCATACCCAATCTTCTCTTAAATCTTCTCTTGGTTCCAAGGTTAGGTGCCGTTGGTGCTGCTATCTCTACGGGTGTTTCTTATATCTTCTTTTTTTGGGGAAGAAGTTTCTTCTCAAATCGAAATTGGAATGGATTTTCATTAACAAAGCATTTCTGGGTTATTTTAATCCTGTTTACGGGTGCTTTATTAAACAGTTTACATCTAAACTATATTGTTATCATAAACATTGGAATGTTATTACTTACAGTGGCTGTGCAAATTCCTACAGTTAGACAGCTTCGGTCGATTTATACGAAACGTGATAAATCAGAATGGGATTTTACTTAACAAATAGCAGTATTTAAAAGGGTTGAATGTGAAAGAATTTTCGCATTCAACCCTTTTTAACACTTAAAGTGCGTGTTCAAAAAGGTGACAAATTAGAAGCAAGAAGGCTAAGAGCGGCGCTGTTTTGAGGACCGGCATTCCACATGACGTGGTAGCTTCAGGCGCCCGCCACAGGACGTGAGCGATTTTAGTTGAAGGTCCTCCTGTATCCCACTACATGAGGACCGGAAAAACAAGAGGGCGCCGAGATTCGTAGCTTATCATTTGGTGACTTTTTGAACAACCTCTTAAAGAAAAAAATTAAGGTATAAAACTAAGCCTCTGTCTGCGCCTTTAGGCTGGCCAATCGGCGTTTTCTTTATTTGAACGGAAACCCATTTTGACGCATTAAATATTAGAAAACAACCATCATTTAGAACAAAGCAAATTTAAAATAAATTAACAATTATTTACGATTTATTCATCATATCTCAACAGAGGCTTTATATTGCTTCTTTATAATCAATCACAAGGGCGCAAGTTTAATTCAAAATTCTGTGAGGTGCAACACCAATGAATGCTGAAAAAAGTATGGAATATTTTATGGAAGACTCTACAGAAAATTCTACAGAAAGCCAAACAGCATTGAAAGTTTTTTCAACGAAAAGATTAAAAAAATACTTGTACGTAAAAAGGATAACGGATATTTTCCTTGCAAGTATTGGTGTGGTCTTGGCGCTTCCAATTATTTTTATTTCGGCTTTACTTATTGTTTTAGAAACACCAGGCTCACCTTTTTACACACAAGAAAGGGTTGGGAAAAACGGTAAGAAATTTAAATTAATTAAGTTACGTTCAATGCGAACAGATGCAGAAAAGTTAGGAGCAAAATGGGCTGAAGCGAATGACCCTCGCGTCACAAGGGTTGGGGCAATCATTCGAAAAACACGGATAGATGAATTGCCTCAGTTACTATGTGTTTTAAAAGGAGATATGTCCATGATAGGTCCGCGACCCGAGAGACCTATGTTTACTGAACAGTTTAATCGTGAAATCGAAGGATTTAAAAATCGCTTACTTGTCAAGCCGGGTTTAACAGGCCTTGCTCAAGTCAATGGTGGATACGATATCTCACCAAGAGAAAAATTACAATACGATTTAACATACATTGATAATTTATCAATGCTCTTGGAACTGAAAATCATGATAAAAACAGTCAAAGTCCTATTTACAGGTGAAGGTGCACGTTAATGGTTACAAATGATACATCCTATTTAAGCTAACAGGAAGGGATCGATAGATTTTGAAAAACATAGCGGTTATCGGAACGGGATATGTTGGACTCGTCTCAGGTGTATGTTTCAGTGAAGCTGGAAATCACGTTATTTGCTGTGATATTGATCAAGGAAAGATCAATGGTTTGAAAAGAGGTATCATTCCAATTTTTGAACCGGGTTTAAACCAGCTTGTTAATAAAAATGTTGCTGGAGATCGATTGAGTTTTACAAGTGATATTCCTGAAGCGATACAAAAGGCAGAGATCATCATTATAGCGGTCGGGACACCTATGTCACGTACAGGTGAAGCGGACTTAACCTACATCAAACAAGTCGCTAAAACCATAGGAAAACATTTAAATGGATATAAAATTGTCGTGAATAAAAGCACGGTCCCTGTTGGCACTGGGAAAATGGTCAAAAACCTTATTAGTGAAATTTCAAGAGATCGATATGCTTTTGATGTCGTATCTAATCCCGAATTTTTACGTGAAGGAGTAGCCGTTAAGGATACGATGCAAATGGAACGGGCTGTGATTGGTGCATCAAGTGCAAAAGCGATGGAGGTTATGGTCCAATTGCATCAGCCATTTACTACAAAGGTCGTAAAAACAACCATAGAAAGTGCTGAAATGATAAAGTATGCAGCTAATGCTTTTTTGGCGACAAAGATTTCTTTCATGAATGATATTGCGAACATTTGTGAACGAGCTGAAGCTGACGTTACAAAAGTATCAGAAGGGATTGGATTAGATAGTCGTATAGGGCAAAAATTTCTTCAAGCTGGTGTCGGTTTTGGCGGTTCATGCTTTCCGAAAGATACAGCCGCTTTATTACATATTGCCGAATCCTTTGGCTACGATTTTAAATTAATTAAAGCCGTGATGGAAACAAATATAGGTCAAAGAATTCAGATAATTAAAAAGGTGGAATCAATACTCGGATCATTGGAAGGAAAGTCGATCAGTATTCTTGGTTTAGCGTTTAAACCGAATACCAATGACATGAGATATGCCCCTGCGTTGGATATTATTCCTCAGTTAAATCATTTAGGAGCAAATGTTAAAACATTTGACCCAATTGCCATTCCAGAGGCAAAAAAACAACTAGGTTACATCTGCTCATATTCGGATGATCTGTATGAAACGATTCAAGGAACTGATGCTTGTGTGATTTTAACTGGTTGGAAGGAAATTAAAAATCTTGATCTAGAAAAAACAAAAAGGTTAATGAATCAGCCATTAGTTGTCGATGGACGAAATCTTTTTGATCTAACGACGATGCAAAACCTTGGTTTCACTTACGTTTCTGTCGGAAGACCCGTAGTGTACGGCGAAACAACATTTTCAAATATCATTTAGGGGGTTTTATTATGGATCGAGTGATTGTAACTGGCGGAGCGGGATTTATTGGTTCACACATTGTCGAAGAGTTATTACGTGAGAATTATAAAGTGATGGTTATTGATAATTTTTCAACTGGACATCGGCATCATTTGGAGCAGCTACCTATCGATGTCTATACATTTGATATTACAAATCCTGATGTAATGGATTTAATCATATCCTTGCACCCAGATTATATTATTCATGAAGCAGCCCAGATCAGTGTGGCCAATTCCGTAAAAGATATCTTGAATGATGAAAATGTGAATGTGAAAGGATCTCTCCATGTTATTAAGGCAGCGATTAAAGCAAATGTAAAAAAAGTCGTATTCGCTTCATCAGCGGCTGTTTACGGGAATCCCATAACATTGCCTGTGTCAGTCGATCATCCTACTAGGCCAGAATCACCCTATGGATTAACCAAATTAACCGTGGAGCATTATTTAAAGATGGCTTATAAATTTTACGGTCTCTCCTATGGGATATTGAGATATAGCAATGTTTATGGTCCGAGACAGGATGCGAAAGGAGAAGGCGGGGTCGTTGCTATTTTTTCTGAATGCATGAGAAACGGGAAAGCCCCTACTATATTTGGCGATGGCAAGCAGACAAGAGATTTTATCTTTGTAAGGGATGTTGCATCGGCTAACGTCAAAGCCTTAAAGGTAGATAAAAATATTTCTGTGAATATCTCTTCAGGCTACTCCATTACGATTAATCAACTCCTTGAAACAATGAAAAAGGCAGCCAATAGCCAACTAAGCGTTCATTATGCAGACGCTCGCCAAGGAGATATTCGGGATAGTTTGCTATCAAATGAAGAAACGAAACGTCTACTAGGATGGACACCTTGTATGGATTTATTTCAAGGGCTAAGAGAAACGATTTATGAACCAAATCAATACAAGAAATTACAGAAATTATAAGGTTACATTTTGAAATTGGAATACAAGGGAGTAAAGGTATGGAAAGAGATTTGATAATGGTTAAGCAAGCGAGCACCTTAATTATTTTATTATCTGTACTTACGGGTGCTTGCTTATTTTTAGGGGTGAAATTTGAGTATTTTATCATTTTCATAGCAGTATGGTTTACGGTTTGTTTATGTATTCTAATTAAACCATTTGCAAATAACGGGCAGTTGTTTCGAAGTGTTATGTATTTTTTGGTTGTAACCACTTTTTTAAATCAATCTGCATTTAGTATCCATGTCGGTTTCTTTAGTTTATTTTTATATCGAATTGTTTTAATTGCGGCTTCTTTAGTTTTTATTGTTCATTTGATCAGTGAGAAAAGTCTTTCGCATTATTGGAATCAGGTCCAAACAAAAGAATTACTGCTTTTTTTACTTTTTTGGATGCTATACGGTGTGATATCGCTCCTTTGGGCTAAGTCACTATTAGAAGGGATAAAATACTTATTTTTATTAGGAATAGGTATTTTGTTTATTTTTTTAGCAAGTTTTGCGTTTACACACGTCTCGAGACTCTTATTATTCCAAAAAATTTGGATACTTATGTCAGGATTTTTAATGCTTATTGGACTGGTTAATCATTTTGGACACATCCAGCTTCCAACATCAACACTTTATGGTGGCCCATCCTATAAACTTTTATATCCAACAGCTGTTTTTTTTAATCAAAATGATTTTGCTACTTTTCTAAGTATATCTATTTTCTTCTTTATTGCAGCAGCTAAAGCTAGTCAACACGTTGGATCAAAAACCATATTAATATTACTTGCCATTTTGTCCGTTTATTTGATTCATTTGACAGAATCTAGAGCAAGTTTACTCGGTGTGATTTTAGGTTGTTTAGTCTATTTATTTATTCATTTAAAGGCTCGGGCAAAAAAGATAACGGTGATGGTATTGAGTACTCTGGTCTTTTTTAGTCTTTTTTTTATGGGTGGAATTTTTAATAAAATACAGGCTCTATTTACGGCGTATCATCAATACCCTATGAATCAACCACTTCCATCCAATGTGGTTAGAGCCCATCTACTTCAAAATACCTTTCATTATCTTATTGATTCATTTGGATTCGGTGTTGGGGCTGGAAATATTCCTGTTTATTTAAAAGAACGGTCCATTTATGACACAGATCGAGTGTATGAAGTCCACAATTGGCTAGCTGAAATAGCTGGGAATTTTGGCATAGGGATTCTATTAGGCTATGTAACGATGTATATCTATTTGTTTGTTACTTTGTATAAATTATATAAACGGCAGACGAACAGACAATATAAAGCGCTATTAGAAACGGGTATGATGGGACTTATTGGATTTGCTGTCTCCAGTATTAGCCCGAGTTCCGTAAGCAATCTCTATTTCCATTGGGTTTTTCTTGCCTTTACTATTTCGACCGTTTCGGTTTTTAAGAGAAAGAATCACTTAATTCATGCGGGACGGTCACCTCGTGATAAGCGCCTCGGAAAGAGTCCATATATCACTCTTAAAGTTTAAAAAAGTTATTTGGCCTATTAGTGTGTGTTCAAAAAGGTGACAAATGAAGAGGGTTACTGGCTAAGTACACTGGCATCCTGCCAGAACGCCAGTACTAGCCCGTCCTGGCGTCGGAGGCTAAGAGCGGCGCTGTTCCTTAGGACCGGCATTCCACATGATGTGGTAGCTTCTGGCGCCAGCCACAGGACGTGAGCGATTTTAGCCAGAGATCCTCTTGTATCAGCTACATGAGGACCGGAAAAACAAGCGGGCGCCGAGATTCGCATCTTATCATTTGGTGACTTTTTGAATAACCTTTATTAGTAAACTAACAACTCTATATTCCAAGGAGAAAGACTGATGAACAGCCGACAAAGAATTCTAACTAGAAGTAAAAAGTATATAGTTTTGATTATTGTTATTCCCATTTTACTAGGATTAATCGGATATTTTTCTCCGAGCGGGAAAAGTTCCTCAAGTTATACTGCTGAAGCATCTATCTCTCTAGGAAATTATCAATATGCTGATTTAAATAATACCCGAAACGTTGAATCCTTGTTAACAAATGAGCCCTTTTATAAAGAAAATCTACCTTATTTAAAAAGTGAAGAGCGAGATAGAATCATCAATCAACTGAAAGTCACCATCGTAGATGATAAAACAATTCAACTTTCTTACACAGATACTCCAAAGTTATTAGCTATTGAAACGGTTAATAGAATAATGAACGCATTTTTAGCGCTTGATACCCAAAAATATAAACAAAAAGAAAAAATGATTCAAAATACAATCCATTCATTAAAAAAGAATAAAGTAGGACCAGATGCTTTAGTCGATGAAGAGCGTTTTCTGTATAAACTTGAGTCCACCCAATTAACGATGTCATCAGCTGCCATATTGAAGTCTGTAGATGATGACCAAAGGGCAACGAGTGTCGGTTTAAATTCAAAAAATAGGGCCACTTTAGGAGTTTTAATTGGAATAACTATCGTTTTCGTCTGGGTCACTTATCCTGAAATTTTTCGAACAAAGCCAAAGGGAGAGGAGGAATAAGAAATGGATCGCACACAACCTCTGATTTCTATTATTACCCCTTCTTTTAATGCTATAAGAACCATTGATGAAACCGTCGATTCGGTTAAGAAACAAACATATCAGAACTGGGAACTCGTGATTATCGATGACTGTTCTACAGATGGAACAAGAGAAAAGTTAAAAATGATGTCGGTATCAGACAAGAGAATTCGTGTCATTTTTTTAGATGTGAATGGTGGGGCTGCCGTAGCGCGTAATGTTGGGTTAGATCATGCGAAAGGTCGATATATCGCTTTTCTAGATAGTGATGACCGTTGGAAACAAGATAAATTGGATAAACAGCTTCAATTCATGCAAAAGCATCAATATGCCTTTACATTTACTGGATACGAATACATGACACATAATGGACAATCTATGAATAAGGTGATACAAGCTCCTAAAAAAGTGACCTATCATCACATGCTTAAAAACACGATTGTGGGCTGTTTAACTGTTATGATAGATCGTAAACAAACGGGAATGTTCAAAATGCCTAACATTCGAACCAGACAAGATCTAGCAACATGGCTTATGATTTTAAAACAAGGAATAACAGCCTATGGATTAAACGAAAATCTAGCGGAATACCGTATAGGCAATAGCACATCTATTTCGAAAAACAAATGGAAAGCCGCAAAACAAACGTGGCTAGTTTACCGTGAAATCGAAAAGTTGAATAGAATCAAGGCATCTTGGTGTTTTGCTCATTATGCCATGCATGCAGTATTAAAACGGTTGTGATCCACAGCTAGTCAGCAGAGATTGGTGCCGAGTAACGGTATATAGGAAATTATTGTTTATAAAGGATGAGAATGATGAAAAACATACATGTAATAATAGCCACAGCTGAATGGCATCAAGATCAACTTCGTTACCGTCGTCATCGGTTAGCTGAATTCCTGCAAAAAAAATCTGATACAGAAGAAGTCATCTGGCTATGCCCCACTCCGAGAAAGACAACGGATCATTTTATAACACTAAAAAATGGTATTAAGCAATGGGCTATTCAAGATCTATCCCCCCAAAAAGTCTTTCGATTTGGAAGATATATGGATTTATTTTATAAGCATAAACTTACGTCATTCACTCAATATATAAATCAAATCAAAAAGAAAAATAGATTAATATTATGGTATACCTTTCCGGGTTTTCCTTATGTAGCAGATACATCACCTTGGGAAAGGATTATTTATGATTGCAGTGATAATTGGACTAACTCGATAAATGGGAAAAAATCATTCGCATCCTATTTTAGACAACAGGTCATTCAGAAGGCAGAAGAACGGATTATAAACAAGGCTCATCGAATTTTCTGTACGTCTCAATATTTACATGATCAAGTCATTCAAAAGATCGAACGTCCATCTAAATCACACATTTACACGTTTGAAAATGGTGTTGAATTTAACTTATTTAGAGTAAAACAATTTCCTCAAAGAGCTATTTTACCAGATGGATTTAATGGAACCGTTTTAGGGTTTATTGGAGGGATAAAATCTAAACTCGATTTTGAACTTATTCATGATGTAGCCAAGAAAAAACCAAATTGGTTATTTTTATTTGTAGGACCAGACCAAACAACTGAAAATGATGGATTTCATCAATTGTTAAACAATAAACATGTCGTATGGACAGGGAGTATTGATCCGTTTGATGTTCCGAAATACATGCAATTGATTGATATAGGCATTATGCCTTACAAAGCATCACCGTATAATCAAGCGATTTTCCCTTTAAAACTTTTTGAATTTTTGGCAGCAGGGAAACCAGCGATTGGTGTACATTTGCCTTCGACAACAAAATATGTGGAACAAGCGGTATATAATCATTTAAAAACCAATGATAGTCAAGCATTTATTCAA
Source organism: Terrilactibacillus laevilacticus (assembly GCF_006517395.1). GTDB lineage: Bacteria > Bacillota > Bacilli > Bacillales > Sporolactobacillaceae > Terrilactibacillus > Terrilactibacillus laevilacticus. The sequence goes on from NZ_VDCY01000022.1 coordinate 23,514, forward strand.
GCGTGTGAGAAATTAGAGTATGAAAAAGATTGTTCTGAGTATATTGAGAGACGAATACAAGTCGCTAGCGGGAAAAATTGGAATGATATATTTGAAAAGATGCTACAATTGGTGTAGTCCATTGTGAGATGGTAAAATTAAATGGATAGGTATGGAACATAATTGCAAATCGAATTAAGGAACTTCATAAATTAGTAAATAAACAAAAAAGTGATCTAATCGGATTAAAGGTCATCTAGTACTAAAAAATATAAAAATAAATCTTGACGTTGTAATGTATAATGTGATTCTTAAGTATAAGTAAGTAAATCGTTATTAATTAGAATAGTCTGCATATTCGGCGGATAAAATGGTATAATTAATATTGATTAAGATGACTTAAGCTTGGAGGAAACTTGCATGGATAGTGAGTTAACCCTATTTAAGGAAAATATGGTGCAACTAAAGAAACATTTTCGAGGCATGCATAAGCATGTTCGTGCGATCATTGCTTGCCAATATACAACAAAAAATGAATTAATTGATATACATAAGTTTCGTCAGTATGATGCCAAGATTAAACATAGCCTTGGTTTTTTTAATAGATTATCGAAGGACATCAGGCACTGTTTGGTTAGCCTGTTCATGTTCATCCCAGATGGAGAAAGTAAATTAGTTCAAATTAAAGAAAATTACGATCGATTAACACGTGAAAAATTGCCCAAATCTCAACAAACTTACTTAGCGACAGCTTTCTTAAGTTATAAAGATGAAAAGGAGCAAGGTCCATTTGTTCATAGAGTGTGTTCGATCTACCGTGCATTAAAGGAAAAACATCCGATACTACTAGGTGCTGAAGATATACCATTTTGTATGTTACTAGCCGAGTCAAGTTATGATTTAGTTACGATGATGAGCGTCATCTCAGAGACTAATCCTGTTTTAAAAAAACATGGTTATCGAAAAGCCTCCGAACGGCATCGATTAACTTTTTTATTAGTATCTATGTCCAGCCACTCAAATTTATCTCATGTCGTAGATAAATGCATCCACTATCATGATGCAATTGAACTTGAGATCGGAAGAGTTAAACCTACTCAGTATACAACGATCGGATTACTAGCTTCTCTTGATCATCAGATAGAGACAAATGATATCCGTTCTTACTATTCGTCTTTTTTAAAACAAAAAAGTTATCTTCCTCAAATACGAAAAGAATTTCATTTTCCTATAGCTATGAATCTCTTTCTTATATCGCAAATGAAGAATATGCCAACGATTAATCCCATCCTATTGACATTAGCTCAAGTCATCATTCGCTTGCAGTCATCACATCAAATCACGGCTACAACAAGTACCACGGGTTAATAAATGAGGTTGAGAGATCTTCCAACCCAGTGGAAGATTGAAACGATTTAACAAAATATATAAAAAATACAGAAATTAAATAACATAGTGTAAAATGAAAATATTATAATTTCAGATAGAATAGATAGTGTAAAGTAGTCATTGTGGACAATTGTTAGCATAAAATAACGGGCACTGGTGTTTAATGCTTGGATGGAAAATCAAACTTTATATAGGGGCGATGAAGATGCAAAGAGAAAAACTACTTGTTAATGGTGAAAGATTGAAAGAAACGATTGAGACATTTGCAGATTTTGGTCGGACACCCAATAATGGTGTAACACGTCTATCGCTATCAGAAGAAGATATTAAAGTTCGTGATTATTTTACATCCTGTTGTGAAGAGCTTGGAATGACCGTCAAAGTTGATGACATGGGATGCATGTACGCAACACTTCCAGGTGAAGATAATGAAGCAGCCCCAATTGTTATGGGATCACATCTTGACACGGTTAAAAAAGGTGGACGATTTGATGGTGTTTTAGGTGTTATATCGGGTCTAGAGGTCGTGCGGACACTGGTTGATAATAAAATAAAACCAAAGATTCCTGTTACCATCATGAATTTTACAAATGAAGAGGGAGCAAGGTTTGAACCTTCCATGATGGCATCAGGGGTTTTATCGGGTAAATTCGAAAAAGAGGTCATGCTTAAGAAAAAGGATCCAGAGGGCGTGACATTTGAAGAAGCTCTTAATGCAAGTGGTTATGCTGGAGAAGTAGAAAACCGTATTTCTGAAGCGTTTGCCTACTTAGAATTACATATTGAACAAGGTCCTGTTTTAGAGAAGGAAGAGCTTTCCATTGGTGTAGTGGATTGTGTGGTTGGTATGGTTTGTTATGAAATCGAAGTGACAGGTGAATCCGATCATGCAGGAACAACACCAATGACGATGCGAAAAGATGCCTTATTTGCGGCTAATGATTGCATTACAGAATTGAGAAATAAATTAAGTACTTTAGACAGTGATCTTGTTTATACGATGGGAAGAATGAACGTCTTACCAAACATCCATACGGTCATTCCAAATAAAGTGATCTTCACCATCGAAGCTAGACATAAAGATGAAGATGTTATCCGTCAAGTTGAAGAAATTATTCAAGGATTACCAGATTCGAATGAGGAATGTACGATCAAAAAGACCAAGCTCTGGGGCAGAGATACGGTTTGGTTTGAGGAACGAATCGTAGATGCAGTGGAAGATGCGACAAAATCACTTGGTTATTCATATAAAAAGATGGCAAGCGGTGCTGGCCATGACGCTCAATTCGTCGCAAGTTATCTTCCTTCGGCAATGATCTTTGTGCCAAGTGTTAATGGTAAAAGCCATTGCGAGGATGAATTGACACCTTATGAAGATTGTGAAAAAGGCGTGAATGTACTCCTTGAAACGGTCTTATCTTTATGAAATAGCCGAGAACACTCGTGACTTTAGTCATGAGAGGTTCAGTGCCTGAATAAACTCATGACTCAAATTATCAAAGCAAAAAGCCGTATCTTCATAGTAGAAGTGCGGCTTTTGATTTTAGACTATGGAATTAAAAACTTCGGGTTCTATAATGGGGAATTCAGTCCAATTTTTATAAATAATCCGTTTAGATTATCTCAGATTGTTTTGTGGTATTTTTTTGTGGTAGTCTCATTAAGCCTGATGCAGATAATACACCGATGATGACCAATAGTGTACCGACAATTTGAAAAATTGTGATCGCTGTACCAACAAAAAAAGAGATCATCATGGTCACAACGGGAACAACATTGAAAAAAAGCGATGTTTTACCTGCCCCTATTTCCTTCATACCTTTATTCCACCATAGATAGCCTAAAACACTAGTGAAGAACCCCATAAAAATAATCGCTCCCCAAATGCCAACTGGAATGTTTTGCAGGTGGACTGGTGTAGATGTAAAAAAAGAAATGATAATCAAACCGATTGCACCTATAACCATGGTATAGGTTGTTGTGGCTAAGGGATTGCTGTTCTTTACAAATCGTCGTCCAAGAATCCCATATAATGCCCAAGATAAGTTGCCTCCCATAATAGCTATATCTCCAACTGAAAATGATACGTTTTTTATTATATAAAGAGAACCCTGGGTAAGAACGAGTAATACACCTACGAGGGCAAACACGATTCCGATGATTTGTCTTTTAGTAATGGCATCTTTTAATATTAATCGTGCCAAGATGGTTGTTAGCAAGGGATTGGTTCCCATAATTAGAGCTCCATTAAGTGGAGATGTATGTTCAAGCCCAATAAAAAATAGAGCATTAAATCCAAAAATGCCGATAATTCCAAGAATAAAAAATGTCACAGCATTTTCTCTTAAAATGGATAATTTAATCCCTTGTGTGGTAGCTAAAATGATAAGCATAATGACAGCAGCCAGACCAAAACGCCATGCTGCAGCGGTTGATGGAGACAAGGAACTCAATGTGTATTTAGCAAGATTAAAAGTTGCCCCTGTAAAGATTGAAAAACCAAGCAACATAGCATATATTTTAAAATGTTTCATGTTTTTATATCCCCTTTTTTAATGGAATTGTAGTAGGCTAATTTTTCTTTCGTTGTAGAAATAATCAATTCCAATTCTTTTTTTTGCATTTCCATCTTAATGAGATGCTTAGATAAAATCTCAATTCGTTTTGTAATAGATGGTTTGATCTCTTCAGGTGAATTGAAATGAAGTTGCTCATAAATACATCCATCTTTGACAAACTCACTCATGTTCTCCAAGGACATACCTGTTTGTTTTAAGCTTTTTAAAAAAAGAATAAAATTAATATCATTCTCGGTGTAATATCGTTGTCCGCCTTCTTTTCGTTTTGACGCAGGAAGCAACCCAATTTTTTCATAATATCTTAATGTATAGGGGCTTAATCCGGATTTTTGGGCTACATCACTAATGGTAAACATCGAATCTCTCCCTTCAGCTATTGATAGGAATAGTTTACAACTTAGAGTTAACTCTAAGTCAAATATAAAATTAATAAAAAGAAGCCTATTTTTAATAATATAGCTTGGCTGAAAAATCTATTTAAAGAGAGATGTAATATCAAAGCTGAATCAGAGAAAATTCAAGATATTATTTAAATCAACCGCTGACAGCAGATAACATAACTTTAAGAGAATTCAACAACTGTTAGAGATACTGCAGATCTAAATGCAGAACCTCTTTTTTTATGTTGTCGGTGGCGCAATTATCAGATGAAGTGGCACAACTCCGTGTCAAAGTGGCTCAATTCCATTTTAAAGTGGCGCAATTCCGTGTCGAAGTGGCTCAATTCCATTTCAAAATGGCGCAATTCCGTGTCAAAGTGGCACAACTCCGTGTCAAAGTGGCTCAATTCCATTTCAAAGTGGCGCAATTCCGTGTCAAAGTGGCTCAATTCCATTTCAAAGTGGCGCAATTCCGTGTCAAAGTGGCTCAATTCCGTGTCGAACTGGCTCAATTCCAGTCCAAAGTAGCTCAATCCCTAGGTAAAGTAATGCAATCCAGTTTGATGCATACTGGCGGCCTTCCATTCTAATATTTGAAAAGGGCTTTCCTATAAGAGGATGTTCAAAAAGTCACCAAATGATAAGCTACGAATCTCGGCGTTGGCTCGTTTTTCCGGTCCTCATGTAGGGATATAAGAGGATCTTCAACTAAAATCGCTCACGTCCTTTGAGCAACGTTGAAGCTACCACATCATGTGGAATGCCGGTCCTCAAAACAGCGCCGTCTTGATCTTCTTGCTTCTAATTTGCCACCTTTTTGAACACGCACTATAAGGTATGTCAGAAATTCCGACAAATAATTAGAAAATAGTCATTTTTATGATATAATCGTTTTATAAAATGGAATTAACGTTCCGAAATACGGAACTTATATTTAGAGTTATCATAATATTTTAATAAAGGAGACATCTTAGTGGGATTTGTTGATTTAAATTGCGATTTAGGAGAAAGTTTTGGAGCTTATAAGATAGGCATGGATAACGAGATATTAGATTATGTCACTTCGGCAAATATTGCTTGCGGTTTTCATGCTGGAGATCCCAGTGTGATGAGAAAAACGGTTACGTTAGCTTTGGAAAAGGGTGTTCAAATTGGAGCTCATCCAGGACTCCCTGATTTAGTTGGTTTTGGCAGGAGATCAATGGCCATTTCTCCTCAAGAGGCCTATGACATGGTGATCTATCAAGTTGGAGCACTTGAGGCATTTGTCAAAGCAGAAGGTGCTTCAATGCAGCATGTTAAACCTCATGGCGCATTATATAATATGGCAGCCAAAGATCCAAAGCTATCTGAAGCGATTGCAGAAGCGATTTATGCTGTTGATCCAGAATTAATTCTATTTGGCTTATCTGGGAGTCAATTGACTAAAGCTGGAGAAAAAGTAGGTTTACGGGTGGCTCATGAAGTATTCTCAGATCGCACGTATCAAATAGATGGTTCATTAACGTCGCGTAAAGAACCCAACGCACTTATCATAGATAAAGACAAAGCTTTTAAACAAGTATTAAGAATGGTTAAAGAAGGTTACGTTAAAACGGAACAAGAAAAAGACATTGCTATAAAAGCCGACACCATTTGCATTCATGGGGATGGCAAGGAAGCACTCACATTTGCACGTGATATCAGGCAAGGATTTCAAGTAGAAAATATCGTTGTACAAGCTATACGTACTAAATGAAATTAATCACTTTAGGGGGTAGAAAAATGGGACTACAAAAACCTGCACAATCTATAGATTCTAATAAAAAGAAAATGAATTGGTCCGTCCTACTAGGTGCAGCCTTTCTAATGGCAACCTCATCCATAGGTCCAGGCTTTTTAACGCAAACAACGGTTTTTACACAAAGCTTAACGACAAGCTTTGGATTTATCATTTTAATCTCGATCATTCTTGATATTGTCGCTCAGTTGAATGTATGGCGTATTATTGCAGTCACAGAAAAAAGAGGTCAGGATATTGCTAATATGGTCTTGCCGGGTCTTGGATTTTTGTTATCGTTATTAATTGTCATAGGTGGATTAGCTTTTAATATTGGAAATATTGCTGGAGCTGGCTTAGGTTTTAACGTTTTGTTCGGTATTGATCCAAAATGGGGCGCTGCAATTAGTGCTATTATTGCTATCATTATTTTTTCTGTTAAAGAAGCGGGAAAAGCCATGGACCGTTTTGCACAAATCGCGGGAGTTGTAATGATTCTGCTTATGATTTATATAGCTATCTCGACGAATCCTCCTGCCGGTACAGCATTCGTTAAAACGTTTACTCCTGATAAAATTGATATTTTTGCCATTATTACATTAGTTGGTGGATCCGTTGGAGGATATATTACATTTGCTGGTGGACACCGATTATTAGAGGCTGGCATTAAAGGGAAAAAAGCCCTCCCACAAGTTACGAGAAGCTCTGTGACAGGGATACTTATTACAGGTGTAATGCGTGTTGCTCTCTTTTTGGCCGTTCTAGGTGTTGTTTCACAAGGTTTAAAAATAAATGCAGACAATCCAGCGGCTTCCGTGTTCCAACTTGCAGCAGGAAATCTAGGTTATAAAATCTTTGGATTAGTCATGTGGGCAGCAGCGCTTACCTCCGTTATTGGAGCTGCTTATACATCCGTTTCATTTATTCGTACGTTTCATGAATCGATTAATCAACATTATAGAAAAATTATCATTGGTTTTATTATCGTATCAACCTTATCGTTCATAGTCATTGGACAACCGGTCCAGGTACTCGTTATCGTTGGTGCAATCAATGCCTTTATTCTTCCAATCGCTCTTGGGACATTACTCATTGCTGCTAACAAGAAAAGAATTGTTGGTGACTATAAACATCCATTATGGATGACGATTCTCGGCGTTATCGTTGCTGTGGCCATGGCGGCAATGAGTATTTATACCGTTTACAACATATTTTTGAAATAAGTCATGAAAGAGGAGGAATGCTTCATGCAGAATTTTGCTAATATGTCACCTTCAGATATCCGTATGGAAATTAGAAAAAAACATATTGTAAAACCGACCTCTGGCATGTCAAGAGGTTATGCGCAAGCCAATCTTGTCATTCTTAAAAAAGATCTTGCTTTCGACTTTCTCTTATTCTGTCAACGTAATCCTAAACCGTGTCCACTTTTAGATGTAACAGAACCTGGGTCACCCATACCTAGGTTAATTGCCCCAACTGGAGATATTCGTACCGATATTCCCAAATACCGTATTTATAAAAAAGGTAAATGGGTAGAAGAAGTAGAGGATATTACAAATTATTGGGAAGATGATATGGTGGGATTCTTAATAGGATGTAGTTTTACCTTTGAGAATGCTCTTTTAAAAAATGGTATCTCCATACGTCATATTGAAGAAGATTGCAATGTTCCTATGTATAAAACAAATATTCCATGTAATAAAGCTGGCTACTTTGAGGGATTCACCGTAGTTAGTATGCGTCCTATACCAGAAAGCGAAGTGGTGCGTGCTGTTCAGGTTACTTCGCGATTTCCTTCTGTGCATGGAGGTCCAATTCACGTCGGAAACCCTAAATCAATAGGAATTTCAGATCTTAACCAACCTGACTTCGGTGATGCTGTATCAATAAAAGAAAATGAAGTACCCGTCTTTTGGGCGTGCGGAGTAACGCCTCAAGCAGTAGCGATGCAAGTGAAACCAGAATTAATGATAACACATGCACCCGGACACATGTTTATTACAGATATGGTTGATGAAAAATTAGGGGTTTTTTAGATTTAATGAAAAAAAGCTAGCCTCTGTTGACTAGCTTTTTATCATTCTCTGATAACTATAAAACTTTAATATCGAAAAATGATTTAAGACATGGCGCGAAGTTCAATTTTTATTTCATTCTTGAAGGCGGTGAAGATATGACAACCAGAACATCAAAACAACATAAGTTTGAAATAGCGCCTCTTGGTGATTCAGCGATCATGATTCAATTTGGTCAATCTATTGATATGGGCATTCATCATAAAATTAAGCAACTCTCAGATTATATAGAAACACATCCTTTTCATGGATTTATTGAATGTGTTCCTGCTTATGTTAATTTAACCATTTATTATCATCCCTATTTAGTTTGGAAATCTTTAAGGAAAACAAGTCAACTAGGCGTCATTTCCCCATTTGAACATGTTAAACAGATTGTTGAAAACACAATCAATAAAATAAAAGATGTAGATGAACAAGTGGCGCGTACAATTGAAATACCTGTATGTTATGGTGGTGATTTTGGACCAGATTTACATGATGTCGCCACTTATAATAACTTAACAGTCGATGAAGTGATTGACGTACATTCAAATGGAGATTATCTTGTCTACATGATTGGATTTTGTCCTGGTTTCCCATTCATCGGTGGTATGTCTGAACGTATTGCCACGCCTCGTCGTTCCTCGCCTAGGACGGTCATACCCGAGGGTTCAGTTGGCATAGCTGGGATTCAGACAGGGGTGTACCCGATTGCAACTCCTGGCGGCTGGCAGCTAATTGGCCGAACACCTCTTGATTTGTTTCTTCCTAAAAATGATCCTCCAAGTCTTCTTCAGTCAGGTGACAAGGTTCGGTTTAAACCCATTTCATTGGAAGAATATATGGCTTATCAGGAGGAGAAATAATGAGTATTAAAGTCATTCGACCAGGACTCTTATCCACTATTCAAGACTTGGGACGTCAAGGCTTTCAAAAGCATGGGGTTATTGTAGGTGGTGCGATGGATTCGTATGCTTCGAGGCTGGCTAATATTCTTGTTGGAAACGATGAAGGCGAAGGGACGATTGAAATGACACTCGTTGGTCCTTCATTAGAATTTGAACAAGACCTATTAATTTCTATTACTGGTGGAGATTTTTCTCCGACCATTGATGAAGATAAAGCTCCAATGTGGCGTCCAATTTATGTGAAAAAGGGAAGTGTACTAACCCTAAATGTTTGTGAAAGCGGATGTCGAGCTTATTTGGCCGTTGCAGGCGGTTTTAAGATTAAAAAAGTGATGGAAAGTAAAAGTACCTATCTACTTGGTAAAATGGGTGGTTATAAAGGAAGGGCACTTCAGAAAAACGATCGGATCGATGTGAATGAAATGTCCCTATTAGCTAAACAGATTGTTCAAAAAATAAAATTGGGATCAACAAAAGATTTATTTCACGCACCAAAATGGTGTATACCTTCTCACTATATTCAGCAAAACGAACCTGTTTTACGCTTTGTCGCAGGAAAACAATTTGATCAATTCTCACAAAGCAGTTTAAATGATTTTTGTGACAAACCGTTCGATATTTCACAAAAATCGGACCGAATGGGTTATCGATTAACTGGACCTAAACTAAATTTAAAAGAACCGATTGAACTACTTTCTGAGGCGGTTTCTCACGGGACGGTTCAAGTACCACCAAATGGTGACCCCATTGTTCTTCTAGCGGATCGGCAAACAACAGGAGGTTACCCTAAAATCGCCCAGATAATATCTGTTGATTTGCCTATTATAGCTCAAATGAAACCAGGGGATCAGGTATATTTTAAAAAAATCCATTTCAGGGAGGGCGAAACGCTCTTTTTAGAACAAGAGAAGCAGGTTGATCAACTGAAATATAGTATTAAATGTTATATTCAATAGTTAGATGGGTGTTTCTGGAAATATTGATCATTATTTAAGACGAGATGAAAATGGGGAAAGAATACTTATGGAAAGCAAGAATAAGACCGTTATCAAATCGATGTCCTTACTTAACTTATTCTTAACGAGATCTCACTTAACTTTAAACGAGATAGTGGAATTTTCTCAAATACCAAAAACATCCGTTCATCGTATGTTAGCCTCACTAGAGGAAATGCGTTTCCTTGATAAGAGCGCGGATGGAAAGTATTCACTAGGTTTGCTATTTTTACGCTTTGGGCAGTTAGTATCAGAAAGATTAGACATTCGACAATTAGCCCTGCCCGTGATGAAGGTTCTAAGAGATGATGTTGGTGAGGCGGTCAATCTCATTGTTAAATATGGGAATGAAGCGATGTATATTGAAAAACAAGATACCAATCAACCCGTACGTTTATATACAGCAGTAGGCCGGAAGTCTCCTTTATATGCAGGTGACTCGAGGATTATTCTTGCTTATCTACCAGAGGAAGAACGGGATCGATATGTAGAACAAACGGTACTTAAACCGCTTGGGCTAGGGACGATTACGGATAAAAAAAGGCTTAGGGAAGTCTTAGATAAGACAAGAGAACAGGGCTATACAATAAGTAAATCAGAACTGGAAAATTACACAACGGCTATTTCAGCCCCAATCTTAAATCATAATCATAATATAATAGCTGGTCTAAGTATTGCAGGTCCGGATATTCGACTGTCAGAGCAACACCTGCCTGAGTTAATTGATAAGGTAAAGAAAGCGGCTTTAGAAATTTCAATGAAATTAGGATATAAAAATACAACTAGGTAAACTCATTTGAACGATTGACAAACACAATGATGGGTAAAATTTTTTAGATTTAGTATGAATACAATCACTTCAAGGAAAACTAATAGAGACTTTCCTGTGAGGTGATAGAGCATGAATAAGTATTTTGAAGTAGATACTTCGGAAGCAACTTTTAAAATATTTTCTCAAATGCATACGTTGACATTGGCATTTATCATTCTAATTGGTATAGCATTTTGTCTTATGAGAAACAAATTTAAAGAAGAATATAAGTGGCGAAACGGAGTAAGGATCACCCTTCTTGTCGTTCTTATTGTGGCAGAAATTAGTTACCATACATGGTTAATCATTAATCGTGCTTGGTCTCTGAAAACATCGTTGCCCTTACATATAAGTGATGTAGCGATTTATCTATCGATGGTGATGTTGCTTTTGAAAAGCAAAAAGTTATTACAATTTCTTTATTTTGTAGGATTAGGAAGTTCCATTCAAGCGATGCTGACACCAACCATTGGTCAATACGCATTTCCACATTTTCGATACATCGAATTTTTTGCTGTTCATGGTGGAGTCTTCCTAAGTTGTATTTTCATGATTGCCGCTTATCGCTTTAGACCAACCATTATTTCCTTATGTGTGTCATTCCTTTTTATAAATGTCTATGGAGGTTTTGTCTTTTTAATGAATCGCTTACTTGGTTCCAATTATATGTATTTAATGAAGAAACCAAAGACTGGCTCAGCTCTAGATATTTTAGGTTCATACCCAGAGTATCTATTTTCATTAGATATGATCCTTCTTGTTGGTTTTTATTTGTTATTTATTCCTTTCTGGCTATCCAACCGAAAAGTAAATTTTAGTCGTACTTAACCGATTTTCGAAGTTTGATTCTATGAATTTAAACCTTTTTCAAGTATGATAATGATATTCCATTATTATAAAAGTGAAAGAGGTAAGAATTAATGAAAAAGTACCAAGTGATTAGCCTACTTATGTTGGCTAATTTGTTTTGGGCGGGCAACTATGTGTTCGGTAAGTATGTCGTAAGTGATATGACGCCCGTCCAAATGACGTTTACGCGCTGGTTGATCGCCATTATTTTGCTATTTCCTATTGCCCATTGGGTTGAGCATCCAGACTGGAAGAACGTATGGAAACAATGGAAGAGTCTTCTCATTTTGTCTATCTTAGGAATTATGGGTTATAACTTATTGTTATATGAAGCGCTTAGATTTACAACGTCAATGAATGCTGCTCTTGTAAATTCCATGAATCCTGCTCTTATTGTTTTATTTTCCGTTCTCTTCTTAAGTGAAAGAATATCATTAACAAATGGTGTAGGTCTCTTCATTTCGTTAATCGGTGTTTTACTTGTTTTAACAAACGGCCAACTCTGGAACTTATTTTTCATTCATTATAACTTAGGTGACCTGATCATGATTGCCGTCATTTTGTTATGGACTTTTTATACAATTTATGGAAAACGGATGCATCATATTCCGCCGATTACATCAACCGCCATCACGGCATTAATGGCTGTCATTATTCTTTTCCCTTTTATTTTAAGCCAGGGTTATGACTTTCATCTTAGTAAGCAAGCTATTTCAGGGATTATTTACATCGGACTTTTTCCTTCTGTAGGGTCGTTTATCTTTTGGAATGCATCAGTAAGGCATATTGGGGCAAGTAAAGCCGGAATTTATTTGAATTTAATAACTGTGTTTACAGCCATTATTAGCATCTTATTAGGAAAAGGAATTACGTTAGCTCAAATTATTGGTGGTTTACTCGTTTTTCTTGGCGTCTATCTTTCAAATCAGAAAGTTAAACCAAAGGCGGAAGAGAGTCATCAAGCGATCGCGAAATAACGATATAAACTTTGTATATTGGCCTTATTTGGTTGAAACAGGCCACTAAGACTATTTTATTAAAAGTGAGTGTTCAAAAAGGTGACAAATTAGAAGCAAGAAGATCAAGGCGGCGCTGTTTTGAGGACCGGAATGTAGGTTTTTACTACATGAGGACCGGAAAAACGAGCGGGCGTCGAGGTTCGTAGCTTATCATTTGGTGACTTTTTGAACAACCTCTAAAAGGAGATATTCATGCAACATATTTATTTTAACCACGATGCAGGTATCGATGATCTCGTTTCTCTATTTCTATTGCTCCAAATGAAGAATGTTAATCTCATTGGGGTATCAGTCATTCCAGCAGACGGTTATGCTGAGCCTGGTGTTAGTGCCAGTCGCAAAATTATGGATCGATTTGGGAAGAGTCATGTTGAGGTGGCGGAGTCAAACTCAAGAGGTGTTCATCCATTTCCTAAAGAATGGCGTATGCATACTTTTTTTGTCGATGCCCTTCCCATTCTCAATGAATCGGGAAAAGTGGATGCCCCATTAAGTCCACTGCCTGCACACCAGCATATGATTCAAAAAATTCGAGAAAACGAAGAATCTACAACATTATTATTTACAGGTCCTTTAACCGACCTAGCAAGGGCACTTGACGAAGCACCCGACATTGAAGATAAAATAGAAAAACTTGTGTGGATGGGAGGCACATTTCAAGATGTAGGGAATGTACAGGAACCTGAGCATGATGGAACAGCAGAGTGGAATGCTTATTGGGATCCTGAAGCGGTGGCTAGGGTATGGAAGAGTTCTCTAACCATCGAAATAGTCGCTTTAGAAAGTACGAATCAAGTCCCATTAACCATTGATGTTCGAAACCATTGGGCATCGCTCAGACGTTACACAGGTGTTGACTTTGTTGGCCAATGTTATGCGGCATGTCCACCGCTTGTTCATATTGAAACAAACTCGACATATTACTTATGGGATGTTCTGACAACGGCCTCTGTAGGAAATAAAGCTTTAGTAAAAATGAGAGAAGTGACTAGCCAAGTACTTACCAAGCGTCCTAGTCAAGGAAGATTGATTGAAGAAGAGAATGGTAGACCAGTCCATGTCGTCTATGACGTGGATGGGAAAGCATTTTTTGGGTACATTACAGATCTAGCAAAGAGAGTTCAATAGTATAACGAGGTAAATTGATCTACTGATCTTTTATTAATCCTGAATTATTCATAGTTTAATTTTTTAACAGGAAATTCCCCATTAATTGTAAAAGTTGAGTGGTTTTATGGAAACTTGACCTGAAAAAATAAATAAACTGGAGAGTCAATTTCAATTTTAATTTTTAGGTATTTCCACTTTATTCCTAATAGGCCTAAAAAAGAGCATACTACACCCATATGAAGAATTTCACTTTTTGAAATTC
>NZ_VDCY01000023.1 GCF_006517395.1 Terrilactibacillus laevilacticus
TTTTTCATTTATTTCATGCAGTAAAGCATAACGAAAAAGCTGATTAAATAGCCCTATACCGGTGTATTTTAGAAAATCGGTGAATAATTCAGGTTGACTTTAAACTCCACAAGAATAAGGATCAATGTAAAAAGCAATCTACATTGATCCTTGATTTTTTATTATAAAATAAAACTGTCAGTTAGCTTGTTAATTTATGTTTAAATGCATAAATAACGGCTTGTGTTCTGTCCTGGACTTCTAATTTACTAAGTATATTACTCACATGTACTTTGACCGTTTTAAGAGAAATGAATAGAGTATCTGCGATTTCTTGATTAGAATGACCTTTTGAAATGAGAAGGAGAATTTCCATTTCTCGAGGTGTTAATTCTTCATGTGGCAGACGGACCTTTTTTTGATTAAGGTGCTTCATCATTTTACCGGTGACTTCGGGTTCTAGAACGGAATGGCCCTGAAAGGTGGAACGGATCGCATTAGCTATATCACTCGCCCGGGATGTTTTTAACATATAACTAACAGCACCAGCTTCCATCGCTGGATATATTTTATCATCATCTAGAAAACTAGTAACAATGATAATTTTGGCTTCTGGCCAAGCTTTGACTATGCGCCTTGTCGCTTCAATTCCATCCATTTCATCCATGACAAGATCCATCAAGATGATGTCTGGTCGTAATTCTAACGCAAGATCAATGGCGACTATACCATTTTCAGCTTCCCCTACGACCTCCATATCTGGTTGAGCCGTTAAATAAGAAGATACCCCAATTCTCACCATCTCATGATCATCAACAAATAAAACACTAATCATTATTATTCTCCTCCACAATAGGCACCTTAACTTCCAAACGAGTTCCTTTTTTAGCAAGACTAACAACTTTCACAGTGCCACCGATTTCCATTGCACGCTCTTTCATATTTTGCAGGCCGTATGAACCTGACTTAGCCTTATTGACATCAAAACCTTGTCCATCATCAATGAGGCGCATAATCACAAATTGATCTCTCCTAATTAGTAGAACATCGAGAGATTCAGCTCTTGCATGTCTTAACGTATTCGATACACATTCTTGCAAGATTCTAAAAAGATGATTTTCTACACCAATCGGCAATGCAATAGATTCAATCTTCCATTTAATCACTAAATTTACTTTTGTTCGAAGCTCTTGAAGCAACTCTTCCATACCTTCTTTGAGTGATTTGCCTTTTAGTTGAATTGGGCGTAAATGAAGGAGAAGGGCCCTCATTTCCAATTGGGATTGTTGAATCATTTGTTCAATTAATTTGAGTTGTTTTGATTCCATATGATTTAAATCCGAATGTGTTTCATTAATGGTTGACATCAACATAGAAGCTGCAAATAACTGCTGACTGACCGAGTCATGTAATTCTCGAGCTAATCTGGATCGCTCTTCTGAAACAATGTCTTGGATTAATTTCTCTTTTGTTTCAACATTTTCACTTACAATTTTCTGTGTACGCAAGGTTTGATCCTTCAATTGCTTATGAATGGTATATAAATGATTAATAATCGTTTGAATTTCCTTCTTCTTTTCAGGTAGAACACTCTCGCTCAAATTTCCTTGCTCAAATTGGTTAAGCGTCTCATCAATCGTCTTAAAATGTCCCCGCCAATACAGAATGGACATAATACCATAAATGAGTCCAAGTAGAACAATGATGATGACGATAAATAGAATAAGCGGAATGTGTGCAATATTTTCACTCCAAAGTAAAGACCAACGATGAAGAGGAAAAACATAAAAGATAATAACAGCACAGGTGATAAAAGAAATAAGGGCAGTTAATATCCCACCAAAGAGAGATCTTTTTATCATATGTGTTTCACCTCCAGATTTCCTGCAACCATAGAGGTAATAATTTTCATACGCTGCTTTGAATCTTCATAGCCCTCTGTACGAAAGGCTACGGTCTCATTTAGTAATCGAGGTTCCTGATGTTGAAAAATTTGGGCACGTCCGGCCATTGCAGAGTGATTGATCGATATTTCAATATCATAAGGAACTAGAATTTGAATATTACCTACGAAATGACGGATCGAGATAACAGATTCGCAGTTGGGCAAAATGGTGTTACTTAAATCAATGATGGTGTCACCGATCCCAGCTTGAATGTTAATGTCATCCCATTCATAAATTTGATCTGTTGTCTGTTTACCGAAAAGCATATTTTTAAGTAAGGTGGTACGTTTGTGTAGGGGTCTATTCATGATCCTATTAGGATCAGTCTCCTTTACTGTAGGAGAAAGCAGGTTTGGTTCTTTCTTAGATTTTAAGAATAAATAAACAAAATAAATGAGAATGACAAAAAGTAAAAATTTAAAAGCCGCCATATTAATCATGGTGATAATAATGCCAACCCATCCAACCCCAAATAAAAACTTCCCACGATTATCATGGAGTCGTTTTCTTCCATAAAAAATACATCCAGTAAATAGAAGTAGAAGAAAAAGACTGTGCCAATCAAAAAAAATGACCTGCACAAAAAGAAGGATGACAGCAATCATAAACATCCAACTAAAAAAATCGGTCCTTATTCGTTCAATCATGATTCATCCTTCTTTCTGCTCATGCGTTATTATGTATATAAAGGTCTTTATGTTAACCATGTTAAGTAACTATATGATTATCCCACCTTAACGGGCAGTAAAGACCCCACCTCGAGATTCTGAATATTCGAAGATGATAGGTGGGGATCAACTGCCCGTAAAGGTCCGATTGGTTCAGGCTAACCATCAGTGGGGGATTGAGGCAGGCTAAAAACGCGACGTCCTGTCGCAACGCCTGCACAGCACATCCTGTACGTCGAACCCCCCCATTGATGGAAGGTTCACTTTATTTTGTCCATAGCCTCTATTAGCATATCATTATTTGATTATCTATTGAATAGTGGATTTAAGATTAAAATAGCAATCCCAAACCTCTAATTAAACATTAGTTAAATAAAGGAGAGGGATTAATGATTTGAGCCTTATAATGCTATATTAGATAGGTTTACTTTTCTAATTTTTTTTCAAGTTCAGCAATTCTTGTGTCAATGGTTTCACGATGATAGGACGAATTCACTTGGTATTCTAAACGATCAAGATAGAGCTCAGTATCTTCAAAACGAGAGAAAGCAGAGTCTCCTATTTTCTCAGTTTGTAAGACTTGATTAATTTGGTGATTCGCACGTGCTGTGTTTTCCCGCCCCATTAATTCCAGACGCTTTAAATGCATATCTTTAAGCTTTATTTTCATTTCTGCATATTTTTGTTCTAAATGCTCGAGTTGCTCGGTTGTCGTATCATACGATTGTTTCAGTCGAACGGCAGCTTCCTCGTAATAGGTTTGTTCTTTTAATGCAAACTCACACAAGTCTTTTTCATCGGCTCTGGATGCGATATCGACTTGTTTTTTTCTTTTTTCAGCTAATTCCAGTGTTTGATGATATTCTCTAATAAATTGTTCTTTTAAAAGATATTGACGGCTAATTAGTTTACGAACCTTTTCTGTTTCTTTTTCACATTGGCGTAAATAGGTGTTGAGCATAGCGATGGGATTTTTTTGTTCTTTCTTGTCTAATAGTTCATTAATATCAGATGAAATCGTATTCTTTATTCGAGAGAAAATGTTTGGCATAAGGTTCACTCCTTATAATTTAGTTAATGATTATTTTAGTTCCATCCATTGTTTTTCAAAATGATCAAAGGGATCATCAGATTCCTGGTCTGAGGGTTTTTCATTCTTCCACTTTTTATAAATAAAGTAGAGAACAACTAGAGCCAATATTCCAATCAATGAAGGTATATTTGAGATGGCTGTGATGGCGGCAATACCACCGACAATGAACCAAGCCACCTTCCCAAACGTTGATTCAGACTTTTGAAAGAATTTGTATGAAAAATAAACAACCGCTAAACTGATCGCAAGTCCAATGAGTGGACCAATATTAGCTAATAAAATGATTAGTGATACAGCTCCGATTAAAAACAAGAAAAACTTCTTCATTTGTTATGACCTCCTTCCATGACTCTATGATAGTTTAGAGCGCGAATCATCATAATGATCCAGAGGGTTATTTTAGAATAAGACTTAAGACGTATTATTGAATGGTTAAAACTTGCCGATTGCGGGGCTAGAGGCACAGACAAAGGCTAAGTGAATTTTTATGCTTTCTTAAATGAAAGAAAAAAACACTTCCAAAACTCTTGGAAGTGTTACAGTGAATCAAAATCATCTGGTTTAAGTTTGATTTTATTTTCTTTCTTGTGGTAGGTCTGAAAACTTTCAATTAAAAGATCTAGGTGTTCAATATTTTGACTATAATCAACGATCAAAGAAATAAGTGGGAAGAGATTTAACCATTCCTCTTTATTGACTTCATCATTTCCATAATAGGAAATAAAGGATTCGGCGATTTTTGTTTTATGGCGAAAGTTTTCTTTCATCTGCTCACGGTGATGTTGGCGTTTAATTTTACCATTAAATTTTAATAAAACACGTTCATGGTAAGACATGAGACCATCAAGCTGCTTTCTTAACGTTATTTTAAAATCTTCGGGTAGTTGATTATAATCATTTTCGTTTCGATCCAAGGATTTTAAAATATCATGCAATCGGTTGGTTGTTGCCATCATATGCTTAAAAATAACAGAGATTCGATATTTGGCAAAACGCTGTTTCCGAGTATAGGCTCTTTCTTCTTTATACCATTGATAGAAATTAAATATTTTCACCTTTGTATCATCAAATTGATTGAGTTCAGATTTGATTTTTGTGTTTTCAGAAGCTTGCTGACTTAGTAGGCGTACCCATTTAAATAACTCGGTCGTTTGATTTAATATATTGTAGTAAAAACGATTTTCATATTTCGGTGGAAGAAATACGAGATTTACGATTGTAGCTGATAAAACGCCTATAATAACGAGGATCACTCGGTCTAAAGAGTATAGAATAAAATGTTGATTTGACGGTGTATCGCTGACCATAATGACGATCGCTGTAACCATAGTTAAAGTAATGGTTGTTTGTAATTTTAATTTCAACATTATGGCGATGACAATAATGACAGCTAAACCAATGATGATGGGGCTCGTTCCAATAAAATAAACAAATAAAACCGCAACAATCGCACCTAGAAGATTTCCTTGAATGTTGTCAAACATACTTCGAACGGATTGTTGGACAGAAGGTTGTGTTGCTACAGCAGCACCAATCCCAGCCATGGTTGGAGGGGTGAGGTGTAGTGCAGTCGCAATGAGTAAGGCGATGGTCACTGCCAATCCAGTTTTTAAGCTTCGAGCGCCTAATCTCATGGCATCTCCTCCTAAAATAAGGTAAAGAATATGTTAAAAATGCCGCTACTATGGGCATTTTTAACATAAGTTTAAATCAGATTTTGATTTGATTTATTTATGAGATCTTATTTTTTTAGTTGTGAGAAGGCATAATCAACAGCTTTTAATGTTTCATCAATATCATTTTCCCCATGTTCAGTCGTTATAAACCATGCTTCATATTTTGATGGAGCAAGATTGATTCCTTGGTGAAGCATGAGTTTAAAGAAACGTCCAAACATCTCGCTGTCTGTAGCTTTGGCATCATCGTAATTTTTTACCTTGTGATCGCCAAAATAAAGTGTCATGGCCCCTTTAAGACGATTAATCGTGATTGGCAGGTTATATTTTTCATTAATTTTTAGAATACCTTCTTCTAAACGTCTACCAAGAGCATCTAATTTTTCATATAAACCTGGTTCCTGTAATACTTCAAGACAAGCAATACCACTTGCCATAGAAGCGGGATTTCCAGCCATTGTTCCAGCTTGGTAGGCTGGTCCTAGCGGAGCTACTTCATCCATGATTTCTTTTTTTCCACCGTAGGCGCCAATTGGAAGGCCGCCACCAATAATTTTTCCCATAGCTGTAAGGTCAGGTTCAACGCCAAGTAAGTTTTGTGCTCCGCCATACATGAAACGGAAGGCGGTAATGACTTCATCATAAATAACGAGTCCACCGGCTTCATGAACTAATTTATTGACAGCTTCTAAGAATCCTTTATCGGGTTCAACGATGCCAAAATTACCAACAATCGGTTCAACAAGGACCCCAGCCACGTCATCTCCCCACTTATCCAAAGCATGTTTTAATGCATCAATATCATTAAAAGGGATCGTTATCACTTCATTTGCTGTATTTTGCGTGACGCCAGCAGAGTCTGGTGAACCAAGAGTTGACGGACCGGAACCCGCAGCGACAAGAACGAGATCAAAATGGCCATGATAACAACCAGCAAATTTTAAGATCTTTGTGCGTCCCGTATAGGCCCGTGCTACGCGGATGGTTGTCATGACGGATTCTGTTCCGGAGTTTGTGAATCGAACTTTATCTAATGAAGGAATCGCCTCTTTTAACATTTTAGCGAATTTGATTTCAAGTTTTGTTGGTGTTCCATAAAGAACCCCGTTTTCAGCTGCTGTTTTAATGGCTTCGGTAATGTGAGGATGGGCATGCCCAGTGATGATAGGACCATAAGCGGCTAAATAATCAATGTATCGGTTTCCATCCTCATCCCAGAAATACGGTCCTTTCGCTGTTTTCATAAAAACAGGTGCGCCTCCGCCAACGGCTTTATATGCGCGAGAAGGGCTATTTACGCCTCCAACAATATGTTCTAGAGCTTCATCATACAGCCTTTCGGAAGTTTCTATATTCATCCTTAGTAACATCCTTTCTATTTAATGAAATAGGATAACAAATTGATATGTATAACCATTGAACATTATTATAAGTACATGTTCAGAAAGGTGACAAACGAAAAGGGTTATTGGCTAAGTACGCTGGCATCCTGCAAGAAACGCCAGTACTAGCCCGTCCTGGGCGTCGGAAGGAAAAGAGCGGCGCACTTCTTTAGGACCGGCATTCCACATGATGTGGTAGCTTCAGGCGCCCGCCACAGGACGTGAGCGATTTTAGCCAGCGATCCTCTTGTTGCTACATGAGGACCGGAAAAACAAGCGGGCGACCGAGATTCGCAAGTTATCATTTGGTGACTTTTTGAACAACCTCTATAAGTATGTTCCATTTCTTTATATTTCTCAAGTCATAGCTGTGAACAATTCGTGTATGAGATCAGGCAATATGAAACAATTCATCATGTTACGCCATCGCATCATTTGAGAATTTAACTTAAATTTGAGAAAATACGATTAAGAGGTGAAATAATATGAAAGCTATCGTGCATGAAGGAGCTCCAGGAATTAAGGGACTACATAAAAAAGATGATTTTCCTGAACAATCTGTTAGTCAGGGAGAAGTTAAAATTAGACTAAAAGTAGCGGGTATGAATCATCGAGATCTTTTTGTTCTTCAGCGTCATAAGGAAGATGAACCTGCGCTTATTATTGGATCGGATGGATCTGGAGTCATCGATGAGGTAGGAGAAGGGGTATCGAAATATAAAGTTGGTGATGAAGTAATCATTATCCCAAGTTTACGTTGGCGGACGAAAAGCGCCGCACCACCAGCTGATTTTGACATTCTTGGTTTACCTGATCATGGGACCTTTGCAGAGACGATTGTTTTAAATGAAGAACAAGTCGCCTTAAAACCAGACTATTTAAGTTTTGAAGAAGCGGGGATATTAGCATTAAGTGGTTTAACGGGATATCGTGCGCTTTTTACACAAGGCCAATTAACATCCAGGCAAACCGTCTTTATTCCCGGTATTGGAGGAGGTGTTGCGACCTTAATGCTTCAGATGGCCAAAAGTGTGGGTGCTAAGGTCATTGTCTCTTCTAGAAGTGAAGAAAAAAGAAAAAAGGCGCTTGAACTAGGAGCCACACTTGCGATTGGAAATGATGAAGATTGGTCAGAAGTATTAAAAGATACGAAAGTTGATCTAGTCATCGAAAGTGTTGGTGCGGCAACATGGAATAGATCCCTTAAGGTTTTGAAAAAGGGAGGAACCATCGTCGCCTTTGGATCATCAACAGGAGACATTGTTGAGATGAACTTAAGAGAATTTTTCTATGGTCAATATCGTTTCTTTGGTTCCACAATGGGAAGTATCGAGGAATTTCATGAGATGCTCAAACTTTTTTCTGATTATCAAATTAAGCCGATTGTGGATCGTGTTTTTAATTTTGATGAATTCGAAAAAGCTTTCGATTGGTTAGAAAAAGGGCAACAATTTGGGAAAATCGCATTAAAAATTAACGAATGAAGAGGGGTTTAACAAATGCTAGAGGCAGGAACAAAGGCGCCTGATTTTACTTTACAAACAACAACTGGAGAAAATCTCACTCTATCAAGTTTAAAAGGACAAACGGTGGTTCTTTATTTTTATCCAAAAGACATGACACCAGGGTGCACGACTGAGGCTTGTGATTTTCGAGATCAAACGGAAGTATTTAAAGCCCACAATGCGGTTGTTCTTGGTGTGAGTCCGGATCCAGTTGAAAAACATCAGAAATTCACAGAAAAACACGGTTTACCTTTTCCATTGCTTGCGGATGAAGACCACCAAGTTGCAGAATCATATGGTGTTTGGCAATTGAAAAAGAAATTTGGAAAAGAGTACATGGGGATTGTTCGTTCCACTTTTGTTATCGACAAAGAAGGTCAAATCGTTAAAGTATGGCCAAATGTTAAAGTAGCTGGCCACGTTGATGAAGTACTTGAAGTTGTTAAACAACATGAATAGGAAATCATTCAAAGTGATAGGGGATAGAGTCTATGAAAGATGAAAGAATAATAACCCTTGCCAAAACATTAATTCATCATTCTCTAAACTTAAAAGAGAAAGAACGTGTCCTTATCTCGGCAAGTTTATCGTCAAAACCTCTCATTCAAGCTTTGATTGATGAGGCATATGCGTCAGGCTGTTACCCATATGTTGACCTCAGTGACCAAGAAATTACTAAACAATTGATTATGGGGTATCAAGAAGAACAATTGGCTACAGAAGAAGGCTGGCGTCATCGTATCTATCATGACGTTGATGCGTTTATAAAAATCGTAGCAAATGAGAATGATGCAGAGTTAACAGACGTACCGGCAGAACAAATGAGACGCGTTGGCAAAGCATTAAAAAAATCAAATGATTATTTAATATCTAATCTAAGATGGGTACTATTAAATTATCCCACACCGTCTCTTGCACAAAAAGCAGGAATGAGTACCTCTAAATTTACGGACTATCTTCTTGAAGTATGTAATGTTGATTATGAAAAAATGGCTAAAGCTCAGGAACCCCTTAAAGAGTTATTAGAAAAAACAGATCGTGTAAGAATTGTGAGTCCTGGTACTGACCTTACCTTTTCAATAAAAAACATTCCGGTTGTCCCTTGTGCTGGAGAAAATAATATTCCGGACGGTGAAGTCTTTACAGCACCTGTGAAAGACAGTGTAAACGGCACGATTACATATAATACACCAAGTCCGTATCAAGGCATCACGTTTAATCATGTGAGTTTAACATTTAAGGATGGAAAAATTATAAAAGCGACAGCAGATAATAATAATGAAAGATTACAGGAAATATTTAATACGGATGAAGGTGCACGATATGTAGGCGAATTTGCCATAGGGGTTAACCCGCTTATTAAGGAACCAATGGGTGATATTTTATTTGATGAAAAAATATGTGGCAGCATTCATTTTACCCCTGGACAAGCTTATGAAGATGCAGACAACGGAAATCGTTCATCAATCCATTGGGATATGGTTCTGATTCAACGCCCTGAGTATGGAGGCGGAGAAATTTATTTTGATGATCAACTAATACGAAAAGATGGTCAATTTATTTTTGAAGAACTTAAAGGACTAAATCCAGATCAATTACACTAGGAGTAAAAGGCATGTGATTATGTTATCATTCGCATGTCTTTTTTACACTTTAAGAATAAGTGCGGGATTAGGCCTCTGTCTAGTCTACCGTTCCATATCTATTTAGAAGACACTTATCCTTTTTAAGGCGGCATATCATATATTTAAAATTCAGTCATACATATGTTGTGTCCCCAAATACATAACATAACGATACATTTAAGTCATAGCTCATTTTAAATTACCTAACTAAATTTGTAATAAGATGGAGTGAAGAGATTGAAGATATATACACGCACAGGCGATAAAGGGACAACATCCCTTGTTTATGGAAAACGAATCGCCAAGAATGATCCAAGAGTTGAAGCATATGGAACTTGTGATGAGGCAAATTCATTTATTGGATTAGCTCTTAGTCAATTAGAGAATACTATTCTCAAGAATGATGACCATATAAAGGTGCTTGTAGAGGTTCAAACACGTTTATTTCACGTAGGCTCAGAACTTTCTACACCAAGTGATAAAGATGTTCAATGGCGATTAACTAGTCAAGATGTAGAACATTTAGAAAATGCCATTGATTCAATTGAGAAACAATTATCTCCATTAAAAACCTTTATTTTACCAGGCGGAGAGATAGGCGCGAGTTACTTACATGTTGCAAGAACGGTAGTAAGACGGGCTGAAAGACTCACGATTTCACTGGAAAATATAAATCCAGATGTCTTAAGTTATTTAAATCGCTTGTCTGATTTATTATTCGTACTTGCTCGCTACGTCAACATGAAATTGGGTCAAGGTGACCGTTTGTTACACGAAAACTAAAACAGTTCTTTTAATATATTTTCATCTGCCTATTATGTGTATAGAGCGATAAAAGTAGAGTGTAAATGTTGACAGGAATCCTTTTTAACCTGTAAACTAATAATATAATTATAACTATTTTAATTTAATAATTAATGTCTTTTGAAAGTGAGGTGCATGGCGGTGACAGAAGAACATATTCAAGATGCAATTAATAGGTTAAAGGAAACAGGCGTCCGTATTACACCACAACGTCATGCCATTCTTGAATACTTGATTGTTTCTATGACACATCCAACTGCTGACGAAATATATAAGTCCCTTGAACATAAGTTTCCCAATATGAGCGTTGCTACTGTATACAATAATCTACGTGTTTTTAAAAAAACAGGATTGGTTAAAGAATTAACTTATGGTGACTCATCTAGTCGTTTTGATTTTGTCTCATCAGAGCACTATCATATGATTTGTAATTCATGTGGGAAAATAGTGGACTTCCATTATCCAGGACTTGATGAAGTGGAATCACTCGCTGAACAAGTGACAGGTTTTAAGGTAGATGGTCATCGTATGGAAGTGTACGGAACGTGTCCAGAGTGTCAAAAACAGAATAAGCAATTAAAAAGTTAATGAGGACTACGTTATGTGGTCCTTTTTTGTACTTTAAGAGGTTGCTTGAAAAAGTCACCAAATGATAGTGCGAATCTCGGCGCCCGCTTGTTTTTTTGGTCCTCATGTAGCGGATATAAGAAGATCGCTGGCTAAAATCGCTCACGTCCTGTGGCTGGCGCTTGAAGCTACCACATCATGTGGAATGCCGATCCTCGGGAACTGCGGCCGCTCTTAGCCTCCGACCCCTAGGACGGTCTAGTTACTCTCGTTCTTGCATGATGCGAGCATACTTAGCCAGTAACCCTTTTCATATGTCACCTTTTTGTACACACTTTAAGAAAGCATAAAAATTTAAGGTATAAAAACTAGGCCTCTGTCTACACCTTATAGGTTTGTCAATCGGCAAGTTTTTTTATACATATAATGATTTAACTTTTAAGGCGTTCCATTTATTTTAATCTTTCTATAGGAACTGTTGGACTTTGTTCCTCATAGCTCAAGATTGAAGTAAAAAACGTCAATTAATCACGTATTTCGATTAAGTTCACTAGCTTTCTACTTATTTTTAAAAAAGATATTGACGAAAGCCCTCATACATGGTAAATTATTAAACGTTGTTACAAAACTTAACGCTTTCAAAGGATTATATAAAATTAATAAAAAAACAATTTTAAATAACTGTTGACATTATTAATCTTTTAATATATAATTTATGAAGTCGCGAGTGAGACAATGAAGTTATTTAAAAAACATTTTAAAAAAAATGGTTGACAACTTGTTTTTAAAGTGTTATAATAACGAAGTCGCTAAAATGACAACAAGATGTTCTTTGAAAACTAAACAAAAGCCAAGCGTAATATCAAACGGGTAACACCGATTGATTTCTTTGAAAAAAAGAGCGATGGATCAAATGAAACGATTTAATGATTTGTTCATTATAAATGAACTATAACAGGTTAAGGGCCGTCGGTTAAGAGCGTCACGTTTTGTGATGACGCTGACGCTCGTACCTGTTAAAGGAAGTCGGTTAAGAACGTCACATCCTGTGACAACACCGACATTGTAATGAACTTCGACTAAGAACGCAACGTCCTGTTGCAACATCGAAGCTCGTACATCCTGTACTTCGGAGAGTTTGATCCTGGCTCAGGACGAACGCTGGCGGCGTGCCTAATACATGCAAGTCGAGCGCAGGAAGCAAAACAATCCTTCGGGTGCGTTTTGTGGAATGAGCGGCGGACGGGTGAGTAACACGTGGGCAACCTGCCTGTAAGACGGGGATAACTTCGGGAAACCGGGGCTAAT
>NZ_VDCY01000024.1 GCF_006517395.1 Terrilactibacillus laevilacticus
TTTTTCATTTATTTCATGCAGTAAAGCATAACGAAAAAGCTGATTAAATAGCCCTATACCGGTGTATTTTAGAAAATCGGTGAATAATTCAGGTTATATTATTTTGGAAGGAGTAGATCTTCATAAGAGAATCCATCATAAAGCCGAAAATAGTTATTACGACAATTTTTTCTTGCATGATACTATTATTCTATATTTTCATTATCACTTTTAATGGTCTAGTAAATATTTACGATCTTCTAACTAATATTTTGTTATTTAACGTTATTTTTTTCTTCATAACAAAGAAAGTCATTCTTAATAAATTTTTAGAGTATATCATCTTTATTGTTTTTGAGATATACGCATGGATCTTATACATATTAGCCATTGGGATGAACATCAACTTTTGGATATTTGATATCAGAGGTTATCAGGTTGTTGAACACTTACACATATTGGTTAATTCGACAAATTTTATACCATTTAGAACGATTGTATCTCAAGTGAGTCATTTTTCGTTTTATAATTATGAACAATTATTTGGTAACATTATTTTACTCGCTCCGCTATGTTTTTTCTTCTTGCACTTTAATTTAGTTACAATGAAAAAATCATTTCTTATCATGCTTTATTTTTCACTATCTATTGAGATAATCCAATTTGTCATAATTGACGCTATGTTTTTCGGACATAGAGTAATAGATATTGATGATATTATTTTAAATGCATTGGGTTCTGGACTTGGTATAGTGATTTATCAGATATTAAAAAGCTTTGAAAAAGGTTTGCTAATAATAAAAAATAAAATGATTTCTTGATATAAAAAAGCTGATCCCAAAATGGGTGGATCAGCTTTTTCGTATAATCAAAAATCAAAATTATCAGGATCTGGCCCAGTACGGTGATCTTGATTTAGGCTACTTATTTCCGCTACTTCGTCAACGGTTAATTCGAAGTCAAAGAGATTACCGTTTTCGATGATACGGTGCTCTTTTGTTGATTTTGGAATAATTACAACGCCTTCTTGTATGTGCCAACGTAAGATCACTTGAGCTGGAGTTTTGTCGTGTTTTTCAGCAATTTTTACAATCGTTTCGTTATCTAATAATTCCCCAACCATAAGTGGTGCCCATGCTTCAAGACGAATGTCATGTTTTTCACAGAAGTCTTGAAGAGGTTTCTGTGTGAGACGTGGGTGGCGTTCAACTTGGTTGATGACAGGTGTTACTTCAGCGTCTTTCAGTAAAACGTCTAGATGATGAATTTGAAAATTGCTGACACCAATCGCACGGATTTTTCCTTCTTTATAAAGATGCTCAAGGGCCTTCCAAGTGTCCTTGTATTTACCTTCGACTGGCCAGTGGATAAGATAGAGATCGAGATAGTCCAGACCTAATTTGTCTAAACTTGTTTGGTAAGCTTTGATCGTGGAATCATAGCCTTGATCGGCATTCCAAACTTTTGACGTAATGAAGAGATCTTCTCTTGAAAGACCTGTTTCAGCGAGCGCTTCTTTAATCCCTTGACCCACGCCTTCTTCGTTTTCATAGATAGCAGCTGTATCAATGCTGAGATATCCTGCTTTAATGGCTGCTTTTACAGCATCACTTACTGCAAGACCATCTTCCACGCGAAAAACGCCAAGACCAACCCAAGGCATATTAACACCATTATTTAAAATTACTTTATCTTGCAAACTCGTTAATATCATATTGGGATGTCCTCCTTATTATCTACTCTAGCATGACGAGTAGCTGTTGGTACGATCATAACCTCTATGAGATAACATGAAAAGTACGCACATTAATGTAATATAGGTACTAAAAAGTGCCTTTTGTATTTTTGGTTAAGGACGGGATTTATATCGTAAAAACCTCCCTCTCTACATGCAAAGCAGATAGAGAGGGAGGTTAATTTTTGCTAAAAGGTATTTTTTATTAAGCTTCCACAGTTGGATTGACGAGAGCAATATTTGGATCTCCGTATTTTTTCTCCAAATGGCATTCTCCCCATTCACACAGTGAATCTAAGATGGTTTTTAAGGACCAGCCATAATCGGTAAGGGAATATTCCACACGTGGAGGGACTTGATTATAAGATTTACGCTCTATAACACCGTCTGTTTCCAATTCTCGTAACTGCTGGGTGAGCATTTTTTGTGTAATTTGTGGCATAGCTCGTTTTAATTCACTCGTTCTTTTTGTTCCTTTTGTTAAGTGACAAAGAATAACAACTTTCCATTTTCCACCAATAACTTCAAGAGTCGCTTCGACGGGTATGTTGTATGTTTTCATCAAAGAATCTCCTTATTTAAATTTATTCTGTATAAAAAGAAGTATCTACGCCATGATTTAAATATAAGACTATATCGATTCAAGTTAGCTCATTTGAATAATCATTATCATAACACATATGAGAACAAAAGTAATAATACGTTACTTTTTGGTGCCTATGGAACTATAAAGTACGTTCTTCACAATAAGAAATAAACCCATCATAATAGGTTTTACCGCGGAATAGCTACTTGATAATTAGATAGGAAGGCAAACTATCTATACATAAAATAAAAAAGGGGAGTTTATAGATATGAGTATGGATCTTTCAGTAGAAACCCAATTGAATAAAAAGAAAAGTACGTTTGCGTTACTTGCTCTAGCCATTAGTGCTTTTGGTATTGGTACAACGGAGTTTATTAGTATTGGTTTATTGCCTTTAATTTCAAACGATTTAAACGTTTCAATCACAACAGCAGGTTTGACAGTTTCTTTATATGCCTTGGGTGTAGCAGTAGGGGCTCCTGTTTTAACGGCATCAACCTCTCAAATGTCACGTAAAGCCTTATTATTATCGATTGTTGTGTTATTTATCATCGGAAATACTGTGGCTGCTTTTGCTACAAGTTTAGCTATTTTATTAACGGCCCGTGTGATCTCAGCACTCGCTCATGGGGTATTTATGTCTATTAGTTCAACAATAGCTGCAGATCTCGTCCCAAAAGATAAGCGTGCCTCAGCGATTGCCTTTATGTTTACAGGACTTACCGTCGCTACGGTAACAGGAGTTCCGATCGGTACCTTTATTGGACAACAATTTGGCTGGAGAGTTTCATTTATCGCGATTGTTATCATTGGTATTATTGCTTTTATTGGTAATGTTATTCTTGTTCCATCACATCTTCAAAAAGGGGCTAAAACTACTTTTGGAGATCAATTGAAAGTTATTACAAACGGCCGCTTGCTATTAGTATTTGTAATAACAGCTTTAGGATATGGCGGTACTTTTGTGACTTTCACATTTTTATCGCCTTTATTAGAAAAAGTGACAGGTTTTAGTCCTGGAAGTGTAAGTTTTATCTTGCTTCTCTATGGAGTTGCGATTGCGATTGGTAATATCTATGGTGGTAAGGTCGCCAACCATCAGCCGATACGTGCACTCTATTATATGTTCATCGTGCAAGCCATCATTTTGTTTATTTTAACTTTTACGGCTCCATTTAAAGTCTTTGGCTTGATCACGATCTTACTTATGGGATTACTCGCTTTCATGAATGTACCAGGCTTGCAGCTTTATAGTGTGATTTTGGCACAGCGTTTTGTCCCAGGTGCAGTTGATGTGGCATCAGCGATCAATATTGCCGCTTTTAATGTTGGAATCGCTGTTGGATCATATATCGGAAGCCTTGTTACTGAATCGATGGGGTTAATTCATACAGCCTGGGTTGGAGGTGTTCTGGTAGCACTAGCTGTAATATTGACTGTTTGGAGCGGCAGACTTGAGAAGAAGGAGGCAGAGGCTTAGTATTTTGAGATTAGAAAAGCAAGATAAACCAATAATATGGGGTCATCTTGCTTTTTTCTTTTTATAGAAATAGAGAAAGATAAAAATAATCATTCCTAATAAAATGATTCCATAAGTTAAATTCGAGTAAAGATCGAAAAAGTTGACAATATCTTCCCAATTATCTCCTACAGCAGACCCCAATGATATGAGCAGGATATTCCAAATCAATGTGCCAATAGTTGTGAATAACAAAAATAGGTTGAAATTCATTTTCGTTATGCCTGCTGGAATAGATATGAGACTGCGAATAAGCGGAATCATTCGACAAACCAGAACGGTCCAATACCCATATTTTTTAAACCAGCAATTGGCTTTATGTATGCTTTCTTTTTTCACTCTAATGATATGTCCATAGCGATCTAAAAAGCTTTCCAATCGATCAATATGAATCAGTCTTCCAATACCATACAAAATGGCAGCACCAATAACGGAGCCAGCCGTCGCAGCAATAACCACACCTACAAAAGAGAGATTTGATTGGTGGGTCATAAATCCACTAAAGGTTAAAATAACTTCAGAAGGGATAGGTGGGAAGACGTTTTCAAAGGCAATGAGTAAGAAAACGCCAATGTAGCCATAGGTTTCAATAAAGGATGCTAACCAGTTTTCCATATAAACCTCCTTTTCTGACAAAAATTAACTTACTTAAAAAGTTTTTTGCAAAATGTATTCTTAATCTACGAAAAACATGATGATGGAGTTTCGTCTCTTTTTAAATGGATTTATTTCGTTTCATACATTTAAGTTACTTATAATAAAACATTATAAAACTGATGTAATAGAGAATTATACTACCAAGTTTTGGTTTTGTTCACAAAAAAACCTCATATGATTTCGTATTTAGAAGAAATGTGTCATTACAACTAAGTTCGATTTATAAGAGGAAATTTCTCATCAGTGGAAGCGGGTGATGGGAATCGAACCCACAACTAGAGCTTGGGAAGCTCTTATTTTACCACTAAACTACACCCGCAAATATATATAGTCTTAAACCATGTTAATTGTAAAACTATTCCTGAACCGAGTCAATATGAACATGAAAAAGATCTCATGCCAAATGCTAAAATGGGATTTAGAGCGTGGTTTGATTTTTGTTATACAGGTGACGTGCCTCTTTGCTTATCAATAATTGATCTTGAATTTCTAAACTAGTTAATTTGTTAGGCTTTTGAACCTGAATCTCTTGAATTTGTGCATTCACTCGTTTTAGTTCAACTTGTAATTTACTAAGATCTTGGTTGTTTGGTAGGCCTTTATTATTCATTTGCATAGATTGTAGCTGATTTTGAAGTGACGTTTTTGCTTTTTCAAGGGCCATGAGCTGATTGTCTGTATTATTAAGTGTTTGATGAGTGGTAATAATTGTAGGAACCTGTGGTATCTGCATATAGAGCACCCCACCTTATCGTGTCAAAATAATTAATTTAATTATACGATACGATATACATGTCATTTTGATATGGGCACGTGGTGGGGTTTTTACTAGGACAAGCATGGCTAGTAGGTCATTAGTCCTTGGACGATTGTCTTTAATTGGTATTTAAAATGGAGTGAATTCTAACTAAATAAATAATGGACTTACAAAATACTTGTAAAAACATATTTAATTACTTATAATTACTTATATAAAGGAGGGAATCCATGTATCAGGAAGAACGACTTTTAAAAATTCTAGAGCAATTAAATGAACAGCAAAGTATGTCTGTTAGTGAAATTTGTAACCGATTTCAAGTTTCAAGAGATACAGCTAGGCGAGATATTGTGAAGCTTGTAGAGCAAGGGGCAGTGATTCGTACACATGGAGGTGTATCACTTCCAAAATTGAAAGAAACGTTGCTTGCTTATCGTGAAAGAGTGAACGCCTATTCTGAAGAGAAGATGCGTATCGGTGCTAAAGCGCAAACGTTGATAAAGGAAAATGAGAAATATTATTTTGATGTTTCTACAACGGTGAGTTATTTAGCTGAGCAGTTAAAAAAGAACGTCGATGTTTTCACCCATTCGTTAGATATTGCTGGGATTCTCTCTAATCAAGCTGATATTTCTTTATTTCTTTTTGGGGGACAGTTGAATGTCAATAATCGCTTCTTCTTTGATATGGAAAGTATACACCAAGTTTTGAATATGCATTTTGATTGTGCTTTTTTAGGTGCTGCAGCAATTATGGGTGATGGGATTTACTTTGAAGATAAGGATGACGCATATATAAAAAATACGGTTGTAAAACGTACTTCCCGAAATATTGTTTTAGCAGATAGTAAGAAATTTAGTTTATCAAGTTATTACAAAGGGATCGATTGGCAAGATATTGATGTCATCATAACAGACAAACTGCCGCCTCAGTCATTTGTGAAGATATTTCAAGATTATCGTATCGAACTTTTACTTACAGATTAACATTTGTCACAGGCAAATCCATTTGTTAGGAGAGGGTTAAGATGTCTTATAAATTGGTATGTAGTGATATTGATGGTACGATCATTAATTCTGAACATAAATTAAGTTTGGGTACTCAAGAAGCGGCGAAAATATTACAACAAAGACAGATTCCACTTGTTCTTGTGTCGGCACGCATGCCACAAGCGATTATTCCACTTCAAAAGGAACTAGGGAACACAGGCCCGTTGATTTGTTTTAGTGGAGCCCTTGTTTTAGACGAAGAAAGAATGGATGGTTCACGTGATATTTTAAAGAATGAGCTTCTAAATGAAGCAGATGTGAAAGAAATATACAAAATATGTGCTGAAAAATTTCCACAAATTAGTTTTACGACATATAACGCTAGACAGTGGTATGTTCCATCAAAAGAGGATGGATGGGTGATTGAGGAACATGAAATTACGGGAACGCCTATGGAGTTATTTCAATTTGATACGGATTTATATCCAGAGGTAAATAAAATTTTATGTGTGGGTCCCGGTCAAGTCATTCGTGCTCTAGAAGCACATTTACACATTCATTTTTCTGATTTAACGGTATATAAATCAAAACCCACATATTTAGAGATCATGGGACGTCATGTATCTAAATCATCGGCTATTGAAATTATATTAGAGCGCTACCACTTGACCAGAAAAGATGTGATTGCCTTTGGTGATAATTATAATGATATCGATATGTTAAAAATGGCTGGTCTAGGGATTGCAATGGGCAATGCACCAGCTGAAGTGAAGGTTATTGCAGATGCGGTCACATTGTCGAATGATGAAGAAGGTATCAAAGTAGCCTTAGAAAAATATTGTTTTGTATCGTAATAAATTCAAAAAACAAAAATAAGGCTTAAACATGATAGAGAAGAGTTAAAAGATAATTCACCTTTAAAAAAGATGGATTATCTTTTTTTATGCGTTTTTATAAGTATAGAACTTATTATTCCATTAATAAATATTTAAGAATTATTCTTCATAATAGACTTATCAATTGTGAAACAAATGCTTTGGAAGGAGATAGGAATTATGAGTGATAAGTCAAAAAAGAAAATAGATATTTATCTTATTGTGGTTATGTTGATATCAATATTTCTCAATTTTTTTAAATTATATGAGGCAGGATCAAATACTTACTATACCGTTGCGGTTAAAAGTATGATGAAAAATTTTCATAACTTTTTCTATGGTTCCTTTGATCCAGCAGGCTTTATAACAGTAGATAAACCACCTGTAGCTTTGTGGATTCAAACATTAAGTGCGAAAATTTTTGGATTAAGTAATTTTAGTGTGTTATTACCAGAAGCGTTAGCAGGAGTCGTATCCGTTTATATTATGTACAGATTAATCAAACCAAAGTTTGGTAGATGGGTAGCTCTTTTATCCAGTCTAACTTTAGCAACAACACCAATATTTGTCGCAGTCATTCGGACTAACAATGTTGATAGTATTTTAATTGTCACCTTACTATTTGCCACATGGGCTCTAATGAAAGCCATGGATAAGCAAAAACTGAGATGGTTTATCTTGAGTGTCATTCTCATTGGTGTTGGTTTTAACATTAAAATGATGGCTGCCTTTATGATCCTTCCAGCTATGTATCTCTTTTATTGGGTTGCAATGAATGTTAATTGGAAGAAGAAAATTATTCATCTAGCCATAACAACAGTTGTTTTATTCGCGATATCTTTGTCTTGGGCTACTGTGGTAGATCTTGTACCAAAAGACAGCAGACCTTATATAGGAAGTAGTCAAACAAATTCCGTTCTAGAACTTGCGCTTGGCTATAATGGATTATCAAGATTAATCGGTCAACAGGGTCAAAGTCAAAGTATGATGAGAACTAATAGTGATCATAGTCAAGGACTATCATCAACTAACACTCAATCGAACTCATCACAAAATAGTTCACAGGTTAATGGTGAAAATATGCCTAGATCATCTGGGCAACCCGGATTTCAAGGAGGAGCACAACCTCCGACTGGAAATGGACAATTTTCTAATTCAAATCAAGGGCCGGGTCAAATGATGAGAAATAGTCAACGAAGTGGCGGCATGTTTGGTACAGGTGAGACAGGTCCACTTCGCTTATTCTCTAAAGAGTTATCAGGCCAAGCAAGTTGGTTACTGCCATTCACTCTTTTTACAGTCATAGGTTTAATTGTTCTCTATCGTAGACAAAGAAGGTTCACCATTCAACATAAAATAACTTTGTTTTGGGTAACGTGGCTTGTACCTATGATGGTTTTCTTCAGTATTGCAGGTTTTTTCCATCAATATTATTTGAGTTTACTAGGGCCAGCTGTTGCAGCCTTAGTGGGTATCGGAAGCACTATTCTTTGGCAATTATATAAAGAAGATAGAGGATTTGCCGGTTGCTTATTACCAATAGCAATCTTGTTCACCTTCGTATTTGAAGCTATTGTTCTATTAGAAAATAGATCAGGGATTTCTATCACTTGGTCAATGATGGCTTTAATTATCGGATGTCTTTCCTTCTTTACCATGATGTTACTTAGAAAAAGGAAAGAAGTGTCTCATTATGTAATTTCCGCTATTCTTTTAGCACTACTCATTGCACCACTCGGATGGACATTACCATCAACATTTAATCACACCAATAGTTCAATACCTGTAGCTGGACCAAGTTCAATAACTTCAGGAGGTATGGGCGGAGCACCAGGAGGACAAATGGGTAAATTAAGTAATCGTATGAGTGAAAATAATATGCCACAATTTAATGGAGCATCTAATGAAACTCTAGGTATCGCCCAGGGTCAAAATACCATGAAATTTGGAAATCAAACGGGTCAACCAAGGGGCATAGAAGGTGAAAATAACACCGAATTACTTACTTATTTGAAAAAACATTATAACGGAGAAAAATATATCCTAGCGACAGTCAGTGCTCAGTCTGCCTATTCTATTATGATGAATTCAAGTTATGCCGTTATGGCTATGGGCGGTTTTTCAGGAAGTGATCC
The DNA here is from genome assembly GCF_006517395.1 of Terrilactibacillus laevilacticus. Taxonomy (GTDB): domain Bacteria; phylum Bacillota; class Bacilli; order Bacillales; family Sporolactobacillaceae; genus Terrilactibacillus; species Terrilactibacillus laevilacticus. The sequence continues at coordinate 9,233 of NZ_VDCY01000024.1, forward strand.
CGCTGTAACGCCAGCGAAGCTAGCAAAGATGACAAAAACAGGCGAAGTGAAATACTTCCTCATCTCCGGTAGTCAAAGAGAAAATCAAAGCACTATACAATGGATAACTGAGCATTGTAAGAAAGTATCTAATAGCGAATGGAAATCTAATAGCAGTAACGATAACAATCAAACATTTAGTGGACGTCAATCGCAGACACTTTATGTATATCAAGGTTAATTTCTGAAGATGAGAATCTTACTACAAATTGAATGGAATAGAAAGCACATATCATGTTCAGGCATAGAGATAATCCAACGACATTTAAATAATACAAATAGTGAAGTTATACAATTCGGAAGCGAAGTTACGCAAAAAAGCTTAAGGATGCGTAATACGTCCAGAAGAAACGCAATTCGTCCCCAAGGATACGCAATTTATGTTCGAAGTTATACGATATTTTATCGATTAACAATAATCACTCATAAGTTCTACAAACCCAATATTATCTTCTCCAATTGGATAACAACAGGGCATGTGTTTTCTAAAAAAATATAGCTTGAATTTTATTTTTTAAGGAGGTTTAAAATTTACTATGGTTAGAAGCGTTTATTCTATTATAGTTCCTGTATATAATGAAGAAGCTGTGATTCTAACTACATATCAACGATTACAAAATGTGTTAGAGGCTACAAGTGAATCATACGAACTTATTTTTGTTAATGATGGCAGCCGTGATATGACCGTTTCTCTATTAAAAGGCTTAGGAGATGAAAATGTAAAAATCATTGATTTTTCCCGAAATTTTGGTCATCAGGTCGCTATAACAGCAGGAATGGATTATGCTGAAGGAGATGCAGTTATTGTTATTGATGCCGACTTACAAGATCCGCCTGAGTTAATCTTAGAGATGATTGAAAAATGGAAAGAAGGCTACGAGATTGTCTACGCAAAACGAACAATACGAAAAGGGGAAAGTTTTTTTAAAAAGAAAACAGCAGCACTATTTTATAGACTTCTTCGTTTATCGGCAGACGTTGACATTCCTTTAGACACCGGAGACTTTCGTTTAATTGACCGGAAAGTCTGCGATGAAATAAAACGCATACCAGAAAAAAATCGATTTGTACGCGGCTTAGTCAGTTGGGTTGGCTTTCGTCAAACTGCCATTGAATATGAACGGGAAGAAAGATATGCAGGTGAAACAAAATATCCGCTGAAAAAGATGCTCAAGCTATCGATTGATGGGATTACTTCCTTCTCCTACAAACCTTTAAAAATGGCAAGCTTTTCAGGCATCTTATTGTCGTTTGTTGGTTTCATTTATATGCTATTTGTTATATATTTAAAAGTGTTTACTAATCATACTGTAACAGGATGGGCGTCCTTAATTGTGATTCAACTTCTGTTTAGTGGATTGGTTCTTTTCAATCTTGGTATTGTAGGTGAATATATTGGGCGCATTTACGATGAAGCCCGAGATAGACCGCTTTACATTGTTAAAGAATTTTATCCCGCAATAAAGGGTAGTAAAACCCCCACATCAAGATCATAGATGTAAACGAGAGCATCCGAGTGGGGAGAAACTTACCGTAAAAGTCCGATTGGTTCAGACTAACATCAGTGGGGGTGAAGAATTTCTCCACTGGTTGAAGCTTCCCTTTATTATTTAAACCAAAAAATAGGAGACACGTCTCAGCATGTCTAATTCAATTGTATCTATAATTAAGTTTGGTATTGTTGGGTGTTTGAATACACTCATTGATTTTATAGTTTTTGCTCTATTAACAGCAGTAGGGATTCCTTATGTGATCTCACAGTGTATTTCCTATGGAGCAGGCGTTCTCAATAGCTATATTCTTAATCGTTCATGGACATTTAAACAAAGTAAACAAACAGGCAAAACGCAAGAGTTTGGAAAGTTTGTTGTGGTAAATATTGTGACTCTCTTCATTACATTAAGTTTGTTAGCTTTTTTTTACCAAGTCATGGGTTATCCTAAGTTAGTTAGTAAAGGCATAGCAACCATTATTGGTGTAGCTATAAATTTTGTTGGAAGTAGATTTTGGGTATTTAGAGAACATCGGAAAGCGAAGGATATATAATATTACCTGATTGCGATGAAATGGATATTTCATCGTTTTAATTAGTGACTTTAGTCAGTTGAGTACGTGAAACGTGCGAAACAATAAACCACCTGCTATGCGGGTGGGGACCAAAATGTTATACAAA
>NZ_VDCY01000025.1 GCF_006517395.1 Terrilactibacillus laevilacticus
AAAAGTCAACAAATGATAAGCTACGATTCTCGGCGTTGGCTCGTTTTTCCGGTCCTCATGTAGTAAAAACCTACATTCCGGTCCTCAAAACAGCGCCGCCTTGATCTTCTTGCTTCTAATTTGTCACCTTTTTGAACACTTACTTATATAGGTTGTTCAAAAAGTCAACAAATGATAAGCTACGATTCTCGGCGTTGGCTCGTTTTTCCGGTCCTCATGTAGTAAAAACCTACATTCCGGTCCTCAAAACAGTGCCGCCTTGATCTTCTTGCTTCTAATTTATCGGCTTTTTGAACACGCACTTAACAGGACGATTAAGCAATACTATACCTCGATCACTAATCTCTATGAAAAAGGTCAAGTTGGAGAGTATTCGTTAATTTTACAAGAAATCAAGCGGCCGGAAAGAGGACAAAAATGAAGTTAAGTATTTTAGATCAATCTCCCATTTCCTCTAATCAAACAGCAAAGGAAGCGTTAGAGGCCTCCGTAAAACTTGCACAAGCAGGTGAAACTTTTGGATATACCAGGTTTTGGATGGCGGAGCATCACGATTTACCTGGACTCGCGTGCCCTGCCCCAGAGGTTATGCTCAGCTATATTGGTTCCCAAACACATCATATACGCATTGGTTCTGGAGCCGTATTACTTCCCCATTATAAACCGTATAAGGTTGCTGAAATGTTTAATCTTTTGGCGACTCTTTTCCAGGGGCGTATTGATTTAGGAATAGGACGGGCCCCCGGTGGATCAGCTGAAGCTACAAATGTTTTAAATGATCATTTTTTAGAAAGTGTTTGGAAGATGCCAGATCTTGTGAAAGAACTACTCGACTTTTTAGACGATGAATTTAAAACAGATAACGCTTACGCTAAGTTATCAGCATCACCTATACCTGTGACATCTCCTACACCGTGGCTCCTTGGAACGAGTAAAAAAAGCGCTAGTTTAGCTGCAAAAAATGGCATGGCCTATGCATTTGGCCAATTTATGAGTGATGAGAATGGAGAAGAGATCATCCGTCATTACTTAGATTCCTTCCAGCCTAGAAAACCGAGCGGGCGCCCACATGTTATCCTAACGGTTTCTGCTATCTGTGCTGAAACAAATGAAAAAGCCAATGACCTCGCCCTAAGTTCACTCATTTGGGGTTTACAAAAGAGTAAGGGGGAGGGAGGATTTGTTCCGTCTATACATGATGCAAAGCGTTATTCTTTAAGTGAATTAGAAAAAAATGAGCTAGAAAAAAAGAAACGCAACATGATCATCGGAGACCCGGTCGAAGTGAAAGAGAAACTTCAAGTGTTACAAACGACCTACCAAGCTGAGGAGATCATGATCGTTACGATTACGTTTGATCCAAAAGAGAAAATAAGATCATACGAACTCATCGCACAGGGATGTATAGACAAGTAGAATGGACTTATTGTCCATTCTACTTGTCTGTAAGGGGTTGTTCAAAAAGTCACCAAATGATAAGCTTCGAATCCTCGACGCCCGCTCGTTTTCCGGTCCTCATGTAGTGGATACGAGGGGATCGCTGGCTAAAATCGCTCACGCTGGCGCCTGAAGCTACCACATCATGTGGAATGCTGGTCCTCGGGAACTGCGGCCGCTCTTAGCCTCCGACGGACGCCCAGGACGGGTTAGTTACTCTCGTTCTTGCAAGATGCCAGCGTACTTAGCCAGTAACCCTTTTCGTTTGTCACCTTTTTGAACACGTACTATAAGGGATTAATTTTTAATTTGACTCCGGCTGCCATATCGAAGAATACGATAGATGGCTAACCCATCACTGACATTGGTTTTTGAATACTGGACAGGTACTAAACTGAAAAAACAAAAGTACAGAGAAAAATAGACAAATTGGTAAAATAGGGCATGATGGGGCAAGACACCATACAATACAAGACTATTAATCAAAATGCTCGTTCCTATATTAAATAAAGCACCACCCAAATAGACAAGCATATTCGTTATTCGATTATCCCATTTTAGTTCTGTATAGTTACAATAAGAATCTATGAAATAGAGGCTATTAACTTTGAACTTTCCAAATTTAATCAATTGGTGACCTAAACCCAATTGAAAGGACGCTTGGCCACCAAAGATATAAGCCATAAACAAATGACCTAATACATGGATAAACGAAACGATTGGATAAATAATTAATAGTCCGATGAAAAGGGGAAAAAGATCTTTCAAACCGAACATTAAGGACCTCTTACTTCAAATTTGATGAAATGATTAACTCAATCATATGTTGTATCTTTCTTTTCTAATTTTCCCCTAACTTTTATGCAGGTGAATTTTGTTTTTTATTCAGGAGTTTAGTAAGTGCTTTTCTCCCTGCAAATAAAGCTAGACTAATGACTGCACCTTTGACTAGTTTTTTCATATTATTTCACCTCGTTTTCTTGATTAAAAAGGGGACTGAAGGTAGTCCCCTTAATTTATGATTAAAGATTTTAGTTTTTGCCACCTTTACTACCAATTTCTTGATAGAATTCCTTATCGTGATTATTAGATGTGGCTTCGCCGCCTTTTTGACCAATTTCTTGATAGAATTCTTTGTCATGATTATCAGCTGTGGCCTCGCCGCCTTTTTCGCCGATTTCTTGATAGAATTCTTTGTCATGATTATCAGCCGTTGCCTCGCCGCCTTTTTCGCCAATTTCTTGATAGAATTCTTTGTCATGATTTTTAGCTGTGGATTTACCGCCCTTACTGCCAATTTCTTGATAGAAGTCTTTACCATGTTTCTCACTATTTGCTTGTCCGCCTTTTTGTCCTGCTTCTTCTCTCGTCATTTTGTCTGCCATGGGTCATTCCTCCTTGATATATTTAAATTCAAATTTTGAAATTTTTCGAATAAATCATTCATAAAGGTAGAATTCGATTGAATTTCTTATTATAATTAGGTTGTTAATTAATTACTTCCGCCTTTATGACCAATTTCTTGATAGAATTCTTTGTCATGGTTTTTACTAGTGGCTTCGCCGCCTTTTTCACCGATTTCTTGGTAAAACTCTTTACCATGTTTTTTGCTAGTAGCTTCTCCGCCTTTATGGCCAGCTTCTTCGCGACTCATTTTATGATCGTTATCTTTCGCCATTTTCAATACCTCCTTTGTCGTTGTACTATACGTTTCCCGCCTCACAAGATGTCAAACATGATTCTAAAAATTATTTTGGATTTTTACATAAAAGAGGTTGTTCAAAAAGGTGACAACTGGCTAAATGTCATCCTGCAAGAACGAGAGTAACGAGTCCGTCCTGGGCGTCGGAGGATAAGAGCGGCGCCAGTCCCTTAGGACCGGAATTCCATATGATGTGGTAGTTTCAGGCGTCAGCGTGAGCGTTTTTCGCCAGCGATCCTCTTATATACGCTACATGAGGACCGGAAAAACAAGGGGGCGCCGAGGATTCGCACAATCATTTGGTGACTTTTTGAACAACCTCTAAAATAATAGATTTGCTTGTTTCAACCTATCTACAAATCATTCATAATTTCAATCATTTAGACCATAATAAAACCCTCTGACGAGTAAACTTCAGAGGGTTTATATGTCTTTATTTATCCCGCCTTAACGGCTAGAAAAAACTCCCACCTCAAGATTCTTCAAAGAAGATAGGTGGGGGATCAACTGCCCGAAAAGGTCTGATTGGTTCTGGCTTACCATCAGTGGGGGATAACGCAGGCTAAAAACCAGGCGTCCAGTTGCAACGCCTGCACTAGCATATCCTGTGTGTCGAAAAACCCCCACTGATGGAGTATCAATTATAGAAAACGTCTAACAACATCTTTCATTGGTGGCATTTTTTCTAATTTATGATTTTCCTTTATCGAATTCATTTCATATTTAGCGTAACCTTTTGCTTCATCCATCACAATTTTACCTGGAAGCGGTGCAGCATCGACATCGACTGTAACGTCAAGAATGACAGGAACGCCTGCCGTTTTTGCTGCTTCAAATGCTGGTTTTAAATCTTCATATTTCTCTATACGAAAACCTTTTCCTCCACAAGCTTCAGCAAATTTTGCATAATCAATGTCTTGGAAATCAATCGCATACGTAAGCTGCCCAACCACTTGTTGCTCATATTTAATGAAGGAAAGTTGCCTGTTATTTAGCACAACGACGATGATCGGCCAATTATATTGAACGGCTGTTGCAAAGTCCTGCATGACCATCGAGAAAGCACCGTCTCCACAAATGGCAATGGCTTGTCGATCAGGGAAGGCTTGCTTTGCAGCTAATGCGCCTGGAAGACCACATCCCATGGTGCCAAGCCAAGCAGAGATAATGAAATCTTGGTTCTTAACTTTAAGATAACGCGTGGTCCATACGGTTGCTGTTCCGACATCAACAGAAAAGATAGCATCATCCTCTGCAATATCTTGGATGGCTCCCATGACCGCTTGAGGCGCAATCGGGGTATTAGTTTTCGCCAGATCTTCTTCCATCCAACCGTTCCACGTTGCCATGTTCTTTTGACATGTTTTAAGGAATTGACGATCTGGAACATATTCAGAGTGCTCGGTTAACCATGATAGAGCAGCTGCTGCATCTCCTACAATCCCCACATCAATTGAGAAACGTTTACCCATTTTAACAGGGTTAATATCAATTTGAATGCCTTTAGCTTGATCAGGTAAATAAGCATTATAAGGATAATCTGTACCAACCATGATTAACAAATCAGAACTCTTCATAGCCTCGTAAGCTGGTTTTGTTCCAATTTTCCCTATATTACCGATAAAGTTTTCGTGTTCGTCAGGAAGAACGCCTTTACCAGGTAAGGTAATCGCCACAGGGGCTGAGATATGTTCAGCAAAGGCGGCAAGTTCTTTCTTAGCGTATTTTGTACCAACACCTGCCAAAATAACAGGTTTTTCTGCTTCGTTGATTAACTTTACAGCTTCGACCAAATCATTTTCAATAAGTCCAGGTAATTTCCTTTCGAACAAAGTAGATAATTGCGGCGCTTGATCCGAAATTTCCTGCAAAGCAATATCATCTGATATCGATATCACGGCTACGCCTTGCTCTTGATAGGCTGTACGAATGGCTTGGTTGACAACCGTTGGAAAACTCTCTGCACTCGTAATGTCTTTATTATAAACGGCCACATCTTTAAACAGTTCGTAAGTATTAACTTCTTGAAAATAATCTGTTCCGGTGAGTTTCGATGAGATATGTCCCACTAGGGCTAGCATCGGAACATGATCCATTTTAGCGTCATACATGCCATTTAGTAAATGAATCGCTCCTGGTCCTCCAATAGCAAGACATACACCTATTTTTCCGGTTAATTTTGAATAGGCAGCAGCTGCCATTGAAGCGACTTCTTCATGACGAACATTATAGAACGTGATTTTATCTTGTTTCTTGCGGAGGGCTTCGACCATCGTGTTAATCGAGTCACCTGGGATTCCATAGACATGGTCAATTCCCCAATTCTCAAATAATTGAACGACAATATCACTAGCTTTCTTTTTACCCATCGGTAAATCAAACCTCCTTTAAAATAAATTCACAGAAGTTGATAAATTGTCAAGATATAATTTCGGATAAATATAACAAAACTGTGAACTCTCATTTAAAGTTTACGACTAAAACGATTGAGAATAAAATGATTTGCTCTATTTGTCGCGTAAACGTTTATTTATACTTATACATGTTATTTCATATGCATGCATAGATAATTTTGTTATAGAGGTTGTTCAAAAAGTCACCAAATGATAGTGCGAATCCTCGGCGCCCTCTTGTTTTTCCGGTCCTCATGTAGCGGATACAAGAGGATCGCTGGCTAAAATCGCTCACGCTGGCGCCTGAAACTACCACATCATGTGGAATGCCGGTCCTCGGGAACTGCGCCGCTCTTCTTCTTCCGACGCCCAGGACGGGCTAGTACTGGCGTTTCTTGCAGGATGCCAGCGTACTTAGCCAGTAACCCTTTTCATTTGTCACCTTTTTGAACACACACTTATATAGACGAGAAGTCTATTCTTAGGTCAAGAATGAATTTTTGATAGAAAATAGAGAAGGAAGAATCATAAAGAATTAGATAAAGAATTGAATAATTAAAAGGGGGATGATTTAAATCATAAGAAATGTCGAATTTGTCCTCCATCGATATTATCATTTTGTTAAGCCGAAGAGTGAAGGTAAGGATTAGATTAAATAAATGAAGACATGATGAATATCGGAAGGGATCATCTCGTTCGTTTTGATCCCTTTTTTTATCCATCATCTTAGATGAAAAATTTTTTGAAAGGCAAATGACTTCTATCTAAGACCGATCTTAGCCGACATACGTAATAACCTACTAAGAAATGAAGGATCTTTTTTTCTTCATCAACATAATTACAACAATTTATAATTCACACAAATTTTCTTTTGTCCGACTTTCTTTGCTTTGTTGTCACGATACAGCTGATGTAAGATTCGACTGACGGTTTCTTGTGTAACCCCGATATATTCGGCTATATTTTGAACCGTCATGCCATGTTCTATGAGGATCCAATCATCGTCCACTTTTTCACCTGATTGACTCGCTAATCGTTTGAGCAACGAAACAAGTTGATGGGAGGCCGTTTCAAGTACAGAATTCGAAAATCGTGTTATCAATTCTTGGTTTTTTTCCGTAAGAAACAGGGTCAAGTGTTCGTGTATGGTTGGGTATTGGTTAAATAACGTGTTCATTTGTTGTTTGGATATAACAAATAATACGCTATCTGATAACGCTTCGGCATTTCCTGGATAGTTCGGATCAGTCTGATTAAACCCAACATGCGGGAAAAAATCCCCATCTGTCAATAAGCTTGCTATCCACTTCTTTCCTTCTCCGTTTTGTTTATAGATCGCAACCGACCCCTTGATAACGAAGTAATAGTGCTTTAGCTTTTCTCCGCTAAGAAAAATAGATTCCTTTGCATGAAACTCTTTTATTATTCCCTTGGTCTCAATTTCTTGAAGAGAAGATCTTGAGAGACCTTCTAACCATCCTATAGGTCGTAAATGTATCAATAATATCACCTTTTTCAATACAAAATGACGAATTACATTTGAAAAACTTGATCTAGATCATATTTTTTTAAAACATCTGTCTCTATTATAAATGATAGGAGTTATCAATTAAAGAAACCATCTCACTTAATGAGATCAAAAATATAAAATAACAGGGGGAAATTAAGAATGGAACTATTAACATGCCAATTTCAACAACAAATGAAGGAACATCTTTTTCATGATCCATCACAAACGATTGTGCACTTATCATTAGCAAAAAATCAAGAAATTCCTGAGCACCATGGGGGAAATGCACTAGTAACCGTTATTCCCGTTAAAGGGGAAATTGTTTTTTCAACACAAGAACAATCAGAAACATTAGTCCCTGGAAAACTCGTCCGTTTGAACGCAAGGGAACCACATTCATTGAAGGCTTTACAAGAAAGTGAAGTTATTGTTGTAAAAATTCCAGTGTCAAAAGAATTATAATGAGATTAAGGTGAAAATGATGAAAAAGTTTACGAAGGTCAACAAAGACATTTGCATTTCGTGTGGTGCCTGCGAAATGGCAGCACCTGACATTTTTGATTACGATGAAAATGATTTGGCTTATTCGATGATTGATGATAACAAAGGGATCACACCTGTTCCAGAAGAATGGGTTGATGATCTGATTGAAGCCCATGAAGGCTGCCCAACAGAAGCGATTTGTGTATCTGACCAACCATTTGAAAATGCTCCTGTAGAAGGTAAAGGGCAATCTGGAAAAGACATTAAAAGTAAGTTATGATGATGGGATGGCATGACTTCTAATTTTTATTTTTAGAAGTTGCCAAAATAATCTTATTAGAGATGATATAACGAATGATACAAATAAAACGTGTCTATGAGTCATATGAACCATCGGATGGAACGCGTATCCTCATTGATCGCCTCTGGCCAAGAGGGGTATCAAAAGAAAAGGCAAACCTAGATCTTTGGATGAAAGATGTCGCTCCAAGTGTTTCACTTCGAAAATGGTTTAATCACGAGGAATCAAAATTTAAAGAATTTAAGAAAGCATATGAAAGCGAACTCTCTCAGGATAGAGAGAAACAAGAATGCTTAGAAAAAATCATTGCTTTAAGTCATCAAAAGAAGGTGACTTTAGTATACGGAGCAAAACATCCATTTATTAATCACGCCGTTGTTTTACTCAACTTCATTCAAACACATTTTCAAACAGATAGGTGAATTCAGTGACAAAAGTGATCGGCATTTTAGGTTCAACAAATACAGATGGCTTAACCGCACAAATGCTAAAAGCGGTGTTAAGAGGTGCAGAAGAACAAGGCTGTATGACCGAAATGATTCATTTAAGTGAATTATCACTACAATTGACCGCAAGTGGCGAAAAAAATGACATCTTAGATGCGCTTTCGGATCGATTAGTAGCTGCGGATTGTCTTGTTCTTGCCTCGCCTACATATTGGGGAGATGCTTCAGGACTAATGAAAAATTTCCTCGATTGCATGCGCTCAAAACTTCTGGCATTTAATCAAAAAGGTGAGACGATGCCAGGAGATTTTAAAGGAAAAAGCTACGTGTTATTAACATCATGCTATACCGAAAAAAGACAAAATCGTTGGAGAGGCGTCACTGATCCAACATTTAACACGATGGACAAACCCTTGAGTGCAGCTGGAATGAATTGCCTTGGCGAAGAAATTAGCACCGGCACATATGGAAAAACGATATTACCATCATCAAAAGAAGAGGATTGTATTCAACTTGGACGACAAATACCGAAGAAACTGTACAAAGGAGGGTTTACAATGAAAAGATATATTCAGTTATTCTTTATGCTTGCAGTAACGGTCTTAATCGTCATGGGCATTCAAAGAGGACTGAGCTCTCTTGGAATCATGAATTTAAATAATTTCTGGTTGAATTACATTGTATTCGTCCTATTAACGTATATACTACTATCCGGTCTATTACGTTATTTTGCGGTTAAGAAACATAAAAGATGATAAAAACCCTATGATCTGCTTATAAATGAGCAGATCATAGGGTTTTTAGCTAGCGAATGTTCTATTAAATACATTTTAACTATTTTGTTAGAATTTGATTATGAACATGATTGTTCAAACAGTCATTTAATATGTCTCATGAAAGAATAGTTTGATTATCATAGATTATAGTTTATACAAAATAAATTTTAATTCGGGGGTATTTGATGATTGAAGGAATAAGTCATATCACTTTTATTGTTAAAGATTTAGAAAAATCAACAAGGTTCTTTAAATACGTTTTTGATGCTAAATGTATATATTCAAGTGGAAACATTACGCATTCATTATCTCGCGAAAAATTTTTTCTCATTGGTGGAGTATGGATTGCCATAATGGAGGGAGAACCATTAACTAAACAAACTTATAATCACGTGGCTTTTAAGATTAATGATCAGGATTTTGAAGAATATTATCAACGAATTACGGAGTTGCAACTAGAGTATAGGACGCCACGTTCCAGGATAGAGGGAGAAGGTAGATCTTTGTATTTTTATGATTATGACAATCATCTATTTGAGCTTCATACGGGTACTCTTCAGGAACGACTTGAAAAGTATGCCAGTATACAAAAAGAGGAGTGAATCTAAATTGGATAGGGTGTTTTATCCTAAACGAGGTGAAGGAATATAATAGATGATAAAGTTAAAATTGCTATGTTGATCATGAATATGCCTCATTTATATTAAAGGTAGTGAAGAGACGGCACTTACATTTTATTGAGTATACGTAAATCGAGTTATTGTTTTTAGTAAAAAGAATATAGGCTTTAAATGTGAGGGAATAGGAAATTATATAATGGACTACATATAGATCAGGTAATCATTACAGTATCAAAACCTTGGTCAATTGAATGGTGTATTGAAAATCCAGCTAAAGGGCATTATGGGGTAACGGCATTACGTTAGACGGGGAAATATTATAACAGTCACTCTCAAGGGAGTGCATTTTTACAACTTAATTCAACATCATCTCAATTCAGTAGACAAATAGAATATAAAAGTATTCCTTTAAATAGAAAAGAATCTTATTTAGATAATGATGATCAATACGCTTGTATAAAACTAAGTGTATTAAGAAAATTGTTTTAACCTATTTAAGAGTAGAAGGGTAAGATTGCTAACTAGTTGACGCGCTCAATTAAAATGAACATTGTTTTTTTATAAAAATAGTATTGACGATTGAAAATGAGCATGTTATATTATTAAGTGTCGCTCAATTAAACAATTATAAACAAATAGAAAGATGTTGACACGATTGTTTGATAGAGTTATAATATAAAACTCACTGTAACGAAACAGTGATTAAGAAATAAAAACTTATTGACAATAACTTTTAAATTTGATACAATACAAAGGTTGCCGTTATTAATTAACGGTAAGTAATTAAAGATTCTTATTGACAACAACTTTTGAACGTGATAAGATATAAAAGTTGCTGTTGAAAAGCACTAGATTAAAAGATTGTTCTTTGAAAACTAAACAAAAGCCAAGCGTAATGTCAAACGGGTAACACCGATTGATTTCTTTGAAAAAAAGAGCGATGGATCAAATGAAACGATTAATTATTTGTTCATTATAAATGGACTATAACAAGTTATGAATCTTCGACTAAAGACGCAACGTCCTGTTGCAACGTCGAAGCTCGTACCTGTTAAAGGAAGTCGGTTAAGAACGTCACATCCTGTGACAACACCGACATTTGCACATCCTGTGCATCATCGGAGAGTTTGATCCTGGCTCAGGACGAACGCTGGCGGCGTGCCTAATACATGCAAGTCGAGCGCAGGAAGCAAAACAATCCTT
>NZ_VDCY01000026.1 GCF_006517395.1 Terrilactibacillus laevilacticus
AATCCATTAACCAATGGTATAACAAAGAAAACAAACGTCTTCAGTCGATCAAAGATCGACAAAAAATCAAGCATCTAACTAAAAAACAAGCCCGCTTATTAGTAAAACGTAATCATATTTTACACGATTTTTTAAATAAAACCACACGCTACGTTATCAACCATTGTTTGAGTAACGGAATCGGTAAAATAGTGATTGGCCACAATAAGGAGTGGAAGCAAGAAGTTAAGTTTAGTAAAAAAGATAAACAAACGTTTGTGCAGATTCCGCATTCTATTTGGATGAAAAAATTAGAATCGATGTGCAATCGATATGGGATTAACTTCATAAGACAAGAAGAATCCTATACGTCTAAAGCCAGTTTTTTAGATCAAGATGAGATATCTGTTTACGGCCAATCTAATACGAAGAAAAAATTCTCCGGAAGGAGAATTAAAAGAGGCTTATATCGCACAGCGAAAAATTTACTCATTAACGCGGATCTAAATGGTGCAGCCAATATTTTAAGAAAAAGTAAGCACAATATCCATATGGATAAAGTGTCTAGGGGGCTTTTGGCGGTCCCAACACGAATCCAACTGGTCTAATGACCACATTAGGTTCGGGTCAAAGAATCTCGCGAGTTTAGTCGTGAGAGGTTCAAAAGTGGGAAATAAGAAACGAGGTCATTACTGTCTAGCATGTGGGGATTATCTACTCAATGAGAAATTTAGCGGGAAAGGCCACCGCAATAATCTGTGCAAAGATTGTAAAAGGAAAGGTAGAAAGGTATACTCAGAGTCAACTTCCGATTATGATCGAGAACTGCACCGTCTATCCCAAGCTATTAGAAACTGTAGGATAGTGTACACGCAAGATGGAAATATTTACTTATTTAAATATCGAAGATCACGTTATATTATATGTGATGACTTTGATTCTGAAATTTTTGTTTATCAAGAAAACACTGAGCAGAAATTTTTCGTATCAGAAGCATTACAAAAAAAACGAATTATTAATGGAAGTTTTATATAAGAAATACTACGATACAATGGAAAACGATCATGTTATTGATGAAGATGTGCTTGAAGATGAGTATTTAGAAATATCAAAGAAACGCAGACAGCACCTTGAAGTTATATTATCATTACAGCATTTGATGTAATTTAAGTTTTGTTTATGGCAGAATATAATCGACAAGTGCCTGATAGCAAATATTAAGAGTTTGACTTAGTATCCCATAATGAGAGGATTTGAATTTGAATATGATAGATAATTTTTGGCGTGACTTACCACGACCATTTTTTGTACTTGCACCAATGGAAGATGTGACGGATGTTGTTTTTCGCCATGTAGTGAGTAAAGCAGGTCGACCTGATGTGTTTTTTACAGAGTTTACAAACACGGAGAGTTATTGTCACCCTGAGGGAAACCAAAGTGTGCGGGGACGTTTGACTTTTACAGAGGATGAACAACCAATAGTTGCGCATATATGGGGGGACAAGCCCGAATTTTTTCGACAAACGAGTATGGGTGTGGCGAAACTTGGATTTAGGGGTGTGGATATTAATATGGGCTGTCCAGTACCCAATGTGACAAGAAATGGGAAGGGAAGCGGCCTTATCCTTCGTCCAGAAATCGCTGCAGATGTCATACAAGCAGCAAAAGCAGGAGGATTGCCTGTAAGTGTGAAAACACGGCTTGGTTATACGGATGTAGACGAATGGCAGGACTGGCTAACACATATATTGAAACAAGACATCGCTAATCTTTCTATTCATCTGCGTACAAGAAAAGAAATGAGCAAAGTAGATGCTCATTGGGAGTTGATTCCGGAGATCAAGAAACTTCGTGACCAGGTGGCCCCGGAAACACTATTAACGATCAATGGGGATATTCCTGACCGTCAAACTGGCTTGAAGCTCGCTCATCAATATGGTGTTGATGGGATTATGATCGGGCGTGGTATTTTTAAAAATCCATTTGCCTTTGAAAAAGAGCCGAAAGAACATAGCAGTATAGAATTGCTTGATCTCTTAAGAATGCAACTTGATCTCCATGAT
This sequence comes from Terrilactibacillus laevilacticus, assembly GCF_006517395.1. Lineage (GTDB taxonomy): Bacteria > Bacillota > Bacilli > Bacillales > Sporolactobacillaceae > Terrilactibacillus > Terrilactibacillus laevilacticus. The sequence goes on from NZ_VDCY01000026.1 coordinate 2,043, forward strand.
AAATATTCAAAAGAATTAGAGTCACGTCCATTCACAGCTCTTCATCGCTTTTTTAAGATATATGTCAAAGGGTTTCGAGGAGCGAGTGAATTAAGAAATCAGTTGATGAGCACAGGATCAACAGATGAAGTACGTGCATTGCTTGATAACTTTTGACAAGTGTATGGCACCAAAAGATAATAACTAATGAGAACATAGAAATAAAATATCTCAAAAGTAAAAAAACACACCCATCCTGAAAGATGTAGTAGTAGAATCAAACTGATATAATAAAATATTAAGGTGGTGTTTTCTATGTTGGAAGAGCAAAATAATGTACCAAAACGAAAATTTGCATGGGCAGACAAATGGGTCAAGATGACTGGTGAGCGAGCAAGAATTGATGCAAAAGTAAATAACACTTATATTGTGTATGAGAAGAACGGCAAATTGGTAAAAGAATATCCTAATGGAGATATAGTCCCCTTAATGAATGATGGTGAATCATGATGCATAAGCATGGCCCGATGTTTTATGTGTTTGCTGGAAATAATTGAAGCGGAAAAAGTACAATAAGAAACTTAATTATTGACAAAATTGGTGTTGAGATTAACATTGATCCGGATGCCATAGCACGAAGAATTGATCCAGATAACCCTGAATCTAAAAGGGTAACAGCGGGAAAAGAAGTAATAAAATCAGTGAATGAATACATTAAGGAAGGCAAAGAGTTCTCTATTGAGACAACGCTTGCTGGTGGAAATGCCATTAGACAAATGGAAAAAGCTAAAGCAATGGGTTATAAAATCAATATGTTTTACGTAGCTCTAAGTAATGTGAATCAGAATATTGAACGAGTTGCAATGAGAGTTAAAAATGGTGGCCATAATATTCCAACTGAGGATATCATCAGAAGAAGTAAAACCTCTTTTGAACATCTCTATAAAAATGCCAATATGATTGATAACCTTGTGTTAATCGATAATAGTGAAGATGATGGAGAAATTATATTGGAAGTAAATGATGGTCAGATTACTTTTGAAACGAGTAATTTACCATTATGGGCTTATCCTATTCGGGAACAATTTAAATAGTAATGATTTCAAATTACTTAGCGGGCAGGGTAAGTTACTTTTTTTATAATGACTATTCTATTAACTCTTAGGAAAAAACTGTTAGCTACCTTTAGTTAATTGTGCCTCTATTTCTGCAGATGCAATTTGTGCCTCTTTTTTTGTTTTGAATCCACCGTTGACTATGTGACTTACAGTAAATTGATAGGTTTTACCCCGTTTTTGTATACTTGCCATTCTATGTTGTCACATTTCTAATGTTGTTTGGGGTTTAACCAAGCAACGTTACAGGTGTGCTTGGTAGGTTTAGTATATTAATATATTCACTTAGAAAATTAAGCAAAAATCCGGTCAAAGTTTTCATCTAATGCGACAAGTGCCTGGCACCAAATATTTTGTATGGTATATTCATTGATACTTTAAAAGAATTTTAATTATTTTTGGTTATTTAGTTGACACAGAGTAAATTATGTAATAAAATTATCTCGAATTAGAGATAAATTAATTAAAGATATATTTTTTTAAATAAATATCTCGAATTCGAGATATTACATCAATATACTTTTGTACAACAGAATGACAACTTCATGTCAAGGAGGGGATGTAAATGAATAAAAAAACGGCAGGAATACACCACATTACAGCCATTGTTGGAAATCCGCAAGAAAATGTTGATTTTTATGCTGGTGTGTTAGGTTTACGTCTTGTTAAAAAGACGGTGAATTTTGATGATCCGGGGACTTATCATCTTTATTTTGGAAACGAGGGTGGTAAACCAGGTACCATCATCACGTTTTTTCCCTGGGTAGGTGCCTATCAAGGTAAAATTGGCGGCGGCCAGGTAGGGGTGACATCTTATGTTATTCCTCCAGGAGCAATAAGTTTTTGGGAAAAAAGGCTTTCTAAGTATGATGTTTCATTTGTTAAAACAGAACGATTTGGTGAGACTTATTTAACATTTGATGATCCACATGGACTTCATTTAGAAATGGTCGAGAGAGAAGAAGGTGAAATCAATCATTGGAGTTTCGGTGAAGTGACACCAGAGGTCGCCATTAAAGGATTTGGTGGAGCAACACTGTTATCAGTTCAACCAAAAGAAACAGCGCGTCTTCTAGAAAACATCTTAGGTTTTGAAATAGTAGGAGAAGAAAATGATATCATACGTTTTCGTTCCAAAAGTGATATTGGAAACATTATCGATTTGAAATTAATCCCCCAAGCAAGCGGACAAATGGGAGTCGGCACGGTTCATCATATTGCATGGCGAGCTAATGATGACGAAGATCAATTAGCATGGCAGCAATATATTAGCAGTGAAGGTTATGGGGTCACACCTGTTCAAGATAGAAATTATTTTAATTCCATCTATTTTAGAGAACATGGGGAAATTCTATTTGAGATAGCAACCGATCCACCGGGATTTGCACATGATGAATCGCAAGAAACGATGGGAGCAAAATTAATGTTGCCTTTGCGTTATGAACAATATAGAGATCAATTAGAGCAAAGATTAATGCCAATCTAAGTCAGGAATCTTGATGAATAGATAATACGAGATCTTTATTATTATAGTTTCTCCTTATTCTAGGAAAAAAGCAAAATTAATGTTAGCCATAGCCATTGCATTTTTAAATAACGCTGGAAAGAAGAATGAACATCAGTTGAGTTTTTAAGTATAAAAATAGAATTAAAGCATTAAATAAGAAAGTATTAAATAAAAATTTTGGAGGTATTTTATTATGACAGATTTAGGATTATTATTAATTCGTTTGATTATAGGAATTGTATTTTTATTTTATGGAAGTCAAAAATTGTTCGGATGGTTTGGAGGACATGGGATTAAAGGGACCGGAGGATGGTTTGAATCGATTGGTATTAAACCTGGTATTCTAGTAGCAACACTTAGTGGACTTGGAGAATTGGTTAGTGGAATATTGTTCATCTTAGGCTTCCTTCTACCTCTTGGAGCAATTATAATAACAATAATTATGCTAGGAGCGATTATTAAGGTTCATGGATCAAAAGGTTTTTCTAACACTACAGGCGGGTTTGAATATAACTTGGTACTGATTGTTGTTTCCATTGGCTTGGCACTCATTGGTGCTGGTGGCTATTCATTATAGAATGAACAAAAGAGCTTAATTTAAAAATGGCAAAGATTGAAATCATCAATATAATTATAGTCCTCTATCTCAATTCGATAGGGGACTATAATTTAACCAACGATTTCAATTGAAATTGTGAAATTAATTTGCGACCTTAGAGGCTTAATTAAACGTTTTTCTTCAGACATTAACTTTCACTTATTCAAAAATCTTTTAATTCCTTCCACAACGTAATCATGGTCAAGTTGTGGGGTTAATCCTGATACTGTGACGGAACCTATAACACCAATTCCTTCCACTTGGATAGGGAAAGATCCTCCCTGAGCTTGGTATTGGGCTGGTGATAGAAGTGAACTCTCATCATGTGTTGTTCCAGCTTCTTCAAAACGCTTACCAATATAATGAGAACTATGATTATAATGATCGACGACTCGTTTTTTCCGATAGAACCAGTATACATTTTCTTCTGATGTGCCATCCATTAAATGTGTGAAAAGGGGGACGCGATTTCGTTCGATATGAATAGCAATGGACTTTCCATTTTCTTTTGCATATTGAATCAGGGTCAAGCCTAAGTTGAGGGCATCTTCATTGGTAAAGTGTTCAAATTGTAGTTCCGTTTCTAATTGTTCAAGTTGCTGTAAGCTCATTTTATATACGCTCCTTTAAAATAATTTTTGTTTTTTATCTAATTTGTAATTGAGAATTGCAAGAAGACAAGCCAATGCTACCATGATGGCACCAATCCAGGCTGTATCTAAATAGGTTAAGTGATCAACAGCCCATCCTCCAAGTAAAGATCCTACAGCAATGCCGATATTAAAAGCGGAGATATTTAACGCTGAAGCAATGTCCTTTGCTGATGGTACTAACTTTTCAGATAATGTGACAATATACGCTTGTACGCCCGGCGACATCGTAAAAGCTAATAAACCTAATAGTAAAATGGATAGTATACTAAGAGATTTACTTGGTAAAAGCCATATTTGAAGTAAAAGGACGATACTTTGGACTAGAAAGATCCAACGTAAGGCTTTGACAGGATGTTCATTTGCCATTTTTCCTCCAAAGAGATTACCGATGGCTACGGCTATTCCATAAATTAGAAGTAATAGAGAAATGGATCCAGAAGAATAGCCGCTTATATTCTCTAAAATAGGGGTTAGGTACGTAAATATAGCAAAGGTGCCGCCAAATCCTAGAGCTGTCATGAATAATGCGAGAAGGATGCGCCTGTTTTTAATAAGTTCTCCTATATCCCTAAATGTTGGTGGATGGCTTTGATTTTTAACCTTGCTAACAGCCAGAATATTGCTGATAAGACCTATGATTCCTAAAGTAACGACGACAATAAATGTGGTACGCCACCCTAAATGTTGACCAACATAGGTACCTAATGGAACACCGACAATAGTGGCTACCGTTAATCCCGTAAACATAATGGAAATCGCTGTTCCTCGTTTATCCTCTGGTACTAAATTGGTAGCAACAACAGCTGCAATCGCAAAAAATACACCATGTGTTATGGCTGTAATCACACGCGATAGCATCAATATTTCATAAGATGGTGAAATCGCAGATAGTGCATTGCCGATGGTGAATAATGTCATCAAAATAAGGAGAAATCCTTTTTTCGGAATACGTCCTGTAAGTGCTGTAATAATGGGTGTTCCGATGGCCAGTGCAATAGCGTATCCAGAAATCAGTGTTCCAGCTTTCGTTACGGGGATGTTCAAATCATGTGCGCCTGTTGGTAATAGCCCAACAATAACAAATTCTGTTGTACCGATGGCAAAGGCACTAATGGCTAATGCGAATAAAGCCATGTAGGCTTTTGTTGACATCTTCATCAACTCCTCTATTATTGATTATTCCAGCATTTTAGAAATCTGATGACTACATTGAATCAATCTTTTACTAAGCCCCCTATCGAGTTTCTTGGTCAAACGAATAGTCGGACCTGATATAGCTACTGCGGCGATGGCTTCACCTTCATACATAATAGGTGCGGCAATGCAACGTAAACCAATCTCTGTTTCCTCATTGTCCACGGCATACCCTTGGCTTCGAATGACTTTTAAGTGTTCTTTTAACAAATGAGGATCGATAAATGTGTTTTTGGTTTTTTGAACCAAATTTAATTGGTTAACCAAACTTTCATGCAATCTTTCTCGATCATGCTCATTTAAAAAAGCCATAATCACTTTACCAAGAGCACTAAGATGAGCCGGAGCACTTTCTCCTATTTTGGAATCACAGCCCAGATTACATTCATTAGTTTTGGAAGGAATGCTCATGGAGTTTGCAGTATCTACGATTTGTGTTGTGACAATATCCGTTCCGTGTAATATGCCGATAAATACCGTTTCGCCAACCTCAGAACTAAGTTGAGATAATGGTGGAACCGATAGCCAGTTAAGTCTGGCATTAAAAGGATTTGTTGGTCCCCCAACTTTGTTTGTCACGCGATATAAATTGTCGACTTTTTTTACATACCCCATGAGTTCAAGCGTATAAAGAAGACGGAAAGTGGTCGACTTATTTAGAGAAAATTTATTCATGACTTCACTTAACGTCATACTATCTTCTTGCATTAGCGCATCTAAAATCATTAATCCTTTTTTCAAAGTAGAAACTTCATATTGGCTCATTGCTCTCACCTCACGTTTTTATAGTAAATGCGGTCAATTGAAAAATCAAAAAAAGAAATATTTGTTTCTATATTTGAAACAAATAGGTTAATTCCTTTAAATATAGTGTTTTAAGAGATCCTTTTTTTAGTTTAATGCAAAATGTAGTCAAGTCATTATTAATAAGCCTAAAATATAAGATGTATCTTCCTGAAATAAAAAGAATGCGATTTGTTAACAAGGAAACAAGTAGGTAAATGATGAAGTTAATTCTATTTTTCATAGAAATTGGAATGTTGAACTAATGAGGATTTTAATGGGAATGGGATTCATTGTAGTCGGGGGTGTTATGTTGAATTTTTTTATAAAAGATGATTTTAAAAACGATGATGATGAACAAATTAAAGGATGGAAGAGACTACTATTAATGGCTTACACAATTTATGACATTTTATCTTGGGGAAGTTATATTTATTTACCGTTAGGATTAATACTATTAGGAATTTTACTTTTATTTTTTCCATAAGCGCTAGTGAACTCGTTTCAGCAAGCTGAAACTTCGGAAAATCAGGTGGAGATTCTACTCCACCTGATTGAAAGATCCCACCTTCGCTTCGCTTAGAGGTGGAGGTCTTAACCATTAAAACACGAAGAGATAAAATTAATCAATCGTGAATTTTAGCTTTTTCTATCAATCCCTTTCCCATTTTCTTTCAATTTATTGTTAATTTTAATTTGAAAGATAAAAAACTGCCCCAAAAGGTAACTGGAGCAGTATTTTAGATATTAAGCTTCTTGTTTGAAGCAGAATGATCATTTCATTAATGGTTGTATCTTCAGATTGTGCAACTCTTGTCAATGAAACATCAAAGGTGCCTTTGATGGTGTTCATTCTGCATGATTGAGAATTGAAAAAGGCAAAATAATCCCTATAAAGTTAGATCGACATGCCACCCGAGACTTCTATGCGCTGGGCATTGACCCATCGATTCTCATCCGAAAGTAGTGAGGCGATAGCCTGCCCTACATCATCAGGTTGGCCGACACGGCTAAGAGCCGTCATTTCCGCAATATGTTTGTTGACATCAGGATTATCACGTACAATTCCTCCACTGAAATCAGTTGCGATAGCCCCAGGTGCAACAGTGTTGACAGCAATCCCACGTGGCCCCAACTCTTTCGCCATATAACGCGTCAGAACCTCAATGGCACCTTTCATGGATGCATAGGCACCGCTTTCTGGCACAGCGAAACGTGTTAGACCAGAAGAGATGTTCACAATCCGTCCACCATCGTTGATAAGTGGTAATAGCTTCTGAGTTAGAAAGAAGACTCCCTTGAAGTGAACGTCGTAAAGCTTATCCAACTCTTCCTCGGTCGTCTTCTCAAATGAATTGTGATGCGATGTACCTGCATTGTTTACGAGGTAATCGAAATGCGTTGCTCCCAGCTCTTTAAGCGCTCTATCTAAGGTTTGTACAAAAGAGTCAAAAGTGCTGACATTACTGGTATCTAACTGCAAGGCGATAGCTTTTTGCCCCGTTTCACGTACTAAGGAGACGACTTTTTCAGCTTCTTTAAAGTTGGAATGATATGTGAAAATAGAATCAAAGCCACGGTTTGCAAGGCTAAGCAAAGTACTTCGACCAATGCCGCGACTTCCGCCTGTAACTAGGGCAACCTTTATATTGCTTTGTGTCATGGTGTATTCCTTCTTTCATTAAGAGTACCAGAGATTATAACCAACTGGTTAGTTAGAATATACAACTAACTAACCAGTTTGTCAATTAAGTGATCTATGTGATATATTGTAAACACAAAATACATGATATAGGAGGGACAACATTTGAGAAACGCTGAAGCAACAAGAAAACGGATATTAGAGGCAGCCATGAAAGAGTTCTCCTCCTTTGGTATTGCAGGCGCACGTGTTGATCGCATAGCGAAGAATGCTGGATGCAACAAGAACCTCATTTACATTTACTTTGAGAATAAAGAGACACTTTTTACCACTGTTCTCCAAAAGCATCTCACTCGTGTTTACGAAGAAATAGACTTTACACCTGAGGATCTTCCTGGTTATGCGGCAAGAGTCTTCGATTTCGCTATGACACATCCCGATCTTATGCGGCTAATGGCATGGTACAGTTTGGAACAGAGGGTTGGAACCTTAACCGAACGGGCCACAGTCCAAGAGAAGAAAATAAAAGAAATAATGGAAGCGCAAAACGCTGGATTGGTAGGAACTACATTCACTCCTGGCTTCCTTATGACTACCATCATGGCCTTAGCTACCGCATGGACAGCCACAAACCCTTTTGGATTGTCACATGACCTAGATGCTGAGAAAATGCCGATCGAGACAAGAGAAGCCATCGTCAAGGCTATTCGTTTGATAACAAAAAGTGAAGAGGATATAGCAAATTAAGAAAATAATCAGGTGCGATTGTCTACAAATCAATTTTTAAATCGGAAAGCATAAATTTGATATAGTTAATTTACAGTTAAAGTCAGACAAAATGAATATCGGTTTTTAAACTTATTTATTCATCTAATGTGAGTTTTAAAGGATTTATACTGAATAAAGAAAATTCGTCTAACACAAGGCGAGTTTTTTTACTATAAGCTGTATTATTTTCATATGAGGAAAGCGGCTTAAATCGAATTTATAAAAAGAAGTTAGTATTACCATACAGATAATCGCGTTCTTGAATCGTTTTTGGTATTATGTCAAGAAAATAGACAACTAGAATGGAGAAATTACCCTTCAGATTTATTAAGTCGTTTTGTTCAAATATTCTGCAAGGACACGCTTGACATGGAGCCTCGTACGAACTGTTTTGCTATAAATGCCAACTTGGCATGAAATGTAAGGACTATTTATTTTTTAATTTCCAAATGCGTGGTCTAACTCCACCGTCTTTAGACGGTATCCGCTTTTAGCCTTATCTTTTGATGTCCATACTTAAGCCATGAGGT
>NZ_VDCY01000027.1 GCF_006517395.1 Terrilactibacillus laevilacticus
GCTCAATAAAACGGAAAGTAGCTCAATAAAACGGAAAGTAGCTCAATAAAACGGAAAGTAGCTCAATAAAACGGAAAGTAGCTCAATAAAACGGAAAGTAGCTCAATAAACCGGAAAGTAGCTCAATAAACCGGAAAGTAGCTCAATAAACCGGAAAGTAGCTCAATAAAAATCGGAAATGATGCAAAACCCTTTCGAAGTTCTGCAATTAACATCAGGTTGAAAATTCAAATTTTAAATTATCATCTTAGACGTATCCAGTAAAACATCATAAACCCTATATATTATAAATCGCAAGAAAAAGAGAGAAATGGTGATATAAAAATAATTTTTTTACAAAAAAATTTAGAAGTATAGTGTGCAGAATAAAAGCCGTTAAATTAATTCTACTACTCGCCTTAGTTGCATATCACCAATTTTATTTGATAATACATAAAATGCGGAGGGACTTCCTTTAAATTTGAATATTAACCTAAAATAAGGAAATTGAAGTCATATTTCTCCATTAAAAATCATTTCTGAACGTTATACCACTTATTAAATAAAGCTGAATGTTTGATTTTAGGAAGATCTTCGTTAAAATAGAATTAAACCATAAGAAGATACCAAATGGTCGATAAGAGTGCATTGAATAGAAAGGAAGTGTCTTAACGAGTATGAATAATTTTGATTTCTTTATGAATGATGTTGTTCAAACGTCTCGCAATGAAATCGTTGAAGCTGGGTATACAGAATTAAAGACCCCTGAAGAGGTTGATAAAGCCTTAACGAAAGATGGAACAACCTTTGTTATGATTAACTCTGTATGTGGTTGTGCAGGTGGAATTGCCCGCCCTGCAGCTGCCTATGCTGTGAATGTTGCAACGAAACCAGATCAATTTGTTACCGTTTTTGCAGGACAAGATAAGGAAGCAACAGAAAGAGCTCGTGAATACTTTACAGGCTATCCACCATCCTCACCATCTTTTGCTTTATTGAAGGACGGCAAGATTTTAAAAATGATTGAGCGTTACGAAATTGAAGGGCATGATCCTAGCCAAGTTGCCTATAAAATTGAATCATTATTTGATGAGTATTGTAAGTAAACAGAGTTCAATAGGCTGATTTCAAAAGTATAATGCTTTTGAAATCAGTCTTTTTTTCACAAATACATATCTTTTTTTACCTAATAAAAAGCTAAAAATAATCAATTAATAGAAATATTTATGATTAATAGGTCTATGAATTTACCTTAAAAAATGCTTAAATAAAGGAACATAAGTAAAAGCCACGAAGGAGATTTATTATGAAAGTTGCTTATCTTGGCCCTAGGGGAACATTTTCAGAAGAAGCGGCAACCCGCTTTTTTCCAAAAAATACGGAATTATTTCCGAAAAAATCAATATATGATGCGATAGAAGCTGTCAGTATCGATGACGTTGATAAATGTATCGTGCCAATTGAAAATTCAATAGCTGGAACGATTGACACGAGTATTGATGGATTGATGATGTTCAATTTATCAATCGATGCAGATGTTATTTTTCCTGTATCTTTAAATCTGATTGGTTTAAAAGGTTCAGAGATTAGTGATATTAACGAGGTTATCTCTATTACACCTGCACTAGATCAATGTCGAAATTATATTAGACATCATAAATTTTTAAGTCAACATGTTGATAGCACAGCAAATGCAGCGAAGTTAATTATGGAACAAGGAAATAAAAATAGAGCGGCGATTGCATCAGAATGGGTAGCCGGATTATATGGTCTTCAAATCATTGAAAAAGATATTCAAGATAGTGAACATAATCATACGCGTTTTATCGTTTTAAGTAAAAATCACCGAATTAAAAAGATACAAGATAAAACGATGATTCTTGTCACACCATCCACAGAGTATGTGGGTATGCTTTCATCCATTCTCAATGTTTTTTCAGGCTTAGGTATCAATTTAACATGGATTGAATCTAAACCTACAAGAAAGAAATTGGGAACCTACCGCTTTTTTATTGAGGCAGAAATGGGTTACGATGAGGAACGAGCACAGAAAGTAAAAATTATTTTAGAGACATTTGGACATAAGGTTGATTTTCTAGGAAGTTATAAGACCACAATCCTTAAATAAAGATGAAAACACTTTCTAATCTTAATGAAAGTGTTTTTTCATATTAAATTCCCTAGCGAGCTATCATAGCTTTACTGTCAGAAAAAAATTACAAACAATGTTGTCACAATGATGATATGCCATACTATTCATTATATGAGATAATTATAAATGAAACATATATGATTATCAGCTTTGTGGTAAGTAAAGAGGTGATGTGTATGGTTATCGTTGCATTAACCATGCTTGCAGTTGGTGTATGCCTCGGATTTGTTGGGGCAGGTGGTTCAGGTTTCATTATTTCAATTTTAACCACTATTTTTGGATTTTCTATTCATACGGCTCTTGGCACAGCCTTATCAGCCATGTTTTTTTCATCCATTTCTGGTGCGATTAGTCATTATCGAGAAGGTAATACAATATTAAAAGTAGGAATTCCAGTAGGATTAATTGGTTCCGTTGGAGCTTGGATCAGTTCTGAATTTTCAGCTCAAATTGATTCACATATATTAAGATGGATGACAGCAGGCATATTATTACTGTCAGCCATTATACTTTGGGTCCGAATGATTTTAATTTCCCGTAAAAAGGAAATCATACAGGAAGATCAAATTCCAAAAGGATCACGCTTTTGGTTAGCAGCGATCACTGTTGGTTTTGTGACGGGTGTTTTGTCGGGCCTATTTGGGATAGGCTCTACACCATTCATTCAAATTGGTTTAATGATCTTATTTGGGATGTCTGTCCGAAAATCCGCAGGAACCACGATGCTTGTTATTATTCCGATCGCTCTAGCTGGAGGAGCTGATAATTATCGATTAGGGTATTTAGATATTAAACTGCTTATTGCTGTTGTGATTGGTACGATGATAGGCTCTTACATAGGGGCTAAATTTACGAAACGCGTGCCCGAGCTTTACTTAAAAATAGCCATGGTTTTAGTACCAACACTTGGTGCGGTATTATTAGTTCTATAAAACAAAAACCGTCAAAATAAAAATCAGACGGTTTTTATTGAAATATTGCAGCAATGGCACTAGAGAACAATGTTAAAATTAAAACACCAATGACAATATAAATGACCATTTTCATTAATTTATTTGACATATCAAAACCTCCTACATAATTGTTCGTTCAGTTATCCACCGTTAATAGTGTATTTTCCATATTCTATCCTAACACGAAGTATATCAAGTTTGAAAGAATATCTAATATAACTATCGAATGCAAATGACCTAGTCTGAACCACTTACATTAAGAGATGTAGTGAAAGAATTAAGTTGAATGATTATGATAAGATAAAAGAGTGATACATATTCTGTCATATTGAAAGGTGATGTCAAATGGTTAATCAAGAGCGTATGATCAAAGAATTTATTGAATTGGTCAAAGTAGATTCAGAAACTGGACATGAAGAAAAAATAGCTGAAGTATTAAAGTCAAAATTTGAGTCTTTAGGTTTATTAGTAGAAGAAGATGATGCAAAGGAGAAAACGGGACACGGTGCAAATAATCTAATATGTACGCTTAAAGGTAATGTCGACACAGACGTCATTTATTTTACATCTCATATGGATACAGTTGTTCCAGGCAAGTGCATAAAGCCTTCCATAAAGGATGGATATATTGTGTCTGATGGAACAACCATCCTTGGATCAGATGATAAAGCGGGACTTGCAGCGATTCTTGAAGCTATTCGTGTTTTACAAGAAACCAATACACCACACGGAACCCTGCAATTTGTGATCACGATCGGTGAAGAATCAGGATTGGTTGGTTCTAAGGCTTTGGATGTGTCGCATCTCAAAGCAAAATATGGTTATGCATTAGATAGCGATGGACCAGTAGGAGACATTATCACTGTCGCACCGTCTCAGGCAAAGCTTTTTGTTAAAGTCTATGGAAAGACAGCCCATGCAGGTATAGCTCCTGAAAAAGGTGTATCGGCCATAACAGTAGCAGCAAAATCCATTTCTAAGATGCCTTTAGGTCGTATTGATGAAGAGACAACAGCCAATATTGGTCATTTCCAAGGAGGCAGACAAACGAATATTGTGTGTGATTTCGTTGAAATTCTAGCTGAAGCCCGTTCACTTGATCCAAAAAAATTGGACAATCAATTACAGAAAATGAAAAAGGCATTTGAGGAAACAGCTGAGCAAATGGGCGGTAAAGCAGAAGTAGACATCAAATATATGTATACAGGTTTTCATTTTAATGAAGACGATCATGTCGTAAAAGTGGCTAAGAACGCCATTTCTTCTATTGGCCGAACTCCAAAATGCTTAAAAAGTGGAGGAGGAAGCGATGCTAATGTTCTTGCAGGTCATGGAATACCTACGGTGAATCTTGCTGTTGGTTATGAAAATATTCATACCACAAATGAAAAAATGCCGATTGCGGAACTTGTGAAAACGGGAGAATTAATTTTAGCCATCATTCAAGAAGTAGCAAATAAATAATATAGAAAAAGGGTCTCTATTATGGGATCCTTTTTCTATTTTTTTACAACTCCAAATAAAAACCATAATATTGCTTTTATCATCATATCTATTTAATTAGAATGATTTATGATAAGAGAGGACAAGCTTATGGATCTTAATGTGATTTTGGCTTTTGGTGCTGGAATGTTATCTTTTTTATCACCTTGTACCCTACCTTTGTACCCTGGTTTTATATCCTATCTAACGGGCGTGACATTACAAGAGCAAGTTACAAAGCACATATCTTCTAACTTCCGCAAGCAGGCTTTACTTCACATGGTGTTGTTTATGCTTGGCTTTGCTTTTGTTTTTGTCGCTCTCGGTATGTCAGGTACCTATTTGTCCCATTATCTCTTCTCAATTCGTGATATTCTTCGGAAGATAGGTGCTTTGGTTCTTATTCTTTTAGGTTTGTTTCTTATCGAGATTATACGTCCTTCTTTCTTAATGCGAGAAAGACGCGTCACATTTAACATTCGACCAGCTGGCTATCTAGGATCAATCCTAATCGGTATGACATTTGCAGCCGCATGGACTCCGTGTACAGGTCCTATATTAGCCGCCATTCTCATTCTCGGTTATTCAAACCCTGATCAATTCTTGTTGTATATGATTTATTATGTCATTGGATTTTCATTACCCTTTTTTTTGCTTTCTTTTTGGATAGGAAAAATTTCTATAGTCAACCGATTAAGCCAAGTACTAAGAACCGTGTCTGGATATTTCATATTTATGATGGGGATCTTTCTATATTTTGATTGGATTAGAAAATTAAGTATTTATTTAATATCACATGTCTTTCATGGCTTTAGGGGCTTTTGATTCAATCTCTTGCGCAATATAAACCAAATTTTGTTAACAAAGCAGCGGCAATGGAAAGTAATGTGTATAGAGTCGCTAGAATTAGAAAACTCATATCATAGATGGTCAAACAGAGGATAAAACTAAGAAAAACGATAACGATTGGGGCTATAAAAAATTTTCGAAAATAAAGATAAGAAACAATGCCAATAACAAGGCTTAAGAAAGGAAACAGTAGAAATACAAATGTAAATTGATTAAAAAAATCACTCAACCTTACATCCTCCTTTTTTTATAAAAATGGACAAAATGATCTATCTTCTATTTTAACTGAATGTTCTATCAAAAGTATAGCTCAAAAGATAAATTTTTATTAAAAGAATTTTATTTGATAAATAAGAATGAATGTTCTACAATTAAATCTAGTATGTGTTGGGGGGTGTTACTATGGTAAGTGGACATCGGGTCATTTTTCATATTGACATGAATTGTTTTTATGCATCAGTCGAAATAGCTCATCATCCTGAACTATCTGGACATCCTTTAGCCATAGCTGGACGAGTTGAAGATCGAAAAGGGATTATAGTCACAAGTAGTTATGAAGCGCGAGCGAAAGGTGTTAAAACAACCATGCCAGTTTGGAAAGCACGACAGCTTTGTCCAGAACTTATTGTCAAACAGCCTAATATGACTTTATACCGAGAAACATCGAAACAAATCTTTGATATTTTGAGGCGTGTGACTCCATTAGTGGAGAAGGTATCAGTCGATGAAGGGTATATGGATGTGTCTTCTGTAGTATCGGTTATACACCCTGTACATTTAGCTAAGCGGATTCAACGACATTTATACAAATCATTAAAACTGCCTTGCAGCATTGGAATTGCTCCAAATAAATTTTTGGCCAAAATGGCGTCTAATATGCAAAAACCAATGGGATTAACGATTCTTCGTAAAAGAGATTTACCTACAACGTTGTGGAATCTCCCAATTGGAGACATGCATGGTGTCGGTTCGAAGACAGAGGAAAAATTAAAGAAAATGAACATACATACCATAGGAGACTTGGCTAAATTTGATCGGTTACGTATTTCTGAACGATTAGGGCAGCCGGGTATTTCCTTATTTAATCATGCGAATGGATGGGATGATAGACCAGTCGATCCTGAATCTGAGGATCGATACAAAAGTATAGGTCATTCAACAACTTTACCAGTTGATACGATTGATTTGACTGTCGTTAAAGAGGTTTTTTCAAAGCAGTCTGAAAAAATAGCCTTTAAGTTAAAAAGAGAGCATATTGCTAGCTACCAAATAAGCATTGTTATTCGTTATTTTGATTGGACGAATATCACACGAAATAAGACATTAAAAACACCACTCATCACCAAACAAGATATCCTTTTTCAAGCCATGGAGCTCTTTCACCGCCACTGGGATGATCGCCCAGTGCGCTTACTAGGTATCACATTAACTTCTTTTGAGGCTCTAGCTGACTCTACAACCCAGTTAGATCTTTTTACCTATCAAGATGAGTTGAAAAAAGAACCTGTTGTTGATTTGATAAACGCTGTAACCAATAAATATGGAAATAATGCCTTGCAATTAGCATCAAGTATGATTAAAAATAGAAAAGTGAAAAATGGTGAATATAAATCAAACGAAAGGACGAATGAATGAATTTTTCCCGCATTAACGGCTAGTAAAGACTCCGCCTCAAGGCAATGAGTGTAAACGAGCATTCCTAGGTGGGGGATAACTGCTCGTAAAAGTCCGATTGGTTAATCCTTACAATGAGTGGGGGATGACGCAGGCTAAAAACCAGGCGTCCTGTCGCAACGCCTGCTCTAGCACATCCTGTGCATCGAAAAACCCCAACCATTGAAGTTTCACTTTATTGCAAAACACGAAAATAGATAACATTAAAGGAAGTGTGAGAGATAAAAATGAATTTTACTTTTTTGGGCACTGGAGCAGGAATTCCTGCAAAGGATCGGAATGTTTCAGCGATTGCCGTTTCCTTTCCAGAGTATAAAGGCCACATTTGGTTATTCGATTGCGGAGAAGCGACACAGCACCAAATTCTTTCATCACCTATAAAGCTTTCAAAAATAAATAGAATCTTTATATCTCATCTTCACGGTGACCACATCTATGGGCTTCCTGGATTATTAGGTAGCCGATCATTCCAAGGAGGATCGGAAACTCTAAATATCATTGGACCGAAAGGGTTAAAAGATTTTATAGATGTATCACTTAAGGTATCATCAACACATATTAAATATCCTCTGCATATTACTGAAATCGAAGAGTCCAGCTATATTTTTGATACAGAACACTTTTCTATCCAGATAGAGCCACTAGAGCATGGAATAACGAGTTTTGGTTTTCGTGTTGTTGAAAAGGATCAACCAGGTGAATTACTCGTAGATAAACTAACAGAGAAGGGCATTATGCCAGGCCCTATATATAAAGCCATTAAAACTGAAAAAGAGGTTGTCTTACCAAATGGAGAAATATTAAAAATATCAAATTTTATTGGTCCTAATAAAAAAGGACGTTCTTTTGCCTTGATAAGCGATACAAGATATTGCTCATCAGCAAAAAAATTGTCAGAGGATGTAGACCTATTGATCCATGAAGCAACTTTTGAAGAGAAACTTTCTAACCTCGCACACGATTATTACCACTCGACGACGTCCCAAGCCGCTCAAATAGCAAAGGCGGCGAATGCAGCCGCCTTAATTTTAACGCATATAAGTTCTCGTTATCTAAAGTCAGATAATGAACGTCTTTTGGGTGAAGCAAAAAAACTGTTTTTAAATACTTATCTTGCGACCGATGGCTGGACGTATCATTTGAATCGCCAACCCCGTTCATATTGAACCGGAGTATCAATCGTTTCACCCAAAGTAATAGCAGCTGTTTTTGGCCAATAAGGATCTCGTAAAAGTTCTCTTGCGATAAAAATAAGATCAGCCCGATTATTCTTTAATATTTCTTCTGCTTGTAAAGCATGAGTGATTAAACCCACCGCACCAGTGGCTACACTGGCTTCGTTTTTTATTTGATCGGCATAAGGGACTTGATATCCAGGAAAAGCATCAATTTGTGCGGGAACTAATGCACCAGAACTAACGTCGATAAGATCAACCCCTTGAGCTTTCATTTTTTCAGCATAAGGGACATAGGTATCTGGAGTGTTTCCACCTTCAGTGAAATCGTTCGCTGAAATTCGAACAAATAATGGTCCTGTCCATTCTTCCTTTACGCCCTCAATAACCTCATGTAACAAGCGATAGCGATTTTCTTCTGACCCACCGTATTGATCTTTTCGCTGATTCGATAGGGGAGACAAAAATTCATGAATTAAATAACCATGAGCTGCATGAATTTCGATGACATCAAAGTTCGCTTCTTTAGCTCTTCTTGCAGCTTGTTTAAAATCATGAATGGTCTGTTTGATTTCTTCTATGGTGAGTTCTTGAGGCGTTTGATATTCTTCATTAAACGGGATGGCAGAAGGGGCTAATGGTTGGGTTTTAAGTTGTGCTTTACGCCCAGCATGAGCAAGTTGAATGCCTATCTTACTTTGATATTTATGATTTAAAGTGGTTAATTTTTTTAATCCTTCAATATGTTCATCAGACCATATACCTAAATCGGAGGCGGAGATACGTCCTTTCGGATTTACAGCTGTGGCTTCAATTATAATCAAACCAACTTGTCCAATAGCCCGGCTCGTATAATGAGTTAGATGCCAGTCGTTTACATGTCCGTTTTCATCACTTGAGTACATGCACATAGGTGCCATAACAATACGGTTTTTAAGTGTTAGATCCTTGATTTTATATGGGGTAAAAAGTTTCGATTGCAATATAGTCACATCCTCATTAATTTTTTTGTTAAATGTTCTGGTGTTCTTATTATTTCAAAAAAACCAGCATTTGAATGACTATATTATTTTCACATGTGTGGATCTTTAATTCAAATAAAGAGACTTAAGTTATAATTATAGAAAAATGTTGTAAAAATAGACTAAAAAGTATTTTACACTCTCCTAAAACAAAAAACTTCACGTTAAACGTGAAGTTTTTTGTTTTAATTAGTGACTTTAGTCAGTTGAGTACGTGAAACGTGCGAAACAATAAACCACCTGCTATGCGGGTGGGGACCAAAATGTTATACAAA
>NZ_VDCY01000028.1 GCF_006517395.1 Terrilactibacillus laevilacticus
GCTCAATAAAACGGAAAGTAGCTCAATAAAACGGAAAGTAGCTCAATAAAACGGAAAGTAGCTCAATAAAACGGAAAGTCGCTCAATAAAACGGAAAGTAGCTCAATAAAACGGAAAGTCGCTCAATAAAACGGAAAGTCGCTCAATAAAACGGAAAGTAGCTCAATAAACCGGAAAGTAGCTCAATTCAATCAAGAACGTCTTTTTTCAAACCATCAGGCATGCCATTGAAGTTCTAGTCCGAACATGATTTTTATGCAGAGCGTCTAAGGTGATTAGGAGCGGCAAAGCGAGTATCCCGTAAACAGATAAAAGGAAAAAGTCAACTTTTCAATTTCCATCTTTTTTTATTAACCCAGAAGTGGAGCAAAACGGTCTTTAGCTTGCGCTAGGTTAAACAATTCTTAAAAAAGTTGTTCAAAATTCCCACAATAAAAAGATTAAAAACTTAGTGAACGATATAATTTTCCAATAATTCCTTTTAACTGGTGTATCCCTAAATCTGTATTTGTCATAATGACAGCCCCTGTTTCTAAGTAGGGATAAGCGACCATCATACATTGAAATCCTACGCCCCAACCAAGAGAAGATATTTCTATTTCCTGATCTTTTCCATCCAGAAAAACTCCAAGACCTGTCCATTTGTATGGTTATCATTTCTTTCGCAATATCTACAGATAATCCTATTTTACTTTTGCCTTTTAGGGAGTTTATTAATTCAATCACTATCACAGCTATATCTGATGGTGTTGTCCAAAGACCAGAAGCTGCTGGATAAGGGTAAATAGGATACTTGCCAGGAACAACAACAGGCGTTAAAAATAGATTGATTATCTACCATTCTACTTCTACTGGTTCCACTTTCAAGAAGACCGAAACCTTTTTTTATACTGATTTGACCATTACAAATTAAAGAAATGCTTAAACAAGTTATATTGTAGTGTTTCATAGGTTCATAAATAGGTATATTTAGTTTCATAGTAAATGTAAGGCCTCCAAACTTCCTAACTTAAATAATTAGATACTATAGATGTGTACTCGAATATTTATAAGCAAATCAGAAAGATGAAAGATATTACAAACCATTTAAGTCCATAAATTTGAAAAGAAACCCGGAATTTACCATGGTATCTGGATTTCTTTTCAAAAGATAGAACCAAGTAATAAAGTGACGAGGAGAAACTCTAAATTGTTTTATATTCTATTTCACTTTCAGGAATCTTTTTTGGTATAATTCTCGATTAACGATATAGTTTGGATAGTAACCATGCAATACATCCATAATACTTTGGGCTACTTTTTTTCTTAGATCAATCTCTGATTCTTCTGAGTACCAAGCAACGTGAGGGGTTAAAATAACATTCTCAAGTTGTAGAAAAGGATGATCTGGTGAAATGGGTTCAGATGATAAAACGTCAAGAGCAGCTCCGGCAATTTTCTTTTCTTTAATAGCCTGAATTAAAGCTGATTCATTAATGAGTGGTCCTCTAGCTGTATTTATGAGATAGGATTGCTTTTTCATTATTGAGAATTCCGCCTCGCCAATCATATCTTTGGTTTGATTTGTTAGCGGAGCATGGAGTGATATAAAGTCAGATTGTCTACATAACGTATTTAAATCAACTAGCCTCACTTGTCTTTCTTGGGCAATAGTTTCATCCACATAGGGGTCATAAGCTAAAATATTCAAACCAAATGCTTTAGCTTTTTTTGCGACGAGCTGTGGAATTCGTCCAAATCCGACAAGTCCAAGGGTTTGATTTTTTAAACGAAACAATGGGGCACCTTCTTTATAATCCCATTTCTGATTTTTTACTTTTTGGTTATAAAAAGGTATTTTTCTAGCCAAAGATAACAGCAGACTAATAGCGTGATTTGAAACTTCATCAATACAGTAATCGGGGACATTAGAGATGATGATATGACTTTTTGTTGCAGCATCAATGTCAATTGTATTAACGCCAATCCCATAACGGGCAATAATTTTACAATTGGTCAACGATTGAATGACTTTCTTTGTAATGGGTGCATATTGATTAATGATGGCATCAGCATTTCGGCATGCATCAATTACATCATCTTCTGTATGACATTGACAAGCAATCAACTCAATATTGAACTGATTGAGTATCTCTTCTTCAATCAGAAGGTCTTTGTACTCATAATCCGTTACCATAACTTTAAATCTACTCATGGATAACCACCCCTTTCATTCACTAATTTTATGAAAACGTTTACCATTTTATCATACTTTTTACCACAAATCATGAAATAGGGTATTCTTTAAAAAATCATATAAGTTAGCTGCTAAATTAATTTTATTAGGAACGACTGCTATGGAATCATTTAATTCACAGAGTAGAGCCAACATGGCAAAAGACAGTCTTTATGGCCATTTTGTTTGGGACAGAACTGGTTTAAATACAAAAGACCAACAGTGTTCGTACCATTCAGATAAGTTAACAGGTGGGGCAGGGAAAACCACTACATTATAAGGGTAACGTAAATCGCTCCTTGCGTATCTACTACTAGAAAAAATGCTACGTCCCTTTCTGATAAAAAATCCAAATAACAGCAGATACAAGAGCACCAACAAAGGTACTAAAAAGGGTGAAGGCTTTAGAAGCCTGCTGTTATAAACTCGTTATGAAATATAAGAAAAGAACATGATTAAACAGGTGTATGAGACTTACGGAACAAAGAGAAAAGTGGCTGAGGCATTAGGTATCACACAATCTTCTCTGATAAAAAATATATGTATAACCAACGACTACTTGGCCAACCGGTAAATCATAAACCGCTCATTTGGATTTTTCTCATATAATCCAGGTAGTTTAATTTCCATCTTAAGTTCAAAGGAAGTTTGACGCTCTAAATAAGAAATATAATCGACGGGTGGGTAATACAAAATCAACTCGATGTCTCGCTCGGATCTTTCCACGGAATCTAGTATATTATTAATTACCTTTATAAAAATTTCTACAGAAAATGGGTTAAAAAAGTAAAATCGATTGTCTAGTAAATCAATTTGATAGTTTTCTGCCAAACAACAATGGAAATGAATTTTATCACGGCGATGTTTGTTCTTTTTTAAAAAATGAGCTTGATTTTCAAGAGCCTGTTGATAAAGGGCTTTGTTCATTTCTATGCCTACAACAGAGGCGCAAAAGTGGTAATTGATATAGAAGTTTAATCGTCCTTTCCCACAACCAAAGTCAACAATCTGGTCAGTAGGATTCAATTCATATGTAGAAAATAATGTCTCTAATGCAAGATAAGGGGTAGGTTCATACCGATTATAATGGGCGGATTGAAGAAAACCTTCCTGAGTTCCTCGTGTTCTTATATTTAATAAATTATCATAATATCGTTCGTTCATACTCTTCTCCTTCATATCGTATAATCCTTATTTTATGATGTTTTAGATTTAAATCAAAATTATTTGGCTTTTAAGTCATCTTTCCAGAGCGATGTTGTACTTCGATTTTTTCAAAAAAGCATTCTCTTTGCACAGATAAATTAACACCGTTATAATTAATTATAATTTGTAGGTATACTTTTCTATACTTTCCATAACTTGAAATGACTCAATAAAGTGAAACTTCAATCAGTGGGGGTTTTCTTCATCCCCTACTGATTGTAAGCCTGAACCAATCGGGCTTTTACGGGCAGTTATCCCCCACCTAGGAATGCTCGTTTATATTCATTACCTTGAGGTGGGGGTCTTACTGCCCGTTAATTCGGGATAAATGATTTTATTGATAACTTAGAGGTGAAACAATCATTGGGAAATGTTTGGAATATGAATATTAACTGTGAAAAAGAATTAACATTAGCTGTGATTTCAGGTAAATGGAAGATGATGATTTTATGGCATTTAGGAAATGAAGGAACAAAACGTTTTAATGAATTGAGATCTCTTATACCTGATATTACTCAAAGAATGCTTACGAATCAATTAAGGGAACTTGAAAGGGATCTTATTATTCACCGGGAAGTTTATCCTGTTGTACCACCTAAAGTAGAGTATTCATTGACTGAGCATGGAAAAAGTTTGCTTCCCATTCTTGGTGCAATGTATCAATGGGGTAAAAGTTATATGAAGGTCATGCAAAAACACGATGAAACAATGGAATGTAGGCCGTCAAATGAAAAAACGATTCCTCAATATTTAGGTGTAAATAAAAAGTAGTTACTCTAACAAATAATAAGGATTGAAAACAGTTCAGTAAACATGAGGTTGTTTCTGAAGTGTTTTTTTAATTTTTCCTTAAAGTGATTTGGCTAATTAACAGTATCCTCAATGTAACTATATGTCTGAAATGTGCGTACTTACGGAATTCAGATGTTTGATCTAGACTAAGTTATGTGAGAAAGTCAAATTTAATTGAGGAGGATTTTATATATGGAACTTCAACTAGCACTAGATCTTGTTAATATTCCAGAAGCAAAAGATGTCGTGAGAGAGGTACAAGATCATATTGACATTGTGGAAATTGGGACTCCAGTCGTAATAAATGAAGGTCTTAAAGCAGTTAAAGAAATCAAAGAGTCGTTTCCTTCTTTAAAAGTACTTGCGGATTTAAAAATTATGGATGCAGGAGCTTATGAAGTCATGAAAGCTTCTGAAGCAGGAGCAGATATCATTACAGTGCTTGGAGCAACCGATGATGAAACCATTAAAGGTGCGGTAGAGGAAGCAAAGAAACAAGGTACAAAAATCTTAGTTGATATGATTAATGTAAAAGAAATTGGTAAGCGGGCAGAGGAAATCGATGCTCTCGGCGTTGATTACATTTGTGTTCACACGGGTTATGACCTGCAAGCTGTTGGTGGACGGTATTATGCAAGCTAGAAAGATATTTGTTGCTGGTGCGGGTAGATCCGGATTTATGATCAAATCTTTTGCTATGCGAATGATGCATATAGGTTTAGAAGCTTATGCTGTTGGTGAAACGATTGCGCCAAGATTGGAAAAAGAGGATCTATTAATAATGGCGTCGGGTTCTGGTAAACAAAGAGTTTAGTTTCAATGGCTCAAAAGGCAAAAGATATAGAGGCAAAACTTTCACTAGTCACGATTAATCCTGAATCGACCATAGGGAAATTAGCCCAACCTAGCGTAAAATTACCAGGATCTCCTAAAGAGAAGGAAAAAAGTCAATACGAGACGATACAACCCATGGCCTCTCTATTTGAACAGACCTTATTGTTGCTATTTGATAGCGTCATCTTAAAATTGATGGAGAAAAAAGGGCTAAATTCTTCGACGATGTTCACGAGACACGCGAATCTTGAATAATTCATCAGACTAATTAAATGAGTTGACTCGGAAAATCTTCAAAGAGATTATTTGAGTCAACTTTTTTATAGATTGAAATGAGATCTATAAAAGAGACAAGTCCATCCTAGGACATGTTTTTATTAATATGATAGACTTATAAATGCGTGTCAAAAAGGTGGCAAACTAGAAGGGTTACTGGCTAAGTACGCTGGCATCCTGCCAGAACGCCAGTACTAGCCCGTCCTGGGCGTCGGAAGGCTAAGAGCGGTGCAGTTCCTTAGGACCGACATTCCTCGCGTTGTGGTAGCTTGAAGCGCCCGCGTGAGCGATTCATTAGGTGACTTTTTGAACAACCTCTATAAGGGGAGAAACACGTACACTATATTCAGATAGATCGTGAGTGCATCGTTTAGACATTCATGCCAAAGACTTAGGCGCCTGATGAATTTCCAAGAAAATGGTGAAAAATACATAAGATTAGACCACTTATATACTACGATACGTGGTTTGAATTTCGAGGAATTTTACTTAGTGTAAAATTTTTTGATATTTTTCATTTCTGATTTTACTTGTAAATTATGTTTTAATGGTAGTAGTGATTGTCGGAAAGGGGTTACAGTATATATGAGTATAAAACGAAATGATCCATGTCCGTGCGGAAGTGGAAAGAAGTATAAAAAATGTTGTATGAAAAAGGAAGCTGTGATTCAAACAGAAACGGTAAAATTGCAGCGTTTCTTACAACAGAAGCATACTCTCGTCGAGAAAATAAAATCATTTATTGAAAAACATGTTTCGACCACTGAATTTTATCAATTAGAATCTGAATTTAATAAGCGGTCAGCTAGACGAGTGGACGCAAAATTAAGATCAGGTTTCTTTCGATTTTGGTTATATTTTTTTCATAGATTTGATAATAATCTTCGAGGGGTTGAATGGTTCTATCAAGAAAACGAGCATAAATTAGTAAGAGAAGAAAAGGAAGTGGCTAAGAATTGGGTGGCATTAAAGCCAAGAATTGTACAAGCTGTTGATCGTAAAGGTTATGAAATCCTGTTTAAGGATGTCATAACAAAAGAAATTTTTAAATCCCCTTATATAAAAGAAAACGTCCCATATTTTTCTCCTTGGTACGGAACGATTGGACTATTAGAGAAAAGGGAAGATAAGTATTATTTTAATGGAATGAAATTCTTTAAAGGACCGGAAGTTATACATCGAATCACAGAAAAATTGACAAAACTAATGGCGAAATCTGGTAGTAATAATGAACGTATTTTATTTGAATATTTCCCAGAATTGTTAGCCGATTTATTAGGAAATGAAAGTCAAGAATCTAAAAGGATTCATCATTACACACTCAAATACGATATTAAAAATGAGCAAGCACTCATCAATTATTTACATAATCAACAAGAAGTAGAATTCGATAAGTGGGAATCGAAAGAAAAAAGTGTTAGCTGGGTAAAGGATTGGAAAGTGTATAGTGACAGCGAAATAACTGGAGAGGTTAAATTTGCTGAGGTAGAAGGTACCCTTTCCATTGATCATCATCATTTGTATATTTCTTGTATGAATGAAAATGTGAAAGACAACTTAAAAAAGAAAATGAAAGAAATAGGTCATGCTGTCTCTTATCTTGATGAAAATGTGAGATCAACAAACGTTCCTTTGCATGTAGATATACGGAATATGCTTGTAACAATGGATAATGACGTTCCTAAGTACGCTGCTATATTTGCACAAAATAGTCTTAATTTCGAGGATGATACGAGACTTCCTAGTTTAGGTCATAACACCATTAACGAATTAATGACTATGGGTCGAGTAGAAGAGGTAGATATTTGGCTAAAACAACTTGAATATCATCTCTATCAAACCGTATTGGATCAGTTTGGAAAAGTGGATGTTTCAGCTGATTTTAATACAATAAGGAATCAGTTAGGTTTACCATTATCACCATTTGTTACAGGATATGATAAAAGGATATCATCTCTGCAGTTACTGTATCCGCAAGATAAGAAACCTTCTAAGCTTAATAAGGATGATGTCCCATTTTATACGGATCTTGGTTTTACACCTGAAACGATGGATCATTTTTACGCATTAGATATCGTTACATTCTTCAAAGAGAAGACAACTGGAAAATCACCTAGTACCGTAAGAAAGTATCAATCTAGTCTTACTGATTTAAGATTTTGCCTCGATCGCCAATCTTTCCAAAGCTGGGAACAATGTAACGAACTTTTCTGGAATAAATTATTTGCGGAGGATATTTTTAATTTGTATGAATCCGTAAGTAAAACACGACTAAAAGATTTCATAAGCACAATGAAGACTTTTACGAAATGGCTAGATAAAAAATATAATAAGGAAATAAACCAGTATGTGAATCATGTTGTTAATGAAGTTAATGAAGAAAAAATATTAGAATACGTTTGATTTATTTTAAACGATAAATTGAAACTGAAGTAATCGAAAGCTATTAAAAGGTACCATAGCCTTAAGGTTATGGTACCTCTTATCTACATTTGTTTCTTAGCATTTTGGCATATGATTGAACAACCCTGTTATTAAAATAAAAGAAGATGACTATATGCATTGAATTAATGTCTATTTTGAACAAAACATTTTACAATAAATAAGAAGTTAAGTTATTTAATGTGTTATAAATTTTAATCTAATTGTACATATTAAGTTTATCGTAGCTTTTGGATCCTTAGCTCAAAGGTAGAGCAGTAAAATCATAACGATTTTGCATTTTGTCAGTTCGAATCTGGCAGGATCCATCAAAAACCCTCACATTATTGTGAGGGTTTTAGTATAGTGAATTTTCTCTAATTAAATTTGAAATTTTTCTGTGACGATATCCGAAAAAGACAAGTTATTTCAAATTGTTCATTCAAATACATCATGAAAGATATGTTCCAGATCTTAATGCTTTCCCCAAATCAAGTACATAGTTTCTGTAAATTTATGTGGTAGAGATAGGGGGAAATAATTTCAATAATATATGCATCGTATGCTTTAAATATATGTTATTAACACATCGAGTAAACGATAAAAGTATATCTTTGAAGCTGAATTACTATATAAAAGTTTTTTTTTGAAAAAGTATTGACGATTGAAAATGAGTATGTTATATTATTCAGCGTCGCTCAATTAAACAATTAAATGACTCAAAAAAGTTGTTGACATGATTGTTTGATAGAGTTATAATACAGAAGTTGCCGTTGTGAGGCAACGATAAGAAATGAAAGATCTATTGACAATAATTTTTGCGTTTGATATACTTTAAAAGTTACTGTTACGAATTAACAGTAAGCAATAAAAAAAGTTATTGACACCGACTTTTGAATGTGATAGACTATAAAAGTTGCTGTTGAAAAACGTTAGATTAAGAGATTGTTCTTTGAAAACTAAACAAAAGCCAAGCGTAATATCAAACGGGTAACACCGATTGATTTCTTTGAAAAAAGAGCGATGGATCAAATGAAACGATTTAATGATTTGTTCATTATAAATGAACTATAACAGGTTAAGGACCGTCGGTTAAGAGTGTCACGTCCTGTGACAACACCGACGCTCGTACCTGTTAAAGGAAGTCGGTTAAGAACGTCACATCCTGTGACAACACCGACATTTGCACATCCTGTGCATCATCGGAGAGTTTGATCCTGGCTCAGGACGAACGCTGGCGGCGTGCCTAATACATG
>NZ_VDCY01000029.1 GCF_006517395.1 Terrilactibacillus laevilacticus
AGCTCAAATAGGTTTTCGTTTCGAAAAAATGTTGTCTCACGTTATACAAACCAACGTTGTACATATTTTTACTCAAACGACATAAGGTTTTTAAAGCAATATATTCTTTTTTGGTGAGATTTTTTAACATTTGTTTTTGAACACCATATTTCTCGTCTGATGACATTTTGTTATTTCACCTGCCTTTATACCTTTATTATAAGCCAAACGGGAACGTATATTCCACTTCTGACTCCTTATTATATTAGAGCTACCTACCATTCATCCTGTTCGCAGCCATCCCTAATGTCGCTATTTAGTAAAAATTTGCCTACAACTTTGTCGGAGGATACTAAAAGAAAGAGCCGTCAGCTTTACTGACCATAGTATAATGGTCAATAGAGCTGACGGCTCTTAAACTAGAAAAGGAAAAGGTTATCTGCTCCTCTATGCTTGCCGGCCAGAGAACAAATAACCCCCCCACTTATAATGTCTATTGTACTAGAATGTCCCTTAACCATCAAGAAATATATAAAATTTATTGAGGCGTTTGATGAAGATGTTTTTTGCCCTTGTTGTGGAAGGAAAACCAGAAAACATGGGATATATGAAAAAACGATTCACTTTAAACATCAATCCCATCGGATCCCCATCATGCGGAGAAGATGCCCAGATTGCAATAAAACATTTTCATTAATGCTTACTTTACGTTCCCTTGGGGAAGATTTGCGAATCATGTTTATGAATTTTTTGGAAGATGGTTGATGGTTGGGGTTCCTGTCTGTCAATTGGCTGAATGGCTAACGACATCCTCCGTCTCTGTAGTTTCCCTTAAAACACTTTATCGCTGGAAACGCCGATTTCAGGATTTATGGGGGAATTGGTGGATTAATCAACGCAAGAAATGGGTGTCTGAGTATATAGAAGATGAAGGACTATTGTCAGTTTATCGAAATGGGATTAGTTCCAATAGTGAGATTCAACTTCTCCTCTCGTTCTTTTTTGCCGAAAATGGATCAGTTCCTTGTAAGGGAAGGCTTTTTTCCAAAATTAATCTCCGGCAGCCTTTATCTGAATGGTAAAGTCAGTGAAAGAGTCGGATAATTTGGGGATACTTTCCTGAATCCCCTTTTTTTCGCTCCACAAAATATGTCCCTACCTTCTTTGGTGAAAATCGAAGAAAATGGGAGTTGTTTACTTTTTTATGGAGTGGAGGAAAAACAAGATGAATGAAACGTTACGAAACGAAGTAGCTGCCTTTCGGTTTGGATTAATTGCCCAAATCGTGCAACGGCAATTACAACCTGGGGAGAGGTATGCCCTTTTGAGGGAAATTGCAAAACAGAGATACACGATTCCAGGCAGTGAAAAAAATACAGTCAGTATTCGCTCCTTGGAGAGATACCTCCAAGCTTATGAAAAGGATGGATTTGAAGGTCTAAAGCCACAGGTTAGGGAGAAGAAAGGGAGCTTACGTAATCAAGATCCAGAAGTGCTAAATCGAGCGATAGAGTTACGAAAAGAATTGCCTAGTCGAAGTGTTGAACAGGTAATTCGAATTCTTGAGTTGGAAGAAATGGTTCCTTTCGGGGTTCTCAAACCACGTACATTATCACGATATTTCCAATAAATGGGATGGAGTAAAAAAGATATTTACCGTGCGATAAAGAAGGAATTTCGGCATTTTGAACATGAGATGCCAAATGACTGTTGGCAGGCCGACACACAACATACGTTGTATTTACCTGACCCAAAGAACCCAGGGAAACGAAAAAAGGCTTATCTCATCGCAATCATTGATGATCACAGTAGAAGAATCATGCATGCGGAATTTTTCATGGAAGAAAAATATCCTCGCCTTGAACGTTGTGTTCAAAAAGCCGTTTTACGATTCGGTGTTCCTAATCTATTTTTTTGCGACAATGGTTCAGTTTATAGCGCAAAGCAATTTCAAATTATGTGCGCAAGAATGGGGACAAAGCTCATTCATGCTAAACCATATTCGCCAGAATCAAAAGGGAAAATTGGAAAGTTCTTCCAATATGTAGATAGTAGTTTTACTGGGGAGGCAAATCTATTAATCAATCAAGGAAAGCTTACGACATTAAAACAATTAAATGGCTACTTACGGTCTTGGTTGGAAGCGTATGATAACCGCATTCATCGGAGTACGAAGGAAACCCCAAAAAAACGATATGAAGCTCAAACGGAACACACTCGTCATCTACCAATGGAAATGTTAAAAGAAGTTTTCCTTTGGGAAGAAGACCGAACCGTACGAAAAACAGCGATTATTGAAGTAGAAGGAAATCGATATGATGTTGATTCTTCCTTACGCGGTAAACGAATTCAAATTCGCTATAATCCATTTGATCTGTCCATCATTCAAATATGGAAGGATGACGAGCGTTATGAGGATGCAAAACCCGCAGAGCTTCGCAACCAAAGACACTCTAGGTTACCAGCTGACACGGAAGTGGATCAACGGCCTATTATCGCCTCAAATTTCTTAGAACAATTGAAGAAAAAACAAGAAGAAGAGAAGCGAAAACGGGTTGGTACAACTAGTTTTGCCATGTTAAAAGAGAAACAATCAAGGGGGTATAAAGAATGTTAGACTTCTTTGAAATGAAGGGTGTGCCATTCACCCGTGAAATTTCGTCAAAGCATCTTTACGCTTCCGCCTGCCAGAAGGAAGCTGCCGCTCGACTAGAATATGCCGTAAAAAACCGTCAATTTTGTCTTTTAACAGGAGAAGCTGGGATGGGAAAATCAACAGCCATCCGAACATTGGTACATCAGTTGGACCCGATTCATTTTCACTATCTGTATATTTGTGATTCATCCTTAACTCCGAAACTCTTTTATCGGGAAGTTCTTCAGAACTTCGGTATTCAACCGGCCTTCCGATCAACGGATGTTAAGCGCCAATACCAGTCCTTATTGCTTGATATTTATGAAAATGAGAAAAAGATGCTTGTCATTATAATAGACGAAGCCCATCACTTTTCTGATTCTATGTTACAGGAATTGCGCTTTATTCTCAACTTTAAAGAAGACTCAATGTCGCCCCTTTCCCTGATTGTGGTGGGTCAACCAAGCCTCCGAAATTTATTAAAAGTAAAGCAGCTTGAAGCGATTGACCAGCGCATTCAGATGCGTTATCAAATGAGTGGTTTAACAGAAGAAGAAACTCATGCCTATATTCGTCATCAGTTAAAGATGGTAGAGACGCCTCATGAGATTTTCTCTGAAGAAGCAATACAAGCCATTTATAACTTCAGTCAAGGGATCCCAAGGAAGATCAACACGCTCTGTAGTCAAAGTTTATTAGATGCCTTTATACAAGGGAATAAAATTGTGGGAGAATCCCATATTCATAGGGTCATCAATGAGCTGTAAAAGGGAAAATACCCAGTATTACGAGCAATTAGAGTATGGCATTGCGGAGATGGAAGCGACTATTTAGCGATTGAGAACGGAAATAAATGAACTTATAGAAATGAAAAATGCTTTAAATCAATTAAATGGGCTTCTTAAAAAGAAGCTAAGAGGATTTGACATTTTAAATTTTCGGCAATTAAATTGTCTTTACTAATTGCCAGTGGCGTTGAGGGTAACCGTTAATCAGTTGCCACGTCATCGCCACTGGCAAAACAACCGACATCGGAGATGGCTACGGACACAATATCTCAGAATAAAATGATTAGTATTTTAGGATAAGGAGGTGGTTTTTAATGAGTACAAGAAAACATGACATTTTTGTTGATTGGTTTGGTTTTTCTCAAAATACTGAATATGGTCAATATGGAAATAGAATCAAGTCCAAAATCCACTGGGCATCTCTCGAGCAAAAGAAATACCAGTACTTCTCGAGGTAGAGTTAGGAATATGATTACGGCCACTAGATCTTGCCATGTTATTTACCAGTGTTCGCCAAGAAATTTACCACACATCGCCAATGTATTTACTAATGTATGAAAAAAGCCCAAAAGATTAACATCTTAATAATCTTGTAGGACTTTTCCTTTACGATGAGTTAATTAGATTTGTTATAGAAGTAATCAGTGATCATTTTTCTGGTACCCTCATAAATATCCTGTTCAGTCCATCTATAAGGGAAAGGTTCCTCTCCATTAACACCCAAGAGTTTTACCTTTAGTTCCTTGGGAAACGGGGGTACCCAAAACACCCGATTTTAATTAGGACTTTGGGTTGAATTGAATATTCTGCCATTGTAAAAAAGTTCTTCCTAAAGGGAGAAATGAAATTGGAGAAAAAACGGAAATAAACCGTTGGGAACCAAACGAAAAAGAAAGAAAACCGCGCTATTCCTTACCGTACAAGGAATTGAGGGTAATTGGGCAAAAGAAAAACTGGACCCTTTTTTGATCCGGCTTGAGTTAGTATTCCTATTAACTTGGGGTTGAAAATTTTCACGTATTTATAATAAAAAGTGTCTCCAAATTTATTGAACATTTTATTTACATAACGGGTGCCTAGTCACCATCCAAAATAGCTTTTAACCAAAAACATTCAAAGATACCGGTGGACCAAAGCCTTCTTTATGCACACAATTGATATAAGTGATCTTTACTATAATGAAGAAAGAACCTAGTAACCTCTATAACTTTCAGTTTTCTATATTTGCTTCATAAATTATTTTACCTTCTATATCAATATGATTTCTTAGATTCACATTGGAGAGGGTCTCATAGTGAATAATATCAAAAAAATATGGTAACGGATATTCCTCGTTTAGTAAATCAGATAACTTATATAAGATTTTTGAAGTAATACCTTTCCCCTTTATTGCAATATCTATATCGGATCCTCTTTTGTAATTACCCATCGCTCGGCTTCCAAAAATGATACCAAATTCTATTTCATCAAATTTTGCTAGGGCACTATTTATATAACGTATGTCACTATCAATCAACCCAAACATATTTATCTATCCTTTAATAATTTGTCATATAAGTTTCTAAGAATGGGTAGAAATTGCTTTTGTATCTCTTTAACTAGCTTTTCTGCTAGCTCTTGATCATAAGTATGTATTGTTAAATTCCGCTTAGATAGTGCCTCCATCCAAAGGTGCCCATCTTCAATTATTTCAGCCTGAAATGCTTGTTTAATGGCTTCTCTTGGACTTCTAGCAACATATCCCTCTGCCTCCAAATAATCCTTTAATACCTTCCACGCTAATTCAAAAGTTGTCTCAAAGAATTGAATAATCCCTACTCTTTCTAATTCAGTTGATATTGGTTCCTTTGAGTATTTTTCTAGGAGTTTAAATGACTTTTCAAAGTTCTCAAATCTTTGTTTCCAACGAATACCCTTCATTTCATCCATGTTTTCACTCCCAGTTATATTTAATTCTGTTATTATACTTTTAGTACGTGTATCTGGAATAATAGTTATAATGTTGTATCAACTTCCCAAACTAAAGAACTACTTTTAAAGACAAACCTTTTCAACTATTATACATCATAAACATTCATCCTGGCTAACAAGCCAATTTTCCATTTACCAGTACAAAAAAGACAAGGAGTTATTTCTTGTTTTTTTCTTACGCTAATAATAATTAATGGTTTGTGTGCTTAGATTTGATACCAGTGAAGCATACTCCATTTCATACACACAACAAATCCATATGCATCAACAAATAACGAAAAAGCGGTTTTAAAATCAGTTTCCTTTACTACTTTTGGTGGGTTAATCACGGATAATTCATCTATTGATAATTCGTTTGTATGCCTTGCCATTTTTTAATTCCTCCTTGTTTAATGACAGGGGTACGCACACGATTTTATGTACACGATATTTATGTAAGAATCGTATTTGTTATAAATAAAAAACGCTCCTTACAAAGTGTAAGAAACGTTGATTTCACTGCATTGGCAAGCAGTGTCATAATACCAGTGGTCGGGGTCGAACCGACACTCCCGAAGGAACACGATTTTGAGTCGTGCGCGTCTGCCAATTCCGCCACACTGGCAAAGTTAAAGCTGGCAATAAAATAATTAAATATGGTGCCGAGGGCCGGACTTGAACCGGCACGGTAGTCACCTACCGCAGGATTTTAAGTCCTGTGCGTCTGCCAATTCCGCCACCCCGGCATGGGTCAGGACTACTATTAAAATAATCGTGGAGGCGGCACCCGGATTCGAACCGGGGATAAGGGTTTTGCAGACCCGTGCCTTACCACTTGGCTATGCCGCCATTGTATTAAACTATATTGGAGCGGAAGACGGGATTCGAACCCGCGACCCCCACCTTGGCAAGGTGATGTTCTACCACTGAACTACTTCCGCATATTGGCTGCCCCAGCTGGATTCGAACCAACGCATGACGGAACCAAAAACCGTTGCCTTACCGCTTGGCTATGGGGCAAAAATGGGGCGGCTGATGGGAATCGAACCCACGAATGTCGGAACCACAATCCGATGCGTTAACCACTTCGCCACAGCCGCCATCAACTTCTTGTCTTAATGGCAGGGGTAGTAGGAATCGAACCCACACTGGAGGTTTTGGAGACCTCAGTTCTACCTTTAAACTATACCCCTATATTAGTGGTGGAGGGAGAAGGATTCGAACCTTCGAACTCGTAGAGAGCGGATTTACAGTCCGCCGCGTTTAGCCACTTCGCTATCCCTCCAAAATGAAAAACTATTTAATTGGCAATAAACAAAAAAATGGTGCCGGCCAGAGGACTTGAACCCCCAACCTACTGATTACAAGTCAGTTGCTCTACCAATTGAGCTAGACCGGCACACTTAATGGTGGCTCGAGACGGAATCGAACCGCCGACACGAGGATTTTCAGTCCTCTGCTCTACCGACTGAGCTATCGAGCCATTAAATGGCGGATCCGACCGGATTTGAACCGGCGATCTCCTGCGTGACAGGCAGGCATGTTAACCCCTACACCACGGATCCATATATTTTTTGGTTGCGGGGGCAGGATTTGAACCTACGACCTTCGGGTTATGAGCCCGACGAGCTACCAGACTGCTCCACCCCGCGATAATATGAGATATTTAATTATAGATTTACTAAATGTTTTAAAGACTGTTACTACGGCTTTGCCTTCGTAACAACTCGATGTAGACTCGAGGATGTGTTGCTCGTTGCTCCACCCCGCGACAATATAAACTATTCAGTTTGTAAATCCGTTTAATGTTTGTAAATACTGTCACTACGGCTCTGCCTTTGTGACAACACAAACTTTTTTTAAAACTATTTAACATTTTATTTAATGCAATTTAAGTTATGGTGGAGGATGACGGGCTCGAACCGCCGACCCTCTGCTTGTAAGGCAGATGCTCTCCCAGCTGAGCTAATCCTCCATAACAAATCAGGACAAGAACTATTATAGCATGTCTTTATTCATTTTGCAAGTCTTTTGTTTTAAAAATGGTGACCCGTACGGGATTCGAACCCGTGTTACCGCCGTGAAAGGGCGGTGTCTTAACCGCTTGACCAACGGGCCAATACTAGTTTATGTATATTCGTTAGTACACAATATTTCAGTGGCGGAGAGCGAGGGATTCGAACCCTCGAGACGGCGTTGACCGTCTACACGATTTCCAATCGTGCTCCTTCGGCCACTCGGACAGCTCTCCAATGGCTCCACAGGTAGGATTCGAACCTACGACCGATCGGTTAACAGCCGATTGCTCTACCACTGAGCTACTGTGGAATAGAGAATTCTCCACTATTATTAAGAATATACAGCCTAGCGACGTCCTACTCTCACAGGGGGACAGCCCCCAATTACCATCGGCGCTGAAGAGCTTAACTTCCGTGTTCGAGATGGGAACGGGTGTGACCTCTTCGCTATTGCCACTAGACATATGTATGAAGGTAATCCTTCAAAACTGAAAGTGAAGAAACACTGTACAGGACGTGACGCTTTTAACCGACGTTCCTTGCTTTTCATGAAGTTTCTTGGTTAAGTCCTCGACCGATTAGTATCTGTCAGCTCAAACGTGTCACCACGCTTCCACCTCAGACCTATCAACCTCATCATCTCTAAGGGGTCTTACTAACTTAAAGTTATGGGAAATCTCATCTTGAGGGG
>NZ_VDCY01000030.1 GCF_006517395.1 Terrilactibacillus laevilacticus
CTAAAAACGTTAATTTTAAACAGCTAATTTTGAAACAACCCGTTTAGGACGCAAAATGATCTTAGATCTTTCGAGAAAATAGATAAATAAATCGTGTTTGACTAGAATCATGTTTTTTGAAGAAGGTATGAATAATTCAGGTATAATTTTACATTTTTATTCGAAATATCTAATAAGTACAATCTACATCATTACATACAAGTTTATCAAACTTTCTTAATTCCTAATGAAAATTCCATTAAAAAGATGACAATGGTATCTCGAGTTTACCATCGTCATCTTTAAAACAAATGCAAACTTTTAATAACAAATGACAAATATTAATATTTGTCATTTGTTATTTTGTGTGTTAATTATTGTACAGGAGGTGAGAAGCAACCCGTCTGTTGCCCTTCTATGAATAAAAAAACATCTATTTTAAGTAAATCAGAAATTTTAGATGCCGCTGAAAAGACATTGAGACGTTTTGGTCCTGATAAAACCTCAGTAACGGATGTCGCTAAAGAACTTGGGATTAGTCACGGAACCATCTACAGACATTATCCGAGTAAAGAAAAATTAAGAGAAGCTGTAACTGAAAGATGGTTAGATGAAAAAATTATTTTTCCTCTAACCGAAATTGCCGAAATGGAAACAAATGACCCTATTCATCATTTAAAAAATTATTTATTCAAGCTTATTGAGCTTAAACAAACGTATGCAAAATACGATCCAGAAATGTTTAAAATGTATGCTGAGGTAACAGAACATTCCGCAGAGCTAATTGATGAACATGTCAACCACATTATTGAGCAAATGAACGTATTGATTCATCAAGGGATAGAACGTCATCTCATTCAAAATATCGAAATAAGGACTTTGGCTCGTTCCATATTTTATGCTACATCAAGATTTCACCATCCCGCTCACGCTTATGAGTGGGAGAACGAATCAATTAAAAAAGAAATTGAGGACGTCTGGACTTTAATCACATATGGTTTTTTTAAATCTTATCAAGAAAAGGATGATTGTAAATGACTAAAACATTACTAGGTAAAGTCGCTATTGTGACTGGTTCCTCTCGTGGAATTGGTCGTACTATTGCTGAAACATTGGCAACTGAAGGAGCAAGTGTTGTTGTTAACTATTCAAATAGTGCAGTAAAAGCAAATGAAGTCGTGGAAGACATACAAACAAAAGGTGGAAAAGCAACTGCTATACAAGCCGATATCAGTAAACTTAATGATATTAAAAAGCTTTTTGAAGAAAGTAAAGCAGCATTTGGGAAAATTGATATTCTCGTTAACAACGCTGGGATTATGATTAACAAACCTCTACAAGATGTCACTGAGGAGATATTTGATAAGCAATTTGCTATCAATGTAAAAGGAACTTACTTCGCCTGCAAAGAAGCTCTTCATTATTTAGAAAACAATGGTCGTATTATTAATTTTTCAACTTCTGTTGCAGGTCAAATGTTTCCTTCCTACAGTGTTTATGCAGGCACAAAAGGAGCAGTTGAACAATTTACTCGACAACTCGCCAAAGAGTTTGGCCCAAAAGGAATCACAATAAATGCCATAGCTCCGGGTCCTGTAAATACCGAACTCTTTACAGTTGGAAAAACAGAAGCCCAAATTGAAGGTATGAAAAAAATGAATGCATTTGGCCGAATTGGAGAAACCGATGATATAGCCAATATTGTTAAACTTTTGGCTAGCGAAGATTCGCAGTGGATCTCCGGACAAACGATTAGGGCTAATGGTGGTTTTATTTAAAATCGTATATTTTTCTCTCGCCGCTTAAATTGGTAAGCGGTGTTTTTTTGCTATTGAACTATAGATGATCTCTTGATACTATAATTGTAATTTAATACTATTGATCTATCGATTTTTTCTAAATATTTCAACTATATCACTTCCACTGAAGGAGTCACCCTATGTCCCGATCGAAAATATTGCTTGCCTACCTATCTATCATTCTCTTTGCTATGATCATTGGTTTTTCCTTTATGTTTGTGAAAATAACCATTTCTTATGCACATCCACTGGATATTCTAGCACATCGATTTACCATAGCTTTTCTCATCATGCTCATTCCTTTAGTATTCGGTTGGATGAAGCTTTCACTAAGCCCTAAAGATATGTTGAAGCTTTTGCCACTTGCTTTGTTTAATCCTGTGTTATATTTTTCATTCCAAGTATTGGGCCTTATAACGATAACGTCTTCTGAAGCAGGCATTATTCAAGCCTTACTCCCCATTATGACCCTTTTCTTTGCCTCCATTTTTCTTAAAGAAAGAATGAACCTTTGGCAAAAAGGGGCTATTTGTTTATCTGTGATTGGGGTTGTGTTTATTTTTATTATGTCAGGAGCAAATCTCGGACACTTGCATATCTCGGGTATACTTCTTATCTTTCTAAGCACTTCAACCTATGCAGCTTACAATGTATGCGCTCGGAAATTCGCCAAAGATTATCGGATGGATGACATGACGATTTCTATGATTACGATAGGTTTTATATCTTTTAATGCGCTTTCTATTGGATGGCACGTTGCTAATCACTCCATCTCTGACTATGTGCAGCCTTTGTTTCATCTTCAATACGTCCTATCGGTATTGTCTTTAGGTATCCTAGCCTCATTCTTTACATTTATATTAACTAACTTTTCATTATCTATACTGGAAGCTTCAAAAGTCGGTATCTTTATGAACCTTAACACCATTGTTGCCTTATTCGCAGGTCATTTTGTTTTAAAAGAAAAACTATTCTACTATCATTATATCGGTACCATTTTGGTTCTTATCGGTGTTATATGCGTTAATTTATTTTCTTCAAATCCTAGAAAAAAGTCAGGGCAAATGGCATCGTAATACCGGAAATATAAAAAACATTTCAGAAAGGAAGAATAAAATGGACAAACTTAGATACCCTATAGGTTCATTTCAAGCACCTAAAATTTATCTGAAGAGGACCGAAGAAAAAAGATTGAAATTATTAAAAATATCCCCCTACGCTTAAGTCAAGCGATCGACGGTTTAACAGCGGAACAATTAGACACGTCTTATCGCGAAGGGGGCTGGACACTTCGCCAAGTGGTTCATCATATCACGGATAGTCATTTAAACGGTTATATGAGATTTAGATTGTGTTTAACAGAAAGTGAACCTACTATTCGACCTTTTGATCAAGATGGTTGGGCAACACTTTCAGACGCTAAAACCGCTGATCCTTCTGTTTCTTTAAGTTTAATAGAAGGACTTCATGCTCGTTGGGTAATGTTACTAGATTCACTGACTGAGGAAGACTTTACACGTCAGTTTTTCCATCCTGATTCACAAGAATTAATTGATCTAAATACAGCCGTGTGTATATACGCTTGGCATGGCGAACATCATATTGCTCATATTGTAGAGAAACGTAAAAGAGAAAATTGGTAAAAAAAATTTCTTAATACTACGCTAAGTTTGGCTAAAAGTTGCCAAACTATTTTTTTAACGTTATTCACTCTTACCAGATAATTTTTCTTAAATTTCCTCGATGATATATTTTTCATTGACATTTCAATAAAAGAAACATATTATGTATTTAGATATTTATCTAAATATCTAATAAAAACTTTTATTTACGCTCACAAGGAGAAAAGAGGGATTGACATGAATGATGCTTTCAAGGCATTGTCAGATCCAAGTAGGAGAAAAATCCTAAACTTATTAAAAAAGAATGAATTATCTGCAGGAGAAATTGCTGATCATTTTAATATGACAAAGCCAAGTATTTCGCATCATTTGAATCTGCTAAAACAAGCGAACTTGGTGGATTCTGAGAAAAAAGGGCAACAAATTATTTATTCAATAAATACAAGTGTGTTTGAGGATGTTGTCACTTGGTTTATGGATTTTCTAACAAAGGAAGAAAAGGGGCAAATGAAATGAAAAAACATTGGTTTAGTTTGCTATTATTGATATTCACTATAATTGTAACCTGTATTTCTTATCCGTACTTACCTCAGCAAATCGCTGTGCATTGGAACTATAGAGGCATTCCTGACAGCTTCAGTCACAAATCCTTTGGAGCATTTGTCATTCCTGTCATTATGTTGGTTTTATATCTTGTATCTTTGAAATTACCTAAAATCGATCCAAAAAAAAAGAATTACGAACGGTTTCAAGGGACGTATTTTAGGATAATAAACGGAATTCTATTATTTCTGTTTCTCATCCAGCTGATGCAAATTATAAGTGGTTTAGGAAAAGCAAATCCAAAATACATTATTCCTGAACTTATAGGTCTTTTATTTATATATATTGGTAATTTAAGTCCAAAATTTAAACCCAATTATTTTATTGGCATTCGTACACCATGGACGCTAGCAAATGACGTTGTTTGGAAAAAAACTCATCGGTTAGGCGGAAAAATTTTTGTTATATTGGGCTTATTGTTGTTATTAGTTCCTGTTTTACCCGTTGCAATTCAAGCTTACTTTACAGTTATAGTTATACTAATCTGTTTAGCATCTATTGTTTTTTCTTCTTACTATTTTTCCATTAAATTGTAAGAGTATTTATGTCATGTATCTAGTAAAAAAGCCATTAGGAAAATGCTGTTCATCAAAATAGTATCGGTCATCAACGAAACTAAAAACAAAAGTCCTCAAAATATAAAATCTATGTTTTGAGGACTTCTTCTATTAAGGAAGATATACAAAGTCGTGTAAGCGATCCACTTCTTTTGTTAATTCGTCAGTCCAAGTCAATTCACTAGCTTTAATAGCATCAGTGACATGGTATGGCTTACTTGCACCTACAATAGCTGAAGTAATACCAGGTTGATTAAAGACCCAAGATAGGGCAAACTCTGATAGACTTTGATTATATTTTTTAGCTAGTTGACTGTATGCTTCCACTTGTTTAAAGTTGCGTTCAACGAATAATTTCTGTAAATTAACTTCACCATGTGCCGCACGGCTCTCAGGTGGTGCATCATCAGGGCTGGTGTATTTACCTGTTAATAGCCCCCGCGCCAATGGGCTATATACGATAATTCCGACCCCCTCTTCTTGGCTATAGGGGATTAATTCCTGTTCGATTTCTCGATAAAGTAAATTATACCGTGGTTGAATAGATATAAATTTTTCTAAATTCATCCGTTCACTAATCGCATGGGATTTCGCAAGTTGATATGCAGCAAAATTCGAGCAACCTATGTAACGTACTTTTCCTTGACGAACTAAATCATCCAAGGCTCTTAATGTTTCTTCGATTGGTGTATCAGGATCAAAGCGATGCACTTGATATAAATCGATATAATCTGTTTGCAATCGAAGTAAAGACTGATCTACTTCCTTCATAATATGAAGTCTCGATAACCCAGATTCATTCCTGCCTCTGCCCATCGGTAAACCTACTTTTGTCGCTAAGACGATATCTTGGCGCCGTCCGGCTAAAGCTCGACCAATAATTTCCTCAGAAGCTCCTGTACCATACGGATAGGAAGTGTCTTGTCCCTTCCCATAGAAATTTGCCGTATCAATAAAATTTATACCATTTTCTATAGCTGTATGAAGAATTTCTACGGATGCATCTTCATCAATCCATCTGCCAAATGCCATTGTTCCTAAACAAATATTTGAAACTTCAAGACCTGTATTTCCTAACTTCCGATATTCCATAGCTTGCACCTCTCAAGTTAAGGTTTTTATAACGCAACTAGAATATGAAACTCATGATAGATTATGCGATATAGACTATCAAAAAGAAATAGAAAGATCAATTAATTTGAATCTTAAAGCAATTATTCTACATTTTTAACATCTGTACTGATCAAAATAACAAAAACTGCATCTTTCCAACATATCAGATCTCAATTATACTTTCGATTAAATCATGATTTCCAAGGAGTGAATGAAGAATGAATCCCATCCGTTTTTCTTTACGAGAGTGCCAAGATAATACTAAGATAATGTCTTTTTTAGAAAACGCGCGAATAGGTTTTTTAGGGTTGTCTGACAAACAAGCACCATATGTGGTTCCTCTTAATTTTGTTTGGTTTAATGAAGTTATTTACTTTCATGGTGCTGATTCTGGGAGAAAAACAAGTATTCTAAGCCAAAATCCCGAAACTTGTTTTACTGTTTGCGAAGAATATGGGACGATAACTCACCCGGTTCCAGCTCACACTGATACAGCCTATATGAGCGTGATGATATTCGGCCAGACCGAACGTGTCACAGATCTTAATGAAGCAACACAAGTCATGCAGCATATGCTAGATAAATATGTACCAGGATATTACGATCGAAAATTAGCGAAGAATCATGTGGAAAAATATCAATCTTCCTTGGGAAGCAAAACGGCTATTTATCGTATTCTCCCAAATTCTATCACTGCAAAAGAAAACCCAATGAATGAAGAACGGGCCTTCTATCCTGGTCGTAAGGTAACTGGAGATACATTGTAAACAACTTCTATCTAAAATATATCATAAATAATAAATCCAATAATAATTATGACGATGACAGCCATGCAGCCACCAGGTTTTCCGATATAAGTTCGATCAAAGACTTTGCGTTTATTGTCATTATCAAAGTATGGCAAGATGAAGCTCCTATGATTTTTTTACCCATTTTACCTTATTTTATCTAATAACATTCCAATAATAGGGCAAATTATTTGACTATCACCGTAGATACGTTATATGAATAGAGTGTTACATTCCATACATAGCTATGGTCTTTGTAAATACTTTATGAAAGTGAGTGACTAACATGGCAAATAAAGTACAACTCGGAAAATCAGAACTTTTCGTTAATCCTATTGGACTCGGCACAAATGCGGTTGGTGGACACAACTTGTATCCTAACTTAGATGAAGAAGCAGGAAAAGACCTTGTTCGAACAGCAATTAACAATGGCATCAATTTATTGGATACTGCTTTTATCTATGGACCGGAACGATCTGAAGAATTAGTAGGTCAAGTCATTAAAGAAACAGGAAAACGCCAAGAAGTCGTTATCGCCACAAAAGGCGCTCATAAATTCGTAGGAAAAGACACCGTTTTTGACAACTCACCGGATTTCTTGAAAAAATCAGTTGATGAGAGCTTGAAACGCCTTCAAATCGATGTCATTGATTTATATTATATCCACTTCCCTGATCAAGAGACTCCAAAAGATGAGGCTGTTGGGGCACTTAAGGAGTTGAAAGATGCGGGCAAAATTCGTGCTATTGGTGTCTCTAATTTTTCTATTGATCAATTAAAAGAAGCCAATAAAGACGGTTACGTCGACGTTTATCAAGGAGAGTATAACTTACTCAAACGCGAGGCGGAAAAAGAGTTATTCCCATATGTACAAGAACACAACATCTCATTTGTTCCTTATTTTCCGCTTGTTTCTGGACTCCTAGCAGGTAAATACTCGATAGATACGAGATTCGACGATTTACGAAAAAATAACCCTGAATTTCAAGGGGTAAAATTTGTACAGAACTTAGCCAAGGTGGATAAACTGCGTCCAATAGCCGAAAGTAAACAAGTCGATGTTGCTCACATCGTTCTTGCTTGGTATTTAACTCGTCCTGCTATAGATGTTGTCATACCTGGTGCTAAACGTTCTGAGCAAGTGTTAAATAATTTGAAGACACTTGATGTTTCGTTGACAGAAGAGGAAATTAAAACGATTGATGAACTTTTTAGCTAATTAAGTTCAATACAAAAAAGCTCACAGATTGTGAGCTTTTTTGTATAATTTTTAATCCTAGATTATTCATAGTTGAATCACAATTCCTTGGAAAACACGATTAAATCAACAAATAATTTATATTTGATTTTTCACAAAATAAGTGAAAAGGAGCCTTTCCTTTGATATTGTATAAGTAACGACACAAACACAATTCAAGGAGGACTCCATAATGAAAAGTGTAACGGAAAAGTCACTTAACTTCAACAAAAGAATAAGGTTAATTTTGATGGTGGGAACTTAACCTCAGACTCAGGGTTATTATTGTATAAGGAATTTGATGAAAAAATTGGGCTAAGTCAGTCTAT
>NZ_VDCY01000031.1 GCF_006517395.1 Terrilactibacillus laevilacticus
GTCTCTAGCTATAAATAATCCAGAAATGAAAAAGAGATATCTCGAATTAAAAGAGCGTGGAAAACATCCTCGCCAGGCCTATGTCGCTTTAGGAAATCGTATGATCCGTCTAGCTTTTGCCATGATACGAAATCAAACATTGTATCAGACCAGTCGGGAAGACTATGTGTTGTTAAATGAATTGAAAAAGAAGTTGCACAAGCACAGCGTCAAAAGATTTTACGATCGATATACCTTATTATCAACAATCTGTCCATCAGCTTAA
Source organism: Terrilactibacillus laevilacticus (assembly GCF_006517395.1). Lineage (GTDB taxonomy): Bacteria > Bacillota > Bacilli > Bacillales > Sporolactobacillaceae > Terrilactibacillus > Terrilactibacillus laevilacticus. Next base: position 266 of record NZ_VDCY01000031.1, read on the forward strand.
AAAATGTAGATTAATTAGTGAACAAATAGTTGGAAATGTAAAGCTTTTGATTTTAATAATAAGAACGTCCCTAGGACGTTAGATCACATTGTTTCATCGTGCCTGAGGCGTATGACCTCGAGTGTCAGCGAAATGGATCTTGTCCTACAAATACGAATAATACGTGAAAATTTAAGTTTATACTTGCTAGGTGGTATCCCTGTAGGATGAAAATCCAAGATCCTTTTCACGTTCTAGAGACGTTCTTTATCCTGTTCTGTGAGAGTTGTACTTTTCAAAAAAATGGAATTGAGAGTTTTAGTTAAGGTCGGTCTTTTTTAAGGGAATTTAACCCTTGACTTATTTACCATTATACGCTGGCACTTCGACAACATTCACCAAATTTCGAGCGGTGACAGGCATGCGGATATGTATTCGTGAAATAACTTGCTTCTTATATCGTTACTGGACATGCTGCTATAAATCCGATTCTAAGGAAGCTCTAGAAGATACCTTGAGTTTCAATGATACTTTTTTGTTACCTTTAGATGACGAGGAAGTAATTCAAGCTACTAAGAGTGCCGAAAAGGCATGGGAGAACCTTCATGACGAAGAAGCAATCCTGCGTACCCGCGAAAAGTGCTTTAAGGCTAATGGTTACAACTATACAAACAACAAAATTATCGAGTTACTGAAAATAACCGCAGATGAACAGAGAGAATTATCGACTATTATTAGCCGGGAAGAAAAGTATCTATAAATGTCAATATATAAATGTACACTTTTGATCGTTTAAGAATGTACAAATTTGTTACTTTTCTTTATCAAGATGATCTTTCAAACGATATGAGTCACCAATGATATTAACAACTGTGGCATGGTGGAGGATTCGATCTAGTATTGCATTTGCGAGCTTTGGATCCTGAAAGATTTCACCCCACGATTTGAAACTTGCGTTTGTTGTTAATATGGTACTTTTCTTTTCATATCTTAAATCAATGAGTTGGAAAAATAGTTTAGCCTCATCTTCATCTATCGGTAAATAACCGATCTCATCAATAATAAGCAGTTTATATTTTGCGTAATGTTTTAATCGATTTTCCAGTCGGTTTTCGAGCTTCGCTCTCTTCAGATTAAGAATTAAATCATGACATTTAATGAAATACGTACTTGTTCTTTTTTTGGCAGCCGCGATGCCAATGGAGGTGGCTAAATGCGTTTTCCCTACACCACTCGTACCTAAGAAAACGATGTTTTCTTTTAATTCAAGAAAGCGTAATGTAGTAAAGTCCAATATCTGTTGTTTGTTATCGATGGTTGAAAATCGAAATCAAAGTCTTTAATTTCTTTTTGATGAGGGAAAGCTCCTACCTTTACCATTGACCTCACCATATTGACTTCTCTCATATCAATTTCATAATCTGTTAATTTAATCAATGTCTCGACAAAAGAGAGTTCATTTTTTGTCATAAAATCAATCGTTTCATCAAGATGAACCATCATTTGTTTCAACTTTAGATACTCTAAATTCTGTATGAGTTTGACATAACTACTATTCATTTTTATACGCCTCGTCAATGGCCTCTAAATTTTTCTTAGCCATCTCTTCAATATTTTCAGTATGAGGAAGACTTGTTGTTAGTGTCTCGATGTAGTGATCTCTCCTATAGTTAATTTTCAGTTGACTAATGACGTGTTCTGTAATACATTCCGTGTTATAATAAACATATATATGGTTATCATAAACTTGTAAACCGACGGTTTTTCCGATGTATCCAGCGGGCACTGAATATTGGTTAGACTTATAAGTGATCATATTAGATGTGTTCACTTTCACAAGGTGATGATCAATTTTATAGAAATCTCTTATTCGTTTATTCGGTAAAGGCGATAAGAGGTTTTTTTCTTTTTTATATGCCAGAATTGGAACTTTTCCTGTTCCTTGATGATAACTATGGTTGACAGAGTCTTTGGACAAACTGATGAAGTTCTTCATAATTAAATTGACCTTGATAAGCATGAATTTCATCAATATATTTCATCGGTGTTTCCACTTTACCCTTTGTTCTCGGTCGTCCTGCTAGGCATGGATGGACATTAAATCCACAATCTTTGGCGAATTGATAAAAACGTTCATTCACCTTTCCTTTTTGATAGGTTGTTCTCGGCTCATCCATGACTGTTTTCATGTTATCTGTCACTATACATTTTGGGACCCCACCAAACGCTTCAAAACTCTCTATAAGAAACGATAATAAAACACTTTGAGATTTGGAAATGGATAAATGAAAGGCTCGGAACCTTGAATAAGAAAGCAGTAAGACACCCACATTCACATATAAAACATCACCGTCTTTGGTTAAATAGCGAATGTTCTCTTTCCAATCCAATTGGGCTTGTTCAGCTGGTGGTGTTTCATAACGGATCACAGGTTCATTTGATTTTTTCCGTTTGTCTGAAACAAAGTAACTGTTAAATTCAGGCTTTTTAGAAATATAGGCTCTAAACGTAGATTGTGCACAATCTAAGCCGTGATTATCTTTTAAGTACTGCCATAAAACCCTCTTGTAGTAAAAGATTTGTTTTGATTCATCAGATAACAATAACGATATAACGTCATAGTAATCATCAATTTTGGACGATCGCTTTCTAGATGTTGTTGGATGATCACCGTTGAGATATCTATCAATTGTTCTTCGATCAACGCCCATGTCTCGAGCTAATCGGCTTTTATTTATCTTCATTTTTAAGCTCTCCATTAATAGTTTTAATTTTGGTGAATCTATGAGTCTTTTAATCTCAATGTTTGTATTTAGATTGACTGGTATATGCATCATCATCACCTCTAGACTATTATGCAATTAATCCAGCCAAACTGTACATCCTTAAACAATCATTTATGTACATTGCTAATTTATCATTTATATTTATATCTATTACTTTATTACTATTTCCCACTTTTTATCACCGTCCTTCATGTATTTGATTATTCTACCTTTAGCTTTTCAGGATCTATAGTAATATTAAAATCCCGCTCTTATAAAATGAACGGGATTTTAAATAGCTAACAAAGGCTTTACTTTTGTCCTAGTTTTGTTTGTATTATAAACAAACGGTTATTTGTATTCTATTGTGTATTTGGTAATAAAATTCTCTGGTGTAAAGTTATAAGTTTTTAGCAAATCATCTACTTTATTAATGTCATTTAAATTTGCTGTTACCCCTTTCGCCAGTTCACTTAAATTTGTTTTAAGCTGATTTAAAGATGATTCATTAATTATTCTTATATTTTTATGAGGTGATGCTGCAAACTCAAATTTATTTGACTTATGAATCATTATAGGGACCAATGTATTTGATTCGTCATATCTTTCTAGAAACCAGTTAATTGAACCATTTAACTGGTTACAATCATGCTTACTAATTTGCTCAGCAATAGCACCATTCTTGCACTCAACGACATAATATTCAGAATTGCCAATAGACCATAGATTATCTGGTCCCTTTTTAAATTCCTTTTCAGGTCTTTGTCCCGTAAACCCTATAACATAGGCCAAATCCATAAATGCTTGTTCAAAAACATTGGCTGTATTAGGTAAGAAAATCAATTGATCAATTAATTTATTTACAAACAAAATATATTTATTTGGATCACTAAACCTACTTCTAATGAAATTCACTAGTCCTTGTGCTTGTGAAGTGTCGCTAGGCAGTAATTTATTGTATTGAATGCCTTCAATAGGGTGAACTACTTGGCTATTATCATTAACAGCAGACATTAATGTTTGCTGTGCTTCTACAGGGTCATAGAAATGTAAGTATTCCGAAAGTTTTTGTTTTAAAAACCCTCTTATGATATTATTTTCTTCTTTATTTACTGCTTCTAACATTATTCTAGTAGCTTCTCTATAATTTTTGTTTAAGGCATTATTATAGGCAGTTCTTTCTAGTACAGTTGTTTCACCAAATCGGACACTAGAATCATATTTTACTTTAACCAATGCACCTCTTGAGGTTTTTATCCACTCTTTATTTCTCTCTAAAGAGTAATTAATTACTTCTCTAAGGTCTTCAAGGCTTTTCCCTCTTAATTGTTTAGATAATTGCGATGAAAGCTCTATTTGTTTACTAGTAGCTGAAGTAAATTTATCTATTGCTCCATATACGTATAAGTGACTTACTAGTGACCTTCCCATTAGAAATACTACACAATAGTCATCCTTCGAACGAATTCCTCTTCCCATGCCTTGTTCAATTTTCTGTATAGTACCATTAAGAAGTAAATCACTACCTTGTAATGCCCCTTGTTCTATTTTATCAATTTTCCTTCTAACATCAGGTAAACCATCTATTACCAGAACACTACAGGCAGTTTTTGGTAAGTCAATTCCATCATATTTATTAATTACAACTACCAAACCAACATGACCATTTTTCAATTCTGCAACACCACTATATAAATTTCTCGAATTTAATATTTTATCTGCTACGTCTTCCCAAAACCTTGCTCTGTAATTAGAAGGAACTATAATGACTACATTATGTTTACAAGAAAGGTCTTTATAAAAAGACTTTAGGTGAACATCACTTATTTCTGTATTTAATTCTTGAGGAATAATTATCATTCTCTCACCGATATCATTTGAACTATTTGGTGTAATAGACTGATTAATAGTAGTTTGATTAATATTAAAATGTGAAACTAAAACAGTATCATCCGAAATGGTTGCACTCATAAATATTCTTCTTTGTGCATTTTGGAAACTCGGAATATTATGTATGGGTAAAAACTTTGGTGATATTTCAATGCTATCACTACCTATGACACAGTTACATAACTCTATGTTGTTTTTTAATAGTGGCCACCCAAATTTCAGAGATTTTAAATTTTCTTCATTGCTGTCTTTATTACTATGTAAAAGTCTTATAATATCGCTCTTTTTTTCATTCCAAGTCCAAAAAGGAACAATCCTATTTGCATTTGGGTCACCAGCTTCAAGCTCCATTAAACCTACCTCGGACTGTTGTTTAAGGCTTTCTCTAAATAAGTTTAGTAGTTCCTTATAAACACTTGTTTCACTTGGTATATTAATCGAGAATTGAGTTTCAGCAATATCTAAGCAAGCGTGTGCATCATCAATAATAATGCTACCAATATGAATATCAATTTGTTCTACTCCAAAAACTGATTTGCCGTTAATTAATTTAAAGATATTAATAACTAGTATTGACTCACCTTTTAAAAAGCTTGGATCATCTGTTCTTTCTGTGACTTCTATCCCTAAGCACTTTGCTTCCTCTATTACTTGTTTAACTAAGTAAGGATCAGGAACAACGTAAACTGCAGGGCCTTTTTTTTCATTAAGGCAACTCTTTAATATTAATAGCCCAACAACTGTTTTACCACTTCCAGTATTCATTTTGACTATAACATCTTTTTTATCTTTATTTTCGTTATACCATTTATTCAAAACTTCAGTTTGGACATCCCTTAAATACTCTTCATATTTTTCGTCTTTTTCAGGCAATACATCAAATATTTCCCTAGGATCTAATACTGTATCCACTGAATTATTACCATTTAACTTTCCAAAATCAATAAACATTCTTATCCCCCTTAAAATCTATCAATATGATTCTTATTTAATACTATTGTACCATGGCAAAAGGAAATATAAGGTTAATTATAAATAATGTACAACTTACGAGGAAGGTTGCCTTATTTAACGGTAACTAAAAGAGTGCGATAATATGGTAATTTTCGCACTCTAAAAGATAAATAATGTTTCATGTCATAATTAATTAGCTACTTTGCTTTTGTTTAAAATCTTTAATTTTCAAGACAATTTTAGATTGAGTATTATCATTAAACAATGCTGGTTCGACTCCACAAATCATTGCTAACATTTTTGGTGTAAGATAAAGATTATATTGCTCAGCAATCTTCAACGGTATTTCATGTCCTTGTAAGATATTTTCATCAATTAACAATTCTAAGGATTGTTTTAATGCAACAGGTAGAGTTACTTTTGTTTCTACATCAAATGGCTTTGGATTCCTCCATTTTCTATAATGCATTTGTTTAAATAATTTCACTTCTTGATCAATAGAAATTATATTCAAATCTCTAGCTCGCTTAATCATAGCTGCTATTGAAACATTCCATCTTCGCTTCAAATTATAGTATGTGTCTATTTCATCTACTATTTTAGACCTTAATTCTTCTCCAAAGGACTCTTTTGGCAAAAGAAATATTGATGCAATTCTATTAGCCTCATCCTCCATGATCTTATACTCGTCTTTATCTAATTCTTGAGGATTAATATTTTGATGGAGAACCCAGTGACCTATTTCATGAGCAATACTAAATTGTTGTCTATAAAACGAACCTGACTCACCTGTAGTAATGATACTCCATATTAATAACTGTGAAGCCCATTAATTCGGCAACTTCAATAATGTCATGAATTGGTTCTAACCCTAAATTCATTGACTGGCGGATACTAATGGCAATTTCTTCAGGATCATCTTTATCTTCATAAATTTCTCTGTTATGTAAAACAGGGAAATCAATATATTGTTCCAAAAAACCCCGTACAATAACTGAATATTTTAGTGCAATGGAGGCAGGCTCCTTAGACTTCTGGGTTGCTGTTAACCTAGATCTAAAAAAAGTTCCTTCATTTTCAATAATGTGTATATCAGCCGTATAGAAAAATTCACGTGGGTACCCTAATATATCAATTAACTGTAGATATTTTTCGAAACTTGGTTCACTCTTTCCACTTTCATATTTTGAAACCATTTGCTTTAATATAGGTGCCTAGTGTAGTAAATAGATCAAAATTAAAAGAAAGACCACCGTTTTCATAGTAAAATAGAAGGACCTATCACAGAACTTCCAATTACTTAAACCTCAGCACAAGGAGTGAAAACGATGGTACATTCATTATTCAATCATATTCAAGGTAAAAATGGAAGTCGATGGGCACAATTTGTTAGAGACACAGGTACAGATCGTATTTTAATGGTTGCCATTGATGCAGCTAAGTTTACTCACAAAGCCATTCTTTGTACATTTTACGGGGATGTTTTAGTGAAACCTTTTGAATTTGATGCTTCTTTAACGGGCTTAGACAAGATTAAAAAAAACGTGAATAAAGAAGTGGAACGGCATGGATTTAGGGCTGTCGTCGTGGGCATTGAGACAACAGGACATTATTATGAAGACCTTGTACGAAACTGCCATCAAGAAGGTTACCATGTTCGAATTGTTAATGCGGCAACTACAGCACAAGAACGTCAAGCCTTACTTAACTGGTCAAAGACGGATAATTTAGATTTAATGGCGATTGTACAATCTTTGATTAATGGTAGAGGAACATCTAACGAACTCCCTTCGGGACAAATTAATACATTACAAAAACTCACCCGAGCACGGCGAACATTGGTCCAAGAGCGAACAGCTACTCAAAACCTTATTCGGATGCACTTAGATCATGTCTTTAGAGAATTTCAAGGGAAAAGTGTGTGGGAGAATGGTAAA
>NZ_VDCY01000032.1:0-1482 GCF_006517395.1 Terrilactibacillus laevilacticus
GGGTGCGTTTTGTGGAATGAGCGGCGGACGGGTGAGTAACACGTGGGCAACCTGCCTGTAAGACGGGGATAACTTCGGGAAACCGGGGCTAATACCGGGTAATCTTTTGCATCGCATGATGCAAGGGTAAAAGATGGTTCTGCCATCGCTTACAGATGGGCCCGCGGTGTATTAGCTAGTTGGTGAGGTAATGGCTCACCAAGGCGACGATACATAGCCGACCTGAGAGGGTGATCGGCCACACTGGGACTGAGACACGGCCCAGACTCCTACGGGAGGCAGCAGTAGGGAATCTTCCGCAATGGACGAAAGTCTGACGGAGCAACGCCGCGTGAGTGATGAAGGTTTTCGGATCGTAAAGCTCTGTTGTTAGAGAAGAATAGGTATCATAGGAAATGATGGTACTGTGACGGTATCTAACCAGAAAGCCACGGCTAACTACGTGCCAGCAGCCGCGGTAATACGTAGGTGGCAAGCGTTGTCCGGAATTATTGGGCGTAAAGCGCGCGCAGGCGGTTTCTTAAGTCTGATGTGAAAGCCCCCAGCTCAACTGGGGAGGGTCATTGGAAACTGGGAAACTTGAGTACAGAAGAGGAGAGTAGAATTCCACGTGTAGCGGTGAAATGCGTAGAGATGTGGAGGAATACCAGTGGCGAAGGCGGCTCTCTGGTCTGTAACTGACGCTGAGGCGCGAAAGCGTGGGGAGCAAACAGGATTAGATACCCTGGTAGTCCACGCCGTAAACGATGAGTGCTAGGTGTTAGGGGGTCCAACCCTTAGTGCTGAAGTTAACACATTAAGCACTCCGCCTGGGGAGTACGACCGCAAGGTTGAAACTCAAAGGAATTGACGGGGGCCCGCACAAGCAGTGGAGCATGTGGTTTAATTCGAAGCAACGCGAAGAACCTTACCAGGTCTTGACATCCTCTGACAAGCCTAGAGATAGGCCGTTCCCCTTCGGGGGACAGAGTGACAGGTGGTGCATGGTTGTCGTCAGCTCGTGTCGTGAGATGTTGGGTTAAGTCCCGCAACGAGCGCAACCCTTGATCTTAGTTGCCAGCATTCAGTTGGGCACTCTAAGGTGACTGCCGGTGACAAACCGGAGGAAGGTGGGGATGACGTCAAATCATCATGCCCCTTATGACCTGGGCTACACACGTGCTACAATGGATGGTACAAAGGGCAGCGAAGCCGCGAGGCCGAGCCAATCCCATAAAGCCATTCTCAGTTCGGATTGCAGGCTGCAACTCGCCTGCATGAAGCCGGAATTGCTAGTAATCGCGGATCAGCATGCCGCGGTGAATCCGTTCCCGGGCCTTGTACACACCGCCCGTCACACCACGAGAGTTTGTAACACCCGAAGTCGGTGAGGTAACCTTTTGGGGCCAGCCGCCGAAGGTGGGACAAATGATTGGGGTGAAGTCGTAACAAGGTAGCCGTATCGGAAGGTGCGGCTGGATCACCTCCTTTCTAAGGAACTAG
>NZ_VDCY01000032.1:1737-4691 GCF_006517395.1 Terrilactibacillus laevilacticus
CCTGTGATCCTTGAAAACTGGATAGTGAAAGAAATGCGTCAAGACATAAACATGAAGTGGTTAAGTAAGTAAGAGCGCACGGTGGATGCCTTGGCACTAGGAGCCGATGAAGGACGGAACGAACACCGATATGCTTCGGGGAGCTGTAAGTAAGCTTTGATCCGGAGATTTCCGAATGGGGGAACCCCCTATCCTAACGGATAGGATGCATCACTGAATCCATAGGTGATGTAAGGCAGACCCGGGGAACTGAAACATCTTAGTACCCGGAGGAAGAGAAAGCAAATGCGATTTCCTGAGTAGTGGCGAGCGAAACGGAAACAGCCCAAACCAAAGGGCTTGCCCTTTGGGGTTGTAGGACACTCTTTTGTGGAGTAAGAAAAGTGTGGGATAGGCGAAGCAGTCTGGAAAGGCTAGCCAGAGAAGGTAACAGCCCTGTAGCCTAAATCTCACACTCTCCCTGAGTGAATCCTGAGTACGGCGGGACACGTGAAACCCCGTCGGAATCCGGGAGGACCATCTCCCAAGGCTAAATACTCCCTAGTGACCGATAGTGAACCAGTACCGTGAGGGAAAGGTGAAAAGCACCCCGGAAGGGGAGTGAAAGAGATCCTGAAACCGTGTGCTTACAAGTAGTTGGAGCCCCTTAGAGGGTGACAGCGTACCTTTTGTAGAATGGACCGGCGAGTTACGATCATAAGCAAGGTTAAGCTGAAGAGGCGGAGCCGCAGCGAAAGCGAGTCTGAATAGGGCGAATAAGTTTATGGTTGTAGACCCGAAACCGTGTGATCTACCCATGTCCAGGGTGAAGTTCAGGTAACACTGAATGGAGGCCCGAACCCACGCACGTTGAAAAGTGCGGGGATGAGGTGTGGGTAGGGGTGAAATGCCAATCGAACACGGAGATAGCTGGTTCTCCCCGAAATAGCTTTAGGGCTAGCCTCGAGGGATATGAGTCTTGGAGGTAGAGCACTGATTGAATAAGGGGCCCCCACAGGGTTACCGAGTTCAGTCAAACTCCGAATGCCAACGACTTAGCCTCGGGAGTCAGACGGCGAGTGATAAGATCCGTCGTCGAAAGGGAAACAGCCCAGACCACCAGCTAAGGTCCCAAAGTATACGTTAAGTGGCAAAGGATGTGGCGTTGCACAGACAACCAGGATGTTGGCTCAGAAGCAGCCACCATTTAAAGAGTGCGTAATAGCTCACTGGTCGAGTGGCGCCGCGCCGAAAATGTAACGGGGCTAAACGTATCACCGAAGCTGTGGATGACCTTATGGTCATGGTAGGGGAGCGTTCTAAGGGCTGTGAAGGTAGACTGGAAGGTCTATTGGAGCGCTTAGAAGTGAGAATGCCGGTATGAGTAACGAAAAGAGGGGTGAGAATCCCCTCCGTCGAAAGCCTAAGGGTTCCTGAGGAAGGTTCGTCCGCTCAGGGTTAGTCGGGACCTAAGCCGAGGCCGAAAGGCGTAGGCGATGGACAACAGGTTGATATTCCTGTACTACCATCAGACGTTTGAGTGATGGGGGGACGCAGGAAGGTAGGACCAGCGTGCGATTGGATGTGCACGTTCAAGCAGTTAGGCTGACTATGAGGGAAATCCCATAGCCATAAAGGCTGAGCTGTGATGAGGAGGGAAATTTAGTACCGAAGGGTCTGATCCTACACTGCCAAGAAAAGCCTCTAGCGAGTCTGTATGGTACCCGTACCCCAAACCGACACAGGTAGGCGAGAAGAGAATTCTAAGACGCTCGGGAGAACTCTCGTTAAGGAACTCGGCAAAATGACCCCGTAACTTCGGGAGAAGGGGTGCTCATTCGGACTTTCGTCCGATGTGAGCCGCAGTGAAAAGATCCAAGCGACTGTTTACCAAAAACACAGGTCTCTGCGAAACCGTAAGGTGATGTATAGGGGCTGACACCTGCCCGGTGCTGGAAGGTTAAGAGGAGAGGTTATCCCTTATGGGAGAAGCTTTGAATTGAAGCCCCAGTAAACGGCGGCCGTAACTATAACGGTCCTAAGGTAGCGAAATTCCTTGTCGGGTAAGTTCCGACCCGCACGAAAGGTGTAACGATTTGGATACTGTCTCAACGAGAGACCCGGTGAAATTATAGTACCTGTGAAGATGCAGGTTACCCGCGACAGGACGGAAAGACCCCATGGAGCTTTACTGCAGCTTGATATTGGATGTTGGTATCGTTTGTACAGGATAGGTAGGAGCCTTTGAAGCCGGACCGCCAGGTTCGGTGGAGGCATCGGTGGGATACTACCCTGACGGTACTGACATTCTAACCCTGGACCGTGATCCGGTTCGGAGACAGTGTCAGGTGGGCAGTTTGACTGGGGCGGTCGCCTCCTAAAATGTAACGGAGGCGCCCAAAGGTTCCCTCAGAATGGTTGGAAATCATTCGCAGAGTGTAAAGGCACAAGGGAGCTTGACTGCGAGACCTACAAGTCGAGCAGGGACGAAAGTCGGGCTTAGTGATCCGGTGGCACCGCATGGAAGGGCCATCGCTCAACGGATAAAAGCTACCCTGGGGATAACAGGCTTATCTCCCCCAAGAGTCCACATCGACGGGGAGGTTTGGCACCTCGATGTCGGCTCATCGCATCCTGGGGCTGAAGTAGGTCCCAAGGGTTGGGCTGTTCGCCCATTAAAGCGGTACGCGAGCTGGGTTCAGAACGTCGTGAGACAGTTCGGTCCCTATCCGTCGCGGGCGTAGGAAGTTTGAGAGGAGCTGTCCTTAGTACGAGAGGACCGGGATGGACACACCGCTGGTGTACCAGTTGTTCCGCCAGGAGCATCGCTGGGTAGCTATGTGTGGACGGGATAAGTGCTGAAAGCATCTAAGCATGAAGCCCCCCTCAAGATGAGATTTCCCATAACTTTAAGTTAGTAAGACCCCTTAGAGATGATGAGGTTGATAGGTCTGAGGTGGAAGCGTGGTGACACG
>NZ_VDCY01000033.1 GCF_006517395.1 Terrilactibacillus laevilacticus
TTTGATCCATCGCTCTTTTTTCAAAGAAATCAATCGGTGTTACCCGTTTGATATTACGCTTGGCTTTTGTTTAGTTTTCAAAGAACAATCTCTTAAACTAATGTTTTTCAACATTAACTTTTATATCCTATCATATTCAAAAGTCGACGTCAATAACTTTTTTCATTAGTTGATGTCTATTCGTAACAGCAACTTTTAAAGTTTATCAAACTCAAAAGTCATTGTCAATAGATTTTTTTATTTCTTATTGTCGCTTCACAACAGCAACCTTTATATTGTAACTCCATTAAACAATCATGTCAACAACTTTTTTGAGTCATTTAATTGTTTAATTGAGCGACGTTTGCTAATGTAACATATCTATTTTCAAAAATCAATCTTTTCTACAAAAAATTGTGTTTTTATACACGTGATTTGATTTATATAGTAATTTGGGGAATTGAATTCAATCTTTTCCTTTATATATCATATATCGATTCTCTATATTCAATACAAAACCCGATTTAACATTTATTTCCTTGCTAAAAAGGAATGCAATAACCAAACAATAGGTAACTGCATTCCAATATCAAAAATATCAAATTAAAACTTAATAGAGTACTAAATGATTTGTGCATCTTGTTTTTCTTCATTTATGTCTTTCTCGTCTAATTTACTTTTATTAAAATTAAAGATGATTTGCAAAATAATAGCCATCAAAGCTCCCGCTACAACCCCGTTATTGGTAACGATTTGAATGTAGCTTGGCAATTTAGAGAATAATTGGGGTTGGACTGTAACTCCAAGTCCCAAACCAACTGAACAAGCAATGATCAATAAATTTTCATTTTTAGAGAAGTCGATTTCACTTAACATTTTTATTCCTGCTGAAACAACCATACCAAACATTGCGATCATCGCTCCACCAAGAACAGCATTAGGTATAATTGTTGTCATTACGCCGATTTTAGGAATAAAACCAACTACAATCAAAATAACACCACAAACGACGATAACGCTTCTTGACTTTACCTTCGTCATTTGAACAAGACCTAAATTTTGAGAGAATGTCGTATATGGGAAAGCGTTAAATAGACCGCCGACAACGACAGCTAAACTTTCTGCCCGATACCCTTTTTCCATTAGTTTATTATTAATAGGTACCTGACAAATTTTACTTAACGCAAAGTATACACCCGTTGACTCAATTAAACTTACAAGAACAACAATAGTCATGGTTATGATGGCGTCAATATGAAATGTTGGCATGCCAAAGCTAAATGGTTTAAGAATTTGGAACCAGTGGGCTTCTCCTACAGGTGTAAAATCAACCATTCCTATAAAACTTGCTGCAATGGTGCCAACGATAATTCCAAGAAGGATGGAAATTGATCGTAGAAAGCCTGTAAATAAGCGATTCATTAAGACAATAAATAATAAAACACCAAAAGCCAATAATAAGTTTTTAGGATTTCCGAAGTTTGGAGCCCCTTGTCCACCGCCGACATTATTAATTGCAACTGGAATCAGAGTCAATCCAATAATCACAACAACTGAGCCAATAACAACAGGTGATACAAACTTGACTATCTTACCAAGAATAAAAGATAAACCAAATAATATAATTCCGGCCCCTATAATTGATCCACATACACCTTCAATACCATACTTTTTCCCAATAACTATCATTGGCGTTACCGCTGTAAATGTACATCCCAAGACGACGGGTAAGCCAATTCCGAAAAACCTATTTTTCCATACTTGAAGTAATGTTGCGAGTCCACAAGCAGCAAGGTCAATGGAAACTAAATAAGCGAGCATGGCTCCTTTTAAACCAATAGCACCACCAACAATAAGAGGAACAACGACAGCACCAGCATACATAGCAAGCATGTGTTGTAAACCGAGTGAAACAATTATTCCAGGTTGATTTTTTACATCCATTCTCAACTCTCCTTATACTTTCGTTCTCCTACCCTCAGGGAAATGTATGCTTTATCTTGGATGTTATAACTAAATTTTCTCACTCTTGGAAAAACTGATATTTTTCTGAATTTATAATCTAAAACTCCCTTCTTAAGACAATATTGATTGATTTATACACCAATAATAATCCATTAATACTTAAAAGTCATTGTTTAACTTAAACAAAATACTTCTATAAAGTGTGACATTATAAACATTATAATATTCTTATCACATCAGGGCATCAGGGTTCCCAACTAATATCAGAGTCATCTCTTTGTTTAAAATTAATTTTATCTCATCAAACTAACTTTCACTATAGATTGGATACTCAGAATCTTGGGTTTGGAGTCTTGACTAGCCCGATAAGGCGGTATAAATGAAATGATTTAATATTTTCAGGGTTATATATCATGTTATACATGATATAAGAGGAAATAAAAAAGATAGATGAACAGGTAGAATACTGTTTACATCTATCTTTTTTGGTACAACCAACCCTTCATTTACTACAACAACCTTTTACGTTTTGAATTAATATTCTCTATCTTTAAAGAACAATAATTTCTTTACAACCATTATTCACCGAGTAGTTTCTCTTCTTGATCGTCCCACATCGCGAACCATGATTGCATCTCAGCACCTGTATAGGCACCAACCACCCTTACATTTCGATGAACTAATTGCACCCCAACCATAATTGAGACAAACTCGTCTTCTACTCGTAGTTGAGCCACAGTCTCTTTGTCCCCAGTAATAAGGACGAAGCCACTGAGATCACTACCGTGAGGCTCAAGAGCAACGACCTCAAAACGGTCAATTTTTCCTTTTTGTTGTAAGTGAATACAGTATTGCATAGCATTATCGAGCGTAGCCTGCGCCACTTTCTCACGCCCTGGTATGATTTCTCCCCAACCGACCATTAGCGAACCTTTTGCCATAACATTCTCTCCTCTTTAAATGGATATAGGTTAATTTTAACCTATAACAAATTTAACACATGATATTTTATAAATCAATAAAAACATAGGTTATTTTTAACCTATGTTTTTTAATTTTGATGATAAAATAAAATTCAAATATATGTTAAAATGAACCTATAAAATCAACTTAGGAAAATGGAGTGGTTATATGAGTTCGTTTCGTTATGCCATGCTTACATTACTGGCGCGCGAACCCCTTAGCGGATACGATATTAAACAGCAAATGAATAGTCGAATGGGTCCGTTCTGGAAAGCTGGGAGCAATCAAGTATATCCTGAATTGGCTAAGATGGATGATGAAGGATTAGTCGCTCTCTATGGAGTAGAGCAAAAGGATTATCGTCCTGCTCGAAAAGTATATCAGATTACAGAAAACGGGCGGCAAGAACTTATTCGTTGGACCATCGAACCTACTAAACCAGAAATCATACGGGATGAATTCCTTTTGAAGGCTTACAATTCGTGGCTTGTTAAACCTGAAGAAATGATACCTCAATTAAGGGAGAAAAAGAAGGAGCATGAAGGAAAATTAACGATATATCTAGAGAAGATAAATGAGCTCAACGAAATTCTGGATCTTTCTAATCCATATGATCCTATTCTGTCGAGTATATCTGTCGTGGAATTTGGAATTGAATATGAAAAACTCTATATAACGTGGTGTAACAATTTAATTAAAAGGTTACAAGACAAAATTAACGAACCATCTTAAGAGGATTAAAAAAACGAGTCAGAACCGGTGCATTATCAAGTTGCAAACTTCAGTACTCCTGAATTATTCACCGATTTTCTAAAATACACCGGTATAGGGCTATTTAATCAGCTTTTTCGTTATGCTTTACTGCATGAAATAAATGAAAAA
>NZ_VDCY01000034.1 GCF_006517395.1 Terrilactibacillus laevilacticus
TGTAAGCCCGAACTATAAAAATATGCGCACCTTTACGGTACGCATCGCAAATGGCCGTATATCATGATTTTCTCAAATCAAATATACGGCTATTTCAATTACTTACTACATTCTGCCTGAATCATTTTTGACCATGGCATGTATTGATTTAAAATTTTAGGGTTTTGATGGATGGCGAGATTCGGTAAATCCGTCAAAATCTTCTTTAAGTATTCGTAGAAATCAATGCCATTAGCTTTGGCTGTTTCTGCGATACTCAAACAAATAGCATTTGCCTTTGCACCAGCTTCGCTGACAGAGAATAGCCAGTTTTTTCTACCCAAAACATTAGGACGGATGGCATTTTCGGCTGGATTATTATCGATTTCAATGCGACCATCATATAAAAATTCCTTTAATCCATCAGCTCTATTCAGTGTGTATTCTGCTGCCTTCGCAAGCGCATTTTTTCCAAAG
Source organism: Terrilactibacillus laevilacticus (assembly GCF_006517395.1). Lineage (GTDB taxonomy): Bacteria > Bacillota > Bacilli > Bacillales > Sporolactobacillaceae > Terrilactibacillus > Terrilactibacillus laevilacticus. The sequence continues at coordinate 457 of NZ_VDCY01000034.1, forward strand.
AATGGTGATGTTTCAACCCAGTTAAGGAATTCCTCCACAATTGGTTTCGAGTACTTTTGCCGTTTTTTTCTGCGTTTGCTTGGAGGCAAGTGCTTAAATTTCCTTTCGAGTCGATATAAATCATCACAATATTTTACACCTATTCGACCATTGTTGCTTTCCACTTTAAGCCAATAACGGCGAACGTGAGCCCAGCAATTTGCGAATGTGACTCCATCAATTTTGTCATATGCAGAATAACCATCACAGACAATGGTTCCCGAATAATCTTCAATGAAACTTTCAAGAACTGAACGAGCGCGTGATAGTGAACTTTGAAACAGAACAATCGGTGGTCCTTGACTTGGAACACTTCGATATACCCAATTATAGGCGTTGGATTGACCAGATTTTCCATCAGATCGATTAATAATTTGTGAATAAGTTTCATCGATATGCAAGATGGATTTAGCCATCATTATCACTTTCATTAGTTCATAAATAGGCAATAGCCAATCGTGTGCTACTCGAATGACCCAATTAGAAAGATTTTTATCATTCGTATTTAGCCCATAACGTTCCCATTCATTTACCTGACGGTAAAGGGGCAAGTACTGTGAAAACTTATCATAGATTACTTTGGCAAGTACGCTCGGACTAGCGATACTTCGTTGAATGGCTGGTTGAGGTACTTTCCCACGTTTAATTTGTGCTGGAAGAGATGAATCTGCTTTACAGTTTTTACATTCATATGCATGTTCAATATGCTGCACCTTCATCATCTTTGCAGGAATAAATTTGGCCTCTTCACGGACAAGCGTACCACCGATTTCAGACATTTGATGTTGGCAACAGTCACAAATTGTACTTTCTGGGTGATGATGAACCTCCTCTACTTCCACATCATCACGCAATGAATCATTTCTTTTTTTCTTATGAACTTTTCGTACAACAGTATAAGAGATCAACTGTTGGCTTTGTTCTTCTGTGTGCTCAGAATCATTAAAAGACGGGTCATCCTCAAATAAGGATACCTGCCCATCGGGAGCATTGTATTTTGATTTTTCTGTTTTAGAACCAAATAGAAGTTTTGTTAATTGGTGAAGTTGTTCGGTTAATGCCTCGTTCTGTTTAATAGTTTTATTGAGCTTCTCCGAGAGATTTTTGTTTTGTTGATTGGAGTTAGCCAATTGTTCTTCGAGAAGTCGAATTAATTTCTCGTATTGATTCTCAGAAACATTAACCATTTATTTTCACCACTTTTCGTTCGTATAAGTTAGTTATATTATACCATTTGGAACGTGAAGAATGAAGATAAAGATGGCTACAAATCAACGTTTTAATAGATTTAGAATACTCCTTTTGGTGATGCCTGAATTGCTTTTGGCTGCTGAATGGATAACCCTTCAAGGAGCCAACGAAGCTCCTTTTGCGAAAGATTGCGTACCTCATTTTCATTTTTCGGCCATTGAAGTTTACCGTTATCCAAACGCTTATAAAGCATGGCGAAGCCATCACCATCAAAATACAAACATTTATAGCGGTCTTTACTCCATCCAGAAAATAAAAAGATGGAATCGCCATATGGATCTAATTCGAAAGAATCTTGAATCAGTGAGGCAAGACCATCAATTCCTTTTCGCATATCGGTTTTTCCACAAATGATATAGATATTTTTCACACTTGTATAATCGTGCTTCAATGATGTTTCAACTCCCTCATAATGGTTTGGATAACGTACTCATCTACGCCACTATAGAAGGAGATTTCAGCGTTTGCCGTTTTGATCGTGCAAATGCTAGTTGTGGACTCTTCTGATAAAGTGGATGGTAAAGATTGTTTATTTTCGGTATGTAATGTAACGGGGACGATTGTTAATTTTTGTTGCGGCATAGAAAAAGCACCTCCTTTGATTGATATATGTATCATAACAAGAGGTGCTACGTGTTTAGTATGCGTTGTTTGAATGGGGGCTTAC
>NZ_VDCY01000035.1 GCF_006517395.1 Terrilactibacillus laevilacticus
GATTTATTTATCTATTTTCTCGAAAGATCTAAGATCATTTTGCGTCCTAAACGGGTTGTTTCAAAATTAGCTGTTTAAAATTAACGTTTTTAGACAGACCTATCCCTTGGTCTTACTTTTGATTTTTGAATAAGGGTTAAAAGGATGCGTTATTCCAGCTGTAGTTGTTGAATTTGGGTTAGCACCTTCCAAAAGAATGTCTGATAGACAAAACTGGATGATAATTTAAAGTATAAGGAACGTCCCGACTTGACTAATTTACTCGCCACTTTAATAATCCGGGTGCGGATGGTTTCAATTTGCATCGTCTTTTGTCCCTTTGGGAAAGTCAATGTTCGTAGCCAGTTGGTTAAGTTATAAACAAGAAGACTGAGCATCATCTTGACTTCGTTGACTTGGAAAGCATGGCTATTCATTTTATCTAATTTGAAACCATGCTTAGCTTCCTTGATATAGTTTTCCATCGTCCCTCTTTTTTGAGGAAGATGTCCTTTGGTGAAAAAGCATCTACTAAATTGGTCACGATAAACGCGTGGGTAAATAATAGTTCACCTGCAGGACGTACCGATTTTACAATCACTTTTCTTGGTTTAGACCATGATGCCGCTTGATACATTGTTTCTTCAAAATAACAGGCTGCCTTTGTGACATCTGATGGCGTCGTGGAAGGATGAAGGTCTTCCGCAATCTGTTGGAGTTTGGCATTTGATTTGAGACGGATGACGTAAAAGACCGATTCTTTTTCACACAAATCATACAAAGCTGGGACGGCAAAACCACTATCACCACGCACAAATGAGATGGTTTCTGGAAATTTCTCATTGTAATGTTCAATCAGAGGTTGAATAAATTCGACAACACCATTTGACGTATAGACATGTCCAGGGCGCAGTTTTGCTTTAAGAAAATCGCCTGTTACACCATCAAAAGCCACTAAAGGATGAAAGCCGATGGTTCCATAATGAGCATTGTAGACTGCATCTTCTTGATTACCATAGGTATCTGAATGCGTAGAATCCAAATCAAAAATAAGTGTTTTTGATTCACGAAACGTATGCACTTTATCAAGCAACGCTTGATTCGCACGTTCCAATTGTTCAATGGATTGTCTATCAAAACGCTTAAAAAAACGAGATAAACTGGGCTGAGAAGCAAGTGCAGGCGTGCCAAGCATGTGAGTAAACACAGGATCTGTCGTTAAGTGATCCGCTGCATCATCATGGGCATACCCGGCAATCATTTGATACAGCTTTTGACGAAGCAAATTTTCATTTGAATGGACGCTGTAAGCTCGCGTGTCCTTCAAACATAAGTGTTGGGCCAATGTCTTTGAAAAACCAAGTTTTTCATCAAATTCTCTAAACAGGAATTGACCCGTATCAGAAGAAAGAGAACCTCCACCATTTGATAATTTAATTTGTTGATTGAAATTAAGTTTTAATTGCGGTAAAGTAGCCATTATAAGAATCCTTTCTCTGTGGTTATTTGTCGTGATTTAACCTTAACAGAAATGGATTCTTTTTTCATTTATTTCATGCAGTAAAGCATAACGAAAAAGCTGATTAAATAGCCCTATACCGGTGTATTTTAGAAAATCGGTGAATAATTCAGG
>NZ_VDCY01000036.1 GCF_006517395.1 Terrilactibacillus laevilacticus
GAGAGTGTAAAATATTTTGTGTAAATGAATAAAACAATGAAAAAGGAAGACCTTTTCCTGGTAGAATAAAGTCACCACAACTCATCCATAGAAAAGAGGTCTTCCCTATGAACCAGTTTACAACAGAAATCGTCGATGCACTAGTAAAAAAACAAGATATTACGGAAGTTTTTCGTTCTCATTTAGAAAAAGCAATCAACTCGCTCTTGGTAACCGAACTTACGAGTTTTCTAGATTATGAAAAATATGACCGTATCGGTTTCAACTCTGGTAATTCACGAAATGGCTCTTATTCACGTACTCTCCACACCGAATATGGGGACTTAAATATCCAGATTCCTCGTGATCGTAATGGCGAGTTTAAGCAACAGACGATAGCTCCTTATAAACGCTCCAACGACACATTAGAGTCAACGGTTATTCACCTCTTTCAAAAAGGAATTACGATGGCTGAAATCGCAAATCTGATTGAAAAGATGTATGGTCATCATTATACGCCACAGACCATTTCTAACATGACAAAAGCAGTTTCTGAAACGGTTGAAGCGTTCAATCATCGCCAACTACATCATCGCTATGTGTGCGTCTATTTAGATGCAACCTATATTGCGATACGTCGTGATACCGTGTCCAAAGAAGCTGTATACATCGCCGTTGGAATTCGTGAAGATGGTTCCAAGGAAGTCCTTGCCTATACGATTGCCCCAACAGAATCGGCGTATAACTGGCAAGAACTACTAGAAGAAATCAAAGGTCGTGGTGTAGAAGACGTCCTATTATTCATTTCAGATGGCTTAAAAGGCATGGTAGATGTTCTTTCAAGCGTCTTTCCAAAAGCGAGATACCAAACGTGTCTCGTACACGTAGCACGCAATATTTCACATAAAGTGCGCGTAGGAGATCGTCAGGAGATCTGCGAAGATTTTAAAACGATTCATCAAGCAGAAGACGCTGAATCAGGTCAAGCAGCCCTTGATGCCTTCTGTGAAAAATGGAAAAAGTCGTATAGTAAAGTCGTCAAATCCTTGCGTGAAAATAATTATTTACTGACATTTTACAGCTTTCCAAAGGACATTTGGCGAAGCATCTACTCTACAAATTTAATCGAGTCATTCAATAAGAAGATCAAGAAATATACCAAACGCAAGGAACAATTTCCAAATGAAGAGTCGTTGGAACGTTTCTTAGTTTCCCAGTTTGATGACTATAACCAGCGCTTTGCGACACGCTGCCATATTGGCTTTAATAAAGCTCGTGCAGAAATTGAAAAAATGTTTGAAGAGCTAGAATCATAGGGCACACGTCGTCGCGAAATTTTGATTTATTTGACAGGGCTAGCCCTGTCAAATAAATCAAAAACAATCCATGAACATGAACAATTAGAATACAAGTGACAATTTATCTGAAAAGGTCGAAAACTTATTTACACAAAATTATTGACACTGCC
>NZ_VDCY01000037.1 GCF_006517395.1 Terrilactibacillus laevilacticus
CAATTTTAATTTTTAGGTATTTCCACTTTATTCCTAATAGGCCTAAAAAAGAGCATACTACACCCATATGAAGAATTTCACTTTTTGAAATTCTGTATAGTTGGCTACTCCAAAACTGGAAGTCTTTGAATCTTTGCTAAAGTTGACCAAAATTCTTTTTGGTATAAACAACTACTACACAATTTGAAGGTGGTGTAACGCGCTGTGCGGATCACCTTCCCGGCTATTTTTATAAGCTGGATTCTGACCGTTGCCATCGTACCTTTATTCAACTTTTTTGGCAAACAAAGTCTGCGAAACCAATTTTCAAAATTGTAAGCGAGTACGGATATCTGTAACTTTGTCGCATTTGTATAAAAATCAGGACTACTTAATTGGTCAAATGCAAAGCCGTTCTTGCCTTCTTTGATGAGGTTTTCCATCGTCCCACGGTTTTGATAAAACTTAATGACATTCTTGGGACGATAGCTCAAATTCGTGACGATAAAGGTATAGTGGAAAAAGAGTTCGCCCTCGGGTCTTTCCAACTTGACGACAACTCTTCTCGACTTGTTCCAGTTCGCTGCTTTGTATGTCATTTCTTTATAAAAAACATAGGAAGATCCATTGTTGAGGTCCATTCGGTCACTAATCTGATTTTCGATTTCTTGAGCCATGGCGACTAAACGTTTATTGGATTTTAGCCGAATGGCATACTTCATCTCATGTGCTTCACATAACTCATACAGTTCAGGAACAGCGAAGCCACTGTCACCTCGGACGGCAATTAGTGCATTCGGACTCATCTTTTTATAGTCCTTGATCACGGGGCCAACAAAGCCTACAACATTGCGAGAAGTATAGACATTGCCGGCTCGGAGAACGGCTTTAATACAATCGCCAGTTAATCCATCAAATAAGACAAGAGGATGATAACCATTAGTATGATAGTGGGCATTGTATTTATTTCCATATTGATGACCATAGGTAGTGAAATTCGCTGAATCTAAATCAAACACAAAATGATCACTGGGCTTAATGGTTTGAATACGTTCATTCAATATCTGATTGACCTGTTGCAGCTGTTTCATCGTTACCTTGTCAAATTTTTGATTTAAACGTGACAGGGTAGGTTGAGAAGCTAATTGGTCCTTACCCAGAATCGTGGTAAACATCGGTTCACGCTTTAACTCATCGGCATGGTCATCCGTATGATAACCAGCAATATGTTGATAAATCTTTTGGATGACGACCTCATCATTGGCATGTTTCCGATGATGAACCGAATCATTCACCTGTAGGTTTTCTTGAATAGACTGACTTAGCCCAATTTTTTCATCAAATTCCTTATACAATAATAACCCTGAGTCTGAGGTTAAGTTCCCACCATCAAAATTAACCTTA
>NZ_VDCY01000038.1 GCF_006517395.1 Terrilactibacillus laevilacticus
GGTCACACCCGTTCCCATCTCGAACACGGAAGTTAAGCTCTTCAGCGCCGATGGTAATTGGGGGCTGTCCCCCTGTAAGAGTAGGACGCCGCTAGGCGATTTATTTCGGAGGATTAGCTCAGCTGGGAGAGCATCTGCCTTACAAGCAGAGGGTCGGCGGTTCGAGCCCGTCATCCTCCACCATCATTGAGCCGGCCTAGCTCAATTGGTAGAGCAACTGAATCGTAATCAGTAGGTTGGGGGTTCAAGTCCTCTGGCCGGCACCAGGTATAATTTAATTTGAGCCATTAGCTCAGTTGGTAGAGCATCTGACTTTTAATCAGAGGGTCGGAGGTTCGAATCCTCCATGGCTCACCATTTTTTCTCATAAGAAAAAGGCTTACAAAATAATATATGCGGAAGTAGTTCAGTGGTAGAACATCACCTTGCCAAGGTGGGGGTCGCGGGTTCGAATCCCGTCTTCCGCTCCATTACTAAGTTCTAATGAGTTTCTTATTTGCCGGGGTGGCGGAATTGGCAGACGCACAGGACTTAAAATCCTGCGGTAGGTGACTACCGTGCCGGTTCAAGTCCGGCCCTCGGCACCATAATATATTGCGCCCTTAGCTCAATTGGATAGAGCGTCTGACTACGGATCAGAAGGTTGGGGATTCGAGTTCTCCAGGGCGCGCCATAACGGGAAGTAGCTCAGCTTGGTAGAGCACTTGGTTTGGGACCAAGGGGTCGCAGGTTCGAATCCTGTCTTCCCGACCACCAAATATAAAAAACAGTAATGGGGCCTTAGCTCAGCTGGGAGAGCGCCTGCTTTGCACGCAGGAGGTCAGCGGTTCGATCCCGCTAGGCTCCACCAATTTTAAATTTTTATTTTGTTAATTTGCTTGACATTAGACAATAATAGTTATATACTATTAAAGTCGCTTAAATGATTAGCGAATAATTAAGAGATTGTTCTTTGAAAACTAAACAAAAGCCAAGCGTAATATCAAACGGGTAACACCGATTGATTTCTTTGAAAAAAGAGCGATGGATCAAATGAAACGATTTAATGATTTGTTCATTATAAATGGACTATAACAGGTTATGGATTGTCGGTTAAGAACGTCACGTCCTGTGACAACACCGGCGCTCGTACCTGTTAAAGGAAGTCGGTTAAGAACGTCACATCCTGTGACAACACCGACATTTGCACATCCTGTGCATCATCGGAGAGTTTGATCCTGGCTCAGGACGAACGCTGGCGGCGTGCCTAATACATGCAAGTCGAGCGCAGGAAGCAAAACAATCCTTCGGGTGCGTTTTGTGGAATGAGCGGCGGACGGGTGAGTAACACGTGGGCAACCTGCCTGTAAGACGGGGATAACTTCGGGAAACCGGGGCTAAT